>CAWDDT010000001.1:0-75228 GCA_963801165.1 uncultured bacterium
TTGCAGCCAGCGACTGACCGGTCCCATCCGGAATCGGGTCCAGGAATTCACGTGGCCGGGCCGTGCTCCATCGCGCTGGCAAGATCACGTTTTGCCCCGTCGTTGGCGGCGCGTGCTTTGAGAACGCGTCTGGCAAACGTGGCTTGCCTGGCCTCGGCCGCGTCGAGGCGTGCCTCGGCGTCGTCGGAGGCATCGCGCTCAACCTCGGCTCGCAAGTCCGCTACCAGGCCGTCGACGTTCCTCAGTTGCTCCTCGAGACGCTTCAGCCTCGCTTCGGTTGCTTCCACTCGTTCCTCGGCGGCGGTGATGGCGCTGTGCGCGCCGGATTCCGGTCCGGCAACAAGATCGACAGGATTGGCGGCGACGACGACTGCCGCCAGCGGCAGTCCTTGTAGCAACGCATACAGATCGCTGTCGAGCGGATCGAGCAACTCGTCGCGGTGAAGGCGCCCCGGCACCATCACGAGGGCGGCATCACCGCAGGCCAACGCCACCGATTGCTGTGTAGGCACCTCGATGATGTGAGTCGATGCGGAGATGCGGACGTCGTCGAGCATTTGCTCGAGGCCGCGGGTCAACTGATCGGTGTCGCCGTCTGGCTCGGCGATGGCAACCACTCTGATCTTGCACCGATTCCAGTCTTCGGTGCGGGTAACCAGGTACGCCATCAGCAGCGCGAGCCGGCTGCTGTCGTCGCCCTTCCACCACACATCGATACGGCGGCTCCTGCCGGCTTGGGATTCCATTGTGTCCCACCGTCCCGCATCGGTTGTGACCGCGATCACGTTGATTTGCAGCCTCAC
Source organism: uncultured bacterium (assembly GCA_963801165.1). GTDB lineage: Bacteria > Actinomycetota > Acidimicrobiia > Spongiisociales > UBA5794 > JAAETI01. The sequence continues at coordinate 804 of CAWDDT010000001.1, forward strand.
CATCTCCCGCAGTATCTGGATGTAGTCGGCCATCCGCTCGGGACCCGGATCTTCCGCAAGTCCGAACAGCGCTGTGTTGGCCCGTAGCGGCCCCAACCCGTACGCCTGGGCGACTATTGGGAGCGCTTCAGTGGCGTCCGGAGCGAGGACAACCAAGGACACGTCGACTCCGAGTGCGGTCGCTTCCGTCTTGAGCGCTTCCTGCCTTTCCTCACGCTCGCGCCGCTTGATTGCCCCGGACCCCTGGATGACCTCGACCACCGCCGAGAGACCACTCGAACCCTCTAGCCACGCAGCAAGTCGCATTAGGCGTTCCCGCCGCGCCGAGTCAGCCGAGAATGCGAGCACCTGGGGACGCCAGTTGCGGGCGCTCTCTGTCTCACCCGCCATCAGGCGAAGACTTTCCTTGGCCCGCTTGAAGTAGTGGGAGTGGCTGGCGTCGGCCCATCGTTCGGGCTGGGCGCGCCTTCCCAGGTAGGTGTATATCCCCAGCAACACGAGCAGTGCAACCACGCCGGCCACGAAGTTGATTGCAACCATGGCCCCGAACGATGCAATGGCGCCGAGCAAGCTGACGCGGCGGTGGAAGTAGCGAAACCGCGGCCGGAATGAGGGGCTGCCCGCGTGGGCTTCGTAGTAGGTGGCGTAGTTGAGGAGCCCGTACGAGATGAGGAAGAACATTGACACCACCGGTGCCACGACATTCAGGCTTCCGAGGGAGATCGTCGCCAGCGCTATTGCGAGAGACAAGACCACGGCGCGTCGCGGGTTGTTGGTGGTGCCGTGTCCGTGTGCGAAAACGCCGAGCGTCGGGAAGATGCGGTCGGAAGCCAACGACTGAAGGATGCGCGGGGCACCCAAAAACGATGCCATCGCCGAGGAGAGAGTCGCCGCAACAACGCCCGCGTCGATGAGTGGAGGTAAGAACGCCGTCGAGCGCAGCGCCGAGTTGTCGGACGCTAGCGCTGCCAGCGTGGCCGTACCGGCGAGGAGGACGGCGGCGCTCACATACACCAGGGTCGACAGTCCTACCGCAGCGAAGGTTCCGATAGGAAGGCTCTTGCTGGGATTGCGGAGGTCGCCGGACATGCTCACGCCCTGAGTGAACCCGGTGACTGCCGGGAAGAAGATCGCAAACAGCACCCAGAATCCGGGCCCGCCTGCAGGTTGACCCCACTTGCCGGACAACGCGCCGGCGTGGAGGTTGGAAACCGCGCCGACGTAGAACGACACAAGAGCGGCGGCCAGCAGTGCCATGACTACGAACTGGAACTTGCTTGCTGCGTCGGCACCGAGCCAGGCGAGGACGAACAGCGCGAGAACCGCTCCGGCGGCGATGAGTTGAACCGGGAGGGCGCCGTCCAAATTGGCGATAGCGGCGATCGCTTCACCAAACCCGATCGCATAGAACGCAATGGATACCGATTGGGCTAGGAAGAGCACTATCCCGATAGCGCCGCCGAACTCGATGCCGAGCGTCCGAGAGATCAGGTAGTAGTCCCCGCCTCCTCGCACCTCGATATTCGTTGAGATGGCGGCGAGCGAGATGCTGGTGAGGCTGGTAACGGCCGTCGCCAGTCCGATCATGAGCAGAGCGTTGCGAAGGCCGCCGTTGCCTACGACATAGCCGAGGCGGAGAAAGAGAATGATGCCGAGGATTGTCAGGATCGAGGGTGTGAACACCCCCACGAAGGTCCCCAGGGTGCCATTGCTCGCTTTGGGATCCACCCCGCCAACTCCGATCATGCCAGCTCGAGCGAGAACGTCACCTCGCCGGGTCCCACGCCAGCGACTGGGCAGCAATGGTAGCGAGAATCGTGACACGCGCCGGCTCCGTTCGGTTTACGTGCTGGTGTTACAGCGCATGGATCTACGGCCGGATGTGGTGATCGGAGCCCTGAGGGGGCCGGCGTCAAGGCCGGCGAGTGGACCGCACGGCCAATCGCCGTATCATGAAGTGACGGAGGATCGTCTGTTCCGCTCGGTATCGGCCTGTCGGCGCTCGACCGGTGTTTTCACAGATGTTCTTCGTCACTGAGCCGGAGGCCGATGCAGACGAACCGAGTGGTGCGGCAAGTACATCTCAACGGCGTCGAGCGCTATGGGCGGGGGTGCGCGTCGGGGCCTGCTGATGAGGAGCCAAATGATGAGTTGGAGGTGTCCCGTGACCGAGGAAAACGAATAGTTGTGGGTGGTCTCGAGTGAGAATCGCATTCGTCGTCAACGATCTGGCAACCGAAGAGGCTGGTTACACAACTACACGCCTTGGTGTGGCTGCCACGAACCGCGGATGGGAGGCATGGATAATTGGCGTTGGCGATCTTGCTTACGATCCGGATGAGCACATCAAGGCAACCGCACGACGAGTGCCCAGGACCCGATACAAGACAGGAAAGGCCTATCTGGCCGATCTCCAGGGCAAGACCGCGATCGAAGAGCGGGTCACCATCGACGATCTTGACATTCTGATGCTGCGCAACGACCCGTCCACGGAAATTGGAAAACGGGAATGGGCCAGGACTGCAGCTGTGGACTTCGGTCGTGTTGCGCTGCGTCACGGTGTGATCGTTCTCAACGATCCAAATGGTCTCGGCAAGGCGCAGAACAAGATGTATTTCCAGACCTTCCCCGAGGAAGTGCGACCGTTGACGCTGATTACCCGTAGCCGTGCCGAGCTCAGGTCATTCGTTGATGACCGCGGGACGGTTGTGCTGAAGCCGCTCCAGGGCTCGGGTGGCCAGGGTGTGTTCCTGGTACGTCGCGATGACGTTTCCAATCTGAATCAAATCATCGACGCCGTCAACCGCGACGGATATGTTGTTGCCCAGGAGTACCTGACGCGAGCTACAGAAGGCGACACTCGGCTGTTCCTGATGAACGGGCAACCGCTGCGTCACCGCGGGCGCTACGCAGCGTTTCGGCGGGTTCGCTCGGGTGGAGACATGCGCTCGAACCTTCATGCCGGAGGCAAACTGGCCAAAGCTGTTCTCGACGATGATGCGTTCCGTCTCGCCGAAGTGGTCCGGCCCAAGCTGGTCCAGGATGGGATGTTCCTCGTTGGTCTCGACATCGTCGGCGACAAGCTCATGGAGATCAACGTATTCACCCCCGGCGGTCTCGGCTCGGCACAGAGGCTCGAGGGTGTCAACTTCACTGAGGCGGTGCTCGACGCGCTGGAGCGCAAGGTCGCCTACATGGGCTTCTATCAACGGAAGTTCGACAATCGGGAGATGGCAACACTGTGACGGGGCACAAGTGGCAGATCAATCGCGGCGAGGGCCGGGTGGTTGCAGCCGCAATTCACGCTGGGCACAGTCTTCGGCCGGAGATCGAGGGACGGACCGCGCTCGACGACGCAACCAGATTGCGTGAAGAAGATCCCTTCACGGATCAATGGCTCTCGATAGCGGGAACGACAGTCGCCGTGTCCATGTCGAGGTTTGAGATCGACTTGAATCGGCCTCGGGAGTCGGCGGTCTACATGAAGAACAGCGATGCATGGGACCTCCAGCTCTGGACAGAGGTGCCACCGCCTGACCTGGTCGAGCGTTTGCTCCAGGACTATGACCTCTTCTATAAGGAATTGGCCGAGACGTGCGATGAGGTTGCGGCACGTCATGATCGGTTCGTGGTCCTCGACCTGCACTCGTACAACCATCGCCGGCTGGGGCCAGATGCACCCGTAGACTCACCCGCCGACAATCCGGAAATCAACGTCGGCACCGGTTCGGTTGACCGCGCTGTCTGGGGGGATGTCGTCGATTCATTTTGCCAGGCGCTCGCTTCGTATCCTTTTGACGGAGGCCACCTCGACGTGCGCGAGAACGTCCGATTCAGAGGCGGGCACATGAGTCGTTGGATCAACGAGCGCTACGCCGGCCGGGGTTGTTGCCTGGCGATCGAGGTCAAGAAGATCTACATGGACGAATGGACCGGCCAACCCCAGGAGGCCGTGATCGTGAATATCGGCGATGCCCTGATCGCAGCGACGGAGGCGGTTGTCGAATCGCTTAGTCAAGCGGCTAGTCAGTGAGCGACCTCAGGTCGCTCAGACCCTTCAGGCGCTCGAGTCGATAGTGCGTATCAGGATCATCGAGATAAGCCGGACGTAGCGGCGGCGTGGTCAAGACACCACGCCGCTGGAGCTCCTCTATAACGGCAACGTGGTTCACCGCGATCTTGCCGACGAGGAGAGTGTCCAGGCGACCACCCTCGGCAAGGTAGGTGACCACGCGCTGCAGACCGCGGAGATAGATGGCATCCTTGACGAGCCCCCCGCCGCGATGGACTCGCGTTGCGATCTGGAAGGCCGCTGTTTGCGAGAACCCGTAGTCATCTACGAGCAGCCGGTAGGTGTCGATGAACTCCGCCCCGCTCACCACCGAGTGCGCAGCCACCACCCGGGCGGCGATGACTCGCAGGCGCGCCGGGGTTAGGCCGGCGACCAGGTACTCGGCGAGAACCGCGAGTCCTTCTTGGAGTTCATCGTGGCCGGCAAGGCCGGTGGCCAGCAATCGGAGACGCTGTGCCGCGCCGTTCCAGTAGGTGACGATATGGGTGCCTACCTCGTGCTGGATGAGGGCTTCGACGCGTCTTATCGGAATTCTCATCCCCGAGGCCACGAGCAGGCGTCCGTTCGAGACCATCAACGAGGTGATGTCGTCGCGCAGTTCCACTGTTGCCCCGATTGTGGGATCGACCGTCCGGTATCGATCGACCTCTAGCTGCGCCGCCGCCGCAAAAGACTTCGCATCCATGACCCGGCGGGCACCTTCGCCCTTTGCCCTCGGCAGCGTGTCTAGCAGGAGGGTGGCCTCAGCAAGCATGGCTGGATCGATGTCGCCGTACAGTGCGGCGCCGGTGTGCACAAACCGCGGGGTTTGGCGATCGCTCAGCAAATCCAATTCGAGGGAGAGCTCGCGTTGCTTCTCCCGGAAGATTGCCGCGAGCGTGAGATCCTCGACCCGGTCAATTGGGGCGCTATAAAGCGCTCGCTTCAGATCGACCGGGTCCACATCGAGGGGCCGGTAGCGGAACAACGGTGGTGATGACGCCTTCCGCCTCACAAACGATCGGAAGGCCCCGGTGGCGTTCACAGGTGTCACGAGCAGCAGTAGGTCGAACGCAGAAGCAACCCGGGCGAGCTGACGATCTACGTCTGTGACCGCCTTGACGAGGGCGCGGCGCCCTAACGACTGATAATGACGGGGTCGGTGCGTCGTCTGATGGACTGCAAACTCGTAGGCCGATCGCTGTATTGCCCTCGACAGTTGGCGGTGCAGCGATCGAGCGATGACCGGGAAGATATCTCCCGTGTCTCGGTTGCGAAATACCGGCCGGACCTCAACGCCGATCTGGTGGACTGATGAAGTAGCCCTCCCCAGCGATTGCGAAAGCCGGGGGAGACCGGGAGGCGACATGCGGCCGCCGGCAACGACATCGACTTCGCCGGATCGGCCGTGGATACGTGTTCCGCCGAGACTCGATACCAGACGCGCAACGCTCTCGGATTCTGCATCACGGCGCGCCACGACAACGCGAAACTGTGGGCGCCGCGCCTCGCCGGCGTCGGAAAGGCCGCCGTCCTCGTCTGGTCCGCTCCACAACTCCATCAGAAGGAACGAACCGAACTCGGCGACCAATTTGGCGGATACCGCTTCCGCCAAAGCCGCAACCTTGCGCTGGTGTTTGCGGTGTCTTGGGGCAATCAGGTAGGAGGCCTCGCCCTTGACGAAGCTGGCCATCCCCGGATCTGGTCGGCCGGGAGGGGGCCTATAGACCACAAGAAAGGGCAACTGTCTGTCGATGTGAATGCGACCACCATCCGGGAGCGTTCGGCGCACCGGTTTGTTCGCGGCGACTCGGAGCCCGACCTGGGCGATGAGATTATCGGTGATGGAGGTAGGGGGCCGCGGCAAGTCTTCTCCGGAGCGACTGCGGCATGATGTTACTGGTCTCCCATCAGATGCCGGGTTCCGCAGTCAGCGCGATTTCCCCCAGCACCGGGCCGTGCGAGCAGCCGGGACGAAGGCCTGCGCCGAGCGACGATACGCAGGTCCGCGAATGTGCGCCTAGCACCCTGCTCGCCATGAGATCCTGCCCTGTCTACGAAGTTTCCTTTCCGGGGCGGGGCGCCCTGTCCGGTGGGTCCTCCTCGATAGGGATGACAGTCGCAGCGTCCACGGGCAACTTGCCCCGTAGCGTCGTGCCGTGTCCCGGTGTGCTCTCGATCGTGAGCTTGCCCCCGTGTGCCCCGAGACGGTCTCGCATATTGACGAAGCCATGGCTCTCGTCGACCAGGCCGGGATCGAAACCGGCTCCGTCGTCGCTGATCTCGAAGACCAGGTAATCCGCGGCCTCAGCCACCCGCACAATGACCTCGGCGCCCGGTCCGGCGTGTTTGGCGGCATTCTGCATGGCCTCGAGACAGCAGAAGTAAACCGCAGCTTCGATGCCGCGGTCGAAGCGACGATCGGTCTGGATGTCCGCCCTGGTGGGCATCGTGGACCGGTCGGCTGCCCGTCGCAGTGCCTCGCCGAGCCCCATGTCCCGGAGTAACGGTGGATAGATGCCATGCGCCAGTTCCCGCATCTCCTCGACCGTTTCCTCAACCTCGTTGCCCAGATCGTCGAGGAGCCGTCCGAGTGTGTCCGGATCACCGGTCTTCAGCTTGGCGAGTTGGAGCTTGACTGCGAGTGCGACCAGCCGTTGTTGGGCACCGTCGTGCAGGTCACGTTCGATCTTCCGCCGGGACTCGTCGGCCGCCGTGACGATCCTGGCCCTCGATTCCTGAAGTAACCGGTTCTTGGTCCGCAGCTCCTCCAGCGACTCCTGCAGCGCCGAGTCGAGGTGGACGTTGTGGAGTGCCAGGCCGACCTGACGGGCGAGGTCGGCGAGAAGGCTGTCGTCGTCGATTGCGAAGACTCCCGCGTTGTCTTGCCTGGCGACGACGATGAGCCCGAGCAGGTTGCCCAGGTGGGTGATGGGTGCCACCCGCATGTGGATGTCGTCAGGTGATCCGAATGCTTCCAGCAGCGTGGGTAGCCACATCGACGCCCACGATGTCCCTGAGACCCTTGCTCCGGCGACCGCGGCGAACTCCGCACCGGCGAGCGTGATCCGTCCCGGACCATGATCCGGGACCGAGGTAGCGCGGTCGAGCCTTCCATCTTCCCCGGTCCAAACCTCTGCACCGAGCGGCGCCATCGTTTCTCTGAGCGTCTCGGCGAGCTGGAGAAGCAGTTCGTCCATAGGTACCGACCGGGTCATCCGCGCCCCGAAGTTCTGAAGAGCTGCGGCCGCCGACGGTCGCACCGGCCCTGCGGCGGAGCGAGTGGCGCTACGCAACCGGGTGCGGACCGGGCCGGCGAGCGCTAAGGCAGCGCCACCGGCGACCATCGACAGCCCGAGCACCCGATGCTCTGAGCCGTTGACGTCTTCGCCGAGCCCAACGACGACCACGAGGTACACGGCGAGCACCATTCCCACTAGGCCGCCGATCGTGACTGTGGCACGCAGCACCGGCGCTGCCGCCCTCCGCAGCGGCCGTACCCACACGGCGAGAGCGGGGATCGCGATGGCGAAGGAACCGACCGCCCACCAGGAGCCCAGCCGGTGTGGCGCGTCGACGAGGACATGGAGCGCCCACAGGCTGAACGCCGTAACCACGGCGACGACGATTGCCCACAGCGTCCACAACACCAGGTCGCGTTGCGGCGTGTTGACGGTGGCGGGTGCAGTCATCGGTCACTCATTCGGCCCGGAGCACCTGTGCCAATTGGAGGTGGGCGGCCCGCCGGGACGGAGTGACCGCAAGCAGGTTGACCGCAACGAGTACCAGAGGCACGACCACTGCCAACAGGAGCAGCTCACCGGGGGCGAGATACAGAAGCGGGGTTCGCTCGGCCACATACCTCCAGAAAATACGTCCGAGGGCGACGCCGAGGGGAATCCCGGCAATGAGGCCGACAAGGCCGACGATTGTCGCCTGGGTGGTCACGATGAGCCGTGACTGGCGTCGGTCCATTCCGACCGCCCGCAGCACGGCAAGGTCATGGCTGCGACGCCGGACCGCGGTGGTCAATGCGTGCCCGACCGCACCGAGGGCGAGCACGACAAGGAACGCCGCCAGGAAGATCGGCATCGCCCGCACCTCACGCAGTTCTGCGACCTGTGTCGGGATCTGCGGTGTGTCGAGTGGGAGCCCGAGGCCGGCGATCCGTTCACTTGCGGCCGCAAAGTCTGCACCGTCACGCAGGTCGACGAGCACGAAATGGAACTTGTGCCCGTCAAAAAGTGTGTGATAGGCGTCGGCGGTTACCCACCCGCCTGAGTCGTAGTCATTGTGCGGTCCGGCGGGGACGAAAGCGATTCCAGAGACCGTTAGCTCACGAGTTCCCAGCGTGCCCGTGAATAGAGCGGTATCGCCGACGTCGATTCCGGCGGCTTTGGCAGTGGTCGGAGCCAGCGCGACCTCGTTCTTCCCGGTTGGGGAGTGGCCCCGGGTGAAGACGAGATCGATTGGCTGATTCACGGGGTCGATGGCGAACAACGATGCCGCGACGTCGTTGACCTGGGCCACATCCATCGGTGTGTCGTTTACGGCCACTACATCGGGGTCGGCTTCGACCGCAGGCAGGATCGTCTGAGCATCGGCGAAATCGAAGCCGTTGTATCCGACAAAGCCACCGGCCTCGTAGGTGATCCCGAACCTCTGCAGATTGTCGACGGCGTCATTGATCCCGTTCGCCAATGTGAATGCGGCGAGCACTCCGAGAACTCCGATTGTGGCACCAAACAGGGCGGGCCTCACCGGGATCGTGTGACGGCCTCGGCCGGGCTCGAGTGCGAAGCGGGCTCCGACGACAACGGGCACCGGCATGCCCACACGACCGGCTCCGGCCGCGACTGCCGACCGGCGTGGGGCAGGCGCGGTGATGAGCCGTCGCATTGTGCCGAAGGCGAGGGCCGCGCCGCCGCCGGTTGTAAGCACCATGGTCGCGACGAAGCCGACGCCTACAGCAACGACGTCCGCGTTCCCACCGGGCGCGGGTTCCAGGTACGCGGCGGTCCCAATGGGGAACCACCGCGAGGCGACTACCGCAGCGACCGCGCCCACAGCCCACCCGGCGAACGCGGCGAAGGTTGGGCCAAGGACAACGGCCGTGCGGGTTTCCCCGGGTGTCATGCCCACCGCACGCAGCGGCTCGAGGTCGCCGAGTGTCGAGCTGACATGGCGTACCACCGCCTGGCCGACGATGAACAGGGCGGCAACCGCTGCGGCGAGGGCAAAGACACTGAGGCTGCCGGCCTCGAACCCGGCGACGCTCCGACTGTGATTCTCCCCCTCGCTGAGATCCCACACGTCGATGTCGGAGCGACCAGTTATTCTGGCAAGGTCGGCTTTGAATCGAGGGATGTCGGCTGCGCCGCCCTCGAGGCGGATCAACGCGTTTACATAGCCGGTGTCGCCTTCGGCTCCGAGGAAGTTGTCCTCGTGTGCGGAGAACAGCCCGGGGGACGGGATGACCGCACCGGCATCCTCACCTACTTTGTCCGCGAACCAGTACGAGCGGATCGCGCCGACGATGGTGGCCGGGATGGTCGGGCCTTCTGGTTCTCCGGTGTCGCCGGTCAGCGAGACATCGATCTGCTCGGGAGTGTACAGATGCAGTGTCACGGAGTCTCCGACCTGCATACCGAAATAGGCGAGGAACTGAGGGGTCACGACAACCTCATCGTCACGACTCGAATCGGGGAGTCGCCCCTCGAGCACGACCGGCCGCTCGATGGTGTCGAATGCCTCGTCGTCTGTCGACGGGAACCAGGTGCCGATCGTAACCGGCGAAGAGATGCCGTCGATCTCGTAGTAGGTGACCGCAAAGCCGGTGAGGGCGGTCACCTCGGGAAGCGCGCGGACGGCATCCCAGTCGAAGTCGGGCTCGTTGGGGAGTGCCACCACGTCGGCGGGCAGGGTGCGAGCCAGCAACCGGTCGAGGGCGGTATCGCCCCGCCGGGCTCCGGCCAGGGCGGTCATGACCGTCCCGGACGCAAACGCCACGAGGAGCGCCAGCACCAGCAGCGACCGCCAACGGTGCCGCAGATCGAGGCGGAACCATGTCCATACCGCCGTCATCGGATTTCTCTCACCTTGTCTGCCGTGACTGTTTTGTCCGCGACCCGGCCGTCGGACATCTGCACGACCCGGGAGGCTCCGGCAGCGACATCTCTGGAGTGGGTCACCATCAGGATCGTCTGCCCATCGCGGTGCAGTCGTCGGAACAGCTCGAGGATCTCGGTGCCGCCCTCGCTGTCGAGCGCACCGGTGGGCTCGTCGGCGAGGAGCACGGTCGGCTCGTTGACCAACGCACGGGCAATGGCCAGACGTTGGCGTTGACCGCCGGACAACGATGCAGGCAGCTGTTCGGTTCGATCGCCGAGGCCGAGGAGATCCAGCAGATCACGGGCTCGGGATTCTGCCGAACGGCGGTTCATCCCACCGAGCATTGCCGCGAGTGCGATGTTATCCAGGGCCGACATACCTTCAAGCAGGTTGAAGAATTGAAAGACGATCCCGACGTGGCGCCGGCGGAATTCCGCCAACCAGCGCTCGTCACGCCCGGTGACCGTGAGGTCGTCCACGATGACCTCGCCCTCGTCGGCTGTTTCGAGACCGGCGAAGATGTTGAGCAATGTGGACTTGCCGCACCCCGACGGTCCCATGAGGGCCACAAACTCGCCGTGGCCCACTTCGAGATCGACGCCGCGCAGGGCTCGAACGGGCGCCAGCTCCGCCGCAAACGTGCGGCGTACCCCCGTAGCACTCAACGCACTCACGAATTCCTCCTCGAGCAGAACCGACCGACAGCCGGATCGCAGCCCTGGATCATCGTGCGCACAGTCCGCGATCGCAAGCGTCGGGGCGATGGGCCGGCCGGGCGACAAAGATGGGATGTCCTGGTCATGGCGGGGTCAACGCTCCTCACGGCGGTGATCCGCTGCGATCGCAGCCAGGGTGACCGGGTCGGCGGTGACGGCCCGTTGCACCGCGACCCGGGCTGCGGTCCGGGCTCGCACGGTGGCGGATCGAACGCCGCCCTCGAGGATCGAGCGCTCGCCGACGATGGCGCCGGGACCAACCTCGGCCACCGTCTCCCCGTCGACATCGACGTCGAAGACTCCGTCGATGACCAGGTACAGCTCGTCACCAGGCTCGTTCTGGACCGTGATTGTCTCGCCGGCTGCCACCTTGCGGAACTTCGGTTTCGATCGCATCAGGTCCTTGGAGAACTCCCGCTCCACCGGGCTGGCGACCTCGGCCACGAGCGGAACGTGCTCCACGCCGTGCCACGGCGATCGCGCGTGATCGTGGATCCGGGTCCAGGTCTTCCAGTCGGTAGTCGCCGTCTTCAACGCGAGATCCCCGTTGCCGTCGTAGACCCACTGCCGCGGGAACGGGGAGGACCCCGAGAGCTCGAACACGGGTGTCCCAGTCGCCGCGATGTCGAGGGTGAGGGTCGACCACGCAGTCGGTCCGCTGATCCGCAGGAAGGGTGGTCGGTCGATCCGGCGCGGTAATGGTGCTCCCGTTCGGCCCCCGGCGGTCTGGGTGAACCGGGCTCGCCCGTTTGCGACGACGGGAGGCTGCTGCAGGACGGGGTAGGCGACGCCCGGGAAGGTGATCTTGAGCGGACCGAGATGGGCAGTCGTCGATCCTACGATTCCTGTCCCTGAATAGCCGGCGTCGACGATATCGCCGTCTTCGACGTCGATCCATGCCGAGAGACGGTTAGCGAAGCGGATGGCATCGTTCTCCACGAGTTGCGCAAGAACGTCGCGGTCGATGTGATCAGGCGGTGGTGGGTCGTAGTGGCCGACTCCCATGTCGATCGGGAGCCGTACCATCCCCTCGATCGCTTCCGATGGGATCCAACCGAGCGATGTGACCGTCGATTCGTATCGCATTGTTCCTCCTCCGGCATCCGTTACGGAACCACTGTTCCGGACGGACGGTCTGTGGTCCAGGGTGCGAGCAGGCCAATCGGGGTATGGGAAACCCCACCCCGGATCAACCGGTTCACCCGCTGGCGGCCGGCTGATCGTTTGCGCACCATGTGGGCATGACCATCTCGGTGTTCCTGGCCGACGACAACCTCCTCGTGCGGGAGGGCGTAGGCGCGCTCATCGCGCTCGCACCCGACATCGAGGTGGTCGGCCTGGCCGGCGACTTCGACAGCCTCGTCGACGGGGCAACCGCCGTTGCTCCACAGGTCGTTGTCACCGACATCCGGATGCCACCCGACTTCATGCGTGAAGGCATCGAAGCCGCCAAGATCGTGCGCAAGACGCATCCGGGGACAGGGATCGTGATCCTGTCCCAGTACGACGATCCCGAATACGCGGTGGCGCTCCTGTCTGAAGGCGCTGCCGGATATGCGTATCTCCTCAAGGACCGGATCGCCAAAGGCGACCAGCTGGTCAGGGCGATCCGCGAGGTCGCCACGGGCGGCTCGATGCTCGATCCGAAGATCGTGGAGGCACTCACCCGTCCGGTGAGCCGGGATGGCCTCCTCGATGCCGACGAAGAGCGTCTGCTGACTCATATAGCCGAAGGGACACCGATCAAGGGGATTGCGGCCGGGATGAGGACGACTGCGGCCGATGTGGATGCGCGTATCGAGGCGCTCTTTGTGAAGCTTGCCGGGGGTGTTTCGTCGGGGAGCCATGCTGCGGTCGAGCAACTCCGCAGGCTGCAGCGGGCGATCGCCGTCCGCGAGGAACAGGGTGAGGAACTGTCCCGGCTCCTACCAGGAGGCATCGCAGCCAGGCTTAAACAAGGTGGTCACCGGATAGGAGATACCGAAGAGCTCGAGGTCACGGTGCTCATGTCGGACATTCGCGGGTATTCGGGCATCGCAGAGCGAGCCGCTCCCACCGCGCTCGCCGGGCAGCTCAATCGCCATCGTGCTGAGATGAACCGGGCGATCCTGGCGCATGGCGGTACGGTGATGCAGTTCGTCGGTGACGCGGTTATGGCGGTCTTCGGAGCGCCCGACCCTGCCGCGGATCACGCCGAGAGCGCCGTCGCGGCAGCCATCGACATGCACATAGCGCAGGCCCGGGTCAATGCCGAATGGCAGGTGGAGGGCCTCGACGAATTCGAGCTCGGCATCGGGGTGTCGAGCGGCCCGGTCGCAGCTGCGCTCCTAGGCTCTGAGGAGCGCGTCGAGTACACCCTGGTCGGAGACACCGTGAACCTGGCGCAGCGGCTCCAGCAATGGGGCGACCCGGGTGAGACAATCCTCAGTGAAGCGACTCACGCCGGTCTCAGGACTCCACCCGAGTGCGATGCGATCGAGCCGGCTTTGGTGAAGGGTCGCCAGTCGCCGATTGGCGCCTATCGGTTTCCGCCACGGGTTCGGTGAGTGATGTCTCGCCGACTTGCCGCTGACGCAGCCGTCAGTCCCCCCAGGATCCGGACAACGCGGCGAGGCTCCCGGGCCCGAACTCGGACTTCGATATGAAGGCGACCGCCCCGGCCGCTAGCGCCGGCCCGCCATACTCCTTTGCGTGGTGCGTCGACAAGACGATTACCCGGATGCCGCTGCCGTTTGCCGTGAGCCGCCGGGTAGCCTCGAGACCATCGATACCCGGCATCTGGACGTCCATCAGCACGAGGTCCGGCGCCAACTCGTCTGCGAGGGCGAGACCCGATTCGCCGTCGTGCGCCTCGCCGACGATCTCGAAACCGTCCATGAGGTCCACAACCATGCGCAGGGCGGCGCGAAACGGCTCCTGGTCGTCAACGATGAGAACCCGGATCGGCTGCTTCGGAGTGGTCACGAGGATATCGTCACCCGTGGGCGATTCGTGTGAAAGGAAGCGGCCATGCGTCTCTCGGTGGGGTTTTCCATACCTACCCCTGCTCGGCGAGGTGCATCATCACGGCGAGGACCCGGCGATTGGTGCTGCTCTCGGGGATGAGGTCGAGCTTTGTGAAGATCGAGTTGATGTGCTTCTCGACGGCGCCCTGCGACAGATAGAGCGTATCGGCTATCGCGGAATTGCTCTTGCCGGTTGCCAGTTCGGCCATCACCTCGGATTCCCGCGGGCTGAGACGGTGGAGCTTGGACTCCTTGCGCTTGAGACGAGCGTCGACGAGTGCATCGACGACCTTGGGGTCGATCATCGAGCCGCCGTTGCAGACGGAATGGATGGCGTTTTCCAACTGGCCGATGTCGGCGACGCGTTCCTTGAGGAGGTAGGCGAGACCGGCGGATCCGCCATCGAGGAGGCCGAGGGCGTACTGCGGCTCCACGTACTGGGAAAGGACTACCACGCCCACTTCAGGATGTGCTGCCCTGATGTGTCTGGCTGCCCGGATGCCCTCGTCCGTCCTGGTGGGCGGCATGCGGATATCGGTGATCACGACGTCGGGGGGAGATGCGGCGACAACCTCGACGAGCTCGTCGTAATTTTCGGCGACGCCCAGGATCTCGTAACCGGCAGCCTCGAGGAGCATTCGCACCCCCTCGCGGACGATGAAGCTGTCTTCCGCGAGCACGATTGTCGTCGTCACGGGCCATACGATAGACCGACGACATCCGGGAAGGGTTGCGGTCAAAGGGCCGGGTCGGGCACGTCGCCGGCTCGGCGTCGGATCGAGCAGCCCGCCCATGGGCACGCTCGCCGTCACTGGTCGGACGAGGGCCTACCGGCATGCGCGTGACGATGCTCGGCACCCGCGGGTCGATACCCACACCGGGGGCGCGGTTCGTCAGGTACGGCGGCAACACGTCATGCGTCGCTGTTTCTCGGGACGGGGAGATGCCCGCGATCCTGCTTGATGCCGGATCTGGCCTGGCGACCGCCGGCCCACTGTTTGGGGAGGAGCCTTTCCGGGGGTCGATTCTTCTCGGCCACCTGCATTGGGATCACGTCTACGGGCTTCCGTTCTTTGCGGCCGGGGACCACACGGGCGCCCGTGTGCGGGTGCACCTCCCGGCTCAGGGTGACCCGTACGAGGCGCTCGCACGTTTTCTCTCCCCGCCGGCGTTCCCGATTGACGTGGGAGGGTTGCGCGGCGACTGGCAGGTGATCGGCCTCGAGCCGGGGGCCTTCGAAGCGGATGGTTTCGAGCTGCTCGCCGCCGACATACCTCACAAGGGCGGCAGGACCTTTGGGTACCGCATCGAGGATGGGACTACGTCAATCGCGTACTTGTCGGATCACAGCCCGACGGACCTCGGCATGGGGCCGGACGGCATCGGCGAGTACCACGAAGCTGCTCTGGCGCTCGCCGCCGGTGTCGACCTCCTGATCCACGATTCTCAGTACACACCCGGGGAACTCGTCGAGAAGATCGATTGGGGTCACTGTTCCTACCGCTACCCGATCGAGCTAGCGCGCCGGGCGGGTGCGCGGCACACGATGTTGTTCCACCACGATCCCGGCCACGACGACGAGACACTCGACGCTATAGCCGGCCTCATCCACGGAGAGCGCGGTGTCTCGCTCGCCGTCGAGGGGACCGTGGTCGATCTCTAGCGCAATCGAATCGCGGAATCGGATGCGGGCGTCGGCCGATTCGACCCGGTAGTCTCGTCGAACTCAGTGAGGAGATTTGGGAATGGACGGACCAGAGAAGGTCAGCGAGCGGCTGGTGTCATTGCTGAATGCGGGAGATATCGACGCCGTCGTAGCGCTCTACGAGGACGATGCGGTGTTTGCGGACCTCGACGGGGCGGTCCGGGGGCCCGACGCCGTTCGCTTCGCACACAAGGAATTCGCGGAGTCGGGCTACGTTCTGGCATTGGATCGCCCTGTCGCATTCGAAGCCGGCGACATCGCCCTTGTTCACTGGTCCTGGACGGTCACACGTCCGGATGGCTCTTTGATCGAGGGTGTCAGCGCCGAGGTGTTGCGGCGACAGCCCGACGGGCAATGGAAGTATGTTATCGACAATTCGGACGGGTCTGCGGTGCTGGGACGCGGCAAGTAGTCCCGACGGCAGGACGAGTCATCCGAGATCTCGAACCGCAGCTCGCGCTGCGTGGTAGCCGCACATACCATGCACCCCCGCACCGGGTGGAGTCACGGACGAACATAGATAGACCCGCTCCCCAAGCCGATAGTGGCGCGAGGCCCCGAGCCCCAAGAACCGTCCTGTCGTGAGCGCTCCACCCGCGATATTGCCGCCGACGTAGTTGGGGTTGTATGCCTCAAAGGCCGAAGTGCCCATTGTGTGCCGTGCGAGGATGTGGCCCCGGAAGCGCGGTGCAAAGCGTTCGATCTGTGTTTCGATTGCATCGGTCATGTCGACGGTTGAGCCCGACGGCACGTGGCAATACCCCCAGAGTGTGTGACTACCCGCAGGGGCCCGATCCGGATCGAACAGCGACTGTTGGGCAACGACCACGAAGGGGCGTCGCGGATGCTCGCCGCGTTGGACCTGACGCTCCGATGCAGCGATCTCTGCGAAAGTACCACCGACGTGGACCGTTCCCGCGGTAGCGCTGTGGTCGTCCCGCCACGGTACCGGGGCATCGAGGGCCCAATCGACCTTGAACACACCCGGCCCGGACCGCCACGACCGTAGGCGGCGACGCGTAGCGGTGCTGAAGCCGGCACCGGCGATCTCCAACGCGGCCGGCGGCATTACATCGAGCATGATGAGGGCACCACGGGGTAGTTCGTCGATGGATCTCACCATCCTTCCCGTTTCGATCTCTCCACCGGAAGCGACGATGGCTCGGGCCATGAGCTCAGAGATGCGCTGGGAACCGCCCCGTACGAGGGGCCACCCCGCACTGTGCACAGTTGTCGCAAAGGTCCCGGCCACTGCCCCGGTGAACGGCGCGGACATCGAAGCAATCGAGTGAGCGGCGAGCCCGGCAACGATTCCCCTGGCCTCCGGCGTGCGGAAGATCTTTGCGAGCACAATGGCCGGCACGGCGCCGAGGACGGCGAGCCTACCCAGGGCGAGCATATCCCCGGGGACCGGTCGAATGGGCCCAAGCACACGTTCAACCAGGGCATCCGACCGTTCCACCATGGGACCGATGAGCCGCCTGTAGGTCGGCCCATCCGCGCCGAGACCCTGTGCGGTCGCGTCCAGGTCGTGGTACAGCACTCCGACCCTTCCACCGTCGAGGGGATGGGTCACCGGCACGGTTGGGTGTATCCAATCGATTGGGTCGAGGGATTGGAAGAATGGTGACGCCGCGCCAAAGGGATGGATGGCAGAGCACACGTCATGGACGAATCCCGGAAGGGTGAGCTCGGCGCTCCGGGTGCCTCCGCCGATTGAATCGGAGCTTTCGACCACGAGCACACGAAAGCCCGCCCGGGTGAGCTCGACCGCTGCGGCCAACCCATTCGGTCCCGAACCGACAACCACCGCATCGAAGTCTCCCATGCCACCGATTCTGGCACCGCCCGTCCGCTCTCGAGACGTGTAGCTGGCAGCGTCGACTCGCACCCTGTCCGGCTGGACTCGCCGGGTGGTCGCCTTCGCATAATCTCAGAGTTGACTGAGTCGTGTTTCGTCGGAATCGCCCGTTGGCGTGTTACATCGCAAACGTGTGCGATGCCGCCATCGAGACACCGAGATCACGCCAAGCCTCGGTGTTTTCGCCGTAGGTCAGGCACGCCCGTCGCAGCACCGCAACTGCGTCGACCTCATCGGGATCGAGCCGTCGCGGTGCGATACGGACGAGTTGGCGAGCCGCCGCCTCCACATCGTGTGGCAACGAGCTCCACGGCGCCGCCGCCTGCTCGGGAACCGTCGCGTCAGGCGTGACCGCGGCGGCCACTACGAGGAGCGGCGCCACAACGGCCGGAACACCGCCGGCTTTGAAGGTCCGCAGTATCCGGTCAACGTATGCGGTGAGAAGCGTGCTCGACCAGCGGTCGAGCGGCCGGCCCACGCCGCGACCATGCAACGAGCGCCATTGCCGGGGGAGCCGTTCGCCGACGACGGTCCTCGCGTGCGACCAGCCGCGGGAGGTGGCGGCTCGTTCCCGGACGCTAATCCGCTTGCCCTTCATCCTCCTCCGGTAGCGGGCAGCGAACCGCCCCGAGAACCACGGGTTGAGCTGGAGCGATGCCGTTAACTCGCGCGGGAGTCGCTGTTTGGTGTGGAGGATGGTGTGCAGCGCCTCCTCCGCCAGCGGCACGGAAACCGTAACGCCGCCGAGACCCGGCAGCATCTCTCGCCAACCGGGAGAGGTGGCGACCACCGGGGCATTGGCGGTGATCCATCTCAGGACGGGCGCCCGACCCAGCGCCATCGTCGCTGCGGTGTGGAGCGCCGCCCTGTCTTGCGGATCATCGACCGGGTGGGCGCGGCGCACGAGGCGGTCGACAAAGGGGGGATCCGTGTCGGCCGCAAGAGCCGCACAGCGGGCGGCGGCTAGGGAGTCCAACGGAACGACATCCGCACGAGTGGCGGATATCGGCCCGCTGATGGAGATCCCGGCCTGCCAGAGCACGCGGATGAAGCCGGTCGACATATCCGGTGCGGTGGCGATGAGTGTGCCTACCGCGGCCGACGGAATCTCCCATAACGTTGCTGAGTAGTCCGGCACCGAGCATCCTCTTTCTGGACCCGCGTCGACATTACTCGGTGCCTTTTTGACCGGCATACCAACGCGAACGCACATTCGGTAGCGACCAGGACAGGCGCTGGTACTTTCACCGGCCATCCCATCGATCCCGGGCCGGCGTCACCCTGGCAAAACTGCGAGGGTGACTCGCTCGGATCGGGCAGCCCCGTGCGCCGCCGTTCTCGTAGGATGGGTGGTAGCTGTTTCGAGGAGCGCTATGCCTGACTTTCATTACGAGCCGATGTTCCAGCTGGGTGCCGACGAGACCGAGTACCGCCCACTCGACGCCGAAGGATTGGTCGACAAGACGGGTGTGGGAGACCGGGAGGTCCTGGTGATCGATCCGCGGGCGCTCCGGCTGCTTGCGGCGGAGGCGGTGCGCGACGTGTCGCACCTTTTCCGGGCGAGCCACCTGGCGCAGCTGCGGGCGATCCTTGACGATCCCGAAGCGTCCGACAATGACCGGTTCGTTGCTCTCGAGATGCTGAAGAACGCCAACGTCGCCTCGGCGATGGTGCTTCCTTCGTGCCAGGACACCGGTACGGCGATCGTGCACGGCCACAAGGGTGAGAACGTGTACACGGGTGCCGACGATGCCGAGTGGCTGTCGCACGGCGTATTCGACACCTACACGGGCACCAACCTGCGCTATTCGCAGATGGCGCCGCTGTCGATGTTCGAGGAGCGCAACACGGGATCGAACCTGCCTGCACAGATCGAGATCGAGTCGGTGCCCGGCGACGAGTACGAATTTCAGTTCGTCACCAAGGGCGGGGGATCGGCCAACAAGACGTTCCTGTTCCAGAAGACCAAAGCGGTACTCAACCCGGAGGCGCTGACCGCGTTCGTCGACGAGGCGATCCGCTCGCTCGGTACGGCGGCGTGCCCTCCCTACCACCTGGCCTTCGTCGTCGGGGGGACTTCGGCGGAGCTGACGTTGAAGACGGTGAAGCTGGCCAGCACGAAGTACTACGACACGCTGCCCACGACCGGCAACGAGCACGGCCGGGCCTTTCGTGATCTCGAATGGGAGGAGCGGATCCACGAGTTGACCCGGCTGACCGGAATCGGCGCCCAATTCGGCGGCAAGTACTTCTGCCACGACGTCCGGGTGATCAGACTCCCACGCCACGGCGCTTCGTGTCCGGTCGGTATCGGCGTCTCCTGCTCTGCCGACCGTCAGATCAAGGCCAAGATCACCCGCCAGGGGGTCTTCCTCGAAGCTCTCGAGCGCGACCCCGCCCGTTTCCTGCCCGATCCCGACGCCGTTGCCGAGCCGACGCCGGCCGTGCGGGTCGATCTCAACCAGCCCATGAGCGGCATCCGGGCCGAGCTGACCAAGCACCCGGTCGGGACCCGGCTGGCGCTGACCGGCACGATCGTCGTCGCCCGCGACATCGCCCACGCCAAGATCGCCGAGCGTCTCGACGCCGGTGAGGGCATGCCGCAGTACCTGCAAGACCACATCGTCTACTACGCCGGACCGGCCAAGACCCCCGAAGGCTACGCATCGGGGTCGTTCGGGCCGACGACCGCGGGGCGGATGGATCCGTACGTCGATCGGTTCCAGAGCGAGGGAGGCAGCCTCGTGATGCTGGCGAAGGGCAACCGCTCCAAACAGGTCACCGACGCGTGTGCGGCGCACGGCGGTTTCTACCTAGGGTCCATTGGTGGGCCGGCGGCGATTCTCGCCAAAGAGCGCATACGCTCCGTCGAGGTCCTCGAGTACCCCGAGCTGGGGATGGAGGCCGTGTGGCGCATCGAGGTCGAGGACTTCCCGGCATTCATCGTTGTCGACGACAAAGGCAACGACTTTTACGCCAAGTTCATGAAGTAGCACCGCCATGCAGGGCGCGCTCAGAGGTCCCGCCGGGCGTCCCACGATTCGCTGACCCGCCGGCCAGTCACTGGGTCGTGCACAACGACGATGAGCCGATGGTCGTGGTAGGGGACTTCGACGCTCACGCCGGCCGGACCGTCCGGCACGCGAATGTGGGCGACACCCACGCCGCCGACCAGCCACATTCCTCCGCCCTCGACGCTGATTCCCGAGGCGCCGCGGGTCTCACCCACATTGGCCAACTGGTCCGCGCCATTTCCAGCTTCCCGGTTCCGGCTTGCCCTAGCGGGTGTGGTGGGGGAGGACGACCTCGGCCGCCACCTGCTCGATGGCCGGGAAGAGAAAGCGGATGACACCAACGGCGAGAGCGTCCCCACCAACTCGGCGGTGACAAAGCCGGGCACCGATGAGGGTTGTATGCCGGTGAAGGTATCGGAGAACATCCGGGCGACGGTTACGGCCGGGTTGGCGAAGCTTGTCGACGAGGTGAAGTAATAGGCGCCTGCTATGTAGCCACCGACGGCGAAGGCGACCACGGGTCCCCGCCCAGCCCGGACCAGGCCGAAGATCACCAGAAGCAGGCCTAGGGTGGCCACCGCCTCGGCCAGCCACAGGTTGGCGCCCGATCGCGCCGTGGTCGACCAGGCAACGGCGGGCAGGTCGAACATGAGGTTGGCGACCACGACGCCCGTGATCCCTCCCGCGACCTGAGCGCCGATGTAGCCGGCGGCCTCTCCGCCCGGCAAGCCGCCGAAGGCGCGATCGGCGAGCGTTACCGCCGGGTTGAGATGCGCCCCCGACACCCAGCCCAGGGCGAGGATGATCGCGGTGAGTGCACCGGCAGTCGCCAGCGCGTTCTGGAGGAGCTGGAGGCCCGGGTCGACAGACAGGTTCTCGGCCGTGATGCCGGAACCGACTACGGCGGCGAGGAGGAAGGCGGTTCCGATGAACTCGGCCGCCATCCGTCGGGCAAGGCCCTGGTTCACGTGCGGGCGGGGACGTCGAGCTCAGCCATCAGGATGCGCACCCTGGAGCGGATCTCGTCGCGGACCTCACGCACCACCTCGATTGGCTGGCCCGCCGGATCGGTGAGCTCCCAATCCTCGTACCGCTTGCCGGGGAACACCGGGCAGGCATCGCCGCACCCCATCGTGATCACCACATCGGCGGCTCGCACAACCTCATCGGTCCAGGGACGGGGGAACTCGGAGGCGATGTCGATGCCCACCTCGGCCATGGCGGCCACGGCAGTCTGGTTGACCTCAGACCCGGGCTCGGATCCTCCCGAGAACACGTCTACGCTCTCGCCCGCCAGGTGGCGGAGCCACCCGGATGCCATCTGGGAGCGGCCGGCGTTGTGCACGCACAAGAAGAGCACGGCGGGCTTCTCGACGGTGACGAGACCCTCGACACGGGCCAGAGCGCGCAGCCGGTCGCGGGCAAAGCGCTCGATCAGCATCGGCAGCCAGGTATTCACCCGGGCCCGACCCTCGAGATCATGCTGAGACTCGCTCATGAACCGCTCGATGGTCTCCACCGAGAACGTGCCGGCAAACTCGCTCTTCAGCCGCTCCGCGGCCTGCGCCACCATCATTCGTTGCTCAACGGTCATCGCAGATGCCTGCTCGTTCATTGCTCCGCCTCTCTGTTCAGCGTGCGGATCCGATCACGGATCCTCTTGAGTGTCATGTCGAAAGTCTCCGCAGTGGGCTCGGCGACCGGGTCGGGGGTAGACCAGTGCCACCAGCGATCGCCGGGCGTGAGCTCCTCGTGGGCTCGATCGCAGACCGTGACCACCCACGCCGGCTCGATGCCGATCTCGTCGAGAGACCGGGGGACCGCCGAGCTCAGATCCAGCCCGGAGCGGGATGCAGCCACGACCGCGCCCGGGTGTACCCGGTCTGCGGGATGTGTCCCTGCGCTCATCGCCGGTGCCCCTGTCTCCTGCTCCCACACCACGGCCGCCAGCTGCGAACGCGCCGAGTTGTGGGTACAGACGAACAGGACCGGTCCTTGCGGCAGGGTGGCGCCGACACCAATCTCGCGCAATGACTCGTGACGCAATCGCACGTAGCGACGGCGTCGGTCACCCGAGGAGGTGACCCGCTCGATGAGCGAGGCCGCCTCGAGCACATCGAGATGATGCGCCAGCAGATTCGAAGGCAAGTGGTGGTGTTGTGACAGCTCCTGGGGCGACCGGTCGGATGCGACGAGGTCATCAATGATCGACAGCCGCACCGGATCCCCGAGCGCCGAATGGCGTTTGGCACGTTCAGCTACATCCATGCTCGGGACCCTATCTCTCAAGAAATAATGAGTCAAGAGATTTTGAGAGAATTGAATCGGATCCCTGGGCCGGGAGGCCTGAGTTAGTGACAAACGGCTCTATCAAGTGCGTGTCGCCGGGTGGATGTTCGCGGTGAAAAGGAGGGCCGAATGTCAACGCCCACAACGGTCAATGAGGAGTTCGGTCACACCTCCCAAAGAAGGCACCCGGGGAGTGTGCTCGCGCTGCTTGTGTTGCTCGGCCTGCTCGCCGCCGGGGCGATCCAGGGCGGGATCGCTTTGGTCCGTGATCCGCTGACTCCGCTCGGGATGACCACCGAGTTTCTGGCGAAGGCCCCGATCGACGATTACACCTTGCCGGGCTGGTTCCTGCTCGGTATCGCCGCGGCGTCACTTATCACGCTCGCCGGCCTGATGCTCCCCTGGCGCTGGCGCTGGGCTGCGAGAATCGAGCGCGTTGTCGGTCATCGGTGGCCCTGGTTGGGCGCCGTTGCCACCGGAGGCGTGCTGTTGACGTTCGAGATCATCGAGCTTTTTGTCGTACCGTTCCAGCCGATCATGCATCCATTGCTGATCGCAATCGCACTCGCACTGGTGGTGCTTCCGCTCACGCCATCAGCTAGCGCACGTCTTCGAATCGATGGCTGAGCACGAGGAAACGCGGGCGCAACAGCTGAGATTGCGGACAGGTTTCCTCCGCAGCCAATGACATAATCACACCCATGGAATGGGTTTGTACGCGTGCTGCGGTGGCACGAGACCTGAGATCGGGGCGCAATGCATGACGAGCCGGTGACCATCGACGCTCCGGTGAGGGTGGTCCCCGCCAACGAGGCGACGTGGGAGGACATCCAGACCGTCTTCGGGGTGCGCGGCTATGCGGCGCGTTGCCAATGCCAGTACTTCAAGACGCCCAACAAGGACTTTCGATCGGCCTCCGTGGCGGAACGGGCCTTCCGGCTCCGGCAGCAGACAGATTGCGGATACCCGGACTCAGACACAACGAGCGGTCTGGTTGGCTATCGGGGAGCGGAGCCGGTTGGCTGGTGCGCCGTCGAGCCGCGGTCCGCCTATCCGCGGTTGAAATACGCACGGGTCCCATGGTCCGGTCGTGAGGAAGACAAAGATGACGTCTCGGTCTGGGCAGTCACGTGCTTCATGGTGCGGGTCGGGTTCCGTCGCCAGGGCATCAGCCGCGCCCTGGCTCGGGCCACGGTTGACTTCGCCCGGGAACGAGGTGCCCGGTCGCTCGAGGCGTACCCGATGATCGTCCATCCCGGGGAAGAGCTGACCTGGGGCGAGCTCTTTGTGGGAAGCCGCAGCATCTTCGGCGATGCGGGTTTCACCGAGGTCACCAAACCGACGGACCGCCGGGTCGTGATGCGGATCGACTTCTGATTGGCCGACAACGTGGGCGCCGCCAGGGTGGCACCCACGTACTTTTCGCTACTCGCTCGTCGAGAAGCGGTAGATCGTTGTCGTCTTGTATACGTCACCCTGCCGGAGCACGGTCGAGGGGAACGTGGGCTGGTTGGGCGAGTCGGGATAGTGCTGTGTTTCGAGCGCTAACCCGTCACCCTGCCGGTACGTGTGCCCGCTGGTCCCAATGCGCGTGCCGTCGAGGGAGTTCCCGGCGTAGAACTGGATGCCGGGCTCCGTTGTCAGCACAGTGAGCACCCGCCCCGAGGCGGGGTCCTTCACCTGTGCCGCCATCTCGAGGTGCGTGTACGTATCGTCGTTGCGATCCAGTACCCAGTTGTGGTCATAGCCGTGGCTGAACACCAGCTGCTCGAACGAGCCGTCGCGGTTGCGGTCTCCGATGGCTGTGAAGTGCCGGAAATCCATTGGAGTTCGCGCGACCGGATCGATGCTCCCCGTCGGGATCTGTGTTGTGTCGACAGGCGTGTAGCTGTCGCCGTTGATCTTGAGTAGGTGGTTATCGATCGTCCCGGTGCCTTCGCCGCCGAGATTCCAGTACGCGTGGTTGGTGAGGTTCACGACCGTCGGCTTGTTGGTCATGGCCTCGTAGTCGATGCGGATGTCGTGGCTGGTCAACGTATAGGTCACCCCGGTGGTCAGCTCGCCGGGATAGCCCTGGTCACCGTCGGGGCTGACGTAGGCCAGGTGCAGCCCCACCGAATCCCCTGTTTGGAACGGTTCCGCCACCCAGATCTGCTTGTCGAAACCCTTGTCACCACCATGCAGGCTGTTTGGGGGATTGTTGATGGGCAACGTGTACACAACTCCGTCGACCGTGAACACGCCGAGTGCGATCCGGTTGGCATACCTTCCGGCGATGCAACCGAAGTACGGGCTCATGCCGACGTAGTCCTGCAAGTTGTCAAACCCGAGGGCGACGTTGGCAGCATTGCCCCAACGGTCGGGGACCTCGATTGTCTGCAAGATCCCTCCATAGGTCAGGATCTGGATCCGCAGATCACCGTTGGTCAGCGTATATCGGTCGACCGTGTGGCCGTCGACGACCCCGAACGGCTCACTCGCGATGCTCGGTCTCATGTCGGGCCTCCCCGCGTCGGCGCTCACCGCACCCGTCATCACCACGGCAATGACCGATGCGACGATCAGTACGTGCCACAGACTAGATCTACGATCGCTGTGGCCTCGAAAGCGCGGCTATCTCTCGAGGTAGCCGTCGCGGATCACCCGGCGCAACGTCTTGCCGGCGACACTGAGCGGGAACTGCTCCAGCACCACGATCTCGCGGATCTTCTGGAAGCGAGCGTTGACCCGCTCGTTCGCCCAGTCCCGGATCGCCTCCGCCGAGGCCGGCGAGGCGGGATCGAGCCGCACCGCCGCGACGGGCGCCTCACCCCAGCGATCGTCCGGAACGCCGAACACGGCGACGTCGGTGACTGCGGGGTGTTGGATGACAACCTCCTCGATGTCGCGCGGGTACACGTTGACACCGCCGGAAATGATCAGATCCTTCTTGCGGTCGACGAGGAACAGGAAACCGTCGTCGTCGACGTAGCCCAGGTCGCCGCTGTACAGCCAGCCATCATTGATGGCTTTGGCGGTGAGGTCGGGTCGCTTGTAGTAGCCGGGCATGGTGACCGGTCCCCGGCCGACGATCTCACCGACCTCACCGGGCGGCAGATCCTTGCCGTCGTTGTCGACGATGCGCATCTCGTAGAGCGGTGGGGGAATCCCGACTGAACCAGGCTTCCTGGGGAAGTCGTCCCGATCGAGGATGGTGATGAAACCCTCGGTCAGCCCGTACAGCTCGTAGAAACGGTGGGGGAGTCTGCGGTCTAGCTCCTCCTTGTGCTCGAGATGCAGCGGGGCGCCGACCGAGCAGATCATTTCGAGATCTGGCAGATAGGTCTCGTGGAAATCGGGCTCGGCGAGCAGGGCGATGATCTGCGACGGCACCGTCATGATGTGAGTGACCTTCTCCTCCGCCATGAGGTCGATCATCTTGCCGGCGTCGAACGACGGCATCAGCACATAGGTGCAGCCGACATAGAAGGCCGGCATCAATGTCAGGAAGGCTCCGTTGAAGACGAGCGACCCGGAGTGCAGGATCACGCTCTCGGGCTTGATCCGGTACGAGGCGGTGAAACCCGTGCAATAGGCCATGCGGATGTAGTGGTCGTGGACGATGCCCTTCGGCTCGCCGGTCGTGCCCGAGCTATAGATGATGTTGTAGGGGTCCTCGTCACGGATCTCGACCGGAGGCGGCTCGTCCGGCGAGGCAGCCGCCGTCAGGGCGTGATAGTCGCGGTAGCCCGGGGTACCGGGGGCATCGGTGACGATGAACCGATCGTCGGGGACATCGAGACGGTCACGCACCGCATCGAAGTGGGCGATCATCTTGCGCATAGTCACCACCGCGGTGGCGTCGGCGTCGTTGACCAGCGTCACCAGCCCGTCGCCGCGCAACAGCGGGCTCAGGGGGACGACGACCATACCGGTCTTGGCCACAGCCTGGTAGATCTCCAGCAATTCGAGCGAGTTGTCCAACACAACGGCGATCTTGTCGTCCTTGCCGAGACCGAGCCCGAGCAACGCGTTTGCCAGTCGGTTCACCCCTGCGTTGAACTCGAGATGGGTGAGCCTCCGGCCCTCGAAAATCACTGCCGTGTGGTGGGTGCGGTACCGGGCGTGGCGAGCGGCGAGTGTATTTATTGGCATCGTCCATTCCTCCTTCAGGTCACCGGTTTGTACGTCTTGCTCGGGAGTTCCATGATGGGCAGATGCAGGAGACCAGCTTCACAACCGTTCTCACGCAGGCGCAATTCGACGAGTACGCCAGGCTCTCCGGCGACGACAACCCGATCCACGTTGACCCCGGTTTTGCAACAGGTACGAGGTTCGGCCGTACGGTCGCACACGGGATGTTCCTGTTCGGGATGTTGCAGGCGGCCCACGCCCGTTACCGCAGCGGTCCCGTCTCGCCGACCGGTGTGGAGCTCATGTTCCGGGCGCCGACCTACACCGACGATCCCGTTTCGTTCACCATCGCTCCTGTTGAGCCGGGTCGGTTCGAGGAGACGGTCCGGTCGAGCAACGGGGAGGTGACGGTGAGCGGGTCCTCCCGGTTCGGTGCTCGCAACGACGCACCATCCGATCAACCCGTGCTCGAGGAGTCGGCCGGATACAAAGGTCTCGAGGTGGGGATGAGCGCCACAAGGAGCAGGGCGTTCACGATTGACGATGTCGCCGCCTACCTGCGTCTCGTGGACGACCCCAACCCCCGGTTCTCCGGGCCGGAACCTGAGCTGCCGCCTGCACTGCTGGCCGGAACCGTGTCCTGCATCCTCGGGGTCGATCTGCCGGGACGGGGAACCAATTGGCTCAAACAGCAATACGCTTTTCACCGCTCTGTGATCGTGCCCGTCGAAGTGACTACCACCGTGACGGTCACCAGGATCCGCTCCGACAAAGGGCTTATCAACCTCGAATCGAGCACCACCGGCGCTGGCGGCGTTCTCGTATCCGGCAAGACCCTCGTTCTCGCGGTCGACACGGATCCCCGGTAGCCGCAACCTCATACGGCTTCTCCGAGGAAAGCCGCCATCCCCGCCCGGGCCTCCGCCGTGAGGAACTGCTGGACAAACGCCGATCGCTCATCCTCGAGGCGGGCGGCGATCACGTCGACGTCTCGGGAGAGCAGACGCTTGATGCTGGCCGTCGAACCCTGCTTCATCGCCGCGATCTCGCTTGCCAGCGTGACCGCCCGATCGCGGATTGTCTCTGCGGGCAACACGTCGGAGGCGAGTCCCCAGTCGACTGTTTCCTCAGCCGTGATCGATTCGTTGCGAAGCAGGATCAGGGCCGTCCGTTTCTCTCCAATCAGGTCGGGAAGGAGGGCGGTCCAGCCGCCGTCCGGAGAGAAACCGACCTCCGAGTACCACGGTGTGATCGTCACCCCGGGACTCACCAGGACCACGTCGGACGCCAGCAGGAGCCCGAGCGACCCGCCGGTGACGATGCCGTGTACCGCAGTGACGATCGGCTGGGGCAGGCGCATCATGGCCAGCATCGCCCGGTTCAACAGGCCCACAACCTCGCGGGCGTACCGTTCGGGTTCGGCCGCATCGAAGAATGCGCGAACATCGCCCCCCGTCGAGAACGAGCGTCCCTCTGCCGTCAGCACGACGACGCGAGCGTCGTTCCCCACATCGCCGAAGGCCGCCAGTAGGTCTTCGAGCAACTCGGGAACGAGGCTGTTGTGCCGCTCCGGGCGGCTCAGCGTGACGGTTGCGATATGGCCCGTCGCCGTGGTCTTGATCAACTCGACGGCCCTGTGACTGGTGCGATGCCCTCACGAAGCTCACGTTTGAGGACCTTGCCGGCGGCGTTGCGGGGTAGCACGGAGGTCACTGACACGCGCTTGGGGATCTTGTAGCGCGCCAGCTTGCCCTGGCAGAATCCGAGCAGCTCGTCCTGGTCGAACCCATCCGGGTCGCGGGGCACGACGACGGCCACCCCGATCTCGCCCCAGCGCTCGTCGGGGACACCGATCACCGCGACGTCGAGAACGTTCGGGTGATGGAAGAGCACCTGCTCCACCTCGGCCGGGTACACGTTCTCGCCACCCGAGATGAACATGTCCTTCCACCGGTCGACGATGTACACGTAACCGTCCGCATCGACGCGGGCGGCATCACCGGTGTGCAGCCATCCGTTCGTGAAGGACGCCTCGTTGGCCTCGGGCCGCTCCCAGTATCCCGGGGTTACGTTCGGGCCGCTCACCCACAGCTCGCCGATCGCGTCGGTGTCCGCATCGACACCGTCCTCGTCGACGACCCGTATCCGGGTGTGCAAGGTCGGCTTGCCCACAGACCCCGCCTTGGCGAGGGCGTGGGCCTCGTCGGTGAGGAACACGGTCGGGCTGGTCTCGGTGAGACCCATCCCTTGCCGGATGACAACACCTCGGGCGGCGTAGCGCTCGAGAAGCGCCACCGGCATCGGCGCACCGCCACAGGCCCAGGATTGAACCTTGCCGAGGTCGGCTGTCTCCCAGCCAGGATGTTCGGCGAGGAACTGGTAGATCGCGGGCACGCCGAAGAAGTGCGTAACCTCCCCGCTCTCCAGCCACCACAGCACCCTCCCGGGGTCGAACTCGGCAAGGTTGATCGAACGAGCGCCGAGATGGAGGCACGGGGTCGTGTACAAGTTCAGCCCACCGGCGTGGAAGGTGGGCAGCACGTTGAGGTTTGTCGATTTCGACGTGAGACCGACGGCGTGGCCGATGTTGATGGCGTTCCAGAAGAACATCCCGTGAGTGCAGACGGCGCCCTTGGGATGGCCCGTCGTGCCCGAGGTGTACAGGATCGCCCACGGGTCGTCGTGGGTTGCGGCGACAGGCCCGACCGCGGTGGGATCGCTGGCCGCCTTGGCCGCCTCGAACTCGTCACCGAGAGCGAGCCTGATAGGTGTGTCCAACTCGTTCGCAGCTTCGGCGAATTCCGGGGCGTAGATGAGAACCAGGGGACGGCAATCCGAGACGATGAACTGGAGCTCGGGAACGGCGAGCCGCCAGTTGAGCGGGACGAGGACGGCGGTTAGCTTGGCGCAGGCGAACAGCGCCTCGAACGTGTCGGTGGTATTGCCGGAGAGAAACGCCACCCGGTCGCCCACCCCGACGCCGTTGCGGGCGAGCCAGGCAGCCAGACGTCTGCTCCGGTCCTCGAGATCGACGTAGGTCAGGGTGAGGTCACGCCCGTCGTCGATCAGAGCGACGGACTCCGGGCTGAGATCCGCATGGTGGCCGATCCAGTCGAAGGCCGGGACCGGTGCTGGCATGAGAGCCTCCTATCAATCGGATGCGGGTGATTCCTCTCTGTCCCCGGTCGCCAGACGCAGGAGCCGGTTCCGCCCCTCCCTGAGGCGCAGAGATCGCACGCGCCACGTGCCGACGATCCCGTACGGCAGGTACAAGACGATGGCCACGTAGGCGACACCGATCAACAGCGCCGAGGTGCCCCCGAACCAGCGATCGAGGTAGTACTCGAGAAGACGGAAGACGGCGGCGCCGACGACCGCGCCACTGATCGTTCCCAGCCCGCCGATGAGGACGACGAGCAGTGCGGTCACCATCCACCCCAGCGAGGCGACATTAGGGGTGATGATGGGCTCGTGGATGGCATGGAGTACACCGGCCAGGGACGCCGTCACCGAGCCGACCGCGAGCGCCAGCACCTTGAACCAGAACGTGTTGTATCCCAGCATCAACGCCCGGTCCTCGTTCTCCCTGATGGCGGTGAGCACCTTCCCGGCGGGGGAGTCCACGATCCGGGTGAACACCAGGTAGGTGACCACGACGAGAGCCAGCGACGCCAGGTACAGCAGGAATCGCTCGTTGGTTGTGTCGAGGAACCACACAGGAGCCGGCACACCCTGTAGACCGATCTCTGCGCCCGCCCACTTCTGGAGGTCGCTCGACTGGATGACGATCCAGAACACCGACGCAAACCCGAGGGTCACCAGCGCATACGCGATCCCGCGTACCCGGGGGAGCACAACGGCAAAGAGCAGTGCCTGGAGCACGGCGGCCACCAGCACCACCAGCAGGGCGATGATCCAGTTCAGCTCGAATGTCTTCAGCGCGATCCCGAAGGTGTATGCGCCGACGGCGAAGAACATGGCGTGGCCAAACGACAGCAAACCGGTGATGCCGAGGATGAGGTCGTAGCTGATGGCGTAGAGGGCGAGGATGAAGATCTCGATGGCGAGACCCTGGAGGAACCGGGCGTTCCCCTGGTCGTTGTTGATCACGGCACTGACGCCTGCGCCGTCGACCAGGATCGACACGAGGAATGGGAACAGCACCATCAGCCCGGTGACGATCAGCAATCCGCGGCGGCGGACCCACCAGCGCTGCCGGGTGCCCGGGAGCCCCGTCATCGCTCAGCCCTTCCGAAGAGACCTGTGGGCAACACCAGAAGGATGACGACCATGAGCAAGATGGCGGCGGCCGGGACCAGTGTCGGGGAGGGTTTGAACGGTTCGGTCATGAAGGGCAGGTTGATGCCGCTCTGGCCGTAGCGAATGATTATCTGTTGGAGCAACCCGACGAGCACCGCACCGGCTGCCGCACCGGGGAAGCTGGTCAGCCCGCCGACTGCGAGCGCCACGATCGCCGACAGCAGGAATGTGGCGCCCATACCCGGGTTCAGGCCGATCGACGGTGCGGCCAGGACTCCACCGAGGGCGGCGAGCGCCGATCCCATGGCGAATACGGTGGTGAAGACGCGGCGGACGTTGATGCCGAGAGCCTGCACCATCTCGGGGTCCTGGACACCCGCACGGATCACCATGCCGATCCTGGTCCTCTTCAGCAGCGTCGTCACCCCGACGAGCACGATGATCCCGACCACGATCACGAAGCCCTCGTTGTACACCCGCAACCGGGTGCCGAACAGATCGACGGTGGAGCAGCCGCTGAAGAATCCCCCGATGCCCTGACCGGGGCATCCGGCGCCGGTTCCGTCGAACGCAGCGGGACGGGCCATGGTGAAGGAGGGACGACCCCAGACGTCTCTGACTATCTCGACGATGATGAAGCCGACACCAAGGGTGATCATCAGCTGGTAGATGGGCCGGTCGTAGAGCGGCCGGATCAGCACCACCTCGATGAGGGCACCAACCACGGCTCCGACCACCACCGAGATCACCAACGCCAATAGGAACCGCCAGGTCGTGCTCAGGCCGAACACCCAGTCGTTGAGCGGGCCCTTCACCAGATGGAGCACGATGGCGGCAGCAATCATCCCGGCTAGCCCGAGGACATGGGAGCGCCGGAGCGGCGTGTGGTCGGCAGGCTGGCTGCGAACCATGCTGAAGCCGCACGCCAGGGCGGCTCCGCCTGCCAGCACGACGAGTATCGCGACGATTGCGGGCCAACCGAACGAGTCGGCCGGCAAGGGGGCCAGCGTGCCCAGGCCGATCTGCACGGACAGGTTGGCAGGGCTGCGCGTGAAATCGTCGGGGCTCCAGATGACCAGCGGGAACTTGGTGACGCCCACGAGAACGGCGCCGGCACCGGCGAGCAGCAGACCCCAGCGGATGGGGCGTCGCCATCGAACCCGCCCGATACGCGCGGCCAATCGCTGCCACCCGGGTAGTACCGCAAACGGCGCCGCCACTATTAGGAGCGGAACCAGCACGTCGACGACGGTGTCGAAGCGGGTGTAGACCGTCCATCCCACGTATGCACCCAGCATGAACAGCTCACCGTGCGCCAGGTTGAGAACGTCCATCAAGCCGAAGATCAAGGAGAGACCCGAAGCCACCAGGAATGTGATCGCTCCCACCGAAAGGCCCTGCATGACGGTGGAGAACCAATCGCCGGCGTCGATCCCCGCCATCGCGGCCAGGAACAGGAACAGCAGCACCGCCAGCACCGTGACCCGCGCCCGGTTCTCCCTCAGCCATTCGGAGCGGCGTGCCGCCCTGCTGTCGCCGGTTGCCGTCGTGGCCGTCATCGGCTCACCCGCCATCGACGAAGCGGGCAGCGGCAACTGTGAAGCTCATCCCGCACCGAGGTACCTCCTGACGGTCTCGTGATCGTCGACGAGGTCGCTCATGGCGCCCGTCTGTACGCTGCGACCCTCCTCGACGATGGTGTAGTGGTCGGCCAGCCTGCTGGCGACGATGAAGTTCTGCTCGACGAGCAGCACCGTTAGGTGGGAGGAGAGTTGTCGGATGGCCTCCATCATCTGCTCGATGATCACGGGCGCCAGACCCTCGCTCGGCTCGTCGATGAGAAGGAGCCGGTTGTCGGGTACGAGCGATCGCGCCACCGCCAGCATCTGCTGCTGACCACCCGACAGGTTGGTGCCGGGCAGCCGGATCAGCCGTTTGAGATCGGGGAACAGCCCGAAGATCAGCTCCTCCTTGCGGGCCAGGTCACCCTTGCTGCGCTCGGCGATGCGGAGGTTCTCGCCGACGCTGAGGTCGGAGAAGATCGCCCGGTGCTCCGGCACGTAACCGACGCCGAGATTGGCGATGTCGAAGCTGCGCATCCCCGTGATGTCTTCATCGGCGAACCGCACCGACCCGGAGCGGGGCGGCGTCAAGCCGAGGATGGTCTTTAGTGTGGTCGTTTTGCCGGCGCCGTTGCGGCCGAGCAACGCGACGATGTCGCCTTCGGGCACGTCGAGGGACACTCCCTCGAGAATGTGGAACTGGCCGATGAATGTGTGTACGTCGTTGACCTCGAGGAGGCTCACGATGTCCCTCCCGCCTCGCGGTAGAGGTCACCCAGATAGGCCGTCTGCACCCTCTCGTCGGCGGAGATGTCGGCAGGCGTTCCCTCTGCCAGCAGTGAGCCCTGGTGCATCACCGTGATCCGATCCGACACCGACATGACGACGTTCATGTTGTGTTCGACGAGCACGACCGTCTTGTCCCCGGCCGACTGGATCTCCTGAACGAGTTGCATCAGCTCCGGCACCTGCTCGGCGGCCATCCCGGCGGTTGGCTCGTCGAGCATCAAGACCCGGGGGTCGGGAGCGAGGATCATCCCCAGCTCGAGTTTCCGTTGATCACCGTGGGGCAGGGTTCTGGCCGGGGCCTGGGCGCGGCCGGTGAGACCGACCTGCTCCAGGACCTCGGCGGCTCGAGCGGCCGGTTCGGTCAACCGGAGGTGTGAGCGGAAGAGCTGATAATTCCCGCGGCCCATCGCCTGGGCGGCGAGCCGGACGTTCTCGAACACCGTCAGGTTGGGGAAGATGTTGGTGATCTGGAACGAACGCCCGATGCCGCGATGGATGGTGCGGTGTACCGGGAGATCGGTGATGTCGTCTCCCTGGTAGAAAACCCGTCCCGACGTCGGCGCCAGGGTCCCGCTCACGAGATTGAAAAATGTTGTCTTGCCGGCTCCGTTGGGGCCGATGATCGAGTGCAGCGAGCCCTCTTCGATGGCGACACTGACGTCGTCTACCGCCACCAATGCACCGAACTCGCGGCGCAGGTTCACCGTCTCGAGGATCGCGGTCACAGCTCCTCCATGCCGTTTTCTCGATTACGAGGGGGGGTGGGCGGGCCCACCCCCCTCGTGTGTTTCAGTCTCTCAGTTGCCGCTCAGACTGCCCACGGGCAGGCTGCCGCAGCGGCTCGTGTAGTCACCCTCGAGCAGACACGGCGGCTCGGGGCGCACCGTGGCGACGTTCTCGAAGAACTTGAACTCGGGGTCGTCCAGGTTCGTCAGCTTGACGATGTACATGTCCTGGAGCGCTACGTGGTCCTCGGGCCGGATGTCAATCGTGCCCTTGGGGCCTTCGAAGCTCATGCCTTCCATCACACCGCGCAGGCTGTCGGCGTCTGCCGCTCCGCCCGTCGCCTTCAGCGCCTCAACGACCATGATCGCCGCGTTCATGCCGTCGGCGTCGAACAGGTCGGGGAAAGCACCCTCGTCCTTTGCCGCGGCAACGAGATAATCGTTGATCGCGTTATTGGGGGCGGTGTAGTGGTAGATGATTGTCGACGTGGTACCAATGGCGTTGCCGAAGAACGCCGGCAGGACCACGTTGTCGACAAACGGCGATCCGAGCACTGTGTTGTCGTCGATAACGCTGAGGTCGATGGCTGCCTGGAGCAGCGGCACGAACCCACCGCCTGCCCAGGTGACCAGGAAGGCATTGGCGTCGGTGTTGGCGAGCGGCTGCAGGTACGTCGTGAAGTCCGTGGTATCGGCCGGGGCGAAAATGTCGTCGGCCAGGAACTCTCCGCCGTAGAACGTGCACGAGTCCCGGTATGCCTGAGCACCTCCGTATCCGAACGAGTAGTCGGGGGCAATCTGTACGAACGTCTTGTAGCCGTCGTTGTTGACGAACTGGTCACAAATGGCCATGCCGTCCTGGTAGTTCTCCCGGCTGACCCGGAACGTGTTCGGGTTGAAGTCCTTGCCGGTGAGATCGTTGGCCGCCGCAGGCGCCGCGATCAGAATGACGTTGTTGTCCATCGCCAATGACTGCAGGCCGGCCGTGGATCCGGAGCTAACCGTGCCGACGATGATGTCGGCGCCGTTGACCTCGATCAGCTCGCGGCCGATCGTGGCGGTGGTGTCCGCGTCACCCTTGTCGTCGCGGTAGATCACGTGGATCTCGCAGTTGTCGACCATGTACGTCTGTTCGGTGCCGTCTTGTACGCCTGCCTGGACATCGCTGCCGGTGGCATAGGCGAACCCGATGGGCACGGACCGCATCATGTGGGCACCGTAGATGGCGAGCGCCCCCGACATGTCGGTGATGACACCGACCGTCACAGGCTCTGCACAGGTGACACCCTCGGCCATGGCGGTGGTCTCGGTCATAGCCGTCGTCTCGGTCATTGCTGTCGTCGTGGTCGCCGCGGTGGTCTCCGTCGCAGCCTGGGTTGTGCCCGGGGCTGCGGTGGTTGTCGTAGCCGCGTCGTCACCACCGCACGCGGTGGCGAGCATCGCCACCACCGCCAGCAGCAACAGCAGCTTGATAGCTTTCCTCATCTGTTCCTCCTCCGTCTTCTTCTCTTACTCAGTTGTTCCCGAGGAATGCTTGGAGCACCTCGTCGAACTCTTCCGGTTTGTCGATGAACGGCACATGGCCGCACCCCTCCATCACGATCTCCTCGTAGGTCCCCCCGGCGCCGGCATAGCGCTCGAGGGTGGCCCGAATCTGATCGAGCATTGGCTGTGGCGGGAAAACGTCGGTCCCGGGGTAGCCGGGGATGAGCCCGGTCGGGCCGAGAGTTGCGATGTCCGCGGCTGCGGCGTTCGATACCGCCACGTCGTTCTCGCCGCGCAGCCATAGGATCTGTGGTTTCGGGTCCGCCGTCGCGATAGCAGCAGGGTCGGTCCCGTACTTGCACGAGATGGCGTTGTTCGGCCCCCAGACCCCGGGTGCCACGTACGGCCAGTTCGGTGACGGCGTCACGTCGCCGGGGTAGGCGTCGTCACCGAGGTGGATCTGGAGAACGCTGGCGACGTACTCGTCCTCGCGCCGGGGCGGCTCAACCCACGTGCGTGCCCGGAACACCGCCCGGGGCGAGAACGGGGTGTCTGCGGTCGTGTCGCCTTCCCGGATCGCTACGACGAACTTGGGATGGATCAACCCGCCGCCGCCTCCTGCGTAGTCGTCGTAGCAGGGCGTTCCGGCGACGTCCTTGGTGCCGCCGAAGCCGTATGGTGAGCCGGGGCACACCTGAGCCACCTTGCCGAGCCGGTCCGGGTAGTTGGCGATCAGCCACCAGACAACGTTGCCTCCGAGCGAGCTTGCCACCATGTGGGCCCGGTCATAGCCGTAATTGTCGAGCAGGGCGATCAGGTCGTCACCCCAATCTCCCATCCCCCGGGTGGCGTCGATCTTCGCCGACGTGTCGGCTTCGCCGAATCCACGCAGATCGGGAGCGATCGCCCGGAACCCGGAGGGGAGAGTGACCATATTGTCCTCCCACCAGGTGGCCGATGAATGGTTGCCGTGCAGGAAGATCACCGGTGTCCCGTCGTCCGGCCCGGCGGTGAGCACTCTGGTTGTGATGCGTGGGGTGGTCACTGTTGTGGCGGTGACGCCGGCGACGGTTGGGATCTTCGTCATGTCGTTTCTCCTCCCGCCAGTAGCTTCTTGTCGATTTTTCCGATCGCGGTCTTGGGGATCTCGGGGAGCACGACCACCGTTCTCGGGAGCTTGTATTTGGCGAGGCGCTCCCCGAGGAACGCCAGAAACGCGGGCTCGTCGAACTCTGATCCGGCTTCGAGCACGAGGAATGCCTTGCCGACCTCGCCCCACACCTCGTGGGGAGCGCCGACCAGGGCGGCTTCGGCGATGCCCGGGTAGGCGAGCATCACCGACTCGACCTCGGCCGGGTAAACGTTCTCCCCACCGGTGATGAACATGTCCTTGGAGCGGCCCTTGATGAAGAAGAGGCCTTCGTCGTCCTCGACGGCGAGATCACCCGTCCACAGCCAGCCGTCCTTGATCGTCGCTGCGGTGGCTTCGGGTCGCCTCCAATAGCCGGGTGTCACGTGGGGACCGCGGATCAGCAACTCGCCCGGCTCGTTGCGGGGAACCCGGTTCCCGTCCTCATCGACCACCCTCATGTCGATGTGGAAGATCGGGTAGCCAACGGAGGTCGGCTTCTCCCGGATCCTCTCCTCGGGCAGCCAGAAGTTGTTGCCCGCCGCTTCGGTGAGCCCGTAGCCCATCTTGAAGTCGACGCCCTTGGCCCAGAATTTCTCCATGATCGGCAACGGGCACGGCGCCCCACCCGAGATGACCAGCGCCATGTTCGAGAAGTCGGCCGTCTCCCAGCGGGGATGGGCCTGCATCATCTGATACATCGTGGGCACGGCAACGTAGTGAGTGATCCCGCCTTTCTCGATGAGATCGAAGCTCTCGTCGATGTCGAATCCCTGGCACAGGATCGAAACACCACCAACGTGCACCAGTGGCACCATGAAGATGTTGGGGCCGCCGATGTGGAAGAAGGGGAGTTGTATCGGGGCGACATGGTCGGCGGTGATTCCCCAGGAAGTGATGGTGTTGACCGAGTTCCAGGTGACGTTGCCGTGGGTGAGGATGGCCCCCTTGGGGAGACCGGTCGTGCCGCCGGTGTAGTAGATGCCCCAGATGTCGTCGAGCCCGAGATCCGGCCGGTCGTCGAGGAGGGCAGGCATGGTGTCACGCTCGGCGAATGACCGGTCGCCCGCAGCGGGCTCTCCGAGTGCCACTACGTGCTCAACCGCGGTGAGGGACGACCGCAGCTCGTCAGTCCGGGCCTTCCAATCGTCGCTGTAGACGAAGACGGTCGGCTCGGCGTCGGCCACGATCTGTCGCAGTTCGTGGACTGTGAGCCGCCAGTTGAGGTTGTGCAGGATGCACCCGATCTTGCCGGCGGCCCAGAAGAGATCGACATACTCGGGGCAGTTCGAGGCGTATACCGATACCCGGTCGCCCTTGGAGACGCCGAGAGAGCGCAGATAGTTGGCGGTCCGGTTGACCCGGTCGTTCCACGCACGGTAGGTGATCTCGGAGCCACCGAGACCGTCGATCAACGCCACCCGATCGGGGGTGAGCCGGGATCTCTTGTCCAGCCAATCCGTTGTGTAGTGGGAGGTCTGTGCGTAGCTCATTGCCCCGCCCCCCACCGGACGACACCGGCTCCCCACACGTAGCCGATCCCGGCGCCGACGATGACCATCAGATCACCGGGCTTCAGCTTGCCGGTTCGCTGCCCCTCGATCATCGAGATGATGGAGTCCTGCTCGCCGATGTGCCCGATGTCACCCAGGTAGCACGACTGTTCCTCGGTGAGACCGAGCAGTCCGAGTATCTCCCGGTGCGCCGACGGTTTGACGAGCAGCATGTTGAGGTAGTCGAGGTCGTCACGGGTATACGGCGAACCGTCGGCCTTGGTCCCGGATTTGCGTAGTGCCTCGTCAACGCAGTGCATCCAGTTGTCGATGGACACCTCGTTGAGCCGGCCCTTCATTGCTTCCGGCTCGACCAGATCGAACTTGAATAATCCGGCGGCGACCGCGGCGTCAGTCGGATGCTGGATGGTTCCGCTGGCGGGCACGACGACGTGGCGGCTCATGGACCCATCCGACATCAAGTGGGTGCCAAGAACGTGGTTCTCCGGCCAGTCGCGCTTGACGATCATTGCGCCGGCTCCGGCGCCGATGTTGAACAGGAACGACGTACGCACGTTGGTGTGGTCGATGAAGTTGCCGATGACGTAGCCGCCCCCGATCAGGATCGTGTTGATCCCGGGGTCTTCGAGCATCAGCGACCGGGCGAGCTTCAATGCGGCGATCGTCGTGGCACATCGCATGTGCATATCCATGCCCCACGCCCGGGTGGCGCCGACCTGGTAGGCGAGGTCGATGCCGGCGGTCCACAGGCTGTATTCCTTCCACTCCTCCGTTGTGCACAGGACGACGTCGATCTCCTGGGGGTCGATGCCGGCGTTCTCGATGGCCTGCCGCGCAGCTTCTGCGGCCATCATGTTGGGGTGGACACCCGGCTTGGGGATGTGCTTGTGGTTGATGCCCAGCTTCTCCTTGACCACCCACAGAGGCATCCCGCTCTGCTCGGCGATCTCGTCGGCGGACATCACCGTGTCGGGTAGGTACATCCCGGTAGAGACGATCCCCATCGTCAGACCGTCGCTCATCGTCCCTTCCCCGGGCTGAGGGCGCACGAGAGGAAGGTCATGATCTCGTCGAGCACTTCTTCGGGCGGCATCCGTCTCTCCCATTGCACGTAGCGGGCGCCGATGAGCTCGGCGACGCCCATCAGTACCCAGGCGAGGGTCTCGGCAGATACGTCCGTTGTGATCTGGCCTTCGCCCTGGGCCTTGTCGAGACCGCGCGCATACCCTTCGGCGAGCGTTTGGTAGTGCCAGCGGTGCGAATCCGGATCGACGAACTCCGACTCGCGCACGATCCGGTACAGCGGCCGATGCTTGACCACGAACTCGAAGAAAGTCTTGAAACCAACCAGCTCGACCTCGACGCGGTTGTCGAGATCAGCGACCGCTTCCGAAATGGCGCGTCGCAGGTTGTGGTTGAGGACGTGGACCAGCTCTATGAACGCGGCCTTCTTGTCCGGGAAGTAGACATAGAACGTCCCCTGGGCAACGCCGGCGCGTCGGGTGATCTCGGCGATCGAGGCGCGCTCGTAGCTGCTCTCACCAAAGACGTCCTCCGCCGCGTCGAGAATCGCCTGCCTGGTGGCACGCCCCTTCGCCGTCGGGGGAGTTTGCTGACGGGTTAAGTCCGTCATTCCCGTTCGGTTCTCCTCCGCACTCCCAAAACCGAATACTGATTCAGTATTCAGTTTTCATAGTACGTACGAGTCACATGGTTTGGCAACCGGTTTCTCGTCCGGACGCACCCGGGCTCGGTGCGATACTCGTTGGATGCGATTCGTGGTCTATGGAGCCGGTGCGGTGGGCGGTGTGGTTGGCGCCCAACTCCACCGGGCCGGGCATGACGTCACGCTGGTCGCCCGGGGTGACCACTACCGGGCAATCCGCGACCGTGGGTTGGTCTTTGCAAGTCCGGTTGAGCGGCTGACCCTCGAGATGCCGGTCGTTGCCGACATTGCCGCGGCCGGTGTCGAGCCCGACGTCGTTGTGCTGATGGCCGTCAAGTCGCAGAGCACGCTGCAGTGCTCGCTCGACTTGCGTCGGGTTGCGCCTGTGTCGACGCCGGTCGTTTGTCTGCAGAACGGCGTCGAAAACGAACCCACTGTGATGCGTTTCTTCAGCAACGTCTACGGTGTCCCGGTGATGTGCCCTGCGGTTCATCTCGAGCCGGGTGTCGTCGAGGCCAACTCGTGGCCGGTCACCGGCATCCTCGACATCGGCCGCTTTCCGGTCGGGACCGACGAGACTGCAATCGCGGTGGCCGCCGCCTTCAGTTCTGCGACTTTCGTTTCGGAGGTGCGTCCCGACATCATGGCGTGGAAACACCGGAAGCTGATGATGAATATCGGCAATGCCGTTCAGGCGATCTGTGGACCCGGGGCGGTAGACGGGCGAATACTGGAGATGGCCACCGCCGAAGCCGGGCTGGTTCTGGCGGCGGCGGGAGTTGCCGTCATCCCGGTCGATGAAGATCGGCAACGTCGCGGCCATCTCGTACGGGTCGCCCCGGTCGCCGGGCGCCGTCGCCCGGGTGGGTCATCCTGGCAGAGCCTGGAGCGGCACGCCGGATCGATCGAGACGGACTATCTCAACGGCTA
This sequence comes from uncultured bacterium, assembly GCA_963801165.1. Lineage (GTDB taxonomy): Bacteria > Actinomycetota > Acidimicrobiia > Spongiisociales > UBA5794 > JAAETI01. Next base: position 41,729 of record CAWDDT010000001.1, read on the forward strand.
CATCGTGCTCCTCGGGCGGCTCCACAATGTCCCCACTCCGGTGAATGCCCTGCTCCAGAGACTGGCCGCCGAGATGGCCGCGGCCGGCGCTGCACCGGCCACGATCGATGAGGATGATTTCCTGGCGATGCTCGAAGACGGCTGAGCGGCTGACCGCTTGCATCCGACGCAATTCAGCGAGCGGGGTCGGTATCTTCCCGCTCGTGGAGGACAACGGCGCGGCGATGGGACAACCACAAGGCCTCCGCACCGATGGCGGCTGCGACACCGCCGACGAGCAGCATGACTGCGAGCGGTTGGTCACCGATCGTGTCGGCGACAAGAACGACGAGCGAGAAAAGGCAACCGGTGATGCCCGCGCCGCTGAGCAGCCGGCTCGCTCCGATCTGCTTTCCTTGTTTGAACGCGGACGCGTTTGCGGCTGCGAAGACGATGAGGAATATCGAGCTTGCCAGAGCCGAGATCTCGGTGACGTCGAGGGTATTGGCTAGGACCAGCGAGATCCCGGCGGTGATGAGCAGCCCAACCGGCTCTGACCAGACTCTGCGCTCCAGCGCCGGTGGCAGCTCGCCCTCTCGCGCTATTGCGAAGCTGAGCCGGGCCGCCCCGTACAGGGTCGCGTTGATCGCTGAGAGCGTCGCCAGCACGGCCGAGATTGCGACCAGGACGAAACCCGCGCTACCCAGTCCGGGTTTGGCCGCCTCGCCCAGCGCGAAGTCGGCGGCCGCCACGATGCGGTCGGGTGCCAATGAGCCCACGGTGATGGCTGCGATGCCGACGTAGAGGAGTATCACGACACCAACCGACAAGTAGAAGGCGCGGGGGAGCGTCAGTCGTGGCTCCCGGATGTCTTGGGCTGTGTTGGCGATGAGCTCGAATCCCTCGTACGCCACGAATACGAGCATGCCCGCGGCCACGATTCCCGGTACGGACGGCCAGGTGGCGACCGACAACCGGGAACCGGTGACTGTCGTCGCCCCGACCGCACCGACGACCACGAGCACCGCCAGTTTCACCACAACGACTGCGGTCTCGGTCCTCGCCACGATCTCGGCGCTCAGGAGATTCAGCCCGGTCGGCACGATGATGGCGAGGCTGATTAGACCATGCCGCGCCCACTGTGACACGTCGCCGCTCGTGGAGAAGAAGGTGGCCGCATAGCTGGCAAAGGCGACGGCGTACAGCGATAGCGTCACCAGATAACCGAACCAGAGCAGGTTGTTGAGGGCACCGGTGAGAACGCCGACGCCAAATGCTTTGTCGATAAAGACCACGCTGCCACCGCGGCTGGGGTAGGCGACCGACAGCCTGGCATAGGAAGTCGCGGTCAGCAGGGCCACGGCACCGGAGATGGCAAAGGCGAGAGGAGCGGCGCCTCCGGCTCTGGTGGCGACCACACCAAGTACGGCGAAGATGCCGCCGCCGACCATGCCACCGATCCCGATGGCGGCGGCACCCCACAGACCAAGGGACCGCCCGGTGCTCACTGGTCGCCGGTACTCGGTCCTGCGGAGCCGACCGGGTAAACGATGGGGTCCTCGGCCGGGTCTGTGATGTTATCGACGATCCGCCACGCTTCCTCGACTGCGTCTTGACGTGCGAACTGGGTCCTGTCGCCGGTGAGCGCGTCGTATAGGACACGCTCGTAGGCCAGCGGGATCCTGCCAAAGACCTGGTCGTAGTCGACCGTGAGCGGGGTGGTGGCGAGGTGGAGACCGATGCCTGGGAGCTTGGTCTGCACGACGAGATCGACGCCGTCGCTCGGTCCGATGCGAAAGACGAGCCGGTTCGGCTCGGGGAGCTCGGGATCGGGATCGAACGGGAGCGGAGGGGACGCCCGGAATACCACCTCCGCTTTGGTGATCGTGGTGTCGAGCGCCTTGCCGGCTGAGATCAGGAACGGGACGCCGTACCAGCGCGGCGTGTTTATCGCCAGCGAGAACGAGGCGAACGTTGCCGTCCTCGAGTTGGGAGCGACGTGGGCGACGTCCCGATATCCCGAATACTGCCCGTAGACCATATCGTCCTGGGATAGGGTCGCTATCGCCCGCAGCACCTTGACCCGCTCGTCGGCGTAGGCATCCGGGGCCGGGGTGACGGGCGCTTCCATAGTCAGCAGTGAGACGATCTGGAGGACATGGTTCTGCACGACGTCACGAACCACTCCGAGCGAGTCGTATAGCGCTCCTCGTCCGTCGACGCCGAATGATTCGGACATCGTGATCTCGACCCGGTCGACGAAGTGCCGGTTCCAGATCGCGTCGATGATCGGGTTTGCGTAACGGAACGTGAGGAGGTTCTCGACCGGCTCCTTGCCGAGGAAGTGGTCGATCCGATAGATGCTCGATTCGGCGGTGAGACCGTTGAGGAAGGAGTTCAGCTCCCGCGCCGACGTCAGGTCGCGCCCGAAAGGCTTCTCAACGAGCAGTCTCCCGCTCTCGAGCAGACCTACCTTGGACAGACTTCCAATAACCGTTTCGAACAGCGAAGGTGGAATCGCCATGTAGTGGAGGCATGAACCATCGCCGACGGCTTCGGCGAGTCGGTCGAATGTTGCCGTGTCGCTGTAGTTGCCTGCGACATATTGGAGCCGGGAAGTGAGCCGCCGGAGTATTTCGCCGTCGGCGTCGGCCACGGCGTCACGAGCGGACTGGGTGACGTGCTCGGCCAGCCGGGCGTCGGTCCAGTCGTCGAGCGCAACCCCGATGATCCGCTGGCTGAGGCATTGGCGCTCCTCGAGCCGGTATAGGGCGGGGAAGAGCAGTTTCCTGGCCAGGTCGCCCGTGGCGCCGAACAGGACGATGGTGTCGACTGTGGTCATCTGGTCAACCTCCACTCCCTTCGAGTATCTCGATCTGATAGTCGGTTCCGCTCCAAGTATCGCCGCGACGGATCGTGAAGACGAGCGTGCCGGTGGCGGGAAGCGATGAGGCAGGGAAGTCCACGTAGTGCATGCCGATGCCACTGTCGTTCGTCGCCGTATCGGTCGTCGTGCGCCAGTGGTCCAGGGACCAGTGGACCGTCGCCGGCTCCGTGAGCTCGATCCGAAGGGGCACACCCGTCTCGATGCGGGTGATCTTGTGGTTTGCCCGCCAGAAGCGGCGGGCGGCCGCAACCGGATCAGGCTCGTGTCCCTGCACGACGGACGGTAGGTCGAAGATCTTGCCGTCCGCTACCGACCGGAGCAGCTTGAGGTATTCGGCGTGAGCCCATACGAGAGGGCGGGCCGATCCGGTTGCCATTCCGTACACGAGCTCGCGCTCCGGGATGTCGGGACCGTCCCAGACCTGCTCCGGGATGAGCCCGCTCGGCTGGGCCATTGCCTCCAAGGTGGCGATCAGCTCCCGGGCAGCGGCGACACGGCCGGCCGCCAGCTCGTAGTGGGCACGCTCGCCCGTCAGCAACGGCCACACCCGGCCGATGCCCGTCCCGTCGAATGGCCGGCCATCGGGGTGCTCGCCGTAGCCGTCTCCCGTGTATCGGCGCCAGCCGGGCCCGAACGGAAAGCTCTCCTGGAGAGTGGCGTCGATGACCTTGATCGTGTTGATGATGTGCGGATCGTCGGGCGACCGGATCCCGAATCGGACCAGGGCGAGAGCGTCCGGGCTCACCACAGCGTCGGCCGGGGCGAGGTTCCGACCAGCAGGCCGGTTCTTGATGTTGACCCACCCGTCCACCGGCGCCTCGACGTTGTCGGCAGCTCCGATGCGTACGTAGTACCCGTCGACGCCGGCTTCGGCGCTGAGCTTGGTGTCGCGGGCGTAGCACCACGTCTCGATGTGGGCGTCCCAGCAATCGGCCGTTTCCCGCAAATAACGAGCCGCGGCCGATTCGCCGCGGCGGTCGGCCATCTCGGCGGCGAGGAGAAGGGCGGCGATCTCGGTGGCGAGAGTGAACGGCGAGTATCCGCCGTCTTCCTCCCAGCGGTCCTGTCCCGTCACCGGCCCGTTGGCGGCTACATATGCGGCGGCGGCTCGCACCATCGGCCAGTAGGCGTCGCGGGCGCCGGGTGCATCCAGTGCGCCGGCGGTGCGGGCGATATCGACGAGCAGGATGGGCAGTGCCGTCTCGTCGATCTGGATTCCGCCCCAGTACGGCGAGCCGTCGAGCCACATGTTCTGCGCCCAGTGACCATCGGCCTCCTGAGTGGCGCGGAGGTAGGAGAGGGCGCGCAAGCCCTCTTCCACAGCGCCGATTGCGAACAAGGCCCCGGCCGTCTCGACATGGTCCCGCGGCCAGACCAGGTGGTAGCCACCGAGATCCTGGTCGCCCTTCGAGCTGCCCCACGGCACCGACAGAGAGGCGATCGATGCACCGGGCAATGTAGTTGCCTCGTGCGTGGCCAGGACCAGAGCGCTGGCTCTCACCACCGCCCGGTCGGACGGCAGCCGGATGCTGGTGTTCCATTCATCCCATTGCGATCGGTACAGATCGAGTGCGGCCGGAAAGCCGTCGCGTAGGGACGAAATCACATGGTGAGCCGCCTCAGCCGGGGTTCGTCCAAACCCGAGCGCGGCCGTGAACACACCCTCGCACCCTTCGAGATCGGGCTGGAGCGAGATCGCCACGTTGCCGTTGTCGGCGAGATCCCATCGCTTCGTGAATGCACGGTTTGTGCTGAGATCCTGCCAGGCATCGGAGATTCCTACGTATCCCACCGAGCGGCCGAGCACGGGTGCGTCGACGGCGATGGCCAGGGCAATGTCGTCGCGCTGGGCGAACACCACTGGAGTTCCCTTGTGGGTGTCCACCCACGCGGTGTTGCCGGCCCCCTGATTGCCGAGGTGCGGCGCCACCAGGAACACGAGTGTGTGGTCGCCTGCAGCCGAATCGACGGCGTCGTATGTGACGTCGATCAAGACAACGGGTCTTATCGGATCGGTCACGTAGCGTTGCGTGATCTCGAAGGAGCCGCCGGGGTCGGTGAATTCGACGTCGAAGGCGGGGACGCCGGGAGCAACCGATCTGATGCTGTGAGAGCAATCGCGCTTCGGGTCGACGAAGCGGCCGTCGGGGGTGACTACGAGAAACTGGGCGTCGCGGATCGCCGCTTTGTCGAGGCGCGGGTAATACACTTCGTTGAGAATCCCGTGGCTGAGGGTGAACCATACGGGGCTGGCCGCAGAGTGCGCAGTGCCCACGGCCTCCTTGGCGCTGGAGGTCCAGCGCGCCTCTATGCCAGGAGCTCCCGGTGCGGTCGTCCGGCCTTCCATCACCGACCCCTCCCTGTGTTGTTGCCGACCCGGCGGCTTGTCGTGTGATTCATCGTGGTGTGATTCATCGTCGCGCTCCAATTCACTCCAGATATCGCAACGATTCTGGGCGGGCTAGATGAGCTTTGCATGAGATCCTGGCACCTCGAAGCGTCGGTCGATGGCGTCGGCGTCGTAATGGATGGCGAGCGGCGAGAATGGCCGGACAACATCGAGCATACGGAGAAAGGCTCATGAGCGATACGGGAAACGATTCCGGGACAGGTTCACAGTCGATGGAGATCGGGATGATCGGTCTGGGAAGGATGGGCTCCAACCTGGCCAGGCGCTTGACCCAGGCGGGCCACCGCTGTGTCGCATACGACGTCAACCCGGAGGCGGCCGCCGCCCTCGAGGACGCGGGTGTGACGGGTGCGGCCACCGTCGAGAAGCTGGTCGCCGCTTTGAGCGCACCACGGGCGATCTGGGTAATGATCCCGGCCGCATACGTGCAGTCCGTCGTCGCCGAGCTATCCGGTCTGCTCGATCCCGGCGACGTCATCATCGACGGCGGCAACAGCAACTACAGGGACGATATCGCCCGTCACCGCAGCCTGCAGCAGGCAGGTATCGGTTTTGTCGACTGTGGCACCAGCGGGGGCGTCTGGGGTTTGGAGCGCGGGTACAGCCTGATGATCGGTGGTGACCCCGAGTATGTGCAGCGGCTCGACCCGATATTCAAAGCGATCGCACCCGGGCGCGAGTCGGCACCTGCAACCCCGGGGAGAACCGCCGATTCGGGAACTGCCCCCGACGGGTATCACCACTGCGGTCCGGCGGGTGCCGGGCACTTCGTCAAGATGGTCCACAACGGTGTTGAGTACGGGATGATGTCCGCTATCGCCGAGGGTCTCTCGATCATCAAGGGTGCCGGGATCGGGCTCAAGCAGCAGGCCCACGACGCAGAGACGACACCGCTGCGGGACCCGGATGCGTACCGCTACGAGATCGATATCCCCGAAGTGGCCGAGGTATGGCGACGCGGCACCGTGATTTCATCATGGCTCATCGATCTCGTCGCCGACGCCCTGGCAAGAGACGGCGAGCTCACCGGGTTCGAAGGCCGGGTGTCGGACAGCGGCGAGGGACGGTGGACGGCGATCGCGGCGATCGAGGAAGGTATCCCGGCGCCGGTCATCACCACTGCCCTGCAGGAGCGCTTTGCGTCACGGGACGCCGACCTCTTTACGGATCGCGTTCTCTCGGCCATGCGCAGCGAGTTTGGCGGACACGCGGAGAAATCCTAGGTCTGTCGACATCCCAAATCGGCCACAGGCATCGCAAGCTCGTGGAGGGCGGCAAATCGAGACCGGCCGCGGTGCGCCTATCCGCGGCCGGAATCGAGGCGTCGGCACGCGCCCGGTTGTAGCTGTTAGCCCTTCTCCATGGTCGGGTTCCAAATCTCCCAAACCCTGCCGACCAGGTCGGGGCCGGGGGTGAGGGTGACGTCGCCGGGTTCCCACCCGGCCGGGGTCGCCCGGGCTCCACCGCTTTCCCTCACCAGCTGAAACGCCTTGATCTGGCGGATGGTCTCCGCGATGCGCCGCCCGACCGGTGGCGTGAGCACCTCCATAGCCTGGATGACGCCGTCGGGGTCGATGATGAACCGCCCCCGTAGCTCGATACCCTGTTTCTCGTCCCAGACACCGTACGCCCGGCCGATGTTTCCGGCCTGATCCGAGACCATGGGGAACGGGACTCCGCCGTCGACCATCTTGGTCAGCTCGTTCTCGTTCCACATCTTGTGGACGAAGTGGCTGTCGACACTCACCGACATGACATCGACACCGAGAGCCTGAAGCTCTGAATACTTGTCGGCGACCGCCGACACTTCAGTCGCTCAGACGAAGGTGAAGTCACCCGGGTAGAAACACAGCAACACCCATTTGCCGGCGTGATCCGACAAAGAGACCTGGGTGAAGCCGTCGTTGTGATAGGCAGGCGCGGTGAAGTCGGGCGCCTTCTGCCCAACGGTAGCGGTCAATTTGGCCTCCCTGGGCGATTGGTCGGACGGTTGTGGAGATAGTTCGGGATCTTCCCCGACAACGCCCGTCACGCGGGCGCAACCGAGTTGATCTGCCATCGCTCCTCTCCCATGCTCGGGCCGACGTGAGTCTAACTCACAGTCGAACGCTGCTGATTTCTTGGAAGGTCGGGGTCGTCAGAACAGCTCGGTGTATGGTGCAGCCGATGGTCAAGAGAAGTCAGCGTTTGAAGGTGCTCAAGGCGAGGATCGAGGGGTACACCGGGGCCTTCTACATGTGGCTGGCATTGGCCGCGGCCATATTCGTCATGGTTGAGGCAGGTCTCCGTCTGGCCGGTGAGAAGACCTACCCGGTCAGTGAGTCTCTGTGGTTGATGGAGGTTGCGGTTGCCGGGTGGGCGATCCAGGCGTACAGAGGTCCATTCTCGAGGCTTCTTGCGGACTTCGTGCAGCTGACCCGTCTCCACCGATCGAGCGATGCCGGGCCGGGAGACAATGACGCTGATTCGGTTGCGCGATACGTCGCTTGTTCAACCGACGCCGCGTTCTCGTTGTGGAGCCCGTTGCCGATGGCACTCATCGTCGGGGTGGGACTGGGGTGGGCGGCCACGCTCTGGTCCCTCGGGTCGCCGTTCAACCGGTCGCTAACCGGATGGCTGTCGTATCTGTTCTTCATACCGATGGTGGTGACAGGCATGTGGGGCTCCGCATGTGTGGTGCGTGTGCTCCGAGCGTTTCAGGATGCTGCGTCGCACGGTCTGGACACGTATTTCTCGTCGTCGAAGAATCCGACACTTGTGGCAATGGAGCAGCGATGGTCGTCATATGGCGTGGTCATCGCTCTCGTCTACTTCCTGGTTCTCGGTGCTCTGTGGCTCGGCCCCTTCGCGCTGAGCATGATGCCTCTCCCGATTTGGCTCTCGGTGCTGGCGACGATCCCGCTGCTCTGGTGGCTGGCCGGAGGTTTCCAGCTCCACACCTACCTGGCGGAGATCAAGCGGTCCAATCTCGGCAAGGCGGCGGCGAGAGTAACCCAGCTCTCGAACGCATTACGCGACGATTCTTCGGGTGATGAGTTGATGAGCCTCAGCATTGCGCTAGACATAGAGGCACGAGTGGACGAGATGGATGAGTGGCCCGCAGGGTTTGACCTCAGAGGCTTTCTGGTTGCCGCGACACCGATTGCAGCGCAGACCCTCGTCGTCCTCGCCGGGTGGGACATCGTGTCCTGACTGCGAGCGCTGTGTCCTGACGTGGTGTCCGGCCACGCTGGGACCTAGCACGCCGATACACTTGCTCGATGGATTTCGAGCTGCTCAGCGATATTGTCCAGTTCCGGGATCGGACGCGAACACTGCTCGCCGATGAGGCGCGCAACAACCTGATACTGGGGATACTCGGTCACATCATCGAGACGCCGGACGCATACGAGGTCGTTCGGATGATGGTGGTGACCGACGGCGATGTCGTGACGGCATGTGGGTTGATCACGACGCCACCACAGAATCTGATCCTCGCGGACACCATCTCCGACGAGGCTCTGGCGGTGCTCGCGGACCGGGTTGCCGGTGCGGAGATCGATGTTCCGCGGGTGATCGGTATAAGACCCACGGTGGACCGGTTTGTGGATTGTTGGCGACTGCGCACCGGTCAGGATGCCGAGCCGGAGATGGGTCAGGGAGTGTTCGCTTTGCGGGAGGTGACGCCGCCGCCGCCGGTCACGGGGCGCATGCGCCGTGCCGACGTGGGAGATTTCGATACCGTGCTGCGATGGTCGAGAGCGTTCGCCGCAGAGGCGCTGCCCGACGACCCGACAGACGACACTCGTTTGCAGCGCTCTGTGCTGCGGCGGCTCGAGGGCGAGGTTGCTGCCGGGACTCGTCTCTGGGAGGTGGACGGCATACCAGTTTCGATGAGCTCGCACACCGGCCCTACCGGATCGGGGATTCGCGTGAATGCCGTCTATACGCCGCCCGAGCACCGTCGCAACGGGTACGCGTCTGCGCTCGTTGCGACGCACTCACAGGAGCTTCTCGATAGCGGCTACGCCTTCTGCTTCCTTTACACGGATTTGGCCAACCCGACGTCCAACAAGATCTACCAGGCCGTCGGGTACGACCACGTGGCCGAGTCCGCCGTGTTCCGGTTCAATCGAGCCACTTGATCCATACGTTGCGCTGGAACATTCTCCTGAAGCCGATCGCCAGGTAGAAAGGGTGGTCCGACCCCACCCACGCCACCCCGGCGCCCGCTGCCTGTACCCGACGCAACGACTCGAATACACACCCCCGCGCCAGACCGAGCTTGCGGTAGTCGGGGTCGGTGGCGACCGGCTCTATGTAGGCGAAGCCGTTCTCGGGGACGTGCCAGATACCTGCATATGACGCGTATGAATCGTCCGGGGCGACGGCAACGATCGTGTGCTCGGGTCGAAAGTTGGGGGCGGACTGTGCTATCGGAGGCCGGTTGAGGTCCTCGTCGGGGATATCGCCCTCGTGGTCGAAGCCACGCCACATGCACATGTTGATCTTGCGGTTGTCGTTCTCGTCGGCGAGGCTCTGGATGCGGAATCCCGGAGGCACGGGCGTCTCCGGGATCGGTCTCGTCAGGTCGTAACTCGAGTATCCGTTGTGGTATTCGGCATGCCGCTCGTAACCGAACGACGTGGCAAGTTGCTCCAGTTCGGTGTCGTACTCGCTGATGAACAAGCCGATGATTCGTCGCCCCAGCATGATCGATGGACCACCAAAGTGCTTGTCGGCGTGGACGAGCATTTCGGGGAGGATGTAGTCGTAGCCGGGGGCCCGCTGGAAATGCACGAATGTCGTGCCATCTTCGGGATGCGCCAGACCGACGATCCTGCCGCCATCTTCGAAAACGAGAATGAGGTCGAGTGGCACCCTCTCGATGTAGGGGTGGTGGTGCATGTACTCCCAGCGTGGTTGCATCCAGTTGAGGAGTCGGTCGCCGGGCCGGTAGACGTCGATGAAGAACCGGCTGACGGCTTCGTAGTCGCGGTCCCCGTCGTAGGGGCGCGCAATGGCGGTCATGGGTGCTCCGAGGTTATTCCACATTCTCTCGCGACCCGCGGGCTATTCACTCGCGACCCGGGTTGTCGATCGGGCGCGTGGTGAATCAGGCCTCCCCCTGCAGCTTCCGGATGAGGTCGTCGACAACGGCGTTGCCGACAGTCTCGCCATAGCGCTCGTCGAGAATGGTGCGCATCTTGGCGATGACCTCGTCGCGCTCCTGACTGTCGGTGCGGGTCGAGGCATCGATCACCTCCGCCCCGTCGATCCAGGGTTTGGCATCCGACGACCACGGCATCAAGATGAGCCACGACCAGATGGTCTTCGAGTTACCGACGCCCGTTTTGCGTACCAGTCCTACGCACGAATACGGCAGGGATACCCATCCCATGCGGTTGAGACCATCACGCCCGTCTGGCATCCCGGCTGCGTCTCGTTCCGACATCTCACTCCTCATATCTTTGCCGGTCATATCTTTGCCGGCACCATACCGCGGCAACCGGCGTCGGCTAACCGCAATGCGTTAGGCTCACCCAAGGAGATGTGTGGTGACCCGGCGAATAGTTGTAGTTGCGAACAGGCTTCCCGTCTCGTGGGACGGGAAAGGATGGGTGACCAGTCCCGGCGGACTGGTACGCGCCCTGGAACCGGTCCTGCGAAGGGCCAACGGATCATGGGTGGGGTGGTCGGGTAACACGGGCGAGCCACCCGAGCCGTTTGAGCACGACGGTATCAGCCAGCGCCCGGTTTCTCTCTCCGAAGAGGAGTTGGAGAGCTTCTACTACGGCTTCTGCAACAGCGCTTTGTGGCCCCTGTATCACGATGCCGTTGTGTCGCCGCAATTTCATCGCCATCACTGGCGGCCTTATCGCCGGGTCAACGAGCGGTACGCCCGGGTGGCGGCCGAGACGCTCCATCAGGGAGACATCGCCTGGATCCAGGATTACCAGCTGCAGCTCGTTCCGGGAATGCTGCGCACCATCCGCAGCGACGTCACGATTGGCTTCTATCTCCACATTCCGTTCCCCCCGATCGAGCTGTTCTCGCGGCTGCCTTGGCGAGAGGAAGTCATCGCAGGAATGTTGGGTTCAGACGTACTGGCGTTCCAAACGAGCGCCAGTGTGCAGAACTTCGCCCGCGCCGCCCGCAAATTTGGCAAGGCCGAGTCCGTGGGCAGGCGAGAGCTGGAGTGGAACGGGCGGGTGATAAAGCTGCAACGAGCGCCCATCGCAATCGACACCGACCAGTTCGAGCGGCTGGCCCGCTCCGAGGCCGTCCAGGAACGCGCCGCCGAGCTGAGGCGCGAGCTCGGCGATGTCGAACACGTGATCCTCGGCGTAGACCGGCTCGACTACACCAAGGGGATCGATCTTCGGCTGAAATCGTTTGCGGGCTTGCTCGACCAAAGCCGCGAGCATCCCCGCCGCTTTGCCTATGTCCAGGTGGCGGTGCCGAGCCGGGAAAGCGTGCCCGCATACCAGGATCTACGCTCCGAGATCGAGCAGCTCGTCGGGCATATCAACGGCACCTACGGTGAGGCCGGCTGGGCGCCCGTGTCTTACCTATATCGCAGCCTGGCCATCGAAGAGCTGGTTGCGTACTACGTCACTGCCGATGTGATGTTGGTGACGCCGCTGCGGGACGGCATGAACCTCGTGGCCAAAGAGTATGTCGCCTGCCGGCGCGGGAACCCCGGCGTGCTTGTGCTCAGCGAGTTTGCCGGCGCCGCCGAGCAGCTGCGGTCCGCGGTGATCGTCAACCCGTACGACGTCGATGGTGTCACCGACGCGATGCGCCGGGCGACCGGGATGAACTACGGCGAAGCCAGGATCCGTATGCAGCGATTGCGGCGGACGGTGCAGCGAGAGGACGTATTCAAGTGGGCGAGCGACTGTCTCGCCGAGCTCGAGGCGTTCTGAGCCCTACCGGGCGCCGGCACCCCGGTGACGGCAGTCACTCCGACCGGATCAGGTGGAGGGCTCCCCTGAGGGCGATCGGTATCCAATCGGGCCGGTGAATCAGCTCCCAATGGACTTCGCGCAATGCCTTGGCGAGCTCGAAGGCGGCGAGCAGCGCCTCGATGCTCTCGTCCTCGGTGGGAAGGACCGCCGAGAACGTTGCCGCGTCCACATACGAGCGAACGAAGCGCTCTCCGAGGATGCGATACCAAAGCTCGGCGTGCGCCACGCTGTCTGGCTTGTCGATGCTGCGGGCGGCGGCCAGTGAGGCGTAGCCCAGCGATCGGAGCATCTCGGCGACGTCGCGTAGCGGGGGCGCCTTGAGCCGGCGCTCGCTGATCGGCCGGGTGTGGTCGCCGCTCAAGTCCAGCACGTAGAACTCGCCTTCGATCATGCGTAGCTCGTCCAGCCGGAAGTTGCCGTGGATCCTGATGCGCCGCCCCGACGGCGGCACATGTCTCACGCGGTTGATGATCTCCAGCATCGTCGCTTGTCCGGCAACAAGGGTCTCGAGATCGGTTCTCACCGCCTCGGGTGCGTTTCCAACCCTGGCGCCGATCGCATTGAGCTCTTGTTTTACGCCCGCTCGCAACGACTGGTAGAGAGACCGCTGGTACAGGGTGGTCACCGGCTCGGGACGCAGCTCAGGCTCCTCGGTCTGGGTGGCGAGCGCCTGGTGGAACTCGGCGGTCATCACACCCAGGCTCGTGGCGTAGGCGAGTGACGTCTCGAGCGCCTCGGTGACATCCCCGGCGGTGAGGGTATCGCCGCTCAGCCAATGGCCCGCAGGTATCTCGCCCGGTGGCGGCGCATCCCCGATCTGATCCAGATGGGTCAGGCACAGATCGAGGAACACGGTCCATGCCGTCAGCTCCGGGTCGAGGTTCTTCTGCATCATGCCGAGGCTGAAGCTGTCCCCCGACTCGTACTCGAGTGCTCCGTACACCGGTGCCAGGTTCGCGAAGCTGGTGCGCTCGGTCAGGTAGCGGCGCAGCTCGAGATCGGGGTGAACACCCGGTTCGATCGTCCTGAACAGTTTCAGAGTCAGGTCGGGGCCGTACTTAACGAAGGACTCGCCCTGTGCGGTCTGTTGCAACCGCGGTGTGGCTGCACCGGCGAGCTCGATGTCTGCGGCCCGTGTATGGCTCCAGACGGCGCCGGTGCGCCCCAGCAGCTCCCTCCCCTCGACGATCGCCTGGTAGAGGGCATTGCAGAAGTCGGGGTCATAGAGCGCATCGACCAGCACCCCCGGCCCTTCGCCGTGTTCCACGAAGGCGACGATCGCTTCCTCAGGAAGAGCCGACTCGCCCGCGAGATGAAAGCTCAGCGGCATCAGGTACCGTCGAGGTGGTCCCGACACGAACTCGATGTCGAGCAAGATGATCCACCCGGCGGTACCGCCTTGCTCTCCGCCGATCGGGATCGCATCGAACGTGGTGGCGTTGAGAACGCGCCGCCCCCGATCGTTGTACCAGACCTGTCCCTCGGCGTACCCGGCCAGATGTCTGGCAAAAGGGTGGTCGCTGCCGAAGAGGTCGGCGATGGGACCATCGACCGTGAACCGGTTCCGCTCACCGGCGTCGGCGTCGTCAGTGTGGATAATGAGCCAGTAGTAGCCGAAAGGGCCGAGCGTGAGCAGGTAGGGCAGCTCACCGATTCTGGGGAACTCGGTGTGACCTAGCAGCTCGATGAGGTGTGAGCCCGCGTAGTCGTGGAGATCGAGCTCGACGAACTGGGCATGGCGGCTGAGGTTGGCCACGATGAGCATCGTCTCGCCTTCGCCCTCCCTGATGAAGGTGAGCACCTGGTCGTTGGCCGGATGGAGGAATCTGATCGATCCGCGCCCGAACACGGGATGGCGACGGCGACGGCGAATCATCCGCCGAACCCACCACAGCAGCGAGTTCGGGTTGGCGTGTTCGGCTTCCACGTTCACTGTCTCGTAGTGGTATTGCGGGTCCACAACCACCGGCAGGTAGAGCGACTGCGGGTTCGCAGACGAGAACCCGGCGTTGCGATCGTTGCTCCACTGCATCGGGGTGCGGACGCCTTCCCGGTCGGCAAGGAAGATGTTGTCCCCCATGCCGATCTCGTCGCCGTAGTAGAGGGCGGGCGTTCCCGGCAGGGAGAGGAGCAAGCTCATCAGCAATTCGAGCCGGCGCCGATCGTTCTCGAGCAACGGCGCGAGCCGCCGCCGGATACCGAGATTGAGCCGGGCGCGGCGGTCGGGCGAGTAGGCCCGCCACATGAGGTCGCGCTCCTCCTCGGAGACCATCTCCAGTGTCAGCTCGTCGTGGTTGCGGAGGAACGTGGCCCACTGTGCCGTCTCCGGGATCGGTGGGGTCTGCTCGAGGATGTCGATGATGGGAATCCGAGAAGCGCGTTCCAGCGCCAGATAGAGACGGGGCATCAGCGGGAAGTGGAACGACATGTGGCACTCGTCGCCGTTACCGAAGTAGGCGACCGCGTCTTCGGGCCACTGATTCGCCTCTGCAAGCAGCATGCGGTCGCCGTACTTGTCGTCGATGTGGGCCCGTAGCCGGCGCAGCTCATCGTGAGTCTCGGGGAGATTCTCCCCATTGGTGCCCTCCCGCTCATGGAGGTAGGGGATGGCATCGAGTCGTAGCCCGTCGACACCCATGTCCAGCCAGTAGTCAAGGACCTCGAGAACGCCCTTGCGTACCGCCGGGTTGTTCCAATTGAGGTCCGGCTGGTGGGAGAAGAACCGGTGCCAGTAGTAGGCCTTGGCAACGGGGTCCCAGGCCCAATTGGACGTCTCGGTGTCCTGGAAGATGATGCGGACATCCTGGTAGCGATCAGTGGTGTCATTCCACACGTAGAAGTCGCGTTCGGGTGTCCCGGGCTCGGATCGCCTGGCCCGTTGGAACCAGGGATGCTGGTCTGAGGTGTGGTTGATGACCAGCTCGGTAATGACGTACATGCCCCGGGCATGGGCTTCGGCGAGGAAGTGCCGGAAGTCGTCGATGGTGCCGTAGCTGGGGTGCACGTCGTAGTAGTCGGCAATGTCGTAGCCGTCGTCGCGCAGCGGCGAAGGATAGAAGGGGAGCAGCCAGATGGCATTGACCCCGAGCTGCTGTAGGTAGTCGAGCCGGCTGGTGAGGCCGGTGAAGTCGCCGATGCCGTCCCCGTTGGAGTCGGAGAAGGCGCGCACGTGCACCTCGTAGATGACGGCGTCCCGGTACCAGCCCGGGGGACGGTTGATTTGATCGGCTGCCATTCGCAAAGACTAGGGCGAGGGCCGAAGCGCGTGTCGAGGGCGCATGCCGCATCCCGATCCGGACTAGGTTTGGGGGCGCGACGAAAGGAGACCGTGGTGTTGCAGCTGAACGGGATCGATCTGAAGAACGTCGGGGAAGTACACCACAATCTCGCCACTCCGGCGCTCTACGAGGAGGCCATCCGGCGGGGCGAGGCGAGGATTGGTCATCTCGGGCCCCTCGTCGTCAGCACCGGTAAGTACACCGGCCGGTCGGCCAACGACAAGTTCGTCGTTCGGGAGCCATTCACTCAGGACATCATCTGGTGGGGCAAGATAAACAAGCCGTTCGATCCGGTTGACTTCGACAAGGTTCTCTACGGTCTCCGTTCGTACCTGCAGAACAAGGATATCTTCGTACAGGACGGGTACGCCGGTGCGGATCCGAAATACCGTATCAACGTGCGAGTCATCAGCGAGCATGCCTGGCACAGCCTTTTTGCCCGCAACATGTTCATCCGTGAGTTCGACCCCGAGGTGATCGCCTCGTTCGAGCCCGACTACACGGTGATTCACTGCCCGAACTTCCAGGCCGATCCGCAGCAGGAGCACACTGCCAGCGAAGCCTTTGTCTTGCTCAATCTCGACCAGCGACTGGTAGTCATCGGGGGCACCAGTTATGCGGGCGAGATCAAGAAGTCGATCTTCACAGTGATGAATTACCTCATGCCGATCAGGGGTGTGCTCAGCCTTCACTCGTCGGCCAACGTTGGATCGCAAGGAGACGCGGCTGTCTTCTTTGGTCTGTCGGGTACCGGCAAGACCACGTTGTCGACGGAGGCGGATCGAGCGCTCATCGGCGACGACGAACTGGGCTGGAGCGACGACGGTATCTTTAACTATGAGGGCGGGTGTTACGCCAAGATGATCCGGCTCTCGGACGAGTCCGAGCCTGAGATCTACCAAACCACGAGACGGTTCGGGACTGTGCTCGAGAACGTGACGATCGACGAGAAGACCCGCAGGCTCGACCTCTCAGAGGCAACCACCGAGAACACGAGAGGGGCGTACCCGATCACCCATATCGACAACATCGTCGAGGGCGCGATGGCCGGTCACCCCAAGAACATCTTCATGTTGACGGCCGACGCATTCGGGGTGCTGCCGCCGATTGCCAAGCTCGACCGGGAGCAGGCGAAATATCACTTCATTTCCGGGTACACGGCCAAGGTCGCCGGCACAGAGCGGGGCGTCAAGGAGCCCCAGGCAACGTTCTCCGCGTGTTTCGGCGCACCGTTCATGCCCTTGCATCCAACGGTATACGCCGACCTTCTCGGCAAGAAGATCGCCGAGCACGAGGTGAGCGTGTGGTTGGTTAACACCGGCTGGACGGGCGGACCGTACGGAGTGGGGGAGCGACTCAAGATCGCACATTCCCGTGCGGTGATCGCGGCCGCGCTGAGCGGCGTTCTCGACAAGGGCGGATTCACGAAGGACCCGGTGTTCGGCTTTGCCGTACCCGACGAGTGTCCCGGCGTTCCCACCGAGCTCCTCACCCCGCGCAGGACCTGGAGCGACCCGTCCGAATACGACTCGAAAGCAGCTCATCTCGCAGATCTGTTCCGCGAGAACTTCCGGGAGTTCGTCGAGATGGCCGGGGCTGAGCTGGAGGCGGCAGGCCCGGTGACACACTGAGCTGTCGATAGATGGGAACCTTCGCAGAGTACGAATCGTACGATGCCGTCGGGCTCGCCGAGCTGCTGGAACGCGGCGAGGCCACCTCATCCGAGCTCATAGAAGCGGCGATCGAACGGGCCGAGGACCTCAACCCAAAACTGAACGCGGTCATCGCCGGGCACTACGAGAGGGCACGACGACAGGCCGCTGCCGATAGCCAGCCCGGGCCGTTTCACGGCGTCCCGTTTCTCACCAAGGACCTCGCCGCCGTCGAGGGTGATGTAGTCAGCTTCGGCTCGGTCTTCTTCCGCAACTTCCGCTCTCCGGTCACCGACGAGTTTCAATCACGCATCGAACGGGCTGGTCTGATTTCGATTGGTAGGACCAACTCTCCGGAGTTCGGCTTGCTGCCCACGACCGAGCCGGCCCTGTACGGACCGGCGCACAATCCGTGGGCTCTCGATCGTTCCACAGGCGGCTCGAGCGGCGGATCCGCGGCAGCAACTGCCGCCGGGATCGTGCCCATGGCTCACGCCAGCGACGGCGGCGGCTCGATACGGATACCGGCCTCAGCGTGCGGGGTGTTCGGCCTCAAGACGACGCGGGGGAGGGTTCCCCGCTATCCGGAGTCACCCGCCGACTATCTCTCGGTCGAGCTCGGCGTCAGCCGATCAGTGCGTGACCTCGCCGTCCTTCTCGACGTCACACACGGGGCCGTACCGGGTGCGGAGTACCGGGTACCGCCGCCCGAGCAGACGTTTGCCTCCGCTCTGGGCGAGGTGCCGGAGCCGCGGAGAATCGCGGTCATGACAACGGACTTCCGCGGCAAGACGACATCACCGGAATGCCGCGATGCGGTGGCCGCCACCGGTGCCGTCCTCGCCGATCTGGGCCATGAGGTCGAGGAAGCTGCACCGGCCATCGATGGGCAATCGATGGCCGAAGCATTCCTCGTTGTGTGGGAGTCGCTCGCCGAGTCGATCTTCACGACGATTCTCGCGGAGGTGGGGAAGCGACGCTCGGGGGCGCTCCTGACCCGGCTACTGGGCGACTGGCGTGCCATGAAGTTCATCGCCTGGGTAGACAAGAGAAAGGGCCGCAAGGACTCGTTCGAGCCGTTCACCTGGGGCCTGGCGAAGCGGTCCCGACGGAGAACGCCCGCCGACCTCGCCGCTGCACGCGTCGAGCTGCAAAGGGTGTCGTACCAGGTTGGCGAGTTCTTCGAGACGTACGACTCGTTGTTGACCCCGGTCCTGGGCGGTCCACCCGTGGCTCTGGGTGGGATCGACCAGACGGGGGAGTGGGACGCGCTCATAGAGCAGCTCATCGACTATGTCGCCTTTACCCCGATTGCCAACTTCACCGGTTTCCCGGCGATGTCCGTGCCCACCTACTGGGCACCTTCCGGGTTGCCGATAGGGACGCACTTCATGGGCAGGTTCGGTGATGAGCGCGGCTTGTTCGCGCTGGCGGGTCAGTTGGAACGGGCGATGCCGTGGTTCGACCGGAGGCCCGCTATCGGCTGAGGCGGATGTAGGCCGCCCCGAGCGCCACGTAGTGATCGACACCTTCGCTCTGCCGGGCGATCTCCTCCTCGGTGAGCTCTCGCACCGGCTTGGCGGGGATCCCCATCGCCAGTGTCCAGGGCGGGATGGTCTTGCCCTCGGTGAGGATGGCGCCGGCCGCCAGCCAGGATCCTTCGCCCATTGTCGCACCGTTGAGCACCCGGGCGCCGATCCCGACCAGGCAATGTGCACCGACCCTGGCGCCGTGCACGACCGCAGCGTGCCCGACCGTGACCCGTTTCCCGATGATCGTCGGCAGCCCCTCATCGACGTGTACGACGCAGTTGTCCTGGATGTTCGTTTCGGCCCCGACGTGCACCTGATCGAGTTCGGCTCGGATCACGGTCCCGAACATGATGACCGCGCGGTGGGCTACGACGATGTTGCCATGGAGCACCGCGGTGGGTGCGATGTACGCCGTCGGGTCTATCTCCGCGTCGGCAATAGCGATGTCCCGCATCTGATCTCCTCGCTCGCGGGGTCTTCAGGACGAGATGCGTTACCGGATCAGCGGTGCTCTTCGACAATCGGAGCGGGTAGATCGCCCTCGCGCAACTTGGCGTCGTCTGCGGCAATCCGTGCCAGTGTCGCGCCTTCGAGCTGCTTGGTGAACGCCTCCTTGGCGGCCATCCACACCCAGTGGATGGCACAGGCGCGATCCCAATGACAGGGTCCACTGTCGAGGGCACACGCCGGCGCGTCGTTGTTGCCCTCGAGGGCAACAATGATGTCATTGAGCGTGATGGTCTCCGGGTCCTTGGCGAGCGTATACCCGCCGGTGCGACCCGGCTGCGACGTGACCAGGTCGGCGCGACCCAGTTCCTGCAGAACCTGACGCAAGAACCCGACGGGAATATCCATGTCTTTGGAGATAGCCGGAGCTGCCTGACCTTGCGGATAGCTCTGTGCCAGGTTGATCAGAGCCCGGACTCCATAGTCGGTGCGACGCGTCGGAACGATCTTCATGCCCGAAAGTGTAGGTCAAATCGCGAGTCGATGGGTACAGGTTCTTGTCGCGGCCGCTCAGGCGACGCCGGACCAGTCGAGGATCACCTTGGCGCATCTACCCGTCCGCATCGTTGCGAACGCTTCCTCGTACTCGTCTGCGCGGAACTCATGGGTGATGACCGGTGAAACGTCGAGACCCGAGTGCAGCATCGCCGTCATCAGGTACCAGGTCTCGAACATGCGTCGTCCGTAGATGCCTCTCATGGTCAGACCCTTGAAGATGATCGTATTCCAATCCATCGGTGCGTCTTCCGGTGGGATGCCGAGCAATGCAACAGACGCCCCATGGTTCATCGTCTCGAGCATCTCATGCAGAGCGCTGCGCACCCCCGACATCTCCATTCCGATGTCGAAGCCTTCGGTCATCCCGAGCTGTGTCATCGCCTCGCGTAATGACGTCTGATTGGTGTTGAGGGCGAGATCGGCGCCCATATTCGCCGCGATATCCAGGCGATAGTCGTTGACATCGGTGATGACGACATAGCGGGAACCTGCGTGACGGGCGATTGCGGCCGCCATCATCCCGATGGGGCCGGCACCGGTGATGAGTACGTCCTCGCCCACGAGATCGAACGACAACGCGGTGTGGGTGGCGTTGCCGAGAGGGTCGAGGATGGTGGCTATCCGATCCGGTATTTCGTCTGGTACGGGGAAGGCATTGAACGCCGGGATCGTTAGGTATTCGGCGAATGCACCTGGCCGATTCACCCCGACGCCGACCGTGTTGCGGCAAAACTGCCTCCTTCCGGCGCGACAATTGCGGCAGTGGCCACATGTGACGTGGCCCTCACCGGACACCCGCTGGCCGATTGTGAAGCCCTGGACCTCGGAGCCGATGGCATCGATGACGCCGACAAACTCGTGACCCACCTGCATCCCGATCGGTATCGTCTGCTGAGCCCAGGCATCCCAGTTGACGATGTGAAGGTCGGTGCCGCACACCGCGGTCTTGCTGATCTTGATCCGGACATCGTTGTGCCCGACGTCCGGTATCGGGAGGTCCTCCATCCAGATACCCGGCTCGTCCGTGGCTTTGACCAGGGCCTTCACGCCACCACCCCCAACTCGCGTCCGACCTCGGAGAATGCCGCCACGGCGTGATCGATGTGCTCGTTCGTGTGCGCCGCCGACATCTGGGTGCGGATCCTTGCCTCGCCGCGAGGGACGACCGGGAACGAGAAGCCGATGACGTAGATGCCCCTCTCGAGCAGCCGGTCGGCCATCTCGGTCGCCAGCCTGGCGTCTCCGAGCATCACAGGGATGATTGGATGGTCCGCTCCGGCCAGGGTGAACCCTGCTGCGGTCATCCCGGCCCGAAATCGCTCCGAGTTTTCTCGCAGCCGGGTCCTCAGCTCGTCGGAGCTACGGAGCAGATCGAGCGCGGTGAGCGATGTGGCGGCGATCATGGGGGCCAGCGAGTTCGAGAAGAGATAGGGGCGGGATCGCTGGCGCAGCCAGGTAACGATCTCCTTGTGTCCCGCGGTGTAGCCGCCGGAGGCTCCGCCCAGTGCCTTGCCCAGGGTGCCGGTGATGATGTCAACCCGGCCGATCACATTGCAGTACTCCGGGGTACCCCGCCCGCCGGCGCCGACGAAGCCGACGGCATGGGAGTCGTCCACCATGACCATTGCCCCGTACTGGTCGGCGAGGTCACATATGGCCGACAGGTTGGCGATTGTGCCCTCCATCGAGAACACGCCATCGGTGGCGATCAACACGTGCTCGGCACCGCTCACTTCCTTGAGCCGGGTCTCCAGGTCGGCCATGTCGTTGTTGGCGTACCGGTAGCGCTGCGCCTTGCACAGACGCACTCCGTCGATGATCGAGGCATGGTTGAGTGAGTCGGAGACAATGGCATCTTCCGGTCCCAGCAACGCTTCGAACAAACCGCCGTTGGCATCGAAGCACGACGAGTAGAGGATGGTGTCCCCGGTGCCAAGGAAGTCGCTCAACTCGGCCTCGAGGCGCTTGTGTACGGTCTGGGTACCGCAGATGAACCGCACAGATGACATCCCGTAGCCGTACTCGGTGACGGCTTCCGCCGCCGCGGCGACGAGCGCGGGATGGTTGGCCAGGCCCAGGTAGTTGTTGGCGCACATGTTGATGACCTGCGAGCCGTCGTCGAGAGTGATCACCGCCTGCTGCGGAGATGCGATGGTCCTCTCCTCTTTGAAGAGCCCCGATTCGCGGAGCTCCTTTGTCTGTTCCCTGAGTTGCGCGAGAAATGTTGCGTCCATAACGCCTCCCGCGGCAAATACTATCGGGTGATGACCTGGCTTTTCCTTCGGGCGGCCACGGTCTGATTCTGGTCACGGACGATCGCGTCGGGAAACTCGACATGACGATCGCGCTCGGGGTAACCGTGGGGCGTCGCCGGCGTACCGTCCGCCGTGGAGACAGGTAGGTCGCGTGTCCCGAACACATCGAGCGGAGCAGTGGCGGTGGCTTCGTGCGGCTCTACCGGAAGACCGGGCTCTGTCGGAAGACTTACCGTGTAGAGGTTGCGTCGCATCCGCCGGGAAGTCTCGATGCCGTTGCCGAGCGCAGTGGCAAGTGCCGCAGCCAGTGCCGGGACCGCTGGTAGATCCTCACCGGCAGCGTTGTCGGACACCGTGCACAGAACCTTTGACCCGTTGCGGGCGACCACGATGTCGATCTCGGGGGAGCGTCGGTCGACGGCCGCGGCCACCAGACTCCGCACCATCACCCGGAACATGGGGGCGTTGGTCCTGGCAAGCAGGCTCGGGCCTGCTGTCGAGATGCCGCAGCCGAAGAACCGGCTGGCCACCGTTTCGATCTCGTCGCGCAGGTTGACCACCGCACCTTCAGGGTCGCGGCGGCCCGCCCGCAGACCGATCTCGATCTCGGTGTCCTCGATGAGTGCTTTCGCCTCGCGGGCGTGGGCGTCGATGAGGCGCACCTCATCCAGGGTCATGTTCGGGTCGGTGATGCCGTTGCCGAGGATGTCCCCGCTGATTTCCGCAATCCTCGTCAAGACGGCGTCGTGGTTCCCGAGCCGGTAGCGGAACGAGTCGGTGGCCTCCCAGCCCGCTCTCTTTGCCTCAGCGAGCTGGAGCTGGAGGCTGTCGATCTGCCCATTGTGCTTCCTCGAGAGGGCGATGCCGCAGGCTCCAAAGAGAGCGAGCCACGCAATCGTCGTCACGAGAGCCGTTGCGGTGTGTCCAAGATCCATGCGAGATAGATCGGCGATAAGCCGGAAATCCTGCAGAATCAAAACTCAGGTAGCTGCGCTGACTAGTGCACGGACCGGCAAACGTCTGGAGCGTTGAGCAATCCCCGGCGCCGTCGCCGAAACGTCAGACGATTCTGCGGTCCGACGCCCACCGGGCCAGCTCGTGGCGGCTCGATAGCTGGAGCTTGCGCAGCACCGAGGACACGTGCGTCTCGACCGTTTTGATCGATATCGAGAGCTTCCTTGCCACCTGTTTGTAGGCCAGCCCGCGGGCGATCAGCCGCATCACCTCCTGCTCACGGGGGGTGAGCTGATCGAGCTCGGGATCGGCTGCAGGCGAGATGCCACCGCCGAACGCGTCTAGCACGAACCCGGCAAGACGCGGCGAGAACACGGCATCACCGTCGGCGATCCGTCGTACTGCATCGGCTAGCTCGTCCGGTGCGATCGACTTGGTCACATAACCGCGCGCCCCGGCCCGGATCATGGCGATCACGTCCTCGGGGGAATCGGATACCGAAAGAGCGAGGAACCGGATGTCCGGATGGGTCTTCAGCACGCTGGAGATCACCGTCACCCCTCCACCACCGGGCATATGGACGTCGACCAGCACCACGTTGGGAGCGGTCTCGCGGATTCTGTCGATCGCGTTGTCCACGTCGCCTGCGGTACCGACGATGGGGAACTGCTCGCTGAGCTCGCTCTGCACGCCGGAGAGAAACAGCTTGTGGTCGTCCACGAGAAATAGCGTTGTCTGTGTCATGGTGTCCTCGGTAGTTTCAAACGCACTTCGGTCCCTTCGCCGGGCTCGCTGATGATCTCCGATTCGCCGCCCTGACGTCTCATCCGCCCCCGTAGCGAGTTCTCGATGCCGTGATGCCCGTCCGGGATGGCCTTCGGGTCGAAGCCGCAGCCCTGATCGGTTACGAAAACTTCGACTTCGTCGTCGCGCACTTCCGCAAAGACCGATACCTTGGCGGTACCCGAGTGTTTGGCGGCGTTGGTCATTGCCTCTCCGGTGGCGGCCACCAGAGACATAGCCCGTTCCGTCACCGGCATGTCACCGACGACGACCACCTCGACCGGCACATCGTGGCGCGCCTCGACTTCGCTGGCGGCGCTCTCCAGGGCCTGGCGAAGACCGATCGGGGCGCTGCCGTCTCTCGCTCCGTACAGCCAGCTGCGCAGATCTCGTTCCTGCGCTCGGGCCAGGGTGACCATCCTCTTCGGGTCGTCCGTCCGCTGGATGAGTGCCAATGTCTGTAACACCGAGTCATGGAGGTGGGCAGCAACCTCGGTGCGTTCGTCCGCAAGGATACGGCTGCGTCTCTCCTCGCCGAGGTCACGGATCAGGGAAGTGACCCAGGGCCCGAAGATGATCATGAAGCCGGCACCGGTCAGCGCAGCGGCGGTGATTGCCGGCCCGAGGTTCTCGATGGTGGAGATCGATGTTGCAAGGGTGGCGATCCCGGCCAGCAGCAGCAGGGCGCCGACCGCCACCCTGGTTCGGCTCGGGGCGACTCCGCCGGAGTCCGGGTTGAAGATGCTGGTCTTGTCCCACATTGCCGCCCCACCAAAGGCGAGCAGCGTTCCGGCCCACACGACCGTGTCCCCGAACCAGAGGTGAAGACCTCGGAAGAACGCCATTGTCCCGATGAAGATGACCACCAGGCCGATTACCTGGCGGGTATTGGGTGGGTCTGCCGGAGTCACCTCATCACCCGTGGTGGCAACCGCCGTCCCCAGCACGTAGAGGACGACACCTGCGCCGCCGGCGAGTGACAACGCTATGAATGCGGCTCGGATGTAAGCGTCGACGATGCCGAGCCGATCGGCGATCCCGCCGGCGAGACCGAGGATGACCCTGCCCTCGCTACGGCGGACGACGAGGTTACGCGCGCGATCAACCGTGCTGGCCGGTGGGGCATCGGTTGTCGTGTCGATATCCATCACTGAATGTTGTCACAGTGCGACATGTGCGACAACTAGGGGTGACCCCGGCAGCAGCCGACGTCCCTCAGGGTAGGTTCAGGGTGGTTCCCGATGTCACAATGTGGCCACGGGTGAGATGCTCTGACCATGGAAACGACACAGCAAACACAACCACAACCACCGCAGACGACGCGGCCACCACTGGAGCGTCTGCGCAGCGATCGCGTTGTCGCCGGTGTTGCCTCGGGGTTCGCCCGTCATCTCGGTATCGACGCTGCCTGGGTCCGGATCGCATTTGTCGTCATCAGCTTCTTCGGTGGTGCCGGCATCCTCGCCTATCTGGTCGCCTGGGTTGCCATCCCCGAGGAGGGGGAAACCGAGTCTGTGCTGACGACCCGGACCAGGCACAACCCCAAACTGGGGAGTTGGATCGGTTTGGGTCTAATCGCGCTTGCGGTGATGATCCTGATCAACAACACGGGCCTGGTCGACGGCGACATAGTCTTCGCCGCCGGTCTGATCCTCGTCGGCGTCCTGCTGTACCGTGGCGACCTGGGCGACTTCGGACGCCGGTCGGACCACACCGAAGGGGATAGCGACGCCCCGGCCGGGGTCACCACCGCACCCTCTTCCTACGTGGCCGACGAGTCTGCGTCGGTCGTCGGGAACGAGCCGGTGCGCTCGTGGCTGGACGATGGGACGATCGTCCCGGCGCCTCCCGAGCCGCCGGTCCCGCCTGCGCCTCCGGCGCCGGCATTTCAGCCGCGACCGCGGCGACAGAAGCAATCGTCGGCGCTTGGCCGGCTGGCGACCGCCTCGGTCCTGATCGTCGTAGGCGTCATGGGTGTGGGGCAGTCTCTCGACTGGTGGGCGCCATTCCCGCGTCACTACGCCGGTGCGGTATTGGTCACCCTGGGTGCGGCGCTGCTTATCGGGTCTCTGTTCGGACGGGCCCGGTGGTTGATAGCCATCGGTCTGGTGTCCGCCCCGCTCCTGTTCGGGGCCGCTCTGGTCGACGTTCCAATGCGAGGCGGTTTTGGTGACCCGCAGTACACGCCGTTCACCGGATCTGAGCTCGCCACGGAGTACCGGCTGGTCGGCGGAGAGATGATCCTCGATCTGAGCCATCTCGAGCTCGCCGCCGACGAAACGTACCAGGTGAACAGCAGCGTCGCATTTGGCAGGATGGAGGTTCGTGTCCCCGCCGGAGTCGCGGTCTCTTTCGATGGCCAGGTCGATATCGGCCAGATCGTTATCGACGGGGCGACAGTTGACGAGGGCATCAACGTCGACGGCAGCAAGGACTTCGAGGGAACCGGAACGATCAACCTCGATGCTCGTGTCGGTTTCGGCGAGCTCGACATCTACGAAGTGGAGAAGTGACTATGAAAAGGCATTCATTCGACTCGGTGTCCTTTGTTTTCGGGATGCTGTTTCTCCTTACCGGGATCCCGATGCTCGTCTCGGAGTCGGGGCTCCACCTCTTCGAGTACAAGTGGGTGTTCCCGACGTTCCTGGTCATCGCCGGGGTCGCCGTCCTGGTCACCTCGCAGTTCACCGACCGCGGCGAGCATGACGAGCACGATGACGGCATGCCGATCAGGTAGCGAACGATCTCATCCCAGAATGCGGCCCCATCCGGATGGGGCCGCTCCTCATTTGCGTCGCAGTTGCCCACGGGGGCGGTCTACCGTCATGACCGCCCCAACCGGACGCTGGTTCTCTTGAGATGATCGACTTTCTCGCTTCTGCCGGTCCGCTGGCCCCTGCTGTGGTGTTTCTGCTGGCGGCGGCCGAGAGCGCCGCCTTTGTCGGCGTCGCCGTTCCCGGGGAGCTGGCGGTGATCCTGGGCGGTGTGGCCGCCGGCACCGGTGGGGCGAGCCTGTGGCTGATGATGTGTGTTGCCGGGGCGGGTGCCATCGTCGGCGACTCGATCGGCTACTGGCTCGGTGATCGTATGGGCCCGGCCCTCCTGCAGAGCAAGCGGATGGCGAAGATCGCGCGACGGATGGACGGTGCTGCCGCGCTGCTCACCAACCGGGGTTGGTGGGCTCTGGTCGTGGCTAGGTTCGTCGCCGTGCTGCGGGCCGTGGTGCCGTTTGCGGCAGGGATGGGGCGTATGCCCTATCGCCGCTTCTTGCTGGGCAACGTAATCGGGGGCATAGCCTGGGCAACTACGTTCACATTGGTGGGCTACACCGCGGGCGCCAACTATCCAACCGTCGAGCGTTGGATCCGGACTGGTGGTCTTGCCGTTCTCGGTCTTGGGATCTCAGTGGGGCTGATCGTGTGGCTGACACGATGGGCACAGCGCAACCGGGCTCGGCTGGCCCGGTCGCGCAACCGCGTCACAGAGGTGCGCCCGGTCAAGGCCTTGCTGCGGATGATGACCGCGACCACGCAGAGCGGGTTGTCGCTTGCCGTGATCGGCGGTGCCATTGTGGCGGGCATCTGGCTATTCGGCGGTCTGATGCAGGACGTCCTAGGCAGCGACGAGTTCTTCTTCCTCGACATCGCAACCATGAACTACCTGGCAAAGTTCCCCACGAAAGGGCTGGTCACGGCAGCGAAGGTCGTCGATGCCATCACATCGCCGGCAGTCCTAACGGTGGGTCTCAGCATCGCAGTGGTAGGCGCTCTCATGACAAGACGCCGCCGGTTGGCCGTCGCCCTCTGTCTTGCCGCCGCCGGCCAGTGGCTGATCGTCGAATTATCCGAAGCGCTCGTCCACCGGATCCCGCCGGCGGTAAGCCCTTTGATCCCCCGTGTCGACTACGGATTCCCGTCCGAACACGTGGCGCTCGTGGTTGCGATTGGAATCGTGGCCGCCTGGCCGTGGAGCCATCCGGGATGGACGACCACTGTGACGAGGTTCGGGATCGTGCTCCTTTTCTGCGTTCTGGTGGGCGCCGCCCGGGTGATTCTGCTGGTTGAGTTTCCGAGCGACGCGTTCGCCGCGATCGGGGTGGCCGGAGGGTGGGCCTTGCTGGCATGTCTGGTCTCGAGTGCGGGAGCACAGCAGACCTCACCGCGCGCCGCCTCGGGGTAGCCGCTCGCACCGTGGCAGACGGCACGACAGCGATCCGCCGATCAGGTAGGGCTCATCCCCGGATGCGGTTCAAGTACTCCCGGCCGCGGGGTGACAGGCGGTAGCCGATCCGGAAGCTGAGCGTGAGCCCGAGGTTCTTCAGCTTCCGGATGTCGGTCTTGAATGGCTGGGTCTCTCGCCCGAACATCTCCGCCAGATCGGGAGCGCGTCGTTCCGGGTTCGCCTCGACGGCCTCCAGGTAGGCGAGCGTCCAGGGACCGTGCGAGCTGGCCGCATCGAGCCTGGCCAGCCGGCGGCCGATCTCGGCGACAGCTTCCTCGGTCAAGCCGGTGTCGTTGGCGAGAACGGTCCTCGGGTCGGGCTCTTCGAGATAGCGAAACACGATCTTGAAGACGGCGTCGCCGTGGTCACCATGCAGATCGGCGACGAGGGTGGCTGCATCCGGGTAGCCCGCGGCGACCGCATCGGTGTCGGTGATATCGCCTGGAGTCACCCGGGCGACATCCGACACGTGGAGTCTTCCCGCCGGGGTCCGATACACCCGGCCGGCCACCACCTGGCGCCTCTTCCACCGGCGGAAGGTCATGGTGATTGTTCCGCTCCTGATCGGTTCCCAGAATCTCTTCGCAAAAAGCACGGGTCGTATTGTGGCAGGCACCGGAATCGCGCTCAGACACAAGCGAGGGTCATCCCGTCCGAAGTCTCGGATACCTTCATGGCGAAGTCGAAGCGGTCCGCCTGGGTGCACAAGGCTATGTCGTCGGGGTGCGTGAACGGCGCCAGGCGGAGCCCTTCGGCCCGTTCTAGAGCGGCGACGCGGGCGGCGGCAGCCGGGACATCGCAAGCAACGCCGCTGAGTAGATCGGTGAGCACGTCCGCACAGATCTCGTCCTCATCGGCCGGCTCGGCTCCACCGATTCCCGAAGGGATGATGGTTACACGCTCGGCGCCGGTGATCGCTCGGGCGGTCGCAGAGACCACAACCAGGCTGGCAACGAACAGCGGGGCCGCACCAGCGGCGAGTGCGGCACGGGCACACCTGGTACCGGACGAGCTGCGATGAACGATCGTCCTCGCTGACACACGAGCCTGGTCGGCGACGATCTCGCCGGGGGAGTTGCCGATGTCGAACTCGCCGGGTTTCACCCCGTTCACCTCGCCCATGAGCAACGAGCCCGGTATCCGTTCGGCGATGCCGATCGCCTCGGCCACTGATTCCGCCAGGATGATCCGGTCGGCACCGGCGGCAAAGGCGTAGGCGGCCGCCGAGAAGGCTCGGAACACATCGATTACCACAGTTGCCCCGGCAGCCGTCCTGGCTCCGGCTATGCCGTACCGTCTCGTGATGACCATCGCCTGGAAGTATCCTTCGTCGCCGCCCTGGAACAAAGACTACGAATCGCCGGTTTACGGAACCATGAACGACATCGCATCTCTTCTCCACAGGGACGACACGACGGTCGCCATCGTCGGCGCAAGCGACGACCCCGCCAAGTACGGCTCGGTCATATACCGGGACCTGAAGCGGAAGGGTTTCCAGGTCTTTGCGGTGAACCCGAATCGGGACACGGTCGACGGCGATCCCAGCTATCGGAGCCTCGACGAGCTGCCCGTGCGGCCGACGATCGTCAACATCGTGGTTCCTCCTGAGACGGCGTTGCGTGTCCTGGAGAAGGCCAAGCAGCTTGGATATCGCAACGTCTGGCTCCAGCCGGGTGCCGAGAGCCCCGAGGTCATGGCGTTCGTGACCGGGAACGACTTCAACTATCTGGCCAACGCCTGCATCATGGTCGGCAGCAGGATCCGCACTCGGTAATGAGCAGTCCCGTGGCGCTGGCAACGATGGTGTGGGGGGACGGTCCGCGGCGTGCCCTGTTGTTGCACGGTCTCACCTCGGCGGCAACGACGTGGTGGCGGGTCGCTCCTGCCATCGCCACTCTCGGCTTCACCGTGGTGGCGCCCGATCTCCGCGGTCATGGCAGCAGCCCCGCCGGTGACCTCCTGTCGCTCGACGCTTACCGCGACGACGTGTTGCTACTCGGTAACGGATGGGACCTGTTGCTCGGTCATTCGCTCGGTGGTGCCATAGCAGCAGCGGCCATCGAAGCCCACCCCGGTTTCGCCAGCCAGGTGGTCTACGAGGACCCCGCAGCCGACTGGGAGCTGGCCGCCGACTTCATCACCGAATCACCCCAACCAATCGGCATGGCAACCACCGCCGACATCGCCGCAGAGCACCCGGCGTGGCACGCCAACGACGTCAAGCAGAAGGTCGAAGCGCTCAACTCCTGTCGGCCCGATGTGGAGGACAGGACGATCGCGGATTTCGATCCCGGCGACGTCTGGTCAGTGATGCTTGCCGCCCATGCCCCGAGCCTTGTCATCGCCGCGGACCCGGACGTCGTCTCGCTTGTCTCCCGGCAGCGGGAGGCGGAGGCGGCGGGCTCTCCATTGCGTGTCGTCAGGGTTGCCGGCGCCGGCCACTCGGTGCACCGGGATGCGCCCGAGGAGTTCATCGAATTGGTGTGCGACTTCGTCGCTGCGCAGCGTGGGGGGCAAGCGGCAGGCTGAGCACGAGCAGAGTTGTCGGCGTCACGGCGCGCCGTCTGTCGACCCAATTCAGCTGGTTATCAGCTGGTCGACCGGAGCAAAGTCGTCTGTCAGCACGGCGGCATCACCAATGAATTCGGTCACTGTTGATCCAGTGATGGCGAACCCGGAGCTGCCGCGGGCGGTCAGCTCCCGCTGGAGTGCCGCCACGTCGAGCGGCGTGTCGGACGCCACTAGTACGAAGTTGCCACCCCGGGTACCGGTGAGGTAGTCGCGCGGTGCGATGACTACCACCTCGTCGAATACCGCGGCAATCGTCGCTGTCTCCGCCCTGGCGAAGCCGAGCGGTGGATAGTCGATGAGATTGAGCAGGTAGAAGCCGCCGGGGCGGAGCCGTTGGGAGATGTCTTCGAGAAACTCGCGGGTTGTCAGATGCCACGGCACGGCAGGACCGCCAAAGGCGTCGCCGATGACGACGTCGTACGAGCCCTCAGATGTCTGTCGCAAGGTCAGTCTGGCATCGCCGGTCCGGATGTCGAGAGTCCCGGGGTCGAGCCCGAGCTCATCTCGAGCGATCTCGACCACGGCCGGGTCGAGTTCCAGGACGGTGTTGGTGCCTCCGGGGTGGGTGGCGGCGACATAGCGGGGGAAGGTGAAGCCACCCCCACCGATCGAGAGCGAGTCGGCGGGTCCCGCGGGCAGCTGCGAGTCGAGGACGGCGCCGAAGATCTTGGCGTAGCGGAACTCCAGATACGTAGGGTCTACCAGGTCGACATAGGAGTGGCGGAGATTGTCGAGCCACAGTATCCGACCGGTCGGGCGGTCGGGATCCTGGTCGACGTTGACGCAGTAATAGGCGGTTTCGTGCTCACAGGCCCGCGGGGTGGCGATCGCCACGGTGGTCGACAGTGCGGCGAAGACGACGATCAGCAGCAGAGTCGCCCGGGTGAGAGTGCGGGCGGCCATCATTACGCCAACAACCAGGAGAACCCCGCCGAGGGCCATGGTTATGGTGCGACTCGGCCAGGCGGCAACGAGGACGAACCCGGCGAAGAACGTACCGAATATGGCGCCGGCCGTTCCGAGCGCAGACAGCCGACCAACCACAGTGCCCGTCTCGTCCAGGGTCTCCAGCCGGAGCTTGGTCACCGTCGGCGTCACGGCGGAGAGCAACGCCGCCGGGGCGAAGAAGCTGACTGTGGCGAGAAACACGATGTCGAGCGGGGTGGAGGAGACCGACGGCCCGACCGCCGCGACGGCGGGGTACGTGAGCATGGCGAGGACACCACTGGCGATCAGCACGATCGGCAGAACCCGGTGCGGGGGATGGCGATCGGCGAGTCGCCCGCCCAGCCAGGAGCCGATGGCGATCCCGGCCAGGATCGTGCCGATGATCCCGGTCCACGTCTCCAGCGTGACGCCGACGAATGGCGCCATCATCCGTCCGGCGAGTATCTCGAGGATCAGCACCGCCGCCGACGAGAAGAAGACGAGGCTGCGGGCGGAGAGGGTCGACATGGAGCGCCGAGTATCGCACAGATCCCACTCCAGTAGCTTTGTGGCTCTACCGACAGTTTCAGTTAGAGTTGCGATCCCTCGGGCGTTTAGCTCAGTTGGCTAGAGCGCTTCCCTTACAAGGAAGAGGTCATCAGTTCGAGTCTGGTAACGCCCACCGCCGGAATCCCTTATGTAGCAAGGGATTCCGGCTTTCTGCTGGAAAGCTCGACGACCTCTGGACCACGTTTGGTCCGCGCCTGGTCCGCGCGTGAGCCGTTTCTGAGCTGTTCAAGACGGTCGGTAGCGGCCTCGTCTACGCCCTCATAAAGGTGGCCGTAGACGTCGAAAACGGTCCGAGTGCTCTCATGACCGAGGCGATCCGCGACGTATTTAGGGGACTCTCCTTGTGCGATCAACATGGCCACGTGGGTGTGCCGGAGGTCGTGCGGAGTGCACGGTCGGCCCACCGAAGCATCGACTGCGGGGTTCCAGTAGCGGGAGCGGAAACGGTTGTAATCGAGGGGACCTCCCCGGGCCATGGAGAAGATCAGGTCCGACGAGGAAGGGTGAGCGGGTATGTGGGTAACCAGCTCGTCGGCCAGGAATTGCGGGATACCGATTGTTCGCTTTGCTTTGCGGGTCTTCAGTGGTCCCGAGACCATCCGGCTGGATCCTTGCCGGGAGAGCTGCTCATCAACCCGCAGGGTTCGCCGCAGGGGATCAAGGTCGTCGGTACGGAGCGCTGCCATCTCTCCGAAACGGAGGCCGGTGTAGGCACCGGTGAGCACCAGAGTGCGGTGGCGGGCATCGATGGCGTCGGCCAGGTCCTCTACCTCGGCGGGGGCGAGGAAGCGCCTCTCAGGTGTCTCGATCTTGGGAAGCTTGACTTCCCGACACGGGGAGCGGGTAACGATGCCATCTGCGACTGCCACTCGAAAGGCGCGCGATACGATCTGGTACGCCTTGCCGATGGTGGCAGGCGCGTAGCCGCGTTCCTCCAAGCCGGCGATCCACCGCCGGATATCCATGGGACCGATGCGGACCAGCGCTTGATCGCCGAGTTCCGGGAGGATGAGACTTCGGAGCAGACTGTGGTCTCGTGCCCGCGAAGATGGCCGGCGATTGAGACGGGTCTGCTCTACCTGGCTTGCCCATTCGCTGAATACCATTCGCCCGAGGGCCGGGTCCACCCAGTCGCCTCGCGCCTTGTCGCGCTCCCGCTCGAGGAGCCAACGTTCAGCGTCTACCTTGCGGCGGAATGAACGCGTTCGCTCCTGCCCATCCGGGGCCCGGTAGCGAGCTTGATACGGTCTGGATCTGTCGGACCGCTTTCGTATTGATCCCACGCTCATCCCCTTTCCATCGCCTTCGGCCCGGCACCCATTCTCTGGCGGAGCAGAGCCAACGGTACACACCGCCTATGACGACGGGCGGAGCAGCTCTCGTCACCTGCCGGGCTGGGACGGCTGGCGCTGTTGCGAGATCCACTGTTGGACGTCGCTCCGCCGGAAGCGGACATGGCGACCGACGCGAAATCCGGGTGGACCTTCGTGTCGGTATCGCCATGCGTAGATGGTGGCGACAGGCAC
>CAWDDT010000002.1:0-30085 GCA_963801165.1 uncultured bacterium
GGCCCGTGTCGTCGCGGACCTCGAGAGGATCCCATGAGCCTCCGGCCGAACCGGACAGGCTCACCTCCACCGTCCGGGTGTCCTGGCGAAGTCCGGTGCGGAGCACCTTCAGGGCACTCTCTTTGGCGGACCAGATCGCATTGGCAACGACGTCAGCGTCGGCGCTGTGAGCGACGGTGAGTTGCTCGGTTGGTGTCAGGTAGTCAGAGACGAAGGCATCGCTACGCGGTTCTACCAACTCCAGGTCGCATCCCACCCGCATCCGGCCGCCGACAACGGCGCACACCGCCCAGTCGGCGCGATCCGTCATCGCAATGACGGCCCCGAGAGGCGCGCCATTCACGTGTGCCTCCGGTGCACCGTCAGCTGCGTTGCGGACCACAATCGTGCGCAGCGTCGGAGGATCAAGAGCCAACCCCAGAGTCATGGCGATGGCCAGCTTGGCCGTCCAACGTCCGAGACGCGTCTCCGAGCGGCGTTTGGTGTAGCGCATCTGACCGAGTCTTCTATCGAGCTGCTCATCCACCCAGTCGTCGTGTCCCGGTACGGCGCCCATGCCAACCGAGAGCCAGGTCACCCGCCCCGCGTCCACACTCATCCAACCTCAACCCGGGCTTTGCCGCGCTCGATGGCAGCAACTAGGTAGGGCCGCAACTCCTCGATCGGCAGGATCACATCGATCGATCCCATCTCCTTCGCCCGCTGAACAGAATGGATCCGATCGAACTCGGCAGCTACCTCGCCCCGCTTCTCCGCGGCAACCGAGGCACGCAATTCGTCGAGTTGGTGCCGCAGTTCGGCACGGGTGGAGCCGGAGGCCTGCCCGACCTGTTTCTCCAGCGCGATCACGCGCGGATCGGCATCGGTCAGCGCGTGAACCTCAGGAACGAACACGACCGCTGCGGCTGGTGCTCCTCCAATGACCGATGCCCGCGATCCTTCGAGAGCGGCGACTTCCATGTTCGCGTTGAGCGTCTTCGAGAACACGACAAAGGCGCCGCCGTGATAACGCGATACCACACAAAAGACGATCGGTCCCTCGAAGTTGACGATGGCTCTGCCGATCTCAGCGCCGTATTCCAGTTGCCAGCGCCGCATTGATTCGGGAGATCCATCGAACCCGGAGAGGTTGGCAAGCACGACGAGCGGTCGATTACCCGAGGCGGCGTTGATGGCACGCGCGACCTTCTTCGAGGCAACCGGGAATAGCGTTCCGGACGTCCATTGCAGCGGTCCGTCTGCGGGGACGAATCCGAGCCGCGGTATTGGTTTCGACTCGACGCCGAGCAGCGCCACCGGGTGTCCGCCAATAAAGGCATCCAGCACAACGGCGGTCTCGGCGTGCTGCATCCCGTGCCATCGCTCCATCATGGGAAGATCGGCGTCGGTCACCGCCGCCATAACCCGACGGATCTCAAAGGGGAGCTTCCGGTCGGAATTGTGCTCCGACGAGAACACGTCGCCGATGGTGGTGAAGTCACCCCCATGGGGAGCCGTGCGCACGTCGCGGTCAAGAGGATCGCTGGTTGCTGCCCTCCGCGGGAAACGCTCCCCCGGGGCGGAATAGGTGAAGGAGTAGTGGTCGAGCAGGATGCGGCAAGCATCGGAGATCTCCGCGGCGAAGTACTGCGCCTGCCCGTTCGGACCCATGATGCGCTCATACCCGCCGATGCCACGGTTGTCTTCGGCAGATACCCCGCCCGAGTAGTCGAGAGCACGCTTCCCTGTGAGAACCATGGCAGCTGCATCGGTCATCACCAGGATGCCCTTTGTATGCATCAGCATCGTGGCTTCTGCGTTCCAATAAGGTTGCGCCCCAACGTTGACTCCGGTGACGATGACGTTGAGCTCATGGCCGTGCTGGGTGAATTCGACGATGCGACGCAACACGCGGGCGATCCAGTCCATGTTCTCAGTTCCGGACTCCATTGAGATACGGGCCCCGGCCGATACCGCGAACCACTCGAGCGGGATGCCTTGCTCCTCGGCGAGATCCATCGCGGCGATGATCCGCCGGCACTCCTGCTCCGCGACGTTTCCCATGCCACGGGATGGATCCCCGAGGATCATGACCCGCCGCATGCCCTCCGGATAACGGGCCGCAACGTTGCTCACGAGACCGATCACTACGTTGGACGTGTTCTGCCCGCGGGGGCGCGATACGGGCTCGAGTCGACCATCGGCGGACATGTCGTATTCAACGAAGCTCGCGAGGAGCTTCCCTTCCTCGTCGGTGCCGTTCGCATGTTGGAGAATCTCAATGATCTCCCAAGGGTGGAACACGCCACGACGTCGGAGGCGGACGATGGACTGGGCGACGTCCGATAGCGGCTGCATCGGCCCATCCCCGGGCTCTCGCATTTCGAGTCGCAGGCGGCCGCCGCCGGGGTTGTTGACGATGAGGACCTGATTCCGAATATTGCCTTCCCCGTCGACAACACGCCCCCGGACCAAGACCCGTTCGATCCCGAGCCCCTTCGTCTCACGGGCAAAACGGTAGACGAGGGCTCTCACCTCATCGAGGCTGAAGTTGAGCACGGGCCACACATAGATGACGACGCGGTTCCAGTGCAGACGACGATGCGGCGCCAATCGTGACTGATATTTCCTGATCGGCCCGAGGGTCTCGCGAAAGACTCTCTCGAACTCGGGTACCCGCACTACGCGGCCGTCCTCGTCGCGGATAGGGGTTAGGTCGCGCACTTCCGCCTGGGCAAACAGCCGTTCGTCGCGCGGGTTCTCCTTGGCTATCGCGTGGAATAGGTAGATATCGGACAGGCTAGGGAGGCGTTTGTATTTGAAATTGGAGAGACGCCACAACTCCAGCCGTTCGGCCATCATCGGGTGCAGGTCCCGATACATGGTGTCCTCCACATACCCTCCATCGCCGGAGCGCCGGAATGTGAAGTTCAGCACTCCGCTCATCGAAACGTCACTGCCCGGTCCCGAAACGGCAACAACGATGCGCCGCAGTTGTAGGTCACCCAACGCCGCATCGAGGGTTTCGCGGATTCGCTTCTCGGTGCGATCCGGCGAGCCGTGTACCCGCGACCGGCGTGCGTAGATCTCAACCGCTAGGTCGTACTCCGGGTCAATCTCCTCGAGTGCCTCGTGAAGCGCCGCAACCCCCCGTTGCAGGTCTTCGAAGGCAACGTGAGTACTGGCCAAATGAATCCGACGACCCTCGTAGACATATTCGGTGGTCGAGATGACAATCCCATCGATACGCAGAGTGGAGAATGGACCCAGCTCCCGAATTCGGTAATAGCGGCGTGTCATGATCTCGAGGAGAGCCTCTTGGAGACGGGGAGAGGCACCGGCAAACCGCAACGACAGCGTTGGTTTCAGCGGTTGCGAGCAGGCAACGAGCTCCTTCACGATGGCAGCACGATCCATTTGATTTGGATGGTGCTCGAGCTGGGCCAGCCGCTCGTCGACCTTCTCGTATTCTCGTTGTCTGACCTCCTGGAGGAAGGGCAGGTCAAACGTGGCGTAGCGGAGCTCGAGAGCGATTTCGTGCACCGCCGGGTACCGATCTTGCGTCTCGTGGACTAGGCGGTCGAGGAGCTCGCGGAAACGCTCGTTCGGATCTCCGACGTGAGCAAGCCTGTCTTCGAGGACTGTGAGCAGAGCCGGTACCTGGGTCTGCATCCGGGCGTGAGATTTCGCCAAGCGGAACAGCGCCTCAACCAAATCCGGTGTGGTGTGATCAAGAGAGTCAACCCCGAAATGACCGAGCGCACGCAACAGCTGCTGGGTGAATTGCTCAGGCAGAGCCCCGCGATGCGCCCCGAGGTCCCGCATGTAGTCGAACAGGTACTCCTCGGTAGTTCTCCGCTCGCCATTTGCGCCCTCTGCCGGGAGCGTTCTCCGAAACAACGAGATCACGTCCACGAAGATCTCGAGAGCCTCGTCCTCGAGGTCTCGGACTGTTCGGTCGGCGCCGCCGGCAGTGCAACGCTCGCTGCCGGGAGCGATCATCGAGTCGAGATGTGCGGGTTTGACATCCCACCCCAGCAGCATTCTTTGCAGGGCCGCGAGATAGTGCTGGCATCTATGGTGAGTGACGTCGTCTGCGGAAAGGGCGTAGGGCCCGAGGTCCACCTCTTCATGGACGGGGTCGACGTCGGTCTCGTCTCCCGGATCGATGACCAACAGCGCGGTACCCGAACCGACCTGGGTGTTCTTTCTGGCCAGCACCTTGCGGATCGTGCCGGCGAATTCGGCATTGATCGACGTCTCCATCTTCATCGCTTCGATCACCGCCAGACGGTCACCAGCCTTGACTCGATCACCCGGCGAGACGGCGATCGCTACCACAACCGCAGGCGACGGTGCCCGGACTATGCCGCCTTCGTCGTGAGCAATGCGGTGGGCAACACCGTCGACCTCGACGAAATGGTTGGCGCCGTGGACAACCGAAATGACCCGGTATTCGCGCCCCGCACAGCTCAGCCTCTTTCCCGCACGTCCGAGATGGTCGAGATTCGCTTCGATGATGTGCCCCGCTGAGGTGACCCGGTAACTCGTCGGCGCAGTCCTCTCGACTGTGAGCCCGTAGCGACGGCCACGGAAGCGAAGCTCGATCAGTTTTCCCGACCCGGGCAGGATCTCGGGGCGCCCATGATTTGCGGTGTCCCGGAAGGCCATGATCTCGGTCGCAATCTGTTCGCGGTAGCCGTCGATGGCGGCGGCAATCAGCGCAGCCCCCGCCAGCGACGTATTCACCGAATCGGACGCAACCAACCGATCAACCCAGTCGGTGTCGTAGTTACCCGAGATGAAGTCGGGATTGGTGAGCGTGGCCTCCAAGAAGGCCTTGTTGGTTGCTCCCTCGCTGACGATGACCCTGCTTTGGCGGAGAGCACGCAGCAATCTGGCGCGGGCCTCCTCACGGCTGCGGCCGTATGCGATGACCTTTGCGATCATGGAGTCGAACTCGGGAGGAATCTCGTCGCCTTCCTCAACTCCGGAGTCGACCCGGATGCCCGGTCCGGCCGGGAATCGGAGCAGCTCGATCTTCCCTGCGGACGGGAGGAACTCCCGGTCGGGATCTTCGGCATTGAGCCGTGCCTCGATCGCATGGCCTTGGGTTGACGGTGGGTCTCCGTCGAGTGTCCCACCTCGGGCGATGTGGATCTGTAGCTTCACCAGATCCAGCCCCGTGGTCACTTCCGTTACCGGGTGCTCCACCTGGAGCCGGGTGTTGACCTCCATGAACGAGAAGGTGCCATCGGAGGTGTCGTACAGGAACTCGACAGTGCCGGCGCCGACATATCCGGCTTTGCCTCCCAGGCGGGCAGCTGCCTCCCTGATCTCTGCGTCCTGAGAGTCCGACAGGGCGGGAGAGGGGGCCTCCTCGATGATTTTCTGATTGCGTCGCTGCACCGAGCAGTCCCGCACTCCGACCGGCCAAACGGTCCCAGTGGCGTCTCCTACGATCTGCACTTCTATGTGGCGTGCGGCGACAACCACCTTTTCGAGGAAGACGGTGTCATCTCCGAAGGCGTTGAGGGCTTCCGCACGGGCCCGCGTGAACGATTCCTCGACCGACTCCGGTGTGTCGATGCGCCGAATTCCCCTGCCGCCGCCGCCGGTCGTTGCTTTGACCATGACCGGGTATCCGAGATGTGAGGCTATGCGGGTGGCCTCGGCCACCGTGTTCACGGCGCCCCCGCTCCACGCGGCGACCGGGACACCGGCCTCGGTGGCGATGTGCTTGGCTGTGATCTTGTCGCCGAGCCGGCGCATAACGTCGGGGTTTGGGCCGATATGGACGATATCGAGCCGCTTGCAGAGCACCCCGAACTCAGGGTCCTCGGCGACGAATCCCCAGCCAACCCAGGCCGCATCTGCCTCGCTTTCGGTGAGGGCTCGCTCTAGCAGGTCGTAGTCGAGGTAGGCGGCCTTGCGGTTGCCGCCGGAGTCTCGGGAGGTGGCGGAACCCAGGCTGAAACGGATGTCGGCTTCCCGGACGAACAGCGCGTTCTCGTCGGAGTCGGTATAGAAGGCGATCGTCTTCAGCTCGGTCCCGAACTCGGAGTTGTATTCCGCTACGGCGTTGATCAGGCGTACGGCCGGCTCGCCTCGATTGACAATGGCGATCCGCTCAAAGCCCGTGATGGTCACTCCTTCCTGGTCATTGCGTCGCGTAGTGGGGCTGCGAGATCGGAGTCGATCGGCGCCGGCAGTTGCACCGTCGTGTAGCCGGACATCGCAACAAGCGCTGACCCCTTCTCATCGGCGACGACGGCGTCGAACACGCCTCCATCGGCAGGGTGAACGACGGCGCATAGGTTGCCTTTTGCCTTTGTCACATCTCCTGCGTACACCACCCTATCGATGTGGCTAGGCAACGCCATCGTTCCCGCCGTTCCGATCTCCCAGATCCCCGCAGTCTGGAAAGCCAGCTCGGTGAGCCGTGGGGTTGTCACCAACGGCCGATCGTCGGGAACATGGTTGTGGGGAAGGTTGTGGGCCATGGCGCCTACGACCATGTCGCCATCCCTCCATGCTCCATCGACGACCTGGTAGGTGGGTCCGTGGAAATAGATCGCGTAGATGTCGCGTGGGCCGACCGTGCCGTCCGGTCGGGTCGGCACCGTTGCTGGTTTGAGCCTCGGTTTGTCGTCCCCGAGCCGGATGCGGGCGGTGAAGTGAACTGTCCGCTGCGGCTCGCCCTGATTGGCAAGTGTACGGACTCCAATCAGCTGACCAATGCCGACGATGCCATCGTCGTCGGCCGTGTACACAACCTCCACGGTGAGTACCCGTGGCTCGCCGCGATAGAACTTGAACGGCACGAGGAAGTTGATATCTTCGATCGCGGTGACGGTGAGTTGGGGGAATCCGGCCCGTGCTGCTGCGGCGAAGGCCTCTATTCCCATGACTCCAGGGAGAACCGGGGTCCCGTCGATCTGATGATCGAACAGGAATGGCTGCTCGGACGGATCGAGCCGTACAGTCGCCCGCAGTCCGCTGTAGATGCCGAAACTCTCGACCTCGCCTAGCATCACCGATCCGATGGCGCCGCCGCCTAGGGACTCTGTATCGAGGCCCCCGCTGGGGTGGAATTCGTCTGTCAGAACACCGAGCCGTTTCCCGACCACCATCTCTCCGCCGTGCGCCCGGCTCGTTATCTCCCTGCGCACTATCGGGATTCCTGCGACCGCGGGGAGCATGTCGATCCCCGCCGCCTTCATCACGGTCGGGATCGAGCCACGGGTTGCCATACCGATGTCGCCCCAGGCGGTCCAGTCGATCGCCAAACCGAGCGTCCGTGCCTCATCAGAGCGGAGGCTCGCGGCGAACTTGCACAGCAGATCGTTCGCAGCCGAATAGTCGGATTGGCCGTTGTTGCCGAACCGGCCCGCCACTGAGCTGAACACGACGGCCGAGCGGATCGGTGTGTCGCCGAGTCCCTTGACCAGGTTGAACCATCCGTCGGCTTTCACGTCGAAGACCAGGTCGTACTCCTTGCGATCCTTGTCCGGGAGCAACCGGCTTATCTCGAGCCCACCGGCGTGGAGTAGAACATCGACTTTCTGATGGTCGTGGCGAATCTGTTCCATCACGGCCCCAACCGCGTCGCCATCCCTCAGATCAACGCTGTGATAGGCGGCCGTCCCGCCGAATCCTTCAACCGCTTTGATTGTGCTCAAAGCCGCGTGTCGGCGCTCGATTCCGGCGAGCTGTCGCTCGACAATCGCCGGTGTTGCTTTTTCGCCCGCCGTCTTGAGACGATCGAAGATGGTCCGCTTCAGACCGTCCCTGTCGACACTGAACGCGGCAATGTCGGGGTCGGCTCTGTCGGGCTCAGGAGTGAGGTCGAGCAGATGGAATGTGCCTCCCGACGCTTTTGCCAGGTCGGCGGTTATCGCCGACACGATGCTCCCGGCGGCTCCGGTGACAACGAAGACAGAATCCGCACCTAGCTCGATAACGGCCGGTTCGGTGGGAAGGTCTTGTTCGGTGAGACCGATAGTCCAGCGTCGTCCTTCGTTGCGACCGATTTCGACGGCACCGGGATCGACGAGAGTCTCTTCGATCAGCGCGTCGGCCAGCGCGGCGGTCCTGCGGCTTGCGGAGAAGTCCACCGTCTTCACCAGTGCCTCGCTTTTCTCACGCTTGTACGCCTTGGTGAATCCGGTGACGGCACCACCCATCGGGGCGGTCGCTCCTTCAGCTCCATAGCCGTGGAACCCGCCAAGACGCGTGGCGGAGACCAGGAAGGTGCCCTCCGCACCGACGACGTCGTAGAGATGCCGCATGGTTTCGTAAAGGAGCTTGACGCGACGGCGCAAGCTCTCCCGCCAGCCGGCGAGATCCAACTCTGCAATAGGCAGCTCACTGTCGAGCGCGGCCAGCCAGTAGACGCCGGTGATCTCACCATCGCTCGAGAATCCGTCGAGCCGAGAACGCAGCTCCTCCGCATCCGGGCTGTCGTCGATGGCGAGGACGGTGACTCCCAGCTTGGCTAGCCGCTTTAGGAGCGCCTTTCCGACCCCACCCTCGTCGAGCATGACAACGACCCGGCTGTTGTTGTCGAGTGTCACTCCGCTCGGGACACAGTGCTCGGCGGCCGGCCGCAAGAACGGTGTCGGTATGCGCCGCGGGATGTTTGCCGCCGCCTCGTCGTCACCCTCTAAGAGCCCGACCGGTAGTCCGATCGGATCTGGGCTCTCAACCCCCTTTGGCGTCGACGCCGTGGCGACACCGCCGGCGAGGTCGGGTCGTTTTTCGTAGACGAAGGCGATGACGTCGTTCAGGGTGGGGTAGTCACGCAACGCCAGGCTGTCGTCGCGTTCGATCCCGTATTCCTGACGGATGGCAGCAAACGTCTCTGCCTGTTTGACCGTGTCCACCCCGAGGTCTGCTTCCAGGTCGAGGTCGAGGTCCAACATGTCGGGTGGGTAGCCGGTCTGCTCAGATACCAACGCCAACACCTGATCCGCCACCGCGTCGCCTTCAGGCTCAACCGGGACGGCAACCACCGCTGCTGCTGGAGCGGTCGGCGTCTCCTGGCGGGCTGCGAGGTCGGGTCGTTTTTCGTAGACGAAGGCGATGACGTCGTTC
Source organism: uncultured bacterium (assembly GCA_963801165.1). Lineage (GTDB taxonomy): Bacteria > Actinomycetota > Acidimicrobiia > Spongiisociales > UBA5794 > JAAETI01. The sequence goes on from CAWDDT010000002.1 coordinate 9,076, forward strand.
AGGGTGGGGTAGTCACGCAACGCCAGGCTGTCGTCGCGTTCGATCCCGTATTCCTGACGGATGGCAGCAAACGTCTCTGCCTGTTTGACCGTGTCCACCCCGAGGTCTGCTTCCAGGTCGAGGTCGAGGTCCAACATGTCGGGTGGGTAGCCGGTCTGCTCAGATACCAACGCCAACACCTGATCCGCCACCGCGTCGCCTTCAGGCTCAACCGGGACGGCAACCACCGCTGCTGCTGGAGCGGTCGGCGTCTCCTGGCGGGCTGCGAGGTCGGGTCGTTTTTCGTAGACGAAGGCGATGACGTCGTTCAGGGTGGGGTAGTCACGCAACGCCAGGCTGTCGTCGCGTTCGATCCCGTATTCCTGACGGATGGCAGCAAACGTCTCTGCCTGTTTGACCGTGTCCACCCCGAGGTCTGCTTCCAGGTCGAGGTCGAGGTCCAACATGTCGGGTGGGTAGCCGGTCTGCTCAGATACCAACGCCAACACCTGATCCGCCACCGCGTCGCCTTCAGGCTCAACCGGGACGGCAACCACCGCTGCTGCTGGAGCGGTCGGCGTCTCCTGGCGGGCTGCGAGGTCGGGTCGTTTTTCGTAGACGAAGGCGATGACGTCGTTCAGGGTGGGGTAGTCACGCAACGCCAGGCTGTCGTCGCGTTCGATCCCGTATTCCTGACGGATGGCAGCAAACGTCTCTGCCTGTTTGACCGTGTCCACCCCGAGGTCTGCTTCCAGGTCGAGGTCGAGGTCCAACATGTCGGGTGGGTAGCCGGTCTGCTCAGATACCAACGCCAACACCTGATCCGCCACCGCGTCGCCTTCAGGCTCAACCGGGACGGCAACCACCGCTGCTGCTGGAGCGGTCGCGGCTGCCTCAACTTCGTGGGGTCTGCGCGCCACATCGGCGCTGGGCGCCGCTGCTTTCCCGTAGTCCCGCACCCGCAACGTGCGCTTCACGATCTCGACCTCGGCGGCAGGAAGCCCCGTTGCGGTGCGCAGCCAGTCATGCCAGCGGGCACGATCGACCAAACGGGTGTCGTAGCCAAGCGCATCCGGAGCCGGGCGTGCTGCCCCGGCTGGACGGGTGTTCCGATAGAGAGTCAGGCTGATCTGCGAGCCGAAACCGGCGCCGAGCCGGAGTGCGTATTGGATGGGATAGGAGCCGCCACGGGCGAGGTTGAGAACGCCAAGATCCGGATCGGGTTCCCTGAAGTTGGGTACCGGCGGGACGATGCCCGTTTCCATGGCCTTGATAGCCAGTACATCCTCGACACCTACCGCCATAGCGTGCCCGGTGTACCCCTTCGTGTTGGAAATGACGATCTGGTCGGCCGATGAGCCGAATACGAATCGGAGTGCGTCGACCTCTGCCTGAGCGCTCCCTCCCCGTGCCGGTGTATAGGTTTCGTGGGATACGAAAACGGTGTTGGGAGCAATCTCGTGGCGATCGATGCCCCACCGACGCTCGGCGTCGGAGACCAGGGCTTCCATGGCACGGCAGATGTGCTCGGGATCGAGTCTGCTCCCATGGAATGCGCTGTTGGCCGTGAAGGTGCTGAGTACCTCGGCGATCGGCTCGAGACCACGGGCGCGCACAGAGTCGCGGTGCTCTACGACAATCGCGGCAGCGCCCATGCCGAGAATCAACCCGTGACGCCTGCGATCGAAGGGCACCGCGGCGTCCTCGACCAGCTCGTCGGTGGCGGCGGCGCCCATCGTCAAGAATCCCGCTCCAATCCACTCGAGAAGCTGATCGCTGGTGACATCATCCCCTGAGATGATCACTACGCGTTCGCACCGTCCCAATCGAATCCAGTCTTCGGCAATGGCGACGGCCTGGGTGGTGCTGGCACAGGCCGCGTTGATATGGGTGTTCGGGCCTTTGGCTCCGATGTACTCGGCGAACTGCGCATGGGCAAAAGCAAGCGCCCGGTACAGGAACTTGCGATCGAATGTGTATCCATTCTCTCCGATCTCGGTCTCGAGCTCAGCAACGCGACGCTGCATCGCAGCGGCGAGGCCCGAGGAGGCACCGCCGTCGGCGATCCCGGCGGTCAATGCCTTCAGCTCGGCGAGACGTTCTTCGACGGCATGGGCGGTGTAGTAGCGATCGGTCTCTTCCACCCACGCATTGGAGCCGGGGAAGGCCGAGGCGAAGATCACGCCGGTCGTGGCTTGGTACGGCTCGGGGAGCATCCAACGCTCAGCGAGCTTCGCTCCGGTGGTTGTGTCCTTGTAGTGCATGACCAACGGGATACCGGCGTCGCGCAATGCATCGAGCCCTGCCCCGATGGCCAGCTCGCTGGAGCGATCAAGTGTTCCCGCACGTTCCTGGGGGAAGCCAAACTCGGCGACAAGGTCGATGGTGCCACCCCGGCCTGCGAGCTTGATCACCTCCGACTCGCTCTCGATAGTCTCGAAGTGGCCACCGCCTGATTCCGATTTAACAAGACGGGTTATGTGCTTGGCCGCGATCTTCTGCCGCTGCTCATTCGGGATCGAACTGATGAACACCTTGCCCCGCAGCAAGTCGGGGATCTTGTCATCGCCAAATACCCGGTCGCCGCCGGGTAGCCCGAGCCCGGCACCGGTGACCACCACCGGTTCGTCGATGGGGAGGTCGGTTCCGGGGGCAGGTCGCGCTGGAGCCGGCCGCTGCTGGCCCCCGAAGATGGCTGCCCCTTTCTCTAGAAAATCTGCAAATAGGTGACCGAGTTCCACGTACACATCACCGTCGCCCTGAGCCGACACTGCTGGCTGCGCCCCGGCAGCGGTCCGAGGAGGTGCCGGCCGATGCTCGCGCACGGGCCGGGGGGCGCTCCTTGTTGGCTCCGGGGTCACACCCTCCGAACGTCGTCCCACCCCGAGACCGGCCGCGTACAGCCCACACAGGCCCTGGTTGAACGAGACGTTGTCGCCTAGCTTTGGGTGATTGGTGAAGAGAGTCACGACCTCGTCATCGGCGCCGAGCACATCGTCGGCCAATCCCTGGAGGGCCTTCTTCGGACCGACCTCGACAAACACCCGGCAGCCTGCTTCGTGGAGAGTATGCAGACCACTGACGAACTGAACCGGCGAAGCGATCTGCCTGCCGAGAATGTCGATCATCCTCGGGACCACGTTTGGTCCCATCGGGTAAAACTCACCGTCGACGTTGGCGACGATCGGAATCGCGGGCGACTCGAGTCGAAGCCTATCCAACAGGTCTCTCAATGGGATGGCAGCCGGCGCAACTATCTCGGTGTGAAAGGCATGGCTGACCGGCAGCGGGATGACTTGTGCGCCCGCCTGTGCCAACCGATTGGCCGCCTCGGTCACACCTGCAGTTGAACCACCAATTACCGCTTGCTTCGTGCTGTTGTAGTTGGCGACGACGACGTAGTCGTCCACCTCCTCTGTGACACGCACAATGTCGTCGAGAGGGGCGAACACTGCAGCCATCCGTCCCTTGTCCTCGACTTCGACCGACGCCATCTCCCTGCCTCGTCCGGCGACCGCCTCTAGGGCATCCTCGAAGGGGAGGGCGCCGGCCGCAACCAGGGCACCGTATTCACCGAGGCTATGGCCCATGACCATGTCCGGATAGATGCCATATGCTGCCAGTAGATTGGTGAGGGCATCGTCGACGGCGAGTACCGCAGGCTGTGTGATCTCCGTCTGCCGCAGCTCCTGGTCGGCGGCTTGCATCGCCGCCTGATCGTCGGGATCGGCAAATATGTAGGCGCTCAGCGGCTTGCCAAGCACCGGCTCCATGATCCTGTCGGCTTTCTCGAACGCACTGGCGACGATCGGTTCCGACTTGCGCAAGCCATCGAGCATGTTTACGTATTGCGATCCCTGGCCGGTGTAGAGAAATGCCACCATGCCCGGGGTACCGGTGCCCCGGAACACTCCCTGGTTGCGTAGGGCTTTCCACATGGGCGGGCTGTCGGCATCGATAGCCTTGATGGCCTTTTCGGCCCGGGCGGCGAGATCAACAGCATCGCCGTAGTCGATCGCAACCCGAGCCGCGGCGCGTAGGTCCGCCTCCAGGGGTGGCTCCGGGGGCGGTGCCGCGCCGTCGACAGCGGCTTCAGCAATCACCTCGAGACGGTGCCGGACTTGTTCCATAGTCGCGGCTCCCACAACGAGAGCGCCCCGCAGCGGTGCCTTCAGCTCTACATCGTTCACATCAGATGTGGGACGCGGGGCTACAACGACGTGCGAGGAAGATCGATCTCCGACCCGGAGCCGGCCGGGAACGTACTCCTCCAACACAATGTGGAAGTTCGTACCGCCAAAGCCAAACGCGCTGACTGCCGCAGTCCGAACCTGACCCGGCTCGGTCTTCCACTCGCGCAGTTCCTTGTTGATGAAGAGCGGCGAGCGCGAGAAATCGATGCTGGGGTTGGGCCGGGTACCGCCAAGACTCGGCGCAAGCAGCTTCTCATCGAGCGACATCACAGCTTTGAGCATTCCGGCAGCTCCGGCGGCACTCTTCAGGTGCCCTATGTTGGACTTCACCGAACCGAGGGCGACAGATCCGGGCCGCAGGTCGAGATCGGCAAACACTCGCGACAGGCTCTCGACTTCGACCACGTCGCCGACTCGTGTCGAGGTGCCGTGGCCTTCCACATACGTGGCCGAGCTAGGCACGAGGTTGGCGTTGCGCCAGGCGCGGGAGATGGCGAACTCCTGACCAATCGGGTTGGGCGCGGTGATTCCCTTGCCACGACCGTCGCTCGATCCACCGAGTCCGCGGACCACGGCGTAAACGTGGTCGCCATCACGCTCCGCGTCTGCGAGCCGCTTCAGCAGGAGCACTGCGGCACCCTCACCCATTACGAACCCATCCGCACCGTCGTGGTACGGCCGCGTGCCCGTTGCCGAAAGTGCGCCGATTTTGCAGAACTTGATGAAGCTGGGGACGCCCATATTGGCGTCGATGCCGCCGGTCAGCACCGCGTCGTAATCACCGCGCTCCAGGCCTCCGATCGCGGCGCTGATGGCGGCAAGCGCCGAGGCGCATGCCGCGTCGACGATGAAGTTTGGACCATGGAAGTTGTATAGATTCGCCACCCGACCCGCGATGATGTTGCTCAGCTCACCCGGCATTGTGTCTTCGGTGATACTCGGGAATCTGTCTCGCACACCTCCCAGCAGCTCAGTCAGGATCGATTCCCGCACGGCAGCGTCCAGCGCCGCAAAGGTGGGCGCGTTGCTCAGCTCTTCGGCATACTCCGGGTAGTAGGCACGGAGGGCGGTCAGATAGTGCATCTCGCCTGCCATGGCATTTCCGAGCACAACTGCCGTGCGGTCGGGATCTAGCGGTCGATCGGGATAGCCGTAGTCGAGGAGCGCTTCGCGGGATGCAGTAATCGACCACTTCTGCGTCGGGTCCATCGCATCGCTGACCTTGGGAGGTATCGGCATCCGCCACTCGAGTGGGGAGAAGTCGACATCTTGGACCCACCCGCCAATGATCGAATACGTCTTGTCGGGGGCCTTGGGGTCGGCGTCGTAGTAGAGATTCGGGTCCCAACGGCCGGCAGGCACGTCGCTGATCGAGTACCTTCCCGATTTCAGGTTCTCCCAGTAGGTAGCGGCGTTGGGTGCGTCCGGTAATACCGCGCCCACTCCAACTACTGCGACTGCTCTCTCGACCTGTTCCGGCATATGGCGGTACTCCCCTGATCTACTCGTGTGTGATGTGGCTCTGGTCTAACTCCGGTTGTAGAGCGCGTCCGCAATCGCATCCATGTCGGAGATCAGACCCGACTGGGCGTCCCTGATAGCCTCGAGCCCTACGGCTGCCCCGAACCGGGCTGTGTCGATGACTCCTGGTTCGGCGGCACCGAGCACCCATCGGGTGCCGTCGAGCGCCACCCTGGCGGCAGCTTCCCGGGCGAACACGCGAGACATTGTCGCCAGTGTCTCGGCGCTGAAACGACCGTCGGTTTTCTTAGGCAGATCATCCGATTGCGCGGCGGCGGCCCGCCGCGCCATAGCTCCGGCACACTCAACGTATGCCACCAGTTCGCCCAGGCGGAACAGCACATGCTGGTTGCGGGTGAGACGGTGGGCTCTGGCACCCTCCATCACCTCAGCCAACCCGTGGGCGGCGAGAGCGGCGACATCCGCTCCGCAGCGTCGGGCGGTTGTTGCCAACTGCTCGAGACCGGCACCCTGATCGTGGAAGAAGGCGCCGCGACTCTTGAGGTGCTCCTGCCAGCGATCTCGCGCCATTGTCATCTCGAGGACCTCGGAAGTGCCTTCGTAGATCGTCGTGATCCGGACATCCCGCTTGATCTTTTCGACCATGTACTCCTTGGTGTACCCGTATCCGCCAAGAGCCTGGATTGCGTCTTCGGCGGCCTTATTGCCTGCTTCGCTGCCCATGTACTTGGCGATGGCACCTTCGGTGTTCAGACGACCTTCCCCCCGGTCCAGCCGCAGTGCAGTTTCCTCGATGTAAGCGCGGGCAGCCTCGAGCCTCACCACGTTGGGCACTATGAGCTTGTGGGTGTAGCCCTGCTTCTCGGAAAGGGGTGCACCTCCCTGGATCCGCCCTACCGAGTATGGGATGGCACGGTCCATCGCCGCCCAGCCGGCGCCGAGACCGAAGGCTGCCACCATCAAGCGGGTGTAGCCGAAGACTTCTTGCGCCTGCGTCAGTCCGAGCCCCTCGGCGTCACCGACCAGACGATCGGCGCCGACTTTCACATCCTGAAGAGACAGGGCGGCGGTGTTGCTCGCTCTGATGCCGTGCTTGTTCTCGGGCTTGCCGTGTTCGAAACCTTCGGTATCTCGCTCGACGATGAACCAGGTGGGCCCGTCGGGTGCCAGTGCCAGGATGGTGTAGACGTCGGCGTAGCCACCGTTGGAGATCCACTGCTTGTTGCCGTTGATCACGTATCCCGTGACCTCTTCTCCATCCATGACGCGCTTAGCCGTTGTTCGCAAGGCAGCGAGGTCGCTGCCGGCTTCCGGTTCCGTTGCTCCGTAGGCCATCAGGAGACCTTGTTCGCCGATGAGGCTCATCCAGTGGGCCTTCTGCCCTTCGGTTCCCCCAAAAACGATCGGATCGCTTCCGAGGAAGGTGGCGAAGACGCTGGTGGCAACGCCGAGGTCAATCCGCGCCAGTTGCTCGCAGATTCGATACACATCGAAGGACGATGCGCCCAATCCCCCATACTCCTCCGGAATGAAGAGCAGACTCACGCCGAGGTCCGCAAGCATGGTGCGGACGATTTCTTCGGGGAACTCATCCCGAGCGTCGAGTTCGATCAGGGACGAGTCCGGGAGTTGATCGTTTGCGAATTCCCTGAGCGTCTTGAGCACTAGGTCGAAAGTGTCGCGATCTAGCCCCGTGTCCATGTGCTCTCCCTCCACAGCCGCGTAGGCAGATGGTCGTGTGTGTCAAACGTAATACGTTGAGGCGTCCTTGGCGAAGGAACTTGCGATACCACTCAGCCGAGGCGAGCTGCCGGCGCTACCAGTCGACTTCGCCGACTGTTACTCTGGACAGTAGGGCTTCAGGACGAATACGATCGACCTCCTCCCTCTCGCACCCCCTCCGCAGGAACAAGATGGCCGAATCGACACGGGCGCATACTCGGCAGGACCGAACACTCCCGAGAATCATCCAGGGCGGTATGGGAGTCGCCATCTCCGGCTGGGAATTGGCGAACGCGGTTGCCCGCAGAGGCCAGATGGGCGTGGTGTCGGGCACGATTCTCGAAGTGGTGATGGCGCGGCGGCTGCAGCTCGGCGATCCCGGCGGTCATGTGCGCAGAGCTTTGCACAACTTCCCCTTCCGCTCGGCTGCGGAACGGATCATCGATACCTACTACGAGCCGGCGGACGGCAAAGGCCCGAAGCAGCTCAAGAACGTTCGCACGTTCACAGTCGTACCGGGTCTGCCACTTCAGGAACTGACCGTCGCCGCCAACTTTGTGGAAGTGTTCCTGGCGAAGGAGGGCCACAACGGTCCGGTAGGCATCAACTACCTGAGGAAAATCGAGATGCCGATCCCCTTCTCGATCTACGGTGCTTTGCTGGCGGGGGTGGACTACATCATCGTCGGGGCGGGGAATCCTAAGGAATTGCCCCATCTCATCTCCGAGCTGGCGGAACATCGGGCGGTACGGCTGCCGTTGCGAGTCCAGGGACTCACATCGAAGGACGCCGATGTGGAGATGAGATTCGACCCATCGGATATCAACGAGGGCCGTCTACCCCCGATTAGCCGGCCCCGATTCCTTGCCATCGTTGCGTCGAACGATCTGGCGGCAGCACTGGCGGGTATGCCCGAAGCACCGGACGGGTTCGTTATCGAGAAGCCCAGCGCAGGAGGCCACAACGCTCCGCCGCGCGGGCCCCGAAGAATCGACGAGCTTGGACAACCGGTCTACGACAAGAAGGACGAAGTCGATCTCGCCGAGCTGCGCACCCTCGGACTGCCTTTCTGGCTCGCCGGATCGTTCGGTACCCCGGAGGGTCTGCGCCGGGCGCTCCGAGAAGGGGCCGCGGGGGTGCAAGTCGGCACCGCTTTTGCATTCTGTGAGGAATCGGGCCTCGTTGCCGACATCAAGCGGACGATCACCAAGCAAGTAGCGGACGGCACCGTTGAAGTGCTTTCGGATTGGCGAGCATCGCCAACGGGGTTCCCGTTTCGGATTGTCCAGGTGGATGGAACCCTGTCCGACGAAGCGGTGTACGACGATCGGTCCCGGGTGTGCGACCTCGGGGCATTACGCGTACCGTACCAGACAGAAAACGGTTCCATTGGGTACCGCTGTCCTGCAGAGCCGCTACGCGCCTACATCGAGATCAAAGGGGGAAGGGCCGCCAATACCGAACAGCGGCTATGTCTGTGCAACGGGCTGTTGGCGACGGCTGGACTGCCGCAATTCCGGGCGAAGAGCGGATACGAGGAACCGGCGCTCGTTACCGCGGGTTCGGATTTCAGCGGCGTGAAAGAGCTCATGCAGCGGCGCACACCAGGCGAGTCCTTCTACACAGCCGACGAGGTAATCGACTACTTGATGAGCAACGCGTAGCCGTCGCATCGCCGCAATCGTTGGTTCAGAAACCGTCGCACGTTGTCCTCGAAGCCCAAAGCGCAGCGAGGATACACTCGTGTTCTGAAGCCACCTGGCTAGCAGGCATGGATATGTCGAGGCCGCCGAGTAGGGTGTGCCGCCGCCCAACGCCACAGGCGCCAAGTCGATGGCCAGGCACGAACTCACTCCCCGACACGGCTTGGTGGAGGACCCTGCCAGCGGTCCCGACGCGTGTTCAGCGCGAGGTCCTCGGTCTTCCAGTTCTTTTGGTCACGACGATGGTTTGTGTTCCCCGAGGACGCAGAACTCGTTGCCCTCTGGATCGGCTAACACCACCCAGGGTACGTCGCCCTGACCAACGTCGACACGGGACGCGCCGTGTGCGATGAGTCGCTCGACCTCGGTGTCCTGATCTTCGGGGCGGAAATCGAGATGAAGGCGGTTCTTGGACTGCTTCTGTTGGGTGACCGCCTGAAACATGATCCCCGGGAGCTGATCGGCCTCTGGTCGAATCTCGAACTCGTCGGGATCGTCGTTGACGATGACCCATCTGAGCGCCTCTAGCCACCATCGACCGAGCGCCACAGGATCATGGGCATCGATGACGATCTGTTCCCACTCGAGACTCATGGGATGACCCTACCGCTCGCAAGTCCTAGCGGTCGAGCGCTCTGTTGCGGTGGCCCGGAGCTGTTTGCTGGCACGTGGAGCCTCGCGGCTCGGACCTGCCCGCCCAGCGCGCGAGATTCCGGGTGTTCGGACTCGTACCAAAGGTCGCAGATTCGAACCCTGCCCTCGCTACGAAGAAGCCCGTGGTAGTCCTACATCTACCAGCGAACCTATATCCATCCCAGGAATCCGGCGAACACGACCATCATCACGGCATCCAGTGCAGCAAAGGTCCCGATGAAGGTGATCCGCTGCTTGGGCTTTGCGTCGTAGCAGTAGGCGGCGGCCAGGAAGAAGGGGATGTAGACCAGCAGGAAGACGGGGATGGGTCCCCACCAGGAATATACCCAGACGAAAGCCGGCGTCTTTGCCAGGAAGATCTCGATTGTGGCGAAGAGTGCCGCATTCCCGATCACAAACAACAGACGGTTGTTGAGACCAAAGACCTTCAGCTTGGGGTCATCCGGCAGAACCTTGCTCAAGACGAGGCCGGCGATCGAGAACATGAGACTCAGCTCGATGCCGGCCCCAACCAGGATCAAGAAGGATGTGCCGGTCGGCACCGTCCACAGGGCGTCGCCGCTGAAGTGCTGGATAAGTGCATTGAGGATCTCGAAGAACCAGTGCACGACGTAGAGGCCAAGCCCGGCTGCGATGCCCTTCCAGTTCCTCCTGGAGATCTCGTTGGTGTACACGTAGACCACCAGTGCCAGGAAGGTGATCACGTACCACTGGAAGTTGTCGCCCGTACGCAGGATATCGAGCGCCATCTGGGTCGCATTGTCCATAGGTCTCTCCAATGGAAATGGGATTCGGGTGTCCGTGTGTCCAGCATAAATCTTGCGAGCGGGCGTCCCAGGTTGGGTTTCGTGAGAGCAGTCGCCGTGTCTCGTAATGTGTGCGTATGAGCCGAGTGAGAATCCTCCCAGGGATCTGGCACGACCGCCTGACCGTCAACGCCGGGCAAGCGATCTTCCACCAATGGGGGCAACTCGAGGCTTCGGGTTGCATCGACAACTTCCGCATCGCAGCCGGCGAAACCGAAGGATTCCGTCAGGGCTGGTTCTTCGCCGACTCGGACGCCTACAAGTGGCTGGAGGCGGCCGCGCGCGTTTGTGCCACCCATCCCAGCCCACGTCTGGCGACTGTGATGGATGACTTCATCGATCTGCTTGGGCGGGTCCAGCAACCCGACGGCTACATCTACACGTACAACCAGATTCACTTCCGGGAATCCCGCTGGGTCAACTTGCAAGTCGAGCATGAGCTGTACTGTCACGGCCACCTGATTGAGGCGGGCGTCTCGCACAACGAGGCGACGGGGCATACAGACCTGCTGGGAATCGTCCGGCGTGCCGCAGATCGCGTTGTTGCGGATTTCGAGGGCAAGGGACCGGCGTATACCCCGGGACATCAGGAGATCGAGCTTGCCATGTTGCGGTTGTACCGGCTCACCGGGCAGGCCGACTATCTGAATCTGGGCAAGCAACTCATTGAGCAGCGCGGCCGGATACGACGGTTTGGTCTTTCCGTCTTCCGACAGAACTCGAGTGCTGAAAAGAGGAAGAAGGTCGCCGGGGCGCAGCGGCAGGACTACATGGCCGCCCACCCGGAGTACTCCCCATCCCGTGTTCCCGCGGGGAACGAATCCAAGAAGCCGTGGCACGCCAAACCACGGTGGATGCTGAGCGCCCTCAACGGCGAGTACTTCCAGCAGAACGCCTTGATCCGGTTCCAAACCGTGCCGGTCGGACACTCGGTCCGGTTTGCCTACATGGAAACGGCAGCCGCAATGTTGGCGCGAGACAGCAGTGACCCGTCTCTGCTAGATGCCATCGAGCGAGCCTGGGATCACATGGTCTCGCGCAAGATGTACGTCACGGGTGGAATCGGCTCGCTGCCTCATTCAGAGGGTTTTGGCCGCGACTACGAGCTCGACCCGGAGGTCGCCTACGCCGAGACTTGTGCCGCTCTGGGGAGCATGTTCTGGAACTGGGAGATGGCCCAGTTGACTGGAAAGGCGCAGTACAGCGACCTGTTCGAGTGGCAGCTGTACAACGCTGCCGGCGTTGGCATGGGATCAGACGGCACCACCTACTTCTACAACAATCCTCTGACCACCACGGGCGGTGTCGAGCGGAAGCCGTGGTACGAGGTCTGCTGTTGCCCGTCCAACATCTCGCGTACCTGGGCCGACCTGCGGAAGTACCTGTATACATGCGACGAGGGTGGTGTTTGGGTGCACCAATACGTCAACAGCGCTGCAGTCCTCGAGGAGTGTGGCGCCGCCAATCTCGAGGTTGAGACCGGGCTTCCCTGGCGAGGGAATGTCCGGATCGAAGTCGCTCCCAATGTGCGCCCTGATTTCGGCCTACACGTGCGCATTCCATCCTGGGCGAGCGGTGGTTCGTTGCGAATAAATGAGGAGAGGCAAGATCTCCCGATCGTAGGTTCAGCGCCCGATGGGCAAGCGGCCTCGGGTTATGACCCGCGGATCAGTCGCTTCCACAAAATCCAGCGCACCTGGCTACCGGGCGATGTGGTCGAGATCGAATTCGACATGGGGATCCAGCTGCGCCGCGCTCACCCGAAGGTGAAGGGGCATGAGGGCCGAGTCGCCATCACTGCCGGCCCGCTGGTTTACTGCCTCGAAAGCGTCGACAACCCCGACGTGGACATCCACAACGTCCAGATCGACCCTGATTCACTCGCCCGGCATTTCGATCGAGATCTACTCGGCGGCACAAGCGTGATCACCGCGAGGACGCCGGACTCGAGTCCGTTGGTCCTCATTCCGTATCACCTCTGGGGAAACCGTGGACCGTCACAGATGACGGTCTGGGTGAGGATCAGCCACACGACCCGATTTCATTGAATGGTCGCACCGCCGGGGAGCCTCGACGGCAGTTCGGGTGGTCCCGCCGATAGCCACGGGACCACCCGAATGATGGGTCATGCGATCGTGGTCTCTAGTACTCGATGGCGTCGACTTCTTCATACAGCTCAATACGCGGCTCGCTCGTGATTCCTGCCGACGCGAGGGCCGCCCGGAGCGAAGGGTTGTTGAGGAACGCCTGGGCGACTTCGGCGCTGTCGTAGCCTTGCACGACCGTGACGTTGTTCGGGTTCTCGACATTGCGATCGATCCGACCGAACCGGACACCATGCGACCCGTGATCGAATCCGTCGTAGACGGCCTTCCATTTGACGAAGTCCTCGATATCGTGGTTGACGATTGATACGTACATGTCTTGTCCTTCCTGACATACCCTGAGGGGCGGCTCGCCGCCGGACGGATCTCTGCAGCTGGCGAGCCGATGAGTTGCGCTGCCTCGGGATCGGGCTTTCCGATCCACTGAGCACAAGTATCTCGAGCGACCGTTTGCCCAGCGTTTGCGAGTCTTGACCCGATTACTGCAGACTCGAGTTCCTTGTGGTGCGCCCGGGCTGCGACTGTCCGATCGGGAGCTATTCGTCGAGGAAGATGTCTTGCTGGAGTTCGGCATCGTCGCCGAATGCGTAGCCGGTTAGGTCGGTGGTGCCGGCTGCGGCGAGTACTTCGTCATCGATGTAGAAGTTGCCGGTGTGTTCTCTGCTCGGGCGGCCCATGATCTCGTAGGCGGCGTCGGCGACGATCTCCGGTCGTCGGGAGCGGCGCATTGCCTCGTCTCCGCCGAGCAGGTTCTGCACTGCCGCGGTGGCGATGATGGTGCGTGGCCACAGGCTGTTGACGGCGATGCCGTCGGCGGCGAACTCCACAGCCATGCCGAGGGTGCACATGCTCATCCCGTATTTGGCGATCGAATAGGCAACGTGGTTGCCGAACCAGTGCGGTTTCATGTTGAGCGGAGGGCTCAGGGTGAGGATGTGCGGATTGTCGGACCGTTTCAGGTGGGGGATGCAGGCGCGAGACACCGTGTAGGTCCCCCGGGTGTTGATGTCCTGCATGAGGTCGTACATCTTCATCGGCAAGGCTTCTGTGTTGAGCAGGGCGATCGCAGAGGCGTTGTTGACGCACATATCGATGCCGCCGAATGCGTCGACCGTCTCGGCAACCGCGGCCTCCACCTGGTCATCGAAGCGGATGTCGCCGACGATGGGAAGCGCCTTTCCGCCGGCAGCTTCGATCTCAGCGGCGGCGGTGTAGACAGTCCCGGGCAGTTTCGGGTGGGGCTCGGCCGTCTTTGCCATCAGCGCGACGTTGGCGCCGTCCGCCGCGACCCGCTTGGCGATCGCCAGCCCGATGCCACGACTGCCCCCCGACATGAACATCGTCCTGCCCTTGAACCCGCCCATCAAATCCTCCTCGAGTCGCATCGGCACAGCGTATCGCGTTGCGACGGAGCCAGCCGGGCCGGCACGGTGCACGAGACACCCGGACGCGGCGGTCCATTGAGCGGGGACGACACCTCGACGCTTTCTTGCGTCCCGCGGTGTCGCCCCCGTGATAGCGTTGTCAAATCATGGCTCTCGTCCTTCTCCGGGGTAGTACCGGCCCACCGGGAGATCGTCTGTTCATGGAGCAAGCGTCACGAATCCGGAGCGGAGTTCCAAAATGGCACAACCACTGATCAATGAAGTCCTGGTCAACTGCGATCCGGCCACGGCGTTTGATTTGCTGGCCGATGTCCGGAACGAGACGAGGTGGACCAAGGGCGTTTCGGTAGCGGAGCTACGGAGCGAAGAGCCGGTTGGCGAGGGCGCGAAGTTCCTGACCGTCTACCGAGGCACGGACAACGATGTGACAATCGCTGAGTTCAATCGACCCCAACGCCTGGTCGTCGCCGCCGGCAACGACAGGATCGACATCGACACGACGTACACGTTCACCGGAGAGAACGGTGGCACACGAGTCGTGGTCAGCACCGACATGATGCCGAAAGGATTTGTCGCGGCCTTCTCCCCGCTGCTCCGGCTCTTCATGCGACGTGAGCTGGCGAGCAAGTACGCGACCTTCAAGCGAGCGTGCGACGGTCAGTCAGACGCCCGCTCGGACTGAGCCCTCATCAGCCTCCCATCGTCAGCGCAACGGTCGTCCCGCTCGTCAGATTCTTGCGAGAACGGGAGAGCACGAACCGTTGTTTGCCATCGGCGTCTACCCTCCTGCGTCGTTGCGCTCCACGTCCTCCCTGGAAGTGAGGACAAAGGAACAGCGCCGCCACGCTGGTCGGTAGAGTGGCCTGCGTGTCGTCGCCACTTGAGTCGTTTCCTCGTCTCTCGCTCGCTTCTCTGCCAACACCGCTCGAGCCGTGCGCCCGTCTGAGTGAACACCTCGGCGGCCCCCGCATACTCGTCAAACGCGATGACCTGACCGGTGCCGCGGGCGGCGGTAACAAGATCAGGAAGCTCGAGTTCGTGGTGGCTGACGCTTTGGACCGTGGTGCCGACACACTGGTGACGATGGGTGTGGGTCAGTCGAATTCAGCCCGGCAGGTCGCGGGCGTGGGCGCCTCGCTCGGGTTTGATGTTCATGTTGCGGTCATCACTGATCGTGTCGAGCGCAGCGATCCGGCCTACCGATTTGGTGGCAACGCCCTTCTAACGCGACTGTTCGGCGCCACACTGCACGAGTGTTCGGTCAGCGATGATCGGCACGAGGTGCTAGCGCGGCTCGCCAACGAGCTCACGGCTGAAGGGAAGCATCCCGTCGTCGTGCCCTACGGAGTCTCCAGCGCGCGAGGCGGGCTTGGCTACGTGGCTGCGGCCCACGAGCTCGCCGGCCAAATCGACGAACTACCCACAGCGATCGTCCACGGATCCGGGACGGGGGCGACACAGGCGGGCCTTATCGTCGGATGCGCCGACGCTCTTCCAGGCACCGAGGTGCTCGGGGTCGACGTCGACGCCGAACCGGAACGGGTTGCTAGCGACGTAGCGGCCCTCGTCGTCGATATTGCGCATCTACTGGGCACAGATCCACCACCGCAATCGCCTGAAGTGTTTGCCGGTTGCGCCGGTGCAGCCTACGGCTCGGCGCCCGAGCAGGTTCTCAACGCCATTGATCTCTTCGCGCGGTATGCGGGTCTTGTGCTCGATCCCGTCTACTCAGGCGTCGGCGCCGCGGGTCTCATCGAGATGATCGGCAACCGACGCTTCAGCCCCGAAGAGACAGTTGTCTTTCTCCACACCGGAGGAACTCCCGGCCTACACGCCTACCGGTCGACGTTGACATCTCGCTGGTAGAGGGCCGCAAACGCCAGGCACCATCTCAGTCTCGTGGGACTGGGGAGCCCAGATGTCGATGCCACCACAGTTTGCCCTCTCGGCTCGATGTAAGAGACCCAGCCGCAGCTGCAGCGGAATCTCTCCGGGATTTCCTACCCCGACCACGACGCCGGCGCTTTCGGTGCGGCAGTGCACGACCGCCCTGCGGTGCAGTCTCCTTCAGCACATGGCGTTCAGGTCGTTAGCCGCTCGATGCATCGATTGGGAGGTCGATGTGCTGTCGGCCGGCATCACCCGGAAGATCGTATTCGCGTGGCGCTGACCGACTAGCCCATTATCCATCCAGAAGGAATCAACGTAGGGTCGCAGGCTCGGACCCTACTGGCCTGCCGCGGCCGGTTGGCTGTGGCGATAGAGGCTCAGCGCCAGGGTGTATGACACGACCAGGATGCCGACGATCCAGGCCAGGGCGATCCAGATGTTGCTGCCGGCGGTGCCGTCTGTCAACAGTGAGCGCATCGTCTCGATGATCGGAGTCATCGGCTGGTTTTCGGCGAAGCCCCTCAGCAGCGGCGTCATCGAGTCTGTTGGTACGAACGACGGGCTGATGAAGAGGAGAAGCAGCAGGATGTAGGAGAAGGCACCGGCGCCTTCGGCCGTTTTGGCTAGCATGCCGAAGAACATTGCCATCCACGTCATGGCGAGCACGAACAACACCAGGACGAGCGTGAACGAAAGCCACCCGACAGTTCCTGACGCCGAACGAAACCCGACGATGACCGCCACGATCAGCACGAGAAGGCAGGAGAAGAGGTTCGATAGCGTCGACGACAAGGCCTGCCCGCTCAAGACCGACGAAGGCGCAACCGGCATGGTCCGGAACCGGCTGATGATGCCCTTCTGCAGGTCCATGCTGAGCCGCAGTGCGGCATAGGCGATGCCGCTGGCGACGGTCATGATGATCACTCCGGGTGTGATGTAGTCGACGTAGTCGATGGTGCCGGTCTGAGTACCGAGTGCGCCACCGAACACGTACACGAACAGCAGAAGCATCGCGATCGGCGTCAGGACGACTGTGATGATCGTGTCGAGGCTGCGCGTCGTGTGACGGAGGGATCGTTTCGCCATGGTCCAGGTGTCACTCAGCGCTCGCATGCGAGTCCGTCCTTTCTTCTTCGAGGATCTTGAAGAACACGTCGTCGAGCGTTGCCGTCTGCCTCGAGAACCCGGTCGGTTCGATCCCGCGGTCTCTCAGCCGGATGAACATGTCCGCCATCTCGGCGATCGAGCCGGTGGTGGCCACCATCAGTTTCGAGTCAACGCGGCTGACGTGGTGGTGCTCCTCGAGGGTTGATTGCGCTGCGGCCAGCTGCTCTTGTTGGCTGAAGTCCAGTTCGACGAGGCCGGCAGGCACCAACGTCTTGAGCTTGTCGGGCGGGCCTTCGGCCACGATTCGGCCGCCGTGGAGGATCGCAATCTGGTCGGCGAGACGGTCTGCCTCTTCGAGATATTGCGTGGTGAGAAAGACCGTGGTCCCTCTCTGGACCAGATCCCGGATGGTTTGCCACATGTTGGTGCGGCCCTGAGGATCGAGCCCGGTCGTCGGCTCGTCGAAGAAGATGATGGCTGCGTCGCCTATCAGGCTCATAGCGATGTCGAGCCTGCGTCGCATTCCACCCGAGAAATTCAGCGTGCGACGATCGGCCGCTTCGTTCAGCTCGAACTGGTCGAGTAGTTGCACCGCCGTTCGCTCCGGGTCGGGAATGTGGCGCAACTTGCCGATCAGCACCAGGTTCTCGCGGGCGGTGAGCATGTAGTCCACCGCCGCGGACTGCCCGGTGAGGCTGATCTGCTCGCGAACGTTGCCGGGTTGTGTCGCCACGTCGAAACCGGCGACTCGTGCGGTTCCCCGGTCGGCCTTGATCAGTGTCGTCAGGACATTGATCGTGGTCGTCTTGCCGGAGCCGTTCGCTCCGAGCAGAGCGAAGACCGTGCCCCGCTCGACGGTGAACGAGACGTCTTCGAGAACGGGCACTTCTTTGTAGCCCTTGTGGAGATTGGTTACCTCGATGGCGTTGGTTGTGTCAGGCATAGTCGTTTGTTCCTTGTTCCGACTTTGGGCGGGTGATCAGAACATCACCGAACGATGTCCGGGCGCGAACCTGGACCGTTTCGGCAGACTGTTCGGGATCATCTGTGGGGGAGAGGGTGTTGTGGATCTGACCGAAGCTGGTGTTGGCGTCGATCCAGGCTGCGGTGCCCTCAGCGATTCCGATCTCGAGGCCGCCGCAGGCCGTCTCTAGCGTTGCCGATCCGCGGCTGATCTGACCAAGATGTATGTCACCGTTGGAAGTCTTTGCGTTGACATCGCGGCCTGCAGCTTCGATCGTGATGTCGCCGTTGGCCGACTTCACTCTGACGTCACCGTCGACTCGGCTGATCCATGTCTTGCCGTTGTGGTTCTTGATGTCGGCGGCGCCGTTGACGGTGCCGATGGTTATGTCGCCGGCGGTCACGACCTCGGCGTTGCCGGATGACCCCTCCAGGGTGACGCGACCCGCCCCGCTGTGAACGTGTAGTGAGCCGGCCTGGTCGATGCCCACGCTGCCTGCGCCCGTCTTGACGTCGACGTCGCCAAGGTTGCCAACACACCGAATGTCGGCGAAGCCGGCCTCAGCGGTGAGAGAGGAGCCCTCGGGGAGCTCAACGGTCACGTCGAGAGAGCCGCTCCTGCCCATCCCCAGATATGCGGCGATCCCGCGTCGCCTGGGCGCTCTGACGGTGAGGCTCGCTCCGCTCAGATCGACCACCGTTTGCCTGGCCGTCTCGACGTCAACCTGCCTGTTCCGATCGCGGGGATTCACCGCAACCACCGTGTCGTTGCGGTCGCTGGCAATCACGTGGACCATGCCCATGCAATGCGTCAAATCGATCGAAACGGCGATGGGTTGGACCGTCTCAAATGAAGGCATCTGTGCTCCTTGTCGGCTTGCGGAATCCGGTGTGTTCAACGCACCCACCCCGTGTATCGCTGGCTGCCCTTCGAGAACTGTGTGGACTGTCTCGGGGGACCCTCGACGGCAGCCGCCGCGGTGCGCACCAGCCATGCGTTCAGTGACAGACCCTCACGACGCGCCGCTTCCTCTATCCGCACCTTGAGTCCCTCGGGGAGCCGGAGGTTGAGCCTCGAGGTGCTTCCTTCTTCGCCCCCTCCGGGGACTAAGGCAGGAGACGTCGCAGTCCCGTCGACCGCGCTACTGCTGAGCACCTCCGAAGGCAGGGTCACCACGAAGTCCGGGTCGGTACCACGGAGTCTGACTTCCACCGACCCGGGGGCGAGCTCGCTCGTGATCTCGTCGGCGGCGGCGGAAATCGTCTCGAGCAAGACCAGACGCGTCGCCGCCTCCAGACCACCCGAAAGACGCTCGATCACCGCTTTGCTCTCGGCGCCCCCGGTCTCCGCAGCGGCGATTAGGTGCTCACGCAGGGTCTCTACGTACATTGCAAGATTCATGGTGCCACTATGGCACCTACGGTGGCACATTTCAAGAGCCAATATGGCGGCGGCATCTCGAGTGGGGGCTGCGGCTGGCGTGCGGAGAGCTCGACGTGACGCTGGAGACCGTGGGGTGTGGCGGGACCGGAGTCGGTGCCGGCACTGTTTTGACAACACGTTTGTACAACCATATGGTTGTACAAATGGAGACGACCATCGACCAAGACCGCATCTTCGGGGCGTTGTCCGATGCCACCCGGCGAGACATCGTCCGCCGCGCCATCGACGGTCGGGAGGGTGTTGCCGAACTGGCCGAGCACTACCCCATGAGTTTCGCTGCCGTGCAGAAGCACATCGCGATTCTCGAACGGGCAGGATTGGTCACCAAGCATCAGACCGGACGCCGCAAGGTCGTGCGCACGAACCCGGCCGCCTTGACCGGCGCAAGGAGACTGTTCGATCGATATGAGGAGCTATGGCGGGCGCGCATCGGGCGAATGGCCGATCTCATCAGCCAAACCCAGGAGGATCACCTATGACCGTTGTCGCCGTAGCCAAGGACCCCCGCGCACTGACGATGACCGTCACGGCCGAGTTCGCCGCCACGCCGGAGCGGGTGTGGCAGCTCTGGGCCGATCCTCGTCAGCTCGAACGCTGGTGGGGACCGCCCACGTATCCGGCGACGGTGACCGCACATGACGTGCGTGCCGGCGGACGGGTGGAGTACCACATGACCGGGCCTGAAGGCGATCAGCCCAAGGGTTATTGGGAGGTGGTGGAGACGGAGCCGCCGCATCGGCTTGTCTTCAGAGACGGCTTCCGGAACGACGACGGCACGCCGAACACCGAGATGCCCATGACGACCGACCTGGTGACCATAGAGAATGTGGGCGGAGGCACGACGCGCATGTCCATTGAGGCGACGTTCCCGAGTACCGGGGCGCTGGAGCAGATGCTGGCCATGGGCATGGAGGAGGGCATCAGGCAGGCCGTCGGCCAGATCGACGCCGTCCTCGCCGACGCCAGATGACGTCCGTGACCGGCAACAGCGGGAGGCTGCAATGGGCAGGACACTGACGGCAGCGAGCGTGTCGCTCGACGGGTACATTGCCGGGCCGAACGAAACCGGCTTCGAGCATCTGTTCGCCTGGTACAACGCCGGAGAGATCGACTTCCCGAGCACGCACCCGGAAGTCTCGTTCCGGCTCACGGCTACGGACCACCGGTACCTGCAGGGGTGCGTCGATGGCGTTGGCGCCATGGTCGTCGGGCGGCGCTTGTTCGACCTAACCGACGGCTGGGGAGGTACCCACCCGTTCGACCGACCTGTGGTTGTGGTCACCCACCGCGAGCCCGAACAATGGGTGCACGCCCATCCCGACGCGCCGTTCACTTTCGTGACTGATGGATTGGCAAACGCCATCAACAAGGCGCATGAGATCGCAGGCGAGAAAGGCGTGGCAGTGACTGCCGGGAACCTGGCGAGCCAGTGTCTAGAACTCGGGCTCCTCGACGAGATCTGGCTCGACCTGGTGCCCGTCCTGCTCGGCAGCGGGGTACGGTTCTTCGACTAGCTCGGAAGCGCCCCTATCGAGCTGGATGGTCCCGATATCAGCGAAGGGGCCCGAGTCACCCAT
>CAWDDT010000003.1:0-211349 GCA_963801165.1 uncultured bacterium
GCGGTCGACCTGGTCCGCCGGCACTGCGGCGACCTTGCACTCCGTCACCGCTCGCAGCGTTGCGGTTCGGGTCCCACCCTCCAGCAGCGCACGTTCACCGAGCACGGCACCTGGCCCGACCTCAGCAAGCTGCTCGCCGTCGACCTTCACCACGAGTACGCCGTTCACGAGCAGGAGCAGATCGTCGCTGTCCGATCCCGATCACCGCCAGATGTGCGTCGTGGGATTGGAACGGATGGATGGCTGTCACCGATGCCTCGAGTGTGATGGGACACTCCGCAACTATCGGCGCCGCGATCAGGTCGGTCGCTACCGGCGTGAGTGAACTTGTCCTTCAGATGCACCGTTCCGATTGCCCGCTTGTACTCAGGGACCGGATCGCTGCCCGTGGTCAAATGCCAATCGATCCACTGCCGGCCAGACCGCCCATCAGCCGGTGCCAGAGCGCGGCGACGTGTCGGTAGTCGATGAAGGCGAGGACCTCAACGTCAGTCCCGTCTTCGAGGCGCCAGTGGGTGAAATCAGATTGCCACATTTCGTTGGGTAGGTCGGCTTGGAACCTGACATACGGTGCTTTGGGACGCTTCCTCGGCTGCGGTGTGGCCAGTCCCGCAGCTTTGAGATGCCGCCAGATCGTTGCTGGCGATACCACCAGCGAATGATCTTTTTCGAGATGCCATGCAATCGTGTGCGGCCCGGAATCGAGACCGTCGCCGGCACGGCGTTGGCGCAGCTCGACGATCAACTCGACAGTTGCCGGATCTAGGGCATTCGAGAAGGTCTTGGGACGCCGCGACTTGGGCTCGAACGCGGCATCCCCATCCAGGCGGTAGCGGACCACCAGCTTCGATACCCAGCCGGGTGAGACCGCGTAGAGGAGGGCCGTATCCGCCTGGGAACGGCCCTCGACAACAACCGACATGATGACAAGACGTGCCTTCGACATCGACCCGCCCAAGCAGGGCGTAGCCGATGTTCCTATGTCCCGCGACATACCTTTCCTATGTTCTGAAACACGACACTACCCCCGCTACGAAGAGCCCTCAGGTGGAAATCGCCCGAGGGCTCTAGGTTTTTTGGGTGGTGGCGACAACAGCCCCAGGCATTGGGCTGCGGTGCGAGCGGTGTAGGTGCCGGCACAACTTCGTCACACCATGTCATGCTCTTCCACGTGGGTCGGATTCCTACCCGCGGTCGGCGTGCGCATTCGGACCGTACCGAGTCGCCGGCCCTTTCTGATCGGACCCATACCGATGGAGGCTGCTCACTGAGGACAACGAGCTTCGGGCTACGGATTGAGTCGAGGTGCCGACGAGGACTCGTGGAGGATCCCTGCCACACCGTCGGCCTGTGCGTTGAGCATCGCCTCGATCTCGATGGCTTCCATCGGTCGGGCGAAGAGGAACCCCTGACCGAATCGGCATCCCAGCTCTCGGAGACAGGCCAGCTGCTCGACGGTTTCGATGCCCTCCGCCACCGTCTGCAGGCCGAGAGCATCCCCGATCTCGAGCACGATGCGGGCCACAGGCGAGCGGTCGTCGCCGGTCACATGCTCGACGAACGACTTGTCGATCTTGATGATATCGATGGGCAGCCGATCGAGGTAACCCAACGATGAGTAGCCCGTTCCGAAATCGTCCAGGGCGATGCGAACACCAAGCTGTTTCAGCTCGGCAACGATGTCCGGGAAGGGATCTACGATCATGTTCTCCGTGATCTCGAGGATGAGATACCCCGGGTCCAATGCGGAGTCTTCCAAAGCCTTTCGTATCGCATCGACGATGTCCGGTTCGGCGAGCTCCCTTGGTGATAGATTCACTGAGATCGACGGCTTTTGCCCGGCGCATTGTGCGTGCCAGAAGCTCAACTGCCGACAGGCTTCGCCAAGGACGAACCGATCTAGCGGTACGATGAGCCCGGTCTCCTCAGCCAGCTGTATGAACTCGCTTGGCTGGATCAGGCCCCGGCGTGGATGATCCCATCTGACGAGTGCTTCCAGGCCGACGATGCGGCCGGTATCGAGTTCCACGCTCGGTTGGTAGTGGAGGATGAGTTCACCGCGCTCAATGGCGTTCCCGAGTTCGCTGCTCGGCATCGGCGTGCGCTCGATTCGATCCGTGGAACCGGCTTTGAACACCCGGTACGTCCCCTTGCCGTGGTGCTTGGCGGAGTACATCGCCTCGTCGGCGCGACGCATCAATTCGGTTGGGCTCTTCCGTGGCTCGACGAACGCGATCCCAACGCTGGCGCGGCTGGTCACCTGCTGTCGAGCAAGCGAGTAGGGCTGGCCCAGGCTGCTGATGATCCTTCTGACGACCTTGATCGCGTCGTCGGATTCTGAGAGATGTTCGAGCAAGATGGCGAACTCGTCGCCGCCGAGGCGAGCAACGGTGTCGTGGGGGCGGCAGCACAACAGAAGCCGCCGGGCCACGCTCGTCAGGAGCTGATCGCCGGCCGGGTGGCCGAACGTATCGTTGACCGCCTTGAAGTCATCGAGGTCGAGGAACACAACCGCAGCCGCCGCGGCCCCCGCCTCCGCTGCTTCGACGGCCTCGGCGAGTTTGTCGCGCAACAACACTCGATTCGCCAAACCCGTGAGGGCGTCATGGGTCGCTCGATGTCGCATGTCCTCTTTGAGTCGCGTGACATGGGCCAGCGAGTCTTCGAGTCGCCCGTTCTCCAGGGCGGCGTTGACCTGACCGGCCAGCGTTTCCAGGAACCGGAGATCGCGGGCCGTGAAGGTGCGAACGTCGCCGAGCATGTCGGACACGATCAGGACACCGTTGGTGCCCGCGGAACCTCGAACCGGAACCACCATCGTGTCGTAGGTCTCCCGCCTCAGGAGCCTGCGACGGCCCGCATCTCGCGGAACAAGACGGCTTTCGCCCGAGTCCAGAGTCTCGTTCCACGCCTCCCCGAGTGATGCCGTCGTTGATCTTCTCGACGGCTCCTTCCTGTTCGTCAGGCCCCACCGATGAGCGGTAGCCATCTCCTTCGAGACCAGCAGGGAAGATCACTATCTCCGCTCGTTCCGCCGTGAACATGGACTGTGCGTGGGTGACGGCCGCGATCATCGAAGACTTGATCTCGGTTGAGGCGTTCAATGCCCCGGTAGCTTCGTAGAGCGCCAGGAGGCGTTGGCGTTCCTGGACCTGGTTGATGTAGGCGCGGTAGGACAGGTAGAGGACGATCGGGGGGACGGCCGCCGCCCATGCTGCTGCCGATTGAGTCCACATGACGGTGACCGCCACTAACCCGAGGCTGGCGTTCATCAGCGACGCGACCACACCGAGCTTCATCACTTTGAGGTGCTCCGGCCGGTCGACCTTGCCTCCCGACAAGTGGATGGCGGCACCGACGAGCAGACTTCCGACGATGAATGCCAATGCCATGCCCACCAGGACGCCGACCCAGGCCGCTGTTCCTTGAGGATCTCGATCGCCGAGGATAGATCGGAACACGATCACCGACAGGGCCGCAATGAGCGTGAACTGGCTCAGATTGAAAGAGAGCTTCATCGGAGTCTGGCGTCGGTGTAGGCCCAATGCCAGGGTATTGCCGATGAGTTGTGCGCCAATCAAGCCGAGGGGGTTGACGAAGAACAGTCCGACGACAAGAGGGATCTCGTTCATCGAGAAGGAGTAGGCGTCCTTGCGGAATTGGAGGTGAACAACGGTGACCTCCGCCAGGTAGACGACGGGGATCAGCACGGGCCAGGGAACGTGGAACGGGGAGTCGAGTGGCGGGATTGCGCCGACTACCCGTGTAAGCGCGAGGGCTGCCAATGCCAGCACTGATGTCAGAATCCACACGCGGCCGACTGCGGTCAGGCGTATGCGGTGCCGCCTGTCGGACGAGGATCTCGGTTCGGCTGATTCAATCTGTGACACCCTCGACCCCCGCCGACCGAAGTCTGAGGGCTAAGCCCTTCATGGTCATTGCCATTCGTGTGACGCCCAGAGATCGTCGCTCCACGAGACACCGGACCACGAAACGCCAGACCAGGAAACACCGGACCAGGAAACACCGGACCACGAAACGCCGCGACCATGAGACGCCGCTCCATGAGACGCCGCTCCATGAGACGCCTGACCATGAGACGCCGCTCCACGAGACGCCTGACCACGAGACGCCGGTCCAGTCTCCGCTACTCCACGAGACACCGGACCACGAGACGCCGTCCCAGTCGATCCCGAAGATGTCTTGCTCACCGACGAGGGTGACGCCGTCCTGTACGACGTGGTACGAGCCACGTGCTGCTTCTAGCGAGCCGAGGCCGGTGGACGGCTCCCATGTCTGGACTGCGCGGGGTGTCCGAGCGTTGTATGCGGCTTTCAGATCGATCACACCGGCGCCCTGACATACGTCTGAAGCATGGCGAATGGTTCGTGCGGTCGACGTCAAGAGTGTCTTGACCTGGTCGGGAGTGATGCCGGGTCGCTGATCAATGATGAGCGCCACCGCCCCCGACACGACGGCCGCAGCCTGTGATGTGCCGGTTCCTTTGAAGAAGCGGTCGCCGACGGCCGCGCTTGGATAGAACTCGTCTGCATAGGACCCGGGGACCCGCAGGCTGATGACCGACTGTCCCGGCGCGACGAGGTCGACGGATCGCGTCGCAGTGCCGCAGTTGGAGAATGAAGGGATAGTGTCGTCGCCGGTGCCGTACGTTCCCTGGGCATCATCGGCGCCGACGGCGATGACGAACGGGTCGTATGCGGGGTTCCGTAGCGGACTGCTGTTGCCGTCGTTCCCGGCCGCCACGACCACGACGATACCGCTTTTCCACGCCATCTCCACGGCGTACGCGAGCGGATCCAACACGTAGTCCTGGATACCGTCGGTTCCGAAGGCAAGGTTCAAGACCCGGATGTTCATGCCCTGATCATTGCGATGCTTGACTACCCAGTCGATGCCGGCGATGACCTGGGAGATGTCCGCGGTGCCGGTGCCGTCCGCCACCTTGACGTTGAGGATCTGTGCACCCGGTGCCACGCCCTCGTAGTGCGTCTGTAGGTTTCTGAGCTTGGGAATCGCTGCAGCGGCGTCGTCTCGTCCTGCGATGATTCCTGCGAGATGAGTGCCGTGTCCGTAGAGATCGAGATAACGGAGGTTCACGTTCTGTGAGTCGAACGACAGATCGGCACCGTTGACGACCTTGCCGGGGGCGGTCAGGCCGTCGACGGGTGCGACGCCCGAGTCGATGATCGCTACGCCCACGCCGGCGCCGGTGAAACCGTTCTTCCAGTACCGCGTCGACTGAATGACATTGGCGTTGATCCGCTGCATTGCGCCCTCGTCACTGCGATCGCCGGTCTGCCAGGCGGATAGCAACATCGATGCATCGGGAGTGACCGAGGCAACCTGCGGGTGGGCCACGAGATCGGACACGGCATCTGCGGGGATAACGGCGGAGAAGCCGTTGATGATGGCGAGTTGCGCCGTGACCGTGCCCCCGAGTTCCTCAACCAATATCTCCGGAGCGTCCCCGGCCCCGGGGAGCTCGCGAACGATCACGGCCGTGTCGTCGGCGATTGTGCTGCGGGAGGCTTCCCCCGGTCCCACGAAGACGATCGGTACGGCAAGGACCGCGAACGCGAGGGCAGCTGTGAAGGTCATGCGGCCGGTCGAGTCAGCCGGGGTTCGGCCGGTCCGACCGAGGTGCGACTGTGGGCGGTGCTGTCTGGCGTACAAGGATGGGCTCCGTTCGCTACGGAAAAATCAGTGGCTCCGTACCTGTATCGGCAGAAACCGCCGAAATCTTCAACCCGGCGTGACTCAATCTGTCATGCAATCCCCTGGTCGATGATCCTGGATCGAAACCCACGCAACACCCGCATGCGTCGCCGCTGCCAAATCATGCGTGTGGACGGGGAGCGGCGGGTGGGGGTGAGGTAGACATTTGGAGAGGCACGGACCCGGTTCTTCTAGCAGATCTTCCAACGGAGGGGGCCGCCACGGGGGTCTTCCAGAGGTACCGGGCGTCACGCGGATTCCGGGAAACCCCTGGCAAGCGGGGACTATTGGGCAGCAACGAGAACCAACCAGTATTGCCTGGAAGGAACCGATAGCCGACGGTCGTAGGTTCGGGACCCGCCCCGGCGACAGACGAAATCCCTTGTAACAACAGGGATTCCGGCATTGGGGAATCAACCAAATCAGGGCCAGAGCACTGTATCGCTGCGTCCATCGTCGCGAGAGGATCGTAGTTGGTGGCAGGCACCGGACGGCTTGCCCTGATAGGATCGAGCGCTTGCGGTCTTCTTGGGGAGAGTTCTTGTGCCTGTGATCGAGGTCGACGGACTGGTAAAAAGCTATGACGACAGGGTCGTTGTCGATGGAGTGTCCTTCTCTGTGGAGGAAGGGGAGATCTTCGCAATTCTCGGGCCGAATGGAGCCGGAAAGACCACGACGGTGGAGTCGATCGCCGGGTTGCGCACGCCCGACTCGGGTCGGATACAAGTGTTCGGCTTCGATCCGGTCGGGGACAGAGCCCAGGTGCGGAGCCATCTGGGAGTTCAGCTCCAGGAGAGCAGGTTCCAGGATCGCGTGAAGGTGACGGAGGTGGTGGAGACGTTCGCGGCCTTGTATCCGGACCCTCTCGACGTCCCGGACCTGCTCGAGCGTCTCGGGCTCAGCGACAAAGCCGACACGCGATACGCCCGTCTCTCCGGTGGTCAGCAGCAGCGTCTCTCGATCGCAGTCGCCCTGGTCGGACGACCGCGGGCCGTTATCCTCGATGAGCTCACCACGGGTCTCGACCCGCAGGCCCGCCGGGATACATGGGGACTCGTGGAGGAATTGCGAGATAGCGGGGTCACGATTCTCCTGGTGACACATTTCATGGAGGAGGCCGAGAGGCTGGCGGACCGTTTGGCCTTGATCGATGAGGGGCGCCTCGTCGCCCTGGACACTCCGCAGGGCCTCATCGACAGCGTTGGCCTGGAGCAACGTATCCGCTTTACGACCTCGGAAACCGTCGAAGACGACTGGCTGAGCGACCTCCCCGAGGTGACCGGGATCTCTCGCTCCGACGGCGAGATCGTCGTCACAGGCAACCAGAGATTGCTCTTCTCGGTCGTCTCCCTCCTGGCCAGCCACGGGATCGTCCCGGCTCGGTTCCAGGTAGATCAGACGACTCTCGATGATGCGTTTGTTGCCATGACCGGACGACGGCTGGCCACCGCAGATGAGGAGACTTCGTGATGTCTGCGTTTACTGCACTGGCCAAGACCCAGTCCAAGGTCTTTCTCAGAGAGCCGTTGGCGGTCTTCTTCGGACTGGTGTTCCCTTCGGTACTGCTCGTGGTCATTGGCACCGCGTTCCCCGGTGCCACGGATCCAGCCGCAGACTTCAACGGAAGGAGTCTCGTCGACGTGTATGCGCCGACCACCGTCGTCCTCGGGCTCGCTACCGTGGCCGTCTTCTTGCTTCCCGTAGCCCTGGGAGGGGATCGGGAGCGTGGGATCCTCCGCCGGCTGTCGACGACGCCGGTTCACCCCCGAGCATTGGTGGCGGCACACCTTGCGGTGCAGTTGGCGGTGGTGACGGTGGCGAGCGTCGCCGCGGTGCTGGTCGGGATATTGGTGTTCGGCATCGCCGTCCCCGAGAGCCTCGGGTGGTTTATCGTCTCCTTCGCCTTGGGCGCCGTTTCACTGCTCGCCGTCGGGTTGCTGATCGGAGCCGTCGCGCCTACGGCAAGCTCGGGACAGGGCATCGGGATGCTCCTCTACTTCCCGCTCCTCTTCTTCGCAGGTGTGTACATCCCCCTCCCGGTGATGCCCGACGGGGTCCAGACCATCAGCAGCTACACACCTGCCGGAGCTGCGGTGCAGGCGCTCTCGGACAGCTGGGTGGGTGGCGGTCTCCAAGCCTCGAATCTCGTGGTCATGGCGGCGTATGCAATCCTCGCCGGCTCGCTGGCTGTCTGGTTCTTTCGCTGGGACTGAGCCCCATGCCCGGTCGATGAGGGCACGATCCTCGGGAGCTGTACACGCATCGGGACCTTCACTCCGAGTCCGTCGGTGACATGGTTCGCTAGGAGGTGCCGTGCGCGTTGACGAAGGGGAGCGACGCTGCGACGACGATGACGTAGTGGACGAACGTGGGATGATCGGCGCCGCGATTCCTGCATCAAGCAGGCGTTGCCAGGCGGCAGTAACTGCGTCGTACAGTGGTTGCACGTGGCGGTCGACCATCCAGCGCAATCGGTCGGCGCACCCCCAACCCGCACGACGGGCGCGGCGTTCTCGTCCGCCTCACCGACGCCGGAACCGAACTGGCCGAACACGCACTCACCATCCTTCTCCAGGCCCAAGCCGACAGCCTCCGAAGCCTCACAGCCGCCAAACGCAGCCAACTCGCCGATCTCCTCCGAACCCTGCTCGAAGGTCTTGGTGACACACCCGCATTCAACCCGCCGTTCACGGCCAACCAACATCGCAGTCGGGCGTGGTGAGGTGCAGATGCTCGAGCGCGTGCTGGCCCCCAAGGATGTCATAGGCGAGATGTCATAGGCGAGATGTCATACGCGAAGCGCAGACTGCTACTGATGCCAATGGTCGACAGCAATGCCGATCTGTGGTGGCGCCGATCTGTGGTGGCGCCGATCTGTGGTGGCGTCGATCTGTGGTGGCGTCGATCTGTGGTGGCGTCGATCTATGGAGGTGATCATCCGCCGGGATCACAGTTGGCAACCAATCGAGCGATCCGACAATCTGCGGCCGTGGACTGAGGCTCAGGACAGGATCTCGACGTACCCGTCGGTTCCGTGGACGCGGATCCGCTGCCCGTCCCGGATCAGGCGGGTGGCATGTTCCACACCCACGACGGCCGGCAGCCCGTATTCGCGTGCGATTACTGCGCCGTGGGTCATCAGGCCTCCCACCTCGGTCACGAGGCCCTTGATCGCGACGAACAGGGGCGTCCAGCTCGGGTCCGTGTAGGCCGTGACCAGGATGTCGCCCGATTCGAGATCGGCCTGCGACATGTCGAGGATGACGCGCGCCCGCCCTTCGATGACCCCGGCGGAAACCGGGAGACCGACCAGGGCACCGGTCGGCACGTCGTCGCGTCGGTATGCCCCGGCGATGACCTCGCCATCCGATGTGAGCACCCGGGGCGGCGTGAGTGCTTGATACGACCGGAACGCGTCCTTACGGCGGCAGATGAGCTGGTCATCTACGTGATTCGTGCGTACGACGTCGTGGAGTTCCTGGAACCTGAGGTAGAAGATGTCTTCCTTCTCATGAAGCACGTGGGCCCGCACGAGCCGCTCGGCCTCTTCTAGCAGGGCCTGCTTGTACACGAAGTAGCGGCTGATCATTCCGTACTTCGGATACTCCCGGTACCCGATGAAGGTCCGGACCCGGTCGATCATCCGCTTGGTCTCTTCGGCCTTTCGCTCCCCGTCCGGTAGGGCCCGCAAGCGCTCGAGTAGCTCCTGTTCCTTCGCCCATGCCTCCTGGCGCCCTTGCTCGAAGAGCCGCGCGCCGGCGCCCGGTTCGAAGTTCTTGATGTTGCCGAGGATTACGGGCATGAGCGCGGAGGGGCGCTCGCTCCAACGCGGCCGCGTGATGTCGATTTCACCGACGCAGCGCATGCCGTACTTTTCGAGCCATGTCTCGATGGCGTCCCGCGCTTCCCGCCCGCCTGAGAGCCTGGCAAGCTCTTCCAGGAAACCCTTGCCCTCGACGTGGTGCAGGAATGCCACCACCTCTTGATGCGGCCGGATCACGTCCGCGACATCCAGGAGCGCCAGCCCCATCTCCGACGTGACGTTGTGGGGAACGGACTGCGTGAGCGTGTCGGCCGTGTTCTTCTCGCCCAGCCACGCCAGCAGCTGATCGTTGAGCCACCACGCGGCCTCCATCGCCGACATGAACACCTGACGGCTATCGGGATCGAACAGGATCCGCTTCAGCTCCTCGATGTCCGCCAGGATGAAGTCGAGCAGCGCCTCACCGGACTTCGTCCGGATGTCGCGTTCCGAGGCGGCGACGGAGGCCTCGCTGCGCTCGATCAGCCCGGTAACGATGCCCGGGTCGATCTCGATCGGAGTCGGCGGGCCGCCAAACAGTGGCCCGGGGGGACCCTCGTCGGGGAGCGGTCGGATGAAGCCATCGCGCTCGAGGATGGTCTGCAGCGCGTCCCCGATCAGCGGATCGGATCTCCCCAGGGCCTCGAGTAGGCCGGCACAGCTCGCCGGCGAGGCCAGCCTTTGTGTGACGTCGACGAACAGGCGGCCGCCGGCCTCGGCCATGGGCGCGGGGGTCGTCATCTGCCAGAGGGAGAGCCCGAGGGGCTTCATGGGGTCGGTCATCATCTGTTGATGGCCGACGGAGATGTAGACGTGGTTCTCTCGGTCTTCGGCCGCTGGGATAGGGAACAGCGCGGTGATCGGCCGAGCCTGGACGATCTGGAAGTCGTTGCCGGCAAGACACCATTCGATGTCCTGGGGCCGGCCGAAGTGCGCTTCGATCCGCCGGCCCAACTGGACGAGCCGCAACACCTGCGAATCCGTCAGCGCCGGCTGGTCCTGCAGCTCCCGCCCGATCGCATGTTCCTGTGTCCCGCCTGCCGGTGCGGCATGGACGGCAAGGTGCTTGGCGGCGATCGCCTTGGTGAGTACCTCGCCGTCTCGCACCTTGTAGACGTCCGGGTTCACCAGGCCGGAGACAAGGGCTTCGCCGAGGCCGAAGCCGGCGTCGACGGTGGCGACCCTTCGGTTGCCAGTGACGGGGTCGGCCGTGAACAGGATCCCGGCCGCATCGGGGAAGATCATCTGCTGTACGACCACGGCCATCTGGACTGAACGGTGGTGGATGCCGTTCCGCAGGCGGTACGTCGCGGCACGCTCGGTGAACAGCGACGCCCAGCATCGGCTGACGTGGTGGAGGATCTCCGCGGGCCCTACGACGTTCAGGTAGGTGTCCTGTTGGCCGGCGAACGAGGCCGTTGGCAGGTCCTCAGCCGTCGCGCTGGATCGCACGGCGTAGGCAGCATGCTCGCCGAGCTGCGCGAGCGCGCGGGTGATCGCTGCCGTCAGGTCGCCGGGGATGGCGATCCCTTCGAGGATCTGGCGGATCTCCGCGCTGAGAGCTCGGATCGCCTCACGGTCGTCAGGATCCAGGAGCGACAGCCGATCGAGCCGATCGTCGATTGACGGCGCTGCCGCCATGATCCGCCGGAAGGCGTCCGTCGTCACGCAAAAACCGGCAGGCACGGTGACGCCTCTAATTCGCGAAAGCTCCCCCAGGTGCGCACCCTTGCCGCCAACGACCGCGACCTGCGTCCGATCGATCTCGCGGAAACCCAGCACGTACTCTGTCGATGGACCGGTCACAGGCGTGGTCTCCCGACGGTCGTTGTGGTGAAGGAGCCATCCGATGTCGCCGTTGTCCCGGGCAATGAACCGGTCACCCTTGTGGCTACGGAAATGCGTCCGCCGATTGTAGAGACGCGACCGGGATCCAGCGGCGCATGCGGTGATGAGGCGGACCGGCCAGGACTGTGGGGACATAATCGGGCAGCTGAAGTCCGCCGACGAATGCCGACCGTCACCTTGAACCCGAGCGGTTGTGCCCGGTCCCACCTAGCCGATCGCGCGTTTCGTCCGGTCAACGCAAACCAAGGCGTCGAGCGCATGGCCGGAAGGTCGAACTGGTTTCTCGCCGGCTGGTCCGAGGGCTCATGGCTAGAGGTTTGCGAGCTGGTCGAACTTCTCCCGGAGCTGCTTTTCGCCCTTCATGCCGGACCAGGCGTCCACGATGATGCCGTCGCTACTGATCATGAACGATGTCGGCTGACCACGGACGCCGAACAGATCCCAGATCGACTGGTCGAGACCCCAATCGACATTGTCGGTGAGCAACTCTGCAGCCCGGCTCTCGGTCGCATCGGGCTCGCCATAGCCGGCCACCGCAATGAACCTGATGCTGTCCTGATAATCCGATGCAACTGCATCGATGTTGGGCAGTTCCGCCCGACACACCGGTCACCATTCTGCCCAGAAGACGAGGTACACGGGTTTCTGCTCATCGCTGAGGCGGAAGGTTGAACCATCGCCGAGGGTCAATTCGAAGTCGGGGGCCGCGGGGCCGTTGGACTCATCGGACGACGCAGAGGCGTCCTGCGCAGCGGTTGTGACCTCATCGGTTGTGACGTCATCGGTTGTGACGTCATCGGTTGTGACGTCATCGGTTGTGACGTCATCGGTTGTGACGTCATCGGTTGTGACGTCATTGACCGAGGTCGCCACGCCTCCTACGCCCGACCCTCCTCCGCACGCGGATGCCACGAAGCCGAGAACAACGAGAAGGACGAGCTTTCGCATACACCGGAGCCTAGCTGGAGCGGTGTTGCCTGGCGGAGCGCGGCGGTGCGAGACGCACAAGCCTATCGGTTGATCGACCACCAGAGGTTGGACGGCGAAGGCACGTCGCCGTACCCGTTGCGACGTGCCTCGATCAGCCGCAACTCAAATCGGAGCCGGCGTTGTCCGGGACTCCGCTGTGCCCGATCGCTTCGGCCGAGCTCCCGTCAGTAGTCCATCAGGATCTCGGTCGGCTTCACATCGTCGAGCCCTGGGAACTCGCCGTCGGCGACGGCTGAGCCGAGGGTCGCCAACCTCTTGAACTCGCGATCTGTCGGGCGGTCGCCGGTGAGCCGCCTCGTCAACTCGTCGCACATCACCTCAGCCGCAAGCTGCACGGCGGGGTTGCTGCTGCGGCTCCCGTAGAGCGCCGTGCACAAGATCACCGTGGCGTCGATGACGCGCTCGGTCAGCTCGGTCATTCGCGTCTGCCGGTCCGCCAGAGCAAGCTGGTACTTCCGCATCGAGCCGCTTATCTCCAGCGACGACTTCTGCAGACGCTGGGCGGCAAACGCCGCATGCCCGGCCAGCGCCTTCGGCATCGGTGGCAGGTCGGGTTTGCCCACAAAACGCATCGTGCGGGCCGTAAGCCACTTCCCGTACTCGAGTGCAGGCTCACGAGCCGCCCACAGCACCTTGGGATCGGTCGGCGACATCTTCTTGATCCCCGCTGCCTGTACGGCGCGGCCCATCGGCTCGAAGAAACGCGTGCCATGGTCCTTCACCAGGGACTTGAACAGGGCCATGCCCAGCATCTCTCCTTCTCCCTCGTAGATGCTGGGGGCGAGGAAGTCGTGGATGTAGTCGCCGAAGCAGATGACCATGGAGGAACGAACGTCCACCGTGGGTCTTCATCAACAGATCGATGGCGGCGATCTTCTCCGCCTCCGCCCCGAAGATCTTGGCCACGACGCACTCCATCTCGCCGCGGTATCCCTCGTCGAGGAGGCGCGATGTCCACGATACGAGTGCTTCGGCGGCCACGATGAACCCGGCGATGCGGGCCAGCCGGCGCTGGACTAGCTCCCTCGTTGCTATCGGTTGCCCATACGTCTCGCGTTTGCGAGCCCATGGGATCATCGACGCTGCCATGATCCGCATCGTTCCCGCCGCGTTGGCGCACAGCGCCACCCGACCCTTGTTGAGACCGTGGTAAGCGATCGTAAGACCGTCACCACGCTTCGGTACGAGCAGGTTCTCGGCAGG
Source organism: uncultured bacterium (assembly GCA_963801165.1). Taxonomy (GTDB): domain Bacteria; phylum Actinomycetota; class Acidimicrobiia; order Spongiisociales; family UBA5794; genus JAAETI01. The sequence goes on from CAWDDT010000003.1 coordinate 13,580, forward strand.
CACCCTCAGACCCGAGAAGCGCAGACCGTTGTTGTAAGCGTTGCGCAGAGCATGCAACCCGTAGCGCACCAGACCGAACTGCTCGCTCTCCTCTCCGGGGAGCTCGACGACGAGCACTGCAGGACGTTCGTCGATCAGACACACGAGACCCACGGTGCGCCCTGGCTTCACATTCGTGATGAACAGTTTCTCGCCTTCGACGACGTAGTCGTCGCCGTCTAGCGTCGCCGTGGTCCGGAGCGCGGTGAGGTCCGATCCTGCACCCGGTTCGGTGAGAGCGAACGCCGACAGCCGACGGCCCTTCGCCAGGTCGGGGAGGAATCGGGTTTTCTGCTCGGCCGAACCGAACGCGGTCACCGGGTCCACGGCACCGATGCACTGGTGCACCGAGCCCATTCCGGCGACGGTCGGGTCGAGCGCCGCCATCCGGGCCAGGAAGGGGGCATACGCCGCAAAAGGCGCTCCACTACCGCCGTATTCGGGATCAACCAGCAGACCCCAGTAGCCCGCAGCACCCAGCTCGTCGAAGGTCTCCTCTGATATCTTGCCATCCTCGCCGAGGAGCGTGCCGGCCGCGAGACGGTGTCGCACCACGTCCAGCGAGGCCTCGAAGACGGCGTCAATCTCACTGGTTACGTTCGGCGGCGAGTAGTCGAAGAGCGCAACCGGCACCTCTCGACTCCAAACCGCCCGATGGAGCGGGCTGTTCACAGTGCGGAACCGTTCCTCGTATAGCGATTCGACCTGATCGTCTGCCCGGTCTACCGCACCCGTCCTCGTTGCTTCAGCTGCGGATTTGCCGGCCATCTCAAGTGCTACCTCGGCGAAAGACCGCTCTGCGTCGGACCCTGAGCCGCGACCTCGATTCGTGGTGTCGACCATCAGAATTACCTCCCCTGATCTCGACTTTGTTTACCGTATCGTGACGGGAGGGCGTCAACCAGAGGCAACTGTCCCTTCGACGATTTCGGGCGCGCACGTCTTTTCTCGATATCTGGCGACACCCGCAGACTCTGGCTATGTCCGCATCTGATTCATCCAGGCATGGGACGGGACGGCACTCTGCAGCGCAGGAGGATTCTCGAGCGACACCGGTGACGGGCTCGAGTGCTCAGTGGTACAGGTGAGCACGAAGTCGCCGTAGCGGATCCACCACCCTGGGAAGGTCCGACCCTTCTTCCAGGTCTTTTGGTCACGACGATGGTTGATGTTCGCCGAGGACGCAGAACTCGTTGCCCTCTGGATCGGCTAACACCACCCAGGGTACGTCGCCCTGGCCAACGTCGACACGGGACGCGCCGTGTGCGATGAGTCGCGCGACCTCGGTGCCCTGATCTTCGGGGCGGAAATCGAGATGAAGGCGGTTCTTGGACTGCTTCTGTTCGGTAACCGCTTGAAACATGAGCCCCGGGAGCTGATCGGCCTCTGGTCGAATCTCGAACTCGTCCGGATCGTCGTTGACGATGACCCATCTGAGCGCCTCTAGCCACCATCGACCGAGCGCCACAGGATCATGGGCATCGATGACGATCTGTTCCCACTCGAGACTCATCGGATGACCATACCGCTCGCCAGTCCTCGCGGTCGAGCGCTCTGCTGTTTCAGCCTGGAGAGGCGGAGGGAGCCAACTGCCTGAACGCCTGTGGGCGACCTGCCTGTAGCGGCCCCGACCTGCCCGTTCAGCGCGCGAGATGCCGGGTATTCGGGCTCGTACCAAAGGTCGCAGATTCGAAACCTGCCCTCGCTACGAAGAAGCCCTCGCTACGACGAAGCCCTCGCTACGACGAAGCCCTCGCTACGACGAAGCCCGTGGTAGCTCTACATCTACCAGCGAGCCTATATCCATCCCAGGAATCCGGCGAACACGACCATCATCACAACATCCATCGCAGCAAAGGTCCCGATGAAGGTGATCCGCTGCTTGGGCTTTGCGTCGTAGCAGTAGGCGGCGGCCAGGAAGAAGGGGATGTAGACCAGTAGGAAGACGGGGATAGACCCCCACCAGGAATAGACCCAGACGAAAGCCGGCGTCTTTGCCAGGAAGATCTCGATTATGGCGAAGAGTGCCGCATTCCCGATCACAAACAACAGACGGTTGTTGAGACCAAAGACCTTCAGCTTGGGGTCATCCGGCAGAACCTTGCTCAAGACGAGGCCGGCGATCGAGAACATGAGACTCAGCTCGATGCCGACCCCAACCAGGATCAAGAAGGATGTGCCGGTCGGCACCGTCCACAGGGCGTCGCCGCTGAAGTGCTGGATGAGTGCATTCAGGATCTCGAAGAACCAGTGCACGACGTAGAGGCCAAGCCCGGCTGCGATGCCATTCCAGTTCCTCTTGGAGATCTCGTTGGCGTACACGTAGACCACTAGTGCCACGAGGGTGATCACGTACCACTGGAAGTTGTCGCCCGTACGCAGGATATCGAGCGCCATTCGGGTCGCATTGTCCATAGGTCTCTCCAATGGAAATGGGATTCGGTGTCCGTGTGTGCAGCATAAATCTTGCGAGCGGGCGTACTGAGTTGGGGCTTCGTGAGAGCAGTCGCCGTGTCTCGTAATGTGTGCACATGAGCCGAGTGAGAATCCTCCCAGGGATCTGGCACGACCGCCTGACCGTCAACGCCGCGCAAGCGATCTTCCACCAATGGGGGCAACTCGAAGCTTCTGGGTGCATCGACAACTTCCGCATCGCAGCCGGCGAAACCGAAGGATTTCGCGAGGGCTGGTTCTTCGCCGACTCGGACGCCTACAAATGGCTGGACGCCGCCGCGCGCGTTTGTGCCACCCATCCCAGCCCACGTCTGGCGACTCTGATGGATGACTTCATCGATCTGGTTGGGCGGGTCCAGCAACCCGACGGCTACATATACACGTACAACCAGATCCACTTCCCGGAGTGCCGCTGGGTCAACTTGCAGGTCGAGCATGAGCTGTACTGTCACGGCCACCTGATTGAGGCGGGCGTCTCGCACAACGAGGCGACGGGGCGTGCCGACCTGCTGGGAATCGCCCGGCGCGCCGCAGATCGCGTTGTGGCGGATTTCGAGGGCAAAGAACCGGCGTATACCCCGGGACATCAGGAGATCGAGCTTGCCCTGCTGCGGTTGTACCGGCTCACCGGGCAGGCCGACTATCTGAATCTGGCCAAGCAACTCATTGAGCAACGCGGCAGCATACGGCGGTTTGGTGTCTCCGTCTTCCGACAGAACTCGAGTGCTGAAAAGAGGAAGAAGGCCATCGGGGCGCAGCGGCAGGACTACATGGCCGCCCACCCCGAGTACTCCCCATCCCGTGTTCCCGCGGGGAACGAATCCAAGAAGCCGTGGCACGCCAAGCCACGCTGGATGCTGAGCGCCCTCAACGGTGAGTACTTCCAGCAGCACGCCCCGATCCGGTCTCAGACCGTGCCGGTCGGACACTCGGTCCGGTTTGCCTACATGGAAACGGCAGCCGCAATGTTGGCGCGAGATAGCAATGACCCGTCTCTGCAAGAGGTCATCGAGCGAGCCTGGGATCACATGGTCACCCGCAAGATGTACGTCACGGGTGGGATCGGCTCGCTACCTCATTCAGAGGGTTTTGGCCGCGATTACGAGCTCGATCCGGAGGTCGCCTACGCCGAGACTTGTGCCGCTCTGGGGAGCATGTTCTGGAACTGGGAGATGGCCCGGTTGACTGGAAAGGCGCAGTACAGCGACCTGTTCGAGTGGCAGCTGTACAACGCTGCCGGCGTTGGCATGGGATCCGACGGCACTACCTATTTCTACAACAATCCTCTGACCACCACGGGCGGTGTCGAGCGGAAGCCGTGGTACGAGGTCTGCTGTTGCCCGTCCAACATCTCGCGTACCTGGGCCGACCTGCGGAAGTACCTGTATACATGCGACGAGGGTGGTGTTTGGGTGCACCAATATGTCAACAGCGATGCAGTCCTCGAGGAGTGTGGCGCCCCCAATCTCGAGGTTGAGACTGGACTTCCCTGGCGAGGGAATGTCCGGATCGAAGTCACTCCCAATGTGCGCCCTGATTTCGACCTGCACGTGCGCATTCCATCCTGGGCGAGCGGTGGTTCGCTACGAATCAACGAGGAGAGGCAAGCTCTCCCGATCGTAGGTTCAGCGGCCGACGGGCAGACGGCCTCGGGTTATGACCCGCGGATCAGTCGCTTCCACAAAATCCAGCGCACCTGGCTGCCGGGCGATGTGGTCGAGATCGAATTCGACATGGGGATCCAGCTTCGCCGCGCTCACCCGAAGGTGAAGGGGCATGAGGGCCGAGTCGCCATCACTACCGGCCCGCTGGTCTACTGCCTCGAAAGCGTCGACAACCCCGGCGTGGACATCCACAACGTTCAGATCGACCCTGACTCACTCGCCGGGCATTTCGATCGAGATCTACTCGGCGGCACAAGCGTGATCACTGCGAGGTCGCTGGGCTCAAGCCCATTGGTCCTCATTCCGTACCACCTCTGGGGAAACCGTGGACCGTCGCAAATGACGGTCTGGGTGAGGCTCAGCCACAGGGCCGGAGTGCAATGAATTGTCGTACCGGCCGCGGAGCCTCGAGGGCCGCTCGTGCCAAACAGCATTGTCTAGTCGCGGGTGAAGTGTGCCATTCGGGTGGGCCCGCGGCAGCTACGGGCCCACCCGAATGACCGGTCACGCCGATCGTGTTCTCTAGAACTCGGTGGCGTCGACTTCTTCATACAGCTCGATGCGCGGCTCGCTCGTGATTCCTGCCGACGCGGTGGTGGCCTGGAGCGAAGGGTTGGTGAGGAACGCCTGGGCGGCTCGGCGCTGTCGAAGCCTTGAATGATCGTGACGTTGTTCGGGTTCTCGACATTGCGATTGATCCGGCCGAATCGGACACCAAGCGACCCGTGATCGAATCCGTCGTCGACCGCCTTCCAATTGACGAAGTCCTCGATATCGTGGTTGACGATTGATACGTACATGTATTGCCTTCCTGATATGCCCGTGAGGGTTGGCTCGCCTCCGGACGGATTTGTGCAACCGGCGAGCCGATGAGTTGCGCTGCTTCGGGATCGGCCCGTCCGATCCGCCGAGCACAAGTATCTCGAGCGACCGTTTGCCCAGCGTTTGCGAGTCTTGACCCGATTACTGCAGACTCGAGTTCCTTGTGGTGCGCCCGGGCTGCGGCTGTCCGATCGGGACACCTCGACGCTTTCTTGCGTCCCGCGGTGTCGCCCGCGTGATAGCGTTGTCAAATCATGGCTCACGTCTTTCGTCTGCCTCGGTAACCGGTAAACCGAGAGATCCTCTGCCCCATGGAGCAAACGTCACGAGCCCGGAGCGGAAACCGAAATGACACAACCACTAATCAACGAAGTCCTGGTCCATTGCGATCCCACCACGGCATTTGATTTGCTGGCCGATGTCCGGAACGAGACGAGGTGGACCAAGGGCGTTTCGGTAGCGGAGCTACGGAGCGAAGAGCCTATTGGCGAGGGCGCGAAGTTCCTGACCGTCTACCGTGGCACGGACAACGATGTGACAATCGCTGAGTTCGATCGACCCCGACGCCTGGTCGTCGCCGCCGGGAACGACAGGATCGACATCGACACGACGTACACGTTCACCGGAGAGAACGGTGGCACACGAGTCGTGGTCAGCACCGACATGCTGCCGAAAGGAATCGTCGCGGCACTCTCCCCGCTGCTCCGGCTCTTCATGCGACGTGAGCTGGCGAGCAAGTACGCGACCTTCAAACAAGCGTGCGACGGTCAGTCAGATTCCCCCTCGGACTGAGCCCTCATCAGCCTCCCATCGTCAGCGCAACGGTCGTCCCGCTCGTCAGATTCTTGCGAGAACGGGAGAGCACGAACCGTTGTCTGGCACCGGCGTCTACCCTCCTGCGTCGTTGCGCTCCACGTCCTCCCTGGAAGTGAGGACAAAGGAACAGCGCCGCCACGCTGGTCGGTAGAGTGGCCTGCGTGTCGTCGCCACTTGAGTCGTTTCCTCGTCTCTCGCTCGCTTCTCTGCCAACACCGCTCGAGCCGTGCGCCCGTCTGAGTGAACACCTCGGCGGCCCCCGCATACTCGTCAAACGCGATGACCTGACCGGTGCCGCGGGCGGCGGTAACAAGATCAGGAAGCTCGAGTTCGTGGTGGCTGACGCTTTGGACCGTGGTGCCGACACACTGGTGACGATGGGTGTGGGTCAGTCGAATTCAGCCCGGCAGGTCGCGGGCGTGGGTGCCTCGCTCGGGTTTGATGTTCATGTTGCGGTCATCACTGATCGTGTCGAGCGCAGCGATCCGGCCTACCGATTTGGTGGCAACGCCCTTCTAACGCGACTGTTCGGCGCCACACTGCACGAGTGTTCGGTCAGCGATGATCGGCACGAGGTGCTAGCGCGGCTCGCAAACGAGCTCACGGCTGAAGGGAAGCATCCCGTCGTCGTGCCCTACGGAGTCTCCAGCGCGCGAGGCGGGCTTGGCTACGTGGCTGCGGCCCACGAGCTCGCCGGCCAAATCGACGAACTACCCGCAGCGATCGTCCACGGATCCGGGACGGGGGCGACACAGGCGGGCCTCATCGTCGGATGCGCCGACGCTCTTCCAGGCACCGAGGTGCTCGGGGTCGACGTCGACGCCGAACCGGAACGGGTTGCTAGCGACGTAGCGGCCCTCGTCGTCGATATTGCGCATCTACTGGGCACAGATCCACCACCGCAATCGCCTGAAGTGTTTGCCGGTTGCGCCGGTGCAGCCTACGGCTCGGCGCCCGAGCAGGTTCTCAACGCCATTGATCTCTTCGCGCGGTATGCGGGTCTTGTGCTCGATCCCGTCTACTCAGGCGTCGGCGCCGCGGGTCTCATCGAGATGATCGGCAACCGACGCTTCAGCCCCGAAGAGACGGTTGTCTTTCTCCACACCGGAGGAACTCCCGGCCTACACGCCTACCGGTCGACGTTGACATCTCGCTGGTAGAGGGCCGCAAACGCCAGGCACCATCTCAGTCTCGTGGGACTGGGGAGCCCAGATGTCGATGCCACCACAGTTTGCCCTCTCGGCTCGATGTAAGAGACCCAGACGCAGCTGCAGCAGAATCTCTCCGGGATTTCCTACCCCGACCACGACGCCGGCGCTTTCGGTGCGGCAGTACACGACCGCCCTGCGGTGCAGTCTCCTTCAGCACATGGCGTTCAGGTCGTTAGCCGCTCGATGCATCGATTGGGAGGTCGATGTGCTGTCGGCCGGCATCACCCGGAAGATCGTTTTCGGGTGGCGCTGACCGACTAGCCCAATATCCATCCAGAAGGAATCAACGTAGGGTCGCAGGCTCGGACCCTACTGGCCTGCCGCGGCCGGTTGGCTGCGGCGATAGAGGCTCAGCGCCAGGGTGTAGGACACGACCAGGATGCCGAGGATCCAGGCCAGGGCGATCCAGATGTTGCTGCCGGCGGTGCCGTCTGTCAGCAGTGAGCGCATGGTCTCGATGATCGGAGTCATCGGCTGGTGTTCGGCGAAGCCCCTCAGCAGCGGTGTCATCGAGTCTGTTGGTACGAACGACGGGCTGATGAAGAGGAGAAGCAGCAGGATGTAGGAGAAGGCACCGGCGCCTTCGGCCGTTTTGGCCAGCAGGCCGAAGAACATCGCCATCCACGTCATGGCGAGCACGAACAGCACCAGGACGAGCGTGAACGAAAGCCACCCGACAGCTCCTGACGCCGAGCGGAAACCGACGATGACCGCCATGACCAGCACGAGAAGGCAGGAGAAGAGGTTCGACAGCGTCGACGACAGGGCCTGCCCGCTCAAGACCGACGAAGGCGCAACCGGCATGGTCCGGAACCGGCTGATGATGCCCTTCTGCAGGTCCATGCTGAGCCGCAGTGCGGCATAGGCGATGCCGCTGGCGACGGTCATGATGATCACTCCGGGTGTGATGTAGTCGACGTAGTCGATGGTGCCGGTCTGGGTCCCGAGTGCGCCACCGAACACGTATACGAACAGCAGCAGCATCGCGATCGGCGTCAGGACGACTGTGATGATCGTGTCGAGGCTGCGCGTCGTATGACGTAGGGATCGTTTCGCCATGGTCCAGGTGTCACTCAGCGCTCGCATGCGAATCCGTCCTTTCTTCTTCGAGGATCTTGAAGAACACGTCGTCGAGCGTTGCCGTCTGCCTGGAGAACCCGGTCGGTTCGATCCCTCGGTCTCTCAGCCGGATGAACATGTCCGCCATCTCGGCGATCGAACCGGTGGTGGCCACCATCAGTTTCGAGTCAACGCGGCTGACGTGGTGGTGCTCCTCGAGGGTTGATTGCGCTGCGGCCAGCTGCTCTTGTTGGCTGAAGTCCAGTTCGACGAGGCCGGCAGGCACCAACGTCTTGAGCTTGTCGGGCGGGCCGTCGGCCACGATTCGGCCGCCGTGGAGGATCGCAATCTGGTCGGCGAGACGGTCGGCCTCTTCGAGATATTGCGTGGTGAGAAAGACCGTGGTCCCGCTCTGGACCAGATCCCGGATGGTTTGCCACATGTTGGTGCGGCCCTGGGGATCGAGCCCGGTCGTCGGCTCGTCGAAGAAGATGATGGCTGCGTCGCCTATCAGGCTCATAGCGATGTCGAGCCTGCGTCGCATTCCACCCGAGAAGTTCAGCGTGCGACGATCGGCCGCTTCGTTCAGCTCGAACTTTTCGAGCAGTTGCGGTCGCCGTTCGCTCGGGGTCGGGAATGTGGCGCAACTCGCCGATCAGCACCAGGTTCTCGCGGGCGGTGAGCATGTAGTCGACCGCCGCGGACTGCCCGGTGAGGCTGATCTGCTCGCGAACCTTGCCGGGTTGTGTCGCCACGTCGAAGCCGGCGACTCGTGCGGTTCCCCCGTCGGCCTTGATCAGTGTCGTCAGGACATTGATCGTGGTCGTCTTGCCGGAGCCGTTCGCTCCGAGCAGAGCGAAGACCGTGCCCCGTTCGACGGTGAACGAGACGTCTTCGAGAACGGGCACTCCTTTGTAGCCCTTGTGGAGATTGGCTACCTCGATAGCGTTGGTTGTGTCAGGCATAGTCGTTTGTTCCTTGTTCTGACTTTGGGCGGGTGATCAGAACATCACCGAACGAGGTCCGGGCGCGAACCTGGACCGTTTCGGCAGACTGTTCGGGATCGTCGGCGGGGGAGAGGGTGTTGTGGATCTGACCGAAGCTGGTGTTGGCGTCGATCCAGGCTGCGGTGCCCTCAGCGATTCCGATCTCGAGTCCGCCGCAGGCCGTCTCTAGCGTTGCCGATCCGCGGCTGATCTGACCAAGATGTATGTCACCGTTGGAAGTCTTTGCGTTGACATCGCCGCCTGCAGCTTCGATCGTGATGTCGCCGTTGGCCGACTTCACTCTCACGTCACCGTCAACTCGGCTGATCCATGTCTTGCCGTTGTGGTTCTTCACGTCGGCGTGCGCCGTTGACGGTGCCGATGGTGATGTCGCCGGCGGTCACGATCTCGGCGTTGCCGGATGACCCCTCCAGGGTGACGCGACCCGCCCCGCTGTGAACGTGTAGTGCGCCGGCCTGGTCGATGCCCACGCTGCCCGCGCCCGTCTTGACGTCGACGTCGCCAAGGTTGCCGACGCACCGAATGTCGGCGAAGCCGGCCTCAGCGGTGAGAGAGGAGCCCTCGGGGAGCTCAACGGTCACGTCGAGAGAGCCGCTCCGACCCATCCCCAGATATGCGGCGATGCCGCGTCGCCTGGGCGCTCTGACGGTGAGGCTCACTCCGCTCAGATCGACCACCGTTTGCCTGGCCGTCTCGACGTCAACCTGCCTGTTCCGATCGCGGGGATTCACCGCAACCACCGTGTCGTTGCGGTCGCTGGCAATCACATGGACCATGCCCATGCAATGCGTCAAATCGATCGAAACGGCGATGGGTCGGACCGTCTCAAATGAAGGCATCTGTGCTCCTTGTCGGCTTGCGGAATCCGGTGTGTTCAACGCACCCACCCCGTGTATCGCTGGCTGCCCTTCGAGAACTGTGTGGACTGTCTCCGGGGACCCTCGACGGCGGCCGCCGCGGTGCGCACCAGCCATGCGTTCAGTGACAGACCCTCACGACGCGCCGCTTCCTCTATCCGCACCTTGAGTCCCTCGGGGAGCCGGAGGTTGAGCCTCGAGGTGCTTCCTTCTTCGCCCCCTCCGGGGACTAAGGCAGGAGACGTCGCAGTCCCATCGACCGCGCTACTGCTAAGCACCTCCGAAGGCAGGGTCACCACGAAGTCCGGGTCGGTGCCACGGAGTCGGACTTCCACCGACCCGGGGGCGAGCTCGCTCGTGATCTCGTCGGCGGCGGCGGAAATCGTCTCGAGCAGGACCAGACGCGTCGCCGCCTCCAGACCACCCGAAAGACGCTCGATCACCGCTTTGCTCTCGGCGCCCCCGGTCTCCGCAGCGGCGATTAGGTGCTCACGCAGGGTCTCTACGTACATTGCAAGATTCATGGTGCCATTATGGCACCTACGGTGGCACATTTCAAGAGCCAATATGGCGGCGGCATCTCGAGTGGGGGCTGCGGCTGGCGTGCGGAGAGCTCGACGTGACGCTGGAGACCGTGGGGTGTGGCGGGACCGGAGTCGGTGCCGGCACTGTTTTGACAACACGTTTGTACAACCATATGGTTGTACAAATGGAGACGACCATCGACCAAGACCGCATCTTCGGGGCGTTGTCCGATGCCACCCGGCGAGACATCGTCCGCCGCGCCATCGACGGTCGGGAGGGTGTTGCCGAACTGGCCGAGCACTACCCCATGAGTTTCGCTGCCGTGCAGAAGCACATCGCGATTCTCGAACGGGCAGGATTGGTCACCAAGCATCAGACCGGACGCCGCAAGGTCGTGCGCACGAACCCGGCCGCCTTGACCGGCGCAAGGAGACTGTCTCGATCGATATGAGGAGCTATGGCGGGCGCGCATCGGGCGAATGGCCGATCTCATCAGCCAAACCCAGGAGGATCACCTATGACCGTTGTCGCCGTAGCCAAGGACCCCCGCGCACTGACGATGACCGTCACGGCCGAGTTCGCCGCCACGCCGGAGCGGGTGTGGCAGCTCTGGGCCGATCCTCGTCAGCTCGAACGCTGGTGGGGACCGCCCACGTATCCGGCGACGGTGACCGCACATGACGTGCGTGCCGGCGGACGGGTGGAGTACCACATGACCGGGCCTGAAGGCGATCAGCCCAAGGGTTATTGGGAGGTGGTGGAGACGGAGCCGCCGCATCGGCTTGTCTTCAGAGACGGCTTCCGGAACGACGACGGCACGCCGAACACCGAGATGCCCATGACGACCGACCTGGTGACCATAGAGAATGTGGGCGGGGGCACGACGCGCATGTCCATTGAGGCGACGTTCCCGAGTACCGGGGCGCTGGAGCAGATGCTGGCCATGGGCATGGAGGAGGGCATCAGGCAGGCCGTCGGCCAGATCGACGCCGTCCTCGCCGACGCCAGATGACGTCCGTGACCGGCAACAGCGGGAGGCTGCAATGGGCAGGACACTGACGGCAGCGAGCGTGTCGCTCGACGGGTACATTGCCGGGCCGAACGAAACCGGCTTCGAGCATCTGTTCGCCTGGTACAACGCCGGAGAGATCGACTTCCCGAGCACGCACCCGGAAGTCTCGTTCCGGCTCACGGCTACGGACCACCGGTACCTGCAGGGGTGCGTCGATGGCGTTGGCGCCATGGTCGTCGGGCGGCGCTTGTTCGACCTAACCGACGGCTGGGGAGGTACCCACCCGTTCGACCGACCTGTGGTTGTGGTCACCCACCGCGAGCCCGAACAATGGGTGCACGCCCATCCCGACGCGCCGTTCACTTTCGTGACTGATGGATTGGCAAACGCCATCAACAAGGCGCATGAGATCGCAGGCGAGAAAGGCGTGGCAGTGACTGCCGGGAACCTGGCGAGCCAGTGTCTAGAACTCGGGCTCCTCGACGAGATCTGGCTCGACCTGGTGCCCGTCCTGCTCGGCAGCGGGGTACGGTTCTTCGACTAGCTCGGAAGCGCCCCTATCGAGCTGGATGGTCCCGATATCAGCGAAGGGGCCCGAGTCACCCATCTCCGCTACGTGGTGCGCGGGCACGGACAACTGCGACACGAGAGCACTTCCCATGGCTGAAACGAAGACACAGACCCTCGACGTACCGGGCGCCGTGCTCACCTACGACGTCCGCAGCAACGAGGAACATCCCGGACACCGTTGCTCATCATCGGTTCGCCGATGGGTGCCGCCGGGTTCGTGACCCTGGCGGGCCACTTCACCGACCGCACGGTGATCACCTATGACCTGCGCGGGGCGGATCGCAGCACAAAGCATGACCCGGCATCTGAATCGACCCCGGACGAGCACGCCGACGACCTGCATCGGCTCATCCAGGCACTCGGGGTGGGATGGGTGGATCTGTTCGCCAGTAGTGGCGGGGCGGTGAACGCGCTGGCGCTCGTGGCCAAGCACCCGGAGGACGTCATTACTCTGGTCGCCCACGAGCCACCGGCGGCGACCGTGTTGCCCGATGCCGACATGGCGATCGCCGCCTGCCGCGACATCCAGGAAACGTACCAGCGCCGCGGTTTCGGACCCGCCATGGCGAAGTTCATCGGCCTCGTCAGCGCGGAAGGACCTCTTCCGGCCGACTACCTGGCAAGCCCGGCACCCGACCCCGAGATGTTCGGCCTGCGACCGAGGACGACGGAACACGCACCGATGGCTGAAACAGAAGACACACACCCTCGACGTACCGGGCGCCGTCCTCACCTACGACGTCCGCAGCAACGACGGAACATCCCGGACACCGTTGCTCATCATCGGTTCGCCAATGGGTGCCGCCGGGTTCGTGACCCTGGCGGGCCACTTCACCGACCGCACGGTGATCACCTATGACTCGCGTGAGTACGGAGGCGTCGGAGAGCCCAATGCGCTCGCCGCGAGGCTTCACGAGATCCTGGACGGAGCCGGCTGAGAGCGTGATGCGTTGGAGCGGGGACGAGCTCGGGGGTCGTCACCCGGACTGCCGCTACCGGGCCACCTCTACGACGGCGTAGGGCCTCAACGGCGGTATCTGGGGAGCGGCAATGCTAGCGAACCGGTACGCTGAATCTCGATCGTGCGACACACCCGCGAGTTGACGAACCGGTACGCTGCATGTCACGCTACTCATTCGGAACCTATTATGAGAAGGGAGGTTGAGATGGCGACAATCGCCGATGTCGCTCAAGAGGCCGGCGTAGCAAGAAGTACCGTGTCGGCAGTTCTCACGGGCCGGAAGGTCGTGTTGCCGGAAACCCGGGCGAGGGTCGAGGCCGCGATCGCAAAGCTCGACTACTCGGTGGACCACGGCGCCCGGGCTCTCGCGACCCGACGCACCATGAACCTGGGGTTGGTGGTTCGCTTCCACGAGGCCGAATTCAGCCCTGCCCTGGCGACCTATATCGTCGCGATCGCCGATGCTGCTCGAGAGCACGACTACGGCGTGCTGTTGTTGACCCAACCGGACGGCGCCGGCGCAATTCGGGCCGCCGTGGCGGCCCGGCAGGTTGACGCCCTGGTGCTGCTGAACATAATCCAGGACGATCCCCGAATTGGCCCGATCGTGGATACTGGCTTCCCGGCCGTCCTGATCGGCATGCCTCGTGACACCCAGGGCATCGACGCCGTTGATCTCGATTTTGCGGCCGGTGCCCGCGTGCTGGTTGATCACCTGGCTGATGCCGGCCACCGTGAGGCGACGTTTCTGACCTGGCCCGACGAGGTATTTCAATCCGGGCGGACGTACGCCGAACGTTTCCGGGACGCGGCGCTGGCCGAGGCTGCGCGTCGCCGGCTTGTACTGGATATCGTAAGTTGTCCCGCCGGACCCGAGCAGGTGCGCGACGCATTGCGAACGGCGCTAGCCCGGTCCACTGCCCCTCGCGCCCTTCTGGTTCACAATGACGCTGTCGTCGCCATGCTGCCCACGGTGCTCCACGAGCTGGGCCTGAGCGTGCCGGATGACTACTCCGTAGTCAGTCTGCACTCAGCTGAGCTAGGACGCATCTTCGCCCTGCCGTACACCTCCGTGGAGTCCGAGCCCGAGCGTGTCTCCAAGCTCGCGGTCGATATCCTCGTCCGACGTCTGACTACCCCGGACGGGCCGGCGGCCGTGACGACGCTCGTTGCGCCCCGCCTCGTCGAGCGAGCGAGCGTGGCCGCCGCCGTGAGCTGAAGCAGCATCCCGTCTCACGTTGGTTGTGTCGAGTCTCTCTAGTGCGACGAACCGGTTCGCTTGACACGTCATCTCCCTACGGATAATGTGGCAGCGAACCGGTTCGCTGAATGGACGGTCAGGGGAAGATAAGCCGGCAGAGAATCGGGGGAGCTGCGGTCTTCGCAGAAGCTTGTGATTGGCGGAAGGGCGACCTCAACACCAGAGGCGACCCGAAGGAGAGGATTGAAGACATGCCACGTGTCAAACTACGTGTAGCAGTGATCGCGACCCTTGTGGCCGGGCTCGCCCTGACTGCTTGTTCGGACGGCAGCAGTTCAGATACGACCACCACCACCACCGAGGCCGCAACAGCCTCACAGGGCGCCACAACCCCCGAGATCGTCTTCTGGGACCCCTACCCCCAACGCGAAGCCGGATCGGACTGGGACAACCTGGTGAAGGGTTGCGCCCCGGCGGGTTCCACGATCACTCGGTCGAGTGCCCCTCAGACCGACCTGTTCAACCAGCTCACCACCGCAGTCAAGGAGGGCAACGCCCCCGATGTGGTGCTGCTGGACAACCCGCTGACACCTGAAGCTGCCGCCTCCGGTCTGCTCGCCACCGCCGAGGTCGCCGGTATCGACACCTCCGGTGTGGACGAGAACCTGCTCGGTCCCGGCATTGTCGACGGAGTCGCCTACGGGGTGCCGATGGGCTCGAACGCTCTCGGGCTCTACTACAACAAGGATGTTCTCGATAGTGCAGGAGTCGACGTAACGTCCATCAAGGATTGGGACTCGCTGAATAGCGCGATCGAGAAGGTTGTCGCCAGTGGGGCAAAAGGCATCACGTTCTCCGGCATCGCCGGTGAAGAAGGTGTGTTCCAGTTCGAGCCGTGGTTCTGGGGAGCGGGAGCCGACTTCTCTGATATCGCATCACCCGAGGCGATCAGCGCCGGCCAATTGCTCTCGGACTGGATCGGAAATGGTTGGGCGCCGCGCTCGGCGCTGACGGACAATCAGTCCGCGTCGTGGGACTTGTTCCTGACCGGCGAGTACGGCTTTGCGGAGAATGGCTCGTGGTTCGCAGCCGCCGCTGCGGCGAATAAGGGTTTCGAGATCGACATGATCCCGATCCCCGGCAAATCAACTCAGGTCGCACCTGTTCCGACCGGCGGCGAGTTCGCCGTCGCTCCGCTGCAGGAGACAGACGCCGCCGACCACTATGCGAACGCCGCCGCCGTGATTGACTGCCTGGCCGGCGGGGACAACGCGGCGACCAGCAGCGAGGTGCTCGGCTACCTCTCGGCGAAGCCGGACATCCGGGCGAGCCAGGTCGCGTCGAACGCACTGTGGACACCGTGGGTCAGTATCGTCGAGGGTGCGCAAGGGCGCACCACCGATCTCGGCGCTGACTACCCGGCTGTGTCAGGGCCAGCTCTCGGAAGCGATACAGGGCGCATTGAACGCGGCCGGCGACGCCAGCGGTGTCGAGACTGCGTTCATGGACGCGGCGGGTCGCTGATCTTCAACGACGTGGTGGGGCGCACCTCCTCGCGCCCCACCACGGCCACCCCGTCGGGCGGCACGAACTACACCAGCCACGAGGATTGGGCATGAGCAACGCAGCGGGTGCAGGTGCGCCCCGGGCTACCACGCAACCCGGCGGCACCGGCGCAGTCAACCCACGGAAGAGACATCACCGCCGAGCGAACTGGGCGGCCGTCGGCTTCGTGACGCCGCTCGTGATCTACCTGGTTGTCTTCTACGCCTACCCGCTGATCCAGAACTTCGCTTTGAGCCTTCACCGCTACGACCGCGCCACCTTCGTTAGCGGCGGTGCCCCTTTCGTCGGGCTGGACATCTATCGCGAGGTGATTGCGCAGCCCAGATTCTGGCGTGTGGTGAGCCAGACAGCCACGTTCACGCTGGTATCCATCAGTGTGCAGTACGTCATTGGGCTCGCCCTTGCAGTGTTTTTCCAGCGCAATTTCCGGCTCTCGGCCACCCTACGTGCGCTGTTCCTAGTGCCATGGTTGCTGCCTGTGATCGTTTCCGGCACCACATGGCAATGGATGATGAATCCGGACAACGGCGCGTTGAACACCCTCGTCGGTTGGTTCGGTGCGGAGCCGATTTGGTGGTTGTCGGCTCACAACTCATTGAGATCGGTGATCATCGCCAACATCTGGCTGGGCATCCCCTTCAACCTGGTCATCTTGTACTCAGGGTTGCAGAACATCCCCCGGACCCTCTATGAGGCGGCGGCGATCGATGGAGCCAGCGGGTGGCGACAGTTCCGGAGCATTACGCTCCCCTTGCTTCGTCCTGTGACGCTGATCACCCTGCTACTCGGCCTGGTCTACACGCTGAAGGTCGTCGACATCATCTGGATCATGACGACGGGCACGGGCACGTCGCAGACGCTGGCGACATGGTCGTACGGTCTGGCCTTTGGCAAAGGCACGTCAGGCGTGATCCAGTATTCCGAGGCGTCCGCGATTGGCAGCATCCTCCTCATGGTGGCCGTGGTGTTCGGATTCGTCTACATCGCAGTCCAGCGACGAGGGGAGGAGTGATGGCGTCCCGCGGATGGTGGAAGACGATGACGGCCATCCTGCTGACCGCGATCATGCTCTTCCCCGTCTACTGGATGGTCAACGTTTCGCTTACCAATCGCGAGTCGATCCGCAAGAGTCAGCTATTGCCTTTCGACTTCACGCTCGACCACTACAGAGTTGTGTTGCACGACCAGTTGCCGTTCCTGACGACCAGTCTGGTGGTAGGCATCGGAACGGTGCTCCTCACCCTTCTCATCGCCGCGCCGGCGGCGTATGCGTTGGCCAAGCTTCCGGTGCCCGGGGGTCGGTACCTCAGCTTCGTCCTCATTGTGGCTCAGATGATCCCGGCGGTTGTGATGGCGATGGGCTTCTACTCCATCTACAACCAGATTGGAATCCTGGACACCATTCCGGGGTTGATCCTGGCTGACTCGACCATCGCCGTCCCTTTCGCAGTGATGCTCTTCACCGCGTTCATTCGTGGCATCCCCAACGAGCTCCTCGGGGCGGCACAGGTAGATGGCGCGTCGTCATGGCGTTGCTTCCGGTCGGTCGTGTTGCCGCTGTCGCGCAACTCGTCCATCACCGTGGCGCTCTTTGCGTTTCTCTGGTCGTGGTCGGACTTCCTGTTTGCCTCGACTCTTGATCGCGGGGGCGGCGCAATGCGTCCGATCACCCTGGGTATCTACAACTACATTGGCGCGCAGAACCAGGAGTGGGGTCCGATGATGGCCACCGCTGTGGTGGCTTCGATCCCCACCGCGTTGCTCCTCGTCCTCGCTCAGAAATACGTGTCGGCCGGCATCGGCGCCGGTGCGGTCAAGGACTGACGCGGTCCGGTGAATCGAGCCCCTCGAGGAGATAACCATGACAGCTAGCAATCCCTTCGAACCCCGTTCGGACGGTGTTGTATGGCGCGGAGACGGCGAGACCGTCGTGGTCGAAGCTTGGGGGAAGGACTCACTACGTGTCCGTGCGACCCGCGCCGGAACGGTCGCAGACACCGACTATGCCCTGCTTCCCCAGCCGAAACAGCCGGCGGAGGTCGTAATCGACGGGAATACCGCCGTTGTCGATAACGGTCATATCAGCGCTTTGCTGACTGCGAGGACCGCCGATGACGTCAGTCTCGGGTATGCAGTCAGGACGTGCACCATCGAATACCGCGACCGGGAAGGTCGGACGTTGTTGCGTGAGCTGGACTCAGGAGGCTCGCTCAAACTGCAGGCCCGCAAGTACCAGCCGATCGTCGGGGGCGATCATCGGATTACGGCGTCTTTCGAACCGAACATGGGTGAGAAGCTCTACGGGATGGGGCAATACCAGCAGGAAGTGCTGGACATCAAGGGAAGCACCTTCGAGCTCGCTCATCGCAACTCCCAGGCCAGCGTGCCATTCGTGGTCTCGAGCGCTGGCTACGGCTTTTTCTGGCACAGCCCGGCGATCGGCCGCGCCACATTCTCGACCAACCGAACGGAGTGGGTGGCGGAGTCCGCGATTCAGCTGGACTATTGGATCACCGCCGCCGGGACACCTGCGGAGATCAGCGCGGCGTACGCCGATGCCACCGGGCACGTGCCCATGATGCCCGAGTATGGCCTCGGGTACTGGCAGTGCAAGCTCCGGTACTGGAACCAGGAGCAGCTTCTCGAGGTAGCGCGAGAACACAAGCGCCGCGGGTTGCCGATGGACGTCATAGTCGCCGACTTCTTCCACTGGCCCAAGATGGGCGACTACCGGTTCGAAGAGGAGTTCTGGCCCGACCCGGCCGCAATGGTCACCGAGCTCCAGGAGCTTGGCATCGAGCTGATGGTCTCGGTGTGGCCTCAGGTTTCCTTCGAGTCGGAGAACTTCGACGAGTTCAGGCAGCGCAATCTCCTTGTGCGCACCGAACGCGGGATGGATATCCATATGGCATTCGAGGGGCCGAGCGTCTTCCTGGATGCCACGAACCCTGAGACGCGCGCCACCTTGTGGGACCTATGCCGAAGGAATTACTACGACCTCGGGATCAAGGCCTTCTGGCTGGACGAGGCTGAGCCGGAGTACGGCGCGTACCACTTCGACAACTACCGCTATCACCTCGGCTCCAACCTCCAGATCGGCAACCTGTTTCCGCAAGCACTCGCCAGAGCCTTCTACGAGGGTCAGGTCGACGCAGGCCAGGCGGAGGTCGTGAACCTGCTGCGATGCGCCTGGGCCGGCAGCCAGCGCTACGGCGCTCTGGCGTGGTCCGGCGACATCGACTCTACTTTCGAGAGCCTGCGGCGCCAGATCTTGGCGGGTATCCACATGGGCGTGGCAGGCATCCCATGGTTCACTACCGACATCGGGGGGTTCCACAACGGGAACATCGAGGACCCCGCCTTTCACGAGCTGCTGGTCCGCTGGTTCCAATTCGCCACCTTCTGTCCGGTCATGCGGATGCATGGTGACCGCAAACCCGCCGAACCGGTTACCGCGGTGGACGGGACTCGACGCCTCGATAGCGGCGCAGCCAACGAGCTATGGAGCTTCGGCCCTGAGGTCTACCAGATACTGGCCAGCTACGTCCATCTGCGGGAGGCATTGCGTCCCTACACTCGTTCCCTGATGGTCGACGCGCATGAGAGCGGTCAGCCCGTAATGCGAGGTGCGTTCTACGAGTTCCCATCGGATCCGTCAAGCTGGGACCTGGCCGACCAGTACATGTTCGGTCCCGACCTTCTCGTCGCACCCGTGGTCCGGCCTGGGGATAGGTCGCGAACCGTCTATCTCCCGTTCGGTGCGACGTGGACCAACCTCACCACCGGTGACGTGCTGGACGGTGGACAGTCCGTCACGGTTGCGGCGCCGATCGACGTCGTGCCCGTGTTCGCCCGTGATGGGCGTCTCGGTGAGCTCATCGGCAGGGTCGGGATGCCGAACGACACCAAGTCGGTGTGAATGCAGAGGTCGTCGCCTGACCCCGGAAGCGGTCTGCTCTTTTGAAGAGAGGACGGGCCTGCCAATCAGCTGACCCGCTCGGTAGCATCCGCAGGGTGGTGGGAACGACTCACCCCGGCATCTCATATTGGGAGGGAGTGCCATGAAGAAGAGGAACCCTCGCAGCGTTCGAGCAGCCTGGTTCAGTGTCATTGTCACGGTCGTGGTCCTGGTGCCGTCGGTGGTGTTGGCATCGCACCAATTCGTCGACGTCTCCGACGCCAACGTGTTCCACGACGCCATTGCATGGATGGCCGACAATGGGATCACCGTCGGCTGCAACCCACCGGCGAGCGACCGGTACTGCCCCGACGACTACGTCACACGGGCGCAAATGGCGGCCTTCATGCAGCGTCTCGCCCAGAAGCAGGTGGTCGATGCCGGCACACTGGATGGGAAGGACAGCTCCGATTTTATGGGCCGTGGCTACGGGCAGGTACGCGTGGTCGGCATCATCCCGTCCACCATCTATTGGGACATGGAGTTCTCCGGCCCCCATCCGGGCTTCATCAGCGCAAGAACACCCAACGGTGGCACCACCTGTCTCAAGCCGGACCCGGCGGTTCTGTCGCTGGATGACGTTATGGGTGGTTTGATGCAAGATGCCAGCGGCAACGATACGCGGCTCTATTTCAACGGTTCATTCAACTGCGACGACGACGAGGTGGCGGTGTGGCAGAAATCCAATTTCGACGGCTCGTTCACGAATCAATCGTTCAACATTTTCGTGCCGTAGGCCCCACGACGGGTCCGGTCCGCGTTGTGTGTTCCAGATCACCCTCGCCAATTCGCCATGCTCTCCAAGTTAAATCAATCACGTTTGATGTGTTAAGACATCTATGTCAAACAACGCTGATGTGTATTCATCTGGCGATTGCGTGGTGGTAGTCGCGTCGCAGGGATCATTTGACGTCGGATACCTGACTCCTGGCAGAAAATCCAGGACGCACAATTCGGTGACCGACCGCCATGCCCCAGGGCGATCCGACGGTCTGGACAGCTTGTCCCTTGGCTACATCAGAGGCGATGCCGATGTGCTCGAGCGACATGGATAGCGGGGCTCTGGCAGGGGCCATGATGTATCGACTGTCACCCCGAGGGGTTGGTGCGGAAGGCCTCCGCTGCCACGTAGGTGTCGAAGAATTCCTGGAAGGCGATGATCTGGCCGTTCTCCAGTGTTGCGACGTGGACGAAATCTGACTCGTAGGTCTTGCCGGTGTATTTGGCCAAACAGCGCATGAACCCGACAACTGCCACGTTATCCTCGTCGTCGGTAAGGAAGAGGCGCGGCTCGAGAGCGAGTATTTCCTCGGCTTCCCTCCCAATGGCCAGCCACTCGAGGAATCCCTGGTGACCATGCCTCGTTCCGGCTGCCGGGTTGAAAGGGTTGTCTGGCTCGCCCCATGTCACGTCAGGGCTGAGCATCGCGAGCATTGCATCGACGTCGGCTCGGGCAAAGGCGGTGTACATCTCCTGGACGACCGCGACATTTCGGTTTGCGTCGGAGGGTCGGTTTGAGTCCACGGCTGCCCGCCTTTACTTTCTCTCGCGAACACGTCTTCAAGACCGGTCGAATGGCCGCCCGACACAGACAGCTTGATGATAGCGGCCGGCATGAGAAGGGTTCATTGCGCCTTCCAACAACTTCACGGCCGAGCGGACACCGGTCGCCGGCACGATGGAGTCAGCCCACGTACTCGGCGAGATGCTCGCCGGTGAGGGTCGAACGAGCTGCCACCAGGTCGGCCGGGGTGCCCTCGAACACCACCCGGCCGCCGGCGTGCCCGGCACCGGGACCGAGGTCGATGATCCAGTCGGCGTGGGCCATCACCGCCTGATGGTGCGAGATCACTATGACCGACTTGCCCGAATCTACGAGCTGGTCGAGAAGACCTAGCAGGTGGTCGACATCGGCGAGATGGAGCCCATTGGTCGGCTCGTCGAGTACGTAGATCCCACCCTCCTCGGCCATCTGGATGGCCAGCTTCAAGCGTTGGCGTTCGCCTCCAGAGAGGGTTGTCAGCGGCTGACCGAGGCTCAGATAACCGAGCCCGACATCGGCCATCCGCGTAAGGATTTTGTGGGCGGCCGGTGTCTTTGCCTTCCCGTCGCCGAAGAACTCCAGCGCCTCGGTGACAGGCATGGCGAGCACCTCGCTGATATCGCTGTCCGGCGAGCTTGTACTCCAGCACGGACGTGTCAAAGCGCTTTCCCTCGCACTCCTCGCAGGTGGTTGCGACTGTGTCCATGAAGCCGAGCTGTGTGTAAATGACCCCGGCCCCGTTGCAGCTGGGACAGGCACCGTCGGAGTTCGGGCTGAACAGGCCCGCCTTCACTCCGTTGGCGTTGGCGAACTGCTTTCGTATCGAGTCGAGCATCCCGGTGTAGGTGGCCGGGTTGCTGCGTCGCGAGCCACGGATCGGGGTTTGGTCGACCGCAACCACACCGTCCCGGTTCGACACAGAGCCGTGGATCAGTGAGCTCTTCCCGGACCCGGCAACGCCGGTTACCACCACCAGGATTCCGAGGGGGATGTCGACATCGACATCCTTCAGGTTGTGAGTGCCGGCGCCGCGCACTTCGAGCACCTGCGAGGAGGTACGCACCGATGGCTTGAGCGCTGCCCGGTCGTCGAGGTGGCGTCCGGTGATCGTGTCGCTGGCACGCAACTCATCGACCGAGCCCTCGAACACAATTTCGCCGCCCCCGGTGCCCGCACCGGGCCCGAGATCGACGACGTGATCGGCGATCTCGATCATCTCCGGCTTGTGCTCGACAACCAGGACCGTGTTGCCCTTGTCGCGCAGTTGCATCAGAAGGTTGTTCATCCTCTGAATGTCGTGCGGGTGCATCCCGATCGACGGCTCGTCGAAAACATAGGTGACGTCGGTGAGGGCGGACCCGAGATGGCGGATCATCTTGGTTCGCTGTGCCTCGCCGCCCGATAGCGTCCCCGAGGCTCTGTCCAGTGACAGGTAGCCGAGGCCGATCTCGACGAATGAGTCGAGGGTGTGCTGGAGGTTGGCAAGCAGTGGCTCGGCCGATGGTTCGTCCAGATCTTCCAGCCAGGCCGCCAGGTCGCTTATCTGCATAGCGCAAGCGTCGGCGATGTTGATACCGTTGATCTTCGACGAGCGGGCGGCCGCGC
Source organism: uncultured bacterium (assembly GCA_963801165.1). GTDB lineage: Bacteria > Actinomycetota > Acidimicrobiia > Spongiisociales > UBA5794 > JAAETI01. The sequence goes on from CAWDDT010000003.1 coordinate 36,450, forward strand.
TGAGTCGTGTCCCGCCGCAGTCGGGGCAAGCCGTGAAGGTGGCTGCCCGATCGACGAAATCTCGGATGTGTGGCTGCAGCGAGTCGGGGTCTTTGGAGAAGAACGACTTCTGGATCTTCGGTATCAGCCCCTCATATGTGGTGTTGATCCCCTTCATCTTGACCTTGGTCGGGTCTTTGTAGAGGAAGTCGTTGAGCTCTTTCTTGGTGTACTTGTTGATCGGCTTGTCAGGGTCAACGAAGCCGGACTCGGTGAACGACCGCACCATCCAGCCGCCTGCCTTGTAGCCGGGAATGGTGATGGCGCCGTCGTTGAGCGACTTGGAGTCGTCGTATAGGGCGGTCAGGTCGATATCGGAGACCGTGCCCCGGCCTTCGCACCGCGGGCACATGCCGCCCTGATAGACGGCCTTGCGGACCACGATCCGCTCTCCCTTGCCTTTGTCGACGGTCATCGCGCCGCTTGCCGTGCGTGTCGGAACGTTGAACGAGAACGCGACGGGCGAGCCGATGTGGGGCTTCCCGAGCCTGCTGAACAGGATGCGCAGTAGTGCGTTGGCGTCGGAGGCTGTGCCCACCGTGGAGCGCACATCACCCCCCATCGGCTGTTGATCGACAGCAATCGCGGTCGTCAATCCCTCGAGAACGTCGACCTCGGGTCGTGCCAGCGAGGGCATGAAGCCTTGCACGAAGGCGGAGTAGGTCTCGTTGATCATCCGCTGCGACTCTGCGGCGATCGTGTCGAAGACAAGTGAGCTCTTTCCGGAACCCGACACTCCCGTGAAGACCGTCAACCGGCGTTTGGGGAGCTCGACGCTGACGTTTTTCAGATTGTTGACCCGTGCCCCGGTTACGCGGATCAGGTCGTGGCTGTCTGCCGCGTGCGTCATGACCGGGAGGTGGGTGGCTGATCGATGCGGACGAGGTTGCCGGAAGGGTCGCGTACGGCAAAGTCGCGCGTGCCCCACGGCTGGTCGGCGGGCTCGGACACGATCTCGGCGCCTGCGTCCCGTACCTTCTCGAACGTGGCGTCGAGGTCGTCGGTGTGGAAGTGGACACCGTTGAGGGCGCCTTTGGCTACGAGGGTGGTGACCGCCTCGTTATCGGCAGGGCTGCCGTTCAGGTAATTGGTGAGGACGATCGAGACGCCTGGCTGGGATGCAGAACCTACGGTGATCCACCTCAATTCCCCGCGGGCGACGTCGTTGCGCAACTCCAGACCAAGGCCATCCCTGTAGAAGGCGAGGGCCTGGCCAGGGTCCGCCACTATTACGAAGCACTGAGAGAGTGTGATATCCATGCCTGCAAACCTACAGAGCGGCGGCCCCGTGCGCTTCTCCGATCCTGCTCGGTTTGCGCTTTGGGCGAGTGAGATCTCTGGCGATGCAGCCCGGCACGCCCGCAAGCACGCTGTGGTCGCGGGCCCGGTAGGCCGACGGGGTCTCGCCCACGATCTCGGTGAAACGTGCGCTGAACGAGCCGAGCGAGGTGCACCCGACGGCGAAACAGACATCGGTGACCGACATGTCGCCGCGACGGAGCAGCGCCTTCGCCCGCTCGATTCGCCGTGTCATCAAGTAGGAATAGGGCGTCTCCCCGTAGGTAGCACGAAACCGCCGCGAGAAATGTGCAGCGGACATCAGCGCTTCACGAGCGATGGCTGCGACATCCAGCGGCCGGTCGTACTCGCGGTCCATCAGATCTCGAGCCCGGCGTAGATATGCGAGGTTGGCTAGGTCCTCAGACGTCATTACCTCAGGCTAGCGGCGGGCCGGGAATGCGACGGGCGTGGGCGAGCGGCCGTGTACGAATCCGGGGTAGCGAGCCTTGGACGCTCTCGTCACGCACCGACCGCCACTCCTTCGGACCGGTTCGCCGGGGGCGCTAGGTCAGACTGGTTTTGGTGGAGGAATAGTGGAGCTGTCGCCGCTTTTGGCCCGTGCTTCGATCCTTGCCAGTGCCCGGTAGGCCAGGATTCCACTGGCCAGCGTCGCCACCCCGCCCAGACCGAGGGCGATCCGCGCTCCGAACTGCTCGCCGATCCACCCGACGATGGGCCCCCCGATCGGTGTGGATCCGAGGAATGCAACCGCCCACAGGGCCATCACCCTGCCCCGCATGGCGGGATTCGCCGCCAGCTGCAGCGTGGCGTTGCCCAGGGCGAGGAATCGAATGGAGGCGGCTCCAAGGAGGATCATGATGGCGTAGCAGATGGCCAGAGTCGGCGCCATCGACGTCAGCATCTGGATCGACCCGAACACGATCGCCGTCCAAGCTAGTGACGTTGCCGGCTTACGCCCTCCGGCGGCGGTGGCCAAACCCCCGACGACGGCTCCGATACCGGTCAGCGCCGACATGGTGGCGTATGTTCCGGCATCGCCGCCGAAGGTGAACTTGGCGAGGAGCGGCAACACCACCTGATACTCGTAGGCGAGGGTGCCGACTATTGCCAGCATCACCAGTGGGACCAGCACCTCCGGCGTGTTCCTCACGTAGCGGAGACCCTCCCGGAGCTGGCCCGGTCGTCGCGTCTGGGAGGGCGCCCGTAGCAAACGGGCTGGGTTCATGAGAGCGAGGGCGATCAGCACGGCACCGTATGACAGGCCGTTGATGAAGAAGCAGGGGGCAAGTCCGATGGTGACGATCAGGGCACCGGCGAAGCCCGGACCGATCACCCTGGCGACATTGACGACCACCGCATTGAGACTGACCGCATTCGTGAGGTCGTCGGGACCCACCATCTCGTGGATGAAGGTCTGGCGGGTGGGGTTGTCCACCACCTGTACAAACCCGAGTGCCACGGCCAGCAAGTACACCATCCACACGGTGACGACGTCGGTGGCGACCAGCAGGCCGAGAATGCCCGCGAGCACCGCCGGGATGGCCTGGGTGGCAATCAGCACGCGTCGCTTGTCGTACCGGTCGGCAAGAACGCCGCCCCACGGGCCCAGCAGCAGCAGCGGGAGGAACTGGAGCGCCGAGACCACGCCAAGAGCCGTCCCGCTTCCCGTGAGCTCGAGCACGAGCCACGATTGCGCCACGCGCTGCATCCAGGTGCCTGAGAGCGAGATCACCTGTCCGATGAAGTAGAGCCGGTAGTTCGGGATCCGCAGCGACGAGAAGATCCGGGTGACCGCCTCGAGACGCGACGAGCGCCGATCGTCCGTCGACTCACCGCGTGATTCTTCGGATGACCTCATTCGTAGATTGTCCCGACGGTCATGCGTTCGTGGTGGTGCTCGGGGATTGTGGTCCTGGGGCGCGGCATATGCGCCATTGTGGTTCCTGCGGAGGCCGTTTGTGGCATCTGCATCGAGAGCCGACTCCGGAGAGCCTCGACCCCGGGCGGCCTCGAGCGCTCCAGGACGAGCTGAAACCACGCCCGACATGACCATCCCGTTGGCGAAGGGTCAATGCCGGGCGGCCCGAACTCGCAACGAGACGGTCGCCGCAGAGTCGGTGATCGCGACGATCCGGTCGGTCGGGAGCGTCAGCTCGTCTTGCGCCAGTTGACTTTGACCACCATCGTTGCCCTCCTTTGGATGGTTGTGGGGCGAGGCTTCGACGGGTTAGCTGATCCCATCGTGTCGCTTGGTAACGATGCGCTTCGTGAGATCTGATTGGGGCAGGATTGTCTTCATCGATACGCCATGACGCCGGGCGGGTTGGTGCGATGTAGGGTGTGCGCCATGCCGAGCTTCGACGCCATCACCTCATTTGCCGCCGTAGCGTTCGTCGTCATTGTGATCCCCGGGCCGAGCGTGTTGTTCATCATCGGTCGGGCGCTGGCACACGGTCGCCGGGTGGCGATCTTGTCGGTCCTGGGCAATGCCGCAGGCGTGTTAGTACAGGCGCTGGCCGTCGCCATCGGTCTTGGTGCCATCGTGGCTCGCTCGATCACCGTTCTGACGGTGCTGCGTCTCGTCGGCGCCGCATATCTCGTGTACCTCGGCGTAGAGGCAATCCGTCACCGGAAGGCGCTCGCAACTGCAGGAACGACGTCACCGGGAAGCGAGGCAGGACAGCGTCTCCGACAGGGGTTCGTGGTCGGTGTGTCGAACCCCAAGGGCTTTGTCTTGTTCTCAGCGATCTTGCCGCAGTTCGTCGACACCGCAATCGGCCACGTCTCGGCCCAGATGGTCTTGTTCGGTGCGGTTGCGGTCGCGATCGCGGTGATTAGCGATTCCGTGTGGGCGCTCGTCGCGGATTCGGCACGGCGCTGGTTCGCTCGATCGTCGTACCGCAGCGACCTCATCGGTGCGACCGGCGGGGCGATGATGATCGGACTCGGCGTTCACCTTGCGGTGTCGGGCCGTCGCTAGCACGAGCGATGAGGCGCAGCTGAGCCGCCCCGATTCGCGCAACGGGTACCGTCAGTCGGTATTCGTGTGGGGCTGGACAATGCGAAGCGCGTTGCCAAAGGGGTCTCGAATCCCGATGTCGATGCCGTAGAACTGCTCAACGGGCTCTTGGGTGATGTCGACGCCTTGTGCCGCCAGTCGCTCATAGAGGGCACGGCAATCGTCGGTACGGAACCCGAGCCAGCCTCCGCCGGCGCCCTTGGTGACGTTGGCCCTCACCTTGTCCGCGGTCAGCTCGTCCATTGCCGGTGGCCCCGGAACCTCGAGCAGGATCTCCCGGTCCTCGTCGGGAACGCCGACCGTCAGCCAGCGCATGAAGCCCATGTCGATGTCGTTCTTCACCTCGAGACCGAGCACATCGACGTAGAAGTCGAGAGCCTCCTGCTGGTCGAGGACATATATCGATGAGAGGTTTGTGTTGGTAAGCATGTCCTGAATCTAGGCAAGCGGCTCTCGTGGAGCTTGTCCAAAACTGCTCGGTCGCATCCATGTCATTGTGAAGCAGGTCGGCGCCGGGCCGGTGGGTCCACGCTGTCGATAATGCGACGGCGTTTCACCAACGACCTGCCTGAATGTCCTGATGAAAGTACTCAGGCTGGCGAAACCGACTTCGAAGCAGATGTCGGTGATGGTCAGCCCCGTGTTGCGGAGTCGGAACATGGCGCGCTCGATCCGTCTTCTTTGGAGGTAGCGGTGCGGTGTCTCTCCGAACGTCTCCTTGAACCGTCTTATGAAATGCGCCTCAGAGACGTGAGCGATTCCGGCCAATGTCGGGATGTCCAGCGGCTCGGCGTACGTACGGTCCATGGCGTCGCGAGCGCGCAACACCCACCGGTTCGATTCTTCGGTGGCGCGGGTCATCGTGTCCATCCTGTTGAATGCTTCACCGGGAATCAAACTACTTCAATCTCTACCGTTGCTCCCGACAGGGAGCTCCGGATAGCTCGTCGTGCGGTGCGATTCAACCCGTGGGAGCAAGAGAGCGAGTGGGGAAAACCAGGTCAGCCTCGGCCTGGAGTACACAATGATTCGAGGCAAGGGCGCAAGCGCCAGGCTCCGCGGAGGAGGTAAGCGGGAATCCCAGGCAAACAGCCGGCTGGCTGCGATGTCCGCTCGCATCGACTCTGCGCGAAGCGCATCGCTGGTGCGAAAGCCAGTTTTCGACCGGGCACTCCACGTCGTTTCCTACGAGATAGTGCTGCGGGACGGCCCAATCACGGAAATCGCGGTCGAGGGCGCCGATGATGGCGAAGGAAGGCGGCTCAGGGTCAACTCCGCGGTTGACCTCGATCTAGCTCAAATCGGTGCCGGCAAGCGGGCGCAGCTACGGCGATTCGTTCGAGGATACCGACCTGGAGCAGGTGCTCGCCGAGCGCGGCGTAGGCCGGTTGGTGGTGACCGGTGCGCAGACTGACGAATGCATCCGCTCGACTATCCATGGGGCCTTTGTTCGCAGTTACGACGTGACTCTGGTCGGCGATGCCCACACGACGGAGGATTCGACCGCATGGGGTGCTCTCCCGCCAGACAAGGTGATTGCACACACGAACCTCTACTGGAAGTATCAATCCTCACCTCGGCGCCATGCCGGCACCGTCGACACAGCCGAGGTCAGCTTCGAGTGATCGGGTGGGCGGCGAAACGCCTCAGGTAACGGGGGCGCTCTGGTGGGTTGAACGCCGCATGACCCGCCCTGCCGGCTCAGTGAGCACGTAGATGGACCCGGCCCCCAGAGAGGGCCGGGTCCATTGTCAGCAGTTCGTTGTTGTCTACGGGATTTCGTTCACACGGTCGGTGCTCGGGGGAGCGACCGCGCCGCTCGCCGCAAAGTAGTCGATCAACGCCTGGAGGTCGTTGCCTCCGCCGAGCCTTGTCGACGTTACCTCGCCGAAGGTGGTGAAGTTGTCTCCACCATCCGCCAGGAAGTTGTTCACCGTCACCGTGTACGTTGCGCCCATATCGAGCGGTGAGCCGTTGACCATGACGTTGCTGATCGTCACCGAGGTGCAATCTCCCGTCATGTCGATCGTCTTGGACAGGTCATATGTGAACCCGTCCGACACCCCGAGGTGCAAGAAGGGACGGCTCGACCCGGCCGGCTGGCACTGCTCCTCGAGCACGGACTGGATCTGTGCCCCTGTCATGTCGTACGTCACCAGCGTGTTGCTGAACGGCTGGAATGTGAACGCCTCGCCGTAGGTAACGACGCCGTCGCCCTCACCGGCCGATTCTGCGTACAGGAGATCCGACCGAACCCCGCCCGGGTTCATGAACGCGACGTCCGCGCCGTAGAGAGACGTTGCCCACTTCTGGGCATCGGCAACCAGGTTGCCGGCCGCCGACTCGACACCACGATCGTCTCCCGGGGGAGTGCCGCCACGGACGATGTCCGCAGTGATCTCGCCGACCGGGTCGTTGGCGAATGCATCAAACAGCACCTGCCACTTGGCGATGATCGAGGTCATTGCCGGATCCGGAGTCAGGTCCGCCTGGATCACGGCATGGTTGACGGCCGTGCTCTCGTCACGCACTACATCGCCCGTCCGTGGGTCGATCACCAGATTCAGCTCCGAAACGACCCGTCCATACGAGTACGCGCTCGTCACCATGCGCGGCACGCCGTCGGGGTCGTTGAGCAGGCAGTTGTATGGCAAGTGAGTATGGCCCGTGATCACCGCATCGATGGCGGGATCCAGCGCCGCGTTTATGGCAACAATCGGGCCCGAGATCCCTTCGCAGGCATCTATGGCCCCCGGCGCCGGTGTCTGTGACCCGCCCTCGTGCAAGAGCACGATGATGGTCTCGACACCCTGTGCCTCCAGGATCGGAACGAGCGCGTTCGCCGTGTCCGCCTCATTGAGGAAATCCCAGCCGGTGATACCGGCGGCGGCAACCAGCGTATCGGTCGCCTCGAGCGTCATCCCGATGAACGCGACCTGGGTGGTGCCGACCTGGGTGATCCAGTAGGGCGGCAACACGGTGTCCCCTGTGGTTTCACTGACGACGTTGGCAGCGAGCCACGGGAAGTCCGCACCCGTGTACGGATTGCCAGGGAAGTAACAGCCGTCGACCGGGTGGCAGCCACCGTTCTGCATGCGGAGCAATTCGGTGACACCCTCGTCGAACTCGTGGTTGCCCACGCTCGAGACGTCGAGACCCATTGCGTTCAGCGATTCGACCGAGGGCTCGTCGTGGAACAGACCCGAGAAAGCCGGGGAACCACCGATGAGGTCACCAGCGGCCACGGTCAGGGTGTGATCGTGACCGGCGCGCAGGTCGGACAACTCGCTTGATAGATATTCGGAGCCACCGGCTGCTTCGCCTTCGATGCTACCCGGTGTGCTCGCCTGGAGATGGCCGTGATAGTCGTTGAATGCAAGGATCTGCAGTTCGACATCGGTGAGGCTGCGATGCAGCAACGCCGCCATCTGGCCGCGGGTGACCGGGTCGTCGGGGCAGTAGTTGTCGTTGGTCGGGGGATTGCACCCTCGCGTGATTCCGGCTGTGCCGATCTTGTCGATGGCGTTCTCGAATATCGAGGAGTCGTCATCGGTGAACAGATCTGCTCCCACACCGTCGGTCAGCCCGAGCGCTCTGGTGAGGAACGCAGCCATCTGGCCGCGGGTGACCGGGTCGTCGGGGCAGTAGTTGTCGTTCGCCGGGGGATTGCACCCGAGCGTGATCCCGGCTGTGCCGATCATGTCGATCGAGTCCTCGAATATCGAGGAATTGTCATCGGTGAACAGATCGGCTCCCACACCGTCTGTCAGTCCCAGCGACCTCGCCAGGAACGCAGCCATCTGGCCGCGGGTGACCGGGTCATCCGGGCAGTACTGGTCGTTTGCCGGGGGATTGCACCCAGATGTGTATCCGTTGTCTGCCATCCACTGAATGTCCCCCTCAAAGATGGATGTGTCGTCGTCGGTGAATGTTCCTCCGGTTGCACTGGCGGCCACCGGCGTTAGTGCGGCCAAGGCAATCGCCGCGGCAAAGACAACCACCAATGACCGTCCTCGAGCGCGAACGAACTTGCGTCTACTCAAGATCGGACTCCTTCCGTTCCTCCACGTGGGCTGCTACCAGCCAGCGTGCTTCGCCGGCTGGTTTGGAGCGATACCCTCCGTACTTCGAAACCTACCTGTTTATAACTGGCTATGGCGGAGAAACCGGCATGAACGTGTTGGATCTATCTTCGCCCGGACGCGAGAACGCCCATATTCCCACTCTGCGCGCATCACACTGTCTGCTGTGGTCAGCTCAGGCGACGGCGCCGAAGACCGCGGCGATGACACGCTGGGCTTCCTTGGGGCCGGTCACCTCGAGGGACACCTCGTCGCCGCCGATTCCGATGTCGAAGTGAAAGAACGAGCAACACACCTGTTCGGCCGCGGCCAGTTCCGCCAGGGTTGCGACATCGACGCTGCGATCAAACCTCACCCGCACCCCGCCGGGGACCCGCTCCCGCGTCCCTCCTGCATTCGACAGCATCCGAGTCCAGGCTGTGATCCGGTCGCCGACCGCGCCGGCGTTCAGCGAGCAGGCTATGTCCCGGCTGTTGGCTCCCCCCAGCGGTATGGAGTCCAACGCTTGGGAATGCCGCGTTGGCTGCGGGTCGGAACGGCACCCGCAGTCGTCGTCACAAGCGTGCTCGGGGGTGTGTATTCCCAGTCGAGCCGCGGCCGTCTGCAACTGACCGGTGAACGCCACGAGCTCCGCAACCTGACGCTGTGCCTGCCGGATACGTTCGTCGACCAACTGACGAATCCGGAGTTGTACCGGTGCGCACTCCCCTTGGTCGAGAAGCGAAAGAAGCTCGGCAATGTCGCCTAGGTGCAACCCGAGTTGCTTTCCCCGGGCCACGAACCGCAACGACTCCAAGTGATCGTCGCGATAGCTGCGATAGCCTGCTGCCGTTCGCTCGGGGATCACGACCCCCTGCCGTTCGTAGAAGCGCAGGGCCGACACGCTGAACCCGGTCGCCTCGGCCGCCTCAGAGATCCGATATCCATCCATTCGGCCACCCTAAACCCTCGACCCGGGTCGAGGGTCAAGACGGATCCGAGAAAACGGGGGCGGCCGTCGATCTGCCGCGCACTCAATGGTGTCGGCGATACTGTGCACGGTGGCGCATCCTGTTTCGCCCACTGCTCCCATCACCGGGGATCTCATCGGTAGAGTGCGCGGCTATGGATCGATGGGACGGTGGCAACGACTACGACAAGTTCATGGGCCGCTGGAGCCGGGTCGTAGCCGCGGGCTTCCTGAAAGGTCTGACGACCCCTCCTGGGATGACCTGGCTGGATGTCGGCTGTGGCACTGGTGCCCTGTCGGAGGCGATCGTCGCAGCCATGAACCCCTTGTCCGTGTTCGCGGTCGACTCGTCGCCGGACTTCGTTGAGTACGCCCGAACACAGCTGCGGGAGAGGGCGGCGATCGAGGTCGCCTCCGCGGCACGTCTGCCTTTTCCCGACAAGACCTTCGACGTGTTGGTGAGTGGTTTGCTGTTGAATTTCGTCGCGGATCCCGCGGCGGCAATTGCCGAATGGGCACGGGTGACCAGAACCGGTGGGAAGATCGCGGCGTACGTCTGGGATTACGCCGACGGAATGGAATTCCTCAGGCGGTTCTGGGATGCGGCGACCAATCTCGACGCGGCAGCGGTCGATGTCGACGAGGGTGTTCGCTTCCCAATATGCCAGCCCGGGCCGCTCGTGGCTCTGTTCACCCAGAGCGGATTGACCGAAGTGGCCTCAGGTAGTGTTCAGATCGAAACGATATTCACCGGATTCGACGACTACTGGGCTCCGTTCCTCACCGGCCAGGGCCCGGCGCCGACGTATGTCTCCACGCTCGACGAGCACAGTCGCTCGCGGTTGGAAAACGCATTGCGAACCTCGCTCCCAGCCGGACCGAACGGCGAGATCGAGCTGACAGCAAGAGCATGGACCGTGGTCGCCACTGTATGACATCGGAGTCGCAGCCGGGACCCTGAGTCCCACTTGCGGACGTCCACGAAGAGCGCCGAAGCGCGGCACGTCCGAACCCGTGGGATAGATTCCTGTAGGTGACTCGGAGCCCGTTGACGTTGAAGGTGACCTGGAGTGGCGTTACCGCGCGGCGCATGGCACGTCATGGTCTCTCCGAACGTGCCACCGGGGTGTCCCCGGCCGACATGGCCGGTGTCCTGTGCGGGGCGCACGCCCAGATCATGACCGCGGCCGTACTATCGCTCGGACGGCGCATAGCGGGCGCCACCCGGGCCAATGTCGAGCGCGCCCTTTGGGAGGATCGCACCCTGGTCAAGACGTTTGGGCCGCGCGGAACGGTGCATCTGCTGCCGGCCGCCGACCTGCCGATGTGGACGGGAGCGCTGTCGGCACTGCCATCGCCAGCGCCAAACCAGCCAGAGCCGGTCCGTTTCGCGCCGGACCAGACCGACGAGGTCATCGCCGCCATCGGCGACGCCCTGGCCGACGCCGAGCTCACCGTTGACGAGCTGACCGAAGCGATCCGGGAGCGCACCGGGCCGTGGGCGGTCGAGCGAACCATGGACGCGTTTCAGGACAAATGGCCGCGATGGCGGCTGGTGACGACCACGGCCGCACACCGTGGCGTGCTCTGCTTCGGGCCGAATCGCGGCCGCAACGTGACGTATACGAGCCCACACCGGTGGCTACCCGACTTCCGTCCCGAGGAGGGCAACAGTGCCGTGCGGAGCCTCCTTGCCCGCTACCTGTACGCCTATGGTCCGGCAACTCCGCAGAACTTCGCGAAGTGGCTGAACATCTCGCCGCGACTATCGACCGGGCTCTTTGACCGGTCGGTGGACGAGTTGGACCGCGTCGAACTCGAGGGCACCGCTGCGTGGGTACTGGCCGGGGATACCGACATGCCGCAGGAGCCGCATCGCGGGATCCGGCTGTTGCCCTACTTCGACGCTTTCGTTGTCGCATGTCAGCCACGTGAGCTGCTCTACCCCGGGGCGGCTGCTGCCCGTGCGCTGACTCGCTCGGCGCAGGCGGGGAATTACCCGGTGGTGCTCGTAGACGGCGTGGTTGGCGGCGTGTGGCACCAGCGGCGCTCCGGGAGGAAGCTCGCACTCACTGTCGAACCGCTGCGAAAGCTGACCGCACCCCAACGCCGGCAGCTAAACGACGAGATCGACCTGGTGGGCGAGGTGATGAAGGCTGAGCCGACCGTGACCGTCGGCACGGTGGCGGTCGGCCCACACGCTTGACAGTGGGAATGGTGTCGTCGAAACCCGGGTAGGGACCGAACCGCCGTGCGGAGCGTATTCTTTCGAGATGGATGAGATAAGAGCCAAAGCCGAGTTGCACCGTTACCTGAAGATGGCGTGGGATTCCCTGCTCTGGAAGACCGAAGGATTGTCGGAATACAACGTGAGGCGTCCTCTGACGCCTACCGGGACGAACCTGCTCGGGTTGCTGAAACATGTCGCCAGTGTGAGCGTCGGCTACCTGGGGGACTGCTTCGGGCGGCCTTTCCCCGAGACGCCGTCGTGGTTCGACGATGACGCTGAGGTCAACGCGGACATGTGGGTTCCCGCTGATGAGTCGCGTCAGTTCATCTTCGATTTCTGGGACCGTGCCTGGGCGCACGCCAACGCCACCATCGATGCGCTTCCGCTGGGGGCCGAGGGCGTAGTGCCGTGGTGGCCGGAGGATCGCAATCCGGTCACTCTGCACCAGATCCTGCTGCACGTGGCGACCGAGGTAAATCGCCATGCCGGGCACGCCGACATCCTGCGCGAGCTTATTGACGGAAGCGTTGGTCATCGTCCGGCGGTGAGCAACATGCCCGATGACGACGCCATCGACTGGCCCGCCTACTTCGACAGAGTCGAGCACGCCGCCCGCACAGCCCAGCGCGCCTAGAGAACCAGGCGCGCCCGGGGTGCGACGCCCGACTCGATATTGGACCCGTGTGTGTCCTGGTTTGCGATGGCGGCGTGGCGAGGAGTCGGCGGCGCCCGCCCGGCCGGTCGCGATCGAAGACCTCGACCGGTCGGATGGTGAGAACGAGTGGCGCCAACGCAGTGCCGCCAGCATTTGCTGTATGAGTATGATTTTTGATAGAGTCCAAAATCAGATGAGTAGTACAGCAATGGGGATGGAGTCGGTCGATCCGACCGAGCTTCTCCGCCAACATGGGCTTCAGGTGACCGCACAACGTCTGGCTGTGCTCCGGGGGGTGTCGAGCCTCCCGCACGGCACCGCAGACGACATCGAAGCCCGCGTGCGGTCTGAGATCGGTGCGATCTCTCGACAGGCGGTGTATGACACGCTCGGCATCCTGACCGACAAGGGTCTCATTCGGCGAATCCAGCCGGCGCGGTCGCCCGCCCGCTACGAGGATCGAGTTGAAGACAATCACCACCACCTCGTTTGTCGCGTCTGTGGTCGCACGGTCGACGTCGATTGTGCAATCGGGAACAAGCCCTGCCTGAAGCCCGCCGACGACCACGGGTTCGTCATCGAAGAAGCAGAGGTCATCTACTGGGGCTCTTGCCCCGACTGCAGCAACGCCGCCGGACGAATCATCTGAACCAAAGCCAAGCAGTCCACCCGAGCCAACAAGGAGTAGAAATGAGCAACGAAGACAACGTCATGCCGGCACGAGAAGGCGCATCCGCATCGAAATGCCCGGTGCTGCACGACGCATACACCGCAACCGGGTCCATGGCCAATCAGCACTGGTGGCCGAACATGCTGAATCTGCGGATGCTCAACAAGAACTCGCCCCTTATCGATCCCATGGGCGAGGAGTTCGACTACGCCGAAGAGTTCGAGAGCCTCGACCTCAACGCGGTGAAAGCCGATCTGGCCACGGTGATGACCGATTCGCAGGACTGGTGGCCCGCTGACTTCGGTCACTACGGGCCACTCTTGATCCGGATGGCCTGGCACGACGCCGGGACGTACCGCATCCATGACGGTCGCGGCGGTGCCAGCAACGGCACGCAGCGTTTCGCCCCGCTCAACAGCTGGCCCGACAATGCCAATCTGGACAAGGCACGTCGTCTGCTCTGGCCGGTCAAGCGGAAGTACGGCCGCAAGATCTCCTGGGCCGACCTGATGATTCTCGCCGGGAACGTCGCCCTGGAGTCGATGGGTTTCAAGACATTCGGTTTCGGCGGCGGTCGCAACGATGTCTGGGAGCCGGAAGAGGACATCTACTGGGGCCCCGAGGACACCTGGCTTGGTGACGAGCGCTACAGCGGCGACCGCGAGCTCGCTAATCCGCTCGGTGCTGTCCAGATGGGCCTGATCTATGTCAACCCCGAGGGGCCGAACGGGAACCCGGATCCGCTCGCCTCAGCCCAGGACATTCGCGAGACGTTTCTTCGCATGGCTATGAACGACGAGGAGACAGTTGCCCTCATCGCCGGCGGTCACACGTTCGGCAAGACCCACGGCGCCGTCGAGGAGCGGTACATCGGTCCCGAGCCCGAGGGTGCTCCGCTCGAGGAGCAGGGCCTCGGCTGGAAGAACAGCTACGGCAGCGGCAAGGCCGGTGACGCTTACACCAGCGGGTTGGAGGTCACTTGGACGCCCACTCCGATTGCCTGGGACAACAGCTTCTTCGAGACGCTGTTCGGCTACGAGTGGGAGCTGACCAAGAGCCCGGCAGGCGCCCATCAGTGGCGTCCAACGGATCGGGCTGCGGACGACGCCGTGCCGCATGCCCACGATCCGTCGAAGCGGGTCGCCCCGATGATGCTCACTTCGGACATTGCCTTGCGGGTCGATCCTATCTACGAGCCCATCTCGCGGCGCTTCTATGAACACCCGGAGGAGTTCGCCGACGCCTTCGCCAGGGCCTGGTTCAAGCTCACGCACCGGGACATGGGCCCCGTCGCGCGATACCTCGGGTCGGAGGTTCCCACCGAGCAGCTGATCTGGCAGGACCCGGTCCCGGCTGTCGATCATGTCCTCGTCGACGACCAGGACGTGGACTCGCTCAAGAGCAAGATCCTCGCCTCCGGCTTGTCGGTCTCCAGGTTGGTCTCGACCGCCTGGGCTGCCGCCTCGACGTTCCGTGACAGCGATAGCCGGGGCGGAGCCAACGGTGGCCGTATCCGTCTCGCTCCGCAAAAGGACTGGGAGGTCAACGAGCCTGCAGAGCTGGCGGTGGTGCTCGAGACCCTGGAGGGGATTCAGGCTGAGTTCAACAACTCGCAGACCGGCGGGAAGAAGATCTCCCTTGCCGACCTGATCGTCCTCGGCGGATGCGCCGCAGTCGAGGCGGCCGTTAAAGCGGCCGGCCAAGACGTGCAGGTTCCCTTTACGCCGGGCCGCACCGACGCCTCTGAGGAGATGACGGACGCCGAGGCTTTCGCCGTGCTCGAACGGACGGCCGACGGGTTCCGCAACTACACGCGGGCCGGTGACAAGCGACGTCCCGAGGAGCTGCTGGTGGACCGGGCGAGCCTGCTGTCGTTGACTGCGCCGGAGATGACGGTGCTCATCGGTGGTTTGCGTGTCCTCGACGCCAACTTCGGGAACTCGAGCCACGGTGTTCTCACCGACCGTCCCGGGACCTTGAGCAACGACTTTTTCGTGAACCTGCTCAACATGGCCACGGAATGGCGGGTGTCTACGACCGAGCACGTCTACGAAGGGCACGACCGGGCCACCGGTGACCTCAAATGGACCGGTACAGCCGTCGACCTGGTGTTTGGTGCGAACTCGCAGCTCCGGGCCATCGCCGAGGTCTACGGGTCTGAGGATGCCGGGCTGAAGTTCGCCCGGGACTTCGTCGCTGCCTGGGACAAGGTGATGAACCTCGACAGGTTCGATCTGGCCTGATCCCGACGCACGGTCGATGGTGCGAGGGTGGTCATACAGGCAGCAACCTGCCGGGGTGGCCACCCTCTTCACCCCACACCGATCAGCTGTCCATCTCTTCTGATTGGACGTAATCCGCCAGTCGCTGCAGCGTCCGCTCCCACGTTTCGGCACGCGTTGCGAGCCAGCGGCCGGCGGCGTCGAGCGGCGCAGGATCGATTCGGTATCGCTGTTCCCGACCTTGTCGTTCGGGCATGACCAGCCCGGCATCTTCGAGAGTTTGAAGATGCCGGGCGACGGCCTGGCGGGTGATGGGTAGGGCCGCGGACAGCTGGGTCACGGTTACCGTCGTCCCACCGGCGATGTGCTCGAGGATCTCGAGGCGGCGCGGGTCCGACAGAGCCCAGAACGTGGCTACGTTCCCGATCCGGTTCACTGTGCCGTGATCCCTTCGAGAAGTCGCTGGAGGTCGGCGAGCTCGTGTTCCCACCCGTCGGTGTTCTCGGTGAGCCTTGTCTCGTAGATGTCTGCCGGTAGCGCCGCAAAACCCGTCTCGACCACTGTCACGGTGGTGTTCCCGTCCCCCTCGGTCAGGTCGAACGTCACTTTCGTGCTCCAGGTGGATCCGTCGCCGGCGATGTGGGCAGCCCAGCTGAAGGAGAACCGAGTGGGCGGTACCACCTCGTCGACCACGCCTTCGACCTCGAACCCGTATTCCGACCACCCCAGCTTGATGGCGCCGCCCGTCCTGAGATCGATCTCGGCTGAGTCACCGAACCATCGTGCCAGGTGGTCGGCCCGGGTCAACGCTTCCCAGACGCGGGCGATCGGTTGCGACACGGTGACGCTTCGCTCGATTGCATCGGTCTTCATCATGCATCCTCCTCGATGATAGGCAACAGATATGTTGCGTGTGACGATGCGCAACATATCTATTGCATGTTGGGTTGTGAAGCACTCGAGGCCGGCCGGGGTCGCCAACGCTGGAGAGCCCGGGCATTTGCCCGGGCTCTCCAGATCCCGATCGAGGGTCACCGCGATGCTCGAGGTGAGTCAGACGATGGCGCGCTTCTCGGACTGCGCCGTCGCCTTGAGCATCGAGACTGCTGCCCACAGCGTCCACAGCATGAACAGCATCAGGCTGAAGACGCTGAATACACCGTTCACGACGAGGAGACCGCCCCCGGCCAGGGAGGCGCTGGCGACCAGGGCTACCACGGCGACCCCGAAACCAGCCCTTGACACGCGGCGTGATATGACACCACCGGCCGGACCGGCGACGGCAACGGCCCCGGCGAAGAGAGCCATCGGAATCCTCACCGTGGACTCGGCGATCTGCGCGAGGCGCAGGACTGTGTCCAGCACCGCGGCATCCGCTCGAGACCAGGGAGATCCGAGTCCTGCGGCCAGGAGGAACACGTGGTCGAGGGTCGTCAGGATCAGGACGCCGGCAACACCGATCCCGCCTACGACGATGGCAGCGTGCGCTGCACCCTGTTCGCCGAGGCGGGCCAGCAATACAGCGGCGAAGACGACCAGCAGTGCAACCGCTATGCCACCGACCCAGGCGTCGATGGAGATACCCGACCCTGCCGCGTTGACCTTCTCAACGAGCGTGGTCGGGCCGTCGCCCCACTCTCCGGTGTCGGGGCCCAGTATCACCCGGGCCACCATTGTTACGAAGAAGAGGATTCCGGAGATCGCACCCCACTTCTGGAGATTCTTGCTCATTGCTTTTCCTTTCGTAGGCGTCCGACCTCGTGCCGGACGCCGCAATGAGTACCGCAAGGCGATTTGGGTGTGTCTAAAGCCTGGTGAAAGTGGACCTCAAGGGCGTGCCGCGAGCGGTCGCGGCTCGATCCCCAACTCGCTCATTCGATCCGAATAGCGCTGGTATTGACGCTGCGCCTCCCCAAACCGGCCATTCGTCTGGAGAATCGAAATGATCTCGAGATATGCGCTTTCGTCCCAGGGGTCGAGATCGAGAAGGGTGAGCCCGGCTCGCAACGCCCGGTCCACCTCGCCATTTGCCCGAGCCTCCCCGACGATCCGGCGCAACAGATCTGAGTACGCCGTACGAACTTCGTCACGAGCCGGCTGAGACCAGTCCTCATAGATGTCCTCCGCCATGAACTCGCCGGTGTACAAACGCTCGACGACTTCGAGTTGGTGTGTGGTTGGATGCGTCTCTGCACCGGTCAGACCGGCGATCGCGTCGAGGAAACGCTCGCTGTCCACGGTTACGTGGGAAAGCTCGAGGGCGATGGCCGTTCCGTCGGATCGCACGAAATGGTCGGAGGCATATCTCTTGTCTGGATCCAGCACGCCACGCAGCGTCGCCAACGCCACGGAAAGCCTGTTCGACAATGCATCGATCGGCTCGTCAGACCAGAGTATCTCCATCAGTACGTCCTTGGGTACCGCTCTCCCACGTCTCGCGATGAGCACCTTCAGCAGCGTGCGGGCTTTCTTCGACTGCCACGCGGACGCTCCGAGCAGCTCCCCGTCCCGAAACACCCGGAAGCCACCAAGCACCCTGACCGCTATCCCGGGTGGCTTTAGCGAGGGTGGATCATCAGCGGGCAGAGCCGCCGCATTGGGGTCCGGGCGGAACAGATCTGAGCGTCGATACGCGAGCCGGCCGACCGTGACTTGGAGTCTCCGTCGCAACGGGCCGAGGGTGAGCCCGACCACTGCCGTAGCGAGCGTCGCCAGCGCAAGGTTGGTACGCATCCGGTACCCCACAATCGCGCCGATGGTTGCCACGATCACCACGTACACGAGGGTGACGAAGCCCGTGAGTGCACCGACCACGAGGGTCTTCGAGATGAACAGGTCGATGTCGTACAGGCGATAGCGAAGGACGGCGAGTCCGATGGACAGGGGTATGGCGACGAGTGGCACTGTGTTGAGGATGCTCACGACCCCGTCTGCTGCGCCTGCTGCCCCGGCGATTGTTGCCACCAGATACCCCAACAGCACCACGACCGCGCCCAGAAGCACCCAGCCGGTCTGTAGCCGCTGCTCCGATCTAGCGCGGCGAAAGCGCACGAGCAGCGAGGCCAGACCACCCAGTTGAGCGATGACGACCAGCACACCGGCTATACCTCCGAGAGCATCAGGTAGCGCCCGGCGAATAGGGCTCGCCAGCGAATCGACACCCAGCATTGGTCCCGGCTGAAATGCGAGGTTGGCAAACAACAAGACACCCGAAGCCACAGAGAGGGCGACCACGTAGCGCCATCGCGATGAGAGGACCTGGCCATCCGGGAAGAGAACGAAGAGCAGCGGAACCATCGCCAGAATCGGCGCGATCGCCCAGGTCAACAGCCATGCTGCCAATGTCGCACCGGGTAGCGTGCCGTGACCTGCGAAGACCACGTGTGTCACGTAGCCCTCGTACAGAAGGCCCAGCTCGAACTGAAGTCCGATCCCGAGAAGGAGCCACCCCACCGGGTTGCGCGAGATGCGGCGAGCGACCACGGATCCGACGGCGACAAACGAGGTCATTGTCAGTGTGAGGACGACGTCGCCAGTCGAGGCATGAAGGCCACCGGGTGCGGCAACGTGCCAATTGGCTAACTGAAACCCGAGCGCACCGATCGCGGCGAGAGCACCGACGCCGGCAACGGCCGTGGCGACGGCAGCCGGACGGCCCTGCGTCACCAATCACCCCTGGCGTCGCACAACGCGGCCGTCACACCGAGCCACCTGAAACACGTTGTCCTGGTTGCGATGGCCGGATGCTAGCCGTCAGCGACGGGGAATCTCGCGCCTGTCGCAGGGGTCTGGTCGGCGGCGAATTCCAGCCGGTCTGGCTTCCGGCGGTGACGAGGTCCACCGAGGCCTGGGCGCGTTGACGTGGAGCTGGCGCACCCATGCGTCGTGCGGCCACGCCCGTCTCCAGCCTGCTCCGGACTCGCTACCGTCGCGGATTCCCCGCGCGCGCCGTGCTGGACTGGAGCGACGTTCATGCCTTTCACAAACGAAGACCGCAACGTGATCACGGACCTGATCAGTATGCACGGTCACCTCACCGATCGCGGTGAACTCGACCGGCTGAGCGAGGTCTTCAGTGACGATGTCATATACGACGTGAGTGATCTCGGGCGCCCTGCCATAGGTGGCCTTGACTCGCTGATCGCTGCCGCTGTCGCTCTTGGTGACAACAACCCGATTGCGCACCACGTCACCAACGTCGTTGTTTCGCAAGTCGATGAGGATCACGCAACGGCTCTGTCAAAAGGTCTGGGTATCAACGCCGATGGCACGATTGGGAGTGTCACTTACGAAGACCTGCTCGAACGGACGGACTTGGGTTGGCGTATCACGCACCGAAGCGTGCGGCTTCGCCGGAGCCCGCTCCAGCCATAGCTCCTCGGCTGAGGCTCTCGACCGGTACGAGGCCAGCCGTCACTCACCACGTGACCTCGACACAACTCTGATGTGTCTCCGGCTCGACCTGGACGGCGGCATGAGCGATGCCGTGCTCGTTGCGCAACGTGTCGGTGGCGTGATCGATGATGTCATGAGTGTCGGCGTTGGGTGCCGCGGTGAGGTGAACCGTGGCCACGTCCATCTCCGAGGTGAGCGTCCAGACGTGCAGGTCATGGACGTCCTGAACACCGGGGATGGCGCCGAGCTGTTGCCGGAGCCTGGTGATGTCGAGTCCCTCCGGCGCCGCCTGGATGAGGATGCGAACCGCCTTGCGGCCCAACCGCCAGGCACGGGGCAGGATGAACAGCCCGATACCGGCGCCGAAGATGGGGTCGGCATAGGACCATCCTGTGAACCGGATGATCAATGCGGCAACGATGACGGCAACGGACCCGGCGAGGTCGGCGATGACCTCGAGATAGGCGCCGGCGACGTTGATCGACTCCGCGGCGCCGGCCCGTAGCAGCCTCCAGCCGGCGAGGTTGACCAGAAGTCCCACGACGGCGACCACGAGCATCGGTCCGGAGAGGACCTCGGGCGGATTCTCCAGCCTGCCGGCGGCTTCATAGATGACATACCCGGCGACTGCGAACAACAAGACCGCATTGGCGAGGGCCGCGAGTACCTCCAGCCGGTACAGCCCGAAGGTGCGTTGGCCTTCCCGTTCGGCCCGATCGGCGGCGACGATAGCCGCCAGCGCCATGCCTAGACCCAACGCATCCGTCGCCATGTGGCCGGCATCCGAGAGCAACGCCAACGAGTGTGTGAGGAAACCGGTGACTACCTCGATGACCATGACGAGCAGCACCAGGATGAACACCGACCAGAGACGGGGTCGATGGCGGGAACCTGCTCGTGGCGTTGGATGGTGGCCGCTCATGGCCGAGCCCTGTCATGGTCGTGGAGGTAGTGCTCTATGGCGACGTCGAGCAGCAACCTGACGTGGTTGTCGTCGACCCGGTAGTAGACCGTTCGACCGTCCTTGCGGGATCGCACTAGCCCGGCGAGGCGGAGCTGGCGCAGCTGGTGGCTGGTCGCCGACTCCGACACATCGACCGCCGCCGCCAGGTCGCCGACACACAACTCGCCCGCCTCGAGCAGTGCGTAGATCATGCGAACTCGACCGGGATCGGCGAGCAGCTGGAAGCGCTCCGCCAGAGCAGCCGCTTCCCCGCCGGTGAGCAGCTCGGAACGGGCGGTCTCGACTCGTCCGGGATCGACAGCGCGACCCCGGTTCCCTGGTGGGTCTTTCTCGGTCATGTCACCATCATAGGCACACCTGAACAGATATACATATGTTCATATACCGTTGTTCGATCGTGCGAAGACACATCCCGGTAGCCTCACGGTCAGGAGGTCGCGTGGCTGTTCCCGATATCGAGGTCGTGCTGGAGCGCATCGAGGGTGTTATCACTGAGACCGAGCGAGCGCGCAGCCGTGCCGGGTACTTCGCCGCGATGTACCGCAAGGTGACGGTCGCCGTTCGAGACGCGATCGTCGCCGGCCGCTTCGACGACAACGACCGGATGGCGCGCCTCGACCGGGTCTTTGCTGAGCGATACCTCGACGCGTATGACCTATGGCGTGATAGCGGGCACCCGACCACGGCATGGCAGATGGCGTTCGACGCCAGCCTGCGGTGGAGACCCATCATCATCCAGCACCTTCTCGTCGGCATGAACGCCCACATCAACCTGGATCTGGGTATTGCGGCAGCTACCGTGGCTCCCGGCTCCGAGCTGGCAGGCCTCCGCTCTGATTTCGATCTGATCAACAACATCCTCGGCGAACTCGTGGACGGTTTCATGGATGCAGCCGACGAGGTCTCGCCGTGGGTCGGGCTTCTCGACCGCTTTGGGGGCAGGACCGATCAGACGCTGGTCCGATTCAGCATCGAGATCGCCCGGCGTAGGGCCTGGGAGCTGGCCGTGCAACTGGCAAACGCCGCTCCCGACGCTTGGGGCGGGATCATTGCCTCCCGGGATACGGCGACCGCCGAATTGGCTGGGGCCATCCTGGCTCCGGGTCCTATCCTCCCGGCGGGCCTTGTCCTCATCCGGCTTCGTGAGAGCAACGACGTTGCGCGGGTGATCGAGGTACTCGGCGCCGACAGGTCTCGCGGATAGCCGGCGCCTGTCGACGGACCGCAGAGAAACGCAGCGACCTGGACCGTGTGTCTCTAATCCGGACCGATCTCGATGTGCGGTGGCTCCCTCCACAACCGGGCGGCTTGGCGCCCCATGGCCTGTCGGAGCTCAGAGGAACCGGCGAGATCGCCGAGCAAGCCGTGTTTCGCAAACGCCCAAGATGTGAAGCCGCCGGGACCGAGTGGCCGCGGTAGATCGCCGAGTACGCGGTCGAGCCGGTCGTCTGCGACGGCGAGCGCGGACCGGTCGGGCCCAAACATGACCCAACCCCATGCGGCGATAACGAGGGCGAGCCCGTCAACCGGTCGCTTCGACTCGAGACACGTTCGCAAGGTGGGTAGCACCCGCTGTTGCAACTTCAGGCTGCCGTCTGTCGCCACTTTCGTCGTGGTGTATCCCAACGCCGGCTCGGCAAAACGAGCGAGGGCGCTATCCGCGTAGCGGGCCGGGTCTATACCCGGTGGTGCTACAACGCTGGGAACGATCTCCTCATCGACGATCCGCCTGATCCTCGTAGCGAGCCGCGGATCGGCTACGGCGTCGCTGATCATTGCATGGCCCAACCGGAGCCCGAGATAGGCGAAGGCGGAATGGAGACCGTTGAGCACGTGGAGCTTCAGCCGCTCGTGCGTACCGGTCTCGGTGACGATCTCGACGCCCACCTCCTCCCAGGGTCGAACCGCTGCACTGTCCTGTACCACCCACTGACGGAACGGCTCGGTGAGGATCGGCAACTCGTCTTCGGCCCCGAGACTGCGATTGACGGTATCTACCGTTGCGGGCGTGATGGTCGGAACCATACGGTCCACCATCGTCGAGCAGATCACGGCATCCATAGATATCGACCTTGCCAGCGATGATGACTGCTCTGCGGCGAGCTGGGTCAGCAACGTACGGGTCACCGTCCCGTTATCGACGATGTTGTCGCAGGGAATTATGACGAGGGGAGGCCGTCGCTCGGCGAGTCGACGCGCCACGGCAGCCACCAGTAGCCCCGGCATCGTGCGTGGGGATGTTGGATGTTGGATATCGTGGATGACGTTGGGGAGGGTCATGTCGAGAGACCGTGTCTCATCGGACCAGCAATAGCCCGCCTCCGTGACGGTGATCGTGACCATCTCCACCGACGGATCGGCGAGACGAGCTATCGCCGCCCGGGGATCTGCCGGCACGAACACCGTGTCCCGTAGCGAGCCGATCACACGCGGGGCGAGGCCGTCGCGGGTCACCTCGGTTACCGAATAGAGGAGATCCTGGGGCGCCAGAGCATCGATGACACGGGGACTCCGCATCGAGAAGCCGATTATCGCGCCCTTCTGTGACCCCCCCGCCAACAGATCGTCTGCGTAGACGGCCTGATGGGCACGATGGAAGTTGCCCACGCCGATATGGGCGTGGCTGACCGTCTTCGAGCTGCGGTCGTATTCCGGAGCGACCACGTTCGAGGGGAGGTATTCGAGCGACGATGTGGTGAGACGTGGCATGACGCAGTGTGCGGGTTTGGGCGACAGGCCCAGTTCCTCTCGTGTGAATGACGCGGGGGAGCGCCGTCTGGCGATACGAGGATACGACGCATGAACCGGAAGACACACGCAGCGGCTCACCGCCGCTACGGGATACACTCAGCACGTCAATCCACGGCGACTTGGAGCGTGCAGCCATCATGAGGCATCTCAGGATCGTCGTCGCCGGCGTCGCCGGCTCCGGCAAGACGGTGGTGGGTCGGGAGGTCGCGGCCCGGATGGGAGCCGCATTCCTCGACGGCGACGCGGTGCACCCGGCGGCGAACGTCGCCAAGATGTCATCCGGTATTCCCCTCGACGACGACGACCGGTGGCCGTGGCTGGCGACGCTGCGCAGGCGTCTTCGCGGTCAAGAGAACCTTGTTGTCGCCTGCTCGGCTCTGCGACGGGATTATCGCGACATGTTGCGTGGCGCGGGGGACGTTCGCTTCCTGTTCCTCGACATCGATCAGGAGACCGCGACCCGAAGGGCCGACCACCGGGAGGGTCACTTCTTCAGTGGCGCGGGCATGATCGCAAGCCAGTTCGCCACGCTGGAGATGCCGGACCCCGATGAGACCGACGTGGCCGTCGTGGCGGCCGACGGAAAGTTGGAGGACGTGGTCGAGGCCGCTATCTCGGCGGCCAGATCTGTGAGCCCGGGCACGGCGGCGATGCCGGTACTGGCAGACGGTTCGGCGGGCCGCCGGATCACCTCCGGCGAGCTGCAGAACCATCTCTCGTCGCTCGTGGGCACCCAGATCCTCGGATGTGATGCCCGGCGCGTCCTGCTAGTGCCCCCGGACCACACGAGGCTTCATTCGAGGGCGGGGGAGATCACGGGTCTGCTGTTCGAGAGACTCGAGACCGAAGGATGCGAAGTCGCGGTGCTCCCGGCGACAGGTCTTCACGCCGAGATGACCGCCGGCGACGCAAGGCTGCTGTTCGGTGATCGAGTTCCCTTCGACCGGATCGTCCACCATCGTTGGCGCGAAGGGCTCGTCGGGGTCGGTGAGATCGGAGCGGAGGAAGTCGCCGTTCTCTCAGACGGTCTTTACGCCGATCCGATACCGGTGGAAGTCGACCCGGTGCTCCTGGACGGATGGGACCTGGTGGTGTCGGTTGGTCAAGTGGTCCCGCATGAGGTCACGGGGATCGCCAACTACACCAAGAACATCGTGGTCGGTCTCGGCGGAGCGTCCACCGTGCAACGAAGTCACTTCCTGGGAGCGTTGGCGGGCATGGAGCGGATCATGGGACGTTCCGCCAACCCCGTTCGGGACATGATCGACGCCGCCTTCGATCGATGCATCGCACCCGCGGTCGACGTGCTCTTTGTGCTCACGGTCATGGAAGACACCGCAGACGGTGTTGTCCAGCGCGGTCTTTACGCAGGCAGGGGTGGCTCGGCCCGCTCGGGAGGTGCCGCGTTCCGGATGGCCGCCGACCTGGCGATAGCGTGCAACGTCGACGTGACCAATGAGCTCTCCCGGGTGGTGTGCTGGCTCGATCCTGACGAGTTCCGCAGCACGTGGCTGGGCAACAAGGCGATCTACCGCACCCGAATGGCTATTGCCGACGGGGGTGAGCTGCTGATCCTGGCGCCGGGGGTCGGCCGTTTTGGCGAGAGCCCGCGCATCGACGCACTCATCCGCCGGCACGGGTATCGAGGAGCCGAGGCGACTCTGGCTGCCATGGAAGCCGATCCGGAGCTTGCGGCGAGCCCGGGAGCCGCCGCTCATCTCATTCACGGGAGCGCCGAGGGAAGGTTTCGTATCGTCTATGCCACTGAGCCGTCGAACGGCGGGCTCACCCGGGAGGAGGTGGAGAGCGTCGGGTTCGAATGGAGAGATCTCCACCGTGAGATGGAGCGGCTGGGCGTGGACGGGTCGACGGCGACGGGTGCCAGGCGGAACCCGGACGGCGAGGTGCTCCACTTCATTGCAAACCCCGCGCTCGGCTTGTGGGCAACGGCTGAGCGTCTTGGCTGAAGAAGCCAGGTGCCGGTATACCGAGGGCGCCCGGCCGTAGGGAACGCTCGTATCGTCACCGACACGGACCGGGTCGCGTCCACGTCATAGGTACCTACGGCAGGTCACGCGGAACGGTGCTGTCGAGGGGCGGAAACGTTGTCGACTGTGGCACGCTTCTGCGCGAGGATTCGGTGTTCGGATGAAGGAGGATCGTCGTGGACGAGTCGCAACAATCGTGCTCCGGTGGCCGGGTGGTGGAGCGGAACCGGTACTTCGACGGCAAATTGATGACTGCGGACGATTTTGCCGCTGAGCAGGCGTATTTCCTGGATCGATCCCGCGCCCATAACCGGTTGCATGGCTCCGGCACCGTGTGCGGTCTGGCCGTGACGGCGACCGACCCTCCCTCGGGTGCGGTGGTGGTTGCGCCGGGTGTGGCACTCGACCGCTGCGGTCGGGAGGTCATCCTCACTGAGTCTGTCGTTGTGGACGTGGGCGCGATTGCAGCGAAGCCCAAACACGGTGACAAGGTGTTTCTTACAGTGCGTTACCACGAGGAGGGGATCGCCCCGGCTCCAGCGTTGGCCGGCCACGAGGGGGAGAACACCGAACCAGGGCGACTCCGGGAGGTGCCGCGGTTCGAGGTGGTCGGCGAGCCCCCACATGATGTGGCAACTGCCCACAAACGAGGTCGGGTGGGTGGTGTAGCGCCACGTCCGGCCTGCGTGGAGCCGGTAGTCACGCTTGCCGGGATCGACCTGTCAAAAGGGGGACCGCTGACATTGGATCAGATCGACAATACGGTGCGCGGCTACGTGTCTCCTGGCTCATCGCACGAGGACCCGGCCGCCGGGATGACCGGTGGAGAGGATGCGCTCCGTCAGGTGAGCAGACTGGAGCGTCGAATCAAGGCGCTATGGGGTGGAACGGCTGGGCTCATGGCGATCGCCGCATGGTTGCTGCTTCGGCGCCGCTGAAGCTCTGTGCCTGGAATGCGGCCTTCCCGGCGTGCTTGCGCTAGGGGATCATCGACGCGGCCCGATACAGCCCGGGCATGCGGTTGTCGGGACGGCACCGCTCGCTGCTCGCGTCAGGCGCCTTCTAAGAGCGTTGCCTCCCATTCGCGACCGAAGGGATACGAGTAGGCGTCGATCGATGAGGGGTGCATCGTGATGCTCGTGCCGGGTGCCGTTGGAGCGACATAGTGGCCGTCGCGAATGATCACTGGATCCACGAAATGCTCGTGCAGATGATCGACGTACTCGGTCACCCGCCCCTCGGTGGTTTTGCTCACCGCGAGGTAGTCGAATATGGACAGGTGCTGCACATACTCGCACAGGCCAACTCCACCGGCGTGGGGACACACGGCGACCCCGAACTTGGCGGCCATCAGCTGAACCGCCAGCGCCTCGTTGATGCCCCCGAGCCGGCACGGATCGATCTGGGCGAACCTTATGGCATCGCTCTGGAAGAGCTGTTTGAACATCACACGGTTGTGGCAGTGCTCGCCCGTGGCGACACCGATACCCATCGGTTCCATGGCTTGGGCGATCCGGGCATGGCCGAGAATGTCGTCGGGACTGGTCGGCTCCTCGATCCACAGCGGCTGGAATGACGCGAGCTCGTTCATCCACGTGATTGCCTCGTCTACGTCCCACACCTGGTTTGCATCCAGCATCAGGGCGTGCTCGTCGCCGATCACACCGCGTACGAGCGCGGCGCGCCGGATGTCCTCCTGCAGATCACGACCCACCTTCAGTTTGAAATGTCGCCATCCCTGGGCCAGTCCCTCGTTGCACAGCGTACGAACCTTGTCGTCGGAGTATCCCAGCCAACCGACTGAAGTCGTGTAGGCCGGACATCCCTTCGCCAGCACCTGCTCGAACCGCCTGTCACGACCACGGAGTCCGTCTTCCAGAATGGCAAACGCCTCATCGGGAGTGAGGGCGTCGGTGATATAGCGGAATGGGATGCACCTGACCAGATCTTCAGGTGTCATGTCGGCCAGCAACCGCCACAGCGGCTTGCCCTCCACTTTGGCGTACAGGTCCCAGACTGCATTCACCACGGCGGCGGTGGCCAGGTGGATCACGCCCTTCTCGGGCCCAACCCACCGCAGCTGCCCATCCTCGACCAGCGAGCTCCAGAAGGCTCCGAGATCGGCGGTTATCGTGTCGAGATCCCGGCCCACCACAAGGGGGGCCAGGGCCTTGATCGCGGCCACGCAGAGCTCGTTTCCGCGGCCGGTCGTAAACGTCAATCCGTGGCCGGTCGCGCCGGGGATGTCCGTCTTCAGCATCACGTACGCAGCTGAATAGTCCGGGGCGTCGGTCATGGCGTCTGAGCCGTCTAGCGACCGCGACGTGGGGAATCGAATGTCAAGCGCGGTGAGATCAGTAATTCGCATCAGGGCTCCATTATCACACGAGCGCACAGGGCGGTTGGAAAACCGAGGAAGCCTCCGGTCCGGCGGTCTCTGCGTCGCAGGCGCTCGGCCGAATTCCCGACGTTTTCGGGTGTCACACGATCGTTCGGCCGGAGACGGCCCGGTCGATCAGCACCTATTGGCGAGCCGCTCCCGCTCTCCGCAGACGACCTGCATGTGCCGGTCGAGAGGCAAGCGAAGACCATCTGTGTCGGTCTCAACCAGCGCGTCGAACAACACCGCGACCCGCCCAGCTGAGGACGCGCAGCCCTCGCAGGGTGTTCCAGCGGCTTGGGAAGCCTTCCGGGCCCTCCATCTCGAAATGCGTCGGGCCCTGGTGGATGTTCTCGAGCGGCCAGCGCCCATCTTCATCGCACCTGTCGGCGACCATGTCGACCGCTTCGGCGCACCGGTCATCCGGCTCGGCGCCGGTCGCCCGCAGGTAATCGAGGGCGCGCAGAACGTCGTAGTACCAGTATGTCGGGAAGGAGAACATGGCGAATCGCGGATCGACGACGTCGCCGGTCGACAGGCTTCGGTAGAGCCGGCGTTCGAGAAGGTATTCCTCGCCTTCGTGGCGCGCCCTGGTCACCTTCTCTGAAGTTCCTCCTGCCCGCTCCCACCCGAGCAAGCCCTCGAGTACGCAGATCGTCGTGTGGAACGAGGAGACCTTCGCCCCGTACTCGGCCCAGCAGTTCCAGCCCCCGTCGGGGAGCTGGTCGCTCAGGAGGCGGTCAACGATGCCGTCGAACACCTGGCCGAAATAGGCGCCGCCGGCCAATGCGATCCCGTTGATGCAAGGCTCCGTTTCACCTTCGAAGTAGAGGGCGTCGTTTGCGTCCCACCTCACGTTGTCACGGACGAGAGCAACAGCGCGGTGTGCCTCGGGGCTGGTGGGGTCGAGCCCGAACTCACGCAACTGCTGGAGCGCGAAATGTGTTGCCGTCCACGCATCGAAGAACGGCTTGGACTCATCGACCCAGCCCGGCCGGTAGGTGCCACCGTCCCATCGCCCATCGGCGTCCTGGAGCGCAAGAAGTTGTGCCCCCCAACCCGCGCCGGGGATCCGGGCGCGTTCGGTGGCCACCTCCCCGGGAGTGGAATCCGTGAGGTCGCGCAACACCTGCCAGCGGATCGCAGGGTCGGAGTCGAGAAGCCATTCGATGGTCGTCATGGCAGGGGAGACTACCTGGCGACCGGGACGGTCAGCCTGTCACAGGAGACGACTACGGCGTTCATGCCGGTCGCCTTCGTCGTGGTCCTGGCGGCCACCCCCGTTGTGACCCGGCCGGAGCTGCAGCCTAGGGTGCCTGAGGCATCGATTTCCTCGAGGCCCCTGTCATCGAACACCGCGGAATATCGGGGACTAGCGTTGCGGTGCCAAGGAGAGGAGGACGGGTGAGCTTCGACACATTGGGGGACGTCAACTGGCTGGCGATCATCGTCGCCGGGGTCTTGTGGTACGCACTCGGCGCCGGTTGGTACAACCGGGCTGGTTTCGGTAAACCGTGGATGCGCTCGATCGGCTGGGATCCAGAGGCGGCGCCGCCGGCGATGACGGCGCTGTCCTACGTTGGGCCGCTGGCTGCGTATCTGGTCGGGTCGACTGCCATCGCGATGATCGCCGTCGCTACCGGTTCCGACACGTTTGCTGAGGGCATCGTCCTTGGTCTCGTCATCGGCGTCGGGATCTCGAGCGTCCTGTTCTATGTGACCGCGGTGTTCGATCCGACGAGGAAGGAGCAGATGACCTGGTTCGGCATAACCGCCGGCTATCACCTCATCGGGATTCTCGTCGCGTCGATCCTGGTGTCCGTCTGGTAGCCGACCGCAACGCCAGGTCGCGCCGCTAGCCTTGCGTCCATGCCGCGCCCCTTCAAGCAGGTCGATGTATTCACGGACGAGCCGTTTCGAGGAAACCCGGTGGCCGTGGTGGTCGACGGGTCCGGTCTCGACACCGACGAGATGCGTCGCTTCGCCCACTGGACCAACCTGTCCGAGACGACTTTCTTGCTACCGCCCGAGAATCCGGGTGCCGATTACCGGGTGCGGATCTTCACGCCGGTCTCCGAGCTTCCTTTCGCCGGCCATCCGACGATTGGCTCTTGTCACGCCTGGCTGGAGTCTGGAGGTAGACCCCGTACGAGCGATGTTGTGGTTCAGGAGTGTGGGGTGGGGCTGATTCAGCTCAGACATGAGCACGGTCGGCTCGGTTTCCAGGCGCCACCGTTGCTACGAAGCGGTCCAGTGGATCGCACCACGATGGACGTAGCGATCAAGTCGCTCGGGCTGGAGGAGGACGAGGTTGTGGATGCGGCATGGCTGGACAACGGTCCGGGATGGGTCGGTATCCGGATCGCGGAGCCGAGTCGTGTGCTGGCGATCGAGCCCGGGTATGCGTCGCTCGACATCGGGGTCGTTGCCCCATACCCGGCCGGCTCGCCGGCGCAGTTCGAGGTCAGGGCGTTCTTCCCGGTTGGGAGCTCGATGCGTGAGGACCCCGTCACCGGCAGTCTCAACGCCTCGCTGGCACAATGGATGCTGGCGACGGGTGTGGCCACGGCTCCCTACGTCGCAGCTCAGGGCACGGCTCTTGGTCGCCGGGGCCGCGTCTACATCGATCAGGTCGATGAAGCTGTCTGGGTCGGTGGTGACGCGGTCACCTGCATCGAAGGAACCGTCAACATCTGAATCGCACCGGCAGGACAGCACGCACGATCAAGACGTCTCCGCGAGAAACCCTTACCCTGCCGGCTCGGGCCGCAGGGCTCGCTCCATCGTCGTTGGGCGCAGCCCACTTGCTGCATAGGAGGGAGATTTGTGACGGGCATCGAGAACAAGATCATCACGCGGCGGGTGCTGCTATCGGCGGTCGGGACGAGGGGCGACGTGCAGCCTGTGCTCGCGCTGGCGCTCGAGATCCGCAGGCTCGGACATGATGTGAGATTGTGCATCCCACCCAACTTCGTGGGTCGGGCCGAGGAGATGGGGTTCGAGGCGGTTCCCGTAGGTGTCGAGATGCGAGTGCCGGCAGCACAAGCGAGCTCGGCACAGTCAGCGTTGACCACCGAACAGTTGCAGCGTCTGCGGGAATCGATGCCGGATCTGATCACAGACCAGTTCGACTCGATTCAACCCGCTGTGGAGGAGTGCGATGTGATCATTGGTGCCAACGCCCACCAGTACGCGGCGCCATCTATCGCTGAGCTGAAGGGAATCCCTTACGTCAGTGCCGTCTACGCACCTGTGGCCCTTCCATCGCCCGACCACGCCCCACCGCCTGCGCCTGGCACGGTTTGGGAGCCGGGACCGCCTGACGACGGCGCCCGGCTCTGGAGAGAGCACGCCCGCGTCTGGAACGAGAGGTCGCTGGAGCGAATAAACGTCAATCGATCACAGCGAGGCCTAGAGCCGATTGACGACGTCTACGCACACGTCCTGGGCAAGCGCCCGTGGCTCGCCGCAGATCCCTACCTTGCACCGATGCCTTCGACGCCGGGGTTGCAGGTCACCCAGACCGGCGACTGGGTCCTCGAGGACACGAGCCCGCTCGACCCGCAACTGACGGCATTCCTCGACGAAGGTGAGCCACCGATCTACGCCGGATTCGGCAGCATGCCCGCCCAGCCCGAAATAGTGGGCGCGGTCCTCGATGGTGCGCGGTCCGCGGGCCGTCGCATAGTGCTCGGCCGGGGTTGGGCCAACTTCGATCCCATGGCGGGTGTGCCCGACTGCCTCGAGATCGAGGCCGTCAACCATCGGAGGCTGTTCGGTCGGGTTGCTGCCGTCGTTCACCACGGCGGCGCGGGAACGACCGCAGCAGCTATGAGAGCCGGCGTGCCGCAGGTAGTTGTCCCGATGTTCAGCGATCAGTTCTACTGGGCAGAACGGGTCCGCCGGTTGGGTACCGGCGCCGGGGTACCGGCCAAGCAGGCGACAGCCGATGCAATCGCGGTAGCCATCCGTGACGTGCTCGAGCCCGTTGTGCTAGATCAAGCGCAGATCGTCGCAGGTCACGTCGTATCGGACGGGGCGAAAGTGGCCGCGGGACTACTCGTAGCGGAGGTCGCAGGCTGACACCTGCCCGCGTCGCTTCGAGAGCCGATCCGCACCACGCTGGCCGGGACGGATGTACGCTTTGCGAGCTTATGTCATCTCCCGACACGTTGACATCGCAAGAGGAACGCTTCTTGGCGGACTCCCACGAGCACCTGCGTGCGATTGCCTACATCGAGCGACATCTGTTCGAGCCGCTCGATATTGCTTCCATTGCCGCCGCGGTGGGGTATTCCGCATCGCAGTTCTCGCGCAGGTTCACAAGGATTCAAGGCGAGACGGCAATGGCTTACGTTCGCGGCCGTCGGCTCGAAGTGGCCGCTCGCCGCATTATCGATGATCCAGCCGCTCGTCTCATCGAGATTGCGATCGAATGCGGATTCAAGTCGCAGGAGGCGTTCACAAGAGCGTTCACACGTGCGTTTGGCTCGACGCCGGGCAGGTTGCAGCGGTCTCGTGCGACGACACTTCCGCGTCGCAACCGGGTGGCCGTGGGCGTAGTGCCCACCCTCACCGAGCGTGTCGAAAGCCGTCCCGACATTGTCCTGGTCGGGTTGCGACGCCTGTTTGGTCCTGCCAACTACGCGGAGATGTCGGCGCTCTGGGAGCAGCTCGTCGAGTTCCGGCAGAAGCATGGTCAAACGCGGAGGTCGGAGAGTTACGGCGTGGTCGTCGCGGAGGATGATGACGGCACCATCGAGTTTCTCGCGGCGACCGAGCTGCCCGACGCCGTCGAGCCCGGCCCTCCGTTCGAATCGCTCGTTTTGCCCGGTGGCGACTTCCGGGTCTTTCGTCACGTGCTCCGCGATGGGCACTTGCTAGCCGAGATGAATGCTGCCGCCGATGCCATCGCGGCCCGGTTGGTCTCGAGCGGTCACCGCGTTCCGGCGGGAAGGATCGCATTCAAGCGATACCCCGAGCACTTCGGTCTGAGGAACCGGTACATCGATCACTACTTTCCCGTCACATCGGCACGCAGCGGCATGTAACCAGCGTGATCGCTGGTGCTCATGGTGCGAACAGCTGTGCGTGGCGCCGGCCGTCCCGGGACGGTGAACGGACAGGACAGGCAGGCTTGGATCGTCTTATCCTGTGGCCATGGAGCAGACGCGACCTGTTGACGAGGTAGTTTCCGAGCTGCGCGAGATCGCTTCCCGGGACGGTGCGTGGGGGTACGGCCATGCCTTCACCTATGTCTTCGACGGGCCCGATCTCGGTCCGCTCACCAGCGAGGCCATGCGATTATTCGCCGGGTCGAACGGGCTCGACCCGACCGCCTTCCCCAGCTTCTTGAAGTTCGAGAACGATCTGGTGGCGTTTGGGCGGTCGATTCTGCACGGTGGCGAAGCCGTGGTCGGGTCGGTGACCTCGGGTGGTACCGAATCGATCCTGCTCGCCGCCAAGGCCGCCCGGGACGCCGCCCGGGCCCGGGGCGCCGCCGGCAAGTTGAACATGGTCGTTCCCATCACGGCACACGCCGCCTTTCACAAGGCCGCCGCATACCTCGACCTCGAGATCCGGACTACCGCCGTCGACGGCGGTTTCCGAGCGGTGCCCGATGCGCTCGCACAGGCCATCGACGAGGCCACCGTCCTTGTGGCTGCTTCGGCACCGTCGTATGCACACGGCGTTGTCGATCCGGTTGCGACCATAGGCGGTATCGCCGGGGACGCCGGCTGCTGGTTCCACGTCGACGCGTGTGTCGGCGGGATGGTGCTGCCGTTCCTCGCGGATGCCCCCGAGTTCGATTTTGCGGTTGACACCGTTGATTCGATCTCGGCAGATCTCCACAAGTACGGGTACACCCCGAAGGGTGCCTCGCTCGTCCTCTACCGAACGGCTGACCTGAGGTCACACCAATTTTTTGCGACCGCATCATGGACCGGCTATCCCGTCGCCAACGCCACGGTCCAGTCCACGAGGTCGGGTGCGCCGCTTGCAGCCGCCTGGGCGGCCGTGCAACACCTCGGCGTCGCCGGCTATCGCGACCTGGCGAATGACGCCTGGCAGGCGACCGCATATTTGCTCGATGCGGTCCGAGCCAGCGATGTGGTCGATCTGGTGGCGGAGCCGGATGCCCCGCTGTTTGCGGTGACGTCGGCAGATGTGTTTAACCACGCAGCCGGGATGAAGGAGCGGGGGTGGATGATCGGGGTTACTCCGTCGTTTGGCCCTTCGCCGGCGCATATGCATTTCACGATCACCGCAGC
Organism: uncultured bacterium; assembly: GCA_963801165.1. Lineage (GTDB taxonomy): Bacteria > Actinomycetota > Acidimicrobiia > Spongiisociales > UBA5794 > JAAETI01. The sequence goes on from CAWDDT010000003.1 coordinate 70,368, forward strand.
CCATCTGCCGCTGGCTGAGGAACTGGCCGGAGATCTCATCGCAACCGCATCCCGGGACGCGGCAGGCCCGTCCCCGCTGGCGGGCATGGATCTCAGTGCGGTCGATCCGGCAATGATCGGCACGCTCCTCGACTCGCTCGACCTCGACAAGGACCGGGCGCTGATCGACGCGGCGATCGACTCGCTCGAACCTGAGGCGAGAGCTGCGGCCATTTCCGCCTTCCTCCAGTTCCTGTACCGATGACCATTGCGCTCATCGGGACGGCACTGCTCCTCCTCGTCGGCTGGCTGCTGCGCCGCGCCCTGCCGACCCGGGGAGTGCTGCTGGCCGTCGTGCCTGCGGCGATCCTCGGTGGTCTGGTCGCTGTTGCGATAAGGGCGGTCGGCTGGCTTCCCGCCTCGCCAGTGAGATGGCAGGACACCGCGTATCACCTCTTCGGCATCTCATTCCTGGCCATCGGTCTGACACCTTCCGGTGAGACGAGGGTTCGCAAGGGAGCTATCTGGATGGGAGTCGGGCAATGGGCGACATTCTCACTCCAGGCGGCTGCCGGCGGGCTGGCGGTACTCGCCTTCAGCTCGCTTCACGCCGGCTTTGGGTTCCTGGCGCCGATGGGCCTCAACGAAGGCCCGGGACAGGCGGTGTCGATCGGGCGCCTGTGGGAATCCGACTACGGGTTCGCCAACGCAACTTCCATCGGCGCCACGATCGCGTCGGTCGGCTTCCTCATCGCCTATCTCGGTGGTCTGTTGGTTGTGCGCCGGCGGCGGCCGGCGGGGGACGGGCTGGTCACCAGGTGGTACGGCCTAACCCGTGCCACGGTCCTGCTGGGCCTCATTGTCGTTGCCAGCTATGCGGCCATATACCAACTCGTGTTCCATGGTCTCGGTGCGGTCGACAAGGATCTCCGCGACCTGGTTCTCGGTGTCTTGTTCTTCTTCTGTCTGCTGATCGGGATGGCCGCTCGCCGGGTGCTCACCGCCCGGGGCGTCGTCATCAATGGCGCCGAGACCCGCCGGGTGACCCTCATCGGCGTCGATGCGTTGACGGTTGCCATCCTCGGCTCGCTCACCTGGGAGGCGGTCAGCAGTGTCGTCTGGCCGATGATCGCGGTGATCGCCACCGCTGTAGTCGCGACCGTTGCTGTCTTGCTGATCGCCAGGCGGTGGCTCTCGCAGTGGAGGCTGGAACGTACTCTGGCGTTGTTCGGTACCGTCACAGGGACGGCGGCCTCAGGCCTCGCCTTGCTCGCTCTCGTCGATCCCGACCTCGAGTCGCCGGTCGCTGTCGAGCTTGGTGCCATGGTGGTCGTTTCGGCACCTGTCGTGCTCGGTGGTATCGCCGTGGCGACGGCGGCCGCCTCCGGTGCGCTCTCTGCGGCCGTGGCGACGGCCACTTTCATTGCGATCGGAGTCCTGTCGCTCGGTGTGCTGGCGGTGGTGGTGCCACGCGTCTCCGAGTGAGAACGCCAATTAGGCTCGTTGACAGGCAAGTGAACACTTGCCTATTGTGACATGGTGAACGATGCAGTGTTCCACGCACTATCGGCCAGGGCCCGGCGGGCGTTGCTGGACGAGTTGGCGGATCGGGATGGACAGACGCTGTTCGAGCTGTGTGCCCGCCTGACCATGGGACATGGGCTCGCTCTGTCGAGGCAGGCAATCTCACAGCACCTCGATGTTCTCGAGGCCGCCGGGCTGGTGTCATCGCGGCGGGAGGGCAGATACAAGTACCACTTCATCGATACAACGCCGATCCGCGCCATTGCAGAACGCTGGCCGGTACCGGAGCGAAAGGATGAGAATTGAGGATCTACATAACGAGCGTGTTTGTCGACGACCAGGCGAAAGCGCTCGACTTCTACACCAACAAGCTCGGCTTCGAGAAGAATTTCGACGTCCCGGTTGGGGCGGACCGGTGGCTGACGGTAGTCAGCGGGGAGGACCCGGATGGTCCGCAGCTGCTCCTGGAGCCATCCAACCATCCGGCGGTCAAGCCGTACCGGGACGCATTGATGACCGACGGGATACCCGTGACCTCGTTTGCCGTTGCCAACGTGAATGCCGAGTACGAGCGGCTCGTCGCCCTAGGAGTGAATTTCACCCAGCGGCCGCTCGAGATGGGCGGAACCACGACGGCCGTTTTCGACGACACCTGCGGCAACCTGGTCCAGCTGGCCGCGCTGAACCAGAGCGAATCTGTCGACACGGAATCCCCGGGGTGAGATCATCAGGGATTCAGATTGTCGGGGTCGTTCTCACTTTGCGGACGGCATATGACCGGAACCGCGGGTAGGTTTCCCCGATGGATGATTTCGTCGAAGCCGACCTTCGCGGCGTTGGATTTGAGAGCACCCGCCTCAACGACGCCAATTTCGAGCACGTGGATCTGACCGGGGCGACGTTCCGTTCCTGCGACCTCAGTTCCGTCACGTTCCGTGGCGTCGACATGCGTGACGTTCGCATTAGCGGTGCGGAGATGGTGAATGTCGAGATCGACGCTGAGCTGGTCAACGTCGTGGTCAACGGTGTTGACATCGGTCCTCTCGTCGAGGCAGAGCTCGATCACCGTGACCCGGATCGGGCCAGGATGCGGCCAACCGATCCGGCAGGGTTCGAGGAGGCATGGGACATAGTCGAGCAACGCTGGGAAGACACTGTCGGACGGGCCCGCCGGCTCGACCCCCTACTCCTCCATGAGTCGGTGAACGGGGAGTGGTCATTCATCGAGACTCTCCGGCATCTCGTGTTCGCCACCGACGCCTGGATCCGGCGGGCCATCCTCGGTGACCCGGCACCGTGGGATCCTCTCGACCTGCCCTGGGATGGCATGCCCGACACCCCGGGGATACCTCGTGATCGCAGTGCCCGTCCTTCGCTCGACGATGTACTGGCCCTCCGTCGCGACCGGATGGATACCGTTCGTCACGTCATCGAGGGGCTGACCGATGAGAGCCTCGACGAACAGACCACGCCGGTCGGTGGTCCCGGCTGGCCTCCACCACGGAGCTTCCCGGTGCGCGAATGCCTGTCGGTGATACTCAACGAGGAGTATCTGCACCGGTTGTTCGCCGAGCGTGACCTCGCTGTCCTGGAGGGCTAGACAACCTTGCGGAGACGCTAGGACTCGGCGCGATCGGCGAGCACGAGCAGCAGCTCGAACCGGGTGGTGGCGTCGTCGAGGTCATCTCCGAGCAGGTCGCGCAGCTGTCTGATCCGGTAGCTGACGGTCTGCGGATGAACGTGTAGCTCGACGGCGACTGCGGTGCGGGAGCCCCAATGGCGCAGCCAACTGTGGAGAGTCTCGAGAAGTCGCTGGCGGGTTGTTTCGCGCAGGTCGACAAGAGCGGAAAGTCTGCGCTCGGACAGGAACGCGAGCGCGCTCTGCTCACCGCGCAACGCCAGCGTCACCAGATGATCTTCAACGAAAATCGGGTCGTCTGAATCCGGCGCCTCTACATTCCGGTCGGCGGCGAGTTGCGCTGCGAGCTCGGTGAGCCGGACTGCCTGGGGCAGACGTGCCCAGTTGACGGTCGGTCCGACCACGGCACCCCGACCGTGCAGGGTCTCAGCGAGTTGGGCTCGTGACGAAAGTACGCCCCGGCGAAGTATGAGCACGGAGTCGTGCTCACGCTCGGTGACGACCGCCTCGCTGCGGTAGTGGAACCGGGCGTGTCTTGTCTGCTCGGGTGGCAGGATGACCGGCACCAGGGCGTCGATCCGCCGCCACCCGATGCCGTCCGCCGCCGCCAGGATCGCTCGCTCGGGGGTGCCGCCACGCAGCAGCAGCTCGGACAGCAGCCGGCGTCGCCGGTCACTTTCGCCCGCCTGCTCGCGCAGCTGGAGGGTGAAGCCGTCGGTACTGGCCGCAGCCAACTCGTCGACGAAAGTCGTGATCGCGTCGGATAGATCAACGAGGTCCTCCGTGTCGATCGGTCGGACCCTGGACAAGGCATCGGACGTGGTACGCATCAGCACACGGGCAGCGGTGCGGAGGGCAGAAAGCAGCGTCTCAGGGGTGCGATCCTCCCGGGCTTCAGCAGCACCGAGCTCAACGAACGTCTCCCGGACGCGCGCCGGCAGGGCCGCGTCGTCGGTTCCGACGAGCTCGAGAAACCGTTCCAGAGCCACCCGGACACCGCGTTGAACATCCATGGCGAGTTTTGCATTGTCGGCGAGTTTTGCGTTGTCGGCGACACCGGGGATGGCGGCTGTGATCTGATCGGCGATGGCCCGAACGGTGGCATCCAGCCGGCTGCGCAGGGCCGGGCCCAGTTCCAGCGGCAAGCGCTGCCACGGAGTCGACGATACGGCTGGGACGGTCATAGAAGCGAATCTATCATATTGTGCTAGATCCTTCTTCGAATATCGGTCATTCGGGGACGTAGAAATGTCACGTTCCGTTTGCGATGATAGATAGTGACGCTGAGATGACCAAGGAGGTCCCCGTGGAGCACCAGATGTCACGCCAGCACGTGGTCGATATGTGCCGCACCATGCTGGAAAGGGGCTACCTCAAGGCGACAGAGGGCAATGTGTCCGTTCGGATTCCCGGGCACCGTCTTTATGCCGTCACTCCAAGCAACTACGACTACGACAAGATGCGGATCGATGACATCTGCGTCGTCGACTTCGACGGCAATCACATTCCCGATGAGTCGAGCCCTGTCATGGCGCCGTCCATCGAAGCCGGGATGCACGCCAATGTCTACCGGGCGCGCCCCGACGTCAACGCCATCGTTCATACCCATCAGCCGTATGCCTCGGCTCTGGCGTTCCTGCGCAAGGAGATCCCGGCGCTGACCGACGAGCAGGTCCGCTTTCTCGGCAAGCGGGTGGCCATCATCGACTACGCCCCGTCGGGCACCGGGTTCCTTGCCAGGAAAGTCGAGAAGAAGATCGCGAGCGGAGACAACGCCTTCATCATCGCCAACCACGGAATCGTGGCTCTCGGTACCGATCCCGTCCGGGCCGTATTCAACATGGCGTTGCTCGAGAAGGTCTCCATCGCCTATCTGCTGAGTCTCCTCACCGAATCGGGGAAGGTCTACACCATCCCGGATTGGGTGCGCGAGATTGCCTTCACCAAGCTGCGCAAGGACGAGAAGAGGATCGCCGCCCAGATCAGCGAATCGGTTCCATCGGTGCGGGTTTCGACCGACGAGGAACTGCCCAGTGCCGACGCCGCCGCAGCCCGGATCGCCGCCGACGGCCCCACCGTACCGGAGACCCGTGTCGTCGAAGTTCCAGGTAGCGAATCGGCCCTTCTCGGCTATGCCATCAGCGAGTATCCGGATGTCGAGGACACCATGCGCCGTCTCGATGCCCTCGTGGCTCAGCCGGTGCGCGGGTTGAGACATGATGCTCTGCTCGACGTCCTCAACTACTTCGAGACGAAGTGCGCCGGCAGCAAGGAGATCACCGATCGGGCCAGAGCACGCATACCGGGCGGGGTGCAGCACAACCTGGCTTTCAACTACCCGTTCCCGCTCGCCATCGGCGGGGCAGAAGGCGCTCACCTCACAGACCGCGACGGCAATACCTACATCGACTTCCTCCAGGCGGGTGGCCCGACCATTCTCGGCAGCAACTACGCACCGGTCAACGAGCAGGTGGCGGCCGTTGTCCGCCGGTCCGGGCCGGTCACCGGGCTGTTCCACGAGTACGAGCTCAAGCTGGCTGAGATCATCCACCGCTACATGCCGCACATCGAGATGTACCGGTCGCTCGGTTCGGGAACCGAAGCCGTGATGGCCGCCGTGCGCGCGGCCCGGACGTACACGGGCAACAAAATGGTGATGAAGGTTGGCGGCGCCTACCACGGCTGGTCGGACACCATGGTCTACGGTTTGCGCGTGCCCGGCACGTACCGGATGAACGCCAAGGGTATTCCTTTCGGCGCCACCAGCCGTACCCGTGAGGTCTTCCCGCATGATCTGGGCGCGCTGAAACGGAAGTTTGTCGAGAACAGGGCTCGTGGTGGGACCGCGGCTGTGATCGTCGAGCCACTCGGACCGGAGTCGGGGACCCGTCCCGTCCCCCCTGACTACAACGCCAGGGTCCGGGAGCTTTGTGACGAGTTCGGGTCTCTGCTGATATTCGACGAGGTCGTCACCGGTTTCCGGGTTGGTATGGGCGGCGCCGCCGGCTATTTCGGCGTCACTCCGGACCTGACCGTGTTCGGCAAGGCGGTGGCGGGTGGCTATCCGATGGCCGGTGGTGTCGGTGGTCGATCCGACGTGATGGCCGTCTTCGGCTCCGGGCTCGATGGGAAATCCGGCGCCCACATCCAGGTCGGCGGAACGCTGTCTGCGAACCCGCTGTCCTGTGCCGCAGGCTTCTTCGCCATCGAGGAGATGGCCCGGACCAACGCCCCGGTGATCGCCGGGCGCGCCGGCGACCGTCTCGCTCGCGGGCTACGGCGCCTGATAGACAAGTACGGTCTTCCCTATGTGGTCTACAACCAGGGCTCGATCGTCCACCTCGAATGCAGCGGTGTCATGTTGCTCGACATGCACAACCCCGTGAAGTTGCTCAAGGAGAAAGACGTCCGCAAGGAGTTGATGGAGCAAATGGGAGCGGCGTATGCGGCACACGGCATCATCACGCTGGCAGGGTCCCGGATGTACACCTCGATGGCCGACACCGACTCGGTGATCGACGATGCGCTGGCCCGCTTCGACGCAGTATTCGCTCTCGTCGAAGGGGTGTAGCCGGCCCGGCTCAGGGGCTGGCCCTTTGCGTCGTGGTCGCGTGCGTAGGAGCCGATGGCTGTTCCGTACCGCCTGGTAGGCGTCCGACAAGCAGCATTCGATAGTCGGCTCCGGAATGTCGCCCTTCCGGGGTAGCCGGCGCTATGCCCGGGTCGGCAATTGGGGGGAGGAGGCTCTCGATTGGTGGTCGGTAGCAGGCCCTCGAAGCAGCAGGGTACTTTATCCGCCGGGGTGATGAGAACGGATCGGGTGGTCGCCCGACAGGATCGGGTGGTCGCCCGGCATTGGACCCGCTCTGCCAGCCGCGGCGGTTGCACGGAAGGATCACATCCGTAATCCGCTCATGAGTATCAATAGTGCGTATGGAGCCTTCACATGCCCGTGGCGATGCACTAATGCTGAAGTCATGGATATCACAGAGAGGTCTCGTTGGGCGCGAAGACCCTTGGCCACCGTCCTGATCCTGGCTCTGGTCGCGGTACTCGCCATGTTGCTAGGGCATTTTGCGTTGGCACTGGTGCTAGGCGGTGCCCTTCTCATCGGACTCGCGGCGTGGTTCGGCGATCCGCTCGTTGCCCGGGTCACGTCCGAGCACGACGCCGGCCGGGTACTGGTGTGGGATCTGCTGCTCGTGGGCGTGGTCCTGCTTGCTCTGATCGGGATCGGGATGATGGCAGCACCGCTGCGCTAGGAGGGTGTCTGGTTGGTGTCTTGTTCACGTGGATCAGCTACCCCTCATCAGTCGTAGATGACGAGGCACCCAGGAATCCGCAGCTCATTTGTTGTCACTCCCCGGATGAGTGGAGCGCGTCGGAGCGGTGGTAGTGCCACACCCGGGTACCGGTTCACCCGACCAATCCGTGATCGCCGGGCGCAGGCACCGGGTCCGCCCTGGGTCTCTTCAGGCAACAGAGTCAGTAGGCAGCCATCCCGGATGAGAAACGAGGCAGACCGCAAGCATCTCACCTGACTCTCATTCTGTTCTCAGGTGCCCCTTAGCCGGCGGGCGAAACTTGGTGGTTTCGAGAGCTCGAAACCGAGATCTCGAACCGAACAACTCATCCGTTCCACCCGTGAACGGCAGGCAGGGAGGATTCACCGATGCAATACCAGCCGGCCTCCGCGACCCCACGTAATCCACTGGGGTACCGCAGTTTCGTTCGAACATCAGCGCGATCGTCCCTGTCCTCGGGCATACGGATCATCGCTCTCATCGCCGTGCTCGGCATGGCGGCCTCCGCGTGCGGCGGTGGGGACTTGACCGAGACCACAACGACCACGACCGCTCCGACCGCCAGCAGTAGCACGACGGCAGCGGCCTCGACCACGACCGCCGCTGCTCCGGCCACGACCGCCGCTACTACGACCACGACCAGTGCCGCGAGCAGCACGACTGCCGCGACAACGACTACGACGACGGTGTCGGACACCGGCCTCCTCTCGGGGAAGTGGTCCGGGAATTACAGCGGCTCCTACGAAGGAACCTTCGACCTCACGTGGCAACAGTCAGGGTCGGCGTTGACCGGCACGATCACACTTCCCTCGTTGGGAGGCGACCTTGCTATCAACGGGACCGTGGACGGCGACACCATCCAGTTTGGTACCGTCGGCTCGCAGGAGATCACCTATTCGGGCTCGGTCTCAGGGAGCTCCATGTCAGGCACGTGGGAGATGAGCGGTGCGGGCAGCGGCTCGTGGAGCGCCACCAAGACCTCCGACAGCCCGTGATGCCGGATCGTGACGTCGGCGGGGGATAGGGACGACGGTTCGACCTCAGCTCCACACTTCAGGGCGTGCTCATTGAACGGTGACATTTCCCCGAGGGGCCCTACCGGGCCACCGGAGTAGCGGCCGGTGCGTCGATTTCTGGCGTCACGTCACCCGGTTCGCCAGAGATCCGACGTGGTCGATCTCCACCCGGATGACATCTCCCCGGGCCAGGTAAACCGGTGGTGTGCGGGCGAATCCGACACCGGGGGGAGTGCCGGTGGCGATGAGATCGCCCGGCTCCAGAGTGATCCCCTGGGATATGTAGCTCACCAGCGCGTCGACACCGAAGAGCATGAGCGCCGTATCCGATTCCTGCATCACCTCGCCGTTGAGCACACACCGGATGCCGAGGGTCTGCGGGTCGGGGACCTCGTCGGCCGTCACCACCCACGGGCCCACGGGACAGAAGGTGTCGAGTGACTTGCCCCTTGTCCATTGTCCGTCGCCGAACTGGAGATCACGCGCCGAGACGTCGTTGACGCACGTGTAGCCGAAGACATACGAGCGGGCATCGGTCGCTGTGACCTTGCTGGTCCGGCGGGCGATGACGACACCGAGCTCTGCCTCGAAGTCGACCTGATCGCTGAAATCGGGGAGCCGGATATTCTCGCTCGCACCGATCAAGCTGTTGGGCAGTTTGGCGAATATCAGGGGTTCCGGGGGCGGCGGGTCTCCGCTCTCGGCGGCGTGGTCGGCATAGTTGAGGCCGACACAGATGATCTTGGCGCCCCTGCCAACCGGTGAGAGAAGATCCACCGCCGACAAGGCGATTGGTTCGCCGGCCGGTCTCGGGGCGAGGAGGTCGTCACCAGCCGGGACGATGGCGTCTCCGTCGATGACCCCAATGCTTTGTTTTCCCCGGTACCGGTACCGAGCTACCTTCATTTGGGCCCACCTTTGGGATCGTTGCCCAGGCCATAGGTGGCGGGGTCGAGCCTGCCATCGGCCAGACACTCCTCGAAAACGTCGACCGTGGAGCGCACCGCCGTGTCGAGCGGCGTCACCAGCACCGGACCGATCTGTTCCAGCCCGGTGCTCTCGATGTCCGCCGGGAAGGGGAGTGCAGGCTCCGCCACACTGATGAGCGATGCCGCGTCGGGGATGACCCGATCTATCGCCTCCACGAACTCGTCAATTGACACCAGCGAACCGGCCAGATTGAACACGTGGGCCCCGCTCAAGCCGCTCCGGGCTGCTTGCAGCAGCGTCGACGCCACATCCTCGGCGTATTGGAAAAGCGTACGGCCACCAAAGCCGATCCGGTAGGGGCGACCGAGGAGCGCGGCCAGGATCGCCTTGGTCGGGTCGCTGGTCAGTCCCTGGTCGCGCCCGGGGCCAAAGATGGTCATGGGTCGGAGGCCGATACTCGACAAGCCGTGCTCGAGCCAATAGACCCTGGCGTTTCCTTCGTTGGCCTGCTTGTAGACGCCATAGTGGCTCGCCGGGTGCGGTGTCGCGTTGGCAGCGAGATGCCCCGTCACCGGGTCACCGTCATCGACGTCGAATACGCCGATCGAGCTCGTGTACACGAGACCGCGCACCTGGTCGCGCCTGCGTCTGATCGCCTCGAGCACGTTCACCGTCCCCAGCACGTTGACCCGGGCTCCGAGCGGAGGATCGGCCCGGCAGAAGGGCACCTGGAGAGCGGCGAGGTGGACGACATGGGTGATGCCGTGCTCGGCAATTGCGGTTTCCACCGCGTCCAGGTCGGAGATGTCGCCGGTGAGCAGGGTGACCCGATCGAGCTCCTCAGGAGACAGCAGCAGACGTAGGCGTTTGGGCTCCCCGGCGAGATCGAAGCCGACAACCGGCGTGCCTGTGCGTACAAGGCATCTCAGTGTCCAGGCTCCGACGAAACCGAGTGCCCCCGTTACGAGGAACCGCTCATTCAAATCGTTCAGCATGCTGGTTGATGGTTTAGATGCTGAACGGTAGCGGTGGGTTCGATGTCGGTCAACCGTGCAACACTGCCCGGGGCGTCGTCATTGCCGTGCGCGACTCGGTCCAGGTTTACCAGCACTTCTGGTACCTACGAGCTTGATTCGGCTGCGGGCCGCAGCTGGTAGCCCATCATCTCCGTCAAACGGAGAAGGTCGCCGGCGAGGGCGGCACGCCGCTCATCGTCGGTGCCGACCTTGACCAGGGAGACGCTTGCCGCGTGCCGATCCGAGCCAATGCTCACGGCCGGGAGGGCGACCGCGTAGCACACGATGCCCGGGGCGGTCTCCTCGTCGTCGATGGCGTACCCCCGTTTCCGCACCTTTTCGAGATCGGCCAGCAAAGCGGTGACGGTGCGATGAGAGCGGGGGGTGAGAACCGGCAACGGCTCCGCATCCACCAGCCGACGGTCGAGCTCATCATGCGGAAGCGAAGCGAGGGCGGCCTTGCCGAGGGCGGTGCAAGTTGCCGGCAGCCGTCGCCCGATCTCAGAAGCGAGGTGCACGGGCTGACTGCCATCGTGACGTGCGATGTATATGACCTCGAGACCGTCGAGAACCCCGAGCTGCATGGTTTCCTGCGAGGCGACCTCGAGCTCGTCGCACGCACGGTAGAAGGCCCGGACCTCGTCAACACCGGCCAGATAGGCGCCTCCGAGCTCGGCGAGCCTGCGTCCCAAGGTGTATCCGGATCCGCTTCTGGACAGCAAGCCCGCCGCCACGAGAGCGCCGCAGATGTTGGACACGGACGACTTGGGCAGCGCGAGGCGGCGAGCGAGCGCGCTCGTTCCCAGCGCCTCGGTGGGAACGAGCGCCAGCAGGTCGAGGATCGCTGCGGCCCTGGTCACAGCGGGAGCCAGCGACTGGGCTCGCTCGGTGGCTTGATTGGAGGTCGCCATCACGTTCGCTCCCGGTTGGGCATCGGATCATCCTCCCGCCGGCGTCGTACCATCTGGCTGTCGTACGCGTTGCCACGATAATGCGTTCAGTCGGGTTCCCCACGGAGGCGGTATTCGCCGTTCACGAGCACGCCGCACCGACCGGCCGGAAGGATCGCGTCGTCGTCCAGCGTCGTCGTCCAGCGTCGTTGTCCAGCATCACTGGAACGTGATTATCTGCTCCCGGCGACGCTCGTCGAGGTTGATCACGACCCGGAGGGGGTGGACGGTGATGGGTCCGCCCTCGCATCTCTTCGGAGTAGAAAGTGGCGAGGACGTTCGGTCAGGGCATCCGACTTGCCGCGATGGTTGCCAGCTGCACGGTGGCGTCGAGCACGGTCCCGGGTCCGGACGGAAGGTATGCCACCTGAACGAAGATCCCCCCTATGTCCATCGCCACGATGCTCCCTTCAGCGGTGGCGTAGGTGCGGTCGGCTCCGGGAATGTCGACCGACTCGGTGGTGAGCCCGAAGATGTCTTCGGAGCTGGACTTGTTCGAGTCGAACGCGTTGGCTCCGGCGTCGAGTATCAACACCTGGGCGGTGGCGAACTCCGAGCCCGTGGAGATCCAGTCGCATGCGGCCTGGCTCTCGCCGCTGATCGTCTCGTTGAGGGTTCCCTCGCCAAACTCGACGCCGGTAGCGGAGGTGATCTCATCCGCGGTCAGCAGCCCGCAAGGGTCGATGCCGAGACTGCCCGCGTCGCTCCCGGTGGTCTGGGTGGTCTCTGTGGTCTCGGTGGCCGGGGTCGTTTCCCCGGCCGCCGTGGTCTCGACGGCGCCGCTGGCGGGCGCTTGGCTCGTCGATCCCGATTCGCCGGAGTCGGACGAGCAGGAGGCGAGGCTCAGCAGCAACAACAGCGCGATGAGCAGCTTGGGTATACGGGACATTGTTACTCCTATTGGTGTTACTCCTATTGGTGTTACTCCGATTGGTGTTACGCCGATTGGGGACTCAGCCCATTTTGTCCACCGTCATTAAGGCTGCGTGAAACCGGCGCGTACCGACCCGACGAGGCGCAGGGATTCTGCCATATGATGGACGGTAGCGATCGCATCCAAATGGTCATCCGCCGACGGCGCCGCCGAGCAGTGAGCCGATTCCATAGGTGGCCCCTGCGGCTGCCAGACCGAGCAGCAGCGAGCGGGACCCCGTCCGGAGCACTCCGGTGCCGGTTACCAGCGCGGTGGCTGCACCGAGGAGGAACAGCCCCACCGCCGCCAGCGCCAAGCTGGTGAGCACGGCAGCTGCACCGGAGACAAAGAAGAACGGGATGACCGGAATGACCGCTCCGATGGCGAAGAGAAAGAACGAGGCGGTAGCGGCTTCCCACGCCGAGCCTCCCAAGTCCTCCGGATCGATCCCGAGCTCCTCTCGAACCTTCGTATCCAGGAACGCATCAGGATCCGCCATCACGTCCCGAGCCGCTTTGGCGGCTTCCTCCGGTGCCATGCCCTTCGCCTCGTAGATGAGGGCCAACTCCTCGGCCTCCGCCTCGGGCATGGCCAGGATCTCCTCGCGCTCGGTCTCGATCTGGGCCTGATGGAGCTCGCGGGAGCTCTGCACCGAGAGCCATTCTCCGAGCGCCATCGAGATGGCCCCCGCCAGCAGGCCGGCGAGACCGGAGAGCAGGACGGCAGACGCCGCAAACGAGGCACCCGCCACTCCCGTCACGAGCGACGTGTTGGAGACGAGCCCATCGTTGGCGCCGAGCACGGCGGCCCGCAAGGCGTTACCCCCCACCGCCTTGTGACGACCTTCGAGCCGGGCGAGCACGCTGCCCCTCACGCCGTTTGTCGACTCCCCGCGCAGGGCATCGAGCATGACGGCGTGCGACCTCTCGTCTGCGCGCAGCGAGGTGCCGTCGGTCTCCGGCTGATCGTCATACATCGACCTGCCCGACATCTCCGTTGCGGCCATGACCTGGGTGATCACCGACGAGCCCATCCGTCGAGCCAGCCAGGCCAGCGCACGGGAGCGGAAGTCAGGCTCGCGGCTCGGTACGGGGGCTCCGGCGTCGGTGAGTTGCTTCTCCCACAGCGTGGCGTGCCTCTCTTCGGCCTCCGCCAGCCGGACATACACCCCGCTCAGCGTCTCGTCTTTCTCGAGCTCTGCCGCCACCCGGTATAGGAAGGCGCTGTTCACTTCCTCGGCGAAGTTGTGCCGGTACCGGTCGTGATCCGCCTGCATCGCTGTCTCCTTCGATCTCAGGAACCAAAGATAGAGCCATTTCGCGGCTGTCCCGTCCATGTGATGAGGGCGGTCGCGGCGAGCGGCAGGTCTACGTCCGGCTAGTTGCCCAGAGTCTTTGCGAGACCATCGGCGAGCGCGGCGAGTTGTGCGTCGGTGAGACGGGCAGACGGATGCGTAAGCAGGTACGAAGTTGGCGGCATCGAGCGTTCCCGGACTGTCTCGACAGCTTCATCAGACCGCTGCGGGCCATTCCACTCGGAGAAGTTGAGGATCCGCCGGCCCTCGTCGACGTGGTTCTGAACCAGCCACGACACAGGAGCGATGTTCGAGTACCAGGGCCAGGTCGTTTCGTTGCTGTGGCAGTCGAAACAGTCTTTGACCGCCAGTTCCCGGGTCTGTGCCGAGTCCCAGACGGGCTCCGCGACCACGGGCGGATTGGTGTGGCTCCGCCCATACGGAACGAGCTGGATTATCAACGCGGCGGCCACCAGGCCGACCAGGCTCCGCTTCACCCACCGCATGACGACGTCGCGTCTCGATGCCGTCTCTTCCCCGTGTCCTGTCTCCATTTGGCCTCCGCGCTGATGCAATCCGCACATTCTTCACGGAACGCGTGAGTCCTCGGAAGGGTAGGAAGTCCCGTTTGTGTCGGGACGGATCGAGGAGCGCGACATCACGCGGTGGTTTGCGCTGCTGGATCGCTCTGCAGATTTCGGACGCAAGCGAGCAACAGGGAGACCGTTTGCCTCGCGGTGGCTGTAGTGACACCGGCGAGCATCGTCTCTTCCATTGCGTCGACGGCGAGGTCACACCGGGCGAGAAGCTCGCGCCCGGCGGCAGTGAGATAGGTGCTCAGTACCGACCCGTGCGTTTCCGAGGGGCGTCTCCGGATGATCCGTCTCCGCTCGAGCGACTGGATGACCTCGTTCATCGCCTGCGGGGAGACAAGCGCCCTTCTGGCCAGCTCGGCGTTCGAATGGCCTCCGTCCCGCCGGAGGAGGCTCAATGCGGTGTACTCGCCGATCGTCAGAGAGAACGGTTCCAGCGCTCCTCCGAGCTGCCGGCGGATCGTCCGATCGAGCGCTCCGATTGCATAAATGAACCGCGGCTCGGTGGGCTGGCTCATGACTTCTCCTGTGGCGGCTGGTCGCCTGTGCCTTCCCGCCAGGCTACAACAAGGGAGCCGAACGAATTCTCCGGAATCTCGCGACCATCAGGCTACTTGATGGGTTAGGGTTAGTCTCCTGGGAGTGTGCTGAGCCAACACATTTCAGGATCGACGCCGGGGCCCGGCGTGGTGACTGTTCACGGCAATCGCCAACCACCCTCCCGGGGAGAGGAGTGAGCAGATGCGCGCTAAGCGTCTTGTGCTGTTGGTTGTTGTGTTGCTGACGATAGGGATAAGCCCCGTCCCGGCATCAGCAGCGTCCACAGCCGGTACATATCAGGGGGCCTTGCCAAACGGGACAACGTGGATAGCCGAGGTGCCCGACGGATGGAACGGGACCATCCTGCTGTACTCGCACGGATACCTGCCCAGTTTCATCGGCGTACCCAACTATGCCGCCGACGCACCCGATCCGGATACGGGGGCGGCATTGCTTGATCTTGGGTATGCCCTCGTCGGATCGTCGTATGCCGCCGCCGGGTGGGCTCTTCCCACCGCACCGCAGGATCAGCTCGATTCTCTGGCCGCGGCCATCACGATGATCGGACAGCCTCCCGACCGCGTTCTCGCCTACGGCAGCTCGATGGGTGGTCTGGTGACCGCCAAGATCGCCGAGGTCGGCGATGGCATCATCGATGGCGCTCTTCCCATGTGCGGGATCGTCGGTGGTGGGTTGGCGCTCAACAACTACCAGCTGGACGGGGAGCATGCCATTGACGTGCTCCTGGCCCCCGACACCCAGATACGACTGGCGGATTTTCCTTCGCTTGGCGATGCTTTTGCGTCTTCGGATCAGATGGTGGGCGCGGTCGTCGCCGGACAGGCGACCCCGGAGGGCAGAGCTCGAATTGCCCTGGCGGCGGCGCTGTTCCAGCTGCCGACCCGGGTCGCCGATGAGCCTCCCCCCGACAAGCGCGACTCGGAGACGATGCAACAGAACCAGTTTGACTGGCTCGTTCAGACGCTTCCGTTCGTGGTCCCCGGCCGCTTTGACATCGAGACGGCCGTCGGTGGGAACGCATCGTGGAACGTGGGTGTCGACTATCGCCGCTTGCTGAGGCGGTCGGTCGACCTGCCCGAGGTTGCGGCGCTCTACCGGGCGGCCGGGCTCGATCTGGCGGCAGACCTGGATCGCCTTACGCAGACAGCAGACGGCGTCGCCGACGCCGAAGCCATCGATGCCATCCGGGATACCTCGGTGCCTACCGGGTCGGTGTCCATCCCGGTGCTCAGCCTGCACACGATCGCCGACAATCTGGTGCCCGTCCAGCACGAGATCGGGTACGCGGAATTGGTACGCCGGGCGGGCTCGGGCGCCTATCTGCGGCAGGCCTTTGTCGATCACGTGGGCCACTGCAACTTCACCAGTGCCGAAATGGTCGCTGCCGTCGAAGCACTCGATTTCAGGGTGGAGACCGGGCATTGGGCCGGACGGACAACCCCGATGGCTCTCCAGCATGCCGCTGTCGCCACTGGACTCGGGCCGGCTGCGTTCGTGCCCCGGCCCCACGGCCTCTCGCTGCTCGGTGATCGGACCGACGCCGTCGTCGGCGCCGACTCCGGGATGTGATGGCCCGAATCGCGGGGGTGAGTGATTGAAACGAGCACCCGGCGCGAATCGCGCCGGGTGCCATCGTTAGGCTGCCGGGTGATGTTGTTTCTCGTCCGGCTGAGAGTCGCGCAGGTGTGACGTGAGCGCCGCAAAGCTCGACCTCACCCGATCTCAGATCCTCGCCTACCGGCGACGGGTCGGAGCACTCGATGCGCGAATGCCCTGGGGCGGTCGCTCCTTGCGTCGCGCGGCCTGGGCCGGTCTCCAGGACAGTGCTCCCCGCGCCGCACTCCTGTCCCTACACGCCCGCGTCGCCGACACGGGCTTGGCGGCCTGGGAGGACGCGTTCTTCGTCCAGCTATGGGGGCCGCGCTTCCACGTCTATGTGGTTGCGGCCCGGGATCGTGAGGTCTTCACGCTCGGCCGGCTGCCCGACCGGGTGGATCGGATGCGGCTCGCCGAGGATCTTGCCGCCCGGCTGGATGCGTATCTCGATGGGGGAGAGATGCCGTTCGGCGTGGCGGGCCGGGCTCTCGGTGAGAAACCCAACCAGCTCAGGCATGCCGCCGCCACCGGCAGGGTTCTGCTGCGTTGGGACGGCGCCAACCAGCCGGTCGTCCGTAGCGTGTCTCCGCCCGATGTTGATCCGCACCGCGCTCAACTCGAACTGGCTCGCCGATACGTGCACGTCTTCGGCCCAACCACGGCCGAGGCGTTCACCGAATGGGCGGGGATCAGCAGGCGGCAGGGTGGCACCGTCTTCACCGCCCTCGGCAAGACGTTGACGGCGGTCCGGACTCCAATCGGCGATGGCCGGATCCTTGCTGATGACGAGCCATTGTTCCGCTCCGAGCCGGAGCACGCGGCACCGGCGCGTCTGCTTCCGAGCGGAGACGCTTACTTCTTGCGCCAGGGTGCCGATCGGGAGCTCCTCGTTTCCGACGCCGACAACCGCAGGGACTTGTGGCCCTCCCGCGCCTGGCCGGGGGCGGTGCTTGTTGCCGGCGACATCGTGGGCACATGGCGGCGCACCGGGGCGACGGTGACGATCCACACGTGGCGCCGGCTCTCCCGAACGGAGGATGAGGCTGTCGCCGCCGAAGCGGAGTCGCTCCCGCTTCCGGGGCCGATGACGGTTCGTAGGGAGGATTGAGCGGCGTCTGCGATGCCCCGGAGCATCGCGGGCGGATCGGTCCTCAGTTCGTCGTCAAGATTCGCGGCCCGCGCGTTAGTGAAGCGTTAGGGACTCTGGCAGCCGAAATGTGGAGGCGTATGGTGGCAATTGCACCGTTCCGATCGGACGGTGTTTTATTTGGGCCACGGGTGAAAGACGAATCGACATGGAGACTGGACGACCAGGCGTCAGCCTGAAGAGGCGTCTTTTCGGGAGGCCGTTCGCCAGCCACGAAGAAGAGCACCAATTGCTGCCAAAGCGGTTGGCACTCCCGGTGTTTGCGTCCGACCCGCTGTCGTCTGTCGCATACGCCACGGAAGAAGCAATGCTCGTCCTCTCGCTTGCGGGAGCGGCTGCCTTCAGCTGGCTGGCGCCACTATCGGTTGCGATCGCAACCCTCCTGCTCATCGTCATCATCTCTTACCGGCAGACGATCAAGGCCTATCCCGATGGCGGTGGCGCCTTCATCGTTGCCAGCGACAACCTCGGCATTCGGACGGGCACCGTGGCCGCGGCCGCCCTGCTCACCGATTATGTGTTGACGGTGTCGGTATCGGTGGCTGCCGGAGTAGCCGCCATCACCTCGGCGGCTCCTCACCTGCTCCTCTACCGGGTCGAGCTGTCCCTCGGCTTTGTGGTCCTGCTGACGGTCGCCAATCTGCGCGGAATACAGGAAGCGTCGAAGCTCTTCGCACTCCCCACGTATATGTTCGTCGCCACGGTGGGGACGATGCTCATCGCCGGGTTCATCGAGTGCGCAGACGGGAGCTGCCCCACGGCCGTGTCCGCCGGAGCCAACATCCAACCCGAGGTTGCTACCGCCGGGTTGTTCCTCGTGCTCCGTGCGTTTGCGTCGGGTTCGACCGCCCTGACCGGGGTGGAGGCAATCGCCAACGGGGTACAGGCGTTCCGGGAGCCGAAGGCAAGGAACGCCGCCAGGACGCTCGGGGTCATGGGCGCCATCTCGATCTCGATGTTTCTCGGTATCTCGACGTTGGCGCGGTTGTTCGACGTTCGCATCACCGAGGCCACGAAGAACCAGTACGGGACGGTCATCTCCCAGATTGGACGTGCCGTATTCAACGGCGGGATTGGCTTCTACATGCTTCAAGTGTTCACCGCCGCCATCCTGGTCCTCGCCGCCAACACCGCATATCAGGATTTTCCGAGGCTGTCGGCGATTCTCGCCCAGCACAAGCTCACCCCACGCCAATACCTGAACCGGGGTGATCGGCTCGTGTACTCCAACGGCATCGTCACCCTGGCGCTGGCCGCCTCGCTGCTGTTGGTGGCGTTCGATGCCGACGTCAGCCGTCTGATCCAGCTCTATGTCGTTGGCGTGTTCACCGCGTTTACCCTCAGTCAGACGGGCATGGTCAAGCACTGGCTACGAACCCGCGAGGCGGGTTGGCGGAGATCCGTCGTGATCAATGCTGTCGGTGCGTTGACAACAGGAGTCGTGCTCGTGGTAGTGGCGTCGGTGAAGTTCGCCCACGGCGCCTGGATCGTCATCGTGTTCGTCCCGATTCTGGTGTCGATCATGCTGGCGATCAGACGCCATTACCTGGGGGTTGCCGCACAGCTGCGCCAGGTGCCGGCCAGATCCGAGCCTGTCCCCACACGGGTGATGGTGCTGGTCGCCCATCACGACGAGGCCACCGATCGCGCTCTCAGCTTTGCCAGGCTGCTGACCGCCGACGCGTTGACGTGTGTTCATGCCGAAGAACCTCATTCGGACGATCTGCTCTACACCTGGGACAACGCTCACCCCAACTATCCCCTAGAGGTGCTCCACGGCGAGAGCGTCCCGGTCTCACGCCGGGTCGTCGAGCGAATTCGCCGCGAACGCGACGACAATCCGGGGACGCTCATCACCGTTGTCCTCGCCGATCGGGTGAGGTCGCGATCGCCATTCCGGCTCTTCGCCCATCGCAATAGCCTGCTGATCAGGTCGCGGTTGCTTTTCGAGCGGCGGGTGGTGGTCACCGACCTCAACGTGTTGCGGCGCTCGCGACGGAGCCGGCTCACGCTCGCCCCCGTCGGCCACATCGAGCAGGTGGTCCTGGTCTCGGACATGACCCGACCGGTCCGGGAGGCGCTCAACTACGCCCGGAGCCTGGGCCCGCCTGTCACCGCGGTTCACATCGATGTGAACGCTTACCAGCGGGAGCGTCTCGAGAACCAGTGGGAGAGTGCGGGGTTCGAGTTCCCGCTGGTGGTTCTCGACAGCCCGTACCGGAGCATCGGTGAGCCACTGGTGCAGTACCTGCGGGAGCGGCGGCGTACCGCGGTCCCGGGGACGTTGATCAGTGCCGTGATCCCCGAGTTTGTGGTGCCCGGCAGGATCACCCAGGTGCTCCACAACCAGACGGGGCTCGGAATCAAGGGAATGCTGGCCGGCGAGGTAGGTATTGCCGTCACGTCCGTCCCGTATCACCTCAAGAGCAACGGCGATCGCCACACCCGCGATGGCGCATCCTCGCCGGCCGCCGGGTCGTGACCGGTGTGGGCGGGAGCCGGCCTCACCGCGCCGTGGCGTACCCACCAGCAGCACCCGACAGATCCTCTAACGTTGCGTGTAGAGCAACGTCGTTTCGACACTCGGGGTGACTAACTTGGTGAGCCGGGGCAAGCTGAAGGTGTTTCTGGGTGCCGCCCCCGGCGTCGGCAAGACCTTTGCCATGCTCGAGGAGGGGCATCGTCTGCGTGACGAGGGCCGCGACGTCGCAGTCGGGTACGTCGAACCGCATGGCCGCATCGAGACGGCGGCCGTGATCCGCGACCTCGAGGTGGTCCCCAGGCGGTCGATCTCATATCAGGGCGCGTTGTTCGAGGAGATGGATCTCGACGCCGTGCTCGCCCGCAAGCCGGGGGTGGCCATTGTCGACGAGCTTGCCCACGGCAATGCTCCCGGCTCCCGGAACGAGAAGCGATGGCAGGACGTGGACGAGCTCCTGGATGCCGGCATCGACGTGCTGTCGACCCTCAACATCCAGAACCTCGAGTCTCTCAACGACGTCGTTCGGGAGATCACCAATGTCGCGCAAGGGGATACGATGCCTGATGAGGTGGTGCGCCGGGCGGCGGAGATCGAACTGGTCGACCTCACCCAGGAGGGAGTTCGGGAGCGTCTGGCGGCAGGCAAGATATATCCCGCGGAGCGAATCGACGCCGCCATGGCCGACTACTTCCGGCCGGGAAACCTCGGTGCGCTCAGAGAGCTCGCCCTCTCGTGGACCGCCGATCGTGTCGACGAGGCAGTGGCTGAGTATCGCAGCCGGCACGGCATCGACCAGCCGTGGGAGACCAAGGAACGCGTGGTGGTCGCCATAACCGGAGCCCAGGGCAGCGAGGCAGTCGTACGCCGGGCAGCCCGGCTGGCGATGCGGTCACGGGCCGATCTGGTCGGAGTGCACGTACGTCCCACCGCCGGGCTCACCGACGAAACGAGCAGCGCTCTATCTGCGCTCGTCGAGCTCGTCCAGCAGCTCGGCGGCCGGTACCACGAGCTCGTCGGCGACGACGTGGGAACTACGCTCGTGGCGTTTGCCCGTGACGAGAATGCCACCCAGATCGTTCTCGGCGCCTCTCGCCGGTCCAGGTTCGATGAGCTGTTTCGCGGATCTCCGATCGCAAAGGTCATCCGCAATGCCGGCGACATCGACGTGCACGTCATCTCATACCAGGGAGCGAGTGAGCCGGGTTCCCCGCGCCGGCGGCGCACCGAGCCGATCAGTGGTCGGCGCCGGGTTGTTTCGTGGGTCCTCGTGCTGGCAGGTCTGCCGGTGCTCACCACACTCCTTACCCCGCTGCGCGACAACCTTGCCTTCCGTGACATCCTTCTCATCTATCTGCTGGCGGCCGTCGCCATCGCGGTTGTCGGGGGCGTGTTTCCGGCCGGAGCGGCCGCGATCGTCGGGCCGCTGCTCGCCAACTGGTTCTTCGCCCCACCCGTCAACACCTGGACAATCGGTAATCCGGACGACCTGTTCGCCCTGGTTGTGTTCCTCCTCATCTCGCTTGCCGTCGGTTTGCTCGTCGGTTACAGCAGCAGGAGCAGCGTCGAGGCGAGGAGGGCTCGAGCTCACGCCGAGGCGCTGGCCGCCACCACCACGAGGGGCCACGCCGTCTCCACTTCAGACCAACACGCGCTTCTCCACCGGGTGACGGAGATCCTCGATCTCGATGCGGTGAGCGTGATCCGGCGGTCCGGTGGCGAGTGGGAGACGCTCCTCTGGGAGGGATCGAGCGAGCTACGGGCACCGGGCGAGGGTACCGAGAACGTCAACGTCACCTCGGACATCATGCTCGTGACGCTTGGGGGCCAGCTGACGACCGACGACCGTACGGTGTTGCGCGCATTCGCCGCTCAGATCGTCCAGGTGATCGAGCGCGCCGATCTGGAGCGGGAAGCTAAGTCCGCCGAGGCGATGGCCGAGACCGACCGGCTTCGTACGGCCCTCCTCAGCGCGGTGTCGCACGATCTACGAACCCCGCTGGCGACCATCAAGGCATCGCTCACCAGCCTGGTCGAGACCGGTGTTGCGTGGAGCCCCGAGCAGACCGAAGCGTTCCTGCGCACAGCTCTGGAGGAGACGGAGCGGCTCAACAGGCTCGTCGGCCACCTGCTCGACGCCAGCCGCGTCCAGGTGGGGGCGGTTCATGTCTTCTACCAGAACGTCGGCCTCGACGAGGTGGTGGCGGCCGCGCTGTCCGGGCTGCGTGTCGGCGGGGAGCGCATCATCGTTGACATCTCCGAGACGCTGCCCGAGGTCACCACCGATTCAGATTTACTGGAGCGTGCGGTCGCCAACCTCATCGACAACGCCCTGTCCTGGTCGCCACCCGGCGAGGCGGTGCGGATCAGCGCCGGCGAGGTAGCGGGCCGGATCGACCTACGGATCAGCGATCGCGGCCCCGGCATCCCTCACGAGGCCCGCGACTCCGTGTTCCTTCCGTTCCAGAGGCTCGGCGATTCCCCGGAGCGGGGAGGGGTCGGGCTCGGCCTTGCCGTGGCCAGGGGTCTGCTCGAGGCGATGGGCAACGAGCTGACCATCGAGGACACGCCGGGCGGCGGCACGACCATGGTTATCGGATTCGGCATCGGCACCGGTACGGCGACCATCCCGGCTTTGGGAACACGCGCCCATGGCTGAGGCTTACCGTGTCCTGGTAGTCGACGACGAGCCGCAGATCGTTCGGGCGCTCGGGATCAACTTGAAAGCACTCGGGTACCGTGTCGACACGGCTGCAACGGGCGAGGACGCCCTACGCATGGCTGCCGACCATCGCCCGGACGCGGTGATTCTCGATCTCGGACTCCCCGGCATCGACGGCATCGATGTCATACGCGGACTGCGCGGGTGGACCAACCTCCCCATCATCGTGCTCTCGGTGCGCGACGCAGAGCGGGAGAAGATCGAGGCGCTCGATGCCGGTGCGGACGATTATGTGACCAAACCGTTCGGGATGGGGGAGTTGCTCGCCCGGTTGCGTGCGGCTCTGCGCCGCGAGACCGAGGTGGGCGCAGATCAGCCCACCGTCACCACCGATGCCTTCACGATCGACCTGGCGTCAAAACGTGTGCAGGGGCCAACCGGCGAGGAAATCAGGCTGACCCCAACCGAGTGGGGCATCGTCGAGATGCTGGTGAAGCATCGCGGCAAACTGGTCACCCAGGCTCAGCTCCTCAAGGAGGTATGGGGGCCGCAGTACGGAGCGGAGACGAACTACCTACGAGTCTTCATGGCGCAGATCCGGCGCAAGCTCGAGCCGCTCCCGAACGCACCCCGGTACTTCATCACGGAACCGGGGATGGGGTACCGGTTCGAGCTTCCAGCGACGCGCTGACAAGCGAACTCCTATGCCCCGGCGGCATCGGTTCCGGTCGGTTTTGCGGTCGTCTTCGCACCGTCCTCGAGAGCCCGTGCGTACTGCATCAGCGTTTGCACCAGGGCCGGGTCGGGTGCGGTGCCGCCCACCAGTCCGTTCTCGACGCGATCGACAGCAGAGTCGCACTTGTCGAGGACCGTACGGCCAAGCGCGGTGAGACGGGCAGGGTGAATCCTGGCGTGATCGGGTGAGGGAGCCCGCACCACGAGGCCGCGACTCTCGAGGTAACGAACGATCTCGCTCATGGCCTGCGGGGTCACATATGCCCGCCTTGCCAGCTGGGCGTTGGAGAGTGCATCTCTCAACCCGAGCAACGAGAGCACGGTGTAGTGGGCCAGGGTCAGGTCAAACGGGCTGAGTGCCTCCGCCAGGGCCCGGCGCAGGCTTCTTTCCAGGAAGGCAACGGCATAGCTGAGCCGCGGGAGGTTCTTCGCGTCGGGCGGGCTCACGGATAGCGCTCCCGCAACGAGCGCTTGAGGATCTTGCCTGCCCCGCTCTTGGGGAGATCGTCGGTGAAAACGATCGACTTGGGGAGTTTGTAGCGGGCCAGTCTCTCCTCGAGAAACGCCATCAACTCCTCCTCGGTCACCTTCTCCCGGAGCACGACGATGGCACGGCCCACCTCACCCCATTGGTCGTTGGGCACCCCGATGACTGCGGCTTCGGCGACTGCCGGGTGAAATAGCAGCGCATCCTCGATCTCGGCGGGGTAGATGTTCTCGCCGCCCGAGATGATGATGTCCTTCACCCGATCCACGATCGTGTAATAGCCGTCGTCGTCCCTCGTGGCCACATCTCCCGTGTGGAACCAGCCGTCGTTGAAAGATCGGCTCGTCTCGCCGGGCCGTTGCCAGTAGCCCTTCATCACATTGGGTCCCGCAGCCAGCACCTCGCCGCGTTCTCCCGCCGCGACGTCCTGCATGGTGGGGTCGACCAGCCGGACGTCGGTGAAGAAGGACGGAACACCGGCGGAGCCGGCCTTGGTGGTCGAGCTCGGACCATCGAGGAAGAGCAGGCCCGGAGCGGTCTCGGTCATGCCGTATCCCTGGAGGAACACGATCCCGCGCTCCAGGTAGGTCTCGATCGTCGCCTTTGGAACCGGGGCACCGCCGCACATGACCGCCCGGAGGCTCGAGATGTCGGCGTCGGCCCAGGTTTCGGTCTTTGCCATCAAGTTAAACATGGTGGGGACCCCGAACATCTGGGTCACCCCGTAGTTCTCGATCAGCTCCAACGCGGCGGTTGGCTCGAAGCCGGGCTGGAGCAGCAGTGTTCCGCCCTTGACGAGAATCGGGAGGCTGATCATCGCCAGGGCAGCGATGTGGAAGAGCGGGGCGACGATCAGCGCCAGCTCGTCGTGACGCAGGTCGAGATCGATGAGGACGTTTGCGATGTTCCAGGTGAGATTGCCGTGGGTGAGCATCGCTCCCTTGGGCCGTCCCGTAGTGCCCGACGTGTACATGATGATGGCCACGTCATCGAGTGCAACCTCGTCGTCGACCCACGTACGGTGGGCCGACTCGATCATCTCGTCCAGCTCTAACCCGGTGGAGATCACTCTGTGCCCTTCGGAGCCTGCGAGGGCGTTGCCGAGCACGCCCTCGTGAGTGGGTGCGGCCACGATGACGTCTGCCCCGGAGTCGGAAAGCACGTAGCGGACCTCAGGTGCCGCCAGACGGGTATTGATCGGGACCATGATCGCACCGAGCGCCGTTGCCCCGAAGAGCACGTCGAAGTAGGTGGAGTGGTTGGGCCCGAGGTACGCCACCCGATCTCCGGCCCGTATCCCCAGCCCGCGGAACGCATTGGCGAGCGCCGCGCTGCGGTCGGCAAGCGTCTGGTATGTGATGGTCTGCTCGCCATCTGTGAGGGCAATCCGGTGCGGTGTCATGCGGGCGCGACGTTGCGGCCAAGATCCCAGTCCTCGGTTCTTGACGATCGGCATCGGTCCTCCACTATTCAGGCAATATCATGCTACCTGACATTCCTGTCACCGGCAATGGACCAGCCGGGCCGGTCAGGTGCGGGAATCCTCCCACCAGGCAGCGGTATCGGCAATGGCGTTGAAGGTGAAGACGTGCAGACCGGCGATGCCGAGCTCCGACACCACCGGGGTGAGGGCGGCGATGAGTTGGTCGGCGGTGGAGGTGCCACCCCGTATGACCTTGGTGAGCGCATTCCGGTTCTTGCGGAGATACCGGAGCGATCGCCCGACACCGATCCTGGCCCCGATCGTCAGGAGTTTGACCGTGTCGACGGCTCCGGCAACACCGAGAAACACAGGCAGATCGACGCCCGTGGCGCGAATTTCCCGGAGCCAACGCTCGATGGCCCCGGGGTCGAAGCACATTTGGGTTGCGACATACGACGCATAGGGAACCTTGTCGACCAGCGCCTTCGTCAACTGCGCGCTGGGGATACCCGGATGGCCTTCCGGGTACCCAGTGATACCGATCCGGCGAAAAGGGTGGCCGATCTCATCGAGCGCCTCGAGCAATTCCAACGCATCGAAGAAGTCGCCCGGGTCGGCGGCATCTCCTCCAACGACAAAGACCTGGTCGATCCCGGCCGCGCCGAGACGTGCGACGATCTGGCTCAGCTCGGTTCGTGTTCTCGTTGCGCGTGCCGACAGGTGGGGGACAACGCGGAAACCACGTTCGGCGAGCTGGATGGCAAGATCGACGGTTGGCTGCATTCCCTTGTCGGGCGACGCCGTTACCGAGACCGAGGAACCCGCCGGCAGGGCGGCTGTCTTGTCGAGCGTGGTCCTCGTCGGGATCACTTCGAAGATGCAGTTGTCTATGAGCCGGCCGATGTCGTCGCTTGCCAAGTGGGGCCTTTCTCTGAAGTCCGTCGGCGATTTGCCATTGCCGTTTGGGTCGATCGGGAATATCATGCTACCTGATAATGCGCGGGTCGGCCGCGGGAACGCTCGCACCATCCAGCCGAGCGCATGTGCCCCCGCAGATGGAGATCCGCAGCCAGCGGGCTGCGGCCGAGCGATTGCCGTGTTGCCACCGTCGGGTGGTGGGGACGGACAAAGGAGGAGGGAGACATGACCAACAAGAGTCTCGAGGACGTGCTGTCGGGGGTTGACAATCCCGTGCACATGCTGCGCAACTCGCCGATCGGCGCATACGTCTATCCGGTCGTAGCCCCCGAGTTCTCCAACTGGCGCGACGAGCAGAGAGCGTGGCGAGAGACCGCCGTGCTATACGATCAGTCGCACCACATGGCGGAACTCACCGTTGAGGGGCCCGATGCATACGAGCTGCTGTCGAGCCTGGCCATCAACAGCTTCGCCAACTTCCCGACCACCAAGGCGAAACACTTCGTTCCATGCAGCTACGACGGGCACGTGATCGGTGACGTGATCCTGTTCCGCCCCAGCGACGACAAATTCAACATGGTTGGCCGGGCGCCTACGGTGAACTGGGTCCAATACCACTGTGAGACAGGCGATTGGGACGTGAGCTACGAGCGGGATGACAGGTCACCGTCGCGGCCCGGCGACCAGCCGGTGGTGCGTAGGCACTACCGGTACCAGATACAAGGCCCGAACGCACAGAAGATCACCGAGAAGCTCAACGGGGGGCCGCTCGAGAAGATCAAGTTCTTCAACGTCGGAACGATGATGGTTGCCGGCCGCCAGGTACCGGCGCTTAGACATGGAATGGCCGGCGAACCGGGTGTCGAGATCTGGGGCCCATACGCCGAAGGTCCCGAGGTCAAAGCTGCCATCCTCGCCGCAGGAGAAGAGTTCGGTCTCCGCCAGGTTGGAGCTAGGGCGTATGCCACCAACACGTTGGAGTCGGGGTGGATCCCGTCACCGCTGCCCGCCGTTTACACAGGTGATCTGATGAAGCCCTACCGGGAGTGGCTGCCGGCCTCGAGCTATGAGGCCAGCGGGTCGATCGGCGGGAGCTTCGTGTCCGACAACATAGAGGATTACTACTTGACGCCACATGCGCTCGGTTACGACTTCTATGTCGCGTTCGACCATGACTTCATCGGCCGCGACGCCCTCGAAGCGATGGCCGACACCCCGCAGCGCAAGAAGGTGACCTTCGAGTGGAATCCGGATGACGTGGTCCGAATCTGGGCTTCGCTCTTCAATGCGCCGGGGGAGAACTACAAGTATCTCGACGTGCCGCTGTCGAACTACACGTCTGCCACGTACGACGCCGTCCTCCGTGACGGCGAGCTCGTCGGTTTCTCCATGTTCAGCGGGTATACCTCCAACGACCGGGCGTTCATCTCGCTCGGCACGGTGGATCCCGACGTGGAGATTGGAGACGAGCTCACGCTGGTCTGGGGTGAGGAAGACGGAGGTACGCAGAAGACCACCGTTGAGCGCCACAAGCAGACCGAGATCCGGGTGCGAGTTGCTCCCACACCGTACTCACAGGACGCCAGGGAGGGATACGCCGGCGGTTGGCGGACCGAGAAGGTCTGAGCGCGCACGAAAGCTGGAGGCCTGCGACCTTGCCGGCCTCCAGGCCCGCCGCTTGCGCCGAACCGGCGCGCCCGGCCGACGGGTTACAAGACGGCGTCAGACGAGTTGGATCAGGCTGCGGGCGATATGCACAGCGGTGTCACGGTGAAACCGGTAGTCATGTATTGAATTCGTCGATCGTCGCGACGACAGAAGTGTCAGGTAACCTGACGCGACCCGGGCAATCGGAGGCATATGGTTGACAGGCTGCATCTCGACGACGTGGTCGCGATCGACATCCACGTTCACATAGAGCTGGGTGCCGATGGGCACGACCATCTCTCTCCCGAGCTACGGGCGGCCGCCAACCGGTACTTCCGCGGCGACCCCGTGCTTCCCGATGGGCAGGCGGTTGCCGACTATTACCGCGAGCGCAAGATGATGGCGGTTGTCTTTCCCGTAGACGACGAGCTGACCACCGGCCAGCCCCGGTTGCGCAACGAGGACGTCCTGGCCGCCGCGTCGGCCAATCCGGACGTGCTGATCCCTTTCGCCAGCATCGACCCCAGACGCGGGTCTGACGGTGTCGCCGAGGCACGTGATCTGGTTGGCTCCGTGAAAGGATTCAAGTTCCACCCCAACATGCAGCAGTTCCACCCCAACGACCCGATTGCCTACCCGCTGTACGAGGTGCTGGCGGAGGCAGGATCGATCGCGCTGTTCCACACTGGTCATAGCGGGATCGGCACCGGTCTCCCGGGCGGCGGCGGGATCCGGCTCAAATACGGCAACCCGATGGATATCGACGACGTTGCCGTCGATTTCCCCGATCTGCACATTGTGCTGGCGCATCCGTCATTCCCATGGCAGGACGAAGCCCTTTCTGTCGCGATGCACAAGCCACAGGTCTCGATAGATCTGTCGGGTTGGTCGCCGAAGTACTTCCCACCCCAGTTGGTCCGCCACGCCGGCTCGATGTTGCAGAAGCAGGTTCTGTTCGGGACCGACTTCCCGCTGATCACCCCGGATCGCTGGCTGGCCGACTTTGCCGCACTCGACGTGCCTGATGAGGTGCGTCCGCTGATTCTCCGTGAGAACGCCTTCAAGCTGCTTGGCCTCGGTGGATGAGCGACAGTCTGACGACGATCGTCCCCATCGCCCTCTTCTTTGTGCTGGGCATCGGGCTGGGCAGGACGGGTCTCGCTTCGCGCCGGGATGGGGAGTTCTTGTTGCGGTTCATCTTCTTCGTGTGTCTCCCGGCGTTGGTACTCGTCACCGTGTCGGGTGCCGACCTCCCCGCCGGCAAGATCCTGCTGCCGGTAGCTGCCGCGATCACGTCTCTTGTCGGGTTGACCCTGGCCCGGCTCTACGGTGCCCGGCTCGGGCTGGCTCCTGATCGGCTCGGCGCGGTTGCCCTGAGCGCGATGATCCTCAATACGGCGTTCTGCATCCCCTTCATCCTCGCCGGCTACGGCGAAGCGGGTCTCACCGACCTGGTTTTGTTCGACCTCGGCAACTCCTTCATGGTCACCCTCGTCGCCTTCCCGCTCGCCTACCGGTTCGGTGGCCAGGACGCACACCTTCGTGCCGCGTTCCGTCGTGCGCTGACCTCGCCCCTGACCTGGGCTCTTCCGATCGCGCTGATCCTCAATGCAACCAATACAGCGTTGCCCCGGCTCGTGCACGGGTTCGTGGCCCCCCTGGGCTCGCTGATCGGCCCTCTGATCCTTATCGCTCTCGGCATCCTGTTCACGCCGTCGCGCCAGCACCTGGGCCTTGTCACGACCACGGTTGCCCTGAGGATGGTGGGCGGGCTTGTTTTTGGAACCACCCTCGCCGCGTTGTTTGGCTTGAGCGGCGACACAAGGCTTGTAGTGATCATCGGTGCAGCCTCGCCGATCGGCTTCACCGCGCTCACCTTCTCGAGCCTCGCCTCGCTCGATTCCGACATGGCGGCCCGTGCCGTTTCTGCGTCGCTCCTCATCGGCATCGTCGCCGTGCCGCTTGCAGTGGCGCTCACATGAGAAGGGTGTCAGAACAGGTGGCGGTGGACCACCGTCGCCACGCAGGCGGGTCGCTCCTGTCCCGCGATCTCGATGACGCAGTCGAGCGTCACTTGCACCCCTGAGGGGACCTCTTTGGCGTCGAGAAGCGAGGCCTTCAGCCTGATCTTCGAGCCCACCGGGACCGGAGAGGTGAACCGCACTTTGTCGAGGCCGTAGTTGATAGACGTTGTCTTGTTCTCGATGGTCAGCACCTGTTCGAGCATTGGAATGACCAGTGACAACGTCAGGTATCCGTGGGCGATCGTTGAGCCGAATGGGCCTGCCGCGGCGCGATCCGGGTCACAGTGGATCCACTGATGGTCGTCGGTGGCGTCGGCAAACGTGTTGATCCGGTCCTGGGTGATCTCGAGCCACTCGCTCACACCGATCTCCTCGCCGACGAGACCCATCACCTCGGCAACGCTTCCTGCTGTTCGGGCCATCGTGGCTCTCCTCTACTGTCTTGCCGGAGCCGCAGCGGGATCCTGCGGCATCGGGATTCCGTACGGCTGCAGAACACGACCGAGTCGGGTATCGAACTCAGCTGCGATGCTCTCGGCATCCCAGCCGCCTGTTCGCAGTGCCACCTCGGCTTCCACAGGATAAGTCCACACGGCGAGCCGGTCACCACCGAGTCCGATGGTCTGCCCCGTTACCGCCGCACTGGCGTCCGACGCCAGGAAGACGATGATCGGTGCCACCTCCTCCGGCGTCCCGATCGCCTGTTCCCGGCGCATCCAATCGGGTAGCGGTGTTCCGTTCTCCATAGCCTCGATGTGCGCCGCAAACGCGGGAATGGTCTTCGTCATCTCTGTCGCCGCCGTCGGGACGATGCAGTTGACCGTGACTCCCGCTCGGGCGAGCTCCATAGCCCAGGTGCGCGCAAACGCGGTGATCCCTGCCTTGCACGCCGCGTAGTTGGTCTGTCCGAAGTTGCCGCGCTGGCCCGCAGGCGACCCCACCAGGATGAGACGCCCACCGTGGCCGGCTTCGCGAAAGTACGTCGCTGCGCTCCTAGCGCACGTGAAGGTCCCGCGCAGGTGGACCGTGACAACCGCATCGAACTCCTCGTCGGTCATTTTCCACAAGGTCCGGTCGCGCAGTATGCCTGCGTTGGTGACCATCACGTCAAGCCGGTCGAACCGGTCAACCGCCGTCGCCACCAGTTCGTCGGCTACGTCAGCAGTACCCACGGCGCCGACATGGGGGACCGCGGTACCACCTGCGTCCGTGATCGATTCGACCGCAGCACTCGCCGATGACTCGTCCACGTCATTGACCACGACCGACGCCCCTGCCGCTGCGAGCGCTCGAGCATATGCCAGCCCGAGGCCGCGTCCGGCTCCGGTCACGATCGCGACCTTGCCCGTCACATCCATACTTCCTCCCGCCTAATAGTAAGGTTACTTTACATTGGTTTCATGAGCCCTACGTCTGCAATGCGGCTCGCGCACTAGCCTACGGTGATATCAGGGGGCCTGATGCTTGCAAGGATCCGTGGGAGCGGTCGCCCACGGTCATGGAGGGACGATGACAGCAGACACACCCAAGCCACCGCGGCACGCGATCAAGACACCGCCGCAACATACGACCTGGGCGGACATGTTGTCCGTCTGGCAGGAGACGGACCAGATCGGGACTTTCGAGTCGGCCTGGAACTGGGACCATTTCTACCCGCTCGCTCCACCGTACGACGGTCCCAATCTCGAGGGATGGACGACGTTGGCGGCCCTGGCCCAGGCGACGAGCCGGATCCGTATCGGAACGATGGTCAACGGAATGCACCACAGGCACCCGGCCGTCACCGCCAACATGGTGGCCACCCTCGACCACATCGCGGGAGGCCGGTTGGAATTCGGCATAGGAGCGGGCTGGAACACGATGGAGTCGGACGCTTACGGGATTCCGCTGGGGACACCCGAGGGAGCGGTCCGATCGATTCGAGGAAGGGGTCGAGGTGATCGTCTCGCTTCTAGAGGGGAAGACGACCAGCTTCACAGGCGAGTACTACCGACTGACCGATGCGCGCTGCGAGCCCAAACCGCTCCAGGACCACGTCTCTATCGTGATCGGCGGCAGGGGAAGGCTCAGGACGTTGCGCACAACGGCCCGATTCGCAGATCAATGGGATGCGCTCTTCGGCGAGAGCACAGCCGAATGGGCGAACCTCGACGAAGCTCTGCGGGAGCATTGCGAGGCGGTCGGCAGGGACTCCGCTGACATCGCCCGGTCGATCCATCTCGCGTTCCCGCCGGACGTGGAGCCTTCACAGCTGGCCGAGAAGGCGAACGAGTTCTTCGCCGCCGGTGTGGACATCGTGGTCTGGTCCTGGCGAGGGCCGATGGATCCGGCCCGGCTCGAACCGCTGGCGACGGCGATCGAAGAGGCGTGATCATCGGCACCAGCCGCCCGGTAGGGTGACTGGCGGCGGGTGAGGACGCGCAACGGCAGCCGGGAAGGAGCCCAAGTGGCGCCGGGATCGACGAGATGCATGATGATGCGGGGAGGGTCGTCCAAGGGTCTCTACTTTGTCGGCTCGGATCTTCCCACCGACGCGGCCGAGCGCGACCAGCTTCTCCTCGCCTTCATGGGCACGCCCGATCCGCGCCAGATCGACGGGATGGGGGGAGCCCATCCCCTCACCAGCAAGGTGGCCGTTGTCACACCGTGCGGCCATGGCGTGGGCGACCTCGATTACCTGTTCCTCCAAGTCGGGGTCGACCGGCAGTTGGTGACCGACAAGCAGAACTGCGGCAACATTCTGGCGGGAGTAGCGCCGTTCGCCATCGAGCGCGGCCTGATCACCGCGTCGGGAGATACGGCGGAAGTGCGGATTCACATGCTCAACACGGACGGTGTCGCCGTTGCCGGGTTTGCTTGCGAGGACGGGATGCCCCGGTATGCGGGCGACACGGCGATCTCCGGGGTCCCCGGAACTGCGGCACCAATCAGGCTGGATTTCGAAGGTATCGCCGGTGGGAGCACCGGCGCCCTGCTGCCCACCGGGAACGTTGTCGACCGCATAAACGGGGTGGCCGCGACCCTCATCGACAACGGGATGCCGGTGGTGGTGATGGATGCAGCCGAGTTGGACATCAGTGGCTACGAGTCCTGCGAGGATCTCGAGTCAAACGAGCGACTGCGGTCCCGTCTGGAGGCGATCCGGTTGGCCGTCGGTCCGATGATGAACCTGGGGGACGTTTCCGAAACGACGGTGCCCAAGCTCACGATGGTGGCGGCACCCAGGGAAGGCGGCGACCTTTGCACCCGCACCTTCATCCCGCACCGGTGCCACCAGGCAATCGGGGTACTGGGTGCGGTCTCGGTGGCGACCGCGGCTCTGCTTCCCGGATCACCTGCGGCGGCTCTGCTCGATCACGAAGCCAATAGCGACGTCTACACGCTCGAGCACCCGACCGGCACCTTCGACGCCGTCGTCGACGTGGCGCTCGAGGCCGGTATGCCCCTGGTTCGTCGGGCCGGGATCATCCGCACGGCACGCAAGCTGATGGACGGGTACGTCTTCCCGCGCAGCTATTGACCGGTGAGTTGCTGCTCGACCTCGTTGAGGACCCGGTAGCAGCCCAGGACCTGAGCGACGGAGGAGTTTGGCTCTCGGCCCTCGCTGAGGGCCGACAAGAACTCGCGGTCCTGTAGCTCGATACCGTTCATCGAGACGGCGACGTCGGAGACATCGATCGGCTCGTCGTACCCGTTGACCAGATCGTCGTATCGGGCGATGTAGGTGCCGTTGTCACCGATGTAGCGGAAGAACGTTCCGAGCGGTCCGTCGTTGTTGAAGGACAGCGAGAGGGTGCAAATGGCGCCGCTCTCGGTCTGCATCTGGATCGACATGTCCATGGCGATCTTCAGCTCGGGATGGTGCGGGCCCTCCATTCCATGCACTGCCACGACTTTCTCACCCGTCTGGTACTGGAACAGGTCGACCGTGTGCGCCGCGTGGTGCCACAGCAGGTGGTCGGTCCAGGAGCGGGGCTCACCTTTGGCGTTGATGTTCTGGCGGCGGAAGAAGTAGGTCTGCACGTCCATCTGTTGGATGCTGAGCTCTCCCGCCTGGATCCGTTTGTGGATCCACTGGTGGGAGGGATTGAACCGGCGGGTGTGGCCCACCATGCAGACCCGCCCGGTCTCCTTCTGGATCCGGTCGACCTCTTGTGCATCTGCCCAGCTGTCGGCAAGAGGTATCTCCACCTCCACGTGCTTGCCGGCGCGCATGCACTGAATCGCCTGGGTCGCATGCATCTGGGTCGGGGTGCTGAGGATGGCGGCATCGACCTCGGGGATAGCGAGCGCATCTCCGAGATCCTCGAACACCAGGTCGATACCGTACCGGGACCCGACTTCGCGCGTCGCGTCCAACGTCCTTCCCACCAGCGCAACGACCTCAACGCCGTCGATGTTCTTGATGGCGTCGAGATGCTTGATCCCGAAGGCGCCGGCGCCGGCGAGTATCACTTTCATTGGCTCTCCCTTTCGCTGGTTGTCATGGGTGGGCTCGTCTCCTCCGGCCAGTAGAGCCGGCGCGGGTTGTCGACGAGGAGCTTGTACTGGAGCCCGGTGGTCGCGGCGATGCGGGGGATGAAGTCGACGAGCTTGCCGTCGTCCGGCATGTGCGTCTTCATGTTCGGGTGCGGCCAATCGGTTCCCCAGAGGACGCGGTTGGGAATGGTCTCGACGACTCGCGCCGCAAACGGGACGACGTCGTCGTAGCCGGGCGGCCCGGATCGCGACAGCCGCTCGGGGCAGCTGACCTTGCACCAGATGTGGTCGTTCTGATCGAGGAGCCGCAAGAGGAGATCGAACTCCGGGCCGTCGGGGTGGAGAGAGACGTCGGGTCGTCCCATGTGGTCGATGACCACCGGTGTCGGCACGGCCGATATGAAGTCGAACAGTCCTGGTAGATCGGCGGCGTCGAAGTAGATGACGATATGCCAGCCGAGCCGCTTGATCCGTGCCGCGGTCTCGAGCAGCCGCTCCGGCGGCGGTGGTTCGGCGAGACGCTTCAGGTAGTTGAAACGGACGCCGCGTACTCCGGACCGGTCCAGCTCCTCCAACTGTGGGTCTGTGACATCCTCCCCTACCACCGCAATCCCGCGCGCTCTGCCCTCCGAGCTGAGCAGGGCGTCGACCAGGGCCCGGTTGTCGGCCCCGTGGCAGGACGCCTGCACGATCACGTTTCTGGCGAATCCGAGGTGGTCGCGCAATGCCCACAGCCTCTCCTTGGGCGCATCGGCGGGTGTGTACTTTCGCTCCGGCGCGTACGGGAACTTGTCGCCCGGGCCGAAGACGTGACAGTGGGCGTCGACCGCACCGTCGGGAAGGGTGAACTCCGGTCGAGAGGGGTTCTGGTGGTAGACGAGCCAGCCCTCATCCATCGCCGCCACCTTCAGGCTCGAGGAGGGCGTCGAGCATGTCGCCGAGACCGAGGTCGAGTGCTTCCGCATACTGTGCCGCCCATTGCTGGCGTCCTACCGCCGCCTCACTCATGAGCGGGTCGAGCCCCGCCCCGGCGACCGTGACCGCCACCTCCCGCATTTCCTGCGCCCGGCGCACACCGTGTTGGAGGCTACGCGAGATCATGTAGTGGGCGGTGGCCTCCCAGTCGTCGAGCGGCAAGACGTTGCCGAGCGACGCTATGACCTCCTCTTCCACGCCGTAGAACCGCGCCGCAGTCAGCGACTCGACGAGAAGAGCTTCCATTCCCTTGATGAGCACGCTGCGACACATCTTCACGGCCGATGCCTGTCCCGTGTCGGATGAGAACACGCGGGCTCCGGTGAAGCCCGCGGCAGCAGGGGACGTCGAGAAGGCACGGGCGTGTGGCCCGCCGAGGAGGATCGGCGTCGTGATGCGCCGCGGCGCGATCGGTGCCATAACCGCTGCCTCGACGAATCGCCCGCCCCATTCCGCGATGGTCGCTGCCGTCTGACGCCGGGTCCAGGGTGACACGGAGTTCATGTCGAGGTAGAACGATCCCGGACGGAGTGACCCGGCGACCGATTGGGCGGCGTTCGTTGCCTCCGACGCGGTGACTACCGAGATCACCAGGTCGGTTTCGCTTGCAGCCTCGGCTGCCGAGGAGCACGCCATGACGCCAGTACGCAATGCAACGGCGCGGGAGGGAGTGCTCTGGTCGTTTTCGAACAGGAGATCGAACGTTCGCAGCTTGGACCCTGCCATCTCGCCGAGATCGTCGGCGAGAATCTGACCGACCTCGCCAAAGCCGAGGATGCATATTCCGTCTATGTCACTCCCGCTCTGTCTCACCACTTGCGTCCGGGCCTCCTTCGTTGAATCGCGCCGGCCTCCCGGCCGTATCCGTGCCTGCCCCGTACCGGCGATCCGCGTCCTCGCAACGCACGTCGAGCGTAGCGTCGCGGCCGTTGGCGCCGCAGGACGATCCGTCCCGATTCCGGTACTATCCCGTCGAACTGGCTCGAGTGATCTCAAAGACGCCGTGTTCCGATCGAACCGACGACGAATATTCCTTTTCGATGGATCGGTGCCGTGATCGACATCGGCAAAGTCGGAGTGGCACAGGGTATATCGCCGTTCGCAGACCTAATGGAATCGGTCGCTTCGGTGCTGTCGCTCGGGGTTGCGGATCCTGAACGACGTCCCGTCACACCGCTCGTTGCGGGGAGAAGCACGTCCGGTTGCTGATCGATGGCATCGCTAGTCTTTGATGTAACTGGGCAGACGGCGGTTGTGAGCGAGGGAGACACACCATGATGAGTAGCGCCTGGTGGCCGTTCCAGGGGAACGCCCGGAACAGTGGAGGTTGTCCGGGACGGAGGTTGAGGTGAGCGTGGAAACGATCAGCAGCATGAGCGAGATGCTGGTCCCGCTTGATGGTCGCGAGGCGAGCCTGCGGTCTGTTCCTGTGGCAGGTCGGATAGCCGGGCGTCTCGGTCTGGGTCTCAAGCTATTCGGGGTCTCGGAAGAGCCGGATGCCACCAGGGAGTGGCTGAGGTCCAAAGCGGAGGCTCTTCTCCCCGGGATCGAGGTCGCAGTCGACGCAGCTGTGGGTGATCCGGCCCATGACATCGTGGCCGAGGCAGGCACCGACACGCTTGTCTGCATGGCGACCGCGGCGACGCTGCGCCCACACCACGGGCATGTTGGTTCGGTCGCCGAAGCCGTAGTGCGCGGCGTCGCCAGGCCGGTGATGTTGCTTGGGCCGAGCGCCGACCTCGACCCGGGCAATCCCATCGATAGGGTCGTCGTGCCGGTAGACGGTTCCCGTCTCTCCGAGCAGGCGCTCGACGTGGCCGGTGACCTCGCCAGGACTCTCGGTGTCTCCGTCTGGGTAGTGTCGGTTATCTCGCCCCACGCCGAGGCAACGGCCGGGGACCGGCTGGGGACGGACCCGTTCACACGCGAATCGGGCTATGTGCGCAGCCTCGCCGATGGTCTCAGGGACAAGTACGGCGGCCCGGCCGAGTTCGAGGTGCTCCACATCAAGGATCCTGCCAAAGCGATCCTCGACTTCACGGGTCACGACGGCGCCGTCGTCATGAGCACGCACGGGCGGTCCGGGCTGAGCCGCTTGTTCGCAGGCAGCGTTGCGCATGCAGTTGTCGCCGGCTCCAGCCGGCCCGTTGTCGTCTGCAGGCCATCAGACACGGAGTGAACGGGGACCCGGTCCCGCCCCCGACGATCCCACAGAAATGCCGTAGCAAGACGCTCGCGCTATAGCGGGAGCCCCACGTAGTTTTCGGCGAGAGAGGTCTGGGCGGCCGTCGATTCGGAGAGGTATTGGAGCTCGGTGTTCTGGATCTTCTGTCCGATCTCGCCGTCGTCGGGGAAGCTGTGCATGAGGGTGGTCATCCACCAGGAGAATCGGATCGCCTTCCAAACCCGATCGAGCGCCGTGTCGGAGTATTCATCAAGCAGTGTGGTGGCGCCCGAGGCGTAGAAATCGATGAGTGCCTGCGACAGGTAGATCACATCGGAGATGGCGAGGTTGAGACCCTTGGCGCCGGTGGGCGGGACGATGTGGGCGGCGTCGCCGGCCAGGAAGAGCCGTTTGTGGCTCATCGGCTCGGCTACGAAGCTTCGCAGCGGCGTGATCGACTTCTCGATCGACGGACCGGTCACCATGGATTCGCCGACGTGGGTGGGAAGTCTTCTCTTCATCTCTTCCCAGAAGCGGTCATCCGGCCACTCCCCGAGATCGGTATCGAGCGGGCACTGCAGGTAGTAGCGGCTCAGCATCTCGTGGCGCATCGAGCAGAGAGCGAACCCGCGCTCGTGGTTGGCGTAGATCAGCTCGTCGTTGACCGGTGGCGTCTCGGAAAGGACGCCCAGCCACCCGAACGGATACACCTTCTCGTAGGTGCGGAGCAGGCTTTCGGGTATGTAGCTCCTGCTCACCCCGTGGTACCCGTCACAGCCGGCGACGAACTCGCAATCGACGCGATGCACTGACCCGTCCTTCTCGTAGGTCACGTACGGCGCCGGGGTGTCGAGGTCGTGCAGAGCCACGTCGGCGGCATCGTCAATGACGTTGTCGCTCGCGACCTCACGGGCGTGATAGAGGTCCTTCTGAACCTCGGTCTGGCCGTAGATCATCACGGAGGAATCGACCAGATCTGCGAAGTCGACACGAAACATCCCGCCGGCGTGGGCGAGGTTGATCCCCTCGTGGACGAACCCCTCTTTGTCCATGCGGTCACCGAGACCGTGGTGTCGCAAGATGTCGACACTGCCCCGCTCGAGAACCCCTGCGCGGATGCGGCCGAGCACGTATTCCTTGCTCCGGCGCTCGAGAACGACGCTTTCGATCCCTGAGTTGTCCAGGATGTGAGCGAGGAGTGTTCCCGCTGGCCCACCGCCGATGATTGCTACTCGCGTCCTCACAGCCGGTCCTCCTCGTCAGTCACCCCATACCGCGGCCGCCACCTCGACGGTTCTCGCGAGCTTCTTCCACTGGTCGTCCTGCGATAGCTCGTTGCCGTGGGCGGTCGAAGAGAACCCGCATTGGTGACTCAGTGCACACTGGTCCAGGTCGATGTAGCGGCCGGCCTCTTCGATCCGGGCGATCACGTCGTCGCGGGCCTCGACCCCGGCCTTTTTCGAGCTCATCAAGCCGAGTACCACTTGCTTGTTGTCGGGGACCAGGCGGAGCGGTGCGAAATCACCGGACCTCTCGTCGTCGTATTCCAGGAAGAAGGCATCGATGTTCATCTCGTTGAACAGGATGTCCGCCACCGGCTCGTAGCCGCCTTGCGAGACCCACACGCTCCGGAAGTTGCCCCGGCACAGATGAACCCCGACCACCATATCGGCGGGCCGACCGGCTATCGCGTCGTTCACGAGCCGGCAATAGAGCCGGGTCAACTCGTCGGGGTCGTCGCCTCGCGCCGCGGTCCGTTCCCTGATTGTCGGATCACACAGATAGGCGAGATTGGTGTCGTCGAGCTGTAGGTAGCGGCACCCCCGCCGTGCCAGATCGGCGATCTCCTCGCGATAGGCGGCAGTCAGGTCGGTGAAGAACCCGTCGAGATCGGGGTAGACATCCGAGCTGATGCCCTCGCGCCCGCCACGAAAGTGGAGCATGGACGGGGCGGGAATGCACACCTTCGGGGTCTCGGTGACCACGGACGACAGGAAGTCGTAGTCGGCACCCTGGATCGGATGCCCGTGACGAACCGGACCGCTGACCCGCATCGTTGGCGGCTTGAATCCGACCTCGGTCCCGTCGTCGCGGCGGAATGTTGCCAGAAAGTCACCCTCCTCAACGGTCACCCCGTCGAGCTGCTCGAGAAAGTCGACATGGAAGAACATGCGGCGAAACTCACCGTCGGTGATCCCGTGAAGACCGACGTCTTCTTGGGCCTTCGCGACTTGCCGGATGTGGGTGTCTTCGATGGCTCTGAGCTCGTCACCGGAGATCTCGCCGCTCTGGTGACGGTCGCGGGCATCCATGACTTCCGGTGGGCGGAGAAAGCTCCCGACGTGGTCCGCCCGGAATGGTGGAGAGCTCATTGTTTTCCTCCTCTGCCGTCCGAATGCAACGATGCGGAGCGTAGTCACCCCGGCGGTGGGTACGACGGGAGACAAGGTTCGTTTCTGTCAGTCTTCGTCGAACGAATCGACGAACTCCACGCCCATCGCTAGGAGCTTGTCGCGAAGCCCATCCATCTCCATAGTCAGCTCGCCTGCAGCCAGTCGCTGTCGCTTTGCGTTCTCTCGCTGGGTGCGGGCCTGTGCGCTTTCCAGCACCGACCCGGCCCGATCATGCGGGACCACGACCACGCCGTCGTCGTCGGCGCATACGATGTCGCCGGCGAAGATGGTGACGTCACCTATCGTCACCGGCACGTTGACCGACCCCGGTGTCTCCTTGACCGTTCCCTGGGACGAAACGAAGCGGGACCAAACGCCGAAACCCATCTCCCTCAGCTCCGCGACGTCGCGGACGCCTGCGTCGATGACCAGCCCGGTGACCCCGCGCGCCATCAGCGATGTGGCGAGCAACTCCCCGAACATTCCGTGCGACGACGGGCCCGAATTTGTCACCACGAGAATGTCGCCGGTCCGGCAAACCTCGATAGCGGCATGAATCATGATGTTGTCGCCGGGGTGCGACGATACGGTTACAGCGTTGCCCGCCACCCGTAGACCGGATTGAATCGGCCGGATGTCGGGTCCGAGGTAGCCGGTCCTGCTTTGTGCCTCGTGAACTGTCGAGACACCGGCGTCCCCGAGCTGGTCGAGGACAGCGCGGTCGGTGCGGCGAATGTCCCGGACCACGACGTGGCGATCCTCGCTCATGTCTCACCACCGATCTTCAACCGCGGGAAGACCCGGAGCGTGTTCTCGGAGAAGATCATCTTCTTCGCCGTCTCGTCGATGGCGGCGTTGTCGATGTAGAACTTCGTGTCGTCGTAGTAGCGGCCCGTCTCCTCGTCGATGCTTCGGACTGCACCGATCATCTCGGAACCGAAGAGGACGTTCTCTGTCGGAACCACATCGACAAGCAGATCGATGCCCTTCTGGTGGTACACACAGGTGTCGAAGTAGATGTGGTCGAGAAGCGAGTCGAAGTCCCACCCTTTGTCCTGGGCCATGCCTTTCAGGCGCCCCCAGTGGTAGGGGACGGCGCCTCCGCCGTGGGGGATGATCCAACGTAGCCCCGGGAATCTGCTCATGAACCCCGAGCTGAGCGCCTGCATGAACGCGGTGGTATCGGCGCCCAGGTAGTGGGATCCGGTGGTGAAGAGGTTGGGGTTCGTCGATGCGCTCACGTGGATCATCGCCGGGACGTCCAGCTCGCACATCGTCTCCCACAGCGGTGTCCAGTAGTCGTCCCACAGCGGTGGACCGGTCCACATTCCCCCCGTTGGGTCGGGGTTGACGTTGCAGCCGATAAAACCCATTTCGACGACGCAGCGCTCGAGCTCCCTGACCGACGCGTCGAGGGGCTCTCCAGGCGACTGGGGAAGCTGGCACACGGGGGCAAAGCTGTCGGGGAACAGGTCGCACACCCTGCGGATCAGCTCGTTTTGATGTTGTGACCAGAAGAGTGATGTGCCGGCGTTGCCGACGTGGTGGGCCATCCAGCTCGCCCGGGGGGAGAAGATCGTCAGGTCCGTGCC
This sequence comes from uncultured bacterium, assembly GCA_963801165.1. Lineage (GTDB taxonomy): Bacteria > Actinomycetota > Acidimicrobiia > Spongiisociales > UBA5794 > JAAETI01. The sequence goes on from CAWDDT010000003.1 coordinate 111,808, forward strand.
TCGTTCTGCCTGGAATCGGAGTTGTGCACCCTCGATCGACTCCCTGATCTCGTCATCGGTGACGGCGATTGCACCCTTTGATCCGACGAATGTGGGGTCGGCCGACACCGCGGCGACCTGAGATTTCCTCCATTCGGCGACACCGGGAGGGGTGGTTGTGTAGTGTCCATGACAGTCAATGATCACGGCGAATCCAGCTGCTGATCGGATATCCCCTCCATCTGGGACTGCACCTCCGGGTGGTGTCGTGAGAGCGAGTGCGCAAACCAGCATAGATATGAAACCTCAGTTTCGTCCACAACATTGTGGACAAGATTGACAACAACCAACTAGGCTGCGAGCGGTTCTTGGGAGGATGCCATTCAGACAGCGGGATCACAGAGGTCGATGGGGGCAGGGCGATGAACACGCCCGCCCGTAGCCGTGACCCGATCTCCAGCGGTGCGGCCGTTGCGGCAACCTTCACCGAGGAGTCCACGGTTTGCTAGAGCTGCAAGACGTCTCGGTCAGCTTCGGTGGTCTGCGAGCCCTCGACGGGGTCAGCTTCCGCGTCGCCGAGGGTGAAGTCGTCGGTCTCATTGGTCCCAACGGATCGGGCAAGTCGACCACGTTCAATGCCGTAACCGGAACTCTGAAAACCAGTGGTGGTCGGATAACGTTCGGCGGCGAAGACATCTCCGGGCTGCCGCCCCACCGCATCGCTCACAAGGGAATCGCCAGGACGTTCCAGGTCGTCCGGCCGTTCTCCCATCTCACCGCCCTGGAGAACGTCCTCGCCGGCCGGCTCTTCGGTGGCGCGGGAGCCAAGCGCAACTCCGCAGCCGTTGCCGAGGCGATGGAGATTCTGCAGCTGGTTGGTCTGGATGCCAAGGCAAACATCAAGGCACAGGCGTTCACGATCCTGGAGCGAAAGTGGCTCGAGGTGGGGAAGGCTCTTGCAGGCAAGCCCCGGTTGATCCTCCTCGACGAGTTCATGGCGGGTATCTCACCGAAGCAGATCCCCGAGGCAGTCGATCTGGTCAAGTCGATCAACGCCTCCGGGGTAACGGTGATCGTGGTCGAGCACATCATCAAGGCGATCACCGGAGCGTGCGATCGGGCCATCGTGTTGGATGCCGGCCGCAAGCTCGCCGAGGGATCGGTCGACGAGATCGTCCGCAATCCCGCTGTAATTCACGCGTACCTCGGGAGCCGGCATGCTGAAGGTTGAGAACCTGGGTGCAGGCTACGGCGACCTCCAGGTCGTGTGGGATGTCTCGTTCGAGGTACCCGCCGGGGCGCTGGTCGCCATCATCGGGTCCAACGGCGCCGGGAAGACCACCACCTTGCGGGCTCTCATGAATCTGGTGCCGGCCATGGCCGGCACGATCGAGTTCAAGGGCGAGTCGATCGTCGGGGTGCCCACCCACCAGATCGTCGAGCGCGGTCTGATCATGATTCCCGAGTCTCGGGCGACCTTCGCCAGCCTGTCGGTTGCCGACAATCTCGCGCTAGGCGCCTACACGAAGCGAGCGCGCCGTGATCGGCAGACGACGCTGACCGACGTTTACGAGATCTTCCCGCGGCTCGCCGAGAGGAAGAGCCAGCTCGCCGGCACCTTGAGCGGTGGAGAGCGACAGATGCTTGCGATCGGCAAGGCACTGATGGCGCGGCCCGAGATGCTCGTCCTCGACGAGCCTTCGTTGGGTCTCGCCCCGATCATCGTTGAGAACACGTTCGACGAGATCCGCGCCATCCGGGATCGGGGCGTATCGGTCTTGATGGTCGAACAGCACGTTGAGGCGACGCTCGAGCTCGTCGACTATGCGTATGTCCTCGAACTCGGGCATGTGGTCATCGAGGGCCCGAGCTCGGACCTGATGACCGACCCACGGGTCCGCGAAGCGTATCTGAGTCTGCAATGAGACAGTTGATCATCCAGAGTGCAGTTTCCGGTCTGCTGGTCGGAGGGATCTACGGGATCGTCGCGCTCGGGCTCGCCCTTTCCTTTGGCGTGCTCAAAGTACTCAACGTTGCCCACGGCGAGCTGGTCATGCTCGGGGGATACGCAGCCTTCTTCCTTTTCACGAACATGGGTCTTGATCCACTACTGACGATCCCGCTGGTCTTCATCTGTGTCTTTGCGCTCGGCACGGTGCTCTACAGCCTGCTGTTCAAGTTCGTCGTCCGGTTCGACATCGAGACCCGGATCAAGAACTCGCTGCTGATCTCTTTCGGGCTCGTCCTGATTCTCCAGGCGATTGCCGTTTTCCTGTTCAGCGGCGATGACCGCACGATCGTGACCGGGTACTCCTCGAAGGCCCTCGTGGTGACCGGATGGGTCAGGATTCCATGGGCACGGTCGGCCGGGCTCGTGGTCGCTGTCATCGCTGCCTTCCTGCTCGAGTGGCTGCTGAATCGGACCACGTTTGGCCACGCCGTCCGCGGGACGTCTGAGGATTGGGCGCTCGCCTCGCTGACCGGGATCAACGTTCGCCGGGTGTACATGATCGCATTCGCCATCTCAGCGGGGCTTGCGGGTGTCGCCGGTTCGCTGGTCAGCCTCGGCTACAGCGTCAGCCCGAGCATCGGGCTCGGCTGGACGCTGAAGGCACTCATCGTGATCGTTCTCGCCGGGCTGGGAAGCATGCGCGGCATCGTCTTGGCGGGCGCATTGCTCGGGCTCGTCGAAGGTCTGGCCTCGGTCTGGCTCGGCAGCGCCTACCGGGGCGTGGTCGCCCTTGTCGTCTTCCTGGTCGTGCTGAGCTTCCGTCCCCAGGGGCTGTTCGGGAGGGGAGGCAATCATGTCTAAAAGCACCCCGCCGATTGTCGGCTGGCTCGTAGTGCTCGCCATCACGATCGCGCTCGGCCTGTTCACCGGCAACGAGCGGTTGTTGACCCTCGCCATCCAGACGTACACCCTCGCCGCGCTGGCTACGAGCTGGAACATCCTCGGTGGTTTCGCCGGTCAGGTGAGTCTCGGCCACGCCGCGTTCTTTGGCCTGGGTGCCCTGTTGACGCGCGAGCTGTGGCTGGGCGGCAGGCCGCTGCCGCTCGCCATCCTGATCGCGCTCGTGGTCACTGCAGCCACCGCGGCGGTGGTCGGCGTGCCGATGCTGAGGTTCCGGGGGATCTATTTCTCGGTGGGCACGCTGGCCCTCGGCGTCGCCGTGTTCATCACCGCAGGCAATCTCCGGCCGGGTATCTCGTCTCTGCCGGCCGAGGCGTTGCGGGCGTACGAGTTCCAGGGCCGGTACTACACCGCGCTCGGAGTGGTGGCAGTGACGGTGGCGATCTCCGCGTGGTTGCGACGGTCCAAGACGGGTCTGGGGATGATGGCGGTCCGCGAGGACGAGGAAGCCGCCAGTGCCACCGGCGTTAACTCGTTCGCTCACAAGATGGCCGCCTTCGTCATCAGCGCCACACTGGCGGCGCTCGCCGGCGCCGTGTTCGGGTACTTCAGCGTGAGTTACTACCCGCAGTTCCCCTTTAGCGTCACGTGGACATTCGATGCGATCACGGTCGTGTTCGTCGGCGGGGTGGGGACCATCATTGGACCCCTTGTCGGAGCCGTGTTCTACGTGGTGGGGCGCGATTTGCTCAGCTCGACGTTCCCTGAGGTGCAGGTGATCGTCTTCGGTGTGCTGTTCATCCTGGTCGTCCTGCTGTTGCCGGGCGGGTTTGTCGAGGGCGGTCACCGGGTCTTTGCGGCGTTGTCGCGCCGTGGCACCGCACAACCGACAGGATCTCGAGCCGAGGGAGAAAGAGAAACGATGGAGGGAAAGGAATCAGTATGAATAGGAAGAGAATATGGGTGCTGCTTGCGGTGATTGCGTTGCTTGTCGCCGCATGTGGCTCCAGTGACGACAGCGGCGGCACAACCACCACCGCAGGTACCGAAACCACGGCCATGACCGAGACGACCGCAGCGACGACAACGTCGAGCGGTGGTGCCGAGACCACCGCGGCGGCGATGGAGGCCCCCGCTTCGATACTCCTCGGCGCCGTGGTCCCGCAGACCGGTCCGTTCGCAGGTGGCGGCGCCCAGGTCATGCGCGGTTACCAGTACGCCGTCGATGCGATCAATGCCGCAGGCGGCGTGTACGTCGCCGAATACGACAAGAGCCTGCCACTCGAGCTGATTCTCAGGGATGACGAATCGGATCCGAACAAGACCACGTCGATCATGGAGGACCTAGCCGGTCAGGGCATCACCGTGTATCTGGGTGGGTTCGCCAGCCCGTTGCACGCAGCGGGCACCGCGGTCGCCGAGAAGAACCAGATCCCGTATCTGGGGGTAGCGACCGCTCTGCAGGCGCTGCACGAGCAGGGGTACCAGTACTACTTCTCGCCGTTCCCGAAGTCACCCGATATCGCGAAGTCTGTCTTCGAGATGCTCAACACCCTTCTTCCCGAGGGAGGGCGACCCACCAAGGTCGGCATCTTCCAGGAGGCGACGGACTGGGGTGAGGAGCTCGGTGCGTTGTGGGAGGAAGAGGCCGCCAAGCAGGGATACGAAATCGTGCTCCACGAGACGTATGCACCTGGAAGCGAGGACTTCACCGACATCATCCTGAAGGCGCAGGCCGCCGGCGTCGAGGCCCTGCTCAGCCTGCCCACCCCGCCCGATGGGTTCAACATCTACAAGCAGATGGGTGAGCTGGGCTGGAAGCCGCCGTTCAATCTCGTGGTCCGTGCTGCCGACGTTCCCACCTGGAACGATCTCGGTGACGTCGGTGACGGTGTCGTCCTGTCCGCCGGTTGGCATCCCGACCTCGGCTATCCCGGGATCGACGCGCTGAACCAGCGGCACATCGCCGAAGAAGGCAGGCCTGCAGACCCGGTCGTCGGTGGTGCGTACTCGCTGGTGCAAATCGTCGCCGACTCCATCGAGCGGGCAGGGACCCTCGACCACCAGGCCGTCCGCGACGCGATCGCGGCAACGGACCTCGACACGGTCGCCGGTCACATCACCTTCCGCGCCGACGGGACGTCGCCGATCGACAACCCGTTGATGCAGCGTCAGGGCGACAAGGTCGTCCTCATTTGGCCACAGGTTGCCGGGGCGGGCGAGTTCATCTATCCCGCAAACTGACATCCGCAAACCGATATCCAGCAAACTGATATCCAGCAAACTGATATCCAGCAAACTGAAGCGAATACGGTCCAACAGAACAGGAGGGGTCGCCGGTGGCGGCCCCTCCTGACAATTCGGATGACGATCGGGGCCGTCAGCGCTCGGTTTGATTGCGAGCAGGACGGGCGGGGGAGCCGAGGATGGCGCGTGCCGCAGCGGCATCCGTGATCAACGCCGTGATCAGCCCGCCGGTGAGCGCCCCGCGGATGGCGACCGCCTTGTCGGCGCCGGCCGCAACGGCTACGACGATCGGGATCCGGCGGAGGGCCTCGAAGGAGATCGCGACGGCACGCCGGTTGACCGAGTGCTCGACCGATCGGCCGGCAGCGTCGTAGAACTGGGCACAAGTGTGCCCGACTGCGTCGCGATTGCGGAGGTCGGCGAGGTCCTCGTGTGAGATGAGGCCGGCAAAGATCGGACCGGGAGCCCCCATCTCGCCTATCCCGATGAGGGCGATGTGGGCGTTGGCGGCGAGATCCAACGTCTCTCGGACCGAGGGGTCCGAGAGGAAGACTTCCCTGGCGGCCTCCGTCTCGGCAAGCAGCGGGGCATGCACGGCGCGGAATACACCCCCGTACGCACGGGCCAGTTGTCTGGCCACTTCGGGCCCGTCGATCATGGGGTTCTGCCGGCCGATCGATCCGATCATCTGCGCCGCGACGATGGCCCGGGGGTGGCGTGGCGCGATCGTGTTGACCATGCGTGAGATCGACCTGCCGTTCGATATGGCCACCGTCATGCCGTCTTCGAGGAGCTCGTCGAGGTAGTCGGAGGCGACCAGGCTGATGTCCTCGCGAGCCACCAGCTGGTCGGAGCTGCCGGCAACGACGCGTGCTGCCTGAAGACCGAACCGACTCTCGAGCTGGTTTTCGAGATGGAGTTGACGCTCGGCCGGGTGGACGATGCGGATCCGCACGACACCCATCTCCCGGGCGTCTGCGAGCATGCGAGAGATGGTCGAGCGGGAAACACCGAGCCGCTCGGCGATCTCACCCTGGTTCACGTCCTGCTCGTAGTACATCCGCGCCGCGGCGACCAGCTCCTCGGTCGACCGTCCCCCTGATTCAGTCCGTTTGCTCATCCCGTCACCAAGCCTGCCGTCTCCATCAACTACACCGCTCACGGCCGCGGGGCCGCTTGCTGCATTCTGCCACCGCCGAACCTTCGACTTGCAATGTAAAGCGCTCTCGTCTACATTGTGCAAATACGTTCACAGTATTGCACAGATTTGCACGGAGTGATAATGGCTGTCATCAGAACCATCCTCGGAGACATCGAGCCAAGCGCGCTGGGGGCGACGAACTCGCATGACCATCTGATCAGGGTTGGCGGCGGCGAGGTGCTGGTCGACGACGACCACAACCTCAACTCGGTCGACAAGGCCGTTGAAGAGGCCACCTACTTCGTCAAGGCCGGCGGTGGTGCGGTCATCGACATGTGTCCCATCTACATGGGGCGCGACATGGACAAGCTGCTCGAAGTGAACCGCCGGGTCCCCGATCTCAACATCGTGGCGGCTACCGGTTTCCACAAGGGCTCGCTCTACATGGAACAGACCTTCCACTGGATCAGCAAGTATTCTGTCGAAGAGATCGCCGGCCTCATCGTCGCCGATATCGAGGAGGGGATCGACCGCTACGACTACGCGGGCCCCATCGTCGACCGCTCCACGGCACGGGCCGGCGTCATCAAGGCGGCTACCGGCTACGGCATGATCACCGACTTCGAGAAGAAGCAGCTCGAGGCCTGTGCCATCGCGGCGATCCGCACCGGCGCTTCGATCAACACTCACACGACGACCGGGACCATGGGTCTCGAGCAGGCGAGGATGCTGATCGGCTTCGGAGTGAATCCGGAGAAGATCGCCATCGGTCACATCCAGCGGAACAACGACCCGTGGTACCACAAGAAGATCACGGAACTGGGCTGCTACGTCGAGTACGACGGCACCTACCGCATCAAGTACCTACCGGACAGCTCCCGGATCATGTTGATACGCGAGATGTGCGACGCCGGATACCAGGACCGCATTTTGCTCGGCACCGATTCGGGCAAACGGTCATACCAGAAAGCCTGGGGATCGGGAACGGGTATCGACTACGACCTGACAATCACCGGGCCTCGCATGACGGAAGAGGGTTTCGACCCGTCTGTGTTCGAGGACCTGATGGTCAACAACCCGGCACGATTTTTCCAGCTGGACAGATAAGGCTGCGAGGCAGCAACAACTCGAGGAGAGAGACCAAGGAGAGAGAATGAAAGCAATTTGGAAGTTGGCCGTGATCCTGGCCGGTTTCGCCCTGATCGCGGCGGCGTGCGGCTCCGACGATGCGTCGACCACAACCGTCGGAGCCGGCACCGAAACGACCGCTGCTGCGTCCGAAACGACGGCCATGTCCGAAACGACGGCCATGTCCGAGACGACGGCCGCAGCCGAGACGACTACGGCAGCAACAGACGCGATGGAGCCGATCGTAATTGGCCTGTCATTGCAGAACCAGGCGCGCTCGTTCTTCACCGGCATGGTGGCAGGCGCACAGGAGAAGGCAGATGAGCTCGGTGTCGACCTGCGCGTTGTAGAAGCGGCAGACGACTCGGAGAAGCAGACCCAGGACGTTGCCGACCTGATCCAGGCCGGTGTGGCCGGGATCCTCCTGTCGCCGGTCGACAGCGCGGTTGCCGTGTCGATTGCGGATAACGCGATTCAAGCGGGTGTGCCGATTCTCGCTGTGGCCAACCAGATCGGAACCGTCGACGAGTACGGCCCGCAGTACGTTTATCCGGGGACTGTCGCCCTCGTGACCAACGACGACATCGACATGGGCGCCAAGGCGGCCGGCTTCGTCAAGGAACTTGCCGCCGGTAACGCAGTCAAGATCGCCATCGTGTCGGGTAGCACCGGCACCGCCAATGCAACGTTGCGGGACAAGGGCTTCAAGGATGAGCTCGACGCCCTTGGCGTCTCTTACGAGATCGTCGCCGAGCAGGACGGCGCCTGGACGAACGAGCAGGGCGAGGTCGTGTGCCAGAACCTCCTCCAGGCGAACCCTGCGGGAACGCTTGACATCATCTTCAGCCATTCTGATGAGATGTCGGCAGGTTGCGCCCGGGCTCTCGACAGCGCCGACCGCGTCGGCGACGTTTCGCTGGTTAGCATCGGCGGCAATGAGAAGGGTATCGGCCTTCTGAACGACGGTCTCATGGTCGGAACCGTCTGCCAGAAGCCGGGCACGATGGGAGCCACTGCAGTGGAGACCATGTACAACGCCATCACCACAGGCAACATGGATCAGGGCCTCACCTTCTATGAGACCCCGGTAGTGACGCTCGACACGCTCGACCTGTGCGTGCCGCAGTGGTAATGAAGTCGGCCGCGGGCCGGGAACGCGATCGATCTGACGACGCGGTACCCGGCGCGCACACCGGTAACGGTGTGAACGACAAGCAAGCGTGGGGCGGAGACGTCCGCCCCACCTCGCTGACCGCAATGGTGGCGCACCTCCGGCCGGCGCTGTCGCTGCGTCGCAGCGGTGTCGTCTATGGCCTCATCCTCGTGGTCGTGGGCATGATCGCCTTCTCGATCTACTCCGGCAGGCCCCCTTATCTCGCCTCATCCAACGTAAGCAATTTGCTCGACCAGATGATGCTCACCGGGATCCTCGCCATCGGCATGACGGTCCTGCTCATCAGTGGCAACTTCGACCTGTCGGTGGGATCGCTGACCGCACTCACCGCGATGAGCACGGCGCTCGTCGCCAAGGCGATGGGCCCGGTGCCGGCGGTCGCCGTCGGGCTCGTTGTCGGCATGGCAGGCGGCGCGCTCAACGGCATCATCCACTGGAAGATCGGGCTCAACTCGTTCATCGTCACCCTGGGCACCTTGATCGCATACCGGGGAGTGACCCAGCTCATATCCGGATCCCGGTCGGTCAACGTTTCCGGCGACACCAAGGCCACCCTGGAGAGCTGGGGTGGAAGCTATATCCACATCGGAGATATTGCGCTGGCCGCGGCGGCGGCCGCCGCGGTGGTGGCCGTCATTGGTTTGTGGCAGAAGCATCGGCCTGTCGCCACCCTCGGCGGGGTGGGTGCGGTCCTGTTCTTCATCCTCTCGCTTTTCACCAGCTACCCGCTGCGCCTCTCCCAGGGCGCGTTATACATGCTCATCTTGCTGGCCATCGTTGGATTCATCCTTCGTTTCACCGTAACCGGCCGCCGCCTCTATGCCACGGGCGGGAACATCGAGGCGGCCCGCGCCTCTGGTGTCGTGGTGGCCCGTTATCGGGTAGTTCCTTTCATCGTTGTTGGTGCCTGTGCGGGCATCGCCGGTGTGCTGTGGACCATGCGGCTGGCCTCGGTCGATCCAAATGCTTTCACCTCGAAAGAGCTGGACGTACTGGCGGCGGCGATCATCGGGGGTGTCGCCCTCACCGGCGGCTTCGGAAGTGTCGTCAAGTCGATCGTCGGTACCGCCCTGCTCGTGGTGTTGACCAACGGATTCAACATCCTCAACGTCCCGCCGGCGATGCAGATGCTCGCCCAGGGAGCGATCATTCTCGGTGCGGCCGGCCTCTACATGCTGGCGGACCGGCGAGCTAAGGAGCGTGCCTGATGGCGACTCTCGAGGTGCGCGGTATCCACAAGCGATTCGGTGCGGTCAGGGCGCTCGATAACGTGAGCTTGTCGGTCGAGAGGGGTGAGATCCTCGGGCTGGTGGGCGACAACGGCGCCGGCAAATCGACGATGGTCAAGATCCTGGCCGGGATCTATCCCCCGACTGAGGGCGAGATCCTGCTCGACGGCGAGCCGACCGTGTTCCACTCGCCGCTCGAGGCGAGAGCTCAGGGTCTGGAGACGGTCCATCAGACTCTCGAGCTGGTCGAGGAGTTCAACGTCGCCGAGAACTTCTATCTCGGTAGAGAGCTGTCGAAGTACGGCATCCTCCGCGTCAACCGCAGCCGTGAGATGCGGGGGCGCTCGGAGCAGGCCGTATCCGAGCTCGGCATAAAGATCCCCGGTGGTGTCCGCCGCAGCGTGCGCAGCATGTCCGGTGGCCAGCGCCAGGCGGTCGCCATTGCTCGCGCCGCCTTCTGGCACACCAAGGTCCTCCTCCTCGACGAGCCAACGGCGGCCCTCGGCGTTCGCGAGAGCGGCAGGGTCGTCGAGCTCGTCGACCGGCTTGCACACGAGCGGGGAGCCGCCATCTTGTTGATCACGCACAACATGGAGCAGGTCAGGGAACTGTGTGACCGGGTGGTCGTGCTCCGTCAGGGGCGGAAGGTGGCCGAACTCAGCGACGGCTTCGATGTCGAAGATGTCGTCGGCTACATAACCGGCGCCCGCGAAGAGCAGAGGACCGCATGAGCGGGCGTCCCCGTCTCCAGGTTGCGCTGGACAGCCTCGATCTGCCCGCGGCGCTCCGTCCGCTCCCCGAGGTCGCCGACTACGTCGACGTCATCGAGGTCGGCACAGTCCTGTGTCTGAGTGAAGGGATGCACGCCGTCAGAGCGGTCCGTGCCCTGTTTCCCGGCAAGGACGTGCTCGCAGATGTCCGGATCGCCGAAGCAGGCAGTGTCATCGCCAAGCTGGCCTTCGACGCCGGAGCCAACCTGGTCTCGGTGATCGGTTGTGCCGCCATGGCGACCTTCGACGTGGTGGTTGCCGAGGCACGGCGAGCCGGTGGGGAGGTACAGGTCGAGCTGGGCGCAGATTGGTCTCTCGACCGGGCGGCGCAGCTATGGGAAGCGGGCGTTACCCATGCCATCCTGCACCGCAGCCGCGACGCCGAGGCTCTGGGAACGCTCGAATGGGCACCCGGTGACCTCGAGTCGATAAAGCTGCTCGCCGACATCGGTTTCCAGGTCACCGTCACCGGCGGCATCGGCGTCGCCGACATCGACATTCTCGCCGGCTACCCCGTTGCGATTGTGATCGCGGGGAGAAGCATCGTCGCCGCTGCGGACCCGCGGCGGGCGGCGGCCGACCTGGTTGCCGCGTTGGATAGGGGATGGCCGGTGTGACCGGCCGGTACTCCCTCGGGATATACGAGAAAGCACTGCGATCGTCGACCGGCTGGGAGGTGCGACTGGCCGAGGCGCGTGAGGCCGGGTTCGAGTTCGTCGAGATGTCGATAGACCCGTCTCCCGACCGGCTCCCCCGGCTGGATTGGCTTTCCGCCGATCGGCTCCGATTCCGGCGCCAAGTCACGGCTTCGGGCATCGACGTGCCGAGCATCTGTCTGAGCGCGCACAGGGACCACCCTCTGGGATCCTCCGATCCCGAGCGCCGGCTGCGGGGAGCGGAGATCCTGGGCAAGGCGATCGAGCTGGCCGGAGACATCGACGTGCGGGTGGTCCAGATTGCCGGCTACTACACGAGCCCGGATGACCGGCACCCGGATGCTCGGGCCTGCTATGTCGCTGCGCTTGCTGCCGGCGCCGAGCAGGCGGCAAAAGCGGGTGTCATGCTCGCCATCGAGAATGTCGACGGTCCCGATATCAACTCGGTCACGAGGGCGATGGAGGTCGTCGACGAGATCGGCTCGCCGTGGCTTCAGGTCTATCCGGACATAGGGAACATCGCCGAGAACGAACTCGACACCGTTGCCGAGCTCACCGTTGCCAAGGGCCATATGGTGGCACTCCATGCCAAGGACGTGCGCGTCGGTGAACCACGCCGGGTCCCGTTTGGCGAGGGGGTAGTCGACTTCGACCTCGCCTTCGACACGCTGGCGCGACTCGGCTATTTCGGGAGGCTGATGATCGAGATGTGGAACGACGATGCGCCCGATTCGGTGGCCGCAACGCGTGCAGCGCGCTCTTTCATCATCGAGAGGATCGAGCGAGCGGAGTTGCAGGTGGCGTCATGATGCTCGAAGAGCTTCGCATCGAGGTCTGTGCGGCCAACCGCGCGTTGCTGAGCGCAGGTCTGGTGACATGGACGTCGGGCAACGTCTCGGGGCGCGATCCGGAGACGGGTCTCGTGGCCATCAAACCGTCTGGTGTCATGTTCGATGACCTGACGCCCGACTCGATGGCTGTGTTGACGCTCGATGGGGAGCAGGTCGGCGGAGACCTGCCGCCGTCGTCGGACACCGCTTCGCATCTCTTCGTGTACCGCGGGCGGCCCGATGTCAACGGCATGACCCACACCCATTCGAACTATGCGACTGCATTTGCTGCGGCCGGTCGGTCGATCCCGGTCTGTCTCACCGGCATCGCCGACGAGTTCGGCTGCGACATCCCGCTCGGCGGCTATGCCGCGATCGGTGGCAAGGAGATAGGCGCGGAGATCCTGCGGTCGATCGGAAGCTCGCCGGCGATTCTGATGCGCCAGCACGGCGTGTTTACGATTGGCCCGACTGTTCGCAAGGCACTGAAGGCTGCGGTGATGGTTGAGGATTCGGCAAAGACGGTGGCGATCGCCATGACGCTCGGCGGGGTGCAGCGGCTCCCGGATGAGGAGATAGCCGCAAATCACGATCGGTACCAGCACCGCTACGGCACGTTTGCCGCCACGGACCTGTCCTCGTGACGCGGCGCAGCCTTGCCACGGTAGGCGAGGGGCAGATCCGGCTGACACTTCCGGCCGGGGTGACGTTTGAGCGTGCGGCACAGCTCAACATCACAACCGCGGGCTCGGAGCTCAACGTCGCCACGCTTCTCGCCCGTGTGGGTTGGGAGACGAGGTGGCATTCGATCCTGCCCCGGTCTCCACTCGGTCGCCGCATCGTGGCCGATGTCGAGGCGGCCGGATGCGAAGCCGTCGTCACCTGGCGCGAAGAGGGACGGGTCGCTCTGTACTGGCTGGACCCGGGCAATGGGCCGATTTCCGCTTCGGTCACTTACGATCGGGAGCACACCCCGTTTCGTGAGATGACCGTCGAAGACCTGGATTGGGGGCGGCTCCTTGGCTCGGACGTGGTCTATCTGAGCGGGATAACCGCCGCCCTTACCCCGGCCACCGGTGCCGTCGTTCAGGCGGTGGCGCAGAGAGCAAAGGAGTCGGGGAGCTACGTCGTATTCGACGTCAACCATCGCGACAAGCTCTGGTCGGTTGGCGCTGCCGTGGTTTTCCTGGAGTCGGTCTCCGCCAGCACGGACCTGGTCTTTTGCTCCGTCCGCGATGCCGGCAAGTTGCTCGGCATCACAGGAGACGACGGTCGCGACGTGGCGGCTCGGCTGCGAGCGACGCTCGGGGTGCCCGAGGTGGTGGTTTCCCACGGGACGCTCCCGGTTGCGTACGCCTCGGCGGCCGCCGCTGCGGTTGCACCGGTCCTGGCCACTCCCGTGCGGGATCGCCCCGGTGCTGGTGATGCTTTCATCGCCGGCTTTCTCGCTGATCCCTCCGCTGATCCTGAGACGCGGCTAAAGATGGCGACAAGGGCGGCGGCTCACACGTTGAGCCAGTTCGGTGACCAGACCCATGTCACCCTCGACCAGCTACGCACCCCGCTCGGCGGCGGTATCGACCGCTGACATGTCGCGCCGGGTCTGTGGCTGCTTTTCCCGGGCGGCGCCGATCGGCCTCTCGATAGTAGAGCAGCGGCGGAGCCGTCTCAGGCGCGGGTGGGCTCCTCTTCCGGGTAGAAGCGACGCCGGGCCCACAACGCCACGTACACGAGACCCACGAGAACGGGGACCTCGATCAGCGGACCGACAACACCGGCGAGTGCTTCCCCCGATGTGACGCCGAACACACCGATGGCCACCGCGATGGCGAGCTCGAAGTTGTTGCTGGCGGCGGTGAAGGCAACGGTCGTGTTCTTCTCGTACCCGAGGTTGAGCCACCACCCCAGCGCGAATGACGCGGCCCACATGATGGCGAAGTAGGCGAGGAGCGGGAGGGCGATTCGGGCCACGTCGAACGGCCGGCTCGTGATGGTCTCGCCCTGGAGGGCGAAAAGGATGACAACGGTGAACAGAAGACCGTAGAGCGCCCAGGGGCCGATGCGGGGGAGGAATTGGCTCTCGTACCATTCGACGCCACGGCGACGCTCACCCCAGGTGCGGGTCAGGTAGCCGGCGACGAGCGGGATACCCAGGAAGACCAGCACGATCTTGGCGATTTCCCACATCGTCACGTCGAGCGTGGTCGTGTCCAACCCGAGCCAGCTCGGCAGCAGCTGCAGATAGAAGTAGCCGAGCACCGAATAGGCGACGATCTGGAAGACGGAGTTCAGCGCGACCAAAACGGCGGCGGCTTCCCTGTCACCGCAAGCGAGGTCGTTCCAAATGAGAACCATGGCGATGCAGCGGGCGAGACCGATGATGATCAGCCCGGTCCGGTACTCCGGGAGGTCGGGGAGAAGCAGCCAGGCGAGGGTGAACATGATGGCAGGGCCGATGAGCCAGTTGAGGACGAGCGAAGTGACTATGAGCTTCCGATCAGCAGCTATCTCGCCGATCTTGGTGTACCGGACCTTGGCTAGAACCGGATACATCATCGCCAGCAAACCGATTGCAATCGGGAGCGACACCGTGCCGATCTTCACGGCATCGAGCCAGTCGTTGAGGCCGGGGATGAGGCTGCCGAGGATCAGCCCGGCCACCATCGCCAGCCCGATCCATGCCGGCAGGAATCGGTCCAACATGCCCAGGCGCTGCAGCACCGGCATTTCAGATCGCGCGGCAGCTTCCACCGAAGGTTGATGACTCATCCGTCTCTCTCCCTGAGCAGCGCCGGCAATGCCTCGGTGATGGCTCGGGAGGCGTCGTCGGACAACCGATAGTCGACCCAGCGGCCGCGCCGGGCCGCCTCTACAAAACCCGCCTCACGCAGCACACGCAGGTGATACGACAGCAGGTTGGGTGCGATGTCGAGGGATCCCTGCAGATCACAAACACAGCGGGCCTCGGTGCCCAGCAAGTCGAGGATGGCGAGACGAACCGGGTCGCTCAGCGCGGAGAAGGTGTCGGCCCTCGTCCTGTGTGTCATTGCTTCAAGATCCGTTGAACTCACCGGGCCAGTATGCGGCCGGCGGGGGGGCGTCACTAGGGCATAAGGTCCCATCGGCCACGTTCCGTCGACCGCCGGGCAGCGCCGAGACCCTGCAGAGTGGAGTTCTCGACGTGTCCCACGCCGCAGGCTGAGGAACCAGGCAATCCGCCTGCCGGGTGGTGCGGTCGACCTCGAAACGGAGGATAAGGCTCCGGTTGTGATACGGTGACGTGTGCAGGAATACACAGACCACGATCGACGACGGTTCGACTCCATGGTTCACGTTCGTTGCGAACCCCGGGGCGGGTAGCGAAAGGTTGAAGAATGAAGATCTCTATCAGTGTCACCAACTACTCCTGGCCGGGTGGCCCCGAGAACCTGGAACACCACCTCGGCGAGGTCGCCACCGCAGCCGACAGTTCCGGGGTAGACACCCTGTGGGTGGCCGACCACCTCGTCCAGGCCGATCCCAACGCCGGTCTGGATGAGCCGATGCTCGAGGCGTACACGACGCTCGGCTACCTCGCCGCGTGCACAAGTCGTTTGCGGCTCGGGACGATGGTGACGTGGGCGGGGATCCGCCCCGCAGCATTGCTGATCAAAGCGGTTACGACCCTCGACGTTCTGTCAGGAGGCCGAGCGTGGTTGGGTCTCGGTGCCGGCTACCGCGGGGACGAAGCGGGGATGATGGCGCTTCCTTTCCCGTCTACCCGGGAGCGTTTCGAGATCCTCGAGGACACCATTGCCCTTGCCAATCAGATGTGGTCCGGTAGCGAGGCCGTGTTCGAGGGAAAGCGGATTCGCGTGGAACGTCCGATTGCACGTCCGGCGGCGCTCAGCAGACCGCGGCCCCGGATCCTGATCGGCGGGATGGGGGAGAAGAAGACACTGCCGCTGGTTGCCCGTTGTGCCGATGCGTGCAACCTGTTCGACATTCCCGACGGTGGGGAGACGATCCGCCACAAGCTCGATGTTCTCGACGATCTGTGTCGACAACTGGGGCGCAATCCCTCCGAGATCGAAAGGACCGTGAGCGCACGGCTCGGGCCGGCCGAACCGGCTGCGAGCCTTGTCGATCGCTGCCGGGTTCTCGGCGGATACGGCATCGATCATGTCGTGTTGATCGCCGCCGGTCCCTGGACGACTAGTCAGATCGACACCATCGGCGCAGCCATCGATGTGGTCGGCGACCTCGAACCTGTGGGGGAGCGCTGATGCGGGCCGACGCTCGACGCAACCGGGAGCTACTGCTCGACGCCGCCATCGAGGTCATTCTCGAGGCGGGCGCCGAGCCTCCGCTGGATGCCATCGCCCGGCGGGCCGGCGTCGGCATCGGCACCTTTTACCGGCATTTCCCGGATCGGGACGCTCTCATCGGCGCCGTCGCACGATACGCCCTCGACCTGAGCGTCCAGGCCGCCGAGACAGCCCTGGCTGAGACGTCCGACGGGTTCGCCGCGCTGCGAAAATACATGCATACCGCCCTCGATCGGGGCGTTGGGGTGCTCAACCTCATCTACCCGCTCATCAACGACCCCGACTGGACGGGACGCCGCGCCGAATCGGCGATGTTGCTCGACGCCATGCTCGAGAGAGGTAAGCAAGACGGCCTCGTCCGGGATGACGCGAGGGTTCCCGACATCGGATTCGCCATCATCCGC
Organism: uncultured bacterium; assembly: GCA_963801165.1. Lineage (GTDB taxonomy): Bacteria > Actinomycetota > Acidimicrobiia > Spongiisociales > UBA5794 > JAAETI01. Next base: position 128,524 of record CAWDDT010000003.1, read on the forward strand.
CACTCACGCCCCGTTGCCGCCGGTCTTGCGGTTTCCGACGAGAGAGCCATCGCCCACCGACATCTCGACATCTACATCGACGGCCTCCACACCGGCAAACACACCAACACGTTGTCGGCGCCCGCGGCGTTGGATCAGTTCGACCCGACCCGGCCGGTCGAGATCGGAGGTGATGGCTGATGAGGTTGTGACACCGGTGAGGCGAAGCCCGTGTCGCCCGGATGATGCGGGCTGTCGGCCGATTCGGTGAATCAGACCCGGACGAGGAGCTTTCCCCTGGCGCGGCCCGACGCCAGATAGCCGATGGCTTCGGGGACGGACTCGAGTGTGTACACCCGGTCGATGATCGGCCGGACCTCTCCCGTGATCATCATCGTGCCGAGCGTTGCCAGATCCTCCGCCTTGCTCGGTGCCCAGCCAAACACACCCATGCGCTTGGTCCCCAGTGCTGAGACGAGGGCGCCGCCGACCGCCGCCTGCACGAAACCCGCCATGGTTGCCGCGATCAACACGTACGCACCGTGCCGGCGAAGAATGCGCCGGAAGCGAAACACAGACCGGGTGGCGGCCATGTCGACTATGAGGTCGTAGCGTTCGCCGCTTCGGGTGATATCGGTTCTTGTGTAGTCGACAACGTGGTCGGCGCCTGCCCTGGTCATCAGCTCCAGCTTGTCCGTGTGGTCGACGCCGGTCACCTCGGCGCCGAACGCCTTCGCCAGTTGGATCGCAAAGGGTCCGACACAGCCACCGGCCCCGTTCACCAGCACCCGGCTGCCGGGCTCGATCCGGCCCTTGCCGTCGAGTGCCTGGAGGGCAAGGACGGCCGAGTGCGGAGCGGTGGCGGCCGTTTCGAAGTCGAGTTCGTCGGGGAACCGGGAGAACACCCACGCCGGCGCGGACACATACTCGGCAAACGCACCAAACCGGCCGTACACGTCTCCCCAGACGCGGTCGCCGGGCTGCAACGTGGTCACACCCGGACCAACCTCAACCACTTCTCCTGCGACGTCCAGGCCGAGTGTCGGCGATTTCGGTTTGGTCAGGCCAGTCATGAGCCGGCTCACGGCCGGCTTCCCCCGCAGGTTGTCGAGGTCGGCGGTATTGATCGACGTTGCCCGCACCCTCACCAGCACCTCGCCGTCGCCCGGGACGGGATCGGGAACATCGGTGAACCGGAGCACATCCGCCGAGCCGTACCGGCTGCGCACAATCGCCTTCATTGTTTCCTCCGCCGCTGGATCTCGGGGCTCAGCTTAACCATACAGCGTAAGGTTGGTCGAGTTAGGGGTCACCGCGCCATTCCCGTTTGGGTGCGGGTGAGACGTCGTCGCCCCTGATGTCGGCCAGCGCATGCGCGATCGTCTCGAGCCGGCCCAGGGTCTCCTCCAGCTGTGCGGTGAGACGGGCGATGTCCGCTTCCGGTTGGGTGCGACGGGATCGGGCCCTATCGACCCCACGGTGAAGGCTGCCCAGCGTGTCATCAAGCCTGGCGGCAAGCTCTCCCGTCAGTTCGATCCGGCCCCGTTCGAGCCGTTGGTAGAAGTCCCAGCGGAGCCGGCCACAGTGTTTGTCGACCAGGAGCGGGATGTCCTCTTCGAGCTTGCTACGCAGCATCCTCCTCGCCAGGCGCGTTGGGGCATTCCGGCGGATTGCGGCGACCGTCATCTCGAGTGAATCGGGCGGATCGAAGAAGGCAAACGTGAACCCAGACTCCGTCGTGAAGGTTTCCCCGAGTGGAGGAGGGGATAGCTCGACGTCGAGGAGCTCGGCGCAGAGTTGGGTCGTCCGTTCCACCAGGGCGTCGGTCTCTTTCGAGAACCGTCGCGTCGCGTCCCGAAAGAGATCACCGATCCTGGCCCCTTCAGCCTCACGCCAATGGTTGATGGATTGCCGTAGTGATTCCTTGACCGCGTTGTCGAACTCGTCGGCAGCGGCGCGGGGACTCGGGTGAACTTCAAGCCGTTGGCGAGCTTCAGCGAGCAGACGCTCGGTTTCGGAGGGGCGGAGTGTTGCCAGATCGGCCTCGACGGTCGCGACCAATTGCCGTGTCTCCATTTCGAGGAGCGCCTCCAGGTCGCGGCGCGACTCGCCCGCCCGCTCCGCGACCTCTTCGAGGCCGGCAACGAGCGTCGCCAGCTCGTCCACAGGTCGCCGCAGCGTCTCCTGCTCGACACGAACTGCGTTGATCTCGTCGGCCGCAAGACGTGCCGCGGCGATGGCGACCGATTGGCTCAGGACGGCCGTCTTCTCATCAACCAGGAATGCGCCGAAGTCGTGCTCGAAACGAAAGAAACCGGATGCGTCCGGGTCGGCATCGTCGGCCCGCCGCTTGGCGCGAAGGGCGGCGAGGGCACTAACGGGGTAGACGACGATTTCCTGCCCGACGGCGTCGCCAAGCGCCCTCGTCGCAAAAGCGACGACCTCCGCGGCGTCTGCCGGTTGCAGGATGTCGATCTTGTTGAGCACGAAGAACATCCGGGCGGCGCTATCACTCACCTCCTCGAGAAACAGACGTTCGGTATGCGACACCGGCTGATCGGCGGCGGTCACGAAAACGGCTGCGTCGACCTCGGAGAGGAACCGTTTGGTCGTTTCCGTGTTGTGGTGGTGGATGCTGCCGACGCCCGGCGTGTCGACCAGCCGTACCCCCGCCGCTAGTGGTGCTGCGGGATGCTCCACCAGGACGTGGGCGACGTTGAGTCGGTTCTCCGGGTTCTCACGCTCGGTGACGAATGCCGGTAGCTGGTCGATCCCGACAACCCGGGAAGTCCCATCCTCGAACGTGACTTCGGCTCGAGGTTGATGGCCGTAGGTGGCCGTGCTGACCACCGCCGTCACCGGGACCGCCCCCACCGGAAAGACCTCTGCGCCGAGCAACGCATTCACGAATGTCGACTTGCCGCGCTTGAACTCACCGACCACCGCCACGACGAAACGCTGCTCCGCGAGCTTGGCGGTGAGCGCGGCAGCACCCCGAGCCAGGCCCGGCGAGTCACGATCCGTTCCGAGCGTGGCCAGCTCGCTGAGGATGTCGTCGAGCTCACTGTGAACGGGGGCGATACCCATACCGCTCATCGGCTACCCGCTGTCGGGCGCGGTGGGCTGCTGAGGATTATCCGGTCGCCCGGATGATGAAGTGTCACGTCGATGACGACTATGAACCTTGCTTCGAGGAACCTGCCGTGACTCATCTGCTCCCACCGGTCGACTGTCGGTAGAAGCCATCAGCTGCGAGCCGCTTCGATAGAGCGGCGGCCGCAGCGGTTCCGGCGGGCCTCATCGCCTCGGCCCACAACGATAGTCGGCCCGGTCGCCGGTACATGCTACGAACGTCGTCACCGCCCGGGGCGTCCTGTGGCCTCCCGGTCATGCACATTCGGACACTCGATGATTCAGCGGTGAATGTTCGCGGCGGCCGGCACTCGTGCGGGCAACTAGTCCAACCGCTGTGCCACGGTTGCGGCTCAGCTCGACAGAGCAATCTGAATCTCACGAGGGCTCTCCTCGTGGTTCGATCCGGTGAGTCGGACCTGCCAGCTGCCCGCGAGCATCTCCGCCAGATCCTCGGCCGTGGCCGGGTCGGCGGCCGACTCGAGCAAGTGACGGACGACCTCGCCCCGCACCCGTTTTGCCGTGTGGCCGTCCGCGCCCCTCCGACCGTCGGGGCGGAGCACCCGGATCGACACCAGCCTGCGGCCGATGCCCTGTGGCATCCCCATCGCCAGATAGCTGGAGGACCGGCAGTCGACCACGAGACCGTCTGCTCCCGCCGCCGCCGTCAGGACGGGTCCGAGCACAGGCCGCCACAGCGGTTCGAGGGCCTCGAGATCAAGCAAGTTGGCGCAGATGTTGAGCCGGTACGGCGGGATACGATCACGGGGTCGGAGCGCGCCCCACAGCGAGGACACAATGACGAGTCGAGACCCGGCTCGCCTCCGCGCGGTCGTCGACAGCGATCCCGGGTCGAGGGCGGCGAACAAGGCCCCGGTGTAAGTCTCGAGCGCCGGTCTCGTGGGGATAGTCGCAAGGCTGATGTTTCGTTCCACCTCGGCGGCCAGCGTCTTTCCGACGAGCAACCGGGACGGAGCGTCGGATCTGGCGCTGGTCGCGACAAGAGCGGCCAGCACACGCTCCCGCGTCGGATTGAGCTCGGGGAATGAGAGAGCGCCTATATCGAGCGGGCGGCCGCGCCGCGGCGCCGGGTTCTTCGATTCCGAAGGTGGCAGCAGAACGATCACCTGGTCAGTGTAAGGATCGGCGTCGCCGACGATGGGCCGCTCTGGGTCTCGAGCACCCCCGGCGATTCAGTCACGCCCTCGCCAGGTGGCGATGTCGACCTCGTTGCCTTCAGGGTCGGCGAGCGCCCACCATGCCGGCGCGTGCGAGTTGTCGACCATGCGCCCGCCCGCGGTGAGGGCAGTGGCCACCCGGGCCTCGGCTTGATCGTGCGGCACGAAGATGTCGATGTGGATGCGGTTGCGTTGCCCGCGCGGTTTGTCCATCTGCTGGAACCAGAGGGCGGGTCCTCGTGACCGGGGGTCGAGCAGATCCACGTCGTCGATGCGTTCCCTGTAGCCGAGAACGACGCCCGGGTCGGCGGCGAGGCCGAGGCGATGCGCTGCCGTCGAGATGCGGCGCGCCATCTTCATTTCGCTGCGCCGCAGACCGTTCACCTCGTCTGCGACCGCTTCGCCCGGCTCGACGAGCCACGCAACCGTGACAGAGGCGGAGCCGGGCTAGGGCTGGCGATCGTTCACAAGGTCGTGACCGCCCACGGCGGCACGGTGAGCTGCACGGACTCTCCCACAGGGGGAGCGAGGATGCCCCTCGAGTTCGTGCCTCCTGTGGCCGTGGGCGGTGCAGACGGTGTCCGATCCGGCGTCAGGAGCCCTGGCCGCCTCGATTCAGCGAAAACTCCAGCACCTGGATAAGACGGATGTTGTTGCCGGACGGGTCACGAAACGAGGTGTCGATCCCGTAAGCCTGCTCGGTCGGCGGAGACCCGAGGCTGGTGAGCCCGACCGCAAAACAGATATCGGTCACCGCCCAGTCGGTGTTGCGCAGCAACGCGGCGGCCCGCTCGAGACGGCGGGTGAGCAGGTACTGATGGGGTGCTTCACCAAAGGCATCGCGGAACTGCCGGCTGAAGTGGGCGCGCGACATTCCTGCGGCTCTGGCCAGATCGGAGACCGTCAGAGGCTCGAAGTCGCGTGCGTCCGCGAGGTCCTTCGCAGCCAGGAGGTACCGGGTCGCCGTAACCATTTGGTGATTGTCGCAGATGTCCGATGCCGGATAGGCGTTTCGGATATCTTCCTCGCGGCCCGGGTCTCGACCAGAATCCAGGTTGTGGACCAGTTTGTGATCGCAAGAACCCCGACGAAGACAGCAGCCTGCCGTTCTTGCTCCGGCTCCCCATAGAGGGTGGTCTGGTGCCTCAAAGCCCCGCGAGGACTCACCGGGTCGAGGGCGGCTGGCCACAGAGCATCGAGCCGGAAGGGTGAGCCTCTCGCCTACAATGCCGGAGCGGCGATGGAGCTCGCCCCAACTGCCGACGCCGGCTGATGGCTCCTGCAAACCGATAACAGGCAGGAGACCATGCCGGCACGCAGCACCCCAGTTCCACGTCGCTCTCGTCGGCGTTCGGTGCAAGATCTACCGGCTCCCTTAGCGGTGCTCGGTGGTGGTCTCATCGGGTCGGCGGCGCGGGCCGCCGTCGGCGCCGCATTTCCTGTGGCTGTAGGGGCGTTCCCGGCAACGACCCTCTTGGTGAACCTCGCGGGGTCGCTATTGCTGGGTCTGTTCCTGGCACGCAGGCAGCGAGCCGTCACCCGGCGTTGGTCGCTGCGCTTCTGGGCTATCGGCGCACTTGGCTCTTTCACCACGTTCTCGACGTTCAGTGTCGAGGTGTTCCGTCTTCTCGACAGACAAGCATGGGCATCGGCTTGCGGGTACGTGCTCGCCTCGATCCTCTTCGGCCTCGGGGCCGCGGTGATCGGGCAGCGCTTGGGGCGGGTGGGGAGATGACGGTCTTCGTCGCTGCCCTGACCGGCTCGGTAGGCGCCCTAGCCCGGTATCTGCTTTCGGGGGCGCTACAGAACCGGAGCCGTACGACATTGCCGATCGGCACGGCCGGGGTGAACCTGCTCGGGGCGTTGCTGCTCGGGCTCATCGTGGGGGCGAGCGACGGCTCGCTGCTGTGGACGGCGGCAGCCGGTTTCACCGGCGGGCTCAGCACGTTCTCCACATGGATGGTCGAGACGATCGGTCTCGGGATTGTCCCCAAACCGTCGTTTCGGGCCGTCGCCAACCTCCTCATCGTGGCAACATTGGGCGTGGCGCTGGCCGCGCTCGGGTATCACATCACCAACTGAAAGCGAGGCGTCCCGTGAATCACGAATCCGACAGCCGACTTCTGCGCATCTTCGTTGGTGAGTCCGATACCTACGACGGTCGGCCGCTTTATCAAGCGATCGTCGAGGTGTTGCGCAAGGAAGGCGTCGCCGGAGCAACCGTCCTGCGGGGGATCGAAGGATTCGGCAAGTCGAGCCATTTGCACACCGCCCACATCCTGCGGCTCTCGGATGACCTTCCGATGGTGATCGAATGCGTCGACACCTATGAGAAGATCGAGTCGGTGTTCCCGACCCTCGATGCGATGATCGGCGACGGCCTGGTGACCATGGAGCGTGTCGACGTTTGGGTCTACCGTGCCGGCGAGAAGCGCCGGTGACCACCCTTTGTTGTTGACGGTAGCTCGAGAGGTCCTATTCGCCGGGACACGCCCGGCCGAAGAAGACGCCGGAGGCTAGGTCACGTAGCGGCACTCGAGATCGTCGAGGTATGCGAGCGCAGCCGCCGCGTTGTGCTGCCGCCACAATTCGAGGTAGTCGTCGGCATCCGGGGTCTCGAGCGCGGTCAAGGTGGGGAGCAGAGCCGCTTTCTGATCTCGGATGAGGTCGACGGGGGAACGTCCGCGACGGTGCACCAGAGCAAGCTTCAGAAGGAACACGATGCGAATGTCGCGCACGTGAGCAACAGGCGTGGCGAGCCACCGATCGAGGCGGCGGCGTCCCCGGCGGGTGATCTTGTGTACGACTCGTTGCGGCCCGGCGTCGCCTTTTTCAGTCGATACCGGCTCGGCATATCCCGCCTCGACCAGGCGGTCGAGGGCCCGGTATACGAGGGGCCGCCGCACCCGGAACACCCGGCCCACCTCGCCATCGGCGGCCAGCAGCTTGGAGAGAGCGAATCCGTGACTGGCGCCTTCCCCAAGAACGCCGAGAACGGCATATTCCGTTGTCGACAAGTTCACGGTCATCCGGCCCTGAGGCTAGCGCTCCGATCGGCCGCACTCACCTGCGGCCGGCTGTGATCGACGCGCCGACGCGGCCGGCGGCGGCGCGCAGCACCCACCGGGCATCTCCGGTCCATCGAGCGCCGGATCAGCTGCCGTTCATCTGTAGAGCGGCCCGTAGGCGGCACAAGCTCTGAAGTCCGCACCCTCGGCGTCGGCTGTTCCGAACGCGTTCCACGCAGACGGGCGAAGAAGAAGCTCCTGCGCCACGTTGTGCATGAAGACGGGTATGCGGAGCAAGGATGCCAGCGTGATCAGGTCGGCGCCTATGTGGCCGGCGCTGATTGCACCATGGTTGGCACCCCAGGCGTTCATGACGCTCCAGACGTCCTGGAATGTTCCCGATCCGGTCACCCGAGGGGCAAACCATGTCGTGGGCCACGTCGGATTGGTGCGCTGATCGAGCGTGTCGTGGACCTCGGGCGGCAACTCGATGGTCCATCCTTCGGCGATTTGCAGGACCGGCCCCAGCCCATGGGCCATGTTGATCCGGCACATGGTGACCGGCATCCCACCACGGGTGGTGAATCGCGTGGACCAACCACCCCCGCGGAAATACTCGGTGAGCGAGGGATGCCACGTGACCGCCCCCAGGCAAGCGTCGATATCTTCGGGGCTGATCTCCCAGAATGGCTTGATCGTCGGCGTTCCGTCGTCTGCGGTCGCCCGGCCCGTTGCGTCGAGAGCCGCCGGCCCGGAGTTGAGCAGATGCAGGAAACCTCCGGCCGCGGTGCCCTCGAGTTGATAGCCGGTGACTCGCTTGACCGCCGCCGGGCTCCAGTACGTGCGCACATCCGCAAAGATCTGTGCCCGGTTGGTCAGCAGATGGGCGAGGAGCATCGAGGCGCCGTTGAGCGAGTCGTTCTCGGTGGCCGTCACATAGGGGGCGCGTGTGCCGTTCCAGTCGAATGACGTGTTGAGGATCGCCTCCATGAAGTCGCCATTGGGCTTGTGGTCGGTCCACTGGCGTTGCCCCTGGAAGCCGGCCGCGATGGCGTTGTGGCCAAGCGCCTCCTCACCAAAACCGAGATCGGCGAGCCCGGCGTTGCCGGTCATCAGGTCGCGACCGATCAATGCCATCTTGATCGATGTGTCCCACTCCTCGTCCAGGCGGTCCCGGGAGCGCCGCTGTTCGGGAGGATTCGGATCGAATCCCTCGGTGCAATTGGCGCGCACCCACTCGCGGGCGCGGGCGAACTCGTCGTGGTCGAATATCCCCAGCTCGATGCGCCGGTGCACCTCGCTCATGTCGATCGCTTCTACCCTCATCCCGAGGTAATGCTCGAAGAAGGAGTGATCGACGATGCTTCCCGCGATCCCCATCGAGGTTCCGCCGATGGAGAGATAAGACGTGCCCTGCATGGTCGCCACTGCAACCCCTGCCCTGGTAAACCGCAGGATCTTGGTGGCGACGTCGTCCGGGATGGTCTGGTCGTCGGCGTCCTGAACGTCGTGTCCATAGATGCCCACCGCGGGCAGGCCCTTCTGGGTGTGCGCGGCGAGGACGGCGGCAAGGTATACAGCTCCCGGTCGCTCGGTACCGTTGAAACCCCAGACAGCCTTGGGTCGGGTGGGATGGGTGTCCATCGTCTCCGATCCGTAACACCACGCCGGTGTGACGGTGATCGAGAGCCCTACATTGTTTGCGGCGAACTTCGCCTCGGCAGCTGCCGCCTCGGCGACTCGCCCGATGGTGGTGTCGGCGACAACACACTGAACCGGGTCCCCGTTGGCGTAGCGGACGTTTGAGCTGATCAGGTCCGCGACACTGCGCGCGAGTGCCATCGTCTGATCCTCGAGGGACTCGCGGACACCGCCGAGGCGACCGTCAATCGTTGGTCGAATGCCTACTGTTGCTGGACTTCCCTGCCAGCGCCACGTTCCATTCATGATGCTCCCTCGCTTTCGTCCTCAGTGCCCGGTTGAGCAGTTGGCGTCTTCTGTTTTGGTGAACTCACGGTTTGATCGACTCCAATCGTTGCGCTGCCTCGTCCCAGCGCGGGTCGACGGCCGGCATGAAGACATGTTCGTCATACGAGTCCGCCAATACTTGCAGACCCTCCTCGAGACTGGAGATGCGCCCCGATGCCTGCATTTGGATCAGGGCGTTGCCCAGGGACGTCGCTTCAGGATGACCTGCTGTTACGGGTACCATCGTGGCCGACGCGGTCAGCTCATCGAGCAGCCGGTTTCGTGAGCCACCGCCGACCACCCGGATGCCGCCAATGGGACTACCGAGTATTCGCTCCAGGGTTCGGTGGGTGGCGCGGAACTTCAGAGCGAGGCTCTCGAGGATCACGCGAGTGGTCTCGCCGCGGTTCTCTGGAGCTTCTTGCTGGGTCTCCCGGCAATACTCCTTGATCTTCTCGGGCATGTCACCGGGCGAGGCAAACCGGGGATCTTCGGTGTCGATCACCGCACCAAATGCGGGCGCCTGCTCGGCTTCTACGACCAAAGTGGAGAAATCCAGCCTGTCCTGTGGAGTCTCCCAAGAGCGCAGGCACTGCTGTAGGAGCCAGAACCCGGTCAGATTGCGCAGAGTCCGCACTCGCCCGTCCGCCGCGATCTCGTTGGTGAGGCCGGCGTCGAAAGCGTCGCTACCCGTGTGGGGCGTGGGCCCCTGGACGCCCAACAGTGCCCACGTGCCGGAGCTGAGGATTGCTTCGCCATCCCGGGCGCCTGAGCCGGCGAACGCCGATGCGGTGTCATGACCGGCGACCGCCACTACGGAGATGGGAACGCCGGCAGTCGTCGCGATCGGGCTGCCTGCCCCGGCGACGATCGTGCCGGGCGCTACCGGATCGCGGAAAAGTTCAGCAGGAACACCGATATCGACGAGTTCTGACCGCAACCATTTGTGAGATCGGATGTCGAGCATCTGCGTCGTGCTGGCGATGGTTAGCTCGGTCACGGGCACCCCGCTGAGATGGAAACCGACCAGATCGGATATGAGGAGGGCCTGGGCGGCACGGTCGAGCAGCCCCCTCTCATGCTCGGCAGCCCAGGCGAGTTGGAACAACGTGTTGATTTGCATCGTGGCGACGCCTGTCATGCGATACCAGTCGCGCTCGTCAACCCGGCTGAATATGCGGGTGGGCATCGCCGCGACACGGCTGTCGCGGTAGGAGTAGGGTTGCGCCAGCAGGTGTCCCGCGGAGTCGATCAGCCCGAAATCGACGCCCCACCCGGCAACGCCCACGGATACGAGCGACCGCCCATATGAGCCAACGGCTCGCCCGATGCCATCCTGGACACGATCGACCAGCCGGGCGATGTCCCACCTGAGAGAGTTGCCATCGGACACGGGATGATTGGGGAACCGCACGACCTCCTCCAGTTCCACCCGCGTGCCGTCGAACTGTGCAGCCATGACGCGCCCACCGGACGCTCCGAGATCGACACACAGAAAGACATCCCCGTCGCCGGTCTGGCGTCTCTCAGCCAATTGCGCACGTCCTTCAGTTCAGGGCTCGGTACATGGCATCAACCTTCGAGGATCGGCGTGACGCCCTTGGTGAGCATCAGGTTGGCGTACTTCACAACCGACCCGGTGCGGACGATGGCAAAGCTGGTGGACGCCTCTTCATAGAACGCAAAACGCTCGACATAGCGGATGTGCGCCCGATCCGGCTGAGATCTGCGAACGATTGTCTCGTAGGACGAGGCCACTTCGGGATCGAGCTCGTCACCGGGAACCGCCTCCATCATGGTGAGCGGTGCGTCCGTGTACTGGTCGAGTGTGAACAAGGGGAGAATCGCGGCCAGCAGATCCGTCGTCTTGAGTCCCGACGCGGCTATCACAGGAAGGCCGAACCTGTAGGCGGGAAAGAACGCGTCCGCGAGGACGATGCGGTCTCCGTGGCCCATGCGGTGCAACGTGACCAGCAAGTCGGAGGAGATAAGCGGCGAAATACCCTTGAGCATCTGGCTACGTCCCTTCTAGGTTGCGAATCTCGCCCGAGCCCCGGGGCAGGAGTGTCACCTCCTGAACCCGGATCTCCGGAGGGCCGGTGTACCCCTCGAGTCGTCGGAACAGCATCTCGGCTGCGATCCGACCGAGTTCTTCCGGATCCTGCCGGATCACCGTCAACGCTGGCTCTACGACATCGGCGAGCTCGATGTCGGCGAAGCCGACAGCCGCCACCTGCTGCGCCAAACCAAGCTCATGGAGTGCCCGGATCAGACCGGTCGACGAGAAGTTGTGTGAGGCGAAGACCGCGGTTGGAGGCTCGGGGAGTGACATGAGGCGTCGTGCCGCCGTTACCCCGAGCGCCGGCGTGTCTACTCCCTGAATGACAAGCGTCGGGTCGAGCGCGATACCGGCCTTCTCCAGGGCTTCGGTATAGCCGCGAAGACGTTCGCCTGCTGAGTAATACGAGGAGGGGTCGGAATGGCAGAGGAATCCCAGCCGCCTGTGACCATGGTCGAGCAGATGGTTGGTGGCGGCAACCGCACCGCCGAAGTGATCGTGCAGCACCACATCCCCGATCAGCTTGGAGGGCATCAGATCGACGAAGACCACCGGTGTGCCGTGCTGAGTCACCTCGGTCTCCAGGAGATCGAGCTCCGAACCGGCGGGAATCATGATCAGGCCGTCGACCCGGCGCGAGATGAAGGCACCGATCGTCTCGTTCTGACGTTTGTTGTCGGCATATGAACTGGCCGTCAGTACGAGGACCTCCTTGTCCCTGGTGACATCCTCGATGCCGCGAAACACCATCGCAAAGAATGGATTTCCCACATCCACCTGGACAAAGCCGATCGTGCGAGTCCCGGCCGATGGGCTACGGAGAGCGGCGGCCGCGTGGTGCGGCCGGTAGTCGAGCCGTTCGATCGCATTCGTGACGCGCTTGAGCAGCGCCGGGCTCACACCGTCTTCGTTGTTGATGACCCTGGAGACGGTTGTGACACTGGTACCGGCCTCCTTGGCGACATCGCGCAACGTGGGTCGCCGATTTGGGGGATTGTTGATGCTCCGCATGGTCATGTGAATTGTCTCGTGTTGAATTGTCTCGTGTTTTGGAAACGTAGTCAAAACAATGTCGGAACGTTACCATAGATCACCCCGAGACGGCTGTAAATAGAGGATGGTATCGTTACCAGGAGGGCTTGACAACGTTACCAGAAAGCCGTTATCGTCGGCGGCATGCGCCGCACGATTCGGCGGCGTAGTCGATTGGGGTAACGCAAGTAGTTCCCGGAGGAGGAGGAAACGATGAAGGCAAGAGCCGGATGGATTACGAGGTTCTCCATCCTTATGGCGGTCCTGGCGCTAGTCGCCGTGGCCTGCGGCAGTACATCGGAGACGACAACAACTCAGGCGCCGTCGGGTGAAACCACCACTGCGGCACCTGGTGAAACCACCACAGCGGCGCCGGGTGAAACCACCACTGCTGCGCCGGCCGGCATGCAGTTCGAAGGCGTAAACGTAGAGCTCCTCACTTTCGAGGGTCCACAGATTGCCGAGCCACTCATCCGGCGGGCCCCGGACTTCGAGGCGCTGACGGGTGCCCATGTGAACGTGACGACCGTGCCGAACGCTGACCTGTACAACAGCATCCTGACCGATGCAGCGACCGGCACCAACAGCTACGACGCGTGGGTTTTCGCCCCGCAGTGGATTGTCGACTTTGCAGTCCCCGGGTACATCGAGGACTTGACCGATCGGGTCGCCAATGACCCGTCGATCCAGTGGGACGACATCGCCCCGTTCTTCCGGAACTTCTCGGCGACGTACGAGGGCACGATCAGGACGATTCCGTTGGACGGCGACTTCCACATGGTGTACTACCGCTCGGACGTGCTTGCCGACAATGGCCTGCAGCCGCCCAAGACCTGGGATGACTATCTGGCTATCGCCAAGGCGGTCAACGGACAGGACATGAACGGCGACGGTGAGCCGGACTACGGCAGCTGCATCTCGAAAGCCCGTGGCCAGCAGTCGTACTGGTGGATCATCTCCATCGCCGCTCCCTACATTCAGAGCCAGGGAACGGGCGCTGGCACGTTCTTCAACTTGGATGACATGACCCCGCTCGTCGACAACGAGGGTTTCATCCGTGCTCTGAACGTCTACAAGGAGACCGGACTCTATGGGCCGCCCGATGAGACCAACCTCGGCGTTGGCGACACCCGTGGCCTGTTCACGTCGGGGCGGTGTGCCTTGTCGCTGGACTGGGGCGACATCGGTACCCTGGCAATCGATCCGGCGAACTCCGTCGTGGCCGATACCTTCGGCGCTGTGATCACACCGGGGTCAACCAAGGTCATCGACGCCAGCGGGACGTTGGTCGACTGCGATGCCACCACCTGCCCCTATGCGGTTGACGGCGTGAACTTCGCACCGTTTGCTTCGTTCGGCGGCTGGTCCGGAGGCATCAACGCGGCAGCCGATCCAACGGTCAAGGATGCTGCCTATGCATTCTTCTCCTACATGTCGGCACCAGCACAGTCCAATCAGGATGTCACCAACGGGGTGACCGGGTTCAATCCGTACCGGACATCCCAGTTCGAGGACAACAGCCTGTGGCTGCAGGCCGGCATGAGCCAGACGGCAGCGGACTCCTACCTGGGGGCCATCAAGGACAGCCTGTCCAACCCGAACATGGTGCTGGACATCAGGATCCCGCAGAACCAGAGATACGAACAGAACATCCTCGATACGGTGCTGTCGCAGTACATCGCCGGTGAGCTCTCGGCGGAGGAAACGGCCACCGAGATCTACAACCAATGGGAAGAAGTGACCAACGAGCTCGGGCGCGATAGCCAGTTGGCGGCGTACAAGGCCACCCTCGGCATCAGCACCAAGTAAATCCCCCGAGGGCGTGCTGATTCCGACAGCACGCTTGGCAACGGTGGTGAGGTCGCAAGACCTCACCACCGCCTCCTCCGCGGTAGCGTGGAAAACGACCCAGAGGCGAGTCAGGCGAGCTGACTCCCGAAGCAAGGCAGTGGAAGAAGGCGATGTCCCTAACGAAAGAGCGAACCGACCACAAGTCATCTGCATCTGGTGATCGAGAGTTCGAGCTCTTTCCGCATGAGGCGGCGACCCGCAGGTGGGTGTTGTCCCCTGCCGTAGTGCTGGTAATCCTGTTGAGCGTGTTTCCGCTGATTATCTCGGCGTATCTCGCCTTTTCGCGTTTCAAGTTTGTTGCCGGCGGCTTCGAGATCGTCTGGATCGGACTGGGCAACTTCAGAAAGCTCCTGACCGGCAGCCAAAGTCGGCGGTTTCTTGGTGCCGCGGCTCCGATGCCCTGGTGGGGCTGGGCTCTGCTGGCGGCTTTCGTTGGTGGCATGGTCTTCGATTGGATCCGTGCGCTTCGTCGATCGGCGGGTCGGGTCTCGGCGGCCGCCCGGGTCCGGATCTCGGCGGCTCGACTGGTGACAACCATCATCGGGGCGGTGCTTCTCGCGCTGGTGATCCGCACGTTGCAGCCCGGAGGCTTCCCCGGCACTGTGGTAGTGACCCTCGTCTTTGTCGTAGTCGGTGTGTTCTTTCAATACCTGATCGGCTTGAGTCTGGCCTTGGCTGCATCGCAGCGGTTGCGCGGCAAGAGGTTCTTCCGCACGGTCTTTCTCATCCCGATGACGATTACACCGGTGGGTGCCGCCTATGTGTTCCGGATGATCTCCGACACCGGCAAGGGCCCGCTTGAGCCGCTGTGGGCGCTCATATTCGGTAGGGGGGAGTTCACGTGGGTGCAGAGTCCATGGGGGGCCAGGATCGCCATCATCATTGCGGACACCTGGCAATGGACACCTTTCATGTTCATCATCCTGCTTGCAGCCGTCGAAGGCGTCCCGGATTCGCTGCTCGAAGCCGCCAAGGTCGACGGGGCCGGCGTGTGGGAGCAATTCCGCAAGATCACATTCCCGCTCATCCTGCCGGTGTCGCTCACACTCATCCTCATTCGATTCATCGAGGCATTCAAGATCATCGATCTTCCCCAGGTGCTGACTGGGGGTGGGCCGGGAACGGCCACTGAGTCGCTGGCCCTCCAGGCCGTGTACGAATGGCGAGGGATCAACCTCGGGGGTTCGGCCGCGATCTCCTACGCCCTTCTCGTGCTCACCACCTTCTTTGGCCTCGTGCTCGTGACCGTGGGACGTCGTCGCGCCCTGGCGCAGATTGGTTGAGAGGACTATGACCGCATCCGCCACACGACCAACAAGCACCCGCCGCCGCGACGAGCGACAACGCGGGGTGGCGGAGCTGTCGCGACGCTCGAAGATCGGGCTCTATGCGCTGCTCGTGTTCTGGACGTTGGTTGTGGTCCTCCCGCTGTACTGGATCATGACGACATCGCTCAAGTCGCCGATCCAGGTCAACGACGGCCCCTACTACATACCTTTCGTCGACTTCAAGCCCAACCTCGACGCCTGGCACTGGGCGCTCGGGACGGAAGGGGGCCAGACGCGCCGGGCGTTCGTCAACACTGTCGTCGTTGGCCTGGGTGCTGCGGTTCTCACCGTCGGTGTTGGAGCCCTCGCGTCCTATGGCTTGTCACGTTTGAAGTACAGGCCCCGGCTGGCGTCGGTGGTCGCCTTCATCGTCGGCGGAGCGGCCGCGATCGTGTTCATCGCATTTGGCCTCACCTGGCAGCTGGCCGGCGTTTTCGGGATGGGGATATTCGCAATGTCGGTGGCGACCTGGGCCCGCCGGTTCGAATTCCGATTGAGCAATGACGACATCTCATTCTGGCTCATCTCGCAGCGAATCCTTCCTCCGATCGCCATAGTGCTGCCTCTGTACGTCTTCTTCCAACAGCTTTCTCTGCTGGACACGCAGATCGCGTTGATCATCGCTTACGTTGGCGCAAATGTGCCGATCGCGATCTGGTTGCTGCGCGACTTCTTCGCCACCATTCCGCTGGATCTCGAGGAGTCGGCGGCTATGGAAGGCGCGACACGTCTTCAAACACTCCGCAAGATCATCATCCCGCTTGCGGTCCCTGGACTTGTGGCAACGTTCTTGTTCATTCTCGTTTTCACCTGGAACGAGTATCTGATCGCCACCGTGCTCGCCTCGGCACACGCACAGACCATGCCGCTGATGATCGTGGCTCAGAACGCGACGAGGGGCCCGCAGTGGTGGAACATGTCGGTCCTGATTTTGATCATGTCCACCCCCGTGGTTGTGATCGCCTTTTTCCTCGAGCGCTACATCGAGCGGGGGATGCTCATCGGAGCCATAAAGCACTAGCTATGGGTGACGTTGTGAGATGGGTGACGTTGTGAGATGGGGGACGTTGTGAGATGGGGGACGTTGTGAGATGGGTGACATTGTGAGAAGAGTGACGTTGTGAGCCATATCGATCCTGAGCAGGTCCCCCGCCGGACGTTGTATACCGGCGCGACGGTTCCCGCCATCGGTATGGGAACGTTCGGATCGGATCATGTGTCGGGAGAAAGTGTTGCCGCCGCAGTTGAGGATGCCGCGTCCATTGGCTACCGCCATTTCGACTGCGCCTCGGTATACGGGAATGAAGCTCTCATCGGGGGTGCCTTTGCCTCGATCCTCGGCAAAGTGGTGACCCGGGAGGAGCTATGGGTGACCTCCAAGGCATGGAACGATCAGCATGGCGAGCGAGTCGTCCCCGCCTGCGAGAAGACGCTGCGCGATCTCAGGCTCGACTATCTGGATCTCTACCTGGTCCATTGGCCGTTCCCCAACCACCACGACCCCGGTGTCGATGTCAATTCGCGTAGCCCAAACGCCAGACCGTACATCCACGAGGAGTACATGGAGACGTGGAGTCAGATGGAGCGCCTCGTGGAGAAGGGGCTCGTCCGTCATATCGGTACTTCGAACATGACGATCCCGAAACTCGATCTCGTGCTCCGCGACGCCACCATCAAGCCGGCCGCGAACGAGATGGAGCTCCATCCCCACTTCCAGCAACCGGAGTTGTTTCGGTACGTGGCGGACAGGGGGATCCTGCCCATTGCCTTCTCGCCGCTTGGATCCCCGGGGCGACCCGAGCGCGATCGAACTCCGGACGACACCGTCGATCTCGAAGACCCTGTGATAGTCGACATTGCCCGGCGGCACGATATGCACCCGGCCAATGTCTGTATCAAGTGGGCTATCCAACGCGGAGCGGTGCCCATACCGTTCTCGGTGACGCCACGGAACTATGCGAGCAACCTGCGGTGCACGACCTCCCCACCTCTGACCGACGACGAGATGCATGCGATCGAGGCCATCGACAAGGACTGCCGGCTCGTCAAGGGTCAGGTGTTCCTGTGGAAACAGGACCAGGACTGGCGCGATCTGTGGGATGTCGACGGTCGGATCACGCCTCGATGATGGACTCGGAGAGAAGACAATGATCAACAGGACAATGCGAGGCGCGGTTCTTCCGGGAGACAGCACCGTTCAACTCAGGGAATACGATGTCCCGGAACCCGGTCACGGCGAGGTGTTGATTCGCACGAAGGCATCCACTATTTGTGGCTCGGATATCCGGGCGATCTACAACGAGCATCTCGGCAAGGGGCCGGAGGGATACCAGGGCGTGATAGCCGGCCACGAGCCTGCGGGCCAAATCGTTGCCCTGGGAGAAGGGTGCCGCCGGTTCCAGGAACGCGACCGGGTCATCGTCTATCACATCTCCGGCTGTGGCCTCTGTAACGACTGCCGGCGCGGTTACATGATCTCCTGTACGAGCGAGCAGTACCGGCGGGCATACGGGTGGCAACGCGACGGCGGCATGGCCGATTACATGCTCGCCGAGGAGAAGGACCTCGTGGCTCTACCGGACGAGTTGAGTTTCGTCGACGGTGCCCAGGTGGCGTGCGGGTTCGGGACGGTATATGAGGGTCTCGAGAAGATCGGTATCAGCGGAAACACTTCCGTCCTGATCACGGGTTTGGGACCGGTCGGTCTTGCCGCGGCCATGCTCTCGCGAGCGTTGGGAGCTCAGCAGATCATCGGCATCGACGTGATCCCGGAACGGCTCGAACTCGCCAGGGACCTCGCCCTGTGCGATGAGGTGCTGCCGGCCGGGCCGGACAATGTAGCCCGGGTGCTCGAACTGACCGGGGGTAACGGTGTGGAGCGAGCAGTGGATTGCTCGGGGCACCACGAGGCGCGTGCCACTGCGATCAGGGCAACACGCAAGTGGGGGAGAATCGTGCTGATAGGAGAAGGAGGCACGCTCCAGCTCCAGCCCTCACCGGATCTCATCCACGATCAGAAGACCGTCTACGGCTCGTGGGTGACCTCGATTTGGAAGATGGAGGAGCTGGTTGAGCTGATCGTCCGCCGGGGTCTACATCCCGCGGATCTCGTCACACACCGATTCCCGCTGGAAAAGGCGGCAGATGCGTATTCGCTGATGGCCTCAGGGGCGTGTGGGAAAGTGGCCGTTGTCTTTGATGAGGGGTTGGTCGATCCAACGACGGTTGGTGGTTGACCAGCTGAGGTCGGTGCGTCGGGCGCCCATTGAATTGCATGTCACCGCAAGTGTCGGTGGGGCGTTGTATCCGACGCTGCCGTCGCTTTGTCCCCCGCCCGGGTCTCGACTACTCTCGTCGTCGCTGGTATAGTCTCATTGAGAATAGTAGAGACACATGAGAGTGCTCGGATTGATCGCGGCCACAGCGTTGCTGCTGGCAGCGTGCGGTGATCCGGGTGCAACAACCGCTCTCAGTTCCTCGACGACCGCATTGGCATCGGGGTTGGATGGAGAGCTGCTGGTGTCGGCGGCAGCGTCCTTGACCGACGCGTTTGCCGATATCGAGACGGCTTTCGAGCATGCCAATCCCGGTGTCGATGTGGTTCTGAACCTCGGTGGTAGCTCGTCGTTGCGCGAGCAGATCCTCGAGGGTGCCCCCGCCGACGTGTTTGCTTCTGCCAACATGGCCAACATGGACGATGTGCGTACGGCAGGCGAGGTTGCAACGGAGCCCCGAGTGTTCGCCACGAACCTGCTGCAGATTGCAGTTCCAGCAGGTAATCCTGGCGGGGTGACCGGTCTCGAGGATTTCGGCCGGGGAGATCTGCTGATCGGTCTCTGCGCCGAGGGAGTGCCGTGCGGCGACTTCGCCCGGGAGGCGCTGCGCAAAGCAGGAGTGGATCCCGCCGTCGACACCAACGAGCCGGATGTGCGGGCGCTGCTCACCAAGATAGAGATCGGCGAGCTCGACGCCGGCATCACCTATGTCACCGACGTCGTGACCAGCGGCGGTGCGGTCGAAGGGATCGAGATACCCGCAGAGCAAAACGTTACGGCCGACTATCCGATCGCGGTCCTGGCCAAAGCGCCCAACCCGGTTGTCGCCGAAAGATTCGTGGCCTTCGTCCTCTCCGCGGAGGGGCAGGCCATCCTGGCACAATACGGTTTCGCCTCGCCTTGAGGGACCGACCGGCCGGGAGGCACACCGCGGCTGGCCGGCCCCCGGCGCTCTTGATAGCGCTGGCGTGTCTTGGATTCGCTTTGTTCGTTGTTCCCTTCATCGGGCTGCTCGGCCGGGTTCCCTGGTCGGAGCTCCCCGGTTTGCTAACCAGCCCGACCGCAACCGACGCTCTCCGGCTCTCAATCGTCTCGTCGCTGGCGGCGACGGCAATCGCCCTGGTGCTGGGAGTTCCGTTGGCTTGGCTGCTCGCCCGGGTCGAGTTCCCCGGCCGTGCCCTGGTACGCGGGATCGTCACTCTGCCGCTCGTGCTCCCCCCGGTGGTCGGCGGCGCAGTGCTGTTGTTCGCTCTCGGCCGCCGCGGGATGGTCGGAGGGCCTCTCTATCGGGCGACCGGGCTGCTGCTGCCGTTCTCGACGGCGGGAGTCGTCCTCGCCACGACGTTCGTGGCGATGCCGTTTCTGGTAATCACGGTCGAGGGTGCGCTCCGTAACATGGATCGTCGGTACGAGGGTGCTGCCGCCTCACTCGGCGCGGGTCGGTGGACCGTGATGCGCCGGGTGACACTGCCCATGGTCGCCCCCTCGCTGGTGGCGGGCATGGTCCTCACGTGGGCCCGGGCATTTGGCGAATTCGGAGCAACGATCACGTTTGCGGGCAATCTCCAGGGAAGGACGCAGACACTCCCGCTGGCGGTATACGTCGCGTTGGAGAGCGATCGTGACACGGCGGTGGCCATCAGCCTTCTCATGGTTGCCGTGTCCCTGGCCGTGCTCGTCTCTCTGCGTGACTGGTGGGGGAGGTCGATATGACCGACTCGGGGCTGTGCGTCGATGTCACTGTGCGCCGGTCGGACGACTTCGAGTTGTCGATCAACATGACGATTCCCCCCGACAGGACGACGGCGCTGCTCGGTCCCAACGGCTCGGGCAAGTCCACGGTTGTTGCCGCCATCGCCGGGCTTCTTGCGGTGGACCGGGGGCGGATCACTCTCGACGGTGCGATCCTCGACGATCCCGGCCAGGGTGTGTTCGTGCCGGCCGAAGCGAGGCGGGTGGGAGTCGTCTTCCAGGATTACCTGTTGTTCCGTCATCTCAGCGTTCTCGACAACGTCGCGTTCGGTCTTCGCAGCAGTGGCGTCGCTCGCGACGAGTCCACAGCACGAGCTCGCGAGTGGCTGGGGCGGCTGGGGCTCGATGGTGTCGAGACGCGGCGGCCGACCGACCTGTCCGGCGGTCAGGCACAACGGGTGGCTCTCGCCCGCGCCCTGGCCATCGAGCCCGACGTCCTGCTGCTCGACGAGCCGCTGGCCGCACTCGACGTCACCACTCGTACCGAGCTACGCCATAGCCTAGAGGAGCATCTGCACTCATTCGGGGGCCCGAGGCTGCTCATCACACATGACCCGACCGAGGCGTTTCTCCTCACGGACGACATCCACATCATCGAGCAGGGCGCCATCACCCAGAGCGGGTCCGCCGACGAGATCCGGCTTCGTCCTCGCACCCGCTATGCCGCCGACCTGGCGGGCTCCAACCTGATTGCGGGCACTGCCGCTGCCGGTGTGGTTGACACCGGGACGCAAACCATCCAGATCGCCGACGACACGATCGCAGGCCCGGTTCTCGTCACCATCCACCCGACCGCGATATCCCTCTACCAGCATCAACCAGAGGGCAGCCCTCGCAACAGTTGGCGAACGACAGTCGAGCGAGTCGAGCAACTCGGGGTTCGCGTCCGGCTTCGCACCGGGCCACCACTACCACTGACCATCGAGGTGACCGAAATGGCTCGGGCCGAACTGGGTCTGGAGCGCGGGGGGAACATCTGGGTGGCGTTCAAGGCCACCGAGCTCGGAGTCCAACCGGGGCGGTGAACATTCCGTCACCACCGGCCACTGTCATGTGATATAAATATCACATGACAGCATCTAACGCCGACGCCGAACCGGGTGATCCGGCCCCGGCCGAACAGGATCTGTGGAGGGCTCTCTCCAATCCGGTGCGACGCCGGATGCTCGATCTGCTCGGCGGAGGCCCGATGACCACGGGAGAGCTGGTTGCAGCGACCCCCGGCCTCAGCAGGTTCGCCGTCATGCAGCATCTTGGCGTCCTCGAGGCCGCCGGGCTGGTGCTGGTGCGGCGCCGGGGGCGCTACCGGTACAACTACCTGGACCCAGTTCCGCTCCGGCGGTGGTACGAGCGGTGGGTGACACCGTTCGCGGATGGGGCTGCTGCCGAGATGCTCAGCTTGCAGCGACGAGTCGAAGGAGAGGAAGCCATGACTGCACTGTCCGACGAGATGAGGACCGTTCGCATCGAGACGGAGCTCCGATTTCGCGCAACCCCGGATCGAGTGTTTCACGCACTGACCGAGGAGACCCTCGAGTGGTTCCCGTTCACATACGGCGAGGACCGGGTAAAGGCTGTGGTCGTCGAGCCGCGAGTCGGGGGAGCGCTCTACGAGGACTGGGGCGACGGTATGGGCTACCTGTACGGTCATATCACCGTGTACGACCGGCCTCATAGATACGCCAGCCGCGGCCGGATCATGGCAGGGACGATCCTCGACAGCGACTATGTCCTCGAATCGGATGGAGACGGGACGGTGGTGAAGATGTCCAAGGTCGCGGTCGGTCCCATGACCGAGGAGGAGGCGGCCTCGATTATCACGTACGGAGATCTGGCACGGTTCGAGGAGCCGCTGCGCAAGCTGGTGGAGGAGGGCAGTTGACGGCAAGCGACCCGCACATTCTCGAAGCCGACCACGCCCCGACTCCCTTCACCGCGGCGGAGATCCGCCGCGGCTGCCCCCCGGGGAGGCGGATCAGGCTCTTTGTCGAGCAAGCGGGTGGGGACGCCCGCTACCGGCTCAGCCGGTTCCTGTCCTGCGATGCCGACGGAGCCACACTGGAGGTGCGGCGCACCAATCTCGAGGGCGCGATCATCGAGCCGGCCTCGACGGTGCGTACCACCTGGCGGGAGTTGCAAGGGCATGCGTCCTTTCCTGCATCCGTCACCGTGATACGGCGCGAGATGATCGCGACTCCCCTGGGCACGTCCGACTGTCTGTGCTACCAGGTGGATCGCGGCGACAGCGTCGAGCGGTTCTGGTTCGACACCTCCCGGCCCGGTATGCCGATCCGATTCACGCATGAGGAGAACGGGTCGGTGCTCACCTCCACCACCATGGTCGAAGACACGTTCGAATAGCCGCCGCCCAGGCTCGTGAACGGCATGAACGACGACCGGCAGGAGGTCGTGGGAGTGGGTTAGCGGCCGGTGGTGCGCCCCCGTTCTATGATGCGGGCGTCGTGGTTTCCCGAGGCGGTGGGGAGTGTGTTTGCAAACCGGACGTGGGACGCGTTGTCCTGGTCCTGAGGTGTGTCTGTGACCACCGATGGATGGTTGACCCTCCTCGTGCTCGTAGCGACCCTCGGGCTGCTGGCGTGGAACCGAATGCCACCGCCCGCAGTGGTCCTCAGCGCGACGATTGCGCTCCTGGTCACCGAAGTCATCGATTCGTCCCAGGCATTCTCCGGGTTCTCTAACCCGGCGCCGATCACCGTGGCCGCTCTCTACGTGTTGGCCGCGGCGGCACAGAAGACGGGTCTACTGGTTCCGGTTACGTCCCGACTGCTCGGGTCGGGGAAGACCCGTGGAACGCTGGCTCGCCTGCTCCTGCCTGCCGCCGGTGCGTCGGCGTTTCTCAACAACACTCCGCTTGTGGCGATCCTCATGCCGGACGTGATCGGCTGGGCACGTCGACACGGTCTGTCCGCTTCCCGGTTTCTGTTGCCGCTCTCGTATGCCGCCATCCTTGGAGGCACCCTGACGCTGCTCGGGACCTCGACGAACCTGGTTGTGTCCGGCCTGCTCCAGGAACGAGGGCAGGAGCCGTTCGGGCTGTTCGAGATCACCCGGATCGGGGGCCCGGTGGTTGTCGTCGGGTTGGCGTTGCTGCTGGTCACCGCCAAGCTATTGCCGGAGCGTCGCAGCGTCGCAGAGCAGGCCGCCGCGGAAGTGCGGGAGTTCACCGTCGACATGAGCGTCGTCTCCGCCGGGCCGGTTGACGGCAGCACCGTGACCGGAGCGGGGCTCAGGGATCTGAACGGCGTCTATCTGGTCCAGATCGATCGTGCCGGTCGAATCATCACGCCCGTCAACCCCGAGGAGGTTCTCCGTGGCGGTGACCGGCTGACGTTCGCCGGCGATGTGTCCCAGGTCGTCGACTTGCAGCGGATGCGCGGGTTGCGCTCCGCCGAGGAGGAGCATCTGCTCGAGGTGGACGGTCCCGGGCACACATTCTTTGAAGCCGTGATTGGCAGGTCCTCACCACTTTCGGGCCGGACGCTCAAAGAGGTGGATTTTCGTCGCCGTCACGCTGCCGCGGTCGTGGCAATTCACCGGGACGGACATCGCGTCGCCGAGAAGTTGGGCCAGATACAACTTCGGCCCGGCGACACGATGCTCTTGGTGGCCGACCTGCGCTTTGAGCGGCAGTGGCGCCACAGCCATGACTTCCTCCTCGCCACCAGGCTTGGCGGGCCGCCGCCCTCGGCAACCAGAAAAGCACCGCTGGTGGGTGTGATCGCCGTCGCGATGATCCTGCTGGCCGCGTTCAACATCCTCCCTATTCTCGAGGGGGCGCTCCTGGCTGCCGGGTTGCTGGTCATCACCCAGACGCTCAGCATGGCGGAAGCCCGGGATGCGATCGATCTGAACGTGATCGTGCTCATCGGCGCTGCGTTTGGCTTGGGCGCTGCGGTCGACAGCACCGGCCTCGCCGGGCAAGTCGCCTCGGGGTTCGTTTCCGCCCTGGACATGTTCGGTCGCGCGGGAATCGTGCTCGGTGTAGTCGCAGCCACCTTGCTGCTCACCGAGGTTGTCACAAACAACGCCGCAGCCGTAGTGGTACTCCCGATCGCTCTCAACATCGCCGCCACCGCCGGCATTGACCCGCGGTCGATGGCCATGGCAGTGGCCGTCGCCGCCTCCGCATCGTTCCTAACGCCGATCGGGTACCAGACCAACACCATGGTCTACGGCCCCGGTGGGTACCGATTCACCGACTATCTCCGTGTTGGAGCCCCTATGACCCTGGCGGTACTGGTCACGATCACCACGGTGGTGGTAACGACGGGCTGATCACTCTTGGGGGTCCTCTGAAGATGGTGATCACAGAGCGGCGTCGACGCAAAGGTGCACCGGGGTCCGATCACATCTCGACCAAACTCCCTTGACCCTATGTACCTATAGTACTAGTGTCCTAGCACTATAGAACAAAGGAGTGCGTGTGATCGAGTTCTGGCTTGATAGCCGTTCCGGGGTGGCGCCCTACCTCCAGGTGGTCCAGCAGGTCCGTCACGCTTTCCGCCTCGGCCTATTGCGTGAGGGAGACCAGCTGCCCACTGTGAAGGACGTAGTCGCGTCGCTGGCGATAAACCCCAACACTGTTCTCAAGGCATATCGGGAACTCGAGCATCAAGGTCTGGTCGAGCCACGTCCCGGTGTCGGCACCTTCGTGACCCGCTCGTTGCCGGACGGGGTCATCGAGGCCTACGTCCCGCTGCGCAGGGAGCTGGAGGTGTGGCTGGCCAAGGCGCGTCGGGCCGGTCTCGATGACGAGAGCATCGAGGCGTTGGTGGCCAGTACGTTTCGGGCCGAGCAGGACGTAGCGTGACCGCGATTCTCGAGGCACGAGGTCTCGGCAAGCGGTATGGACGTCGTTGGGCGTTGCGGGACTGCAACGTCGATATTCCACCCGGGCACGTAACCGGTCTCGTCGGGCCTAACGGTGCGGGCAAGACGACCTTGCTCCATTTGGCGACCGGCATCCTCAGCCCGACAGCCGGCTCCATCGAGGTGTGCGGGCAGCGCCCGGCCGAGAGTGCGGAACAGCTCGCCAGGGTCGGGTTCGTGGCTCAGGACACTCCGCTCTACGCATCCCTCACTGTGGCCGACCATCTCGAGCTTGGTGCCCGGCTCAATCCGGGATGGGACGGTGCGCTGGCGCGACGGCGTGTCGCGGCGCTCGGACTCGACCCAACCCAGAAGGCGGGCAGGCTCTCGGGCGGCCAGAGAGCTCAGCTCGCCCTGACCCTGGGGCTTGCCAAGAGACCGGAATTGCTCATCCTCGACGAGCCGGTGGCGAGTCTCGACCCTTTGGCCCGCCGCGAATTTCTCCAGGGTCTGATGGAGGCGGTTGCCGAGAATGAGATGAGCGTTGTGCTCTCTTCCCACGTGGTGTCGGACCTCGAGCGGGTGTGCGACCACATCGTGGTGCTGGTGGATTCCGAGGTCCGTATCGCCGGCGACGTCGAGGACCTGCTCGACGCTCACTACCGCTTGGTCGGCCCCCGGCGATCGGAGCTTCGGTTGCCGTCGGATCAGAACCTGATCAACGCCAGCCATACCGAACGCCAGAGCACGCTCATTGTGCGGACCGGGTCGCAAATCCTCGATCCCGCCTGGTCGGTGAGCCGCATCGGTCTCGAAGACATGGTCCTCGCCTATATGTCCCAAGCTGCGGACGTGCGGCGGGCGAGACCTCTGGAGGTAGCGCAATGACGTGGCTCACCTGGCGCCAGTTTCGCCTTCAAGCGGCCACCGGCACCGTAGCCGCGGCGGCAATCGCGATCGTGGCCGCAGTGACGGGTCCGAAGTTGGCGGACCTCGCCGCAAGCAACAGCTCCGTATTCGATGCGCTCACCAAGACCGATCGGACCCTCTTCTTCTCCGGGATCATCATCCTGGCCGTCGCACCGGCGCTGATCGGTGCCTTCTGGGGGGCGCCGATCGTCGCCCGCGAGCTCGAGACGGGAACCTACCGGTTGGCGTGGGGTCAATCCGTAACCCGGACCCGATGGCTGGCCAGCAAGCTTGCCATCACCACGCTCGCCGCCGCGTTGGCAGTGGGCGTTATGAGCCTTGCGGTCACCTGGTGGTCCAGCGCGATCGACGGTGCCGTCAGCACCACCCGAGGGTCGTTGCCGGATCGCATCACCCCGGTGACATTTGCGATGCGCGGTATTGCACCGATCGGTTACACCGTGTTCGCAATCGCCCTCGGGGCCCTCGTGGGTGCCGTGCTCCGGCGGACCGTGCCGGCGATGGCGGTCACCATGGCCATCTACATAGCGGTCCAGATCGCAATGCCCTTGATGGTAAGGCCACACCTGCTGGCTCCGGTAACGACGACCGTCGCCTTCGACCGTGAGACCCTGGAGGGCATAACTCTTCGCAACGACGACAGCATCTTCGTGACGCTGCATCTCCCGGACCGAGGTAATTGGGTTCTGGTGAACGAGACGCTCGGCCCCGGCGGCGAGCCGGCGCCGCTCCCGCAGTGGTTTGAGGATTGCTTGCCACCGCCCGACGGTGGGCTGCCTGGGGTAGCTCGAGCCAACGCCGTCGGCAAGGACACGTGCCTGACCGAACTAACCGACGCCGGCTACCGGCAGCGGGTTGTCTACCAACCCGCGAGCCGCTTCTGGCCGTTGCAGTGGGTGGAAACCGGCGTCTATCTGGCTATGTCCTCGATCCTCGCCGCGCTGTGTCTGTGGTGGGTGCGGCGCCGGCTGACTTGAGCGTCGTTGCAGACCGCATCGATTACAGGGTGGAGAGCCCTGCTGCCACAGAAGAGATCTGGTCCTGGACCTCAGGCTCTCGCTCGTAGTTGCTGTGCGACTCGTATGGGAACAATGGTTGGGCGGCTTCCCTGACCTCGATGTCTGCGGCGGGATCGGCGGGATCGAGCTCACCGCCGGGCGAGACGAACACCTTCTGCCCGATGTAGTCCGTGGGCCGCCATAGGCTGCGCCAGGCATGGCCGACATCATCGAGATCGGCCAGCGCATTGCGCAGGCTCTGGAAGCGGCCCGGCGTTCCGAAATGCCACGGGAAGTACGCCCCGTATAGGCTCGACAGTGGTGAGCCGAACGTCACGAGCCCAGCTCTGGTCAAGGAGACGGCGGACGGAGCGGGTGCCCCGACGGTCTCCGGTGCCCGCCGTTGGCCCGACTCCTGGACCATGGCGTCGAGGTGATTGAACGTGATCTTGCCATCCGCTGCCGATTCGGAGCCGGCGGCCGTTTCTGCCTCGACGCGGTTTGGCATGACCTCGGTCATGGCGATGTCCAGTGGCTCGTTCTCAGCCGCGATCTGGGCAAGAGCTGCAAACGCAATGACCGTTCCCTGGGAATGCGCCGAGACAACCACGCCCTTGCCGTCGGCCAGGTGCTGCCTGATCCGGTTGCGGAACTCGGGGACCGCTCGCTCGGCGTAGCACGGCGCTGCCAGCGGGTGGAACCGGCGCGGCCAGAAGCTGAGCACGTCCCACACCTTTCCCAGCTGGCGTCTGCTGTCTCGAGACTTGGTGGTTGCCCGGATCAGCTGCACACCGGGGAACAGATAGAGCACGGTTGCCGTGGCCGCCCACGTGTGAAAGAAACTGAGACCGTCGATCCCGAAAAGGGGCGAGGCAAACCCGCCGTCGGGGCCCGGCGCCACATTGAAGCCGGAGGCGACCAGCTGACCGAGGTTGAGCGTCAGCATCACCACGGTGAGCGCTGCCAGGAGGCGGTCGGCATCGCCGGGCGTGGCGGCTATGACCCGGGCACGGGCCACCTGCCCAACCCAGCTGCGCTCGCGGTCGGGCAGCGAGTTGTAGTTCGCGTCCGCGCCGAAGTAGTCGTGAGTCACGGTCTCCGTCGGCTTGTCGGCGCGCCATATCGCCACTGCCACGATCAGCCCCGTGATCAGCAGTGAGAGCATGAAGATGTCGACCAGAACAATGTTGAACCCGTGTGCGCCGACCCATTCCGCACCGAGCAGGAACCGTCCGAGGAGGTTGGCGACTGCCGTGAAGCCGGCCCCCGTGATGATCACGGCGAGGGCTGCGGCGAATCCGGGCATCAAGGTCGTTGGCCAGCTGGTGGCGACATGTCGTTGCCGCTTTCTAGTTGCCAGCAGGATCACCATGATGAGCGCTCCGGTGTAGAGCAGAAACGACAGACCGCGTACCGCCGACAGGTAGGCGAAGCCGGAACCGTCGCCGCGGAGCCAGGCGGTGAGCAGCCATCCGGCGATGCCACCGGCGACGGCTGAGCCGACATGGGTGAGCATCCAGCCCACCCGGTCACCAGTGTCGGTTCCGGTGCGCTGACCTACCCGGGCGGCCTCGCGGAATCGCTCCGGCCCGGTGAGCGCCCACAGCATCGCCAGGACTGCCACGAGGATCGCAATCATCGCCGGCCATGCATCGGTCTGTGGAGCATGCCACCCGACCGTCTTGACGGCGTGGCCGGTGGCGGCTCCGAGCAGCACCATCGTCAACCCGAGGTGCCAGCGGAACAGCCGGCGATGCTCGGCCCACTTGTACCAGAAGGCCGGGTCTTCGAGCTTCGTGTTGCGGCGCAGCCTGCTGGTGTTGCGTTCAGCCAGCACCCCGATCAGACGTCGCGCGGTGTCGGTTTCGTAGCCCTCTAGCTTGTCCTGGGTACGGAGGATGAACAGAAACAGCCCGAGGATCACGATGGCGGCCAGCCCGACACCACATGTGATCAGCCACATATCATTCTGCGCACCGAACAGGGTGAGCGGAGCCATGTACCAGCGATCGGTGCAGGTGGTGTCGGCCCGGCAACCGAATGCAACCATCTCGGTTGTCAGGGAGACGATCCACATCACGTAGGTCGCCGTGATGGCCAACCCTCCGGCGACGATCACGAGCCGGGAGAACCACAGGGAAGAGCGTCGCAGCTCGTCGCGACGGTCGAGCTCGGAAGCGCTGGGCCGGAACATCCACCCGGCGATGTTGATCAGAGTGAATGGGAACAGGACCCACCACAGCGCGGAGGTGCGGCTTCCCGAGGTGAGTCGACCCCATTCGTAGGCCTCGGTAGGTTGCGACGTTGGTGTCTCGGGACGGTAAAAGCCTGCAAGCTCGTCACCCGCCGTCTGCACTGCCGGTCCGTTGAGGATCTCCTCAGCCGTGGCTCCACCGACCCCCCTGATCTCGAGAAGCATCACCTCAGCCACTCCAACCTCCCGTGTCGACGTTTCGAGTCTATAGGCCGGGGTCGCGAGGAGAAGGGGTAGAGACGACCGGTTCATCTTGTCGATGGTTGCCGCGGGAGCGCACCGCCCTAGCCCATACGGGGAAGTGGTCTAGACAATTCGATCGCGGGCGACGACACTAGGGTCATGGAACCTATCTCATTGAGCGTCGCAGACGTCACATACGCCCAGCTCGCCGGCACTATCGACCACTCGCTTCTCAAACCCATGTTGACCATCGATGACATCGTGGCAGGCTGCAAGCTCGCCGCCGATTACGAGGTTGTGTCGGTGTGTGTGCGACCCGCTGATGTCTCGTTGGCGGCTGAGCAACTGCAAGGGACGCAGGTGGCCGTTGGCACGGTGATCTCTTTTCCGCATGGTGACTCGGCCACCGCGATCAAGGTTGCCGAAGCGAAGCAGGCCCTCGAGGACGGTGCCGTCGAGCTCGACATGGTCCTCAACATCGGCCGGTTGCTTTCCGGCCGAGGCGAAGAAGTGCAGGAGGATATCGCCGCCGTCGTTGCCGTATCGGGCGATGCCATCGTCAAGGTGATCTTCGAGAACGCCTATCTCACCGATGAGCAGAAGATCACCGCCTGTCATCTGGCTGAGGCTGCCGGCGCCGACTATGTGAAGACCTCGACCGGCTACGCACCGAGCGGGGCCACGATCGCGGATCTCCGTCTGATGAGGGCCAACGTGAGCCCGAGGATGAAGGTGAAGGCCGCGCACGGGGTGCGCACCCTGGACGCTCTCCTGGCAGTGATCGAGGCCGGTGCAGATCGGTGTGGTGCCACCGCAACGGCGACGATGCTGGACGACTACCGCGCCCGGACCGGGGCGCACTAGGAGGGTGCTGTTTAATCGCCGTGAAGGCTACGCAATGCCCCGACATGCCCAGGTGCCTATCAAGGTATCGAGCCTGAACTGGAATTATTCAGCACACTCCTAGTAGCGCAACGCTCCTGCCAGCGCTGCACCAACCGCCCCCGCGTACCGGCCGAACGTGGCCGGCACGATCTCGAGCTTGTCCGTTGGCACGAGCGTGACATGACGTTTGACGGCTTCTCTGATGGGGTCGAGGATGAGATCGCCCGCCCCGGCGATGCCCCCTCCCACAATGATGCGGTCCGTGCCGAACATCGCCACCACGTTTGCCAGGCCGATGCCCAGGTAGTTGGTCATCCGCGCAATGGCGATCCGACAGCGCTGGTCGCCTTCCCGTGCCCCCACAAAAACATCCTCTACGCTCGACCTGCCGGCATCCGCAGTGAGCACATCGGACCGTATCAGCGCCTCGAGACACCCCCGGTTGCCGCAGCCACACAGCGGGCCATCGGGCACGATCGTTTGATGTCCCAGCTCGCCGGCGACGCCGAAGGCGCCGAGGTGAAGCTTTCCATCGATCATCAGGCCGCCGCCGACACCGGTCCCGAGCGTGATGCAAGCCACCACTCCGTGGCCCTTGCCGGCGCCGAGGACACCCTCAGCGAGGGTGAACGCACGGGCGTCGTTGACCATCCAGACGGGCATGCCCAGCCCGTCTTCGAGACGATTACGCAGTGGGAAACCTGGCCACGGCCCGGGTAGGTTGGGGAAGAGCTTGATCCGACCATTGCTCGGGTCGAAATGGCCCGGCACGCCGAGTCCAACCGTCTCGGCTCCGGAGTTCGTGAGTGCTGTGCGGCCCGCCGCGACGAGATTGGCGGCAACTCCGTCCGGTCCCGCGGACGCTCCGGTGTCCACCGTCTCGTTGGAGACGAGGCGAAAGGAGTCGTTCTCCTGCTCCAGGACCGCAACCTTGATGTTGGTTCCACCCAGATCGAGACCGAGGTGGAGCGTGGTCATGGTTGGTGCCGCGTCACGACTCGGTGATCCTGGTGTATGCGGCCGCGACGACGACAATCATCGCTCCGAACAGGATCTGACGCACCGCTTCCGGGTACCCGAGCGAGGACAGGATCGACGCGATGACGGTCAGGATGAGCGCACCGATCATCGTGCCGCTGTAGCTGCCCCGGCCGCCCAGGATCGACGTCCCTCCGATCACCGCCGCGGCGACGGAAGGGAGCAGCGCAGTGTCGGCGAGGGTGACGCTGGCGACATTGGTGAGACCGGAGTAGAGGAAGCCGGCGATACCGGCGAGCACACCGGAGATCGCATAGAGCATGGTGAGCACCTGCCATGACTTTGCACCCGACAACCGGGCGGCGATCGGGTTGTCGCCTATGGCATAGAGGAGGCGACCGAACCCGGTACGGTTCAACAGAAGTACGACGAGAACCGCCAGGGGGATGAACACGAACAGGCTGACCGGGATGACGTCGGCCAGCAACTTGCCGCCGAGCGTGCGAAACTCGTTCGGCACCCCCGACCCCGTCTGCACCCGCTTCAGCTGCCACCAGTTGGCCAAACCGAGCACGACCAGGCTCATGCCCAGTGTCATGATCAGAGGATGCACCCGGAAGACGCCTGCGCCGATCCCGTTGACGAAGCCGATGATTGCCGAAACCGCCAGTGCGATGAGGATGGCAACCGCCAGGCCGGTGTCATTGACAAGCGTTGCGACGAGGAACCCGGACATCGAGGCGACCGCGCTCACCGATAGGTCGATGCCCGCGGTGAGCATGGTCATCGTCTGGCAGCCGGCCAGGATCGCCAGGGGAACTGCCGCTCGGAGCATCACTCCTGCCCAGTTGAGGGTGACGATCCCGGGGCGGATCACCTGGCTGAGGATCACGAGGATGGCGAGGAGGCCCAACAGCGGGATGATGGGACGCTCCCGGAACAGGGTCCGGACGGCTGCAGGCGATCGTGGCCCTCTTGCCAGAGTCGCGTCGGTCACGTCGCTCACCTTTCCCTCCGGAGCTGGACGAAGCTGCCGATCATGACAACGCCGACGAGGATGAGCCCTTGTGCCACCGTTGCCAGGTTGGTGTTGACATTGAGGAACGTCATGTCGGTGCGGAGCAGGGACAGGATCACGACGGCGATCACCGGTCCGAACACCCCGCCGCGGCCCCCGGCGAGGCTGACGCCTCCCAGAACCACTGCGGCGACGCTCATCAACGTGTATGGCCCCGGGACCGGCGATCCGATACCGGTGTTGGCCGTCAGCGAGAGCCCGGCAAGGGCCGAGAACAGACCGGCAAGCATGTAGGCGAAGATCTTGGTGCGGATCACCGAGACGCCGCTGCGGAAAGCAGCCACGGGGTCACTACCGATGGCGTACAGCGAGAGGCCCAAGCGCGATCTCCGTATCGGGATCCACACCAACGCGATCACGACGAACAGCACCACGGCCGCCTGTGGCAGCCAGGTGAAGATGAGCGGGCCTCTGGTGAGATCACTGAGCCACTTAGCCGACCCGCCTCCCGGTCGCTTCAAGACGAGTAGTGCGCATCCGGCCCACACATACAACATGGCCAGGGTCACCACGATGTCCGGCACCCGGGTGACGACCACCAGCGATCCGTTGATCGCACCCAGGGCGAGACCCAGCAGAAGCACCCCGATGACGATCGCCACGGCAATGCCTTCGCCGCGATCCTTCATCAGCGAAGCCGAGATGACACTTGTCAAGGCCATCATCGACCCGACCGAGAGGTCGATACCACGGGCGAGTACGGCGCACGTCTGCGCGACGGCCGCCAGCGCCAACGGCAGCACCGATATCGCCAGACCCTGGATACCGGCGGCGCCGTATTTCGGCTGAATGATCTTGGTGGCCACCAAGAGCAGGGCGAGGATACCTACGAGCCCCAGAGTCCACAGGTTGCGCCGGAGGGTGGTGACGATCATCCCGTCGGGGCGTGAGAGCGCTTGCTGAGTGTCGGCCGTCGCGGTCACTGTTCCATGCCTCCCACATCTTTTTGCGCGCCCCCCTCAGTCTGTACCGCCACAACTGCTTCCTCGGGCAGGAGCGAATCGGAGCTCAGATTGTGTGCCGCACGAAGGAGGGTGGCCTCGTCGGCATCCGCAGCGTCGACCTCGGTGACCACCTCACCGGCGAAGATCACGATCGCCCGGTCGCAGACGAGCTGGATCTCGCTGAGATCCGATGTGTAGAGAAGGATCGCCGCCCCGGCGGTGGCCAGCTCGCGCAGCAGCGGATAGAGCTGGTGTTTGGTGCGGATGTCGATCCCACGGGTCGGGTCGAAGCACAGCATCGTCTTCACACCGGTTGCCAGCCACCGGGCGATCGTCACCTTCTGCTGGTTCCCTCCGGAGAGAAATCCAACCTCGCGTTGGGCGCGGGTCTCGATCTGGAGACGTTCGATCGCATTGTCTATGTGGGGCTTCTCCTTCCTTGCGCTGATCGGCCCCCACTTGCGCATGCGGACACTGAAGGGGAGGGCGATGTTGTCGCGCACGGAACGCTGCATCAGCAGCGCTTCGGCCCGGTCGGCCGGGACGAAGACGACTCCTTCGCGTATCGCATCGGCCGGATGACGGAAGGAGACAGACTTCCCGTCGACGAGGACCTCGCCGGACAAGGGGCGATCAGAGCCGGCGAGGATATCGAACAGCTCGTCTTGACCCTGGCCCTCGAGTGCTACGACACCAAGAACCTCGCCTGAATACAACTCGAAGGAGACGTCGCGTAGCCGGGTATCCGCAGCGAGGTTGCGCACCTCGACGCGGGGCCGCTCGCCGTCGCGTTGCGCAGCTCGGGACTCGCTGCCTCGGCGACTGATGTTGGCTACGACCTCACCGAGCATGAGCTCGACGATCCGGTCGGCCGAATCGGGCGTCACGTCGACGACGCCGACTGTCTCGCCTTCACGTAGAACGGTGGCGCGGTCGCAGACCGAGCTGATCTCGGTCATCCGGTGGGTGATGAAGATGGTGCTGCCGCGGCCTCCCCGCCTACCGTTGACCACTTCGAGGACCCGTTCGGTGAGGTTCGCCGGGAGCGCTGCGGTCATCTCGTCGAGCATCAGCACGTCCGGATCGATGGCCAGGGCGCGGGCGAGGTCGATGATGCGTAACGAGGCCAGTGGCAGGTTGCGGGCCATGGTGGAGAGATTGAGCTCGCCGAGACCGAGCCGGCTTATCCATTCGCGAAACGGTCCAAGAGGTGTCTCGGTCAGCCGGAGGTTGGAGTGGATGTCTAGATCGGGGATCAGGGCCGGTTCCTGGTACACCGACACGAGGCCACCCCGGCGCGCCTCCGCGGGCGAATGTACACGCCGTTCCGTGCCGCGTACTTTGATCAGGCCGCCGTCGGGACGTATCCCACCGGTGAGGATCTTCACAAGCGTGCTCTTGCCCGCGCCGTTGGCCCCGACCAGCGCGTGCGTCTCGCCGGGCAGCACCCGTAGCGAGGCCGACTTCAGCGCAACCACAGCACCGAATCGCTTCGAGACGTCGGTCGCTTCGAGCAGGTACTCGGTTGTGTCACTCATCGTTGCACTCATCGGTGTCTTACAAGGCTGTTGCGCCGGAGGGTACCGGCGCAACAGCGATGTCAGCGTACCGCCGGGCCTGGCTACTCGCCAGGGCCTACGCAGGCAACGGCCTGCTCGGGGGTGTAGTGCGTGTAGCCCTCGATCTGGAGACCGAGCGGCCAGAGTGGATCGAGCCCATCTACCTGCCAGGACTGGAGCAAGGCCTTGCCTGAGTCGGTGATGTTGTCCGCCAGAACCGGAGTGAGCAGAACCGTGTTCGGTTGCGTTGCATCCGCAGCCGTCTCGACCTGCTCACCGTCGAGCAGCTTGAGCGCCAGGGCGACGCCTGCGCCACCAACGGCAGCCGTGTTGGTTACCGCCGAGCCCTCGAGACCGGCATAGTTCGTCGTATCGAGAAGCTGTGTCACGAAGGCACCGAGGTCGGCGCCAACGATCGGCACGTAGTCCATGTTCGCCTGCTGGATGGCATCGACGACCTGGGAGTCCATGCCGGACGTCCAGATTCCGTCGGTGTCGCCGTATTGGCCGCTGGCGATCCAGTCGTTGATCAGCTGGGTCGTGGTTGCCGGGTCCCATCCGGTGGCGACACCATCGAGAGTGGGCAACACGTTGATGTTGGGATACTCATCCAGTGCCATCTTGAAGCCGATGTCGCGATCGGAGTCGGCAGGGTGCCCCGCCAGGCCACGCATGTAGTAGACGTTGCCCTCACCGCCGAGCTGCTCGAACAGCCACTTGGCGCCCAGATAGGCGTACTGGATCTGGTTGTTGTACAGGTTGTATGTATCCGCGTTGGTCACGTAGGCGTCCACGGAAATCGTTCGGATGCCTGCCGCGTTTGCCTCCTCCAGGGCCGGGTTCAGCGCATCCGGGTCGTTTGGGTTGAACACGATGGCGTCCACCCCGGCGGCGATCAGGTCACGGATGTCCGAGAGCTGACCGGCGGCGTCGGTGTTGCGGTGGATCGTGATGAGCTTGGACACCTGTCCAGATGCCAGTGCTTCGGCCTTTGCGGTGCACACTTGCTCCTCGCGGAAGCCGTTGCCGACGCCACCACCATTCGAGTATCCGATGGTGTACATCGTGTGCTCGGCCATCGTGGTGGTTGAATCGCCACCCGATGCCGCAGCTGTTGTGGTGGTTGAATCGCCACCCGATGCCGCCGCTGTTGTGGTGGTGCTGGTTGTGTCATCTCCTCCGCAGGCAGCGGCCAGCAACGCCAGCGCCGCCATTGCCACGAAGAACCTGAACCATGTCCTTGACCATCTCTTGTGGGTCATTGCCCCTCCTCCTGAGAGCGTCATAGTTACCGGAGTCTGCCGTCTGTAGCGTTGGCTTCGCTCAGGCGAACCTCCGGCTCTCGACCTGTGACACTATAATCCTCGATAATCGATCATCCAACTGGGGCGAGTCTCTCCATTTCCTCACATCGGTGTCGACAACGGGTGGCCCGGCGGCTGGATTGGATCAGGTCGGCGACCACGCTGGCACCGGTGACACCTAGCGGGCGGGGGTTCGGCCGCTTATGTTGGCTCTGGCAGATCGGAGGCGTATGGCATTCAGCGAGATCAGGGCCGGGGTGGTCGGAGTCGGATTCATCGGCCTCGCCCACATCGAGGCGCTTCGCCGCATCGGCGTGCGCGTAGTCGGCGTTGTCGCCTCGAGCCCGGATCGGGCCAGAGCAAAGGCAGACGCAGTCGGTGTCGGGCGTGTCTACGACAGCGTTGCTGCGATGGCAGCCGATCCCGACATCGACGTCGTTCACATCGCCAGCCCGAACTACGCACACGCCGACCAGGTGCGGATCGTGATTGCCGCCGGCAAGCACGTGGTTTGTGAGAAGCCGTTGGCGCTCGACTCGAGCGACACAGCCGATCTGGTGGCGCGTGCCGCAAACACGGGGTTGGTCAATGCGGTCTGTTTCAACATCCGCTTCTACCCGGCCAACCATCAGGCGATGGCAATGGTCGCGGCCGGCGGCATCGGGGAGCCGAGGCTCATCACGGGCTCGTACCACCAGGACTGGCTGCTGCGCGATACGGATTGGAACTGGCGTCTCCAGCCCGATCAGGCGGGACAGTTGCGTGCCGTGGCCGACATCGGCTCGCATTGGCTCGATCTCACCAGGTTCATCGCCGGTCGTCGCGTGGTCGAGGTCATGGCGGATCTCCATACCCTCGTGCCGACACGGCGCCATCCGGCCGGGCCGGTTGAGACATTCGCGGCAGTCTCGGCAGGCGCCGACCTGGTTGAGGAGGAGATGCACAGTGACGATGCTGCCGGCATCCTCCTCCGATTCGAGGGCGGAGCCAGAGGGGCGGTGACCATTTCCCAGGTCTCGGCCGGGCAGAAGAACTCCCTGCGCTACGAGATCGCCGGCAGTGAGTCGGCGCTGCGCTGGCATTCCGCGCAGCCGGACGACCTGTTCATCGGCCATCGTGGCCAACCGAATGAGACCCTATCCCGGGACGCCGGTCTCTACTTACCGCAAGCAGCGGCCCTGGTGGCGTACCCGGGCGGTCACGTCGAAGGGTTCCCCGATACCTTCCGGGCTCTGTTCTCGCGGGTGTATGCGGACGTTGCCGACGGAGCGCCGGCCGCCGTACCCGCCTACCCGACTTTTGCCGACGGTCACGACGCGGTGCTGGTGACAGATGCGGTTGCCAGGAGCCACCGGGAGCAACATTGGATACCCGTCCAGAGATGAGGATGGATACCCGTCCAGAGATGAGGATGGATACCCGTCCAGAGATGAGGATGGATACCCGTCCAGAGACGAGGGATGAAGACGTCCCTGCAGCGAACAGGAGGAGAAAGTGAAGCTGGGTCTACTGACTGCACCGTTCCCCGAGACACCACTCGAGGAGGTGGCCCGTTGGACTACAGACAACGGGTTCACCACCATCGAGATCGCCTGCTGGCCGGCGACGAGCGGCGATACCA
The DNA here is from genome assembly GCA_963801165.1 of uncultured bacterium. GTDB lineage: Bacteria > Actinomycetota > Acidimicrobiia > Spongiisociales > UBA5794 > JAAETI01. The sequence goes on from CAWDDT010000003.1 coordinate 166,650, forward strand.
GACGGTATGCGGGCACTAGCCACATCGACGTCGACGGCCTGACCGATGCACAGGCAGCCGACATCGTGGCCGGCATGACCGACAAGGGTCTCGAGATCTCGGGCCTCGGCTATTACCCCAATCCTCTCCACCCCGACGAGGAGCATGCCCGGATGGTGATCGATCACCTGAAGAAGGTGATTGCGGCCGCCGGGAAGATGCAGGTACCCGTTGTCAACACGTTCATCGGGGCCGACAGTGCGCTGACCCAGGACGAGAATTGGGAGAAGGCCACGAAGGTCTGGCCGGAGATCATCGCGGCTGCGCAGGACGCCGGCGTCAAAGTCGCCATCGAGAACTGCCCGATGATCTTCTCAAAAGACGAATGGCCGTCCGGTCACAACGTCGCATACAACCCGAAGATCTGGCGCCGCATGTTCGAGGAGTTCGGAGAGACGATCGGGCTCAACTTCGATCCGTCACATCTCGTCTGGCTGATGATCGACATCGAGGCCGCGATATACGAATTCGGTGATCGGTTCTATCACTTCCAGGCCAAGGATGTGATGATCGACTACGACGGGCTCTACGAGAACGGTACGCTTTCTTCGGGGATGGGCTGGCAGGTCCCACGTCTCCCCGGTCTCGGCCACGTCGATTGGGGAGTCGTCTTCTCGGCTCTGTACCGCGTCGGATACGACGGCCCCATCATCATCGAGCACGAGGACCGCGACTTCGAGGAGACCGACGAGTTGGTCAAGCGCGGCTTCCTGATCGCAAGGGACGTGCTCAGCCCGTACGTTCATTGAAGACGGGCCGGGTCCCCGGTGATGACGTCTGGCGGCGGGTGATCACGGCTCACCGTTGGTGAGGAAGTAACCGTAAGGGCTCGGGGCGGTTCCTGTTTGTCGCGGGGGCAAGTAGTAAGCCGAGTACAAGAGCGCGGTCAGCTCGTTGCGGGTACCCACGTTTGCCTTGCGATAGATTGCCTTGAGATGATCGTTCACCGTGTGCGGGGAGATCCCGAGCGCGGCCGCGACCTGACCTGTGGTCCTTCCCGCCGCAACCCAGCCGGTGATGGTGCGCTCCCTGTCCGTTAGCTGGAGCGCACGCATGATCAACTCGGCGAGCTGATTGGGGCGGGGCCGTTCGACGATGACACCAAAGCCGCCGTCTGTGCCCTTCATCGACGTGAGCTGGAAGCTCACCGGCCCTGCGTCCCCGACGGTGGTTGCAGATACGTTGCCGTCACCCGCCACGGCCGCCTGGAGTTGTCGTAGCACGACTCTGACCTGATCCTGAGCCAGCCCGTCGAGCAAAGCCTCAGCTGCTGCCGATGTGGCGACCATGTCACCGTCGGCCGATATGGAGAGCAACCCTGGTGGCTCGACCAGAAAAGGCGAGTCGAGCGCCGCCCGCAGCAGCGAGTTCCGGTACCCGCGAGCGAGCACAGATGATGCGGGGGCCGCCAGGGCCAGCGAGTCCCGATCGAAGGCCGGGCGTCCTTCCATCCGGTACATGGTCACCACGCCCCAGCTGGTTGTTCCGTCGCGCAGCACAAGACGCAGCTCGTCGAAGATCCCAAAAGGGGCGAGCAACTCGTCGTATCGGCGCACTTTGCCCGCAGGGTGTGGGACGAGCTGGCGCAACGCTCCCACCGGGCTGGGTTGGCCGGCCAGCAAGGGGTAGACGTTCGGCTCCTCGGTGTGGAACTCGAGTTCGAACAAGCGCATTTCCCGAGCGGCGTCGAACCCGCCATCGTCTCCGCCGCCATCGCCCGACCACACCGGAACACAGTGTGTGAACATCAGAGTGAGAGGATCGATGGCACCCCAGATAGCGATGTCGTATCCGATTGCTCTGCGGAGCGTCTCATCGGCGCCATGCGCGAAGTCCGTGATGTCGCCGTGATGGCTTGATAGAGCGGCCAACTTGCGCTCGAGCAGGCCGGAATCCATGCAGCGGACTCTAACCCCCTCGAATTGGGGATGGGCGGACGAAGTGGGGGACCGTACCGTGTGCCAAGTCCATTGGAGGGAGTCGTCCAATGAAGGGAGTCGTCCAATGAAGGGAGTCGAAAAGTGTCAATCGATCTGAACCAGGCATCTCCGTATCACCTGGGGGCGAACTCGGGTGTCGATCACATGGAGGCGATGGGTGTCGAGATGCGATGGTTGGCTCGCAGCTCCGACACGGGTGGCCTGATCACTCTCGTGCAGTACAAGGCCCCCGCCGGTTTCGGCGGACCAGGGCTGCATGTGCATACCGGGGAAGACGAGTTCTTCTACGTGCTGCGGGGCACGCTGAAGCTCCAGATTGGAGACAGCGGGATCGATCTCGGCGAGGGTGGTTTCGCATGGGGCCCGCGCAACGTTCCCCATTCATTCGCCAACCACACCGACGATGAAGCAGTTTTCCTGTTTGGTCTCACGCCCGGTGGTCTCGAAGCGATGTTTGCCGAGATGTTCTCGTATCTCAACGACGCCGGGGCGGACATGGACCCGGCCGAGCTGGTCGCGATCAATCAGCGGCACGGAGTCGCAACTGTCGGACCTCCAATTGCCCGCAGCTGAGCGGGGAGTGGGCGTTCCGGCGACGGCGGCATTGCTCAGCCGTCGGTGACGAGATCGAAGATCTCGCCGGTGTCCTTGTGCGAGAGCATGAGCTTCACTCTCCCGTCGGGGAGGGTCTCCTGCTTGATAACGCCGTGCCCGTCGTGGGTCTCCGCTTTCCTGGCGATACGGGGGGTCGTCCCGCCCCGCCACTCGACTTCGACGGGCTCCCAGCGACCGGTGTCGACCGACTTGTATGCCGCATCCATCACCGCGTTCACCACGTATCCGTCATAGAACGTTTCCCGGGGCGCCCGCCCCTCCTCCATTGCATCGAACATGTCGGTGAACATGTCGGTGTAACCCAACTCGGCAATCTCGTCACCGACCGGGAACAGCCAGCCCTCGGTGGACTCCAGCTTTTCCGCGACGTAGCCCGCGCCGCCGCCGGAGGTGTAGATCTCGAGACCGGTTCGCAGGAAGTGATTGAGCCAGATGGTCCCCTCGGTGCCGGCCACCTCGTCCCTGAGATCCATGCCACCCCGGAACGTCCATGAGACCTCGAACTGGCCGAGGGCGCCTGATTCGAACTTGATCAGCACGACGGCGTTGTCGTCGGCCTCGATGGGGTGGACCAACGTATCGGCCCACGCCATCACCGCGGTCGGGCGGTTGCCTTTGCCCACGAAGCTGCGGATGATCTCGATGCAGTGACACCCGAGGTCGACAATGGCGCCACCACCGGCCTTGTCCTTGTCCCAGAACCAGGCGCTGTGCGGACCCGGATGTGTCTCGCGTGATCTGACCCAGGTGACATCGCCGATGCTCCCGCTTCGAACCGATGCGACGGCCTTGAGGGTCTTCGGTGTGTAGCACAGGTCCTCGAGGTACCCGGCGAAGATGCCCGCAGCTTCCACCTTGTCCAGGATGCGCTTTGCCTCTTCCTTGTTGCGCGCCAGCGGTTTGGTGCAGAGCACGGGCTTGCCGGCATCGGCCACCAATCCGATGACCTCCTCGTGGAGGAAGTTGGGGAGACCGACGACCACGATGTCAACCTCTTTGTGGTTGATGGCTTCTTCGATCGACGTGGTGTGGTCGGGAATACCCCACCGGTCGCTGAAAGCGCGGCCCCGCTCCTCCGATCTCGAGTAGGCGATACGGACCCGATCCCGGCTGCGCTGGCTGTGCAGAGTCATCGTGTAGAAGTCCCCGATGAGGCCTGTGCCGAGCATGGCTACGTTGTGTGATTGCATCGATAACCCTCCAACTCCGATGCCAACACGCTAGTGGTCGACCACAGGCCGGGCGTCGCCGCGGGGAACGCCGGCCATGGATGCACCGCTATCGTCCTGCCAAGTGTCCGCCATCGGCGAAGAGAGGACTCCGATGACTCCGCGCGAGCGTGTTCTGGCGACGATCAATCACAAGGAACCAGACCGGGTTCCGGTCTTCCTCGGGGTGAGCAACGCGACCGGGATCAAGATGAAGACCTACCGGGCAATCAAGGAGTTGATCGGTGTCGAGGCCGAGGATCGGTACCTCTACGACTGGCCCGAGTTGGGTTCTGCGCTCGTCGACGAGGAGACCATGGTCCGGCTCCACTCGGACGTGCGTGGTGTCCTGGATCTCGAGCCCGAGTCGGTTATGGAACGGAACCGCAATCGTGAGCCGCACAGCGACTACATCAACTCTTGGGGGTCCGGGGCAACGGAGGTCACCCCGGGGGAGTGGTACCCGTTGGTGGAGCCCCTTGCCGACGCGACTACGGTCGCTGAGATCGAGGAATACCCCTGGCCCGACATGAGCGACCCGACCCGCTACGCCCACGTTCCCGCCCGGGCCGCGGCCCTTGCCGAGCAGAACGAGTACGCCATCGTTGCCACGCCGTGGCTGCTGTTCCCGTTCGAGCGTGCCTTTGCCATGCAGGGCATGGAGCGCTTCCTGCTCAACATGGCCATGAACCCCGAATTCGCCGAAGCCCTGTTGTGGAAGATCGAAGAGCTCTGCAAGATCGGGATGGGCCATTTCCTCGAGGCGCTCGGTCCCAACGTCGACATCATCAAGATCGGTGACGACCTGGGCACCCAGGAGAGCCTGCTCATGTCACCGACCATGTACCGGAATGTGCTCAAACCGATCCACGCCGACTACATCGAGTTCATAAGGGAGCGAACCGACGCCAGGGTCATGTTCCACACCGACGGCGACGTGTTCCCGCTGATCGAGGATTTCATCGATATGGGTGTCGACATCCTCAACCCGATCCAGGCCGCAGGAAAGATGGCCAACACCGCGGCACTCCAAGAGCGGTACGGCGACGACATCGTCTTTTGCGGGGGCATCGACACGGGGCATGTTCTGCCGAGCGGTACACCCGGAGAGGTGCGTCAAGAGGTACGCCGGATCATCGAGACGCTCGGACCGGGCGGTGGCCTCATGATCGGTGCGGTCCACACCGTGATGAACGACGTTCCGGCCGAGAACGTGCTGGCGATGGTCGATGCCGTCGAGGAGTTCGGGTACTACCCGTTGTAGCGGTCCGTTCGGGTCGGTTAGGCGACCTCGGCGTGCTGCCACCAATGGATTGTGGCCCAGGCTGCAACCAGGGTTGTCACCGGAACGAGGAGCAGCTGAACCGTGGTGACATCCGATACCCCTTCCGCCCCGGCGACCGCATACAGGCCGGGTGCGGCGTAAGGAAACCAGGCACCGGTGCCGAGGGCCACCGCGACCTGGGCGAACATGGTCAACAGGATGAGCGCGCCTATCGCCGGCAGGTAGCCACGCCCGACACTGGCTACGTAACCGACGGTGAGCGCGATGACGGTCGTGAGCACCCCGGCCAGCTCGAGACGAGCGAGAGTGGTCGCCACGTCGATACCGTCGAGTGACCCGACCCGGGCGACGAGCCCCACCACCATGGCCGCAATGAGCAGCATCGTCGTCGAGCGCGGCGCCCCAGCCGAGGAGAACGAGGAACTTGGCGGTGGCGATGGAGCGGCGGGACACCGGAAGCGCGAACAGCGACGGGAACGTTCGATCGGCGTGCTCTCTACCGAACGCCCAGGCCACGACCACACCGGGACCGATGAACAGCGTCACGGCGATCATCTGGCCGAGCAGCCCGAGATACCCCTCCCAGCCTTCGCCGACACCCATAGCGCGGGCCTTGGCCGCAATGGCTCCCGCGGCGTCGCCGTTGGCCGCAGCCAGGAAGCCGAGACACAACAACGGGACGAGAACGACGATCAGCGCGGTCGTCACCAGAACCACCGGCGAGCGGCGGAATTTGAGCAACTCGACGGCAGCTGCGCGCCTCACACCGCACCCCGCGCCAGATCGATCCGGTAAACGTGGTCGAAGAACTGGCGCTCGAGATCGACGCCACCCGGGTCGAGATCGCCGACCACCTTGCCCCGGTGCAGCATGCTGATCCGGTCGGCGACTCTCGCCAGCTGATCGAGATGGTGACTCGATACCAGTACGGCGGCGCCCCTGCCCGCGGCCGTCCGGAGCATATCCCGGATGAAGACGACGCCGGCCGGGTCCAGAGCATTCGCCGGCTCATCGAGCACGAGGATCGCGGGTTGGTGGACCAGCGCCGATGCCAGGCCGAGTCGTTGCCGGTTGCCGAGCGACAGGGCTCGTGCCCGCTTGTGCTCCCAGCGCGCCAGCTCGAAGTCGCCGAGTACCGTGTCGATTGCCGCATCTATGCGGCTACGGTCGAGGCCGTGCAGCAGGGCGGCAGCATGCAGGTTCTCCCGTACGCTCAGCTCGGGGTAGGCGAAAGGGGTCTCGATGAGACACCCCACCCGCGCCCACGTATCGGAGGCGGCGGATGCCACCTCTCGCCCCTCGATGAGGGCGGCTCCCGAAGTCGGGGTGACCATGCCGAGGAGCATCCGCATCAATGTGGTCTTGCCGGCTCCGTTGAGACCGACGATGGCGTGGATCTCTCCGGCCAGGACGCGGAGGTCCACGCCATCGACGGCGCGGTCGTCGCCGTATAGCTTCGTCAGGGATCGGGCCTCGAGGCGGATCGAGTCATTCATGTCTGGCTCCGAGCTCGAGTTGCTGCAGCGCAAAACGGACCATGTCCCCGAGAGTCCCGGAGTCGTCGTGCTCACCCCAGTCGATCAGCGCTGCCATCATCGCTCCCATCACGGCGCCGGTTGCTACCCGGGCTTCCAGGCCGGGCGCCCCTGTGGACTCGAGTGCGGCGACGATCACCTGCTCCGTCTTCCGGTTGTTTGCCCAGGCGTGGGCGATGATGTCCTCGTGTCGGGTGAGGATCCGGAAGCGAGCCCGGGTCATCTCGTCGTCCGGTTCGTCGACGTGCTCCCACGCCTGCAACAACCCCAGTCTGATCCGTTCCAACGCCGGCAAGCAGCGATCGGTGGCGGCGACCATCTCACCGATGACCGGGTCGTAGGGGTCGTCGAGAAGGACCGACACCTTGGTGGGGAAATGGCGGAAGAACGTCATGTGCGAGACCCCGGCGGCTGCTGCGATCTCCTCGACGGTGACCGCGTCATATCCCCGGGCCGAGAACAGCCTCACTGCTTCTTCCTGCAGACGTCTCCCGGTTTGTTCTGCACGTGTCATGGCTCGAATGTTAGTCACTAACATCACTGCGGAGCAATCGGGGACTGAGAGTCGGTCCGCTTGTTGTTGCGCAGGCTCACCCGGGCGGAACCTCCGCGAACGAATCGCGGCTGGGCCGAAGCCGGCCCAGCCGCGGCTCGGTGTCAGCTGCGACCTTCAGATGCTCCGTCCGCGTCGAGACGGTCGGCTCGCCGAAAGCCGGTGCAGACCAGGTCGATGTGTGCGATCCCGTGCTCTCCCACCTGCAGCACCGCCCGCTGCTCGATGACGTGGCGTCCGCTGCCGTCTTCGAAGTTGCCCTCGTGGTGCCAGCCGGCGACGTACCTGTCTTCCACGAGGACCGGTGCCACCACCCTGCCCCAGGCGGCAAGGAGTCGGTCATACCAGAACTGGAAGTGCTCGACGGTCGCCCCGGCACCTTGCCACTCAACGAGACCGCGGGGGAGCAGAGCACGTACGGTGACGTCGTCTGCGATCAACCGGCGGAGTCTGTCGTAGTCGCGTTCGGCGACGGCCGATGCAAAGTCTGTCGCTATCTCGCCCGGATCTTCTCTACGCCCAACCGGTCGATTGTCTAGGGAACAGGTTGGGCTCTCGGTTGCGGATTTCATGGTCGCTCCTCTCATGTCGACGGCGACTCTTGGTTTGATCATGCATGCCGGGAAGGTCGATGTCTTGGAGGACGAGTGGAGAAGCTATGGAGATGTGTTGCGCGGCGGCCTAGGCGCGACGAGCGCGCCGCATCCAGCGGTTGTTCGGCTTCTTCGTAGAGAAGCGCCGCGTTGCGGAGTAGCCGCTCGGCCTCGCTCATATCGCCCCGGCTCTCAGCGATCGTCGCCGACGCCTCGGCTATCGCCGCTTTCCAGGCTGACCCTTTCCACATCATGGCCGAACGACGAGCCCGCATCAGATGCTCTTCGGCCCGGTCCGGGTATCCGGCGCTCGCCCAGACGTTGGCGAGAGGAACCTGGATCATGACCTGGCAGAACACACAGGACGTCGGGTCGTCCAGCACCTCGGCAGCTTCCTCCGCCACCGTGACGCCACCGGGTATGTTCGGGGCCGTGCGAATGAGGGTGCCGTAGATGCGGGGAAGGACGTGCCGGGACATTGTCGACCATCGCCCCTGTCGCAGTGCCCGGCGAGCCAGATCCTCAGCTTCTGCGCGATTGCCCATGGCCAGCTCCACCTCGGCCAGCCGTTGCAGCGAGTGGGCGGCGCCGGCATCCGCGGTCAGCTCGCCGTAGACGCCGACGGCGTCCTGCAGGTTGGAGCGGGCTTCATCCAGGCGCCCGGCCAGATAGTCAGCTTCGCCGATCACACAGCTGGCGAAGGCCTCCGCCCGGCGTGCCCCGGTATCTCGCGCCAGATCGCGGAGTTCGGTGCCCATCCGTGTGATTTCGGTATTTGGCGTCGGGCCATACAACAGGTACTCCGCAACGCAAAGGTGGTTGTCGAAGATGCTCGATGCGAGCGCCGGGTTGGATCGGGTCGTTTGCAGCTCGCTCCGGACGCGGTCGAACCACTCTCCCCGGTCATGGGCAACCAGGCCCTGGAGCACGATGACATCGAGCATCTGGCTGGGAGTGTCCGGGGCCAGAACCAGAGGACGCGCTTGCTCGACGAGTCGAGCGGTTGTCTCGACGTCTCCGCGGAGATAGGAGAGCATCGCCCGGGCAAGCAAGATGGCGGCGTCTCCTGGATCACCTTCCGCTTCGAGCCCTTCCAATGCTTCGGCCGCGGTTGCTGTGTCGCCCGACAGCATGGCCGCCCGGGCCAGCCGGGCGCGCAGCACAGGAAGCTCCCGGGTGGGGGCGACCCGCAATGCCTCTCGGAACGCGGTGACCGCGGCCGGGTCACCTGCGGCCGTTAGGGACCAGCCCCGGAGCGAGAGCAGCTCGAGCCGGGAATCCGCGGCCGCGTGCTCCAAGCCCTTCTCGGTCCAGAACAGCACGTCGCGATGGAACCCGGCGCCTGCAGCCTGCTGCGCCGCGGCGACTGCGAACGGGACCACCTCCTCGGGGTGATCGCCTGCCAGAAAGTGACGGCCCACCCGATCCGGCGCAGCGCCTGCCTCGGCAAGGCGGCGAGCTGTGGTGCTGTGGAGCGCTTGACGCCGGTAGGGCGGGACGAGCTCTCGCAACCTGTCTGCCGTGGCGTGGTCCCGGAATCGCAGGAGCCCGTCTTCCCCGTCCACGATCAGGCCGGCGGTTAGCCCCAGTTGGAGGATTTTGTCGGATGGCTCACCACGAAGACCGGTCGCGGCTCGGAACTCCATCAGGTCGAAGCTGTCGCCACCGAGCGCGACGGCCTGGAGCGGCTCCACCAACTCGGAAGGGGCCGACAGATGGGTCCATCCCGGTTCTGCAGATTCGAGCTCGATCCGGGTGGCAGCAGAGAACCAGGGGAGCCCGGGTCTGTGGGCGACGACCAGGGCCAGCGCGTGGACCGCGGTGAGCCGCTGAATGTGGGTGATCAGCGCTTGCGTCTCCGCATCGACGTACTCGACCCCTTCGAGGATGATCATGCAGGGATGGGCCGAACAGGCTCCCGCGACGACCTCGCGCACGGTCAGGAACAGGCGGGGCCGGCTGGAGGGGATGCCGGCTTCGCCGGTTCGGCGCAGCTCGGCCGCGACGGGGTCGGGCAGGGACGGTGCGGCAGGTCCGAGCCGCGACATGAGAGTATCCAGAGCCCGGAGCACACACCGGAACCGGATCAGGCCGTCGCCGGCACAACTGCTCCGTCCGACCGGTATCCCGGATCGCTCGGCAGCCGTATGGATCCGCTCCAGCAACTCAGTCCTCTCTCGGCCATCGGCACCCTCGATCGCCCACGTGCCACCCTCACCCGACGACAAGCGGCCGACGATGGCGGCAACGATGTCCTTTTCCCCGCGGGGCGCAGCGTTGTCGGAAACCGGAGCGATGAACCTGTAGCCCTTGCGGTGGATCGTCTTGATGATGCGCTGGTCGCGCCCGTTGTCGCCGACGGCTTTTCGGGCCGACTTGATCCGGCTCGTCAGCGCCGACTCCGAAACGAACCGGGATCCCCAAACGGTGTCGAGCAGTTCGGTCTTGGGAACAACCCGATCGCGGTGCTCGATCAGATAGGAAAGGACGTCGAACACCTGTGGTTCCATCTCGACCAGCGTCCCGGAGCACCGCAGTTCCCTCTTGTCGGTATCCAGCTGGCACTCCCCAAAACGCATGAACTCAACCTACTCCCGGGTGACGCGAGCCGGGTTCGGAGGCGACGACTCGACGATCAGCAGCGCGCCGGGCGAGTTGGCCGGCGCCACATCCGGGGGATACAATCGATCAACGATTATCCGGGATGACGCATATGGGGAGCACCTTCCACCACGTCCACATCAAGTCGAGGGATCCACGGGGAAGCGCCCGGTGGTGGCACGACATGTTCGGCGCGACGATCCTTCCCGAAGCCGGGTTCGGCACGATGTTGTTTGTTCCCATCGTCCTCGACGGTGTCCGGATCAATATCACCGGGCACGGTCCGGAGGAAGTTGCCGGGATGGCAGAACCACAGCCCATCCCATATTTCGGGCTGGAGCACATCGGCGTCCACGTCGACGACCTCGACGCCGTGCTCGGCCGGTGCACCGACCAGGGTCTACCCATCCTCGAGCGTCGCCCCGGTGCCGGCGGGTACGAGATCGCCTATGTCACCACACCCGACGGTGTGTGTCTCGAGCTGCTCTCCGGCGGTCCGACCTGATGCCGGCGGCGGCGCAGCGATGAAGCGTTTGCGGAGTTTCGATTACCACGAGCCGGGTTCTCTCCAGGGTGCTATCGAGGCTCTGGTCAGCTCGGGAGCCGATGCGAGGGTGCTTGCCGGGGGAACCGATCTTCTCGTCGACATCAAGACGGACCGGGTCCGGGTCGGCACGGTCGTCAATCTCAAGCGAATCAACGGTCTCGAAGGCATCGAGACAGTACCGGGCGGGACCCGGATCGGAGCCCTGACGAGAGTCACGACCGTCGAGCATTCCGGGTTGGTCGGCCGGCTCTACCCTGGACTGGCCGAAGCTGCCTCGGTGCTGGCGTCGCCGCAGATCCGGGCCCTGGCCACCATCGGTGGCAACGTAGGCAGGGCCTCGCCTGCGTCCGATCTCGGGCCGGCGCTCATCGTGCACGAGGCGGCGGCCGAAATCGCCGGACCTGACGGTGCCCGCATGCAGGCAGTAGAGGATCTCTACACCGGCCCCGGAACGACAAACCTGGCGCCGGCTGAGATCATCGCCTCTTTCTTGATCCCGAATCCCCGAGAACGGTTTGGATCCGCCCACGTGAAACTGGGCAAGCGAGGCAGCGGCACCGACATTGCCATCGCCGCGGTCTCCGCGGCGTGCACCCTGGGTGCCGACGGCCTGGTCGAGAGGTGCCGGGTTGCCCTCGCCTCCCTGGCCCCGAAACCGGTGCGAGCACCCTCGGTCGAGGCAGCGCTCCTCGGCTGCCGCGGCGGCGACGATGCCCTTGCCCGGGCGGCTGCTGCGGTGCGCGATGACATCTCGCCCATCGACGATGTCCGCGCCTCCGCCGGGTACCGCACCCATGTTGCACGGGTGCTGACGATGGCGGCGCTGCGGCGAGCATGCGCCATCGCCGGGGGTGGAGGCATCGCATGACGTTGCGATTGAAGATCCGGGTCAACGATGCAATGCGAGATGTCGAGGTGGTGCCGGCCACGACACTGCTCGAGGCGCTCCGCGATGACCTGTTCCTCACCGGCGTCAAGGAGGGTTGCGGCGTCGGTGAATGTGGGACCTGTGTGGTGCTCGTCGACGGCGAGGCGGTGATGTCGTGTCTCGTGCTGGCCGCGGACGCGGTCGGTCACGAGATCGTGACGGTGGAGGGTCTCGCCATCGACGGCGAGCTAAGCCCCGTGCAGCGTGAGTTCGTCGCGGCGGGTGCGTTGCAGTGCGGATTCTGCACGCCGGCCATGGTGCTGACCGCAACGGCGCTGCTGCGCCATGATCCGCATCCAACCCCCGCTGCGATCAAGAATGCGCTCGGCGGGGTGTTGTGCCGGTGCGGGGCGTATCCCAAGATCATCGAGGCCGTGGTGGCCGCCTCCGGGGAGGAATCATGACGACCTACGTCGGCGCCCGGGTACCCCGCCTCGATTCCACGGCAAAAGTCACCGGGCGAGCGGTCTACGGGGTGGACGTGACGCTTCCCGGCATGCTCCACGGAGCTGTGGTGCGCAGCCCGTATCCACACGCCCGCATCGTTTCCATCTCCACCGGGGAGGCCGAGAACTTCCCCGGTGTCGAAGCGGTGGTCACCGGGAGGGATTTTCCCCACTTGCACGGCTCGGCGATCCAGGATCAGCCCTATCTCGCCATCGACCGGGTTCGCCACGCCGGGGAGCCAGTGGTGGCGGTGGCGGCGACGACTGAGCATGCGGCTCAGGAAGCAGCCCGGCTGGTGCGGGTCGAGTACGAGGAGCTTCCCGCCCTCCTCGACATGAGGGAGGCGCTGGCAGACACCGCCCCGCTTGTCCATCCCGAGCTCCACAGTTACAGCCGGGGCTCGCACGAGATCGTCCCCCATACCAACATCAACACGCTGTACCGTCTCGCCAAGGGAGACGTCGTGGCCGGGTTCGCAGCCGCCGACCTGATCGTCGAAGGCGAATACACGGCCAATGCTCTCAGCCACGCCGCACTCGAGGTCCATGTCGCCGTTGCCCGGTACGAGCCGGACACGGCGGGCTACACGCTTTGGGTATCCACGGATCGCCCGTTTTTCCTGCGCGACGAGATCGCAAGCAGCCTCGGGCTCGACAGCACCGACGTCCGGCTGATCGTGGCCGCGGTCGGCGGATCGTTCGGTGGCAAGGGCATCCCGATCGCAGAAGCGATCGCCATTGCGCTCGCCCGGCACGCGGGAGGGCGACCGGTGCGCGTCGAGCTGTCCCGGGAGGAGGACCTGGTCGCCTCCCAGCATCGGGTTCCGGCAATCATGAAGCTAAAGACCGGTGTCACGCGGGGCGGAATGCTGACCGCCCGCAGTGCCGAGATCATCTGGGACAGCGGGGCATACACGGCGTACACGGTGGGGGTCGCCATCCGGGGCTCGCAGACGATCGTCGGGCCTTACCGCATTCCGAACGTCGAGCTTCTCTCCCGCCAGGTGTACACCAACAGGCCGGTCACCGGGTCCTACCGGGGTTACGGGACAACGCAGGTCACCTGGGCCTGCGAGTCTCACATGGATGAGATCGCCGACCTTCTCGAGATGGATCCCGTCGAGTTCCGCCTGGCCAACGCCTACGAGGAGGGCGACCCCTATCTCAACGGTCAGGTCATGCACGGCGTTGGAGTCCGCGAGACGATCGAACGTGCCAGCGCCGGCATCGGGTGGGGGAGTGGCGAGCGAAGTCCGGCGCCGCATCGGCGACGGGGTAAGGGCATCGCAACGATGCTCAAACCGACAATGACCCCATCCAGCTCGAACTGCGTGATCAATGTCGAAGCCGACGGGCGCGTGGTGGTTGTCGCGGCGGCGCCGGAGATCGGGGCGGGTCAAGACACGGTTCTGGCGCAGATGGCCGCGGACGCCATCGGCGTCCCGCTGGAGTCAGTGGTCGTACCCGCAACCGACACCGCACTGTCCCCATACAACGGGCCGGTTGCGTCGAGCCGCACCACCTACCACATGGGCAATGCGATCCTCGCTGCCGGAGCGGACATTCGTGATCAGATCCTCGAGCTCGCGGCCACGACCCTGGAGGTCGACCCGACCGACCTTGATCTCAACGACGGCATTGTCTACGACGGGGCGGGCACCCGCGTCATGACTCTGCGGGAGCTTTTGGCGCGCCACGCAGGTGCGGGACTGTCGTTGACAGCCGGGGCACGCTTCTCGACCGAGGGTTCTCCGCTGCTGAAGGCGGACCCCGGCGTCGAGTGGATCAGCAGCATCTTCTGGATGTTCTGTACCCAGGCCGTCGAGATCGAAGTCGACACTCAAACCGGTGTCATCGAGGTGCTGAACGTCGCCGCAGCAGCCGATGTCGGCAGGGCCATTAACCCGATGACCTGCGAGCAACAGATCGAGGGGGGTGTGATCATGGGGCTGTCCAATGCCCTCTTCGAAGGCTTTGTGATGCGAGATGGGCGAATCATCAACGGGAGCTTTGCCGACTACAAGGTGGCGACCATCCACGATCTCCCCGTGATAACTCCGATTCTTGTCGAGTCGATGCACCGGGAGGCGCCGTTTGGCGCCAAGGGCATCGGCGAGCCTGCCGCAGCAGCAACCCCTCCAGCCATCGCCAACGCGCTCTACGACGCGGTCGGGATTCGCATTCGAGATCTACCGATAACACCAGAGAAGGTCGTGACTGCGCTTGCCGGGTTGCCGCACACTGGAGACGACGGCTGACGTGTGCCGGGCCGACGCCTCCATCGCGGGCTCTCCCCACCTCCCATTTTGGAGTTGACGCGACCATGTCGAAATCCGTAGTGTTATGGGTGATCGATTATCGAGGATCGCCGTGTGCCAACGTCGAGAGTCAACAGATCCACCTGATTCTCAGGCCTCGAACCTCGTTCCCGCGGCTTTCAGCAAAGCCTGTCTTCACCCCGTATCGCGTGATGGTGGAGGGCACGACAATCCTCGGGTACCCGAGACAAGGGGGGTTCACTCGTAGTTCTGCGCCCCTGTGGGCCTTCGGACACGCACACGTTGGACAGGAAGGAGATTTGCCGTATGGCAGACACCAGCAAGGTCGTCGCTCAGTTCTTGGGTGACGAGAGCTTCCCCATCGAGTGGGAAGACGAGAAGGAAAAGGATCTCTTCTGGGTCTATGACGACCTGCATTGCCCGAGGCCCGTGTCGCCGATGTACTACGACATCGCGGTCTGGACTCTGACGTGCGATCACATGTTCCGCCGCTTTGGCACGCCCTTTGCGTCGGATTGGATCGCCAAGGTCGTCAACGGCTATCTGTACACGGCCGCCGTTCCCCCGGACCCGGATATGGCTGTACCGGCGGGCGAGTTTGGCAACATGTACTACCCGCGGGTTCCCAGGGACGACCCGGCGTACGCCTCCAAGATCGGTGCCTACCTGGGCGCGGTGCTGCCTGTGTACGGCGCCAACTTCCCCGACTGGTGGCATGACCGGCTCGTGCCCGAGATGAGCAAGAACCTGGCTTATCTCGAGGACAAGATCGACAACTGGGAGGCCATCTCGCTCATGGAGTGGGCTGTGATCCTCGAAGACGCGATCGACATCCTGGATCGTCACTGGAAGATCCACTGGATGCTCAACTTCGCCCAGCTGTCATCGACCCTGGCGCTGCGGGGGGCCCTCGGTGCTGCGCTCGGTGGTGACGACAAGGTCACCAAGAAGCACGAGGAGATCCTCGGCCGTCTCCAGAACTCGTCGTCGGACCGCAACTGGGACGCCATTGGTGTTCTCGTTGGTCTCAAGGACGAGGTCAAGGGCGACCCGACGCTCAAGGAGGCGTTCAGCAACGAGAGCGGCGCTGAGATCCTGGCTGCGCTGCAGGCCACCGATCGGGGCCGGCAATTCCTCGACGGCGGGCTCAAGGGCTACCAGCGCGAGTTCGGCTGGCACGCCGTGTGGAGCCACGAGTTCATCTACCCGTCGCGTTTCGAGACGCCGGAGCCGGTGCTCGACGTGATCAAGGGCTATCTCGACTCCGACTACGACCACAAGGCGATCGTCGCCCGGCTGGCCGAGGACATCAAGAAAGCCTCGGAGGAGCTCCTCGACGGGATTCCCGACGGCGATGCCAAAGAAACGCTCAGGGGGGCCAACGCGATCAACCTGAGAATCGCTCCGCTCACCCCCGACCATCACTTCTACATCGATCAGGGCACCCACCAGCACGTGCGGGTGGTTCTGCTCCGCATTGGTCAGAAGCTGGTCGACATGGGTGCTCTCACCGAGCCCGATGACACCATCTACCTGAAGTACCAGGAGCTGCGTTATCTGATGGGTGACCCGGAGCACTTCGATGCGAAGAGCATCGTCGCCGCACGCCGGGCTCAGCGTGCCGAGGACGAGAAGATCCGTCCCCCGGACTTCATCGGCACCGCCACCGAAGACCAGCTCCAGTTCCCGTATCTGAATCTGTGGGGCTTCCCCGAGAAGCTGCAGTTCGATACGGAGACCAAGGGCAGGGTCGAGGGTCTCGGCGTGTCTCCCGGCGTGGTCGAAGGCACGGCCAAGGTGGTGGCATCGCCGGCGGAGTTCGACCAGGTCAAGCACGGCGACATCCTGGTGTGCCAGATGACGAACCCGGCGTGGACCCCGCTGTTTGCCATCATCAGCGGCATCGTCTGTGACGCAGGCGGCATGGTCGCACATCCGGCCGTCATGGCTCGTGAGTTCGGTATCCCGGGGGTCACGGGCACGGGTGTGGCCACACGTGAGATCAAGACCGGTGACAAGCTGCGCGTCGACGGCACCAACGGCGTGGTCGAGATCCTCTGAGCCCGATCCTCCTCGAGCGGCCGGGCCCGCCTCAGGCGGGCCCGGCCGTCCCGTTGGGGTTTCAGAGGCGCAGCGAGAGCGACGAGAATGAGGTTGTCTGGTAGGGAACCCGAGGAGTAACGATATGGCGAAGCGGCTGAAGTACCTGGTCGGAGGCGAGTGGAAGGACACCACGAGTGGGTCCTACTACGAGATAACCAACTCCAGTACCGGGGAGGTGATGGCCGAGGCGCCGCGCTGCACCCCTGAAGAGGTGGATGCGGCTGTCGAAGCAGCCGACGCCGCGTTCCCTGCCTGGCGCGACACGCCTGTCACCAAGCGTGTGCAGGTGATGTTCAAGTTGAAGGCCCTGCTCGAAGACAAGCTCCACGACCTCGCCATGCTGCTGGCAACGGAGATGGGCAAGACCTACAACGAGGCGCGGGGCGATGTCCTCAAGGCCATCGAGGTTGTCGAGCTCGCCTGTGCCGTTCCAGTCAGCATGCAGGGTCACAGCTTGATGAATGTCTCCGAGGGCTACGACACCGTTACCTTCCGCGAGCCGCTGGGTGTATTCGCCGGCATCGTGCCGTGGAATTTCCCGGCGATGATCCCGATGGGTTGGATGACCCCGCTGGCCATCACCACCGGCAACACTTTCGTGCTCAAGGCAGCCTCGTTTGTCCCCCAGACGGCTATTGCCATTGCGGAACTATTCGAGCAGGCAGGATTGCCCCCGGGCGTCTTCAACCTGGTCACCTGTTCCCGCGACGAGGCCGAGCGGCTTCTCGTACATCCCAAAGTGCGTGGCGTCAGCTTCGTCGGATCGACCGAGGTCGGGCGTCATATCTACGCGACCGCGGCCGCAAACGGCAAGCGGGTGCAGGCGCTCACCGAAGCCAAGAACCACGCCCTGGTCCTGAGAGACGCCCCGATCAGGGCGACCGCGCAGCGGATCATCAACTCGTCGTTCGGCTGCGCCGGGGAGAGGTGCATGGCGCTTCCGGTGATTGCGGTCGAGGAGGAGATCGCCGACGAGCTGGTCGCCACGATCGCCGAGCTCGCCAAAGAGCGGAAGATCGGCCCCGCGTACGAGAAGGACATCGACATGGGCCCGCTGGTCAACGAGGGGCACCGCGAGTTCGTCCTGAACTGGATCGACAAGTCGGTCGCCGAAGGCGCCAAGCTCGTGCTCGACGGCAGGAACCTGAAGGTAGAGGGGTTCGAGAACGGCTTCTTCGTTGGCCCGACCGTGTTCGACTTCGTCACACCGGAGATGGACTGCGGCAACCGCGAGGTATTTGGCCCGGTTCTCTACGTCAAGAGAGTGAAGAGCTTCGACGAGGGCGTTGAACTGATCAATTCGAGCGACTTTGCCAACGGCGCGTCGATCTTCACCAGGAGCGGTTACCACGCCAGGGAGTTCGCCCGCCGGATCGACGCCGGCATGGTCGGGGTGAACGTCGGGATCCCGGTGCCGATCTCGGTGTTCCCGTTCACGGGGCACAAGAACAGCTTCTTCGGTGACCTGCACGTGATGGGTCGCGACGGCATCATGTTCTACACCGAGACCAAAGCGGTCACCAGCTACTGGTTTGACGAAGCAGCGCTCGAGGGTGACAAGGTCGGTACATGGGAGGGGACCATTACCCGGAGCTAGATTCCCTGAAACGGCCGGCCGGTCACAAGCCACGGATCCTCCTCCCCGTGGTCCAGATTCCGGACTCACCTCCCCGGGATCTTCTGTTTGCCTGGCGGCGATCCGCCGCCTTGTTCCGGTTGCCTTCTTCGAATTCGGTACAGCCGTCGTCTAGCAGAAGAGGTCGAATAGATCCGCCCAGATGGGCACGGCTGGAGCTCAGCGGTCGTTGGTTGGTCTAATCAGGCCTGGGCTGCGAGCTCGAGCAGATGCCGCATCGTGCGGATCACTCGTTCCGCTTCGGTCACAGTCGGGTCGGTCTGCTCGTACTGTGCTTTGTTCTTCGCCGACAGCAATATCGCCAGATCTCTCCGTGCGCTTGTCCCGAGATCGCCAGCCTGATCGAGCAGGTCCAGGGCTTGTTGGTGTTCGTTGCTGGCGGCGTGACGTCCCAGGCGTCGACAACAAATCGTGTCAGCCGCCGCGATGCCCGCCAGCACAGCATTGCTCACCGCCGCCGATCTCGTCGGACCATCTGACGAGAAGGGATCCAGCTCGGCGAGTTCGGCGAAGGCCTTCGCCTGGTGATGCCTCTGCGCCCCATCTTGCGGATTGCAGCGCCTGGTACGGGATGTCTTCTTGGCCATCAACCGGTGCCCGCAGCTAGGAGATCGATCCCGTCCGCTTCGATGCCGGCGAATAGGCTCGGGGAGGTTTCCGGGAGACCGTCGAATTCACTCGTGGTGTAGTGGAGCAGGTTGCACTCGTTGCCTGTTAGCCGGTGGACACGTGGGGCAATGTCTTGTTCGTGTGTATGGGACGGTGTTTCGTCATCCAGACGAGCAGATGTCGATGTCACTCTCCTCGTTGGCAGAACCCGTCGCTAGCGATCCAAAGAGTATTGCCCGCTGCACTGGCGGAGCTTCCTCCACAACGATTTTTGCGATCCTTTGCAGCAGTTCGCCCCTTAGGTTCACGATCTGAAGTATGAACGGTGCCAGCATGTGCTCTCTGTTCAGGGTGTCAGCACCGCGTTGCCTGCTGTGACCTGAGTGACCAGGCCGTGAGCCGCCAATTCGTCGAGTGCGTTCTGCACGCCTTGTTGACTGGCCCCTCGGTGGCCAAGCCGCAAAACCTCGCGCCCGGACAACGGCTCCTGGCAGTCCGTCCTCGGCCAGTTCGGCCCTAGCAGCAGACTCAGCGAGAATCGGAATGAACCGAGTTCGGTGGCTGTCGGCGTCAGGTTCATAGCCAACCGGCATAATGTCCAGATTGACAACGTGCAGTACTTCATTTGCCAATGAAACGTTCAGCCAACCAGCTTCTTCACTGCTTCGACCACACGCTCGACCGAAGGGATTGCCAGGTCCTCCAGACCGCCCTCCGCCGGCAGCGGGATATGCGGTGTCGTCACCCGCACGATCGGGCTATCGAGATCCCAGAATGCTTCCTCGGCCACCAGTGACGAGATCTCGGCGCCCCAGCCGAGAAGGCGTGGGTTCTCCTCGACCGTCACGAGGCGTGACGTGTTCGCCACCGATTCCAGGATGGTCCTGGTGTCGAGCGGTACCAGCGAACGGAGGTCGATCACCTCGGCGGAGATGCCCAGCTGCTCGAGTTCTGTGGCGGCTCCCATCGCTTTGTCGACCATGGCGGCGAGGGCGACGATCGTCACGTCCGAGCCGGATCGAAGCGTCTTCGCCGTGCCGAGCGTGTCGACGATCTCTCCATCGGGCACCTCGCTCTTGCCGGCGAACAGTGCCTTGTGCTCGAACACGATGACCGGGTCGGGATCGCGGATCGCCGCCGCCAGCAAGCCGACAACGTCGGCTGAGTTCGACGGTGCAACGACCTTGAGGCCGGGGACCGCCATTGCCCAGTTCTCCAGGCTCTGAGAGTGCTGGCCGCCAAAGCGAGCCCCGCCACCGTTTGCGGTGCGGATCACCAGCGGCAGACTCATCTGCCCTCCGGTCATGTAGCGGGTCTTGGCGATCTGGTTGGTGACGATGTCCCAGCACGTGGCCAGAAAGTCGCTGAACATGAGCTCGCCGATTGGGATCAACCCGTTCATGGCGGCACCCATGATCATGCCGGTGATGGCCTCCTCCGAGATCGGCGTGTCCCGTACTCGTTGCGGCCCGAAACGCTCGTATAGACCGACGGTGGTCTTGAAGACACCGCCGGCCTTGGCGACGTCTTCACCGATCAGCACGACTCGCTCGTCGCGCTCCATCTCCTGGGCGAGGCCCCTGGCGACTGAGTCGCGGTAGCTCAGTTCCGCCATGATGAACCTCCGTCTGCCCACACATCAGTCATGAGAATCGCCGGGTCGGGTGGGGGAGCGCTCTTGCAGACTTCTGTCGCCTCGTCGACCTCCGCCAGCGCGGCGGTATCGATGGCGTCCAGCTCATCCGCAGGTACTCCGAGCTGTGCCAGTCGATCCCGATAGATCTTGATGGGATCCCGGTCGAGCCACTCCTGGACTTCCTCGTCGGGGCGGTATTTGCCCGGGTCGGCGCGGGAATGACCCTTGTGCCGGTAGGTGAGCGCTTCGATCAGTGAAGGGCCTTCACCACGCCTGGCACGCTCGAATGCGGTGACGGCAACCTCATAGACGGCATCGGCATCATTGCCGTCGACGATGATCCGCTCCAGACCGTAGGCCGAGGCACGATCTGCTGCCGGGTGCTCGACCGCGATCACGTCGCCGATCGGCGTGTACTCCATGTAGAGATTGTTCTCGCACACGAAGACCACCGGCAGATTCCAGACTGCGGCGATGTTGAGCGCTTCGTGGAACGCCCCGATGTTGGTTGTGCCGTCGCCGAAGAAACAGGCCGTCACCTGATCGGTACCGCGCAGTTGCGCCGCCCACGCAGACCCGGCCGCAACCGGGAGATGGGCACCGACTATTGCGTATGAGCCCATGGCACCCTTGGATACGTCTGTCAGGTGCATCGATCCGCCCTTGCCGGCGCAGATTCCGTTTGCCCGGCCCATCAACTCGCCCATTATCGGGCCCATCGGCGCACCTCGAAGCAGGGTGTGGTTATGACCTCGATAGGTGCAATAGGTCATGTCCCCGGGGCGCATCGCAGTCGCAAAACCAGCGGCGACGGCCTCCTGGCCCAGGCCGAGGTGTGTGGTTCCTTTGACCAAACCCTGCATGAAAAGGTCGTAGGCACGTTGCTCGAAGTAGCGGGCGCGGACCATCCCCTCATACAGGGCCAGTCGGGTGTCACGTGGTATCTCCATATATCAGAGCCTCCTGGCTGTGGTGTTGCAGACGTATCCGGGGTCTCGGTGTCCGCCGTCTCGGGATCCGGTGGCGTGGTTCCGGTACGAGCCGCGGGGAAGGGGCGGTGGGGCGCCCTTATCACGTGGATTTCGGGTTGACGACTGCATGGCCGAGTCCGTATCCTCAAGTAATCGATTATCGAAGATAGAGTATTTTGTCCGAGAATGCACGCCGATCCGGCGTGATTCGATCAGAGGGACGACGATTGGCTGGGTGGCGATTGGATGGGGTAGGTAGCACCGCTGTGATTTCCCGTTGGCGGGGTGACGCCGGGTGCCGCGCGCCGCTACCGGGGTTACACCCGGGTCGGGGGTTCTGACCAATGGCAACGGTTGCTCTCCTGGGAACGCTCGATACCAAGGGTGAAGAATACGCCTACATGCGCGCCCGCGTTGAGCAAGCCGGGTCTGCGGTGCTCATGATCAACGCCGGGGTCATGGCCGATCCCGACTACCGCGTCGATTTCACGAGAGCAGACGTCGCCGCCGCGGCGGGATCCGACCTGGGAGAGCTGACGGCTGCGGACCGGGGCCGGGCCGTCGCCATCCAGGCGAGAGGGGCAGCGGCGATCGTCAGGGAGTTGTTCGTCGCCGACCGTGTCCAGGGCCTCCTCGGCATGGGCGGTTCCGGGGGATCCTCGATCGTCAGCACTGCGATGCGTCAGTTGCCAATCGGTGTGCCGAAGCTGCTCGTATCCACCATGGCCTCGGGCGATACCTCTCCCTATGTGGACATCTCGGACGTCACCATGATGTACCCGGTGGTGGATCTCGCCGGCATCAACCAGCTGTCGGCGCGGATCCTGGCGAACGCGGCGGCCGCCATCTCCGGTATGGCACGTGGTTACGAGGCCTACCACCGCCCCGACAGTGGGCGCCCGCTCGTCGGGGCAACGATGTACGGCACGACCACCACGTGTGTAGATGCTGCCCGCGAGTGGCTCGAAGAGCACGGCTACGAGGTGCTGGTGTTCCACGCCACCGGTCCCGGTGGCAGATCGATGGAGGCTCTCATGGAGAGCGGCCACATCACCGCAGCACTCGATGTCACGACGGCCGAGCTGATGGGTGAGATCGCCGGCGGCACGATGACGGCAGGACCGGATCGGCTCGAGACGGCGGGCAAGCTCGGGCTCCCGCAGGTCGTCGCACCCGGCGGCACGGATCAGATCGCCTTCCGCCCTCCGAGCGCGGTCCCCGCCGACTTTCGGGAGCGCCACTCGTATGAGCACAATCACGCCATCACCCTCGTCCGTAGCAACGCGGAGGAGATGGCGAGCTTCGGTCGTCTGTTCGCCGGGAAGCTGAACCGGGCGACCGGACCGGTAGCGGTGTTCGTCCCGTTGCGCGGTTTCTCGGAGTACGACGCCCCTGGTGGGGTCTTTTGCGATCCCGTCGCAGACCAAGCCTTGATCGAAGCATTGCGCAACCATCTCGACCGCAAGGTGGAGCGGATCGAGATGGATACCCACATAAATGATCCCGAGTTTGCCGTGGCGATGGCTAGGAAACTGGACGAGCTGTACCACAGTTGGGGCCCGATACCGGGCGATCGGGCGCGTGGCGATATGGTAAGTCGGCCCAAGGAGGTTTCAGATGTTTGAAGGGATCATCGATGGCTGACAACACCGAGCGTCGTTCAGATCCGGTTGCCCGCAGCGTATTGAGCGAGCAGGTCAAGGACCGGATCCTGCAGTGGATTCTCGAGGGCGAGCTTGCCCCCGGTTCACGCATCATCGAAACCCGTGTCGCCCGTGAGCTCGGCGTCAGCCAGGCCCCGGTGCGCGAGGCGCTGCGCGACCTGACGACGCTCGGCGTCGTCGAGATGCGACCGTACCGCGGGGCCAGCGTTCGCAAGCCGAGCAAGAGCGATCTCGTCGAAGCCATGGAGGTCCGCGGCGAGCTGGAGGCGCTGGCTGCCCGGCAAGCGGCGAGACGCATCAGCGCCAAAGAGATCGAGGAGCTGCGCACCCTGATCGACGGGATGCATGAGATGGCCGAGAAGGGCGACACTCACGGGCATGCGCAGCGGAACACAGCCTTTCACGCGACCGTAGTGAGGGCGGCAGGCAACAAGACGTTGACGCGTATCTGGTCGATGCTGGAGCCGTACGCCCGAACCTACGTCACCGCCATGGTGCCCGGTACCGATCTCGTCTGGCTCGGTGACCGGCACCTGGCGATCCTCGAGGCCCTGGTAGACCGCGACGAGGACCGTGCCGCCGAGACGATGAGAGCTCACGCCCGCGAGGCCGAGCAGCTCGTTCTGGCAATGGACGAGGCGGTGTTCGGCGATGCCGAGGAGGTGGCGTCGGTCGACGTTGGTAGGTGAGAGTCGGTTCTCCTGGCGTGCGGTTGGTGTAGCGGGAGCTCCGGTACAGAGTTTCTAGCTAGCAAAACGGCTGCCAACGGCAGCATGAAAGGAG
Organism: uncultured bacterium; assembly: GCA_963801165.1. Lineage (GTDB taxonomy): Bacteria > Actinomycetota > Acidimicrobiia > Spongiisociales > UBA5794 > JAAETI01. The sequence goes on from CAWDDT010000003.1 coordinate 190,621, forward strand.
ATATTGATGTTGCAGCTCTCCGAGGAGTTCTCAGGAGGCACTGCCCGGTTGCGCTTCGACGTGCACGGATCCGAACCCCGTGCGCACGTTCTGGAGGACATGAACTTCCTCAACTACCGCCTGGCCTCCGTGACCATCGAGCCGGAGGTGACGCTTCCGGCGCCCGACATCGTTTGGCATCAGGACGGTGAGAAGTCGATCTCATACGACGGTGCGCAGATGACATTCGTCGGCGATTGGGAACCCGGCCCGCTGCAGAAGGTCATCGTGACCGTTCTGGCCTTGAAGATGGAGGCCGAGGGTCTGCACCCGTTTCACTCCGCGGCCGTCAACTACAAAGGCAGGACCATCCTCTTCCTGGGCGGTGAATCCAACCACGGCAAGAGTATGGGACAGATCGAAGCGTGCCGCCGTGGAGGCCTGCTCGTCGCTACGGAGACCACCGTGATCAACGAGGACGGCGTGGCGGTGATGGGCTCTGAGGACGTGTTCCTGCGCAAGCGCGCCAAGGGGACCGAACGTGCTGACAAGGCATCCCCCAACAAGGGAGTTGAGAAGTTCTTCGGCACCATGCCGACGTGGGAGAGTTTCGAGGGCCCGACCCGCGTCGATACCGTGATCGTGCCTGCCATCGACGGCAACTACGAGCCGGCCACCACGGAGTTGGGGGCGTTCGAAGCCCAATTCCAGACCCTGCACAGCCTCCAGAACTACTTCCTTCTCAACGAGCTGCTGGCGCCGGGGCATGTGATGCCGATCGTTGATACGGAGGAGCTGCGGGCAAAGCGAGCCGACTTCGCTTTGCGTTTTCAGGGGCCGCGTCCGTACTACATGATCCGCGCCGCTGATCCGCAGGTATTGCTCGACGAGGTAGACAAGGTTCTCTGAGAGGCGACGAATGAATCAATTCGAGTACGCGCGGCCGGACACGGTTGAGGAGGCCGTCAGCCTGCTCAACGAATACGGTGCCGATGCCAAGATCCTCGCGGGAGGAACGGACCTGGTCATCGAGTTGCGGAACCGCTGGTCCGAGCCGAAGGTGGTCATCGACGTCAAACGGATCCCGGAGTTCGCTCCGGCAATCACAGAGCACGACGGAGTGGTATCGATCAGCGCCGGCACGGTAATGGCGGATCTCACCGCCAGCGATCTCATCCAGACCCGCTTCCCGGCCTTAGCCGAAGCCGCGGTCGTGGTGGGTTCGGTGCAGATACGGGCTCGCGCCACCCTGGCCGGGAACATCTGCAACGGCTCGCCGGCCGCCGACACTTCACCGCCTCTGCTCGTGTACGACGCCGTGGTTGTTGTCGGCGGGCCAGCGGGGGTCCGCCGCATCCCGATCGACGATTTCATCGTCGGGCCCGGAAAGACCGCGCTCGAGCGTGGCGAGCTGGTGCTGGCGATCGACCTGCCGCTCCCGGCGGGTGCTTTCGGGGCGGCCTACACGAGGCTCACCCGGCGTCGTGGCACCGACCTGGCCTCGATAACATTGTGTTGTAGCGTCGACGGGGACGGTAACACCCGGCTCGCCTACGGCAGCGTCGGGCCACGCGCCTTCCTGGTCGTCGACGATTCCGGGGTCCTCGCCGATCCGACGCTGCCCATCGCCGACAAGACAGAAGCGCTTGACCGGATGTTTCATCAAGCGAGCCCGTCTCCGAAGTCGCTGCGGGCGAGCCCCGACTACCGGCTCGCCATGTTGCGGGTACTCGGCGCCAGGGCTCTGGATACCGCGATAGACCGAGTGACGAAGGAATTGGTCAGATGACTCAAATGATCACAATCAACGTGACCGTCAACGGGCGTCCTCGGACGCTGGAGGTCGCGGCGAATCACACGCTTCTCGAGGTGTTGCGTGACGACATCGATCTGACAGGCACCAAGGAGTGTTGTGTCGTAGGCGAGTGCGGTGCCTGCACCATCATCGTGAATGGACGTGCGATGAACTCGTGTCTGATGCTTGCGGTCGAGGTGGACGGTGCTGATGTGATCACCGTCGAGGGCCTGGAGACCGGGGGTGGGCTCAGCCCGCTGCAAGATGCCTTTCTGGCAGATGGGGCTACACAGTGTGGTTTCTGCATACCCGGCCAGCTCATGGCCGCGACCGCGTTGCTGATGCGGAACCCTGATCCCACGATCGAGGAGATCCAGGAGGGGTTGGCGGGGAATCTGTGCCGGTGCGCCGGCTACGAACAGATCACCCGTGCCGTCCTCGATGCCGCACGGGAGGTCGTCGATGCTTAACGTTGGTGCCTCGCAACGTCGCGGTGGCGGTTATGGCCGGGTCACCGGCCATCAGGAGTACGTGGCGGACATCAAGATCAACGATGTGCTCCATGTCAAGCTGATCACGCTCGATGTCGCTCGTGCCCGGATCTTGTCGATCGACGCAAGCGAGGCCGAGCAGGTTCCCGGCGTCGCATTCGTTTTCACGCCGGACGATCTCCCCAAGCCGATGCCGCGCTTTGGCCCGCAGTTCCAGGACCGCCCGGTACTCGCCGACGGGGAGACGAAGTACCACGGCGAGCCGGTCGCTGCCATTGCCGCAGAGACGAAGGATGCTGCCGAAGAGGGCGCGCGGCGGGTCAAGATCGAATACGAGAAACTGTCTGACGGTGTTTTCTCGGTGGCGGCTGCGCTGGCACCCGATGCGGTGCTCGTTCAGGATCCGTCGATCCGCCCTGCGGGCGATCCCCTGGCACAGACCAACATCGTCAGCGAGAAGCATTTCGGCTGGGGCGATATCGAGGAGATGGCGGACGAATCCGATCTTGTCCTCGAGGACAACTACCAGTTTCCGATGGTGACGCATTTCGCCATCGAGCCGCATGCCTTCATGGCAGCTCCCGAGGATGGTGGTATCGCCATCTGGAGCACGATCCAGCATCCCTACCTGCTGCAAAAGATCATGGCGAAGATGCTCGGTCTGCCGTTGTCGAGGGTGCGTGTCTACGCACCTGATCCCGGCGGAGGTTTCGGCGGCAAACAGATCCCCAAGTACGAGCCGCTGGTCACATATATGGCGCTGAAAGCCGGCCGTCCCTGCAGGCTCGTCTTGTCGTTGGACGAGACGTTCCTGCTGGTGCGCCGCTCCTCCGCCGAGATCCGGGTACGGATCGGCCTGGATTCCGAGGGACACTTCAAGTTCGAGGACATCGAGACCAACTTCCTGGTCGGTGCGTATGTCGACATCGCCGACCGGGTCGTCGGCAAGTCCAGCTATTCGGCAGCCGGACCGTACCGGGTGCCCGCCGTCAAGATCATCGGGCGGACCATCGTGTCGCACACGATGCCGTCGACCGCCTTTCGTGGCTTCGGCATCCCCCAGATCAGCTGGGCCCGCGAGTCGTTGATCGACGAGGCTGCGCTCCGGCTCGGCATCGACCGGCTCGAGATACGGCTTCGCAACCTGGCCCGTTTCGGTGAGGAGTTCATTCCGCTCGAGCGGGCCGACGGCGACTGGGAGCAGACCGTACGCACGGCGGCCAAGCGCATCGGTTGGGGCGACCCGTTGCCCTCCAACCGCGGCCGTGGCATCGCGGTCGGTCTCAAGTCCGGGCCGACCACCGGTCTGTCGTATTCGACCGTACGGCTCCTATTCGATGGCAGCGCAATCGTCTACGCCGGGACATCAGACATGGGTCAGGGCGCCCGCACCATCTTTGCCCAGATCGCCGCCGACGAGCTCGGTGTTGACTTCGATCAAGTGCGTGTGGTGATGGGTGACACAGCGACGGTGCCATATGACCAACAGACCTCGGCGAGCCGCTCTTCGGTGTTGATGGGAACCGCGGTGCAGCGCGCCTGTCAGGACGTGCAGCACAAGGTGGTGGCGATGGCGTCCGGTCTGTACGGGATCGAGGAGCGGGCCATCAAGTCCGAGGGCGGTGTGCTCATCTTGCCCGACCGTGAGGTCCCGCTGATCGAGGTGGTTCAGGAGGCCCTGGCCCCGCTCGGTGGCGAGGTGATAGGCAACGGCGAGATGCGCAAGAACAAGGACCCGAACCATCCCCTCGGTGGCACGGCGTCATTCTTCGAGTTCAACTGCACCGCGTCGGAGGTCGAGGTGGATACAAATACGGGCCACGTGACGTTGATCAAGCACGTCAGCGTGGGCGACGTCGGCCGTTCCCTCAACCCGATGCAGGTGCGATCACAGGATGACGGGGCCGCCATTCAGGGTCTTGGACACACGTTGATGGAGCACTACATCTTCGACGACGAGGGCCGGGTGCGAAACATCGGCGCCATCGACTACAGGATCCTCACCAGCATGGATCTCCCGCTCGAATTGCACAGCGAGAGCATCGAGAACGCAGATGGTCCCGGTCCGTACGGGATCAAGGGTGTTAGCGAAGGCAGCCTGCTTGTGACTGCACCGGCGGTGGGAGCCGCTATACGGGACGCCACAGGAGCGGTGATTCGTGACCTGCCCATGACCCCGCAACGGGTTTGGGAAGCTCTTCAGGAGGTGGAGAATGAACGCTGAGTTGGAGGTCGGGCCGGTACGTGACATGCCGGCCGGTAAGGTCGTCGAGGCGGCTCAGCTCGTCGCGACGGGGAAGCAATACTCCCTATCTGTTCCCCGTTTCCCCGGGATGCCCCTCTTTCCGGGACATCCCCCGTTCCAGGTCGTCAACTATCGGACCCCACCCGGCATCGTCGCCGGCAGCGTCGAGCCGTGGGGACCACCCAACGAAGTGAACCTCGGCTACATGGCCGAGTACCTGATGGCCTGCTCGCACTCGGGAGCGCACATCGACGGGCTGGCCCACATGACCATCGGGGAGGACAATCATTGGTACGGCGGTGGTAACACCAAAGAGCACATGACCGACCACGGGCCCAAGTTCGGTGATGCCTCCAAGCTGCCGACGTTCTTCACCCGCGGCGTGTTGCTCGACCCGCCGACCTACCGCGGCATCGATGCGCTGCCAGCCCACGAGCCCGTCGGCGCCGACGAGCTGCAGGCGGTCGCCGCGGCTCAGGGGGTCGAGGTGCGGCCGTGGGACGTGGTGCTCATCCGCACCGGCTATCTCAAGTACTGGCCCGACGCCGAGCGGATGAACGAGCACCTGACTGCCGGTCCGGACCTGTCGGCGGCAGAGTGGTTGCTCGAAAAAGGGGTGGTTGCCACGGGCACCGACACCGAGACCTACGAGGTCATGCCGGCACCCGATCGTGGCTGCCCGGCCAACCCGCAGCCGGTGCACACCAAGCTGCTCATCGAGAACGGCATCTACCTGTTGGAGAGCATCTATCTCGAGGAGCTCGCCCGTGACAAGGTCTACGAGTTTCTCTTTGTGATGCTGCCATTGAAGATCAAGGGGGCGACCGGGTCCATGGTCGATCCTCTCGCGGTGGTGTGACATGAGAGGTCTGGTCGTCACCGAACCGAATGTCTTTGGCATCGAGGACATACCCGAGCCGACCCCCGGACACGATGAGGTCGCGGCGCGGGTGCGCGCCGTCTCGATCTGCGGTACCGACGCCCATCTCATCGCCGGCCACTACCCGGGTTTCTGGCCGCCGAGCTTCCCCTTCACGCCGGGTCACGAATGGGCCGGTGAGCTCGTCGAGGTTGGTGCAGGCGCCGCGGCACTGGGATGGTCGGTGGGTGACCGGGTGTGCGGTACCTCTCACGACGCCTGCGGCTTCTGTCAGAAGTGTGTCGAGGGTCGGTACAACCTGTGCGAGAACTACGGGAACATGGATGTGCACAGGCAGTACGGGCACAACTATCAGGGCTGTCTGGCCGAGTACGTCGTCCATGGGGTGAAGGCGATCTTCCCGCTTCCCGACGGGATGGATTTTGCAACCGGCGCCGTCGTGGATCCGGCATCGATCGCGCTCCACACCGCCAACCGTGGAGGAGTGAGGCCGGGAGACACGGTTGTCGTCTTCGGTCCCGGCCCGGTCGGTCTTCTCGCCGCCGATGCGGCGCGAGTGCGGGGCGCAGCACGGGTCATCGTTGTGGGGCGCGGCCAGCGTCTGGATCAGGCCGCCAAGATGGGCAACGAGACCGTCGACTACACCGACGGTGACCCCGTAGGCGCGGTCCGGGCGCTGACCCGCGGGCTTGGTGCGGATGTGATTCTGGATTGCGCCGGGGTGCCGGAGACGTTTCAGTGGTCGATCCCTTCGCTGCGCAAGGGAGGGCGGATAGCGACGGTCGGAATCCCGGTCGAGCCGGTGGCTCTCGATTTCCAGGAACTCGTTCTCTACGAGAAGGAGATCGTTGGGGTGCGGGCGACGGCGGGGGAGATGAGGCACGTGCTGCCGCTGGTTGCCGACGGCAGGATCCGCGCTGCCGATCTGGTCACCCATCGCTTCCCGCTGGAGGAGTTCGCAGTGGCATTGGCGACTTTCAACGAGCGTCGTGACGGGGCCATGAAGGTGATCGTCGAGCCGTGACCGACCACGACCGACATTTCCGGATCCTCGTGCTGTGTGCCGGCAACATCGGCCGTTCCCCGCTCGCCGGGGCCATGCTGCGGGCCGGGTTGGCCGACAGCCTGGGTGTAGCCGAACGGGACCTCGAGATTGCCGGTGTGACGGTGGTCTCTGCAGGCACGGCCGCTCCTGAAGGCCACGCTGCCTCGGGCCGCGGGATGGTGCTGGCGGGGGAGAGGGGCCTCGACTTGACCGGGCACCGGGCACACCAACTCACACGATCCGATCTGAAGGCCGCCGACCTCGTGTTGTGTATGGACAACCAGCAGATCGCTGCGGTTGCGGAGTTGCTCCCGGATGCGGCCGGTAAGACCGAGCTGATCGCCGGGGATGGTCTCGAGATCCTCGATCCGCATCATCAGAGCGATGCCTTCTTCCGCGACATAGCCGGGCAAATCGAAGCCGCAGTGACGGCTCGAATCCCCGGCCTCCTGGAGCAGATCCATGAGCCGACCGGTCCGGCCGCGGGGTCGGAGTAGCCGTCGGCGATGGGCGATTCCTCTCTTGTTTTCGGTCCGACCTGCCCCGGCGATGTCGACGTGTTCTCGGCGCCGTCCGATCAGTTGACCCACCCGGCGACGTCCGATATTGTGACATAATCGATTATCGAGGATAGGGATTGTGACCTTCGTTTACGCTGTCGACCACCCGCACGGCTCACCGCATTCGGAGGTGGCGAATCTGATCGGGGGCAAGGCGGCAAACCTCGGCGTCATGACCAGGGACCTCGACCTCCCGGTGCCACCCGCCTTTGTCATCTCGACCGAAGCGTGCCGAAGGTATCTCGCTACGGGCTGGCCGGATGGCCTCGACGCAGAGATCGTCGAGCACGTCGGCAGATTGGAGCAGACAGGAGCCCGCGGATTCGGTGATACCGGCCGCCCGCTTTTGGTCAGTGTGCGCTCCGGTGCGCCGATTTCCATGCCCGGGATGATGGACACGATCCTCAACCTCGGGATCAACCCGGCGGTAGCGGAAGGTCTGGCCGCAAGCACCGGCAACAAGGATTTTGCCGCAGCCTGCTGGGACCGTTTCGTCAATCAGTATCAGGACGTTGTCGGTGAGCCTCCCCCTGAGGACCCGTGGCAGCAACTGAGGGCAGCGATCGAGGCAGTGTTCCGCTCCTGGAACAGCCCGCGGGCACGTACCTATCGAGCGCGGGAACGGATACCCGACGACCTGGGCACCGGTGTGATCGTGCAGATGATGGTATTTGGCAATCTCGGTGACGACTCGGCCACCGGCGTTCTTTTCACGCGCAATCCGGCCACCGGTGAGAACTCCATCTACGGCGACATCATGTTCAATGCCCAGGGCGAGGACGTGGTAGCGGGCACCCACGAGACCGAGCCGATTGCGGTCCTTCACGACCGTATGCCGGAGGTCGCCGACGAGTTGATCGGGTACGCCCGGGCACTCGAGAGGCACTACCGCGACATGTGCGACATCGAGTTCACCATCGAGGGCGGCAAGCTGTGGCTGCTGCAAACGAGGATTGGAAAGCGGAGCCCGCAGGCGGCGCTGCGGATGGCCATCGACATGGCCGAGGACGTCGGTTTCCCCGTCACCCGTGCCGAAGCCGTTGACCGCGTGGCATCGCTCCTGGTGCGGCCCCCGATGGCCGGCGCCAATCTGGGCCTCGACGCCACCCCGATTTGCGTCGGGCTCGGAGTATCGCCCGGGGTCGCCTCGGGGGGCGTCGCCACCACTCCAGAACAGGCGGTTGCAATGGCCGAGGCGGGCGAGCCCGTGTTGCTGGTGCGGAGAGAGACGTCGCCCGACGACGTTCATGGTATGGCGCGGGCAGTTGGCATCCTCACCGCAACCGGCGGGTTGGCCAGCCACGCGGCGGTGGTTGCTCGCGGCTGGGGTATCCCGGCGGTGGTCGGCGCCGCGACGATGACAGTCGTCGACGGTTCGGTGACGATCAGCGGCAGGACCTTTGCGCCGGGAGAAGTGCTCACGATCGACGGCAGCACCGGAGCGGTGTTCACCGGTGCGGTGGCCAGCGAGGCTCGGGTGGTTCCGGAGGCGGCGGTGCTGCTCGCATGGGCAGAGGATCTGGGCATCGATATCAGCTCCGGCGACGAGGAGACGGAAGTTGTCGAGGATGTCGCGTCGCAGGTCACCCGGGAACAGGTAATACATGCCCTTACCATCAAGGGTTTCGTCGTCCCCAACGATCTCGGCCCGGCGTTACTCACCTCGCCCGAGGTCGTGGCGGGCCTTCTCGACGAGGCGGTTGGGGACGGTCTGGCCGCGGTGATCGCCGGGTCGGCACTGGCCGGGATGTTCCAACTGACCGAGGACGGCAAGGCGCTCGGTCTGAAGCAGATCGCCGCCGACCGGGCAAGCTGGGGCGCTGACAATGCCGCTGTGGCGCTCGATGATCTGCTGCCGTTCGACCATAGGATGAAGCTGATCATGACCGGATGGCAGATGCGTGAGGTAGACGGGCAGCAGATCCTCAACGACCACAGCGACGAGGCGTACGACGCGGTAGTGCTTGCAGACTTCCAGAGCCTCCATGAGGACACGTCGGCGTGGCTGGGCAGGCTCAGCGAAGGTCTGCCGCGGCTCGGCCTCTACCGCGACCGGCTACAGCGCGCCGGCGAGCGGGTGGCTGCCGGCGAGACCAACTACCTCGCCTCACCCCGGGTCGACAGCTTCCATAGCGTTTGGTTCGAGCTTCACGAGGATCTGATCCGCCTCGCCGGAAGGACCCGGGAGGAAGAAGCTGCAGCAGGCCGTGCGTAGAGGGAGTCGCTGAGCTACTCGAGGACCGCTGAGGATGTCGCGGTCACGCCTCGAAGAGAGTTTCCTGAGCGGCACCCATCTCCGAGCCCTCGATGCGGAGGATGCGTCTCTTGGTAGTGGCGCCACCCCCCGCAGAGAAGCCGCCGATCTTGCCGCCTGCGGCAACCACCCGATGACAGGGGACCAGCAGCGCAATCGGGTTTGCCGCCAGCGCCCGACCGACCGCCTGCGCCGCTCCGGGGGCGTCGATGGCTGTGGCTATGTCACCGTAGGTCATGGTCGAGCCTGCCGGAATCGTCCGCGCCGCCTCGTAGACCCGTCGCTCGAAATCGGGAACCCCCTCGAGATCGATGGGAAACGCAGCAAGGTCACGGTTGTTTCCTTCCAGGTGGCCGACGACCGCTGTCATGACCCTGTGCACGTACTCCGGCGGTGCCTGCTCGGCACAGCCGGAATATCGGCGGGCAAAGCGTGATCTCATTAGGCGTGGATTGGCCTCGGGCAGCCCGAGGCCAATGATCCCGCGTGTGCTCCATGCGATACCACATTCACCGATCGACGTCGGGAAGAAGGTGTAACCGGCGGACTCCATCGTCCAAGATTACCGGCCGATTCCGCCGGGGCGAACCGCCTCCTCCACGCCATGCGGCGGGGGACTGCACCACGGCTGGACGGAGGCCTGCGAGCGCCTATTAGGCTGCGGCACATGGCACTCGAGCCGTACGAGGACACATCGGAGCGATCGAACATGCGGCTCGCCATGTACGTGGCGACGGCCACGGCCGCTCTCGCTGCTGTCGCCCTCGGGCTCGGTGTTATGGCGGTGCCCATAGCGGGCGCCAACTGCCGCAAAAACTGCATCAGCTATCCGTACCTCGACACCGTCGATCGGTTTCCCCGGGACTATCTGTGGATGTATTTCGCCGTGGTGATGGTGGTCGCCTACCTGTTGTTCATGGTCTCGCTGCGCGCGGTTGCTGCGGCGCCGAGCGGCCTCGTCGGCCAAATGGCCGTGGTCGTGGCTGTGGCGTCGACGGTGGTGCTGGTCGCCACGTACTTCACCCAGTCCTCCGTCGTGCCCGCCAGCATCGCGGCCGGAGAGACCGAGGGGATCGCGTTGATCACAATGTATAACCCGCACGGGCTCTTCATCGCGCTGGAGGAGATCGGCTATCTGCTGATGAGCGTGTCGTTCCTTCTTGCCGCGCTGATGGTCACGGGCGCCGGCCGGATGGTTCGTGCGATCCGCTGGATCTTTGGCGCCGGGTTCATCCTGCCGTTTCTGGCTTTCATCGCCTATGCCGCGGCATACGGCCTGAATCGCCAGGATCATTTGGAGGTGGCCGCCATCGCCGTTGACTGGTTGGTCCTGATCGTCAACGGGATCCTGGTCGCACTCTTGCTACGCAAGCGGCTGTCGTCTCCAGCCGCTAGTTGACGGTCGGCTTGTAGCCCGGACCGGCTGATCATCCCGTGATCTGAGCCCACACCTTGTCGACTTCGAGCATCGCAAGGTGGAACGCGTCGCTCAACGCCTGATCGTCGATTCCGATGATGTGGGAGCGGTCCCAGTTGCCCTTCTCGTATTCCACCACCCCACGCAGCGTCTCACCCAGGATCCCGCCGCCGGAAACGATGGCGTCGACGATCTCGGCATTGAGCGGAAGACGGCCCAGGGCCTGGGCTGCGGGAACGTCGAGTAACGCCTCGATCACCGATAGCAGGCCGACGATGTAAAAGCGTTGCACGTCGTGCCGATCGAGATGGCGGGCGAGCATTTCGCACGTCCGGGCCCGGATCATCGCCGATCTGGTCAGCTCGGCCGGCTTGCCGTTGAGACCGGTCATGCTGAGTGCCCCTACCCACGAGACGATCTGCTTTGTGCCCACCACCACGACGGCCTCTTCGATCGACCCGAGTGGGCGCGACAGCGCATAGTGAGCCGAGTTCACGACTTTGAGGATGCGGTAGCTCAGGTTGACGTCACGTCGGATGACGTTGGCGATTTCGGAGATCGCGGCGTCGGGGTCCTGTAGCTTCGTTATCAGCTCGAGGGCTGCCAGCTGCCCTGCGGGTGCTTGACTCTTTCGGAAGCCGTCGGGGCGGCCAAGGAACGGTCCCTGGAAGCGGGTGACGCCGAGTCTGGTCGCGTCGCGGAGATCGTCATATGTCGCGACACCGTCGGCAATGAGCTCGACACCAGTGGTTTTGAGGAGGCCGATCTGCTTGGCAACGCCGGGCGTCGCCGTCCGTCCAACTTTGATCTTGACCGCATGAGCGTGTCGCAAGAGCTGATGCAGTTGCGGGTTGGTGGCCAGATCCTCGAGCACGATCCGAATGCCCTGGGCGACGAGGCGCTCCACGGCGGCGACAGTCTCGGCCGACACGTCGACCCCTGCCCCCAGCATGAGCATGACTTCCTTGGGCCCGAGCGCCGGCGGGAGACCCGCGACGAGAGCCGGGGCTGCCATGTTCAATAGCACCGGCTTGCCGGCGCTGATGGCCAGGTCGACCTCGACGCCCGAGTTGACCACGAGGCGGGGGGCTCCGTCGGCACCAGCGTCGGTGACGCTGACGCTGGCCATAGGGCCGCTGGCGAGGATAATCTCGTAGGCAACAACCTCGAGCGCCTTGTTGAAGACGGGAGCACGAGTGATGGCAGCGCCGCGGGATGCGTCTATCTTGGCCGATATCTCAGCTAGCCGGCTGGTACCCGGTGTTGAGCCCTTGGCTCGTTTGCCACTGATTTTGAGTCGCGAGGCTGGCCGACCCCCGATCATGATTTGCCTCTACCCGAGGCAAAGCTGATTCCGCGCACTCTCTTCCTCTCTAACCCGACCGCGTTCCGTCGCCGGACCAGGACCTTCCGACCCGTAACCGTCGGAAGCAAAGCGGTGTAATCAAGCGAATCTCGTGGAAGCGGCCCCGGCCCAAGCCGGGGTTTGTCGCAGCTATGGTCTCCCCGCATGCGGGGCGGGCGCTTGGACGGTGTAGACCACGCCGGTGCGGGGCTCTGGATCCATTGCGGCGGGCCCCCGCCACTCGGCCGCGGTGATGTACAGGGTGCGCCCATCGGGGCCGCCGAGCATGCATGCGAAGCACCCGCGGTCGGCCTGCACGGCATCGAGCACCTCGCCTCCCTCGAGGACCCGCACACAACAACGGTTGGGCACGTCTGCGTACCAGAGCGCTCCCTCTGCATCCAGGCAGATGCCGTCAGGAGTCCCCTCTCCGAGGTTTGCCCAAACCCGCCGACCGGAAAGTGTGCCGTCCGCGTTGATGTCGAAAGCGATGACCTCGTGGCCGTATGAATCTGCCACCAGCAGGGTGTCGCCGTCCGGGGTTACCGCCATCCCGTTCGGGAACGCGATGTCCCCGGCCACCTCTCGTATCGAGCCATCCGGGGTGATCAGGCTCACCCCACCGGCATCGATCGAAAACGGGAATGTCGCGAAAGGCAGACGGAGGACTACTTCAGCCGCACCGTTCGGGCTCACCGCGACGATCTCCTGCGCCGCCCAGTTGCACAACCAGAGCTTGCCGATTGTGCCAGCGCGGGGACTCACCAAAGGCCAGACCGGTGATGAGAGTGTCGAGCTTGTTCATGTTCGTCCTTTCCCCTGTGTGATTTCGCGGCTACGATAACAGGAGTTGTTACTCTTAAAAGAGGAGCAAAATGAGCGAAGAGCAATCAACCCGGCGGTACTACGACGACCCGTGCGGGATTGCTCGTGCCCTCAACCTGATAGGGGAACGGTGGGCAATCCTCGTCGTACGCGAGCTGATCCACGGACCAAAGAGGTTCGCCGAACTGGGTGCAGGGCTCGACGGTGTCAGCCCGAACGTGCTCACGCAGCGTCTCCGCGATCTCACGGCACGGGGTCTGGTGCGCCGGCGCCGGCTCGGGCCCCCGGTGAGCGCAGAGGTCTACGAGCTCACTTCTCTCGGAGAGGGGCTGGAGCCCGTACTGATGGCGTTGGCACACTGGGGCTCGCGGGCGACGCCCCCGGGCAGCGGAGAGCTGAGCGACGACGCATTCATTCTCGCCCTGCGCACGACGTTCTCGCCCGGCACGTCGTGCCCCCGTGGCGAATACGTATTGAGTATGCGCGACGACACGTTCACGCTCGAGGTGGCCGACGGCGGGCTCACCAGCCGCCGGGGCGTCGGGGCGATGGCAATCGCCACGATCACCGCAGCCGTGCCGACGCTGCGTAAGATCGTCTTCGGCGGGCAGGCTGCTACCGACGCTGTGGCCTCAGGCGCCGTGGCGATCGACGGTGACAACGACGCAGGTCTTGCGTTCCTCGGGTCGTTCGAGCGACCCACACTGATCACAGCGACAACGCGTTCAGATCTGACATAGGCAACGAGCGAAGGAGCCCGCAATGGCAGAAGAGAGAAATCACGAGTTCACCCAGGGTCTATATGGATGGATCACGCACACCGAATTGTCGAGCGGCGATCCGGTTGCGACACGCAATTGGTGCGAGAGCGTGCTGGGCTGGGACTTCCAGGAGCCTTTTCCGTCACCGGCGGGCCAGTACCACTTGTTCGCATACTCAGCCACCGGCGGCGGCGGGATACGCGGGACCGCGCCCGGTGAGATGCCGGGCTCGACTCCGACGGTTCACGTCGCAGATACCCAGGCAGCGTTCGATGCCGCGCTCGCCGCTGGTGCCGAGTCGATCAGTCCACCGGAGAAGATCATGGACGGCGTCTGTGTTGCTCTGGTCAGGGCGCCGGGTGGCGTGCTGATCGGCTTCTCCGGGCCGACCGAATAGCTCGCCGACCATGACAACAGCCCTTCTGCTCCATGGCGCCGGCTCAACCGGGTGGTATTGGCATCGGGTGACGCCTCTGCTGGAGTCGGCGGGGCTCACGATTGTTGTGCCCGACCTTCCGGTCGACGATCCCGACGCCGCGCTTGCCGATTACGTAGACGTCGCCGTTGCCGCAGTGTCGGATCGAGGAGACGACCCGGTGCTCGTTGTGGCCCAATCGATGGCCGGGCTAATCGCTCCCGTGATCGCCACGCGACGCCCGGTGGCCGCCATGATCCTGGTGGCGGCGATGATCCCGGTACCGGGCGAGACCGGCCACGACTGGTGGGCGGCCACCGGCCACGCCGGGGCGCAGCACCAGTACCTCGCCTCGCTCGGGCTGGGCGAAGCCGACCCGTTCGACCCCGAGGTCGTGTTCATCCACGACCTTACCGCCGACCTGACGGCGGAGTCGCTCCATCACGTGCGCAACCAGTCGATGACACCGTTCGATCTGCCATCCCCGATCGATGCGTGGCCCGGGGTGCCTACCTTCGTGGTCGCCGCCCGCGACGACCGGTTCTTCCCCGTCGAGTTCATGAGACGACAGGCGAGAGAGCGGCTGGGTCTCGATCTCGACGTTGTGCCCGGTGGTCACCTCGTCGCCCTCTCCCAACCCGACACGCTGGCGGAGCGACTGCTGTTCTATGCGACGCTCGCCTCGCCACCGATTTGGCACAGCCCACTGAACTCGCCCAACTGGGACCAGGGCGCCGATCTCGGCCTATCGCTTCGAGTTGGACGACAAGCCTCACGAGCAGGATCTGATCAACCAGTCCGCAGCCCGATTGCCCCTCCCCGACATGCCCGTCCTCGACCTCGGCTGCGGGCCGGGACACATATCCCACTACGTCGCGCAGTTCGGTTTGACGATTTGCGGCACGACCTCTCGGAACCGACGATCGAACGCGTCCGGAGACTCAACCCAGACTCAGGCCCGGGCGTGGCGGTGGCTCTGGTCAAACGTTCCCCGGCGGGCCGGACATGAACGGGACGACGTAGCGGTAGATCGCTACGAAGTGAAGCGCAGAAGCGGTGACAACAAGGACATGAAAGAGTTCGTGGGAAGAGAAGACTCTGGGCCACAGCCGGGGCCGTTGTAACGGGCTATCTCTTCACTCAGATGGCGGCGCTCAATCTCGGACGACTCATCGTCAAGCCATGCGGCCTCCCTCGCGATGCTGTCGGGGAGCAGAAAACAGCTCTCTCCATCGCGCCAGGAATAGGTAACGCCCTCCGTGTCTCTGCGCATAACCGCGTCATTCCAGGCTTCTCCACCGTAAAAGTGGATCGACTGCAGATAGGCATCCGTCAACTCGCCGACGCACGGGATGCAATTGATTCTTGCGCCTAGCACCCCCTCCAATACGTAGGGTGTAGTCGGAATTCTTCCTTGAAGTTCTCCCTTGAAGCGTGCCGAATTAATGAACGTGCCCCTGATGCCAAGTGACGACAGATGCGCGACCTGGGAACTTGTGAGCATGAACTCAGGCGGCAAGAAGTAGCCGACTACATTTTTGAATTCCCGCGCGATCGTCTGCATTCCCAGCGACAGATTGGTTCCGAATCCGCGCGTGGATCGCAGCAGGGCAATGTCGTGAGCGAACGGCCTAAGCGGCATTTCGAACACTTCTGTGTGCCTGTTTACGAGTTCGATTGCCTCCGGGTTGATGACGGCCATGTCGGCAATTGCGGATCCGACAAAGCCAAGAACAACCTTCCGTTGCTTGCTGACGTACAGACCAAGCCAGCGGCAAAGTTGCGACTCCGCCCCTCCCTGGAGCATGCCCAGCCAGGTGGCGGCAGCCAGACACGATGCGTCCGCGTTGAAGTTGACGATATCAACAACGCGGGTCATTGACGAATTGTCTCCCGGACGGATGGATCAGCCTCGATCAGTGTGTCTAGAAGCGCCTGGCTGACAGGAATTCCGGACCTCGATCTTTCGTCGAAAGCGATCTTTTCCGGGTCGCCCGGCACCATTACCGACGCAGGGTTTCCGGGCATGCTTCGAATACCGTCTACCAGGTGTTGGAGACGTTCGGCGAATCGATCCAGCGCGACGAATCGCTTGATATCAATGGCCATGAAGAAATGGCTGATTTTGCGTCTTGCTTCAATTGGGGACGTGAACATCGGTAACAATTCGTGCGCAACCGGCCCGTCGGCGAGCAGGCCGCACAACACTTCGACCATCATGCCAAGCCCATACCCCTTGTAGCCACCGGCAGGACTCAGCGATGCCGCGGCATTGGCATCCCGGGTAGGCAGCCCGTCCTCGTCAAACGCCCAGCCTTCTTCAAGCTCGGCTCCGGCCACGCGACAATTCCTTACCTTGTTCCAGGACACCAGCGACGTCGCCATGTCCAGGCACAGGGGATCCTCGGTCTTTAGGGGCGCGGTGAAACAAACCGGATTTGTCCCAAACACCGGCTTGGAAGCGTTGAACGCTTTCACAAGCGCGTCGGCATTGGTGAATGAGAACCCGATACATCCGGCATTCGCGGCACGCAGAGCAAAGTATGCGGCCGCGCCGAAGTGCGTCGACTGTCCAACACTGACTGCCCCAACGCCTGACGCTTTGGCAAGTTCGACCGCCGCATCGATGGCCACAGCGCCAGCATGGTGCCCGAACCCGTCCATGGCGTCGAGCGTCGCGCTCGACGAACCGGTTTTCACGACGCTCAGGACCGGCTTCGCATTGACCCGACCGGATGCCACCGCCCTAAAGGTAATGGGGAAATAGCTGGATACCGTGCGAGTCGACGCCGCGAAGCGATGTCTGGATCAACGAAGCAACCACATGCTTGGACGATTCCGGATCGACTCCAGCCACCCCCATTCGGGCCAGCATGCGAACGCCCAGTTTCTTCGAGTCAAGCCGGAGCACTGATTTTCCTCCAGGCGCCATCGGCGCCGAGGCTTTGGTTGACCGACTCGATGACCGCGGTCGAAACCAATGATTGCCGGAACGATGGACGGGTTTCGTCGAGCGAGGAAGGCGACACCTTACCAGCCTTCACATGGGCAACATCCTTCAGAAAGCGTTCGATGCTCCGGTAACCGTATCCCTGGAATGCCAAGCCGTCGCCCTCGCCAAGGACCATCGAAAAATGCGGATTCGGCGTTTCCAAGCCGGATGGGGCGCTGACCAGGCGGATTCCCCTGTCGGTCTGGTCGAGGTCGACCCGACCGCGACTTCCCACCAGGAAGTATCGTTGATCCGACAGTGCACTGCTGGAATTCGGGTCTATCCACCCGATTGCCAGCTGCGATACGAATTCACCCCGGTCAGCCGCATTCTCCCAAATGACGGTGGCGTGGACCGAATCCCACGTATCCACGCCCTTCTCCGCCAGGACTCCCTTCGATCCGACCGCGCTTACTCGCACTGGCTTGAAACCAGTCAGAAAGTAAATCAAGTCAATGTAGTGGACGCCGAGGTACTGGAAGATATTGGTCCTGTGGCTCCAGGCACGGAATACATCCAGTGGAATTCCGATTCTCTGGCTGTAGGCCACTACCATGTAGCGCGGCGTTCCGATCGTTCCTTCACGGATCATTTTTCGAACGAGCAGATTCTGCTCGTCGTAACGCTTGTGGAACTCCACAGCGCCCAGCAATCCTCGCTCCGTTTGAAGCGTCAACAGTTCCCTCGCCTCGGCAAGCGTCGGCGTCAATGGCTTGACGACCAAGCAATGGATGCCCGCTCGCAGCAGCGCAGCCGTGGTCTCGAAATGCAGGTGATCCGGAACGCAAACGATCGCGCAGTCGAACTCTGATGGTCGCACCGATGCTTCAAGCGAAGTCGTAGTCTGGCGATACTCGACCCGCAAACCGCTGCCAAGCAGCCCGTTGATCCTTTGGCACGCTTCGACGACACCCGACGCCGACTCCGGCCTCGTCGCAGCTACGCTAACCGCGTCAACTCGATTGTTCCCGGGAATACTGCGCCAGGGCCGGGAGGATGGTCCCGATTCCGCTGGTCCCGCGACCCGTCACGTACATTCCCGCACCAACCACTCAGGATCTTCATGCCGACCCCTCCATGAGAAGGCGGGCAAGCAAGAGATCCCGCGGGCCATCGATGTCGATGGCGTCGTCCGGCATCATGACATAGGGCAGCATTCGATCGCCGGTCATGGAATTCTTGCCCAGGATGGTCGACCGCCTCGTGACGTCAATGACGCAGTTGTAGTAGTACATTTTTGGCAAGTCCTGCCGTCGCAGCAAATAGGGTATCGGATGCTCGTGCTTGAATAACGGGTCGAGATACCCGTCGTTGCCAATACGGAACATCCTGTATGGATGCTGGGACGGACTGCTGACGGAACGTACGGAGTCGGCCCGGGGATCAGATCGCAAAAGATCAATCGCTTCGTCAATCCAGGCGGGCTTGCGCAAGGGCGTGGTAGGTCTAAGGTGGAGAACGATCTCCGGGGCATAGCCCTCGTCCGAGGCAAGTCTCTCCAGCACATGCTGGAACACAGGCAAATCAAGCACCTCGTCGCCCGCGAGCTCACGTGGGCGCCGGAATGGAACCTCTGCGCCGGCCGCCTTCGCGACCGTGGCGATTTCCTCGTCCTCGGTGGAAACGATTATTCGGGATACATATCGAGAGGCTTGGGCATGAGCTATCGAATGTACCAGCAGAGGCTTCCCTGCAATCGGCGCCAGATTCTTCCTGGGGATCCCCTTGGAGCCACCGCGCGCCGGAATGACCGCAAGCACGTCCTTCATACGATTGCTCCAACAGCGGAATGTTCATCCGCGACAGGCTTCCGGGCTTCGACATAAACCGACGTAATTATCCGACTTCGCAAGCTATTGTCGCGCAACAGGATCGGCTCGCGTCCTTCCCCGTAGCCGACCTTTTCTATATTCACGAACCCGGCTGCGTCAAGGACCACTTGCAGACTTTCAAAATCCCATGCAGATCGATGGCCGTATTCCTGAGTGACAAAACTGAGGGCCTGCATCATCGTCACCATCCGACGGCCGCGCGGCTGCAGAACGTGCTTTTCCCATTCCTCGAACCACGCCATATCGCGATCAACATATCGATTTACGAAAATCGATACGTCGGGGACGATTATCCGTATCCGGCCTCCGAATTTCAGTATTCGATGGCACTCCGCTATCATTCGCGACGCGTCAGCAAACGAGAGATGCTCCAACGTGTGTTCGGAGAAGATTCCGTCGATGCAGGCATCATCCACTAGCAACGGATAGCGTAAATCTGCGCCATAGATGCCTTTTCTTCCGAAGAAATCGACCGCTATGAACTGTCCTTTCGGTGTATCGGCAGCACCTAAATCTAGGTAATTCTGCTTGGCGACATCTACTGTCAGCCGCTTTGCAAATCGTCGCCCAATCGAAGACCGTACTTCGAAAGAGAGCTGCTCAATGGCGCGTGCAGGTAGAAGAGCCCGTGCTATTCCGGCCGGTATACGGAGCGCCCTCGTCACCAATTTATGAATTATTGCCATAATCCGCTCAGCCCCAAGATCTCGCAAGAAATACCCTTCAAGATCGCCAGAGAACAAGGCTGCGTCAGGCGACGGATCCACGGGGGATTGTTGTCGTGAGCCGCGAACCGCTGCTGGTCGCAAGCGACCAGTCCTATTGTATACTTGCACGGGCCTCAGGGCGCAATGCCCACGAGTTCTGTGCTCCGAGTACGCCCCGCTAATGAGCTGAGAGTCAACACTTTCCGGTAAAAAAAAGTCAAACTCCGGCTGCCGATCTTCGAAAATCCCTGTAGTACTACTTGCGCATCCGACTGATCAATGATCGTGCACCTTGCCAAAGGCGCAGTGGGAGGTTCAAGACGTGCTTACGCTCCTGCGCCTTGAGATAATTCAAGGTTTTAATCGCAGATATTGGATCCTCCCGGCAGCATGTGCCTAGGCCCGGAGCACCTCTGTCCTTGGCAAGCAAGCGGACCGATTCGTCCGCAGCAAGGACTTCGAAACCGCCCGCTTCAACGTATTGGCTAAGAGTTCGGCGAGTGAAGTTGAAGAGGTGCGCAATTTGCAGATAGCTCAGCAGATCGCCTTGATATGATACGTGATCGAGATTCAACAGGCCGGGAACCTCTACGTACATTATTCCCGTGGGCGAAAGCGCGGTCTTCGCGGCAAGCAGGAATGCGCGAGGGTCGGGCAGATGCTCTAGCACGTGGGCGACGATGAGCAAGTCCGCCCGCATGCCCGAGGCGATGAACTCATCGAGTCCACCGGGGCGTACATCGAGATGCAATCGCTCGCGAGCAAATGCAGCACATCGCATGTCAGGCTCGAATCCGAGGCTCCGATACCCAGCGCGCGTGAATGGCACCAAATTGTAGCCTGGACCGCAACCCAGCTCGACCACGAGCCCTTCCCTTGGAATGTGCCCGTCGGTCCAGGCGCGAATCGATTCCCCCCGAGCGAAGCAGTCCTCTGTTTCCCTAAAGACTGCCTCCGAACTAGAAAGGCGCCAATACAGTCCTTGATAGAACCTATCCAATGCGGCAGGAATCATCCGAGGCGACGCGTAGGAGAGCCCACAGCAAGCGCAAAGCACGGTATTGTGCTGAATGGACATCCGCTCTACCGTAGCTAGCAGCCAAGACCGTCTCCTTGTGCCACAACCGGGACACTTGGCAAGCTCCTCGACTGCCAAAGCACCGGAGGCGAGCGCATGCCGAAGCTC
>CAWDDT010000004.1:0-878636 GCA_963801165.1 uncultured bacterium
CTTCCAGGGCAAGATCCTCGTCGGTCAAGCGATCATTTTCGCCACCGCCGGCGCCATCTATTTCACCGGAGGGGGGTCGCTTGCCGGCATGATCTTGTTGGCCGCCGCCGCGATCTTCGGGATCTGGACCGCGATCTTCCTGCTCAGGAGAAGCCATATCTCGCCGGACGAGGAAATGGCTCCCGGTGGAGTGTTCCCCACGGCAACGACGCGCGGCCCGTTGCTTGCGTTGGCGGTCGTGCTGCTCGCCAATGGGCTGATCGTCGGTTGGTGGCTGGCCATCATCGGGCTCGGTGTGCTGGTGGTGGCGGCTGTTTCGTTTGCGCGTGAGTACCGGGACAGCGAAGACGGTGGCGAGTGATCATCGCACGGTGATGCCGTGGCTGCGTCACCGACCGGGACCGTCACCCGTCATAGCATGAGCCACGAAGTGGAGATTCTCGATGAGGCCAAAGAAGTAGCCGGCAGGATCGAGAACGGCGGCCATCCTGATTCCGTCGCCGACCTCGTGGATCGGCTCTGCCTGGTTCGCACCAGCATCGAGCAGGGCCCGGAACGCAGCATCGACGTCGTCGACACCCCAGTACGTCTTCGGCCCCGCATCGGGATCACCGTCGGGATGCAGCCCGAGCTCGTAGCCGCCCACGTCGAAGCCGACGTAGAACGGCTCGTCGAAGTACGGCTCGATGCCGAGCACATCTGAGTACCAGGCCTTGGCCGCATCTAGATCGGGTGCCGGATAAATGAGAGAGCGAAGACCGAGAAACATGACGCCACCGTACACTGACGATGCGACAGCCTCATGTCGGAGTTCAGGAGGGTTTCTTGCACCGGTTGGAACGTCTGTATGCGGTTGCCGAGGAGCTGCGACGGCTCAGCCCGGGGACGGTGAGTGCGGCGCGTCTCGCCCGCGAATTCGAGGTGTCGCGTCGCACGATGGAGCGGGATCTGACAGCCCTCCGGGACGCCGGGCTGCCGATGTATGCGAGCACGGGTCGGTCCGGTGGCTACGGTGTCCTGCCCCACGACGGTGAGATATTCCTCACCTTCACGCCGCAGGAGATCACCGGGCTGCTCATGGCGGTCACAGCTGCAGAGGCCGCTCCATACGTTGCCTCGGCACGGGCCGCGGCGACCAGGCTCAGGGATGCGCTTCCTGCCGCGACCCGGGTCGCCGTCGACGAGCTTCGGGAGCGCATCCGCACTTCAGTGCCCGGTGGGAAGCCGGTGCCGACCCGTATCAGGGACACGCTCGAGGAAGCGGTGCGCACTCGCCGCGTGGTGAACATGGTCTACGCGGACGGCGAAGGGAAGCACACCACCCGTGCCGTCGACGCCGTCGGCTTCTACGGTGGGGGAGGGACCTGGTACCTGATCGGCTGGTGCCATCTCCGCCGGGATCGGCGTCTCTTCAGATTGGACCGGATCGAGCGTGCCACGCTGACCCGGCGCCTCGCCGGGCCGAGGGATGTCGATGAGACGCTCGGCTGGGTCCCGGACGAGGTGGCTCCGCCTGGGTGAGCGGCTCGGGTCAGGCTCGTCGTCTCCGGGACACGGCCTCCGCCAGTTTCTCGATGATGGGCTCCAGCCGGGCCCGCTCGCCGGCATCGAGCGAAGCGACGATTTCGCTCGCGACGACGAGGCGCCGGGAGCGCGCCGCTGCGAAAACGACTCGGCCCCGGGTGGTGAGAGTGAGGAAGACCGACCTCAGATCGTGCGGGTTGGCCGTGCGGTTCACGAGCCCGGCGCGGTGAAGCGCCGCCACGGTGCGGCTGATCGTCGGGAGAGAAACATGCTCGATCCGCGCCAGCTCGCCGGGGGTGATCCCGTCACGGAAAGCAAGTACAGACATCGCCGAGAGCTGAGCCGGGCCGACCCCGGCTGCCCGGTCCTCCTCGCGGACGAGTCTCAAGAATCGGATCGAGAAGCTGTGCAGTCGATTTGCCACCACCGCAACATCCTCTTGCTCTCCCATGAGATTAAGTTAGCATAGCTAACTAGTTTGGACGAGATCCCGGGGAGGGAGCAATCATCGTGTCAACCCATGCCCGTTTGCTCGAAGCGTTGCAGGCACGAGATGAGGCTGCGGCTCATGAAGTTCTCGAGAGCGACGCGGATCTGTGCACCACAGACGATTCGCCCAGTGCGCTCATGCTCGCCATGTACCAGGCGCTGTTCTCTGTTGCCGGCGTGATCTCGTCCCGGCGTGAAGCTCTCAGCATCTTCGAGGCCGCGACGGTGGGCGACACGAAGCAGCTGGCAGAGCACCTAGCGAGGGCCGGCGCCAATGCCGAGTTCGCCGACGACGGGTTTACTGCACTCCACCTGGCCTGCTTCTTCAACCGGCCGGCGGCCGTGAGCCTGCTTCTCGACAACGGCGCCGATCCAAACGTGGTTGCCGGTAACGGCAGCGATCTCCGTCCCTTGCACAGCGCTGCGGCGGGGCGGGGGCGCGAGACCGTGGCGATGCTGCTCGGAGCGGGGGCCGATCCCAACACCCAGCAGCGAGGCGGGTTCACCCCGCTTCATGCAGCCGCCCTGCACGGCGACGACAAGATGGTCGACGCGCTGCTCGCTGCGGGTGCCGAGCCCGGGCTAGCCGACGACGAGGGCAAGACGGCTGCGGACCATGCGGCAACCAGCGGACACTCCGGTTTGGCCGATCGATTGCGGGCTCTCGTCTGAGTCACTGGAGATCCCCGTCGAGCTGGGCATAGGCGCGGGTCAACGCCTGCTCCATGGTCGGCGCGCCGTAGGGCCCTTTGGTGACGAGGTCGGCGATTGCCGTCCCTGCCGCATGGCCCTCGCGAGCCAGTTCGGCGACGGCGGCGATCTCGTCGCGCTGCGTCCTGACGTATTCGATGGTGGCCACATCCCCGTGGCCGGGCACGATGGTTCCGGTGAGACCCGCCGCGTCGAGCGTTGCCGCCCATTCGAGCGGGTATGCGTCGCCGTACGCCGGTGGTGCTCCCTCCTCGACGAGGTCGCCGGAGAAGACGACACCCGCGTTGCGAACCGTGACCACGATGTCGGAGTTGGTGTGCCCCCGTCCGTGGTAGGAGAGGTCGATGGCCCGCCCGCCGATGTCGATTGACGCGGTCGTGACGAAGGTCTCGGTGGGTGGAGTGATGACGACCTCGACAACCGCCTCGTGATGCTCCTCCGGCATCCACCCGAGCACGCGCTTTCTGGCGTCCTCGCCGTGCTCGATCATCTCCGCCCGGCACAGATCGTGACCCCACAGGGCGGCTTGCGGAAAGCGGGCGTTGCCCCAGGTGTGGTCCCAGTGATAGTGGGTGTTGACCACCCAGCCCACCGGCAGCTTGGTGAGATCGGCCAGCTCCGCACGGAGCTCGTCCGCCTGGCGGTGTGACGCACGCGAGTCGACGATGAGGACTGCTTCCGCCCCGATGACGACACCGACGTTCAGGTCGAGCGATTCGTAGCGGCGGCGGAAAACGCCGTCGCCGACCTCGTCGAATACGCTCATTCCCAGTTCTCCTTGCGCATCTTCGACGGCTGTACCCGTGGTGGCTCGCCGGGCATTTTCGGGTAGTGGGGCGGCCAGGGGGCGTCGCCGATCCCGTTGTCCTCGTCGGCGGCCACCATCTCGAGCAGCGGGTCGAGGCGGTGCTCCACCTCGTCGATGGCCGCGGTGAGATCGCCGACATCCGCCCAGCGATCCCGGAACGTCATCAGGTCGAAATGGGTGGGGTCCATATCCCCGAGCTCGGACCACCGGAACGGGGTGGAGATGTATCCGGTGTGGCGGACGCTGTAGGCCGAGGCGACGGTGCGATCCCGTGCTACCTGGTTGTAGTCGATGAACACGCCATCGCGTTCCTCCTTCCACCAGGAGGTGGTGGCCAGCTCGTGACGTCGCTCTAGCTCACGGGCGAAGGCGAGCACGGCGCGACGCATCTGGAAGTAGTCCCACTCCGGGGCGATCCGGACGTAGATGTGGATGCCCCGGTTGCCGGACGTCTTCGGGTACGAGACGTAGCCGAGCTCGTCGAAGAGCTCCCTGGCTGCGGCGGCGACATCCCGGGCGGCGAAGAAGTCGTAGCCCTCGGCGGGGTCGAGGTCGATGCGCAGCTCGTCGGGATGGTCGATGTCGTCACCGCGGGCGTTCCACGGGTTGAGGTCAAGACAGTTCATCTGCGCCATCCAGATGACGTCGCCCTCGTCGAGAGGGAGGAACATCCGCCCCGGCCGGGCGGACGGGAAGCGCACGTCGACGACGCTGCGAGCGCTGTCCGGTACCCGTTTTACGAAGAACGGCTCCTCCTTGACACCCTTTGTCCACCGCTTGAGGCTGACCGGCCGGTTGTACACGCCACGGAGCGCACCCCCGGCACACATGAGGAAATGCTCTACCACATCGAGCTTTGTCCACCCCTGGTCGGGGAACACGACCTTGTCCGGGCTGGAGATCCTGATCTCCCGCCCCGCTGCCTCCACGCTGACTTCCTTGCGATTCACGGGAGCCATTATGTCGGAGTTTTGCTGGCGGTGGGCACGCAGCTTCGGCGAGTTACCATTTGCGTTGTGAAACCCGGCGACATTGTTGACGACTTCACACTGGACGACCAGCAAGGCCGGCCGGTGATGCTCTCGTCTCTGCTGGCGAACGGTCCGGTCGTGTTGTTCTTCTACGTCAAGGCTATGACGTCCGGCTGAACGAGCGAGAGCAGGCACTTCCGCGATCTGCAGCCCGAGTTCCAGGCACTGGGCGCCAAGATCGTGGGGGTGTCGACCGATCGGTCCGATCGGCAGCGGCAGTTCGACGGAGCCAACGACCTGGGCTTCCCTCTCCTGTCCGATACCAAGAGGGCAGTGGCAAAACAGTTCGGGGTAGCCCGGTTCGGCTTCCTGCCCATCAGGCGGGCCACGTTCGTCATCGACGCCGACCGCACGGTGCTGGAGGTGATCGCCAGCGAGACGAACATGAAGCTCCACGCCGACCGGGCGTTACAAGTCCTCCGGAGCAGGGTCGCATGAGCGTAGGACGGAGCGCATAGATCGTCCAGCCGTAGTCGAGCGTCGTCGCTACAAGTCGTTCACTCCGGCCAAATATGCACATGTGGTCAGATCGGGCGGCCACGTATTCCCTGGATCCAGGGCAACGAAACACTCTTCCGAAACCTCGACGTCGACAAGGACAATCGTCTCGCCCGTCGCCGCAACGCCGAGGCCGCGGACAACTCCCGAGATCGGAACATCGGTGGAGCACTCGGCGGCCGATGCCGGCCATGGATCACCGTCCGCCAGCAACCGCAGACAACCAGACTGCGCATAGAACTGGACACCCGCTATGTAGTGCTTCGGCCCTCTAAGCAATCCGAAGAACGACGTCTCCTGGTCTTGATGCGTCGATATCACCACAGCTATGGGTGCACCGGTCGGACCAACGTCACCTGGTGGTGGCAGTTCGACCGTGGGGAGAATCGTGGTCTTGGTAGAACCGCCCAGAAACGCCAGACCGACAAGCACGAGAACTGCGGCGCTTGCGACGATGGCCAGAATGGGCTTGATTTCTCGATTCACGGCATCGGGCCGTTAGTCGGTGCGGTCATGGCGACTCGAGACCTTGCATGCATCGCAGCCTTCTTCCTCAACCGTGGGCGTGTCCAGGGTCGGACGTATCGTATCGGTCAGAAGGTTTCCAAGACTCGATCCCGCTCCGCAGCCGCGGTTGTGAACCTCAGCGCCCTTTGCGACCCCGGAGCTCTACTGCGTGAACAGGCAGAAGGGATGTCCTGCCGGGTCGAGCATCACCCGGACGTCGTCCTGCGGCTGAAAGCCGGCGAGTGTCGAACCCAGACCGGTCGCCCAGGCAACCCCGGCCTCGAGGTCCTCGACCCAGACATCGAGGTGCATCTGCATCTGCTGGTCGTTGTCTCCCGCCGGCCAGGTCGGCGGTGCGTGATTCTCCTCGAGCTGGAACGAGAGACCGGTGCCGGTGTCCAGTCGTCGCAGCTTTACCCAGGTTGGATCCTCGTATGTGATCTCCCAGCCGAGCAGATCCCGGTAGAAGCGGGCGAGCCCGATCGGGTCGGGCGTGCCGACGACCGTGGAGACGAGTTCTGTGCTTGGTCGATCCATGGACCCAGGTTACGTATCACAGACTCTGGTTGCGGGCGCGCAACACCCGATCGGCCACGTCGATCAGGATCGCCGCCTCCTCGTCGGTGATGTGGCGCGCCCACATGTCTTCGAGCTCGGCGTCGATCACCACACGCGCCCTGGCCCGGGCTTCTCGCCCGGCATCGGTTACCGCGACGATTGTGGCGCGCCGGTCCTCGGTATTCGGTCGCCTGGTCACGTATCCCATTTCCTCGAGACGATCGACGACCTTGGTAGTTCCGCCGCGGGACAGGATGAGACGGTCGGCGATCTCCGACATGCTCAGCTCGCCCTCGACGAGATGCGCCAGTGCCTCGTTGTCCGCAAACAGAAGCCCTGCCCTCTCGATCAATGCATCCTCGATCATGCCCTTCATGAGGAGGGAGGTGTGCAGTGTGTGTGTTGCGGCTCGTCGCCACAGAGGTTCGTCGTGCGTACCCATGCGCCCATTTTGGCATCATTGCTGACCTGGATGATAGTATGCTGGATTACTAATCTAGTGAAGCAGGTTGGCATGAGACGCTGGTGGCGGGAACCGGGCGTGAAGACATTCGGGGTGGTGTGGTTTGGCCAGCTCGTGTCAAACCTGGGCTCGAGCATGACCAGCTTCGGTCTTGCCATCTGGGTGTACGACCAGACCGGATCCGCTCTACAGCTGTCGCTCATCGTGATGGCGGCGCGGGCGCCGGCGCTGGTTGTCTCGCCGTTTGCCGGTGCGCTCGTCGATCGCTGGGACCGTAGAAAGGCGATGATCCTGGCCGACACCGGGGCCGCGGTCGGAACACTGGCCACGATGGTCCTCATCCTCACCGGGTCGTTGCAGACGTGGCACCTGTACTTGACGCTCTCGTTCAGCGGGTTCTTCTCGGCATTCCAGTTCCCCGCATACTCGGCGGCGGTGACGCTAATGATCCCGAAGAAGCACTATGCCCGTGCCTCCGGTCTCGTCCAGCTCGCAGGGAGCGTGGGACGGGTAATTGCCCCGGCAATTGCGGCCTCGGTCGTGGTCTCGAGCGGGCTTGGCCTGATCTTCGCCGTCGACTTCGCCACGTTCCTGTTCGCGGTCGGGACGCTGGCTTTCGTGAGATTCCCGGAGGCGCCTCCGGGCATTCGGCGCGGCACCGGAATTCGCGCCCTCGGGCTCGAGGCCAAAGAGGGGCTGGACTTCGTGCTGGCCCGCCGGGCACTGCTCGTCCTCCTACTGTCGTTTCTGATGGTCAACTTTGCGTTCGCGTTCCAAAGCGTGCTCCTTGTTCCATTGTTGCTCAACCTCACCACGGAGCAAGCGGCGGGATTCATCGTCTCGATCGGTGCCGCGGCCATCGTCACCGGGAGTTTGGTGCTCAGCGTGTGGGGCGGGCCGGCAAACCGGATCGCCGGTGTCTTCCTGCCGATTGCGGCCATGGGGATGGGGCTGGTCCTCATGGGCATACGTCCCGAGGTGGGGCTGGTAGTTGCCGGGCTGGTCCTGATGGACGGCACGCACCCCATCGCGGGCGGATCAAGCCAGGCGATCTGGCAATCGAAGGTCCCACCCGAGCTACAGGGGCGGGTGTTCGCCATTCGCCAGTTGACGGCCATTGCCGCCACCCCCATCGCTTACTTGCTGGCGGGAACTCTCGCCGACGGGGTGTTCGAGCCACTCATGAACAGAGCGACCGGCCCTCTGGCTGCCGTGTTCGGAACCGGACCGGGGCGTGGCATCGGAGTGTTGTTCGTTGCCACCGGGATCCTGGCGATCGCTACCGTCGTGGCGGCACTTCGCCACCCGAGGATTCGCAATTTGGAGGCCGATATCCCAGACGCGGTCGCGGCACCGGCACGGGCGTAGCGGGCGTCTGGAGACAAGTTCACTTGACACGAAGAGAAGACCCGGTATATGCTGTGTCAAGTACGCTTTACTTATAGACAAGGAGCATTGACATGTTGTGGAACGGACGTAAGACAAAGCTGATCCTGGGCCTGGGCCTGTGCGTCGTTGCCGCTGTGCTCATGGTCGTGGGCATCTTCACCACCGAGGTCGGGCTCGTAGTTGGCACACTCGGGATGCTCACGGTAGCGAGCGCATCGTCGGGACGCGACTCTGAACCGAGGGGCGAGACACGATGACGGAGCACAAGGGTTGGACGTCGACCGATCGAGATCGACGAAGCCAGACGATGACCGTGGTCTGGTCTCTGATCTGGGCCGGTGGGTTTCTCTTGGCCAACACCGCAATCAAGAAGGAATGGATCACCGGTGACGCCGGTGTGGTTGCAGCAACCGTACTTGTGGTGTTTCTCGGGATTGGCTGGGTATATGCATATGTGAGGTATCTCAGGCACGCCGATGAGCTTGTCCGCAAGGTCCAGCTCGAGGCGATGGCCGTTGCGCTCAGTGTCGGGTTTCTGGTTGGTTTTGCCTCGCTCCTGCTGGAAAGCGGCGGAATTCTCGAAGCCCGTCCAAGCTCGATGGTGCTGGCGATGATTGCCGGCTACATCGCTGCCACACTCGTCGGCCACCGACGGTATTCGTGAGGCTCCCGTGAGGAACAGAATCAGGGTTCTCCGGGCCGAACGCAACTGGACTCAGGCCGAGCTGGCGAAGCGAGCTGCGGTCTCCCGGCAGACAGTCAACGCCATCGAGACCGGTAGGTTCGACCCGAGTCTTCCGCTTGCCTTTACGCTGTCCCGTCTGTTTGGACAGCCCATAGAAGAGATCTTCGATCCCGAGTAGGAGGCGCTGGATCTTCGGTCTTCAATCGAGCTCGTCGAGGGTCATGAGCGGGACCGCCGGAGCATTGTCACCGAGCGCAAGCTCCCACCAGCCGACATCGCGCCAGTGTCCGTGTTTCCACCCGACGTTGTGGTAGACGCCAACCGGTACGAACCCCATCGCCTCGTGGAAGCCGACGCTGGCCGGGTTGGGCAGCGTTATACCTGCATACGCCATCCGGTATCCCTGCCGGTCGAGCAGATCGAAAAGCGTCTGGTACAGCCGGCGCGCCACACCGCGCCGGCGCGCAGTCTCTGCGACGTACACCGATACCTCGGTGGACCATGCGTATGCGGCCCGTTCCCGATGCGCCCCGGCGTAGGCATAGCCGATGACGCTGTCGTTCTCGTCTGCGACCAACCACGGATACCGGGGGAGTCTGGCTTCGATCCGTGTCGCCATCTGCGCGCCGTCGGGAGGATCCGTCTCGAAGGAAATCGTTGAGTCCGTCACGAACGGGGCGTAGATGGCGGCTATGGCATCCGCGTCGTCTGTGGTCGCCAGGCGGATCTGCATTGCGCAACACTAGGCGGCGCCCGGTCCGGCGGCGACGGCAGCGATGCCGACCGGCGAGTTGACCTTGACTCGCCTGCACCCGTGTGGCATTCTGAACAAACTGTATAGACAACTCCTTTCTATATGTATAGGTCGCGGAGGGAGCAACACATGACCCTGAGTCAGCTTGCCGGCCGCTGGATCGCTGCCGCACAGCAGACGCTGCAACTCATCGAGAAGAGCCAGATGGAAGAGATCAGTCTGGCGGCCGAGATGTGCGCCGAGGCGATCGCGGCGGACGGCCTCGCCCACCTCTTCGGAACCGGGCATTCCCGGATCCCGCTCGAGGAGATGTTCCCCCGCTACGGGTCCTACCCGGGCTTTCACCCCATCGCCGAGCTGTCGATGACATTCCACACCCAGGTCGTCGGTGCCAACGGCCAGCGCCAGGCGATGTTCATCGAGCGGGTTCCCGGTCTGGCCGAGGCGATCCTCGCCAACTTCACGTTTGGCCCGCACGACGTAATGCTTGTGTTCTCTTCGTCGGGGACCACAGCCGTCCCGATCGAGATGGCGATGGGTGCCAGGGCTCGTGGGCTGCGGGTTGTCGCGATCACCGCGGTGGAGCACTCCATGTCGAGTGCGGTGCAGCACGCGACCGGAACCCGTCTCCTCGACCACGCAGATGTGGTGATCGACCTCTGTCTTCCCCCCGGGGACGCTGCCGTTCGCATCGACGGCGTCGACACGCCGGTCGGCCCGGTGTCGACCGTCGCCAATGTCGCGATCGTCAATGAGATCAAGGTCCAGACGGCCGGGATGCTCGCCGCCCGCGGGCTCCTTCCCCCGGTGATCACCAGTGCTTCGCTAATCGGCGCCGAAAGGTCGGCGGACCTCTTCGATCGCGCCTACGCCGAGTACAGCCGCCGTATCGCCCGCACGCTCAACAAGATGCCATCCTCGGAAACCAGGGCGTGAGCGGGATGACGACATACACCGTACAGCTCAGCGACCGCCTAACCAGTGACGTGCTCGTTGTCGGCAGTGGATCGGCGGGTGCAGTCGCCGCCATCGCCGCGGCACGGCAGGGAGCCTCGGTGACGCTCGTCGAGCGCTACGGCTTCATGGGCGGCATCAGCACCCAGGTTCTCGACACGTTCTACGGTTTCTACATCCCCGGGCCGAAGGCGACCAAGGTGGTCGGCGGCATCCCCGACGAGGTCGCCCGCAGCCTGCTCGACAACGGGCATGCACTGCTCCGGCCCAACACCTACGGGGCGGGGCAGGGGATCACGTACAACCCGGAGATGCTCAAGGTCGTCTGGGAGGACATGGCCGTCGGCGCCGGCGTGCGGCTGCTCCTTCACACCCTCGTCGTTGACACGATCGTCAACGACGATGTCTTGCGCGGTGTCATCGCAGCGACCAAACACGGCATCATCTCGATCGAGGCTCCGGTCATCATCGATGCTTCCGGAGACGCTGATGTCGCCGCGTCTAGTGGGGTTCCGTTCGAGAGTGCCCGGGATCAGCCGGTCCAGTCGCTCACCACGACCTTTCGTCTGGCGAACGTCGACACCGATCGGGCTGTCGGCAAACAGCGGCTCCACGAGCTCATGGGCGAAGCGGCCGGGGAATACGAATTGCCGCGGCGGGAGGGCAGCGTCCACATCACACCGCTGGCAGGGGTGATGGCGACCAACCTGACCCGTGTTGCCGGCGTCGATCCCACCGACCCGGTGGAGCTGTCCCGCGCCGAGGTTGAGGGCAGGCGCCAGGCCGTCGAGTACACCCGCTTCCTGCGTGATCGGGTACGCGGCTACGAAAGCGCGGACATCGTGGCCCTCAGCACCCAGATCGGTGTGCGTGAGAGCAGACGTATCTTTGGCGAGTACCGGCTGACGCGCGACGACGTGCTGGCTGCCCGCGACTTCGATGACTCCATTGCCAGGTGTGGTGCACCCATCGAGGAGCATCACTCCGGCGGTGACACTAGATGGGAGTACCTGCCGGACGGGGCCACCTATGGCATCCCTTATCGCTGCATCGTGCCTCGTGACGTCGACGGTCTGCTCGTTGCCGGTCGGTGTCTTTCCGCCGATCACGATGCCCACGCGTCGGTGCGGAGCATGGGCCAATGCATGGCGGTCGGGCAGGCCGCCGGCGTTGCCGCCGCGTTGGCCGTCGCCGGGCGCACTTCTCCTCGAGATGTCCCGGTGCCGGTGTTGCAGCAGCAGCTTCGAGCAATGGGAGGTGTCGTTTGACCGCCACGGTCCGCACCGTGCTCGGCGACGTGGCACCGGTGAGCCTCGGTGTTGTCTACATCCACGAGCACCTGATCCTCGACAATCCGCTGATCGCCCGGGAGTACCCGCACATCTGTCTTCCTTCGGTGGACGACGCGGTGTCAGAGCTGGCGCCGTGTGCGGCCGCGGGGGTTGGCGCCATGGTCGACGCCATGCCGGCTGCCGGGGGCCGCCACCCGGACCGGCTCGCTGAGATCAGCCGCCGCGCCGGGATTGCGATAATCGCCACCACAGGGCTGCACACCCCCAAGTACTACCCACACCATCGCTGGGCGCTCGAAGCGTCGGTCGATGATCTCACCGACCTGTTCGTTGCGGACATCGAGGAGGGTATCGACCGCTTCGACTACACCGGCCCTGTTGTCGAGCGCACGCCGCATCGCGCCGGCATCGTCAAAGTCGCCACGCCGGGTGCGCAGCTGACGGACCGGGACCGACGGGTGTTCGCCGCTGCGGTCGCATCATGCCTGCAGACGGGGGCGCCGCTCCTCACCCACTGCGAGGACGGGCTCGGGGCGATGGAGCAGGTGGTCGAGTTGGAGCGGCTGCGCATGCCGCTCCACCGGGTTGTGCTGTCGCACACCGACAAGGTGGCCGACCGCGGCTATCACCGGGACCTCTTCCAGACCGGCGTCAACCTCGAATACGACCAGGCACTACGCCACGACCCGTCCGGGCCCGACGGAACGGCTGCCCTGGTGGCAGAAGCGGTGAGCGAAGGTCACGTCGGGCAGTTGATGCTCGGTAGCGACGGTGCTCGCCGCAGCTTGTGGACCACATATGGAGGCGGCCCCGGGCTGGCATGGCTCTACACAGGCTTCAGGGAGGCGCTCGTGGAGCGGGGCATCGGCGCCGACCAGCTCGAGATGATGTTCGTCACCAACCCGCAGAGGTTTCTCACCCTCGCCGACCCGCCCGTGCGCTGATGGCGGAGTTCTGGTTCATCGGGGTCACCACCGCCGGGTCGTTCTCGAAGGTCTGTTTTCCGAGATGGGCGGAGGCGCTCGGTCGCCCCGAGGTGCGGCTGGTCGGTGTAGACGTTGAGATCCATGCCCCGCCGGACCGGTACCGGAGCCTGGTCGAGAGCCTCCTTGCCGACCCGGAGGTGCTGGGCGGGCTCGTGACCACCCACAAGATCGACCTGCTGGCCGCGTGCCGTGACCTGTTCGACGACCTCGGCCCGCACGCCCGGCTGCTCGGTGAGGTGTCGAGCATCGCCAAAGACGACGGACGGTTGGTGGGCCGGGCCACAGACCCGGGCGCCGGAGGGGACAGCCTCGATCTGTTGCTCGGCCCCGACTACTTCGGGCGGACCGGGGGGCATGTCCTCATGCTCGGCGCCGGTGGTGCGGCCGCCGCGTTGACCTCCTACCTCGTGAGCATGCCCGACCGCCCCGAGCGCGTCACCGTGGTTAATCGCTCGGTCGGGCGGCTCGACCGGCTTGCGGAGTTGATCGCCCCCTTCGACACAGACATCGAACTCGAATTCGTGCAGAATGCAGACCCAACCGAGAACGACCGAATCATGGCCGGGCTACCCGACGGCAGCGTGGTGATCAACGCCACCGGGATGGGCAAGGACACCCCCGGCTCACCCGTCACGGACGATGCCGTGTTTCCTCGCCGCGGCGTGGCGTGGGACCTCAACTACCGCGGTGAGCTCGGGTTCCTCCGCCAGGCCCACGCCCAACACCGCACGCGTGAGCTGGCGGTGGCGGACGGCTGGGACTACTTCGTACGGGGCTGGACCATCGTCATGTCCCACGTGCTCCACGTCGCTATAGACGAGTCACGGGCGATTGAGCTGTCGCGGCTCGCCGCCGAGGTGCGGGGGACGAGATGAGCCTCGTGCGGTGGGAGGCCGTTACGATCGGGCGTGACACGACGTGCGAGGCGGAATCCTGAAACACCGGTACCACGAGATCGAGCAGTGGCTGCGAGAGCGGTTGGCCGAGCTGTCCCCGGGTGACCGGATCCCGTCCGAAGCAGAACTGGCCGACCGGTTCGGCGTCAGCCGGATGACGGCCCGCCAGGCCGTGCAGAACCTGTCGGCTGAGGGTCTGGTCAGGCGCCGTCCTGGATCGGGTACCTTCGCCACCGCGCCGCCGCTGCACCGGCAGGCGGGCCCTCTGCTCAACTTCAGCGCCGACATGCGCCGCCGCGGGAAGAACCCGTCATCGCACCTGCTCGAAGCCGGGTTGCGTGAGGCGACCGCAGACGAGGCTGATGGTCTCGGGTTGCGCGACGGTGAACGGCTGGTTGCCATCTCCCGCGTGCGCTTGGCCGACAACACGCCGATCGCCATCGAGCATGCCACCCTCCCCGTCGAGTGCGCCGGCGTTCTGGCAGGAGACCTCGAGCACGGGTCATTGCACGAGGCGCTAACCGCGCTCGGCCGCCGTCCCCGGACCGCACAGAGTGCGATCAGCGCCAGGACCCCGACCGGCGAGGAGGCCAAGCTCCTCGACATCGATGTGCGCAGCCCGCTGCTGGTCGAGCGCCGCCGTATCCAGGACGACGAGGGAGAACCTCTCGAGTACACCGAGACGATCTACGCCGCCGAGCGTTACGTCATCGACGCCAGCTTCGCCTGGGCGCCCAACAACGGTTGACCCACAAACGCAGACGGCGAGCGGAGTGTCTCCGCTCGCCGTCCCGTCGTGGCCCCGGCCTAGATGCCGGTCGCTGCGAACCAGGCGCCACCCGGGCTGGTGACGAACACGATGGGCGCAATGCAGGGTGAGGGCAGTGAGACCTTGTCCTTGATATGCGAGTTGCCGTCCCCGCTCGCCGGGAAGAGCGCGGTTGAGACGTTGACCGTGATCGCGTCCCCTTCGCTGTCGGTGCTCAGGCAGCTGACAATGGCTTTGAAGCTCGGGACCGTGTTTGTGCCGCCGATACCCAGGTCGATCACA
The DNA here is from genome assembly GCA_963801165.1 of uncultured bacterium. GTDB lineage: Bacteria > Actinomycetota > Acidimicrobiia > Spongiisociales > UBA5794 > JAAETI01. Next base: position 14,597 of record CAWDDT010000004.1, read on the forward strand.
GCCTGATCATCCGGATCAAAGACGAGGCCCATGACCAGTACGTCCACCTTGCCGTTCGGGCTCACCTTTGCCTTGCCAAAGTCGATGACCCACGGGAGACCGCCACCGGGAACGCCACGGACTGCATTGGTCGCACCGGTATATGGGCGCGGCACGCCGACCATGGAGTTTGTCTCGATCAGCTTCGACTCATCTGCACTCAGGGCCGGCATCGAACCTGCAACCAGGAGTACTGCCAGCATCGCCCCAAGCACGAATCGCTTCTTCATCTGTCCATCCCTTCCTCGAGCGGACCGTTCGGCGATCAATACGGGTGAGGCGTTGAGACGGTTCCCGTTGAGGTGTACTATTTCGTTGGAACGTTCCACGCTCGATCGAGAGGAGAGGGCTTGTGAGCAAGGTCTTCCAATACGGTGTCTTTGGGGTCGGGCGAATCGGCCGTGTTCATGGGCAGATCGTCAAGGAACAGGGTCACAGGATCGTCGCCGTGGGTGACGAGAATCGGGACGCTATCGCAGAAGCGGTCCAGGTCCTGGGCGAGCCTGATGTGGCGACGTTCGAAGACCCGGCGGACATGGCCCGGTCGGGGCATCTCGATGCCGTGATCATCGCCTCGCACACCAAGGATCACGCCCGGCATGCCCGCCCGTTCGTCGCCGCAAGTATCCCCGTGTATCTCGAAAAGCCGCTCACTTCCGAGTTGCCCGAGGCGTTTGACTTCGTCGAGGCGATCGGAACCAGCCGGACGCTGGTGCAGATCGGGCTGCAGCGCCGCTTCGATGAGGCGCTGTGCCATGCGAAGAGCCTTCTCGACAAGGGCCTGGTAGGTGAGATACGCGAGATCCGGTCAATTCTGCGCGACCAGTTCCCGCCGCCGGCGACGTACACGAGCCGCGGTCTGGTCATCGACATGGGCATTCACGTCGCCGACGAGGCGATCTGGCTGCTTGGTGAGTACCCCGACGAGGTGTGGGCCCGGGTTTTCGAAGCCAGGCAGTACGAAAGCCCGATCGACGAGGGCGGTAACACCGCATTCGTCGGATTCACGACACCGAGCGGGACAATCGGCAGGCTCGACATCAGCCGGACACACGCTTCCGGGTACAACAACGAGACCTACATCATCGGCACCGAAGGCACGCTGCACGTGGGTCGGTTTGCCGGCTACCCGGGGCCCATCCCGGTGGAGCTGTGGACCAACAAGGGCACCCGTCACGAGGCGTCAGCGACGTTCGACATGACCACCTTTGTTGGTGACTATGCCGAGTTCCAGCCTCGCTTCCACAGGGCATACGAGCGAGCCCACGCCGGCTTCCGCGACGCCGTGGAGGCGGGTACCCCCTTCCGCGTTACCCAGAACGAGGTCATCGACGCACAGGTGTTTGTCGAGGCCGCCCACCTTTCGGCTCTCGAGGGCGGAGAGGTCCGCCGTTTCTCCCGCTCCGACGACATCACCGAGTACCGGCGCATCTGCACCGAGAACGGGCTTCTCCCGTAGCGGCCGGCGTTAGTCGGGAGTTGCCACCGCTATGGCCATGTCGAGGTCGGTGCGGCACGTGGCGTGGAGGAAGCAGGTGCGCTCTCCGATGTCGAGAGTTTTGCGAGCGAACTCCTCACCTTCGGGCGTAACCAGATAGACATGGGTCTCGACGGGGTCGGCGGCGCCCGGCCCGAAGTGAGTGTCCTGAACGATGCGGTACTCGTCCAGCCGCCTTTTCGTGATCGATGCGTACCGGCCGAACTGGGTCATGAAGCAGAAGCCGATCCCCGCCGACAGATAGGTCATGGCGTCCGGCGCCCTTCCCTGCCCGCCCGCCCCGGGAGCTTCTTCGCTGAGGAAACGGAACTCCGAGCCGATGGGGCGGAACAGGTTCTCGTGAATCTCCTTGATCCCGTCGGGTCGCAGGCGGCAGCGGGCTTGCACGAGAAGGGTTCTGCTTTGGGACTCCTGAAGGCTGGTGTTGATGCCGCCGGGGACCCCCTCGACCTGGTCCGCCGGCTTGACCTTGATCATCAGGTCGTTCGCAACCGGAAGCTCGGCGATGGCCACCTCGGAGAAGCGCTGGTCGGGGTCGGCCTCACAATCGCCGCCAAGACCCTGAACCTCGCCGACGGGAATCCGGTCGCCGTTCCAGCTCAACGTGAACAGGCTCTGCTTGACGCCACGGAGAAGACCGTTGACAGGGGAGGCGGTCACCGCTTCTGCGACCAGGTCGTAGAGATCGGTCGCGTCGGCGTCGGCGGCCAGTTGCACGGCCAGCTGAGGCTGCTGGGCGCCGCCGAGCATGGTTCCCTTGAGCGCCGATCCCTCCATCGAGTAGTGGTTCCTCAGTGTCAACTCGATATCGTCGATGTCGATACCACGCGCACCGGCCAGTGAGGTGATCGCGTTCATGTACGACGAGACCATCCCCGTGATGAAGGTACACAGCGGGCAGGGGGCCCGGTCGTAGCCGGCGAGGTAGGGGCCCTCGTCGCTGACCAGCCGCCACGCCCGCCCCGAGGCGCCGTTGACCACGAACGCTTCCTTCTGCATCCCGGCGAGCGCCCGTACCCAGGTTCGGACCGGGATGCCGTGCCGGTTCTCAGGCGCCGTCAGCCCGATCTCTGCTGCGTTGCCAATCGGGAAGAACGGAGGACGGGTGTCGGCTCCGAGGATGTCGTGCAGTTCGCTCATGGGTATCCGGGTTGGTCGTTCGAGCCGGAAGTCTACGGTCCGAGGAGGCCGCTTGTCGCTCGCCCGCGATGAGACGCCACCCTGAATCCGGGGACGGGTAGCTTCCTTTGGCTTAGGCTCTTCTGTGACAAGACGTAGTCAACCAGGCATTGGGGTCCATCGTGGATAGCGATCGAGAGCAGGCGGAGCAGTACGAGCGCGAGCGAAAAGAAGCACACGCACGGGACGAGCGAGAGCGCAAGGCGTCGCATGAACGCGCCAACGTAGAACGGAAAGAGGAGCACGAGAAACACGCCCGTGAGGAGCGAGAGAAGTAGCGCTGGCGGCGCGTCCACGGGCCCGTTCCGAGTGAGTTCCGCTGCGGGCATTTGCGCCGGTTCGTGGCTTTGAGGGCGGTTGCCGCCGGTCGCGGTTTCTAAGGGGCTCGGGCCGGATGGTGGAACTTGAAGTCCACCGTCGGCGGTTCGTTTGATGTCCCATCTGCTGTTGTGGATGAGGGTGTGGTGGCGGCGGCAGAGCAATATGAGGTTGTTGATGTTGGTTTCGCCGAGGGATTCGATCCATCCGTCGATGTGGTGGATGTCGCACCATTGGGGCTTGCGGTTGCAGCCGGGGAAGCGGCAGTGGCGGTCCCGAACGGTGACGGCTTGTCGTTGTGCTTTGGTGGGGAAGCGGGCGGAGCGGCCCATGTCGAGTATGAGCGACTTGCCGGCCATGATGAATCGGGTGAAGCGGGCATCGCAGCACATCTGGTCGAGGATGGTGCGGGTGACCGGTCCGATGCCTTCTATTTCGCAGCGGGCAACAGTCATGTCTGGTGTTTGTCCGAGGAGTGAGGCTAGGTCGATTAGGGCGATGACGTTGGGTGGGTTGCCGCCTGTGTTGCCGCCGTTGAGGTGCTGGTTGACGATGTCACAGAGCCCGTCGGCTCGGCGTTGGGATAGGGTGCGGGTACCGTCTGGTGTGTCTGTAGGGTCTGGTGGTGCGATGTGGTCGAGGGCACCAAGTAGTGCGGCTCCGGCTGTGGGGTCTAGGTAGAAGTCGCCGGTGACCCACCCGTCGAGGCCCACCGAGGCGTGTAGGTGTCTTCGTTCCCATTTCTGTGCGAATTCTTCCCTGGCGAGCTGGTCATCGGCTAACGCTGCCCACTGCCGCATCACCAGTGTGAAGTCTGTGAGTGGTAGCTGTTGGGCTTGTTCGATTAGGACTTTGGCGTGGTCTTGGAGGAGTGGTTCCCGGTCTGTTGAGACGACCCGGCTGATGGTGTCGACATGTGCGGTGGTGATAGTGCCTTTACTCAACGCCGCCGCCAGTGTGTGGTGTTCTCTGACGAGGCGGGCCTGCTTAACGAGTTTGCCGGCTTCGGTGTTGGTGACCGGTGCCCGATGGGTCAGCCACGCTCGTGGAGACAACGCTCCGTCTATTTCCCAGGCCCTGTCTCGGTCCCACTCGCCGGTGAGACGCAATACCTCGGCATCTAGCCGTTCTTGGATAGCCAGTAGCTCGAGAAGGCGTTCTGACAGCATGGTGCCGAGCCACCCCGCACGGTCCTCACCGGCCAGCTGGGTGGTGCCCATGCGGATCTGTGCGACGGGGTCACCGCTACCGATGATGGTGTCGCCAGTTTCTCTGCTATCGAACATACGTTCGATACTACACGATGCCTAGGACAAGTCAAGAACCATGATCGAATAAATACGAGGCATCCCGCGGTTCGGCCTCCACAGCGCAGGTATCATCACACGATGCCCCGGACCGACGCCGCTTCGCGAGTGATCGCTGCTACACCAGACCGGGTCTACGCAGCCTTCGTCGACCCGGAGGCGCTCATTAGTTGGCTGCCCCCCGATGGGATGACCGGCAGGTTCGAGCGGTTCGATGTGCGACCGGGCGGCTCCTACCGTCTGGTCCTGACCTACGCCGACGCCTCGGGCTCCCCGGGCAAGGCGACCACCGATTCCGACATCGTCGAGGCACGCTTTGTGGACGTCGTTCCCGACATTCGCGTGGTTCAAGCGGTGGAGTTTGTTTCCGACGACCCTGCCTTCGCCGGGACGATGACCATGACCTGGGAGGCCGCTGAAGTCGATGGCGGCACGCTGGTCACGTTCACCGCCGACACCGTGCCGGACGGCATCACGGCAGAGGATCATGAGGCGGGCCTCGCCTCCTCGCTGAGGAATCTGGCCGGCTATCTCGAGACGTAGCCCGGCCGATGCCTGGGTCCTAGTCTCCGTTCCGTGAGGCACATGCTCCTACGTCATGCTCTCGTGTGGATTCTCGGCGGTGCGCTGTTCCGTGTCGCCGTCGTTCCCGCGGAAGTGTGCCCGGCCGTCAGCCCGAATGCTGCCCACGAAGCGGCGGTGGCAGCGGGCGACTGGCTGGTGCGCAATATGGACGATGCGGGTGCGTTTCTCTACGGGTACGACCGGGCCACGTCCGAGGTCAATCCCGGCTACAACATCGTCCGCCATGCCGGGGCTATGAACTCCCTCTACCAACTGGCGTCGGTTGGTGAGACCCGATTTCTCGAGCCGGCGGATCGGGCCTTGGGGTACTTGTTGGAGAGGACAATCGACCAGGACGGGTGGACAACGATCGCACCCGACGGCGGCCGGGCGAACTTGGGGACGGTCGGTTTCACAGTGGTGGCTCTGACACGGCGGCGTGCCCTCACCGGCGACACCGGCTTCGACGAGCTGATGCGGGCGCTCGGCAGCTTCATCCTGGAGCAACAGGAGCCTGATGGTTCGATCCTGAATGCCTGGAACCAGGCCACCGCGCAGCCCTACCCGGGCGAGTATGAGAGATTCAGCACGGGTGAGGCGGTATGGGCCCTCGTCGAGCTGGACAACACGTTCCCCGGGGAAGGATGGTGGGAGGCGGCGGAACTCACGTTGCATTACCTTGCGGACGGCTCACGGGCCGAGAAGGAAGGGTACTGGACCCGGCTCCCGGATCACTGGGCGGCATACGCGCTGGCCGCCGCCGGGCCGGAGCGCCTCGACGATGGGTTGATCGGCTATGCCGAACGTCTCGCCGGGTACTTCTCGGCGCGGCTTCGTGTCGAAGCGCAGCGGACCGGTACCCCCCTCAGCATCGCAGTGCGCGGATTCCCTGCTCTGCCGTCGGGGATCGGCACCGCGGCCGAGGGCATGGCGGCCCTGTACCGGCTGGCGGGCGAAGACCCGCGCCTCGCCTCGATACGACCGGACATGGAGTCGCGACTCGAGTGCAACGCAGGCTTGATGGTGCAACGTCAAGTAAAGCCCGACGAGGCTTCCGCCGGGACGGATCGCGGCTTGGTGGAAGGGGCATGGTTCTACCGTTCCTACACACAGGTGGATTTCCAGCAACACGTTCTGTCGGGGTTGTTGGGAGCCGAGCAGGCGATGCGAGGAGATGACACATGAGCGGATGGTTCGTCTTCCTCGTCCTGGTGGCTGCGACCAACCCGCCCCGGCTGCGGCCCTACGTAGACGTGCGGACACGACCCGCGCAGACTCTGTCCGCGGCTCTGATCGTGCTTGGCGCCGGAGCCCTGCTGATCGGTGTCGCCGCCGGTCTTCTCGATGCGCTCGAGATCACTGTCGAGACCTGGCACCTGGGCGCAGGGGTGGTCGGCGTGCTGGTCGGGGCGCGGGTGCTGGTCGCTCCCGGACTCACCGGCATCGAGGTACCCGACGGGTGGGCGGCCGCGGTGGCGCCGTTTGTGTTCCCCCTGCTGTTCACGCCACAGCTGGCAGCGTTGCTGGTCCTGCTCGGCACCACCGGGTCGAAGACAGCGTCCATTGGCTGGCTGGCGATAGCGCTTGCAGCGACCATCGGTGTCTGCGGGGTGCCCCACCGCCGGCCCGGTCTGTGGTCGGCGACCGCCCGTTTCCTGGGGGCCGTGCTGGTGATCCTGTCGGTCGCTCTGGTGGTCGCGGGTATCCGCGACGTGTGACGTGCCCGGTCCGTAGGCTCGGGTGAAGCCGAGACGTGGAGGTAGCGATGATCGTGCGGACCTGGCGAGGCTGGACTCGTCCCGAGGACACAGAGGAGTACGCCGGGTACATCCGCGATACCGGCTTAGCCGAATACTCCGCGACGCCCGGGAACCAGGGCGCATACATCATCAGCCGACCGGATGGTGACCGCACCGAGTTCATGACGATCAGCTTCTGGGAGAGCCGCGACTCGATTGCCGCCTTCGCCGGTGAGGACATCGACCGTGCGGTGTTCTATCCCGAGGACGATCGGTACCTCGTCGATCGGGAGACGACGGTCAAGCACTACAGGGTGCACTGATCCGGCGATCACGACCGCCAGTAGACGCCGCGGTCCTCATCCACATCAACCGGCTGCGTAGTTCCCGGACCGCCTTGCTTCAGGTGCTCAGGGCGATTGCGACTGTATCGACGTTCGCTGCACCGTCGATCGGTTCGGTGAAGCGAACTCCGTCGGCTAGCTGGAGGTCAAGCGCCTCCTCGGCGTCCTTGGAGATCAGCAGGTATGCCGGTGAACCGACGTTGCCGGCCGCAGCGTTCTTCATCAGCCGGTGCGCAACCGTGACGTCGGGTCCCAGTACCTCCACTTGCGATCCGATGGCCTGCACGACGTAGCTCCCATAGTGAAGAACGAACTTCAGGTCCAAGGAGTTCATGACCGCACAGGCGTTGCACGTGCAGGTCCATGTCAATCCAGCCTCGTCCACCCGGCTCACGAACTCTTTGTAGCAGTCGGTGATGCAAGCAAGGAGGTCACGACCCTTCGGCGCTGAGCCCGTGTCGGCGACAGTGAATACCGCATCACCTTCGAACTTGACGAACGTGAAAGGGGGAGCGACCTTTTCGACGATACCGCCCAGCAGACTCGACAGCAGCCCATACGCATATGGGATCTGACCATCGGCAAAGGCATCGTCGGCGTGGGCAAGCTTCACGTTTTCCAAGAAGGCGGTATACCCGGAGATATCCGCCAACAGAATCGCGCCCTCATGCCGCCCCGGGGATAGATCCGCGTCCAATGCCGCCTCCACGTAGAAGCCGCATGCTACCCACGCTGGCCACGCCCGCCCTTGTTGAGGAGGGCCAAGGCCCGGGGATGCCTGAGCCCAGCATCCTTACTCCGGCAACTAGCCCCCCGGCGGGTGCCTGCGTGGCTCGAACGACTCCATGATTATGCGGGCCATCTCTTGATACGTGTCATCGCGCCAATCCCCCATCCGCTCGGCCATCTCCGGAGGCAACCCCCTTTCCCCCGACGGGATTGTGGGAACGCTGAAGATGGCGAAACCAAACGCCAGCGCCACGAGTGACTGCATGAGTTCGACGGCGGCGTCGAGGTCGAACCCGATCTCCATGAGGAAGACCAAGCCGTCCTCCATGCCGTTCTCGAGCCGCCAGCCCGCAAGACTCATCATGTTGGGGTGAGCCGTCAGCACCCGCCGGTACTCCACGAGAACCTCCTCCAGGAACTCCTTCCAGTCCCCGGAGGGGTCGCCCGTAACGCGCATCTCGGACCGCATACATCCGATGACGCCGTCGATCAGCGCCTCCTTGTCCGCGATGTGGTGGTACAGCGACGCGGCCTCTACACCGAGGTCGAAGGCGAGCCTGCGCATCGAGAGCGCATCCAGTCCGTCGCTATCGATGATGCCGAGAGCCCGCTTGAAGATGAGGTCCGGTGTCAGCGGCGCTCTCTTCGACCGCGGCTTTCCCATCGTCTTCTCCTTTGCGACTTGACCCTAACAATGTTAGGTGCGACAATGTCGACAATCGACCCTAACAACGTTAGGTACGTCACAGCGCCCGCTCAGGAGGAACCCGCCAATGAGATCCGCGGCCGGAGCATTCATCATTCTCCATGGACTCGTGCACGCGATGTACCTGGGCCAGGCCCTCCAATGGTTTGAATTGCGCGAGGGCATGGCCTGGCCCGTTGGCGCACGGTTCCTGCCCTCCGGGATCTCCGACGGCGTGTTGCGCACTTCCACTGCAATCGCCATTGGGATCGCAGCGGCCGCGCTCGTGGCCGGCGGCGTGGGCATTCTCCTGGACGCTAGATGGGGGGGTAGCGTAACCGTCACCGCAGCGATTGTCGTGTCCCTCCTGCACGTCCTGCTGTGGGATGGCGACATAAAGACCTCGCCTGATCAGGGTCTCTACGGCATCATCATCAACGTCGTCATTGTCGCCTGGATCCTCGCGGCACGCTAAAGACCCCATGGGAGGTGTCGGCGCGACGAGTGCGGTGCCGTCCGCGCCGGTTCGGCGCCACTGACCTCCCCGTTACAAGCCCAGCGCCCTCGAGAGGAATGCTGCCATCTGGCCGCGGGTGACCGGGTTGGTGGGGCAGAAGCGGTCGTTGACCGGGGGGTTGCAGCCCTTGGTGATCCCTGCGGTCGCCAGTTTCTCGATGTCGACCTCGAAGACGGAGTTGTCGTCGTCGACGAAGCCGGGTGACGTGTTGGCGGTGAGGCCGAGTGCTCGTACCAGGAACGCGGCCATCTGTTCCCTGGTGACGTTGGCAGTTGGGCAGTACTTGTCGTTGACCGGTGGGTTGCAGCCCCTGGTGATCCCTGCGGCGGCGAGGGCTTCGATGTTGGCTTCGAACACGGAGCCGTTGTCGTCGACAAAGTCCGTCGAGCCCGACGCCGTCAGGTCGAGGGCACGGACCAGGAACGCTGCCATCTGGCCCCGGGTCACCGTGTCGTCGGGACAGAACATGTCGTTGACCGGTGGGTTGCAGCCTTTGGTGATCCCGGCGTCGGCGATCTTCTCGATGTCGGGCTCGAATACCGACCCGTCGTCGTCGACAAATGTGCCATGGCCAAGTGGGTCGGTGTCGAGCATCCGCAGAAAGAGATGCTGGTACGCGGTGGTGCCGCCCGGGATCAGGTTTGTGGACTTGCTCTCCAATACGAAGCGGGCGCCATCGGGTGCCCAGGCGAGGAATCGGGACGCACGGTCACCCTGTACACCCGAAGCGTCCGTCGAGACCCGAATCGTCTCGTCGGTGACCAGGTCCTTGATGAAGGCGTCCGCATAGCCGTTCGTGTCGTTGCCAACCAGGTCGTCCGCACTGCTGTAGAAGGCGAGATGCTCGCCATCGGATGACCAGGCAGGGCCGTAGGACGAGTTGTGAGCACCGCCACCGTCGCTCCTTGTCGATGCCCGGGTGACCAGGCCGGTCGGGAGGTCCTTGACGAAGACGTCCCACACTCCGTTGGTGTCGTTGGGGACGAGGTTGATTGCGGGGCTCGCAAAGGCGATACGGGTGCCGTCCGGCGACCAGAACGGCCCGCCGATCTCGGCGGTCGATCCCGCCCCGACTTCGAACTCGGTCTGGCCGCCCTGGCTCGTTGTCGAGACGCGGGTGATCACACCCGAGGCGAGGTTTTTGACGAATATGTCGGCCTGATCATTCGTATCGCCCGCCACGAGATTGCTGGCTTCGCTCCAGAAGGCGATCCGGGTTCCGTCCGGTGACCAGGCCGGTGCCCCGGAGTCACCGTTGCCGGGCGTTCCTCCGAGGGCCGAAACCACGGTGATCGCACCGGTGGTGAGGTTCTTGACGAACACGTCATCGGACGCATTGGTATCTGCGGCGGCGAGGTTCGCCGCGGAACTGGTGAACACGATGCTGCTGCCATCCGGCGACCACCGCGGTTCCAACGAGTACCCGTCTGCCTGGGCTCCGCTACTCGTGGTCGAGATGCGGGTCAGGGCGTCGGTCGCCAGGTCTTTTACAAACACGTCGGGCTGATTGTTGGCGTCCCCGGTGACGAGTGTGGTTGCGTAGCTGTAGAACGCGATCTTCGTTCCATCTGGTGACCAACGCGGGGTGAACGAGTAGAGGTTCCCCTCACCGCCGGAGCTCGATTCGGACACACGGGTCACCACGCCGGTATCGATGTTCTTCATGAACACGTCGGACGTTCCGTTCGTGTCGCCCGCGACGAGGTTCGACGCCCAGCTACTGAATGCAACCATCTCTCCGTTCGGTGACCACTCGGGGTAGCCGGAATCGCCGTTGCCCTGTGTTCCCCCGACGGATGTCGAGATCACCTCGACCTGGCCTTCGAGACCGACTGCCAAAGCCGGAGCCGTCCCCGCGACAAACAGCAGCACTATCAGGGCCAAGAGCAGGGGAGTCGAGCGCCGCATTGTGTGTCCCTTCGACAGTGCGTGGCGAGCGGTGGTCACTCTAGGACCTCCGGCGGGTGTGACCCGGCGTGGCCGCTACAGCCCGAGCGCCCTCGAGAGGAATGCTGCCATCTGGCCGCGGGTGACCGGGTTGGTGGGGCAGAAGCGGTCGTTGACCGGGGGGTTGCAGCCCTTGGTGATGCCTGCGGTGGCCAGTTTCTCGATGTCCGTCTGGAAGATGGAGTTGGTGGTGTCGACGAAGCCGGGTGAGGTGTTGGCGGTCAGACCCAACCCGCGTACCAGGAATGCCGCCATCTGTTCCCTGGTGACGTTGGCAGTTGGGCAGTACTTGTCGTTGACCGGTGGGTTGCAGCCCCTGGTGATCCCTGCTGCGGCGAGGGCTTCGATGTTGGCTTCGAACACCGATCCGTCGTCGTCGGTGAAGGCGCCGGGTGTGCCAGGTGGGAGGTCGAGGGCACGTACCAGGAACGCTGCCATCTGGCCCCGGGTCACCGTGTCGGCGGGGCAGTACTTGTCGTTGACCGGTGGGTTGCAGCCTTTGGTGATCCCGGCGTAGGCGATCTTCTCGATGTCGGGCTCGAATACCGACCCGTCGTCGTCAATGAACGTGCCGCTGGTGGGAGCGCACGGGGCGCCGGTCATCGGGCCGATGTAGCTCCTGGCGATCACCACGTTGTCGATGTAAAGGCTGATGTCGTGGTCGGGAACGTCGGTGCCGCCGTGGTAGAAGTCGAGCCAGATCTGCTCGATCTTCAGACTGTCGACGTCACGCCACCGCCAGTTGGTCTGCCGGTAGGCGAGTCGGCCGTCGATCCAGGTCTCGAGGATTCCGTCGTTGACGCCCGGTGTGTTCAGCACTAGATGCTGCTCGATGCTGTACCAGCGGTCCTTCTCGAGATAGCCGAGGTACCCGTCCTGCCACAGCACGTTGTCGCCGTACTGCGTCGGCTGTTCGGCGTGGTAGACGTAACTGCCCACCGGGACCGTGTCGTCGAGCGGGTTGCCGCTACCGGTCACCGTCGGCTGGTAGAGACCGCGCGCCGACCATCCGTTGGTTCCGTCAGATTGCCGGCCACCCCACCCAGCGATGCCGTAGGTGCCTGAGATACCTGGGAACTTGCCGCCGTAGGTGGGATCCCAGCTCTGATCGATGCGCAGGTAGTAGCGGAAGTAGATCTCCTCCGGCTCAGATCCCGTCTGGTCGGCGAACTTGTAGGCGGCGCTCATCCCGGTGTTCTCCCCGGCAGGAATCGTGACCTTCAGCGCCGGGCCGTCGAGTGGCTCGAATCCAGGCGCCGACGAGACCAGCGCCACGTTGGGGGAGTCTGCGTTGGCATACACGTCGCCCCACGAAGTGTCGGTGAACGTCGTGTACACGTACACGTCCCGGTTGCCTCCGATCCCGGCATCGCCGTTGTAGCCGTGGGCCAGTCCGTTGCGGGCCGCAGGGAGCGAGCCCGGGTCGTGGAACACCCGGAACACGCCAACCTCTAGGGCCGAGCTTCCGTACTCGGCGTAGCTCCACAGCTGCAGGGTGGCGGAGTTGACGGTCGCTCCCGCCGGGAGCGCCGAAAGGTCGAAGCGGATAAGCGTCGGGTTCTCCGAGATGCGCAGCCGGGTTTCGTCGCCGAAGCCCTGATAGGTCGAACTGTCGAGATGGGTGTCTGCCTCTGGCTCGAGCGTGACCGTTCCCGTCGACGTGTTGACTGTGAGCTTGGGCCGCTCGGCGGAGACGGGGTGTTCCTTGCTGTAGAAGTCGAAGGGGCCTGCGCCGCCGACCTGACGCAACATGAACCCCTGGTTGGGGGTGCCGCTCAGCCACTCCCGAACCAGCGACGTCACGTTCCACGTGTGCGGTCCCGGGGTGTCATCGTCGGGAAGGGAAGCGGTGGCGTAGGCGACGCTGCCCTGGGGTGTGCCGTTGACGTCGGCCCAGTCGCCCATGAAGTTGTCCCATGCCAGCTGGGCGGCCCGGTTGTAGAAGTCACGGGTGGCTCCGTCGTCGAGCGCCATCGTGCCCTCCACCCACTGCGCCCTTGGGTCGTCGGGTGTCAGTGTCGGCGCCGGGCAGGCGGTGTCGGCCAGGGCCGGTGCAGCCACCGAAGAGTCGACGAGCGAAGGGAGAACGGCGACAAGCACACCGAAAACCACCGCCAGGGATGTCCGACGGCCTGTCGTGAAACGCATGGGCACGGGCTCCTCCTCGAGGGAGACATCGGCGTCGTCATCATTCAAGTTGAGCCGGGGCGTTATCCCGGATCGGGCGTTGCGATGTGTCGAGAATGTGTCTGGTCGTCTCCCTCGTTTCCTGGCACGCTGGCCGGGTAGCCGCTCACTAGAGGAGTGAACATATGTCCAAGTTCGACGACGTCGTGGCCGCAGCCCGGGACAGTGTCACGGTGAGACGGGTCTACGGCGATCCCTACGAGAAGGACGGCGTGACTTTCATCCCGGCGGCCGCAGTATTCGGCGGAGGCGGGGGTGGAGAGGGCGAGGGTCCCGACACGACGGGAAGCGGTTCTGGTGGCGGCTTCGGCCTGATGGCGCGCCCCGTCGGTGCCTACCGCATCAAAGACGGCGAGGTGTCCTGGATCCCGGCGGCGGACACAACCAAGGTCATAGTGATCGCCGAGCTGCTGGCGATGGTCGCCCTGTTCGTGGTGCGGTCAATCCTGCGCTCGCGCCCGGCGCCGGACTGACCTCTCTCAGCTGGCGGGCATATTGCGGTCCGGTGTCTATCTCAGGCCGCAACCTGAGCGTAGAGCGAGCGAACTCGACGGTGTGGACGAGATTGCCCTATCTATGCTGGGCAGATGCACTCAGGAACGGTGCAGGCGTGATCCTCCCCAAAGAACGCGACCCCCGCTTCATCACCATTCGCCGCGGGGGGACGCTCACCGACACCGACCATCGGCTCCTGGCGTTGTGGGCGGCCGCTTGCGCAGAGCACGTTCTGCACCTCTTCGAGTCGGTACAGCCCGCGGACCCGCGGCCCCGCCAGGCGATCGAGCAGATTCGGACATGGGCGCGTGGCGAGATCAAGATGTCGCAGTCTCGTGCGGCGGGTGGCCATGCCATGGCTGCGGCACGAGAGTTGCGCGGAGCCGCCCGGCACGCCGCATTTGCTGCCGGCCAGGCGGCAGTGGTAGCGCATGTCGCCGCGCACGAGCTCGGTGCTGCGGCCTACGCGATCAAGGCCGTGCGTGCGGCTGCCCCCGGAAACGAGGGTGAGAGCGCCGGCCGGCTCGAGTGCCGTTGGCAGCGCGAACAGCTCCCGGATGCGATTCGCGAACTCGTCCTGGACGATCAGCGGTTGCGAAACGAGATCTGCTGGTCGGTGTTCGACTGTTGACGGGCATGTACTCGCCCGGACCCGCAGGAGCGTCCGACAGTCTGGCAGACACGGTTTCGATTGTTCGGTGATCGAGTGGGATCGAGACGACTGTCTGAATATTCATCGTGAATCTCAGCCATTGGCAGAAGAATCAAAGGTGGAATGTCTATACTGAAGAATGACCATTCTCAGGAGGGGGTATCTGGTGATACGATCGTCGCAAGTGAGTCTGGATGAGACGGATCTGGCGATCCTGCGGTTGCTTCAGGAGGACGGCCGGGTCAGCAACGCCGAGGTGGCTCGACGGATCGGGCTCTCGGCGCCGGCGACCCATGCCCGGGTGAAGCGGCTCGAGGAGGCCGGGGCGGTCCGCGGCTATGCGACCGTGCTTGACCGGGAGCAGCTCGGTTTCGACATGATCTGTTTCATCAGCGTCTCGCTACAGCTACATCAGTTCGAAGCCATAGAGCGGTTCAAGGAACTGGTGCAGGACATGCCGGAGGTAATGGAGTGCCATCACATAACGGGCGAGTTCGACTACCTGCTGAAGACTGTGTTCCGCAACCGTCACGAGTTGCAGGAGTTCATCGTCAACCGGCTCACCCCGATTCCCGGCATGGCACGGATCAACACCAGCCTGGTGCTGATCGAGATCAAAGCGACCCAGGCTCTGCCCATCTGACCTTCGGTGACAGCCGGGAGGAGACGAGATGACCGAGTACAGCGCCGGCGTAGCGAGCTACGTGGCCCGTGGCGAGGAGATGGCGGCGGCGGTGGCCCGACGCCGCGCCATCATGCGCACAAAGAAGTTCGACACGATCGCGGTCCACGGTGTGTACGACATGGAGGCCGCCCTGGCCAACCAGGGGAGCATCATCGAGCCCGGCTATCTGTCGACCGCCGAGCATTTCGAGAACAGCGACCACATGGAAGCGGCCCTCGCCTACCTGATGCCGGGGTGGGTTTACTCGAGGATCGCCAACCCCACCCAGCACTATCTCGAGGAGACCCTGGCGTTGCTCGAGGGCTACGGCTTCGACGGTGAGGCGTCGGCCGTCGCCACGGCGTCCGGCATGTCCGCCGTCTTCATGGCGACCAACCCCTTCCTCGAGCACCCCGAGCCCGGGACGAACATCGTGGCCAGCGCCCGGTGCTACGGCGGGACGTTCATGCTGTTCCAACAGCGATACGGTGTTGAGCGTGGTATCGAGATCCGCTGGGTCAGAGATCCGCTCGATTTGAGCGAATGGGCGGACAGGATCGACGGCGGTACCCGGTTCGTCTACGGGGAGACACCATCCAACCCGCTGGTGAGCGTCATGGACATCGCGACTGTTGCGGGCATTGCCCATGCGGCCGGTCTGCCATTGATCATCGACAGCACGGTGGCCACCCCCGCCCTCACCCGGCCGCTCGTGCTCGGTGCCGACATCGTCGTTCACTCGACGACCAAATCGATGACGGCATCCGGGTTCGCTATCGGGGGAGCGCTGATCGCCCGCCACGGCATCACCACCGCCATCGGTCCCGACGAGATGAGCGATGACTTCGCCACCTACGTCAAGCTGCTCCCGTTCCGGGACCACGGTCCTGCGGCGAGCCCGTTCAACGCCCTGATGACGATAAGCGATCTGCGCACGCTCCGGCACCGGATGGATGTGCTCAGCGCTTCCGCCATGAAGGTTGCCCGTTTCCTCGACTCCCACGATGGGGTCGATCGGGTGTCGTACCCCGGTCTCGAGTCGATGCCGGGGCACGACATCGCCGCGAGAACGATGAAGCTGGTCGACGGCGCCGACGACTACGGGAGCGATGTCAACCGCTACGGGCACCTGCTGGCCTTCGAGGTGAAGGGAGGACCCCGGGCAGCGCGCGAGGTGTTCGACAGGTTCGAGATGATCTGGCGGGCCACCGATCTCGGCCGCATCAAGAGCGTCGCCACCATCCCGGCCATTTCCACCCATCAGCAACAGGGTGACGAAGGCCGCGATTTGGCGTCGGTTCCGGCAAACCTGATCAGGCTCAGCGTGGGTGGCGAGCACCCCGACGATGTAATCGCCGATCTCGAGCAGGCGCTGGGGCGGTCGTTGTCATTCACAACCGCAAATCCAGTTGGTGCCGGCGTCGGCCACAGCGGTTAGGACGGCTACTGCGTGGCCTCGTAGCGGTACACGTTGGTGTCGCGCGGCATGAAACCGATCCGCTTGTAGAGTCGGTTGGCCGCTTCGCGCGAGGGGCGGGACGTCAGATCAACGGTGCGGGCGCCGGAACGAACGGCCCTCTCCACTGCCGCTTCGCTGAGTGCGGCTCCCACGCCCTGGCCCCGGGCCTGCTCGTCGACGACGACATCCTCGATCCAGGCGCGCAGACCCGTCGGGATCCTGAACAGTGCAAGCGTCAGGGTGCCGACGATCTCACCGCTGAGCACATCGCGGGCGATGAAGAGGACGGTCGCCGGGTTGGCGACGATCTCTGACAACTCGTTGTAGTCGGGTGGTGGGTTTGACGATGAGAGCTGGGGAGTCAGCCGGGCGAATGCCGCTACCAGTGCGTCGTCCACCTCGATGACTTCTGTGGTGTGGATCACTTCGCTCCTTCCGCTGGCGGCATTGTACGAAGGTCAATCGGCGCTTTGTGCCGGATGTCGCCGCAATCTGTTCAACAGCCTCCTACGAAAGGAAGCCGGTCAACTCCTACGCAACGATACGTAAAAACGATACGCAAGAAAGGGCCGGCCCGGGGAGGATCGGGCCGGCCCAACAGCGCCCAGCTTGGGAGGAGAGGGATGGCTAGCGCTGAATCTCTACGGAGACCTTGTGGGGTAGGACCTCCGGCTTCTTGGGGACACTGATCTCGAGGATGCCGTCCTTGCTGGTCGCCGAAACCGCCTCGGGATCGGTTCCCTCCGGCAAGAGGATCGTGCGCTCGAATGAGCCCTCGAAGATCTCCTTGCGGTGGTAGTTGTCCTTGTTCTCTTCACTTTCGAAGTTGCGGGCGCCCTTGATGGTGAGGCTGTTGCCCTCGACGGTGATCTCGATGTCATCGGGGGAAATCCCGGCCACCTCGGAGCGGACCATCAGATCGTTCTCACGGTCGTAGACGTCTACACGCGGCATCCACCTGCTGGCGGGTCGTCCTTCGAAGAGACGGTCGAACTCGCGCATGGCGCTGAAAGGATCGAAACGTACTAGTTGCATTCTTGAGCCTCCGGTAGAAACTGATATCTGTCTTGTCTGTTCACCTAATCTAAACGATTCAGACTCATATTTCAAGTAAGAGTCGACTAAGAATATTCCAAGTATATGTTTCTCACCCATGAAGAGCCTTTTGATCACAAACGATGACGGGATCGACGCCCCGGCGCTGGCCCCACTGGCAGCGGAGCTCGGGAAGATCTCGACGGTGACGGTGGCGGCGCCCGGCGGCGAGCGAAGCTGGATCGGCAAGGCCATCACCCGAACCGGTGTCGTTGCCACCGAGAGGGTCATGCGTCACGGCATTGCGATGTGGTCGGTCGACGGCTACCCGGCCGATTGCGTCCAGATCGGCTCCTACGGGATCCTGGATGCCCGACCGGATCTCGTGGTGTCGGGCATCAACATCGGCTCAAACCGGGGCAGCGCCTTCGCGACTGCAAGCGGCACCCTCGGTGCCGTCGTCGAGGCTGCCAACACCGGAATCCCCGGGATCGCGTTCTCCGCCATGTCGGTTGGCGACTGGGCAAGCTGGGTGACATGGGTGCGTACCGAGCCGGCGCTGGAGATGTGGACCCGTCTCGCCACGATCGCCGCCGACATTGTTGCCACCCTTTTTGACGCCGGCTTTCCCCCCGGCGTCGACGTGCTCTCGGTGAACCTTCCTCCCGACGCCAACATGGACACGCCTCGTGTGGTGACCACTCTTGCCCGCACCCGGTACGGCCGGTTGTTTGCCGGCAGCAACGGCGTCTATCACCACGAATTCGACGGGATCCTGCATGTGGAGGGAGAGGCCGACGGCTCGGACCTGGCCGCTCTCGACGCCGGTCTCATCTCGATCACCGCGATCCGGATGGCGAACTCGGTCCCGCTGGACGGCTCGCTACGGGAGCGTCTCGAGCGGTCTTAGCTCTCGGTCAGGTACCGGGTGAGCAGGGTTGTCTGGTTATGCGTGAATCCAACCAGGCGCACCTCGGTGAGCGCACCGGGGTTCTCGTCGAGCCAGGCCTCGACCGCGGTCACGATCACCCGGGCGGCCCGTTCCGGAGCGAAGCCGTGCGCACCCGAACCCAGTAGAGGAAACGCGACCGAGCGGAGGCCGCGGCTGCGGGCCGCGTCGAGGGCGGCACCGACCGTGTCGGCGAGGGTGGCGTCGCTGGTGTCGTCGACGAAGTGGGGAGCGACCGCATGGATCACGTGGGAGGCCTGCAACATGCCCCCGGTCGTCACCGCCGCGCCGCCGGGTGCGACCGGACCGTGCTGTCTGACCCAGGTGTTGGACTCCTCCTGGATGACACGGCCACCGGTGCGGACCACCGCCGCGGCGACGCCCTCGTTGTGTTGGAGGTTCTCGTTGGCGCTGTTGACGACGGCCTCGACGGGTTGCCGGGTGACGTCACCCTCGAGCGCGAGGATGTTCGCCCCGGCGACTCTCTTCAGCTCGCCCGTTTCCATGACCCCAGCCTAGGTGTGTGGCTGCGTGCCCGGGCTGTTGCGGAGCAGCCGGATGGTTTCCCCGTACATCCGCTCCTTTATCGTCGTCAGCGTGATGCGGTCTTTGCCGGCCTGCTCTGCGGCAATCTCGATCGCCTTTGGCAACACCTGGTCCTCAGCGACCGCGTGATGGACGATGTGGAGCCTTGCGGCGTCCTCGCCCCCGATCCTGCGTCCCGTGACCATGACCTCGTGCGCCGCCGTGATGGTCATCCGTGACCGGATCAGCGAGTTCATACCAGGCGTGAACGGGATCCCGATGTCGACCTCGGGGAGGCAGAAGAACCCGCGGTCGGCCCGCATGACGCGAAAGTCGTGGGTGAGAGCCAGCATCGCGCCCGCCGCAAAAGTGTGGCCGTTGCAGGCAGCGACGGTGATGTAGGGGGAGGACAGGACCCGGGCGAGGAGGCACTCAACCTCGGCAACAAAGCTCGGCATGTCGACCTCGCCGCCGAGAAGCCAGTCGAGGTCGAGGCCGTTCGAGAAGAATTTGCCGGAGCCCGTCGTGACCAGCGCCAGCGGATCGGCCGCCCCATCGACGGCGTCCAGCGCGGCGTTCATCTCGTCGAGCCACCCGCGATTCATACGGTTCTCGCCGTCGTCCATGGTTAGGACGAAGACATCGCCGCGCCGGTCGAGGCTCACCAATCGATTACTCCAATCGTCGAGGTGCTCACGGTAGTCTTCCCGCCATGAGCGAACCCTCTGATCCGGCTGCCGGCGAGGTATCCCTACTCGTTACCGCGGGCGACACGGCGCTGGAGCATCACTCCGGAGATGTGCCCGTCCTGGCCACGCCCCGCGTGCTCGCCCTCGCCGAGCAGGCGGCCTTCCTGTCGTATGCGCGACGGGTCGGCGAGGAGCAGACGACAGTCGGTGTGTTCGCGGAGATCCACCACGTCAAGGCGACCAGCGTGGGTGAGCGCGTTACCGCCCGCGCCGAATTGGTCGAAGCGGACGAGAAGAATCTGTTCTTCAAATTCACGGTGACCCAGGGCGACGAGATGGTCGCCTTTGGAACGCATCGGCGGGTAATCGTCGATCGGACGCCGTTCCTCGGCTGAAATACCTCCGACGGCACAGACGCGAGCTAGCATCGAACAAATGTTCGTACCCGTGCCCGAGTCCCCGGGTTGGCTGGCCGACCTCAACCGAGAGCAGCGCGCTGCCGTTCTGCACGACGGCGGACCATTGCTCGTCATCGCCGGTGCCGGCAGCGGGAAGACACGGACTCTCGCCAGTAGGGTCGCCCGGCTCATCGACGACGGGGCCCCACCGGAGCGGATCCTGCTGCTGACCTTCACCCGACGGGCCGCAGGGGAGATGCTGCGGAGGGCGGGGGCGTTCGTCGATCGGCAGGCGACCGGCCGGGTATGGGGTGGCACCTTTCACTCGATCGCCAACCGGCTGCTCCGCCGCAACGCAACCGCAGTAGGTCTCCGCGACGGTTTCACGGTTCTGGATCAGAGTGACTCGAGCGGTCTGTTTGGCCTGATCCGCGCCGAGTCGGGACACGCTGATGGCAAGGTCCGCTTTCCCAGACAGGAGACCATTGCTGCCATCTACTCACGGGCGGTCAACGCTCAGGAGAAGCTCGGCGAGGTCCTCGACGAGCGCTTTCCCTGGTGCCGGGATCATGGCGAGGAACTAAAGGAGATCTTCCGCGGCTACACCGATCGCAAGCGCCGGCACAACGTCGTCGACTTCGACGACCTACTCCTCTACTGGCGGGCGCTGCTCGAGTCTCCGGATGGGGACGCCGTCCGGTCGCTGTTCGATCACGTGCTCGTCGACGAATACCAGGACACCAACCGGATCCAGGCCGACATCCTCCGCCTGCTCACGGCATCCCACGGCAACGTCACAGTTGTCGGTGACGACGCCCAGGCCATCTACTCCTTCAGGGCAGCCTCCGTCGCCAACATGCTTGAGTTTCCGGAGACCTTCCCCGACACCACCGTTATCAAACTGGAGCAGAACTACCGATCGACACCGGAGATCCTCTCTGCCGCCAATGCGGTCATGGCTGCCGGCACCGGCACGTTTCCCAAGGAGCTGTGGTCGGGTCGGCCGTCCGGGCCTCGACCGGCGCTCGTGAAGTGCGTCGACGAAGCCGCCCAGGCAGATTACGTCTGCGATCTGGTTCTCGAGATGCGCGAGTTCGGGATTCCGTTGCGTGACCAGGCGGTGCTGTTCCGCACCAGCCATCACAGCGACGGGCTCGAGATCGAGCTGAGCAGGAGAAAGATCCCCTACAAGAAGTTTGGCGGGATGCGCTTCCTCGAGGCCGGGCACGTCAAGGATCTGATGGCCATGCTGCGGATCCTCGACAACCCGCACGACGAGCTCGCCTGGTATCGGGTTCTCCAGCTCATCCCCGGCATTGGGCCGGCGACCGCGGGGCGCATCATGGGCGATCTCACCAGCGGTGCCGGGAGCCCGGTGCGCCGGTTCTGTGAGGGCTCGTTCCCCGTTGTCGCCGAGTCACGCCCGTTCCTGGTCGAGCTTCAGGATGGTCTTGGCGATTGCAACATCGGGAACCTCGGCCCGGGGGCGCAGATCGAACGGCTCATCCCGTTCGCCCGGGGTGTCATCGAGCGCAACTATGACGACGCTGCCGTGCGTGTGGCCGACATCGCCCAGCTTCGCGACATCGCCTCGAGCTATCGCGACCGGAGCCGCTTTCTCGCCGAGGTCACGCTCGACCCGCCGCACTCGACCACCGAGGTCGGGCCGCCGCATCTCGACGATGACTATCTCGTCTTGAGCACGATTCATTCCGCCAAGGGTGGGGAGTGGCCGGCGGTGTACGTGATCCACGCCAGCGACGGCAACATCCCGTCGGACATGGCGCTGAATGAGCCCGGCGGTGTCGAGGAGGAACGGCGCCTGCTCTACGTAGCCCTCACCAGGGCGCAGGATCATCTCGCCGTCACCTTTCCCCAGCGGTTCTATCACCGTCGCTTCGGGGGCGACGGCAGACACAGCTACGCCGTTCCGAGCCGGTTTCTCGACGCGGCGATCGACCATTTCGAGCCGGTGGTCGCCGGTGTCCCGGAGGAAGAGGGCGGTGCGATCACGGCTTCCGGCGGCAAAGACACCGTTGCCGCGGTGCTCGAGTCACTCTGGGAGTAGCCGCTCAATGCGGTTGTAGCACCTTGTGGTGAATCCACTCGTCGACGAGTTCCACGAACAGGGCGGGGTTTTCGATCATGGGGGTATGCCCCATGCCCTCGATCATCTGGAAGTCCCAGTCCGGGCGCTCATTGGCCGCCCACCGGGCGGACGTGGGGTGGACCACACGGTCGTCGGTGCCGTGGATCAGCAAGGTCGGTTGCGAGATCTGGTGGAGGGTCTTGCGAAATCGCCTGCTCGAGGCAAGCTCGACGGCGATCGACCGGGCGGCCTCGGTGAACGCGGGGATGCTCCACTCCATCTCGCGCCTGGCACGGGCCATCTCGATTGCCGCGGCCCGGTGCAGCGGGCGCACCTCGGCCCCCCGGCTCAGCACCAGCCGGAACGTCTCGTCTACTTCCTGTTCGACGGTTCGCTCGTGGTAGTAGTAGCGGGCGGCATTGTTGCCGAGCAGCGGCACCAGCGGCCAGGCGAGACGCTGCGACTCCAGCGACAGCGACTTAACCGATACGATCGGGAGCGCCGTGTTGACGAGCACCAGACCGGCGACCAGGTCGGGGTGGCTCACGGCGGTGAGCATCGAGACGAGCCCGCCCATCGAGTTGCCGACCAGGATCACCTGCTCGTCGCTCAGCGCATCGGCAAACCGGGCGAGCATCTCGGCGTTGCTGCGTACGGTTGCCTTGCGGCCATGGGGTGGAGTGAACCCGTGCCCGATGAGATCGACGGCAAAGACGCGGTAGCTCTGGCCGAGCGCTTCGAAGACCGGGTACCACGAGATGTAGCTGGCTCCGATGCCATGCACCAGGACCATCACCGGACCGCCGTCACCGGTCGCTACGTAGTGAACCGATCCGTCGACATCGATGAAGTGCGATCGCATGGGCGCCACGGTAGTCGGCGGCCGACATCACCGGTCAATCCTCCCTGCCCTCCGACCGCCGGTACTCTCGACCAGGTTCGTGGCCAGATCCTGCTACGAGTTTTGATACCTCAGACGGGCGATTCCACGATGCGTGACGCACCGCAATAGACGTTGCAGGAGCCATCCCGGACGAACCCGGCGACCGTCATCCCCAGCTCGTCGCCCAACTCGACGGCCAGCGACGATGCGGCTGAAACTCCGCAGACGACAGGGATGCCGACCACGGCGCATTTCTGTACGATCTCGAAGCTCACCCGCCCCGACACCATCGCTACGAAGTCGTGCAGGGGCCAGTGCCTTCCGGCAAGATCCCCAATCAGCTTGTCCACAGCGTTGTGGCGCCCGATGTCCTCGCGGATTGCCACCAATTCGCCGTCGGCAGTGAACCCCGCGGCAGCGTGGATACCCCCGGTCAGGTCGAACTCAGACTGGGCCGCCCGCATTGTCTCCGGCATCCGGGCGATGATGGTCATGTCTAGCTGTGGTCCCGGTGCGAGAGGTGGCGCTGCGATCAGGACCGCATCGATCGACGCCTTGCCGCATACTCCGCACGATGACGACGTGTAGGTGTTTCTCCTGAACTGATCCGGGTCAACGGTGACACCCGGGGCGAGCACGAGGTTCCAGCGATCGTCGTCGGCAGTGACGCCGGCGCGCTCGATCCCGACGAACTCGCCGGGTTTCGAGATGATCGACTCGCTGAGTGCGAAGCCACGGGCCAGGACCTCGTCGTCGCCGGGGGAGCGCATCAACACGGCAACAGGAACACCGGACAGACGGAACTCCACCGGCCGCTCGACGACCAGAGCGTCATCAACCGAGTCACGCCGGCCGGGACCGAGCCGCTCGATTCGGCGGATAGCGGACTTGCTCATGTCGATACGTGGGCGTATCCGAAGCGGCCCTTGATGCAGAGGTGCCCGTGGGTGACGGAGTGATCGGACGGTGAGGTCACCTTGACGATCTCGTTGTCCTGGACGTGCAGCTCCAGGTTGCACCCGACCCCGCAGTACGGGCAGATGGTCGTGGTGACCGCCTGCTTGCTCTCGTCCCAGGTGCCTTCCGCCCTCATGTCGTACTCGGTCTTGACCATCAGCGCACCGGTCGGGCACACAGCGACACAGTTGCCGCAGTACACGCAGGCTGAATCGGGAAGGGTCACGTCGAACTCGGTCGAGATCTCGCTGGCGAAGCCACGCCCCGCCGCAGTGATGGCGAACGTGTTCTGGGCATCTGAGCCACACGCGGAGACGCACCGAAAACACAAGACGCACTTCGAGTAGTCCCGGATGTACAGATCGTCCTGGATCTTTACCGGCTGCGCCACGGTGGCAGGTTCGTTGCCGAACCGACCGGCGTCGACGTGGTAGCGGTCCATCCAGGCGTGGGTCGTGTCGTCGACGAGCGACATGTCGACCGATGACGCCAGCAGTTCGTAGACCAGCTTGCGGTTCTTGGCGATCCTGTCGCTTTCCGTCGTGATCTCCATCCCCTCGGTCACCTCCCGCGAGCAGGAAGGGACCAGGGTGCGTGACCCGCTCACTTCGACCACGCAGACTCGGCAGGCGCTGGGCGGTGTCAGGTTGTCGAGATAGCACAGCGTCGGCACGGGGACGTCGTTGCGGCGGCAGGCATCGAGGATGGTGCTCCCGGCCGGGACGGCGACCGGTTGCCCGTCGAGGGTGACGTTGACGAGCGGCCGTGGCTCCGGCAGCGGCATGGCGGTCATCTGTTGCCTCCGATCAGACCTTGCTGTAGCGCCGATTGCACCGCCCAGGAGGCGGCGTGGCCGAAGCCACAGATCGAGGAGTCGCCCATCACCAGGGCCAGGTCGGCGAGAACCGTGTCCTCGCCTGCGCCTCCTGCGGCGAGACGGAGCAGCGACTCCTCCTGGCGCATGGTGCCCACCCGGCACGGAACACATTGGCCACACGACTCGTCACGGAAGAAGGCGCCGATACGCACGAGCAGGTCGGTGAAGTCTGTCTGGTCGTTGAAGACCATGACCACTCCGGAGCCAAGCGATACCCCTGCAGCCCGCGCTGCTTCGAAAGTCAGCGGGAGATCGAGCTTGTCCTCCAGGAGAAACGCACCTGCCGCCCCGCCGGCGAGCGCAGCCCGGAAGGTACCGGTGACGCCACCCGCGATGTCGATCAGGTCCTGAAGCGTTGCCCCGAACTCGACTTCGTAGGAGCCGGGGCGGGTGACATCGCCGGAAAGACAGAAGATCTTGGTCCCGGTCGACTCGGCCGTTCCGATCCGGGCGAACGCCTCACCGCCATCGGCGACGATTTGCAGCACGTTCACCAGCGTTTCGACGTTGTTGATGACCGTCGGCTTGCCGAACAGACCGGCCTGCGTGGGGAACGGAGGTTTCTGGCGGGGCATGCCGCGGAAGCCCTCGATGGAGTTGAAAAGTGCCGTCTCTTCTCCGCAGATGTAGGCGCCGGCGCCGCGTCTGACCTCGATGTCGAACCGAAATCCCCGCCCGGCGACATCGGTGCCCAGCAGACCCACGGCCCGCGCCCGGCCGACCGCCGTCTCGAACCGATGTTGAGCTACCGGGTATTCACCCCTGATGTATAGATATCCCTGCTCGGCGCCGATGGCAAACCCGGCGATGGTCATTGCCTCGACGACGGCAAACGGATCCGATTCGAGAAGAACGCGGTCCTTGAAGGTCCCCGGTTCGGACTCGTCGGCGTTGCAGACCAGGTATTTGGTGTCCGCAGGCTCGTCGGCGACGGCCCGCCACTTGATCCCTGTGGGGAATGCTGCCCCGCCGCGTCCGCGGAGGCCTGCGGCGACGACCGCGGCGATGACCTCGTCACGACCCATGGTCACGGCGTGGTCGAGGCTCCGGTAGCCGCCCAGAGCGCGATAGTCGTCGAGGCTGGACGGGTCGGTTCGACCCACTCGTACCAGCAGACGATCTCCCTCGGCCACCACCGGGCCGTCGACGTCGCCGTCGACGGCGGTCCCTTCGAGTACGGCACGGACGTCCTGTTTGCGCACATCGGTGAGCACGACGTCGCTCTGCCCGGCAATCTGGATGAACACGGCCGGGGCGCGATCGCACTGGCCGAGACACGGGCTGGGGTGAATGTCGTCCCTGTCGCCCAGATCTTCGAGGATCTCGAGGCCACCGGCGTTGCGGCAGGCGAGGTCGTCACATACGTGGGCGACACGGGTGGGGCGCTCCTCGGTCGCCAGCAGTGAATAGAAAGAGGCTACGCCGTACGCGTCGGCGAGCGGGACCTGGACTCTCTCGCAAACGTAGTTGAGCGCACCCCGGCTTATGTAGCCGACGGCCCCCTGCACGGCCCATAGCGCCGGGAGCAGCAAGTTCCGCTCGGCCATGGCACCGTGGAGACCGCCGAGTGCGGCCCTCCCCCCTGCGATCAACCCGAGCCCGTCGGTAGCGGAGCCGAGCAGCCCATCGACTGCGGCTCGTTCCTCCGCCGTTGCCAGATCCGACATCAGGTGTAGCTCTATGGTGCCCTCCGTCCTCCTTCGGAACACACTAACAGTCGGTCCCGGCTGCACCCGGTGTGTATGCTCGGAGATACGGAAAGGAGGTGAGATGGCGTACCAGAGACTGACCGAACCGCTCGTCCGCGACGGCGGGGTGTTGCGTCCCGCGACATGGGACGAAGCCCTCGACCGTATCGCTGCGGGCCTTGCCCCGTACCCGGGTCGCGAGTTCGGGATGTTCAGCTGTTCGAAGGCGACCAACGAGACGAACTACCTCGCCCAGAAGTTCGCGCGGGTGGTTATGGGGTCGCACAACGTCGACAGCTGCAACCGTACCTGACACGCTCCTTCGGTCGTCGGTCTGGCGACAGTGCTGGGAGCGGGAGGCGGAACATCCTCCTACGAAGAGATCGAGACCACAGACGTCATCTTGCTGTGGGGGTCGAACGCGCGTGAGACGCACCCGATCTTCTTCCACCATCTCCTCAAGGGCCTCCGCAACGGCGCCAAGATGTACTCGATCGATCCGCGGCGTACCTCGTCCGCGGAGTTCGCCGACGTCTGGCTCGGCATCGATGTCGGTTCCGACATCGCCCTCGCCAACGCCGTCGGCCGTGAGATCATCACCGCCGGTCTGACCAACAACGCCTTCATCGAGCACTCGACCTCGGGCTTCGACGAGTACGCGGCTGCGGTCGACTCGTACACACTCGACCGGGCGGCGGAGATCACCGGTGTGCCCGCCGCTCTGATCAAGCAGATGGCACACGACTATGCATCCGCCGACACGGCACAGCTGTGCTGGACGCTCGGCATCACCGAGCACCACAATGCCACCGACAACGTGTTCGCTCTCATCAACCTGGCGCTGCTCACCGGGCACGTCGGCCGCTACGGGTCGGGTCTCGTCCCGATCCGCGGGCAGAACAACGTGCAGGGCGGCGCCGACGTCGGCGGTCTGCCCAACAAGCTGCCGGGATACCAGAACATCGAGGATCCGGAGCATCTCGCCAAATTCAACGCCGCCTGGAACACCAACATGCCGGCCGAGAACGGCTGGCACATCTCCCGGATGTTCGACGCCATGGAGGACGGAGATCTGAAAGCGCTCTACGTCCTCGGTGAGAACCCGGCCCAGTCCGAGGCGGACAGTGGGCGTGCGGTTCGGTGTCTCGAGAGCCTCGACTTCATGGTGGCGCAGGACATGTTCCTCACCAAGACTGCCGAGCTTGCGGATGTGGTGCTTCCTGCCGCAGCCGGGTGGGCGGAGACAGAAGGGACCGTCACCTCCTCGGAGCGGCGGACCCAGCGGGTGCGCCGTGCCGTCGAACCGCCCGGGGAGGCCAAGGACGACATCGAGATCCTGGCGCTGGTGGCGCAACACATGGGCCATGACTGGCCGGTGCGGTCCGCATACGAGGTTTGGGAAGAGGTCAGGAGTGTCTCTCCGATGCACGCCGGGATGTCTTACGAGCGTCTCGAGAAGGAGGGCGGTCTGCAATGGCCGTGCCCGAGCGAGGATCACCCCGGGACGCAGTTCCTCCACGGGTGGTTGTGGGAGGACCCGATGCCGCGGGGCCCGGCACCGTTCACGCCCACCGAGTACGTCCCACCGCTCGATGAGCTCACCGACGAGTACCCGGTCCGGCTGACCACGGGCCGGCGGCTCGAGTCGTACAACACCGGCGTTCAGAGCGGCCGCTACAAGTCACCGAAGCGTCTCGGCGGGGTCATCGAGCTGGCCCCCGAGGACGGTGTCAATTATGGGGTTGCGGAGGGTGATCGCGTCATGGTGGTCTCCCGGAGGGGCAGCATCGAGGCGCCGGTGCGGTTCGCCCGCAACCTGCGTCCCGGTCTGGCGTTCATGGCGCTGCACTTTCCGGACGAGACAAACATCAATCTGCTCACCAACGAGTTCTGGGACCCCAAGGCCGGCACGGCCGAGTTCAAGGCGACCGCGGTGAGGATCCAGAAGGTCTGACCGGTCAGGCGCCGGCGTCCCACCAGTCGAGCACACGAAGCGCACGTAGGGTGTTCCAGCGACTCGGCGTTCCTACGTCACCCTCCATGTCGAAGTGGACCCGCCCGGGATGAACGCGATCGAGTAGCCACCGGCCGTCGGGCTGCCGCTTCGACCGCACGAGCTCCACTCCTTCTGCCATTCGGGGCTCCGGGTCGGTGCCGGCACGGCGGAAGTAATCGAGCGCCCGCAGGACGTCGTAGTGCCAGTAGTAGGGGAAGGCGAACTCGACATATGCGGGGTCGGCGATCGAGCCGGTGCTCTTGCGGCGGAACATGTTGTGCTCGAGCAGGTACTCCTCACCGCGGTGCCGGGCAGTCCGTACCTCGGCCGACCCGCCGGTCGCTCTCTCGAACTCAAGCAGCCCGTCGAGTACGTTGATCGTCGTGTCGAAAGAGGAGCGCACGGAACCGTTCTCGGCCTCACAGTTCCAACCGCCGTCGTCAAGTCGCTCTCCGAGGACTCGTGCGACGATCGGGGCGACGTCAACCCCGAAGTAGGCACCCGTCTCGATTGTCCGGCCATTTATGCACGGCTCGACCTCACCGTCGAAGTAGTGCTGCCCGGCGTGCTCCCAGCGACCGTTTTCGGCAACGAGGTCGATGGCCCGGTGGGCAGAATGCGCCGCCGGATCGAGCCCGAGAATCTGCAGCGTTTGCAGCGTATGCATCGTCGCCGTCCACGGTTGTCCCGGTTCATTGCCGGTATAGGAGGCCGGGAAGCAGGCGCCGCCGTCCCAGAGCCCGTCGGGGTCCTCGGCATCGAGGAGACGGGCGCCCCAACCGTCGGTGGCGACACGGGCTCTCTCTGCCGAGATGTCATCGGGGGAGGCGGATGCGAGGTCGCGCTTGACCTGCCAGCGGATGGCGGGGTCTCCCTCGAGGAGCCATTCGATCACGTCCATGACCGGCAGATTACCGGGGGCGTGCGACCTACTCCTCCCTGATGGCGTTCAGGTAGTTGTAGATGGTGATCCGGCTGACGTCCATGGTGTCGGCGACCGACTCGATCGACCTACGCAGCAGGAATGCGCCCTGCTCGTCGAGCCGGCGTAGGGCGACCTGCTTGCCGACCCGGTCCAGCTCGTTGAGCGGGGCGCCCAACTCCGTCTCGATGCGGGAGATCAAGATGTCGAGTGAATCCGACAGGGGAGGCAGACGAACCCCCGCGACCACTGTGCCGCGCCATGTGATTGGAACGTCACCCCCGCTGAGATCCTCCGGTGCGATCGACTCCCCACCAATGGCCTCGAGCAGGGGGCGGATCGCAGCCAGAACGGCGTCAACATCGTCACTCACCATGCACCTGGACCTGGATCGAGACGCGGCTTGCTCCCGCTGCGGTTGCGGCGTCCAGGAGATCCTTGACGGCCTCCATCACCAGGTCAGGCTCGCCACTTATGGTCGTGCCAAACGGTCCGATCTCCGGCTCGAAGCCGAGTGAGCGCACGGCAGCGAACGCGGCCTCAACGTGGGCACCGGGGTGCCCCACCTCGAACGGCTCGACGAGGAACTCGGCGGTGCAGACTGAGGCCACTGGTCTTGCCTCTATCCGCCGAACATGCCGGCGAGATCGCTGCCGTCGGTCACCTGATCGGCGGGCGGCGCTTCGATGTTGATGTCGGCGCCGAAGTCGTACATCTCCCAGGTCATCGTCATCGACCCGAAACCGTTGGACGAGTCACCGGATCCATCGAACTGCATCACCATCTTGTGCATGACGTTGTCGTCGCCGAGCCAGAACTCGACGGGCATCGTGTCCGGAAGCGTGCCAAAGCTATTCAGGTCGGTCTGGACCTGGGCGTCGGCGGCATCCATCATCCCGGCTACGTCAACGACCGCCCGGTAATGCGTCGTGTTCACCCCGCGCACCGTTTCCGTTCCGAGATCTTCGACGTTCGACCATGCCGAGGCACCCCACGCCTGCATCAGATCCTCCGGGTTGGTGGGCCCGGCGCCAAAGCCCGACGCCATGCCCCCGGCGTCGGTCGCGGGCATGCTGACCCAATCGGTCGTGATACCCAGCATCGAGAACAGACCGAAACGCATATAGGACGTGTCCCCGATCGTTCTGATCTCCATCTCACCGAAGAGGTCGCCCATGCCGGGCGGCATCGTCTCACCGGTGGGCGCCGCATTGGCCAGCTGCGACATGTCCAGGGTGAATGAGCTGTTGCCGGCGGTGTTGTCGAACTCACCGGAGAAACCCATGGTGACGTCGCCGGACGCGCCGGCGACGTCGGTCATCGTCATCGACCCTTCGATACGCCCGGATGTGGCGGCGGCGGAGTTGGCGAGTGCGGCTTGAAGGGCCGTAGCGTCACCACCCGACGAAGCCGTTGTGGTGGTCTCGGCCGCTTCGGTGGTTGCGGGCGCTGAGCTTGTTGTGGTCTCAGCTGCTGCCGCGGTTGTGCTCGCGGCGTCCGACGTCGCGGCGGCAACGGTGGTCGTGGACCCGCTGTCGGAATTCCCGTCGCTGCCACCACAGCCGGCTACGAGCATTGCGAGAGCGAATACGAGTGAGAGAAGTTTGCGCATTTCCTACCTCGATCCTTTTACAGATCGTTCACAGTAGTTGTCTGTCCGCGGAAGTCCAGATTGCTCTCACGGGTTTTTACAAAATGTACAAACGCCTAGACTAAGAGCACGATGCTTGTATTGAAGAGGAGGGTGTGATGGCCGAGTTCACGTCTTTCTCAGTAAATGGGCGAGAGGTCCAGGTCGGGATCGATCATCCGCATTTGCTGAGCGCGCTACGAGAGGAGCTCGGCATCACGTCGGCCAAGGACGGGTGTTCCCCGTCGGGTCAATGTGGTGCCTGCGTCGTGCTCCTCGACGGGAAGGCGATCCAGAGCTGTCTCGTCAGTCTCGAGAAGGCCGCCGGCAAAGAGGTCACGACGCTCGAGGGCTTTGCGCCCGAGGAGCGGGAGCGCCTCGCCAACGCGTTCGCCGTCACCGGGGCGCTGCAATGTGGTTTCTGCACTCCCGGCATTCTGGTTCGCACCAAAGCCCTTTTCGACCAGAAGGGTGTCGCCGGCATGTCGTCCGACGTTGCGGTGGGTCGTCTCGGGGCACACCTGTGCCGCTGCACCGGCTACACCAAGATCCTCGAGGCCATAGATCTTCTGGCCACAGGACAGGTTCCGCAACCGGCCGGCCCGCAGAAGATCGGCGACACGGGCTCGAAGTACGAAGCGGTCGATCTGGCACTCGGCGACCGCGGCTATATAGACGACTTGCGCCCTGATGGGCTGTTGCATGGTGCGCTCCGGTTGACCGACCACGCCCGTGCCGACATCGTGAAGATCGACACCAGCGCCGCTGCTGCTGCCGAGGGCGTAGTCGGCGTGTTCACCGCCGCCGATGTCCCGGGTGAGCTCAGGGTCGGCATCATTCACACCGACTGGCCGGTGTTCATCCCCGAAGGCGGCCGGACCTCCTATTACGGCGACGTGCTCGCCATCGTGGTCGCCGACACCAAGGCCAGGGCCAAGGCTGCGGCTGATCTGATCGAGGTCGAGTACAACGTGCTCGTGCCGTTTGCCGATGCCAAGAAGGCGCTGGCGTCGGATGAGGATGCGGTGTGGGGTCTCGACGGCAACGTCTTGTCCGTTTCCAAGTACCAGAGAGGTGACGTCGACGAGGCGCTGACGACCGCGGCGCACACCATTCACGAGGTCTTCAAGACCCCGCGTGTCGAGCATGCTTTTCTCGAGCCGGAATCGACCCTGGCCATGCCTGACGGCAACGGTGGTTTGATGGTCTATTCGGGGGGTCAGGGCGTCTGGGACGATCGCGACCAGATCGCATCGATCCTCAAAGTCGATCCGAGCAGGGTCACCGTGGAGCTGGTGTCGAACGGCGGCGCGTTCGGCGGCAAGGAGGACATGGCGAACCAGGGCCAGACCGCTCTGGCGGCCCACCTTCTCCAGCGTCCCGTCAAATGCACCCTCACCCGGGAGCAGTCGTTCCGGATCCACGCCAAACGGCACCCGATCGAGATCGAGGTGTGGGCCGGCTGCGATGCGGACGGAAAGCTGACCGCACTGCGCTCCCGAATGATTGGTGACTCCGGGCCATACGCCTCGGTGGGTATGAAGGTGCTCGAGCGCGCGGCAGGGCACATGACCGGTCCCTACGTGATCGACAGCGTCGATGTCGAGGCCACGGCCGTCCGCACCAACAACCCGGTCTGTGGTGCATTCCGCGGCTTTGGCGCCAACCAGGCGCAATTCGCCATGGAGGGGGTCATCGATAGGCTCGCCGATGCGGTTGGTATCGACGGCTGGGAGATGCGCAACCGCAACGTCGTCACTCCCGGTGTCGTGTGGGGCCCCGGTCAGATCATGGACGACGGTTGCCGCGGCGCCCGGGAATGCCTCGATGCGGTCAAGCCCGCATACGACCGGGCACGAGCCGACGGTAAAGCAGTAGGCATCGGTCTCGCTCTCAAGAACTCGGGTCTCGGCAACGGCTTTCTCGAGATCAGCCGCGCCGTGGTTCGCTTCGAGGAGGACGGCACCGTCGAGGTGCGGCATTGCTGGACCGAGATGGGACAGGGGGTGCACACGGTGGCACTCCAGGTGGCGGCAGAGGAGCTGCGCATAGACGCCGACCGGATCAAAGTGGTCGTCGACACCACACGCGAGCTCGGAGCAGGCCAGACAACCGGCTCCCGGGGAACCCTCATGGCCGCGGGCGGTGTCGCCGACGCCTGCCGGTTGGCCAACGAGAACGATCAGAAACCGGGTGTCGACTACTGCGGCGAGTACCGGGTCGACTGGACCAATTCCCTCGAGGAGAATGTGGAGCACCCGATCATCCACTCGGCGTTCGGCTACGCCTGCCAGGTGGTGATTGCCGATAAGCGGACCGGGAACATCGAGAAAGTGATCGCCGCCCACGACGTCGGCCGGGCCATCAACCCGCTGCTGACGCAGGGCCAGGTCGAGGGTGCCGTGCACATGGGGCTCGGCTACGCCCTGAGCGAGGAGTTCCCCACCGACGACGACGCCCGTCCCACCAATTGGACGCTGCGCAGCCTCGGCATCCTGCGGGCGAAGGACATGCCCGAGGTGGAGACGATTCTGATCGAGGTGCCGCAACCGCGAGCGCCGTACGGGGTGAAGGGAGTCGGCGAGATCGGTCTCGTGCCGACGGCGGGAGCGGTCGCCGGAGCTTTCTATGAAGTCGATGGGAGGCGCCGTACCCAGGTGCCCTTCAACATCCACCAGCCTCTGGAGGTAGCAAAGTGACGGCAACAACGCCCGGGCTCGTTTGCGCCCACCATCACCTCTACTCGGAGCTGGCGCGAGGCATGCCGCCGCCGCCCGAGGTCGCAACCAACTTCCAGGAGATCCTGGAGCAGATCTGGTGGCGGCTCGACGTTGCCCTCGACCTGGACATGCTGTATGCGTCGGCGCGACTCGGTGCCCTCGAGGCGCTCGAGGCGGGGACGACGGCGATCGTCGATCACAACGAGACGCCCAACGCCATCGAGGGCTCGCTGTCGGTCATCAAGCAGGCGTGTGACGAGGTCGGGGTGCGCATCCTGCCCGCCTACGGGATCACCGACCGGCACGGTGCCGACGGGGCCAGGCGTGGTCTCGCCGAGAACGAGCGGTTCATCAAGGATGGCAACAAGGCCCTGGTCGGTATCCACGCCAGCTTCACCTGCACCGACGAATCTCTGGAGGCGGCCGCCGGTTTGGCCACGGACCTCGGTGTCGGCGTTCACATCCATGTGTGCGAGGGGATCGGTGACGTCGATGCGCCGCGACGGCTCGAGGGACTGACCGGCGACAACTGGCTGCTCAGCCATTGTGTCCATCTTCCCACCGACCATAATCTGAAGGGCACGATCCTCCACAACCCGCGCTCCAACTTGAACAACGGGGTCGGCTACGCCAATCCGGTGCGCTTCATTAATCCCGTCGCGCTCGGCACCGACGGCATCGGGGCCAACATGATCGAGTCGTTCCGGCTCGCCTACGTGATGCACCGCTCCGTTGATGTCACCGCCGGTCCCGACCCCGCCTGGTCCTGGCTGGAGGAGGGATGGAACATCGTTCCCGAAGCCAGAGAAGACGAAGTCACCTGGTCTTATGACCCGATGGACCCGTGGCACCTCGCCTTCACCGCCGGGGTGCACCCGCTCGAAGTGAAGGTCGGGGGAGAGGTCGTATTCAGTGACGGCAAGCCCACCAGGGTCGACGCGGACGAGGTCCGTGCCAAGGCCCGGGAGCAAGCCGAGAGATTGCACGCCAAACTGTGAGGAGGCGCTGATGTCGGATCGTTTCCATCCCGTGACGATGGAACAGCTGACCGATTGGGTTTTCACCGAGCTCGATCAGAAGGACTCGATCTTCGGTATACCCCGGGCCTCGTTCTTCGTCCCGTCGTCTGCTGACCGGTTCCGGATAGAGAAGTACGGCCAGCTGCTCGAGACCCCCTTCGGCGTTGCTGCCGGCCCCCACACCCAGATGGCGCAGAACATCATTGTGTCGTGGTTGGTCGGCGCCCGTTTCCTCGAGCTGAAGACAATCCAGACGCTCGACGAGCTCGACGTCAACAAGCCGTGCATCGATATCGAGGATGAGGGCTACAACGTGGAGTGGTCCCAGGAGCTCAAGGTCTTCGAGTCCTTCGACGAATACCTGCGCGCCTGGGTGCTGATTCACGCCCTGCACAAGAAGCTGGGCTTCCCCGGCGACTCACCCGGGGTGATCTTCAACATGTCCGTCGGCTACAACCTCGAGGGCATCAAGAAGCCGAACGTGCAGTGGTTCCTCGACACGATGGCCGATGCTTCCGCTTATAAGCAGGCGTTCGTCGATATCGTCGCCGAGCACTATCCCGAGATCCGTGACATCGACATCCCCGATACCGTTTCGGATACCATCACTCTGTCGACGATGCACGGCTGCCCACCGGACGAGATCGAGGCGATCGTCCTCTACCTGCTCAACGAGCGCAACATCCACACCTCGGTCAAGTGCAACCCGACACTCCTCGGGGCGGACCGGGTGCGCGGCATCATCAACGACGACCTCGGGTTCACCGACATACCGGTGCCCGACGAAGCCTTCGGTCACGATCTCAAGTACGTCGACGCCGTCCCGATGTTCCACAATCTACGCCGGGTCGCCAGGACCAATGGGCTCACTTTTGGCCTCAAGCTGAGCAACACGCTGGAGGTAGAGAACCACCGCCGCGTCTTTGAGTCCGACGAGATGATGTACCTGTCGGGCCGGGCTCTCCACGCCGTTACCACCAACCTGGCGCTGCGGCTCACCGAGGAGTTCAACGGTGACCTGCTCGTGTCCTACGCCGGAGGCGCCGACGCTTTCAACGTGTCGGATCTGTTGCGGTCGGGCATGAAGACGATCACGGTGTGCTCCGACCTGCTCAAGACCGGTGGTTACCTGCGTCTCCCGCAATACATCGAGGAGCTCAACAAGGCGCTCGACAAGGCGGGGGCGGCTGATCTCAGTGAGTTCATCGCCAATACGGCGCTGGAGCAGGAGAACATGGGCGATTTCGCCTCGACCCTTGCCTACGGTGCCCTCACCGAGAGCGGGCTCAACCTCACCCCTGCTCAGGCGGCGTCTCTCAGCGACGCTCTACGGTCGGTGAGCGACGGTCAATCGTCTATTGCGGCGATCGAGAGCTGGGCCGGGGAAAACGGCTTCGACGCGAACCGCAGCGGCGAACTCGTGGCGCTGACAATCAACGCGCTCAAGCGGGTAAACCTGCGTCAGTACGCCGGCTTTGTCCGCACCGACTGGCGCTACCAGAAGGGGTCGTTCCGCACCGACCGCTCCAAGACCGAACGGGAATTGCACCTCTTCGACTGCATCCAGGCTCCCTGTGTCGACGAGTGCCCGGTCGACCAGGACGTGCCCGCCTACATGAGGGCGGTTCGGGAAGGCGACTATGCCAGGGCGGTATCGATCGTCCGCGCCGACAACCCGCTCGGCTCGATACTCGGTCGGGTTTGTGACCACCTGTGCGAGACGACGTGCATCAGAACCCATCTCGACGAGCCGTTGGCCATCCGCGAGATGAAGCGGTTCATCATGGAGCACGAGACGGCGAACGGGAAGACGGCCGCCCCGGGGTCGGCTGCGAAGGTTGCGATCATCGGCGCCGGGCCCGCCGGCATCGCCGCAGGTGAGGAACTCGGCCGCGCCGGGCTCTCGGTGACGATCTTCGAAGCCCATCCCTACGCAGGCGGGATGGTCGGAGGTGCCATCCCCGTGTACCGGATCCCGCAGGCCAACATCGATCAGGACCTGCAGAGGCTTCAGGATCTCGGTGTTGAGATCAAGTACAGCATGAAGGCGGGTCGCGACTTCACCCTGGCCGACTTGCGTGACCAGGGGTATCGGTACACCTTCGTCGCGGTGGGGGCTCAGCTGCCCAAACATCTCGGCTTCGAAGGAGAGGACGCCGAAGGCGTGATCGATGCGCTCGCATTCCTCCGCAGCGTGCGCGAAGGTCACCCGATGCCGGTCGGTCCTCGCGTTGGTGTCGTCGGCGCCGGCGACACCGCCATGGACTGTGTGCGATCTGCATGGCGGGTCGGTGCAACCGAGACATCGTTGATATACCGCCGCACCAGAGACCAGATGCCCGCCGATCGCGAGGAGGTCCACGAGTCGCTTGCCGAGGGCGTTCGGTTCGTCGAGCTGGCCAACCCGCATGCGCTCCATGTCGAGGACGGCAAACTGCGGGGTCTGGTGTGCACCAGGACCGAGTACCGGGGCGACCGTGACGAATCGGGCCGGAAGATCCCATTCGACGTTCCCGACTCCGAGTTCGAGATCGAGTTGGACACGCTGATCCTGGCGATCAGCCAGCACTCGCTGCTCGACTTCTTCGGCGACGAGCCACCCGATCTGACCTCCAAGGGCTACCTGGTCGTCGACCCGGTCAGTCTCGAGACGACGCTCCCCGGCGTCTATGCAGGCGGCGACGTAGCCGCTCACGGCCCGTCGTCAATCGTCAAGGCGGCCGCCGACGGCAAAGCGGTGGCGGCGGCGATCATAAAAGCCGTTTCGGGAACGCCGGTACCGATGCCGGTGACCTGGAAGCCGTTGGAGCTGGATCTCTCCGGGATGGTGGCGCGACGGGCCCGCCGTGAATATCGGGTGCCGGTGCGCCACGCGCCGCTCGATGAGCGCGACAACTTCGATGAGACCCTTCACGGGTACACGGTCGAAGAAGCGCAGACCGAGGCTTCGCGTTGTCTCGACTGCGACACCATCTGCAGCCTCTGTGTCGGGGTCTGTCCCAACATGGCATTGATGACCTATCAGATGTCCCCGTTCCGGGCCGAGCTACCGGCACTCGCGGTCGACAACGGTGCGGTGGCCGTTGGAGAGAAAGCGACCTTCCGGGTGGATCAGTCGCTCCAGATCGCTGTCCTCACCGACTTCTGCAATGAATGCGGTGACTGTGTCACCGCGTGCCCGACGTCGGGTGAGCCGTACCGGGACAAGCCGAGGCTTTACCTCGACAGGGCGGATTTCGAGTCGCAGAGCGACAACGCCTTCTGGGTCAGCCGGGACGGTGACACATCGGTGGTTGAGGCGCGCTTCGGCGGGGAGACACACAGCCTGGCTATCAATGGCCAGGTTGAGTACACGACACCCGCCCTGCGGGCCATCCTGGAGCCCGACACGCTGGCTCTGGTGGCGGCCGAAACTGGAGCCGGAGCGACAGACGGGCAGCAGTTGACGCTGGAGCCCGCCGCCCAGATGTACACGCTGTGGCGGGGCCTCGACGGGTCGATGCCGCAGATACCTCATGCCGGTGTTGCCGGTACAAGGATTGGTCATCCCGGCTACCAGGAGTAACCCGCCGTATCCGTACCCTCTCCGGTAGGCTTGCGACCCGAGGGAGCCACCGCAGAGGGAGGAGAGCTTCATGCAACGGTGGATTGTGGTGGGGATCGGTGTCGTGATCGTGGCCGCGGTGGTCGCAATCCTGGCGGCAAGCGGCGGGGATACAGTCACCGAGACGACGCTCGCCACCGACGACACGACGACCTCGACGGAAGCGGCCGGGACGACCCTGTCGGCCCCGGGCACAGCCGGCGTGACGCAGACCACGTCGGCTAGTACGACGGTAACGGCGGCCGCGAGCTGCCAGCAAGTGCAAACCGACTACGTCGTCGGTCAAGGCTGGTTCTCCAACTTCACCGATCACCAGGTGCCAAACGGGGGAGAGATCGTCGACAACACTCTCTATGCGTGGAACGTCGTGCAGATCCAGTTTCCCGTCGATGGCGGACCGATGTACCTGTACGGCAGCGCTTTCCTCACGAGGGACAACGGGGACATCGAGACGTATGGGTTTGTGCGCGATAGCCGCAGGGAGCCGGCCCCGGCGGGTGGCTCGGTTCTGCGCTACGACCCGGCGACCCAGACGATCGCAGGCGAGGTGCCGGTGTCGGCCTCGGTGACGTCTACTGCGGGGACGACACCCGCAAAGTTCGACGAGCCGGGCACCGTGGCCGCGCAATACGACCCGGCGAGCGGTGCCGTGACCGGTACCGTCACCTATTCGCAGCTGACTCTGGAGCTGCAGGTGTCGACATCGGAAGAGGTCCTCGACGTCTTCACAACCCCGGAGTGTTGGGACACGCTTGTCGAACAGCCGTGACGGCTTGTCTCACTCGAGGTTCAGAAAGCGGAGCCTTGGCAGGACGTGGACGAGCGCACACGACGCCAGGCCAACGCCGAGGGCGGCGGCCGTCACGGTGAGATCGACGGGGATGGCGGCGAAGCCCCAGATGATCTGGCCGAGCCCGAATAGGAATATCCCGGCGAGAGCGGCGGCTCCGCCGGTGCCGGCGATGCGGCGCTGCCGGGGAAGCGCCGGTGCGAGCGCGATTAGTAGGCAGCCGGCCGCGACCATGATGAACCCGACCGTCATCAGGGCGTCGCCGAGCGGTGTGTCTACGAACGGGTAGTCGTACGGCCAATCTGCTTGGGTGGGCATGTTCAGAGCCATACCGAGCGTCCCGGTCCCGAGTGCGATGGCGGGCCAGCGCAGCCTCTTGAGGACGACTCGCCGCGGGCTACGGATGAGGGCGAGCCCTCCAAGTCCAAGCCCGACGGCGCACAACAGGGTCGGCCGCCTTATGTTCGCCGGATAGGCACGGGAGAGCAGTCCGGCCTCGGTCGAGGCCATGGCCATGATCGTGAAGACCAGGGCCGCGGGCAGCGCGGTCATGTCGTGTTCGTCGATCCGGCTGAAGATGGCGGCTGGTACGCCCCGGATCGCCCTGCCGAGCAACCGCACGGTTCCGAAGTCGCGGTGCATCAGCTCCCAATCGCTGTCGGTCTCGAGAAGGATCTCCTTCCGCCTACGGGGTTCCATCCCCCAGGTGAGGATCCGGGTGAGCCGTCTGGCCGCGGCCAGGGCTATCGGTGAGCGATGGTGTTGCCGTGTCTCCATCATCAGCTGCTCCCGGGCACCAGCCTGCCCTTGACCCAGCTCAGCTGGTGGGCGCGCAGCTCCGCGTGAGCCAGCTCGACACCGGCGCTCGTTATCCAGTAGTAGCGGCGGGGGCGACCTTCACGTCCGTGGGATGAAGCCTCTTCGAGGCTCTCCCATTTGCTGGCGAGCGCCCCCCTTTCCTCGAGACGTCGCAGCGCCCGGTACAGGGTTGGTTGCGACATGATCGAGTCGGTCTGTTCGGTGGCTGCCAGGTGTCGCGCTAGGTCGTAACCGTGGAAACGATCGGTCCCCGTCATCTGGAGGTCGGCTGCGGTCAGCAACAAACGAAGCTCGTTTCTGACCAAACCGGTCCCTGCTTTTCGTCTCAAGAGTCACTCCAGGTGTTTGGTGCGATTCTGCCCCGATCGGTGTGCCCGAGTCGAATCGCCAGAATCCGGGCTGGTCCACCATTGGGCGACACCCGGCCATGGCTTTGATATGTAGGTAGGTGCGTTTACGATGGGAGACGAGTCAATGGACGGACGGGTGGTGACTGTGCCCTTGGCACGTGCGTCGTCCGGGATCGGCAAGGCGGATGCCGAGATAGGTCCACGGGATCCGATAGGGGGGACCCGTGGACTCGTTCTTATCTCAGGTTGAGGGCGATCAGCGGAACCACCAGTCCGATGGCGATGATCGCTCCGGCGATCGCGCCGAGAAGAAGCGATTCTCGTCTGCTCCTGTCCGTCATGGCCAAACCTCGTCGACGACTGTTGTGCGGGTGGAACCCTACTATCGCCGGCAACAGGGACTTGCGCTGTACCGGCGCCGATCTAGCGAAGGCGTCGAAAAGGACACTAATCTTCCGCACGTTGATTCTCCAGCGACGGCGGTAACGACCAGATGACAGGCAAGGACTCGATGGAAAGCACAGGCGCGCCAGAAGACGGGCAGGACCAGGAGAAATCCTTCTTCGGGCGTGGAGCGTTGCTCGGTCTCATTGGTGGCGCTCTGGTAGCGGTGATGTTGATGGGCGTCATCGGGTCGGTGGGTTCCCTGATTGATGACGTCTTCGGCTCGGGAACACCGGCGGCAGCCGACGAGCAGAAAGCACCGGTCGATCCCCAGGTGGCGCGTGGCAAGGATCTGGCTTCCCAGAACGGTTGCGTGGCCTGTCACACCACCAACGGTGTCAATATGACGGGCCCGTCGTGGAAGGGATTGAACGAGACGAGGACCGCCGAGTACATCAGACAGTCCATCGTTGATCCGAACGCCGACATCGTTGCGGGCTTCACCGCAGACGTCATGCCGCAGACATTCGCGGGCACGCTATCGCCGGACGACATCGACGCCCTCGTCGCCTACATACTGTCGCTGTAGCTCGCCGGATCGCCGGTCGAGTCAAGCAATCCCCGGCATCTGCACGAAGCAGTGCAGAACACCTGCTTCCAGCTGCCGGAGGTCTTCATCCTCGAACGAGTCGTTCGGAGTGAGCTCGATCGAGTCGATCACACTCGTTCGATGACTTCGAACTCGAGCAGAGCGGAATCGGTGCTCACCGGCGGGCGCTGCGGGGCTCCGGAATCGCCGGTGTGGCCGTGCTGGAACGCCTGGGAGTTGAGCCAGTTCTGAAAGTCGTCCTCTGTCGTCCAGCGGGTATAGACGAAATAGCGACTCTCGCCCTTTGTGGGTCGTAGCAACTCGAAGCCCTCGAAGCCGGGCATGTTCTCGACGGCGCCTAACCGGGCGGCGAAACGCTTCTCCAACTCGGCACCGGCTCCCTCGGGAACAGCGATTGCGTTGATCTTGACGACACTCATCAGGTGTACCTCCTTCAGGCCCATTATCACCGCATTGGCGTTTGAGTTTGTCGGTCGCGGGGAGTCCGTCGAATGAGGCCACCGTCTTGATAGCCTGAGACCTCATGGAGAAGAATGTTCTTGGTTCAGAGCTCGAGAGCTGTGGCACGGATCCGGTGACCGGCTGGTTCCGGGACGGGTCGTGCCGGACCGGTCCCGGAGACCGGGGGAGCCACACAATCTGCGCTGTCGTGAGCAGCGAGTTTCTCGAGCATCAGCGAAGCATCGGCAACGATCTGGTCACGGCCATGCCGCAATACCGATTCCCCGGGTTGTCGCCCGGTGACCGCTGGTGTGTCACCGCTCCCAACTGGCTGCGGGCGCACCTCGACGGCGCGGCGTCGCCGGTAGTGCTTGCCGCCACTCACGAGAGCGTGCTCGATATCGTGCCGCTGGATGTGCTGCAACGGTACGCGGTCGACGTACCTCCCGATCTGAGCGGTCTCGAGGTCGAAGGGTGAGAAAACCTACGGGGTGATGGTCACCGTGACGCCGCCCTCGGCGATGATTCGGGCCGCTCGGGAGGCGATCGTGCCGTCTTCGATCAGGGCGTACAGGTTCTCGCCCGGGCAAGTCGTCGCAGCCAGGTCGCGATGACCGTTGACGGTCGCAACGCCTACATCGAACTGTTGTGAGCCCCACGCCACCATTTCGGCCAGCATCTCGACTTGCTCCGGCGTCGGTGTTACTACGTCGAAGTCACCCTCGACCACGATCAGCAGGTGGCCCCGAGGGTCATACTCCGTGGCGGTGTCTCCGGCGGCGGTGTAGGGGCGTCCCTCGTAGACCTTGCCGTCGAGGCCGACGATGAAGTGATAGGCGATATCGGGCCAACCCAAATGGAAGTGCCAGTTCTGCCACGAGCGGAACTGGGCGGGCCCGGTGAGCCCGTCCCAGCTTCCGGCGTGATGAATGGTGATCTGATCTATATGGTGGCTGGTGTAGGTGCCGCGGGCAGGTGCTGCATCCCACTGTTCCCGGCTGACGACCCTGATCTGATATGCACGTGCGGTCACGGGGATCAGGTCCAGGTGGAGAGCGCGCGCCAGGAAGGTCGCCATTTCGGCTCGGGTCACGGGCCTTGTGGGGCAGAACTCGTCGTTTTCAGGCGGGTTGCAGCCGAGTGTGATACCGGCCAGGTGAATCCGCTCGATGGCGTTCTCAAAGACCGAACCGTGGTCATCGGTGAAGGTATCCGCCCCGGAGTCGGGGAGAGCGAGTGCCCGAGCCAGGAACGCCGCCATTTCGCCCCGGGTAACCGGCTGCTCGGGACAGAACCGGTCGTTGTCGGGAGGGTTGCAGCCATAGGTGATTGCGGCTGTGGCGAGACGATCGACGTCGCTGGAGAAGACCGAGTCATCGGTATCGATGAACCCCGCATCTTCCGCTCCAGGGAGATCGAGCGCCCGCCCCAGGAACGCCGCCATCTCGCCGCGGGTCACCGGGTCGTCGGGGCAGAATCGCGTTCCGAATGGGGGATTGCAACCCCGCGTAATCCCGGCCAGGGCAATGGCTTCGATGGCGCCCTGGTGCGGACTCGAGTCGTCGTCGACGAACGTCCCACCCGGGGGCAGAGTGCCTGCGCTGCCGGCCACAGGGCCCATGAGGGCCAGGACGATGGTGGCGAGGGTGAGCCGGATAGCCGTATGCATGCCAACAACGGTACAAAAAGATGCGCGAACTCCCAATAGTGGGGTGGTGATGCTTAAAGGGATAGCCATCTCGTGTCGATAGGCGTTTTGTGAGCTCTGTAGACAGCGGTAACACGCAGACCGATAATCAGCACGACTTCACGATCGCCCGCAAAGGCTATGAGCCCGTTGAGGTTGATCGCCTCCTCGCCGAGTACGAGGAAGCTCTTCGC
Source organism: uncultured bacterium (assembly GCA_963801165.1). GTDB lineage: Bacteria > Actinomycetota > Acidimicrobiia > Spongiisociales > UBA5794 > JAAETI01. Next base: position 58,176 of record CAWDDT010000004.1, read on the forward strand.
GAGTTGGAGGACTACGCGGCCAGGCTCAATCTGGAGCTGAAAGAAGCCCGGCTCGAGATCTCACGCCTGGAGGCAGGCGAGCAAGAGTCGGTGGACCGGGCCATGCTCGCCGTGTTCGATGCCAAAGAACGCATCATGGAGCGTGCGTTGGAGCGGGCTCGTGAGATCGAAGAGGCGGCTCGGCACTCTGCGGGTCTGGCAGGACCCTTGCTAGAGCCCGATCCGGTGCGGGCGACCCCCGAACCATTGGCCGAGGCCGTCGCTCTTGCCATCTCCGGCGAATCGGTCGACCCCGAAACCGTCCTCGACAAGATGCTCGTAGAGGCGGAAGCCATACGGAACCGGCTCGACAGCGGCCTCGCGGCCGCCTTTGACCACATGGAGAAGGTGCAGCGCGACGCCGAGGTGCGAGCTGCCGACCTGATCGCCGACGCCCGCCGTGAAGCTGCGCTGCTCAAAGCGGCGGCTGCGGCCCGCGGGCCGGAGGTCGAGACCGCCATCGCAGTGAACCTGTCCGGAGACACCGCTCCCGGGCCGGAGCGCCCATCGCGGTATTCGCGCCACACAGCGCGGCTTCCCCGTCTCGGTGAGGACGCGGGCCCGTCGGTCCTGGCTTCCATGAACGGTCTTCGCACGAAGCTGCGCGAGAGCGGGAATTCCTCGCCCTGACCGCACCTCCGGGACCGTTTATGCTCACTGAATCACGAGGGAGGAACCGGGTGGGCTCGTTTTCCCGACGCGGGGCGCAAATCATCGGAACAGCTGCAGTCGTCGTCCTGATCATGGGTGGGACAACGGCCGGAGCCGTTGAGCCCGGCGGTGCCGTCGCCGCCGCTAGGGGCATCGAAGCCCCGAACCTGACCAGCGACACCCGATTCGAGGTAGCCCCGGCTTCGAGCTTTGATGAGCTCGACGCGGTCGCCGTCGCCGACGGCTCGGTGCGGGTCATCGTCACTCTGCGCACACGGTGGGTGCCCGGGCAGCTGCTCGGTGGGTTCGATCGGGCGGCCCAGGCCAGCACGATCCACGATCTCCAGCAGCATGTCATCGACCGGTTGCAGGATCACAGCAGCCGGGTGACGCATCGCTACGACTACCTCCCGGCATTGGCCATGGAGCTCGACCGCGGTGGCTTGGCCGAGCTGCGTGCGTCGGGTCTCGCCGCCCGGGTACAGCTCGATGAGGTCGACCGGGTAGAGCTGAGCGAGTCGGTACCGCTCGTCAACGCCGATGACGTCTGGGCGCTGGGCTACGACGGCGACGGTGAGTCGGTGGCGGTTCTCGACACCGGTGTTGATCGAACCCACACGTTTCTGTCGGGCCGGGTGGTCGGGGAGGCGTGCTTCAGTGCGTACGGCGACTGTCCCAACGGTATGACCGAGCAGCACGGCACGGGTGCCGCAGCCCCATGCGACTACCACGCGGCTTGTGAGCATGGGACACACGTCGCCGGGATTGCCGCGGGCGACGATCGGCCGACCCTCGCCGGGGTTGCCCCGGGGGCAGACGTGGTCGCCGTCCAGGTGTTCTCCAACTACCTGGGCGCACCCGCGTCGTTCACCTCAGATCAGCTGAAGGCACTCGAGTACGTCTACTCGGTGCGCGATACCTACAGCATCGCCTCGGTGAACATGAGCCTCGGCGGCGACCCGACCCACAAGCACGCCTGCGACGACGACGTCCGCAAACTGGCCATCGACAACCTGCTCGGTGCCGGGATCGTCACCGTCATCGCCGCCGGGAACGACGGTCAGGACGACTACGTCAGCGCACCGGGGTGTATCTCGACGGCGGTCACCGTCGCCAGCAGCACCAAGAGCGACATACTCTCCGATTTCTCAAACGCAGGCCCGATGGTCGACGTTATCGCCCCGGGATCGTCTATTTACTCCTCCATTCCCGGTGGCTGGGCCACCTACAGCGGGACGTCGATGGCGACGCCGCACGTTGCCGGGGCATGGGCCTTGCTCAAACAGGCCTACCCGGATGCCGCGGTCGACGACATCCTCGCCGCCATGAAGTACTCGCCTGTCACCGTTTCGGCCGCGGGGCGCGACCTGCCGCGGCTCGACGTCGCAGATGCGCTCACCCGACTCGCCGATCCGTGGCCTGCGAATGACCCGTACGCAGATGCGATCACATTGACGTCACCGGTGACGCTGGCCGCTGCGACAGGACGGGCGACGACCGAGTCATGGGAACCGGTGGTGTGCGCGGACCCCGGCAGCGAGACCGTCACAGATATCGGAGCCACCATCTGGTACCGGCTGGACCCGGCGTATCACACCGAGGTGACCATCGATACCGCCGGGAGCGACTTCGATACCACGCTGGGCCTGTATCAGGGCTCGAGCCTCGACACCCTGACGCCGGTCGCATGCGGCGACGACTTCGGAGTCGACCTCCAGGCCAGACTCGTCGCCGCGGTGGTCGGAGATGCCACATACTGGCTCCAGGTGGGGGGGTATCTCGGCGATACCGGCAACCTCGCCCTCAACATCTCCGACAGCGGTGACATCTCGGATCCCCCGACCTGGCCGAGCACCGCGCTCACCGCGACGAACGTTCTGAAGAATGCGATCACCGTGTCGTGGCCGGCGGCATCAGATGACGATGCTGTGACCGGTTACCGGGTGTATCTGGACGGAACCCTGAAGACGACGACGACCTCGAGAACGTACACCGTGCAGGGTCTCCAGTCGAACCACTCGTACCATTTCGAGATCGAGGCGGTCGATCCGGGCGGCCACCACACGGTTGGCCCCACCGGGACCGTCACAACGGCCCGCGATTTCATCGATACCGATGGCCTGGTCTTCGAGGAGGACATCGAGTGGTTGTCCGGTGCGGGGATAACCCAGGGCTGTAATCCGCCGGCGAACGACATGTTCTGCCCGAACGGCAATGTGACTCGTGGTCAGATGGCGGCGTTTCTGGTGCGGGCGTTGGGGTTGACGGATCGGGGGTCTGTCGATTTTGTTGATGATGACGGATCGCTTTTCGAGGCGAGCATCGAGATGCTGGCTACGGCGGGGATCACCAAAGGTTGTAATCCGCCGGTGAACGACATGTTCTGCCCGAACGGCAATGTGACTCGTGGTCAGATGGCGGCGTTTCTGGTGCGGGCGTTGGGGTTGACGGATCGGGGGTCTGTCGATTTTGTTGATGATGACGGATCGCTTTTCGAGGCGAGCATCGAGATGCTGGCTACGGCGGGGATCACCAAAGGTTGTAATCCGCCGGTGAACGACATGTTCTGCCCGAACGGCAATGTGACTCGTGGTCAGATGGCGGCGTTCCTGCGGCGAGCTCTCGGGTGAGCCCGTCTCAGTGTGCCCGGTCGAAAACGACTACATCCGAGATGCGGGGATGGATGCTGAGGCGGTGCCGGAGCGCCGTGGCGCTGCCGCGCTCGGCCGGACCGACCTTGGTGATGGCTACAACAACCCGGGCCGTGTCGGGGCAGGCGCGGAGGATGCCGTTCGGGTGGGTGAGGATGTGGGCGCAGTCGGCCGCGGTCAGCACGTGGTGGGGCAGGAGCCCGGTGAAAGCAATCGCCTGCTCGATACGATGGGCTACGTCGGCAAGCGGTTTGCCGACGGCATCGACACCGATCAGGATGACGACTGTGGTGGTTGCCGGGGGAACCACCGGTTCATGGTCCGCAGGCGCCTTGAGCGGTCGTCCCCGCGAGCCGTCAGCTTCGACGATTATGTAGTCGGCCCCGGATTCGGCGAATACCCGGTCGACGACGTCCGGCGGCGGGCCCGTGACCTTATGGCCGGCACCCTCGTCGAGAAGCATGACCGGGCCCGGCTGATCGAGTGCGTCCACGACGCAGTCGATGTCTGACGACCAGCAGATGGTCGGGGCCATCGTTGCCTGGGTGCGTCCCATCTTGGTCGTGGTGGTCAGGATGACCCTTTTGCCTTCGCCGGCGAGCTCGGTGCCGAGGGCAAATAGAAGGGTCGATTTGCCACCTCCACCAACCAGCGCCACCAGCTCCCGGTCGCCCAGCCCGAGCCGCTCGCGGTAGGAGATCACCTGCGGTTGTCGAGCCACGTGAGCACAGCCTCGACGACACCGCCACCGATCGAAAGTGCTTCGTCGGAGATCTCGAAGCAGGCGCGGGTGTCTGCGTGCGGATCGACTTCGGCGATCTTCCAGTTCCACTCGACCTCGTACCCTGCGGGAAGCTGCCCCCGCACCACCCCGCCGATGCGCGAGCGAACCGGGACGCCGTTGATGTCGCCGAGTACGTCGCCGACCGCTACGAGGTCACCAATGGCGACTTTCCATTCGAGCACTCCGAAAGTCGGTGCGCGGATGATTCGCTCGGAGGGTTTGCCACCTGGCCAACCGGGCTCGCCCGGCGTCGCCGTGGGGGACCCGTCCCATATGACCCTTCCCAGGAAGTGGCCGCGCATTGTCTCGATGACCGCGTGACAGTCGATACCGGCGGTGAACCCGGGTCCGAGACCGAGAACGAGGGGAGCGTCGGCGATCGTGGTGTCGATGTTCGCTTTGGCATGGCGAGCGTCGACGACGACCGACGGTTCCCACGGAAGCTGGATGAGTGTCGGGCTGACCAAGACCGGAACGGCACCGGAGCGAGCAACCTCGAGAGCCTCATCGACATCCTGGATGTAGATGGCGTCGAGGTCCTCGATCAGGGCGCGGCCATCGACGATCGCGGCCGCCACGGCTACGCTACGCCGGATCGCCAGCGGCTGGTCCAGCTCGAACACAACAACGGGAAAACCCGCCCGGCGCAGCCGGTATATGGCACCGGTCGCAAGATCGCCCCCTCCACGAAACACGACGAGATGGTCGCCGAACAACATCAGTGCTCCTCTCCAACGCCGGGACGTTACGGGTGGGCGCACCGTTCGAGTCCGTCTCGCCATCGCCGCTGTCCGAGGCGGTCACGAAGGATAGTTGCCGCAGACGCGGCCATCCCGTTTCTGTGCCGAGCTTGTGGGCAAGGGTATGGTGCGGCAGTCGGGAAGCGAGATGAGGTGTGACGGACGTGGGCGACGTCGGGGGCATGGTGCTGGCGGCAGGGCTCTCGGAGCGGATGGACGGCCCGTTGCCCAAGCAGCTACTCCCGTTGGGGGCGCGCACGATTGCGGAACAAACCGTCCGGAACGTCGAGGCGTCACGGCTAGATCGAGTCGTTGTAGTCACGGGGTATCGGGCGGAGGAGGTTGCGGCCAGCGTCGCCGGCGGTCGCGCCCTGGTAGTCGAGAATCCGGACTACCGGTCGGGCAACCTCTCATCCTTCCGGGCCGGCGCCGCGGAGCTCGAGGATTGCGAGGCGGTTGTGGTCACGTTGGCAGACATGCCGGGGGTGACAACGGAGATGATCGATCGGCTTGTCCAGGAATGGCACCGGCACCACCCGTGGGCGGCCTGGTCCTCGTATCACGACGGCCCCGCACACCCGCTGCTGTTCTCGGCACGAGCACTCCGGGAGGCCGCGGCGACAGAAGGGGCCAAAGGGGTTTGGCGGTTCCTCGAGTCGGCACCCGCCGGTGCGGTCTTGCCGGTTGCCTTTGCGATGGACGCGCCCTCCGACCTCAACACGAGGTCCGAATACGAGCGCATGTTCCGCGATCAAGCGCCTTCCTGAGTAAGCCAGCGTCTTATCTCATCACCGTGCTCGTCCAGACCCGGTGGTGGCAGCGGCGATGTCGCCGGGGAACCGTCGAGGCGGATCGGGGACCTGACGGCTCGACCCCCGACTGCGGGGTACTCGACGGTCGGGTCCAGTCCCGCGTCGGTCGCCCAGATGAACGCCTCGTCGATCCTGTTGATCGGGCCCGCCGGAATCCCGGAAGCACGCAGGGCATCTATCCATTCGTGCGCCGGGCGAGCAGCGAACGCTCGATTCAGCTCTCCGGCCAGGTCGTCGACATTGCCGCGGCGGTCTGCATTGGTGCGGAACCTGGCATCTGTTGCAAGGTCGTCCCGCCCGAGCACCGTACAGGTGCGCTGCCATAGCTTGTCGTTGGCGGCGGCCAGGACGAAATCCCGGTCGGCGGCTCGGAAGACCTCGTACGGGGCGATCGAGGGGTGCCGGTTGCCCTGCGCCGTCGGGACGACACCGCTGTTGAGGAACCCCGACCCCTGGTTGAGCAGCGCGTTGAGCGCGGCGTCGAACAGCGACACCTCGACATGTCTCCCGCGATTCGTTGTCAGCCGCTCGTGCAACGCAGCAAGCACGCCGATAGTGGCGTACAGGCCGGCCGCCATGTCGATAACGGCCGCTCCAACCTTCGTAGGGGAGTCGGCCGACTGGCCGGTGATGCTCATCATGCCGCTCATCGCCTGGATCAGCAGGTCGTAGCCGGGAAGGGTCGCGACGGAGCCTTCTGCTCCGAAGCCGGAGACCGAGCAGTACACCAACCCCGGGTTGGCCGCGCTGAGCGTTTCGAAGCCGAGCCCCAGGTCGTCCATGAAACCGACCCGGAAGTTCTCAACGAGGACGTCGGCGCGTTCCCCGAGGCGGCGTGCCAGTTCGAGATCGTGCGGGTGGCCGAGGTCGAGCACCACCGATCGCTTCCCCCGGTTCAGCGCCAGGTAGTAGCTCGATGACCCGTCTCCGGCCCACGGAGGACCCCATGCTCTGGTGTCGTCGCCAGATTCCGGCCGTTCCACCTTGACGACGTCGGCCCCGAGATCAGCCAGGGTCATCGAAACAAGCGGTGCGGCGAGCACACGAGAGAAATCCGCAACGAGTATCCCCGACAGCGGCATTCCGGCTACGCCAGCAGCTCGAGCGCGCGGTTCAGCGTGTCCGCCGGATCGAGCAGCTCGACCATTGCGGGAGCGTCGGGAATGATCCGGCGCGCCGACTCATGCAGGTGCGTAGGCACTTCCAGGAGCAACGGGATGCCGTAGGTCTTGCAGATGTGGAAGATGTGATGTGTCTGGATGTTGTCATTGGCAGCCGCGATGATCTTGTGCAGGTATCCGACCAGCACGTCGTAGCGGTTCTGGCTGTTGACGAGCATGATCGATTGCCCGTGATGATCGGATCCGTTCGACACCGGCAGGGTGTCGAACCCGGACATGACCAGATGCGAGAGCAGCCGGGAGTCGGTTCCTTCGAAGTAGCCGACCGATTTTCTCGTCATGATCCCTCGCGCTCCTATGCGAGGAGCTCGAGAGCACGGTCAAGGATCACTGATGGGTCGAGGAACTCGACGACATCGGGGGCATCCGACATCAACTTCTTGGCTGCCGGCTGCAGATGGGTTGGCACCTCGAGCAGCAGCGGGATCCCATAGGTCCGGCAGATGTGAAAGACCCCCTGATACGGCAGGTCGTATTCGACCGGCGCGTACAACTTGTGGAGGTAGCCGATCAGGATGTCGTACTTCTCCTGCTGGTTTATCCGGCGCACGTTCTTGCCGTGGTGGTCCACCCCGTTGGAAACGGGGAGAGTGTCGTAGCCGGCACAGATCAGACTGGTCAGCAGCAAGGAGTCCGTGCCTTCGAAGTATCCGACTGACTTTCTAGCCATTCATGCCTCCACCCTGCATTATCGCGGGCCTCACAGTCTCCGAATCCATATCGCTCAGACCACGCCCTGGGCGACCATCGCGCCGGCCACTTTGAGGAAGCCGGCGATGTTGGCGCCAACGACATAGTTGCCGGGAGTGCCGTGCGCCTCGGCGGCCTGGTAACAATTCTTGTGTATGTCCACCATGATGTTGCGCAGCTTCTTGTCGACGGTGTTGCGGTCCCACGACGTGTGGCCGGCGTTCTGCGACATCTCCAACCCGCTGGTGGCGACACCGCCCGCATTGGCCGCTTTGCCGGGTCCGAACAGGACGCCCTCGTCCTGGAAGAAGCGCACCGCCTCGGGCACCGTCGGCATGTTGGCGCCCTCGGCCACCAGCATCAGGTTGTTGGAGACCAGGCTCTTGGCGTCGTCGAGATCGAGCTCGTTCTGGGTAGCGCAGGGGAACGCGCACTGCGCCCCTTCCACCGCCCATGGCCGTTGTCCCGGGAAGTAGTCGACACCGAAGTGCTGGGCGTAGTCGGAAATTCGTCCCCGCCGGACGTTCTTGAGGTCTATCACCCAGGCGAGTTTCTCGTCGTCGATACCTGCGGGGTCGTAGATGAAGCCGTCAGAGTCGGAGAGAGTCACGGCCTTGCCGCCGATCCGGTTGATGTTCTCAACGGCATACTGGGCGACGTTGCCTGAGCCCGACACCAGACAGGTCTTCTGATAGAGGCTGTCCTGCTTGACTTTGAGCATCTCCTCAGCAAAGTAGATGACCCCGTAGCCGGTGGCTTCGGGACGGATCAAGCTGCCACCCCAGCCATAGCCCTTGCCGGTGAGGACGCCGGCGAACTCGTTGGCAAGGCGCTTGTACTGGCCGAAGAGGTAACCGATCTCCCGGCCACCTACGCCGATGTCGCCGGCAGGGACGTCGGTGCGGGCTCCGATGTGGCGCCACAGCTCGTTCATGAACGACTGGCAGAACCGCATGACCTCCATGTCGGTCTTGCCCTTCGGGTCGAAGTCGGATCCGCCCTTGCCGCCGCCCATGGGAAGGGTGGTGAGGGCGTTCTTGAAGACCTGTTCGAAACCCAGGAACTTGAGAATCCCCAGGTTGACACTGGGGTGGAAGCGCAGCCCGCCTTTGTACGGGCCGATGGCGCTGTTCATCTCGATCCGGAAACCACGGTTCACCTGGATCTCTCCCTGGTCATCGACCCAGGGGACCCGGAACATTATGACCCTCTCGGGTTCGACAATCCGCTCCAGGATCTTCGCCGCCCGAATCTCCGGGTAGCCGTCGAGGATCGGAAGGATCGACTCGATGACTTCGGTCACCGCCTGGTGGAACTCGGGCTCGCCCGGGCTGCGCCGAACCACCTGGTTCATGAACGCCGATACAGAATTGGTCACGCCTATGCCTCCGTCGTACGGGTATCGAGAACGCATCTCTCTTCTGTTTCGGCAGCAGCCGCACGTTCTTGCAGCGATCTCCGCAGACGGCGATAACGGGAAGCCGTGCCTGAATCCCGGGAAAGAGAGCACCGAGCATTCATTGTGCTCAGTTTATACCTCTATGCAGTCGATGTAGCGGACCGTATTACCCTCGACACAGGTCCGACCGGCACCCGTCAACTCAGGCCCCGGCCGGGGGTCTGGGATTGCCCGACGTGGTTGATTATGGTTTTGGCATGGGCGACATAAACCTGGTCGATCCGAGATATCAGGAGCCGTTACGGCCGGGGTGGTGGAAGACCGGTGCCGGGTGGCTGGCCCTGCTCCGATCGAACCGCGTCGACCGCCGTGCCAAGCCGGTCGTCATTGTGTTGATCGTAATCGTGTTCTTGCTCGTGAACTGGGTGACCAACCGGCAGATCTGGGGTCCTCTCGCGGCGCTCTCGGGCATTCTCGTCGCAGTCGTACTGATCTATAGCCCGATCGATTCCGCCAAGGCTGCGCCGCGTCAACCCCTCCAGCCCGGCTGGTGGAAGACGCGCGACGGGTGGAGCGGGCTGCCCCATGCTGGCTTCGACGAGCCGGGTGTCGGGGTGTTCCGGCTGGTCACCGGCCTAGTTATCGCCGCCGGCATCGTGGCGTGGCGAGGTTGGAGAGGCGTTCCGTTGGCAGTTCTGTTCGTTCCCTCCCTCGGCAGGGGGGTGTTTCCGGAGCGGTTCAGGCCGTATGTACGCCCCGTTTCGCTTGTTGGTTTCTTCGTCGCAAGCGCGCTCTGGTGGCGGTAGCTCGTCGCCCTCACCGCGGTTGCGTGATCGCTCGGAACCGACTCATCCATGCCTGCCATGCGAGATCTCCTTCAGGCACCGAGATAGGGTTGTCTTCGTTCGGTTGCAGGGCCCTCTGAGTCTCCTGCGATACGTCGTCGAGGAGATGATCGATCCGGCTCTGAGGCCAGTTGACGCCCCCGAGGTCCCATGCAGCTTCACCACCGATAGCCAGCAAGCCCTCGAATACAGGCGCCAGCGCACTCGCCAGCCCGATAGCAATCGTTCCGACAATCCAAACCTGGTTCTTGGCGTCGTCGGCGTATCGTCCGAGGGCGTTGGTGAGCGTCCCGGCGAGGTAGGCGAGGTTCTGTGCCTGCGGGAAGGGGTAGCCCGCGTCGGTGCCCCGCTCTGCGAAGCTGGCCGGGTCGACGGCATTCCCGCCCCGCAAGGCGTTGGTGATGAGAGCCAGGTCGCCGAATCGCTGCCGGTCGACGAGCTGGTAGAGAAACCCCGTCGTCGCAATGCCTTCCGGGTCGAGCGTCGTTGCCAGCTCGGTGATAACGCCGCTGGCGTCTGTCAGTAGAAGGCTCATGGAGTCTGTAAGGAGCTCGTCCCGGCTGCCATCCAGCAACACGGTGGCGGCGTCCCGGTTCCGAGGTATGTAGCCGGGTTCCGGTCTCCAGGTGGCCTCGAGGTCGTACCGACGATCCAGCAGAGAATGCAGTTGGTCTGGATCGGCGGCGATATCGGCGATGCCGTGGAACGCCCTTGCGATCAGAACCGGATCGGCTCCACGACAGATGGTGTCGACGACAGAGCCGAGAACGTCGACGCCGTCGGTGTGAGCGATGAGGCCGTCGACGATCATGAGATGCAGCGCGCCGTCGGTGGTGACGATGGCCCGCGCTGCGGCGGCAGCGGCGCTGCTGTCTTCGATCCCGGTGACGGCGAGACCGGAGGCGAGCGTCGAGAAGCGGTGGTCCGGCAGGTCGGTGGCCATGACGTAGGCGACGAAATCGACGATGACCTGGTCGGGGGATTCGACCTGGATCGCCATCCCCAAGTCGATGATGTCCTCTTCCGATCCACCGGCGAGGACGGCGTCGTGGATCTTCCCGAGCGATTCGCTGTTGGCGTTTGTGGCCAAGATGGCAAACAGCCTCCGTTTCTCGTCTCGCGAGAAGCCGTTGATGCTGTGACCCATCTCCTCTATCCAATGTCTCAGCTGTCGTGGCGAGAGTGCCCCGACAACCCGGTCCAGCTCATCGCCGGCGAGCCCTTCGAGTGTGTTGCCTATGTTGTGAAGATCGTTGTTGGTTACGTCGAAGTCGTTCCAGCGTTGATCCAGCCAGTGGGTGATGTTGGCGACTGCCGTGTCGACTCGTTGCCGGCTCTCCAGCCACCCCTGGAATGCCCGCTCCGGGTCGCAGTCGGGGAATACGCCGGTCGCCGCAAAGTCCGCTCTGAGCCTGGCCCAGGTGTTCTCTGGCGAATTCTGACCGGTTCGAATGAGCTCGACACGCCAGCGAAGAGCGTCTGCCGTCTCGTCGCCCCAGGTACTGACCCTGTGACACAACGCCTGAAGCGATGCCGCATCCGCGCGGTGTCCCCAGCGACTCAAGATCTGCACACCCGGTCGCAGCAGTGCCGCCGGCCGCGCCGCGCTGAACGCGAGCTGCGCGCCCAGCTCGCCCAAGCCTTCTGGATCAATTCCCCGGAATCCCATCGCCCACCCTCCGCTGTGTGACGTTAGATATCATTATATAGCGGAGACTGACGATAGAATCTAGCCGGTCTGGCGCAGATCCCTCCGATTGAATGCAAAGACCGACAAGGCCACCAGTACCAGGAACGTCGCGGCGAGCACGGCCGCGTTGGCCCAATCCATCCCGTTGCTGAGTGGGGAGTTGGTCAGGTAGTGGCCGAACGGGGTGAACGCGGCAACCACGTCGACGGTGTGGTTGAGGATGGCGATCGAGTTGACGAGGAACATCGCCAATGTGATCCCGATAGTGCCGTATAGGGCAACCTTCGTCCTCCCCGTGCTGGCACTGAGGAGCAGGGCCAGCGCCCCAAAGACGAGACCGACCAGGACCGCCAGCAACGTCGCCGCAGCGATGTCGACGGCACTGATCCCGAGACCGCCGAGCAGCGAGCCGATCCAGACCCCGGCCCAGGTCGCAAAGCCGACGACGACGGCATAGACCGTCATGGTGTAGGTCTTCTCCACGACGACGGTGGAACGTCGGATCGGGTTGGCCAGCAGCAAACCCATCGTGCGGTTGGCTTCCTCGCCGGCCAAGGCTCTGGAGCCGATGGTCACAGTCATCACCATCACCGCCATCCAGGCCATCAGGCCGAATATCTCTCCTTCGTAGAAGTCCTGGGGGGTGCTCATTCCTTTGGCCGTGGATCCGACGAACGCCCATACCGCTTCGGGAAGTTGGTCGGTGTATTGGAGCAAGACTTGGTCCATGAGGTTGTAGAGCAGGCCCACCATGGCCGACATGAGGAACATGATGTAGGCGACGACGATGAAGAGTCCCTGGTGCTCGGAGAATGTCTTCATCCAGATGCGGGAGACCCTTATGGACCCGGCGACTCGGTCGGCGATCTTCTTGGTCATAGGGTGTTCCCGGAGACGGTCGACGAGGGTGGTGCCTACCGTCTGCCCCTTGAGGTCGCGCCGATTGATCCCGACGTAGGCAGCCACTCCCAGCAACAACGTCGCGACCAGCAACACGGCGAAATGACCCGCGCTGAATCCATTACTGGCGGGTTGCGATCCGTTGAAGTAGTACCAGGGGATGACCTTGGACAAATTCTCCCAGCCCTTGAGCAGCGGAAACACACCAGTGAGGATGAGCCCGAGGATCATCAGGCCGGTGGGTACCCCGATGGCAGCGCCGCGGTTCCCCGTCCAGGCGCCGAGAGCGCACGCGAGCATCCCGTAGAAGAGCGCATTGATCCACAAATGTGCGCCGTACCCGGCCACGTGCAGACCACCGAGGGAAACTCCGAGCAGTCCCGCAACGACATAGGCAAGGGCCCAGAGGGCGACGGTGGCTGCTGTGACGAGCGCCACCATGTTGCCGATCTTGCCGCCGAGCACGTTGCTGCGACTCTTGGGATTGCCCAGTAGAAGCCCCAGGGTCCCGTCACGCTCTTCACCGGCGATCGAGGCGGCGCCCATGGCGATCGACATCCCGGCGAGGGTGAGCGCACCGTACATGCCGTAGAAGACGGCAATGGCGAGACTGGCGACGTCGGCGTTCTCGGGGATGTTCATCAACGATCGGAACGCTTCGGGGAGCTTGCTGAGGACATCTGTGGCGAAGCCCCTGTAGACGTACATCGCAAGCAGCAGACCAAGGCCGAGCGAGACCACGGCTATCGCCATTCCCCGCCAACGATCTCGCACCGTCTTGGTGAAGACCGAGGTCAGCATCAGGAACGCACCTCCTCGTAGTAGGTGAGGAAGATCTCCTCCAGATCCGCTTCCTGTGTGCTGATGTCCAGGAGGTGGTGACCGTTGCTCGCCACCTTCAGCAGCTCGGCCATGTGGCCGTCGAAGGAGACGACGACGTGATTGTTGTCGACGGTGACTTCGCGGACACCGGGGACAGCGTCGAACTCGGATTCGTCCACCGGCTCGTCGAAAATCATCGTGACAGTGCGGATGCCCTTGGATCTGAGCTCGGCCACGCCCTCGACCGCGATCAACTTGCCGTGGCGGATGATCCCGACCCGATCGGCGACCCGCTGCACCTCGGAGAGCGTGTGGCTGGAGAGAAAGATCGTGCGGCCGCTGTCGGCGACCTCCCGCATCATCTTCTGGAACTCGCGTTGCACCAATGGGTCGAGACCCGAGCTCGGCTCGTCCATGATGAGAAGCTCAGGCTTGTTCATGAACGCCTGGATGAGGCCGACCTTCTGGCGGTTACCCGAGGAGAGATCGCCGACCTTCTTGCTGAGATCGGCATCGAGCCGGTCGGCAAGCGACTCGACAAAGTCCCAATCCACGCCGCCCCGAAGATTGGCAAAGTACGTGATCGTGTCGCGACCGGTCAGGTTTGGGTACATGGCGAGGTCGCCCGGCACGTACCCGATGTGGCGTCGGATCTCTACCGACTGTGCGTGGCTGTCCAAGCCAAGGATGGTCGCCTTGCCGGTTGTCGGCCTGATCTCGTCGAGGATGGTGCGGATCATCGTTGTCTTGCCCGCCCCGTTGGGGCCTAGGAAGCCAAAGACCTCTCCGACCCGGACCTCGAGGTCCAGATCGACGAGCGCGGGGAAGTCGCCGTAGTGCTTGGTCAACTTCTCGGTGTGGATTGCCGTCTGCTCTGTCACTGCTGCCTCTCCTTCGGGGACTCGGGTGGGGGTGCGACGAACGCGTCTCGCATCATCTTCACTGTGGCTTCGGTTACGAATCCCTCGCTGACGAGCTCGAGGATGGGACCTATGTACGCCGCGAGTGCGGTTGGATCCTGTGTGTAGTCGCCGGTTGGGTCGATGCCGATGAGCCGTTCGACATGGTCGTGGAGGACGAGTGCACCGAGCGACCAGATTGCCAGGATCGCCGCCCGCTCGTACGGATACTGGGATGGTTTGATCATGCCGGTCTCAATACCGGTCTCCATGTACTTGACCGAGTCGGCAACGATCTCGTCGACGAGGTCGGCGACGCGCGGTGACCCGTCCACCAGCGTTCGGGCGAGGTAGCGGCTATACGGAGGGCTGTCCTTGATCGAGTTGAGCGCCGCTCCCACATCGAAGCCGACACCGGCTGTCATCGCACTGCTCTTGAGGTCCCGGATGATCGCGGCGACGTGTTGGTCGCATGCCTCCCGAAGCTCCTCCTTGGACCCGAAGTAGTGGATCACGAGGCCGGGCGACACGCCCGCGGTGGTTGCGATCGTTCTGATGCTGGTGCCGGCGACACCGCCGTCGGCGAAGCATTCAATGGCCGCATCACGGATGCGAGCCCGGGTGGTGCGGTCGCTCTTTGAACGCATGTTCAATACATTAAACGATCGTTCAACAGTTGTGAAGATGGCTCTTCCGCGAAAAAGGGGGGGTGGCGGTGATACCCGCCACCCCCCCGCTCGGCGCTGCGTGGATCACACCCTTACCTCGAAGCTGTTGGTCCAGGTGAGCAGTTCGTCGGAGAGCGAGCGGAGCACGACCGCTGATTCTGGGTCTGTGTCATCGGCAGCATCGATCACCTGATGCATCCGCTTGGCCATACGGGCAAGCCGGGAGGTGAATGCCTTGATAGCAGTGGGCTTGTCGTATGGACCCGGACCCAGTGGTTCATAATTCAAGTCCTGATAGACAGTGTTGAGGCGACCGTCGGGAGCGACTCCCAGAGTACGCATCCGCGCCGCAATTGCGTCACAACCTGCTCTGACGAGTGCGTCGAAGTCGTCTAGCTGCTCGCGCAGTGTCTCGGCATCGTCATCGACGTTCCAGCGCAAATGCTGGATTTGGAGAGTGAGATCAACCAGATCACCGAGTACCCGCTGTAGCCCGTGTCCGTCGCCGGCGGCAGCCGCACGGTCGTCCGATCCGTTGCTGCCGGCCTGGCTGTCGTTGTTCCGCTGGTACCTGTCTCTGTCGAACGGCGGCAGTGCGCCAACCGTGGTTGGATCCACACTCAGGTGGACGCCGCCGTCGCCGATGCGTTGTACAAAGGTGATCGGTACAGCGCGTTCTGGTGCGGGCACGTCGTAGTTGATGACGAGGTGCGTCGCCCGGCCATCTTCATTGGTGATGACCTCGCTGATCGTCCCGATCTGGTCACGATCCTTCGAAAAGACAGGCGACTCCGGCTCCAGAGCCACCGCACGCTCCGGAATGTTTCGAGCCGTCACGGTCCTCGTGTATGGCAATTCAGGCGGCAGTGGAGCCCCATAAGGGCCGTACCACGCGAGCGACGGAATGGTCGGGTTCGGGGTTGGTGTACCCGAAGCGTCCGTAGCGCCGGATGGGTTGACCGCCACATATCGGCTCTCGTCAAAGGGCCGGTACTCATCGGGTCTGGCGCTGTCCTTGAGTTCGACGCGCTCCTTGGTGGCTGTGGCGATGTCGGAGACGGGGACGATCTTCTCCTCAGGCAGGAAGATGCCCTTGCGTACCACCAATTGTGTGACCTCGTCTGCCACCGGATCGATGATGATGCGATCGATCTTGCCCAGGTCGTCATTGCGGGCGGTATAGACGCGTGCGTTCTCATTGAATTCCATGGATCTCCTTTCTCGTTCCATGCCGGAGACCTACCCGTTTGAGCCGTGATGCAAACCCGGACAGGATCACACCAGGTTTGGAAAGGAGCCACAGCGGGCACTTCTGCGCGAGTCGAGCAACAGAGGGGGCCAACACCATGAAGGCCGTATCCGCCATCGTCGTCGCCGCAATCGTCACAGTTGTCGCAGTTCTGATCTTCGCGCGTCGTGGACGCGAGGTCCCAGGTGAGTTCGCGCCAAAGCATGAGCAAAGGACCCAGGACGGCGGCTCGGTTGTCGAAGAGTGGGGTGAAGAGTCATTCCCCGCCAGCGACGCACCGCAGTCCTGGTAGCCGATCAGGCCTTCTCCACCTCGGGCAAGCCCCTGGCGGCAAACGCTCCAGCGACGCCCGCCAATGCAAGGCCGCCCAGGGTCAACTGGCTACCCAAGACGCCGGTCAGAGTCGAGATCGCACCGGTGCCAAGCAGCACAACGCCGATGACTGTGTTGGATGCAGCTACATAGTTGGTGCGCTGGTCGCCTGTGCCCATGTCTACAACGTACGTCTTTCTCCCCATACGTGCGCCCGCGTGGGCCACCGCGAGCAGAAAGTAGATGGTGACCGTCAACCAGAGTGGGTCGCCGACCAGCTGGCGGGCAAAAAGAAACACAAATACGATCACCCCTCCACCCAGCGCCGCAGCCGCCATCACTGAGCGACTGGAGTGATCGCTGAGTCGACCCCACCCCGGTGAGCCGAGGAACGAAGCGGTCCCTGCGGCAATTACAAACGGGCCGAGGCCGCGCAGAGTGGCGGAAGTTGAGGCGGCCAACGCGATAACCAGAGGAGGGCTGAGCGCAGTGACCAGGAGCAGTGATCTCGCCGCAATGAATCTTCGGAAATGCGGATCACGTCTGAGCATCGAGACGATTGGTTCGGCCCCAATGGTGTCATCGTGGCTCGATCGATTCTCCTCAATCGTCGCAAACACCCCACCGGCGGCCACCCAGAGAGCGGCGGCCCCTGCGACGATGGCCACCAGCAATGTCGACTCGGTCTTACCGCCGAGCAGAGCGACTGCACCGCCGGCCGCTATGGCAATCACCCCGGATATCGCGGCTGCGATGCCGGTGATCGATCCACGTTGCCCTTTGGGAATCGTCTTGCCGATCACATCCTTGGCGGATATGGAAGAGAGTGACCTCGATATGGCAAACATGGCGAGCGAGAGCAGCATCGCTGCGGCAGCGACTGCGCCAGACCACAGGGTTGCGCTGGCTGCTATGGCCAGCACGGCAATCGCCTGCCCGACGCTGCCGACGATCCAGACATATTTCCGCAGAGCGAACCGCCGCACCCAGCGGACCAGCAACGCCTGAGGCAGCAGCGACCCGGCTTCGCGGATGGGGACCAACAGGGTGGTGCCAAACGACGGGGCACCGACCGCGTGCATCAGCCACGGAAGGGTGGTCTTTGGGTCGACAACGCGATCGCCCAGTTTGGTGAGTGTGAAGGCACCGATGAGCCTGGCGGCGTTCTCGGGAACCTCGTGGCACGCGTCGTCGGGCAGATCCGGGCACCCATCATCTTCGGTGTCATCAACGGCAAGCGAGTAGAGACGGGTGGCGGCTTGGGACATGTATCGGCCTCAACTCCGGGCGGCCATCATCGAGGCGTCGAACGGCTCAATCATGATGCACTCACCCGGGCATTCCTCGGCGGCCTCAACGGCAACTTCGATCTGATTATCCGGGATCCTGGCCACACCCCTGGCGCCGTCGGGCCCATGGCCATCTCCGTCGGCTCCGTCGAAGACGATTGTTTCTCCGAAATTGCTCGACTCTTCCTTGACCACCCACAGGCCGTCATCCCGCCCCATGAATACGTCGGGGCAGATCTCTTCGCAGATGCCGTCTCCGGTGCACAGATCTTGATCGATCCACACCATCAGTTGGGTCCCGTCAGCCATCGTCTTTGTCACGCTCCCTGTGAGTCGGCGGTGGAGCGGAGTGTCCTTATCCGCCGCGCTTCTGCGCTCGTCTTCTCGAGCAGATCGATGCCGTGGTTGAAGGACCGGGCGTCGCGGCCGTGCTTGATGTAGGTCAAGCCTTCGACCTGCCGGATGGAACGTGCGGTTCGTCCCAAGCGCTTTGCGATCCTCGAGTAGGTCTCGCCCCTCGAGCGGAGTGCGATAACACGCCGCTCAATCGGGCGTGGACCGGGCCGGTGCCGTCGACCGTTCCGCTCGAGCTTCATCCATTTGAGCATGCGCCGCACGAGACCCGGGCTTTTCTGTATCCGATCGGCGATTTCGGTGATCCCATCGCCCTTGTCACGCATCTGGCGCACGACCCGCTCGATCGGGCGCAGCTTCTGTGTCGGTACCTGCTTCATATCAGTTCGTTCCTCTCTTCTCGTTCCGTTGGCATTACCTTCTGCGCCACCTTCTGCCTCACCTTCTGCGGCGGGCCGCCAGATCGAGGTATCTTCCTCGACCTTCTCGATCAGGAACGCCGGTGCCGCAACCATGGAGTGTCTGTGCGGCCCGGGCTGTGCAACGCGCCGGTGCAACGCCTTCACCGTTGCCCGTAGGTTTCATGTGTAGAAACGTTCATGTGTAGAAACGGTTGTGTAAGCCACTGATACCCCACTCGTATGCTCGTTCAGGGTGTCCTTGCCATACCCGGCGCGGTGGTGCACCAAACCCATGAACGGCCAAACCCATGAACCTTTGTTGCAGAAGTTGGTTTCAAGTTCTGTCTCGAGGGGTATCGACCGTGAGAGCTGTAAGTGCGAGCCAGTGTGAATCCGAATCTGCAGTTAGGCTCGGTCTGGCTGAGGTACGCATGCAAGTGAGCGAGGCAAAATTCCCGGCGGACGCTGCTGCGCCCGCTGCGGCGCGTCGGTTTGTACGCGAGGCAGGGATTGTGCCCGAGGACCGTGTCGAGGATGTCGTGCTTCTGGTCAGCGAGCTAGCGACCAACGCCGTAAAGCACGGGCCGGATCAAGCTGAGATGATCCGGGTTCGGATCACGAAATTGGCCGACTCGGTCCGCGTAGCGGTTGAAGATCCCGGCTCGGGCTTTGATGACCCAACACCAGCGCCGAGACGCCCGGGTTCGGGAATGGGTCTCTACCTGGTCCATGAACTTTCCAGCAAGTGGGGTATCGAAGGAGATGGTCAGACGGTGGTCTGGTTCGAGATCGCCGGTGGTTAGCGGCTAGTCGGATCCCTGTATCCACTTTCGGAGCGACTCAACCGATCGTGCCAGGAGCCGTGACACGTGCATCTGCGAGATCCCGACTCGCTCCGCTATCTCGGCCTGGCTGAGGTCTTCGTAGAACCGAAGATATAGGATCCTCTGCTCCCGCTCTGGGAGTTGATCCATAACCAACGACAGATCGGACCACTCTGGTGCCATGTCGAGGCGTGCGTCGTGGGATGGCAAGACGTCGCGGAGGGCACGCGCATCCTCGTCGCCTCTCGGGGCATCGAGTGAGGTCGCGGAGAACGACTTGCGTGCCAGGAGCGCCTGGCCCACTTCACCGGGGTCGGCGTCGATATGCTCGGCAAGCTCGTCGAGAGTGGGCTCGCGCCCCTCAGATTGCTCCAGTTGCTCGGCGGCGAGTTTGGCCTCGAGGCCGAGCTCCTGCAAGCTGCGGGGAACCCTTAGTGACCAGCCCGAGTCACGCAAGTACCGTTTCAGCTCACCGTTGATGGTACGGGCCGCAAAGGTTGTGAACCTGACTCCCCGGTCGGGGTCGAAGCGGTCGATCGCCTTGATCAGGCCTACTGCGGCTACCTGCCCCAGCTCGTCCCGCTTCAGGCTCGGCCCGGCGAATCTGCGTGCCAGGGAGTAGGCAAACGACTCGTAGCGACGTATCAGCTCGGCTCGTGCCGGAGTATCCCCCGAGGAAGCCCTGGCAAATAGATCTGATTCCCCGGTGCCTGCAGTGAATGTGTAAGGGTGATCGAGGGTGAATACTGCTTGGCCGGGCTCGACGAACCAGGTGGATGCCAATGTCTCCAACAGTTCCTCGGCGAGGGGGTCGAGCGACTCCGCGATGCCATCGCTGCTGGCGGCTACGCGGATCCCGGTGCCGTTGCGCACCACCTCCAGGGTTACCGGAGCGTCGACGTCGATGGCCACCGCCATAACCAGCTCGTTGACGAGGACCATCAAATCCGAGCGGTCCCTGGCGCGCAGATCCCCAACCATGTCTCTGAGGGCGCGTCGGGCGGCGCGTGCGGCGCTTGCAGTAGGGAGCTCGAAGCGAGCGGTGTGCTCTCCTCCTCCGGTCACGCCGAATCGGAGAGGGCCGAGAAATCGTCGACAACGGCGAACACCTGGGCCATGTCTGTGAGGCTCAACAGCCGTTGTACCACCGCGCTGGGGGAGATCAGAGCAACAGGTTCGGCCGTCTGGTTGAGCTGGAACAGCGCACGTAAGCCGCTCGAGTCGATGAATCGGACGCCGGAGAGGTCTATCGCTAGATTCCCGTCGACCTCGGCGCTGGATTCGAGGAGGCGGGGCGCGGTGGCCATGTCGAGATCCCCGCTGACAGAGACCCTCGTCCAGATACCGTGCTTGTCTACGGCAATGTCGATTGGCAGCTCTTCTGGCATATGGGCGAGGCTCCAGTCGGCGACCGAGGGATACATGGGCGCGTCGCTTGGAGGTCCGGGCACCCTCTGCGCAATGCGCCCGCTGAGTATAGAAGGACTGGCCTCAGTCCGATCGACGCGGCGCGACCATGCTGGGCCGGTTTCGAAACAGAAGTGGGGCCGTGCAGATAGGATTGGTCATGTCGGTGGTTGTAGAGATAGGGAATGCGATAACTCGGCAAGCGTTTTCACACCTAGAGGTGCGTTACGAGTCGCTTCGTGCGCTCGCCATCGATCTGGCCGCGGCAACATCGGTTGACGAAGTCACGGCGGCGATTGCATCAACGGCGGCAAGAGCACTTGATGCGCTTGTGTGTGGCGTTCTGGTGGTGCGCCAGGGCGTCGACGGTGTCCATTCGGTGATCAAGGAAGCCGATCGCGATCTGAAGGCAGTTCTGGATGCCTGCCCGGGGCTACTGGACTCGATGTGGAAAGCGGTCGACCAGGAGATGCCCGCGCGACTCGACCTCGATGTGTGCGAAACCGCACGCGTCGGGTCGGCCGAGGTGTACCCGATCCCACTGGAGCCGCGCCGTGTGGCAGTTTTGGTGCTGGCCTGGAGCGGGCGCGCCCTTTCCTCATCCGACATTGGAGCTGTTGTCGGGTTGTGCCGGGCCGCACTAGTCCGGGCCTGGGCCACCCGCCGGGTTCGTGAACTGTCCCCCATCATGGATGCGCTCTTCGAACAAGCGGCGATCGGATTGGCGTTCCTGGACACTGATTTGCGCTATCAACATGTGAACCACCGTCTCGCTGCTATCCACCAGCGGCCGGTCTCGGAGCATCTCGGCCGGACGCTGCGGGAGATGACGCCCCACATGGCAGACACCGTTGAGCCCTTGTTGCGCAAGGTGATCGAAACTGGTGAAGCTACCGGCAAGGTCGAAGTGACGGGCCCGGCGCCGGACGGGAATGGCTCGGCGATCTTCGAAGTCGCCTACCTGCCCGTTGAGGTCGACGGTGAGGTTGTTGGCGTTGCCGCTGTTGTCGATGATGTCACCGAGGACCGGTTGCGGCTCGAGGACCTGCGGCACCGCTATGAGTTCGAGCGAGACGTCGCTGCCCGGCTGCAACGCGGGCTGACCCCACGTGACTTGCACCAGCCGGAGGGCTACGAGGTGGCGACCAGTTATGCGGTCGGCTCTGCGGGCCTTGGGATCGGTGGAGACTGGTACGACGTCATCGAGCTCCGCGACGGGTGTGTGGCTTTTGTCATGGGGGATGTTGTCGGGCACGGTCTCGACTCGGCGCTGGCCATGGTGAGGCTCCGGCACACGCTGGCCGGTCTCGCCCATTCCGGGCTCGATCCAGTCGAGGTCCTCGGCAAGCTCGACGAATATGCTACCGACACCGGTGATCAGTTCGTAGCCACCCTTGTGTATGGCTTGCTCGAGCCGGAAGGGGGTGGGATCACGTTGAGCTCGGCGGGTCACCTACCCCCATTGCTGATCACCACGGCGCACGTCGACCCTATCCACGCCGCGGGCACGCCGGTCGGGGTGACGGCAGGAAAGCGCACCCCGACTAACTTCTCGATGGATCACGGAGACACGCTCCTGCTATACACCGACGGGGTGATCGAAGAGCGTGGAGAGTCGGTGGCGATAGGTCTGCAACGACTCATGGATCTGGCTAGTAAGCCGTTCTCGTCGGCCCAGGAGTTGGCGGACAGGATCTCTGCCGAGGCGGCCCGACACAACAACTCGGATGACGCCGCCGTAATGGTGCTGCGCCGATTCTGACGATCCTCGATAGCGCGACCGATTCCAGTCGGTTCGGCGGACTACAACACGGGCTAGGACGGTTCGACGCTGATCTGTAATCTCGGGATGGATCAGTGTCGAAGAGCACGAAGGAGTTGCCGTGACGCTCGTTGCTGGGGTCGACTGCTCTACTCAGTCCACCAAGGTCTTGGTCGTCGATCTCGAGTCGGGCGAACAGATCGCCATCGGGCGAGCCTCCCACGTGGTGTTCGGTACCGGTGGGGCCCGTGAGTCCGACCCCGAGGGCTGGTGGACCGCATTGCGGGACGCCGTCGCCATGACAGGCATGGGCGCCGAGATCGGAGCCATATCCGTCGCCGGTCAGCAGCACGGCATGGTGGTGCTCGACGCCGCCGGCCGCCCGCTGCGAGCTGCCAAGCTCTGGAACGACACCGAATCTGCGCCGGATGCGGCAGCGCTGGCCGAAGCCCTTGGTGGCCCCGATTGGTGGGCGAACCACATCGGATTGGTTCCGGTTGCCTCATTCACGGCAACGAAGTGGGCCTGGCTGCGTCGTATGGAGCCCGATGTCGCGGCTGCGACCGCGGCGATCCGGCTGCCTCACGATTTTGTCACGGAGCGCCTAACGGGAGTCGGTGCATCCGACCGCGGAGATACCTCGGGTACCGCATGGTGGTCCACCGAGACCGGCGAATACGCTGCCGCCGTCCTGGAGCACGCGTTGATCCAGCTGGATCCGGCACTTCTCCCCAAAGTCCTCGGGCCCGATGAGCGCGCCGGGACCGTCACGACGGCGGCGTCGGAGTTTCTCGGGATCCCGGAGGGCATTGCGGTCGGGCCCGGCACGGGCGACAACGCCGGTGCTGCGGTCGGTCTCGGGCTGGAGTCCGGAGTTCCGGTGATCAGCCTCGGCACCTCGGGTACCGCGTTCATGGTCTCGGAGTCCCGGATCATCGACCCGACCGGGACGGTTGCCGGGTTTGCCGACGCCACCGGGCGGTTCCTGCCTCTGGCGGCGACCCTCAATTGCACTGTGGCCGTCGACCGGCTGGCGGCGTGGCTCGGTCTCGACCGCGAGGATGTTGCCAACGAGACCGGGGTGGTGGTACTCCCGTACTTCGATGGCGAGCGCACCCCCAATCTGCCGAACGCCGCAGCAACCATCGTTGGGCTCCGGCACACAACCGAGCCGCGCGAGATCCTGCTCGCTGCCTATCGCGGCGCCGTTGTCGGCTTGCTCGATGCGTTGGACGTGATCGATAGCCGGAGCTCGGGTATCGCCGAAGACGCACCGGTCGTTCTCGTCGGCGGGGGCGCCAAGGGAGAGACATGGCGGAAAGTCGTCGGGCGGATGACGGGCCGGGCGGTGCAGATTCCGGAGAACACCGAGCTGGTCGCCCTGGGTGCAGCCGCTCAGGCCGGGGCCATGGTCACGGGGGAGACCCCCGACGAGGTCGCCCGTCGCTGGGATACTCGCAGGGGGACGACGCTCGACCCCGTGCCGCGAGACGACGAGGCCAGAGCACGCATCGATCGGGTCCGGGAACTCACCGCTGAGTTCAACGAGGAGCGTCTCGGCTGAGCACGATGTAGGTCAGCTGTCCCCAAGGGTGATGCTGATCACAATTAGCATCACCACTCGAGAATCTGTCGAGCTCGATCACACTTTGTTCTCAGGAAACTCCCAGGGTTCGCACAGGTTTGGCTAAGGCTGGGCATCTATGGTTGGCTTCGTTGAACCACGGAATGGACACTCTGGGAGTAGGCGTGGAGACTCACAAAACCAACACCCCGCGAGCTCAGGTGCTTGTTGTCGACGATGAGGAATCGCTTGTCGACATGTTGACGACGGCATTGCGCTTCACCGGCTACGACGTTGTCAGTGCAGGATCGGGTTTCGATGCGTTGCGTGCGGTCAAGGACTCCCGACCGGACCTGATAGTGCTCGATGTGAACATGCCCGACCTCGACGGCTTCGAGGTGTGCCGGCGTATCCGGCGTGACGGCATCGATTCCCCTGTCATCTTCTTGACGGCGCGCGATGCACCTGAGGATCTCCGCATGGGCTTCTCTCATGGTGGCGACGACTACTTGACCAAACCGTTCAGCCTCGAGGAGCTTTCGCTCCGGATCGAGGCCATTCTGCGCCGGGTGCGTGGCACCGGGACCGAATCGAACCGGCTCGTCTGTGGCGAGTTGCTTCTCGATGAAGATGCGCACCAGGTTTTCGTGGGTGCCAACGAGATCGAGCTGTCACCGACCGAGTTCCGGTTGCTGCGCTACCTCATGCTCAACCAGGGCCGGGCGCTATCGAAGCTGCAGATCCTGGACTACGTCTGGGAATACGACTTCGATGGCAACGCCGCGGTTGTGGAGACCTACATCAGCTATCTACGCAAGAAGCTCGGGCCCGAGGCCGCCGAATGGTTGCGAACGGTGCGTGGGGTCGGGTACATGTTGCGGCATACGTCGGCGTGACACGATGCGGTTACGTACCCAGCTGGTAGTCACCTTCACCCTGTTGCTGCTGGCGGTGATAACCGCGGTCGCATTTGTTGTCGTCCGCTCGAGCCGGGCGGTGCTCACCAATCAGGTCGACGACTCGCTCAGGGGAATCCAGATCCGTATCGAGCCGAACCGGCTGATTCCCATAGGTGCTCCCAATCGAGCCGGGGACCCTTCCCCCCAGCATGTTGCCCACATCGTGCTCGACGCCGCCGGCAACGTCGTATTCGAGGACCCGTCGGGTTTTCGCGATTCGCCCGATCCTCTGCCCTACATCACCGACCTCTTCGAGAACGCGTCTCTTCGTGAGATCGTGACGATTCCCTCCGTCGACGGGTCGTTGCACTACCGGGCGTTCTACCAGGAACAGCCAGACGGGCGCGCCGATGTGTGGGCGGCGCCGCTTACCGAGGTGGACAACGCGGTCAATCGGATGCTGCGGATGCTGCTGCTGGCGGGTGCCGGTGTCGCTCTGATCGGGGCGACGGCGACGTGGTGGCTGGTGAGGCGCGGTCTCCAACCTGTCGATCACATGGTCGAAACCGCTACTGCGATAGGCGGCGGCGATCTGAGCCGCCGGGTACCCGCGGCCAAGCCGAAGACCGAGCTCGGTCACCTGGGCCTGGCGCTCAACGAGATGATGACCCAGATCGAGGATGCCTTCGCCCACGAAGCGGAAGCACAGGAGCGGCTCAAGACGTTTGTCGCCGATGCGTCCCACGAGTTGCGAACCCCGATCGCCGCCATCCAGGGCTATGCCGAGCTGTACCGGAAGGGTGCGCTCGAGGAGGAGGGGGCGCTGAACAATGCGATGCGCCGGGTCACATCCGACGCGGCCCGGATGCACCGGCTGGTCAGCGACCTGCTGCTGCTGGCCCGACTCGATCGCGGTCAGGTGAGCGAGCCGCGCTCGATCAACGTCGCCAACGTCATCCACGATGCGGTCACCGACTTCGGGGCCATCGATCCGGAGCGGGATATCGTGGTCGAGGGGAGCCTCGACTCTGCGAAGGTGCTCGGTGACTATCACCAGCTCGCCCAGGTCTTCTCGAACCTACTGGCGAATGCCCGTATGCACACTCCGGCCGGCACACCGGTGACGATCCGGATGCGCCACGATGCTGCCGCTGTCGTCGTCGACGTCATCGACGACGGCCCGGGTCTGCCCGAGGATGTCACGGCAAAGGTGTTCGATCGCTTCTACCGGATCGACACGTCACGAGCCCGTAAGAGCGGTGGCAGCGGTCTCGGTCTGGCCATCGTGGCTGCGATCGTCGCCGAGCACGGCGGCACGGTGGAGGCCGGCAACGAGCCGGGCCGTGGGGCGAGGTTCACCGTACGGCTCCCGGTGGTTGCCTAATCCCTCTCAGGTCCAGCTCCGCCGGCCAGGCGTACCTCAACGCCACGGGGTAGATGTGCGCCGGGTTTGCCGCCGCTGATTACCACGAGCTGGCTGTCGATGCGCTGCGTTGCCAGATCGATTCGACTTGTGTCGATTGCCAGCGTGTCGGTCTGGATGTCGATCGTCGCGGTTCGCTGACCTCGATCGAATCGGCTCAGATCGGGTACGAAGGCCTCGATCAGAAACCGGCCACCCGGTCGCAGGTGAGACGCAACCGAACGGAAGCAACTCAGCTGGGCATCATGTGTGAGTAGGCCAAGGATTCCCCGGTCGTATTGGTGGTGGGATCACCTGACCGCCGCGGCGAACCGTGACGCCTGGCCGTCCCTCGCAGTGGTGTCGACGGCGTAGCATGTGGGTCCGCCCGCCGAGATGAGAAAGGGCGTGTCGCGTGAAGACACCGGGAGCACTCGAGGCGGACGCGATGCCGGACGGGCCTGCGCTGACGGCCCAGCGTCTCACCAAGCGGTTCGGGGACCGCCTCGCGGTGGACGACGTCTCGTTCGAGGTGGCGCGCGGCGAGGTGTTCGGGTTCCTGGGTCCCAACGGCGCCGGCAAGACGACCACGGTGCGCATGCTGGGGACGCTGATCGCGCCGACATCGGGCTCCGCGTCCGTCCTCGGCATCCCCATCACCCGGACGAGTGGCGTTGAGATCCGGCAACGGGTCGCCGTCATGCCGGAGGTGCCGGGGCTGTATGCCCGGCTCAGCGTCCGCGAGAACCTCGAATGCTTCGCCGACCTGTACGAGACGCCCGATCCGAAGGCGCGCATCGGCCAGGCGCTCGAACTGGTCCACCTGTCAGACCGGGCAAATGACGTCTGCGGTGGCCTGTCGAAGGGACTCCGACAGCGGGTCGCCCTGGCCCGGGCCCTGCTGAGCGACCCGGAGGTCCTGTTCCTCGACGAGCCCACGGCAGGACTCGATCCGGCCGCGGCCCTGGAGGTGCACCAACTGATCGACGGCCTTCGCAAGCAGGGCGTGACGATCTTCCTCACCACCCATCGGCTGGAAGAAGCGGAGCGGCTGTGCGACCGCGTCGCCATCCTGAACACGAGCCTGCGGAGCATCGGCAAGCCGGAAGCCTTGCGTGATCAGCTGTTCAAGCGTTCCCTGGTCGTGCGGACCGCTGCACCCCTGGCCGATCCGGACGCCGTGTTCAGCGGTCTGCCGGGGGTGGACGGTTGGCACGCCGATGGCGTGGCCTCCTACGTGCTTGCCGTGACGGACGCCTCGATGGCCGCTCCGTCGGTGACGCGCGCGCTGGTTGCCGCAGGCGCCGACGTGCTCACCGTCGGCAAGTCGCAGCACTCACTCGAGGATGTCTACCTGGAGCTGGTCGACGAGAGCCGGCCGGCGGCGGCGTCATGAACCACAGCTGGCGGCGCATCAGCGCCATCACCCGCAAGGAGCTGCGCGAGTACGTGCGCAACCGACCTGTGCTGGTGGCCGTGGCGATATTCCCGCTCATCTTCCTGATCCAGCCCGTGGTGCTGGTCCTGAAGCTGCCCACTGAGGTCGCGGTCCAGCTGAGCCAACGACACCTCCTGCTCTACATGCTGGCGGTGCCGATCCTGGCGCCCGGCATCCTGGGCGGGTATTCCGTAGCGGGGGAGCGTCAGCAGGAGAGCCTGGAGCCGGCGCTCACCACGCCCATCCGCAGCGACGAGTTCCTGCTGGGCAAAGCGATTGCCGCCGTGGTGCCCTCGGTGGTGATCGCGTACCTGGTCTTTTCCCTGTTTATGGGCTTCGTACTGCTCTTTGCCCCGCCGGGGGTCGGTTCCGGTCTGCTGCAGCCAGGCGACATCGCCGCACAGGCCATCCTCACCCCGTTGCTCGCCGCGGCGGCGACGTGGATCTCGGTGGCCGTCTCGACCCGCATGAGCGACACGCGGGTGGCGCAGCAGCTCAGCCTGCTCGGGTGCATGCCGCTGGTGGTGGTGACCTCTCTCGTCGCCTTTGACGTGATCCCCATTCAGGACACGCCGCTGGTCCCCGTGGCGGTGCTGCTTCTCGTCGCCGATGTCGTGGGCTGGCGCCTGGTTGTGCCCCTGTTCAACAGGGAACGCCTGATCACCGGATCGAGGTAGCCTGCCGACCGCGACGTCGGAGCCGGGCTCACGGCCCCACGTCGGGACCGTTCGGTCACCAGGCCGGAGCGCGGTCGGCGATCGCCACGATGTCAGTGGCGTCGACGGACGCGGGCCCTCCCGTGTACCGGGCCTCGAACCGGATATGGGTGAAGCCGGCGAGCTCGAGGATCAGGCGCAGCTCCTGCGCCGAAGTAGAGCGAGCGGCACCCGGCCAGCATGTCCTCCGAGGGTCCGCCTCATGGACGCCGAGGCCCTCCGCCACCAGCGGGATCCAGGGGTCAAAGCCCCGCACCGGCGTCGGTGTCATCGACGGTAACCATTTCGTATTCGTCGTCGTCGACGGTCGGGCCACCGGATACAGTCGGGGCGTCACCATGACCGAGTTTGCCGGCAACTACGGAATCATCCATCTGCTGTACCGGCGGTTCGGGATCAACCTCGCCTTGGCCAAGATCGCCACCGAATCGGTGCTCTTTGCAGCCAGCTACCACGCCTAGCGGACCTTCGTGTTTCGTCCCGAGAAGGTCGAATCGGTGTCGCGGTCGGTTCTTGCCGACTACCGCTGAGCGGAATGAGCCGGCGACCCGAACCGCGCCCGGGTCATGCCGGGCATTCGGGTCAGTCGCGCAACAACTCGATCCTGCAGCGTGGGCCGTGGGCGGCGGCGAGTCTGCGGTCGAGCGTGAGCAATGTTGCGTTGGCCCGCTCGGCGATTGCGACATAGGCGGCGTCGTACGGCGTGACGGAGTCCCTCAGTTCCCAAATTCGGCGCACGAAGTTGGCGTGGGAGTGGCGGTAGATTCTCATCCGGCTAAGCCCGCCCAGGACATGCAGCGCGTCAGGGGGTGTGACTTCGCCCTGTACTGCTAACCGCCTCAGCGCGGAAAGGACTTCGAGATCGATCAACTCAGGGGCGTGGATCTCGGTCGAGCCGAGGCGGTAGCGGGCGAGCCGACCGTACTCGCCCGACGACAACAGGGCCTCGAGCACGACCCCGGCGTCAGCGACGATCACGTTTGTCTGCGATGATCGCATCGACGATGACATCGTGGTCGATGTCGATTCGATACGGTTCCATCTCCTCGAATACCTCGGCGAGCGACTTTTGCTCGAGCAGATTGCTCAGCTCCCGCTTTAGGAAGTCGGAAAGCGACATTCCCTCTCGAGCGGCCCGCGCCTTGAGCTCGGCGTGCATCTCTTCCGGTACGTTGCGGATCTGGATCATCTTTGACACACTCCCAACCTAGCACATGTGTCTCACATGTGGCAGAGATATCAGAAGTAGAATGCCATACCTAGAGATATATAGTCACCCGTGGATGATGCGGCTGATGACATCCTGATCGGGCTTGCCGTCGTAGACGACCTCGCCATCGCGCAGCCCGATACAGCGGGAGGAGATGGTAGTGAGGTTGGGCTGATGGGTCGAGCAGATGACGCTCTTACCGGCCTCGGCGAGAGCGCCGAGGATCGTCACCAGGGCGTTCTGCCCGGCGACGTCGAGCCCGAGGAACGGCTCGTCGATGAGCAGCAGCTCGAAGGGGCGTACCAGCCCGACGATCATCGCCGCCTTCTGCCGCATGCCCCGAGAGAACCTGGCAGGCAGATCGTCCATCCGGTCGGTGAGTTGGAAGTTGGCGAGGAGCTCCTCGGCTGCCGCCTCCCATTCGGGGGCGTTGTGGAGCGCGGCGTTGAAGGCGATGTGCTCCCAAAGTGTGAGGTCGTTGTAGAGGATCGGCTCGTCGGGGAGGTAGCTGCGGCTGGTGCGGGCGGTGACGCTGTCGGGAGACGCACCGAGGATGGAAACGGAGCCTTCTGTGGGGTCGAGAAAGCCGCTGAGCAGACCGAGCAGCGTGCTCTTGCCCGATCCGTTGTGTCCGACGAGCAGCACCAGCTCGCCGCTCCCAACCGTCAGGTCGGTTGGGGAGAGGCCGAAACCGTCGCCGTAGTCCTTGGCGAGTTGTTCTGCGGACACCACAGGTTGGTCGTTCATGTCATCTCCGGTTTGCGAGAACGTAGCCACATCAGGGCGAGGCTGCAGGTGATCCCCATGAGGAACAGGCTGTTGGTACCGCTCGCAGCGGGCGCAACATCGCCGACGATCCCGGCGACGACCGGGATAAGGGGGATGACGGCGATCGCCGGCGGCGCCAGAATCCGCGGCACGGTGGTGAGGGCAAACATCTCGGACTCCATAGATGCCGACGAGATCGTGGGCGCCCCGAGAACCGTGCTGACCCCGGCACCGACTGCGGCGCCTACGGTTGCGGCAGGCACGGCACCGAGTGCGACGACCAGCATGTCGACGCCGCCGACGAGCCAGGCCGTCACTACCGCGACAACGGCAACCGGCGCCATGCACGCGGCGCCGGCCATGGTGAGCCGGACCACAATGTCACCCGGCCAGACCGGTTTGTTGGCCCAGAGCGTCGGCTTGTCTATCTCCTGGGCGAGCGCCTCGACGAAGTCGTAGGCAGCGAGGAACAGGAGCAGACCGGTGAGCAACGCCACAGGGGCGGCCCACCGTTGTGCCAGCCCCAGGGCAGCCCCGGCGCCTATCCCGAGCGTCGCCGCCCTGATGAGCGTCGACGGCGGCGAGTGGAGAAGGCCGCGCATGGTTCGCTGGAGCGCCGGCGCCCGGTTCCCTGTCGTGCGGGGGATCGGGAGCCACGCCTTCGATCTGTGAGTGTGCCCGGTGAGGCGGCGCCGCAGCACCACCACCGTCCGCAGATCCTGCATCGTGAGCGCGAATCGGATCTGGCTCACCAGACCGGAACGACGCAGCGCGGCCTCGAGCGAGATGGAGCCGGCCGAGGCCATGGCGAGAAAGAGCAGCGCAGCGACGACAACGATCCCGATGAGTGAGGTGACTCGAGCCGTGTCTTTGAGCAGAGCGAGCTCACCGATGAGACTCATCGGCGATGTAGCCGTCCTGGCGACCAGGTCGGCCGCAGACCACCCGACGACGGCAAGCCCGATTACGGCGGCGCCGGTCGGTTTGAGCCGGTGTCCGGAAGCGACGAGCGCAGACGCAAACAGTGCGACGGCCGTAAGCACACCCACGACGCCAAACCCGACGACGAGCAGGAATGCTCCCCCCGGCAGCGCCGCCGAGGTACCGAGACCGACAGCCATACCACCACCTGCCCCCCAGGTCGCTGCCGAGCGGAGCTGGCTGAGCGCGCTGCGTCTTGTGATGAACGCCCGATCGACCGGGGATTGGAGCAGGTAGTGCACTGTCGGTGGCTCGAACACCAGAGGCCCGCCACGCGAGCCCGATCGCAGCCCGACGGCAACAGCAAGCGCGAGCACCAGCCCGACCACCGCAGGCGCACGGGCGATGACTGTGGCGAACTCGCCGGCGGTGACCTGGTCTTCGGGCAGGAACGAGGCGACCACGGCCGCCGCCCCGGCGAGGGCGAAGCCGGCAACATACGCCTGGTAGAGCGCCTCCCAGAAGTCGATCCGTTGCCGCCGCGAGTCCCGCCGGGCTCGCTCCAGATCACGAACCGCGTCGCGCGCGTCGAACTCTGCTTCCTCGGTCATTCGGACGATTGTGGCACTTCTCGGCCCGGAGCCGTGCCACGCGGGTCATTCAATCCAGTGGTTGTCGTGTTGGAGGTAGAACGCCAGACGCTCGTCGTCCGACATCGTGGCAACCTCGACCAACCCCTCGAAGTAGCCCTCGCGGGGAGCACCCGGTGTGAATAGGAGCAGCATCGACGCCGGCACACCGGCAGTGCTGCGGAATCCGTGGATCCCCCCCGGCGGGACGAACACGAAGTCGCCCGGCTTGGTGTCGACCCATTCGTGACCGTTGAAGATCAACATAGATCCACTGAGGATGTAGAACGACTCGGCGATCGTGCGGTGGTAGTGCGGGCCGGGGCCACTCTCGGCCGGTCCCGTGGTCCACCGGTACAGACCCATCAGGCCGCCACTCCCGGCACCTGTAGTGAGATAGTGGACGGTGGTGCCGTTGGGGTATATCAAGTCCGGAGGCGCATCGGACGGGTGGAGACGTGCCGTCGTCTCGCCTTCTGAACCTCCGTAGAGGGCCGGTGGGTAACTCACTCGTACCGTCCTTGTTCATCGCCGCGGAGCAGAGCCCGCAGCGCCGTCTTGAACTTGTCTATGTCCGGGGAGGAGAGCGGGGCAAAGAACGTCTGCTCTGCGGCGGCGACCTTCTTGCGCGCCCGCTCGAGGGTGCGGCGCCCGTCGGTCGTCAGTTCGACGATGTTCTTACGGCGGTCCTCGGGGTGCCGGCTGCGCCGGGCCAGGCCCTTGTCCTCCAGCCCGTCGACGAGCGCCACCATCGTGGTTCGATCGATTCCGAGCGCGTTAGCCGCCTCCTGCTGGGACAACTCTTCGCCGGATCCGATAGTGACCAGCACTGCCCATTGCTTGCCGTCGATGCCTAACTGCTCGAGAGCCGCACCGGCAAGTTGCTGATACCGGCTCTGAACATGCTTGAGGAGGTACCCAAACCGGTTCTCGATTTCATTGCCCGCAGTCTCGTCGCTCATGGGGGCATTCTACCGGTACACTGATAATCAGTAATACCGATAATCAGGGTACATGACGAGAAGGGAAGGCCATGCACCGACTGCGCTTTGGGATCAAGACGACGCCGATGAATACGAGCTACGAGGACATACTCAGGGTATGGCTCGAGGCAGACCGAGAAGAGCTCATCAGCGATGCCTGGCTCTGGGACCACTTTCTGCCGCTTGCGCCGGATCCGGCTGTTCCCGTTCATGAAGGATGGACCCTGTTGGCGGCTCTCGCCGCACAGACCAGAAGGCTGCGTCTCGGGCTGCTCGTGACCAGCAACGCAGTGCGCCCACCCGCAGTGTTGGCGAAGATGGCGGCCACCGTCGACGTGATCTCGGGGGGTCGGCTGATCCTCGGCATCGGTGTCGGGGGGACCCGCCAGCCCGCCGGAGTGGCCAACCCGGCCACCCGCGAGCATGCGGCCTATGGGATACCTCTCCCGTCACCCGCCGACGGCATCGCCCGGCTCGACGAGGCCTGTACCCTCATCCGTCGCCTCTGGCAGGAGGACGGCTTCGATTACACCGGGACGCACTATCAGCTGCAGGGGGCGACGTGTCGACCCCGACCTGTCCAGCAGCCCGTGCCACCGCTGCTGCTGGGCGGCTGGGGAGACAAGACGCTTGGCGTTGTCGCCCGTCACGCCGACATGTGGAACATCCCCGGCCCGCCACACGGTGAGATCTCTTTCCTTATCGAGCGCAACGAGGCGCTGGACGCCGCCTGCCGGGAGATCGGGCGCAACCCGGACGAGATCGTGCGGTCCACCCAGATGATCGCCGACTACGACGATCCCGGCGCCGTGCGTAATTTCGTTTCCGAGCTTGCAGACGCCGGGTTCTCGCACTTCGTCGTCGCGCTGCGCCCTCCCTATCCCGAGGGCGCCGCCCGATGGCTTGTCGACGAGGTCATCGCACCCGTTACAGCCCGACCCGCTGGTTGAACTGGTCGATCAGCTTGTCGATGGGGTCGACCAACGCCTGGATGTTGGTCCAGTAGTCCGGGTCGTACCACTGACGCTGGATCTCGTCGTAGGTCTTGCCTTGCTGCTCGACCCAGGTGTAGTACTTGAGGTTGTGGATTCGCTTGCGCTCGTAGTAACCGAGTTCCTGGGTGTTGGCGGTGCTCTGACCCATCAGATGGCGGTGATAGGCACCGGCTGCATCCGAGGCGGTGAACTCGCCACGCTCCTGACGCAGCTCGTTGATCCGTGACCCGTACATCTCCATCGAGTCGGTGCCGAGCGTCATGACGATGTCGTTGCCGGTGAGCTCGTACCACTTGGCGAATTTGATTGCCATCAGCATGTTGGCGACACCGGAGATACCGAGAAGCGGCAGCTTCTCGATGAAGTCCGCCGACACACCCTGCTTGGCCAGGTACTCCTGACCGGCCGGCTCGTTGAAGAGACGGATCAAGCTCATCGGCGACTCGTCGTCAATGGCCATCGCCATGTCCGTGTTCCTTATGTTGTGGACCCACGGGATGTGCTTGTCACCGATGCCTTCGATGCGGTGCTCGCCGAAGCCGTTGAGGATCATCGTCGGGCACTCGGTCGCCTCGCCGGCGACGATCTTCGAAGTGGGGTACACCTGCTTCAAGTAATCGCCCGAGCCGATGGTCCCGGCAGAGCCCGTAGTCAGGGTGACGCCGGCGAACCGGTCGCCCGCACCCATCACCTGCTCCAACACTTCGACCATGGCGGGGCCGGTCACCGAGTAGTGCCACAGGTAGTTGCCGAACTCGTCGAACTGATTGAAGATCACCAGGTCCTGGCCGGACGCCCGCAGCTCGTTGCACTTGTCGAAGATCTCCTTGACGTTGGACTCTGAGCCCGGTGTCTTGATGATCTCGCCGGCGACGTTCTCCAGCCATTGAAAGCGCTCCTTGCTCATCCCCTCGGGGAGGATGGCGATGGATTCGCAGCCAAGCAGGTTGGAGTCGTAGGCACCGCCGCGGCAGTAGTTGCCGGTAGACGGCCAGACGGCCTTCTGCGTGGCGGGGTCGAACTGACCGGTGACGAGACGCGGGGCGAGGCAGCCGAACGCAGCGCCGACCTTGTGGGCGCCGGTGGGGAACCACTTGCCCTCGAGCATGATGATCCGGGCGTCAACACCGCTGATCTCCTTGGGGATCTCCAGGTAATTGACCTTCCCAAAACCTCCACCCGACGCCGTCGGCTCGTTGTGCCAGGTGATGCGGAACAGGTTCAGCGGGTTGAGATCCCACAGTCCGACGTCGCTGAGCTGATTCTTGATGGAATCCGGGATCAGGGCCGGGTTGCGCATCTGCTTGAAAGTAGGAATCCGAATCGATCGATCCCGCGCCACCCTGGCTGCGGATTCGAGCACCGACTCGTTGACCGTCAGATCGATCATTAGTTGGTTCCCTTCTGTATCGCTTCTTTGAGTGCTTCGAGTGTCGGGTCGACAACCATCGGTGTCGTTCCAGCGGCGGCCACTGCCTTCATTGCCGAGGCAACGTCCTTGAGGCCGGAACCGGTGGACAGCACGACGACCTCTTCGTTCTCCTTGACCAGACCGGTAGCAACCGCCTTGATCAGGCCGGCGTATGCGGTCGCTCCGGCAGGCTCGGCGAACACGCCGGAGCCGCGTGCCAGCAGCGGCATCGCCGCCAGGATCTCGCCGTCGCTAACCCGGACGTAGGCGCCGTTGGTCTCGGTGACTGCTCGCATCGCCTTGATACGGTCCCGGGGGAGGTCGGCGCTAATCGAGTCGGCGATCGTATCTGCGGAGATGGGTGCCTTGGTCAGCACATCCTCACCGGACTCGAACGCCTGCACCATGTAGTCGCTGCCTGCGGCCTGGATGCCGTAGATCCTGGGGGAGTAGTCGATCCAGCCGAGGGCCAGAGCGTCCTTCATGGCCTTATGCACGCCGCCGATGATGGAACCGTCGCCGACGCTGACGAAGATTGCATCGGGCGGACTCCAGCCGAGGTCTTCGAGGATCTCCCAGCCTGCGGTCTTCTTGCCTTCGGTCATGTACGGGTTGTAGCCGGTGTTGCGGTTGTACCAGCCGTACTCAGCAGCCGCCAGCATGCACAGCTCGAAAGCGTCGCCGTAGTTGCCGTTGACCAGCGCCACCGTCGACCCGTACGTCAACAGTTGGGCGATCTTGGCCTCAGGCGCTGTCTTGGGGACGAAGATGACGTTCTTCTGCCCGACGCTCGCCGAGATACCGGAAAGTGCCGCTGCGGCATTGCCGGTGCTGGCGGTGGTGACCACCTCGGCGCCGACCTCGCGTGCCTTGACGACGGCCATGGCTGAAGCCCGGTCCTTGAGCGACGCTGTCGGCTGTCGCCCCTCGTCCTTGACCCACACCCTTGCTATGCCGAGGTCGGCAGCAAGGGGCCTGGCGTCGTACATCGGGGTGCAGCCAACCGTGAGCGGCGGCACCTCAGCGTCCGGGGCAACCGGCATCACCGGCTTGTATC
Source organism: uncultured bacterium (assembly GCA_963801165.1). Taxonomy (GTDB): domain Bacteria; phylum Actinomycetota; class Acidimicrobiia; order Spongiisociales; family UBA5794; genus JAAETI01. The sequence goes on from CAWDDT010000004.1 coordinate 94,538, forward strand.
GCCACATCGTGCGGTCCGGGTTGGCGGCGAGGTCTTCCTTGGTCCATTCGGACGAGATCGTGTCGTAGTCGTACTGGACGTCGAGGATGCCTTCATTGCCGTGGTCGGTGCAGACGTACCCGGCGTAGTCCGCCGGGTACGTCTTGCCGCAGATCACACAGGTGAGCCCGGTGACATGGTTCATCGAACGATCCTGGTGCCGGTCTCGCCGGCAACGGCGCGCTCGATGTTCTCGGGGTTGGTGATGAGAGCTTCCTTGCCGCCGCCTTCGAGGAACTTGACCACGGCCCTCATCTTCGGGGCCATCGACCCCTCGGCGAAGTGGCCGCCCTCTTCGAGGTATTGCTTGACCTCGGCGAGAGTGAGCTTGTCCATCCACTCCTCATTTGGCTTGCCGTAGTTGAGGGCGACCTTCTCGACTGCGGTCGAGATCAGCAGCATGTCTGCGTCGATATCGAGAGCCAGCAGTGCAGAAGCCAGGTCCTTGTCGATGACGGCAGCGACACCTTGCAGGTCGCCGTTCTCGGTGGTGACGACGGGAATGCCGCCACCGCCGACACAGATCACAACGACACCGGAATCGATCAGCTGTCGTATGACATCGATCTCAACGATGCGTTGTGGCTGTGGGGAAGCGACGACCCGACGCCAACCACGTCCGGCGTCTTCCTTGATCGACCAGCCTTCTTCGTCCCTGCGCCGCTTGGCTTCGTCCTCCTCGAGGAAGGTGCCGATCGGCTTCGACGGGTTGATCATGGCGGGGTCTTCCGCGCTCACCTCGACCTGGGTGACCACCGTCGCCACGGGCTTGTTGATACCCATCGCGCGGAAGTCGTTGATCAGGTTCTGCTGCAACGCATAGCCGATTGCTCCCTGCGTGTCGGCTCCGGCGACGTCCATCGGGATCTCGTGAAGCTCATGGCGCGAGAGCTCCGAGCGCCGCATGATGAACCCGACCTGTGGTCCATTTCCGTGCGAGATGGCTACGTCCCATCCGGCCTTGACCAGTTCGGCGATGTGCTGGTCGGTGACCGCAGCTGCCGCATACTGGTCGGCGACCGACTGATGCGCCTTGTCGGCGATCAGCGAATTGCCACCAATGGCGATGACGACTTTAGACATCCCTCACTCCCAGACTCCGAGGACGGAAGACAGGAGAGCCATACGCATGACGACGCCGTTGTAGGCCTCTTGCCAGTAACGCGCGTGACGGGAATCGTCGACCTCAGGAAGTAGCTCGTCACGACGGGGGAGCGAGTGCAGGATGATCGAGCTGCCCTTGGCCTTCGACATCACCTCTGAGGTCACCTGGTACTTGGCGTCGGTGTGGGCGTATACCTCTTGCTTTTCCTGACGAGCCTTTGTGTAGTCGGGCTGGACCACCGGCTCCATGTAGATGACGTCTACCTCGTCGATCACGTCGTCGATGTGGTCGACGATGCGGTAGTTGGTGCCCTTCTCATCGAGTTCGGCGAGGAACTCAGGAAGCGGTGACATCTCTTCAGGGGCCAGGATGAGCATCTCGGCATCGAACTGCGACAGGGCGTAGCCCAGTGAGTGCATGGTGCGCATGCGATGATCGCCGACGGCCAGGATGGTCTTGCCGTCGACCGATCCCATCTCCTTGGTGATGGTGTAGAGGTCGGTGAGGATCTGAGTCGGGTGCTCGCCCCAGCCGTCGCCACCATTGATGATCGGGATCGATGCCCATTTGGCCGCCTCGTGCGGGGCGCCTTGCTCGAAGTGACGCATGACGATGACGTCGCCGTAGAACTCGAGCATGTGGACCGTGTCCTTGATGGACTCCTGATAGAAGTCGCCCGCCCGCGTCATCTTGGCATCTGAGAAACCTGTGACATGGCCGCCGAGGCGGTGCATAGCGGCTTCATGGGCGAGACGGGTACGTGTGGACGGCTGATAGAAAGCCGTGACGAGAGTCTTGTGAGCGAGGAGGTCTGTGTTGCGACGCTCCCGAGCGATCGGCTCGACCCGGTCGGCGATCTCGAAAAGATGCATGAATTCGTTGCGTTCGAAATCCTTCAGCGAAAGGATGTCGCGTCCCGCAAAACTGCGCATATGTGTGCCCTCCTTCAAGAGCTCGTGGTTTGGGTCAGATTTCGACCCTTGTCGAATTGGTCATACCATCGTACAATATGATCACATTACCGGCTAGTCTAATTTCGAAATGATCACCAGAAGCCCATCGCTAACTGAACAGGTGAAGGCCCACCTAAAAGAGCAGATTGTCAACGACGAGTTTGTCGACGGCCGGATCCCACCCGAGGCCACACTCGCCGAAGAGCTCGGGGTCAGCCGCACCACTATCCGCGATGCGCTCGGCAAGCTCGAGCACGAAGGTGCCATCTACCGCAAGCAGGGCGCCGGCACCTTCGTCAACGAGGCCGGTCTCCAGATCAAGTCACGGCTCGAGGAGATCTGGTCTTACGAGCAGGTGCTACGTGACCACGGATACACGCCTTCGGTCGAGGTCCTCTCCGCCGAGATCCTCCCCGTCAATGAGGACACCGCAGAGGCGCTCGGTCTCAGTGACGGTGATCGGGTGTTCGTCATCGAGAAGCTCTTTCTCGAGGATTCGACGCCCGTGGTCCTGGCGAGAAACCGGATCCCGGCGGGCCTGATCGACCTGGCGCCGCCCGGCAAGGTCGAGCTTCCGGTATATGAGTATCTGGAGGAGATCAGCAACCGCCGCCTCAGCTACTACCTCTCTGAGATCGTGCCGGTGGCATTCAATGCCGACCAGGCCGGGAAGCTCGGGGTTGCCCCGGGCACAGTGGGTCTCTCGTTTGTTGAGGTCGGCTTCGACCAGAACAACGAGCCGGTCGTGCATGCCACCTCGTATTTCCGCGACGATTTGCTCCGCTTCCGTCTGATCAGACGGAAGACCGGTGCATGAAGAACAGAAGAGAAAACCCAGACATAGAACCCAGACATAGAACCCAGACATAGAAGGAGCAGTTGATGCAGACCCATCTGCACGGTCGCGACATGATCACGACCCAGGAGTGGACCAAGGACGAGCTGGACACGGTCCTCGACATCGCCCTCGACCTGAAGCGCCGTCGGGCCCTCGGTGAGCAGCACGCCCTCTTGGACAACAAGGTGCTGGCCATGTTGTTCTTCTTCTCCAGCACCAGGACCCGGGCCAGCTTCGAGGCGGGCATGGCCCAGCTCGGTGGGCACGCCATGTTCCTCGACAGCACGAGCACCCAGATCGGCCACGGCGACACGTGGAAGGAGATCGGTGAGATTCTCGGCCGCTACAACGACGGCATCGCAATCCGCCAGGTCGACTGGGGTATCGGCAACAAGTACATCCGTGCGGTAGCCGAGGCGAGCCGGGTGCCCGTGCTCAACATGCAGTGCGACGTGTACCACCCGCACCAGGCGCTGGCCGATCTGCTGACGATCATCGAGCAGAAGGGCGATCCCTCGAAGCTGACGGTCAACATGAGCTATGCGTATGCGGCCAGCTATCAGAAGCCGATAAGCGTGCCACAGAGCCTGATCCTGCTGATGACCCGCTACGGCGCCAACGTCCGTTTGACCCGGCCGCCCGAGTTCAAGCTCATGCCTGAGATCGTTGCCCAGGCCGAGGAGAACGCCAAGAAGGCGCACGGCAGCTTCGAGATCGTCGAGGATTTCGAGGAGGGCATGCGTGGCGCCGACGTCGTCTACGCCAAGGCGTGGGGCTCGATGCTGACCACGTCGGATCTCGAGGAGTCGGCGAAGATCTCGGCGCAGTACAAGGACTGGATCGTCGACCCCCGCCGTATGGAGATGGCCGACGAGGACGCCATCTACATGCACCCGCTGCCCGCCGACCGCAACATCGAGGTTGCCGACGAGGTCATCGACGGTCGCTGGAGCCGGGTCTTCGACCAGGCCGAGAACCGTCTCCACGCCCAGAAAGCTGTCATGGCGCTGACGATGTAGCCGCTTTGGCGTCGCAAACCGGAACATGTTCCGGTTTGCGACGCTAGAAGCCTCTCCTCGCGTTGCGGCGGGTCCCCTTGACCCGCTGCGCAACTCCAGGCTCGCTGCCAGTATGAGGGCTATGAGAACCTGCGACTTCCTCGTCATCGGAGGAGGCATAGCCGGGGCCTCGGCCGCCTACGAGCTGGCGGCATACGGCAAAACCGTCCTGGTCGAACGAGAGCGCATTGCCGGATACCACACCACTGGTCGCTCAGCCGCCCTGTTCACCGAGTCATGGGAGCACGGCATTGTCCGCAGCCTCACCACCGCCAGCCGGTCCTTTCTAGAGGACCCGCCTGCGGGTTTCACCGACCACCCGCTACTTTCGCCGCTGCACTTCCTGGTGATCGGTCGCGAGGATCAGCGCGAGGCGGTTGCAGCGTTGGCGGACGACACGGTCGCCGCCGGCACGGTGCAGGTGCTGGACGGCAACGGTGCCGTATCGGTCTGTCCGGTCCTGCGGCCGGGCTATGTGGTGGCGGCGATCCTGGAACCCGGCTCGATGGAAATCGACGTCAACGAACTCCATCAAGGGTTCGTGCGGGGTCTGCGCCGGCGGGGAGGCGAGGTCCGGCTCAATGCAGAAGTCAGTGAGATCCGCCAGGTCGGGGATGGTTGGGTCGTAGCCGCCGGGGAGTCGACGATCTCTGCCGGCGTCGTCGTCAACGCCGCAGGAGCGTGGGCGGACGCGGTTGCTGAGCTGGCAGGTGTCGGACCGATCGGGCTGGTGCCCTATCGGAGGACCGCATTCGTGTTCCCGGCGCCGATCGATACCCATGGACTGCCGATGGTCGTCGATGTCGATCAGCAGTTTTACTTCAAGCCGGAGAGCGGTCGATTCATGGGCTCGCTGGCGGAGGAGACTCCGATGGAGCCACACGACGTGCGACCGGAGGAGATCGACGTTGCGCTGGCGATCGACCGGATCAAGGCCGCGACGACCCTGGATATCCGTCACGTTTCCCGGACGTGGGCAGGGCTTCGTTCGTTCGTCGCCGATCGCCTTCCCGTCGTGGGCATGGAGCCCGACCATCCGGGTTTCTTCTGGCTGGCGGGTCAAGGCGGCTTCGGGATCATGACCTCGCCGGCAATGGCACGCCTCGCCGCCGGGCTCATCGCCGAGGGTCGGGCTTCGACCGAGCTGGTAGCGGCGGGAGTAGACCCATCCCAGCTCGGTCCGGGCCGGTTCCGGAGCTGAAGCTCTTAGGACGCGTCGCCGACCGGCGCCCTAGTCTCCCCGTGTCTGGATCAGGATCGGAGATGGGGTGGCGGGTCGCATGCACGTAGTCACTGGTGCCTTTGGTTACACGGGCAGATACATCGCACACGAACTGTTGCGCCGTGGCGAGCGGGTCCGCACGCTGAGCAACTCCGTTAGCAGGGGCAATCCGTTCGGTGATGCGATCGAGATCCACCCGCTCGACTTCAGCAAGCCCGAGACCCTCACCGAGTCGCTTCGCGGCGCCGATGTGCTGCACAACACATACTGGGTTCGGTACGACTACAAGGACGGGTCTGCCGACTTCGGCTATGCACAGGCAGTCGCCAACACTCGCATCCTCTTTGACTGTGCCCGTGCGGCCGGAGTGACAAGGATTGTCCACCTGAGCGTTGCCAATGCGAGCGAAGACTCGAGTTGGGGCTACTTCCGGGGCAAGGCCCAGCTCGAGCAGGATCTTGCCGCATCGGCAGTGTCGTACGCAATAGTCCGTCCCACCATCATCTACGGCCGCCCGGAGAACGTGCTGATAAACAACATCGCCTGGCTGCTGCGCAAGTTCCCGGTGCATGGGGTCTTCGGGAGAGGCGATGCCCGGGTCACGCCGGTCCACGTCGATGACGTTGCTCGGATCTGCGCAGACGCAGCCGATCGCAACGGGGGCGAAGTGCTGGATGCCGTCGGTCCCGAGACGTTCACTTACAAGGAAATGGTGCGGATGATGGCGAAAGCCATGGGTCTCCGCAGGCTCATAGTGCCTATGCCCGACCTCATGATTCTGGCCGCCGCAAGGGTCCTGGGGAGGTTTCTCGATGACATCGTGATCACCCGGCACGAGATCTCGGGTCTCCGCGACGAGACCATGTACACCGGCACCGAAGCTCTCGGGCGGATCCGCTTCACCGGGTGGCTTCACTCCGAGGCCGACACGCTCGGCCGCAGCTACGTGAACGACCTAGCGCGCCGGCGCGCTTCCACCGACGATGCAGGAGGATGAGGCGATGTCATCACACGACGAGCTACGCGCGGCGACCGCCCAGGTCAGAGAGGATCTCGATCTCGATGGGCTGCTGGCGGAGATCGGTGAGCCTCATTCTCCGTCCGGCTGCTCGTAGGGGATGTGCTGCCACCACAGCTGCTCACCGGTGTTGGCGTCAAGTGCCACCACGGCGAGGGCAGTGGCCACGTAGGCGGTCGTGTCGTCGGCGGCCACCGCGAACGAGTAGCTGAGACCCACCGGTGCCGTCCAGACTCGATTGCCCGTTTGCGGGTCGAGCCGCGCCACGACGCCGGCGGCAGGGTCGAGAGCCCAGATCGCGTTTCCCGAAACGGTCACCGTGGACTGGTTGAGATCTCCGGAGACCCAAATGGACTCGCCGGTGTCCGGGTCGATCGCCGTCACCCGCAGCGGGCTCGCAACGATGATCGCCCCACCGGCATATCCGATCGGCGTGCCCAGCCCGCTCGGGCGTCGGAGAAGCTCTTCGCCGCCAGGCCCGAGCACAACGAGATCTGCTTGTTGACCGCCCACGACGACACGGTCCCCCGCAGCTATGGCACCGTCGAAGCCTTCGACCTGGTCGTCGATACCGTCGTCGATAGCCCGGCTCAGGACCAGGTCGCCGGTTGTGGCGTCGAGCAGCACCAGCTCAGAACCACCGTCAATGTCCGGGTCTCTGCCGATGATGGTGACTACGTCGCTACCGACGACGACCATCTCGCATGGCGTGTCGGCGGTCCATGCCTCGACTCCGGTGGCGCCATCGAGGAATGCAACCGATTCAGCATCGGAACCGCGACACATCAACACGGCATCGTCACCCACCACTGCCTGTGCCCCTTCGTCAGACCAGAGCTCATCGCCCGTGCTCGGATTGCGACCGACGGCGTGCCGTCCATCTGATGTGACCACAACATCACCGGTCACGCCGGCCAGGCTGTTCGGCCAGCTCTGCTCCTGCCAGCGAATCTCGCCTCCGGGATCGACGCCTGTGATCTGGTAGTCGCCCGCGACGACGACTCCGGCGCCGGGGGTTGCGGCTATCGCAGTGTTGGAGGACATCCATGGTTGCGGCTTGCGGGTCAGACAATCGTCGGTACCGCAGCCAACGAGTTGGCGATCTCCGAGTGGCTCGGCGAGGCCGACGTCAATCGTCTTGATGATTCCTTCATCGGTGCATCCGCTCGGAAAGCGCTTGCGCCATACCTGTGCCTTGACTTCGACTTGCTCAGGCGTCTCGTTGATCTCCCACCCTTCCCAGCGGGTGCAATCACTGGCCACTCCGCCGAACAAGGTTGTGATCAGGAGGTGTTGCTGATCAGGTGTGGTGCCGATGAGCGTCCATTCGTTTTGGCTCGTCGAACCACCAACGGCACCGCATCCGGTAGTGAGGGCGAGGGCTAGCACGGCGACGCCCGCGGTACGGATCCTCATCATCGATCGCCTCCCCATGAGAGCACATCCACATTATGGACGCGGAGGAGATATACCGGTCCTCCGTCGGTGGTCGCGACCCCTACGGTCCTCGGGCCGGGTGGATGAATTCGTATCCGCCGTTGGCGGTGCGTTTGATGTCCCATTTGGTGTTGTGGATGAGGGTGTGGTGGCGGCGGCAGAGGAGGATGAGGTTGTCGACATTGGTCTCGCCGAGCGATTCGATCCATCCGTCGATGTGGTGGATGTCGCACCATTGGGGCTTGCGGTTGCAGCCGGGGAAGCGGCAGTGGCGGTCTCTGACGGTGATGGCTTGTCGTTGTGCTTTGGTGGGGAAGCGGGCGGAGCGGCCCATGTCGAGGATCTCCGAGCCACCCGCCATGATGAAGCGGGTGAAGCGGGCGTCGCAGCACATCTGGTCGAGGATGGTGCGGGTGACACCGCCGACACCCTCGATCTCGCAACGGGAGGTGGCCATCTGTGGTGTCTCGCCGAGCAGACTTGCCACGTCGATGACTGTGCTGACATTGGGTGGGTTGCTGCCGGGCCGGCCGCGATTGATGTGCATATTGAAGATGTCGACCAGGGCATCGGCGCGCCGCTGCGAGAGAGTACGGGGCCCATCGGGGGCGTCCTCAGGATCCGGTGGCGCGTTGTGGTCGAGGGCGCTGAGGAACTGAGCGCCAAAGACGGGATCGAGGTAGAAGTCCCCGTTGACCCACCCGTCGAGACCGACCGACGCATGCACGTGGCGACGCTCCCACTTCTCGGCATACTCCTCCTTGGCCAGCTCGTCGTCGGCGAGCGAAGCCCAGTGGTGCATGACTTTGGTGAAGTCTTCGACGGGGAGTTTGCTCGCCTGATCCACCAGGACCGGGGCATGCTCGCCCAGCAGTGGGAGGCGGTCGCCTGACATCACCCGGCCCATGGCCTCGACGTGTTGCGTTGTGATCTCGCCGTCAGCCAGACCTGTGGCCACGGGCTCGTGCTCGGCAACGATGCGGGCATTCCGTACCAGACGCTGTGCTTCACCCCCTGCGAGGGGAGTGTTGCGGGTGAGCCAGGACCGCGGTGAGAGCGACCCGTCGATCTCCCAGGCGCGGTCCCGCTCCCACTCGCCGGTGAGACGCAGGATCTCGGCGTCGAATCGCTCTCGGGTCTCCAGCAGCTCGGCCAGCCGCTCTGATTTCGAGGCTCCGGTCCAATACGAGCGATCCTCGCCGGCCAGCACGGCGACACCCATCCGGATCTGGAGAACCGGATCGATGCTGCCAGGCGGCGGAGTTCGTGTCTCTCTTGTATCGAACATACGTTCGATACTACACGATGCTTAGGACAAGTCAAGAACCGTGAGCGGTCTGTGCGGGTTGACATGTCTCGGTGTCCGGAAGATCGGCGCGTAGCCGCAGGATATATGTCATTGACACATGTGGATTACATATGTAAGTTACATCTATGACACGCGGACAACACCCTGGCCACCACGGACGACATGGCCCACGCTCACGGAATCGTTGGTATTCCGAGCGAACGGGCTGGCAGGTGCAAGCCCGGATCGAACGTTTTGTCGAGCCGGCGCTGCTGCTGCTGCTCTCCGAGGGCCCAACGCACGGGTACGACCTCGCCGATCGACTAGCGACGCTCATGGACGCCGAGCGAGTCGACTACGGCAACCTCTACCGGGCGTTGCGTGAGGCCGAGTCGGAGGGGATCGTTGCCTCACAGTGGAACGACACCCTTCCCGGCAGAACCAAGCGCACCTACGAGCTCACCCCCTCGGGCCGGGAGCTCCTCGAAGCCTGGGTGTTGTCGCTGCGAGCCGCAAGAGAATCGATCGACTCCTTCTTGGAGCGATACACCGAAAGGAACACCTGACATGCATGGTGATCACCACCGCAACCGACGCCGGGTTGCCCGGCGCATGATGATGAAGCGTCACTTCGGGATGACGGCGGCCATGGGCCGCGGTCCCTGTTTTGACCATGACGACTACGACGAGGGCTGGGGGCCGACAGTGGAGCAGAAGGTCCGCTGGCTCGAGGAGTACCAAAGGGACCTCGAGCAGGAGACCGCCGACGTTGCGTCACGCATCGCCGACCTCCGCGCCACAGCCGGAAGCCCGACCGAGTAGTAGCCCGATACCCACCTGCGATCCGCGATGGTCCGCCCGTCGCGGATCGTTGCGCGGTTGATCGTTGCGCGGTTGATCCCGGCATCGGACTGGGGAGGTCACGCTGCCGGGATCTGTGTTCTCGGGAGCGTCAGAGTCCGAGAATGAGCGTGCCTAGTTCGGTGAATAACCAGAACGCCTTGGCACCCTGGCCAACCTCGGGGAACTGCAGATCTGTCGGGCAGGCATCGAGCGTGCCCATAGGCGCCTCATCGGTGGCCTCATCAGATTTGCTCACCTCGTCGCCGGGGGCGACGGTGACGCCGGCGCACTGCTGGAGGTGGCCGTAGGGCATCCCGTATTCGTCGATGATGCGTCTGCCGTAGGCCTTGGCCCAGTCGGGCACGTGCGACGTGGTGTCACCGGGGGCGACGGTGTCGCCGGTGTCGTCGGTCTCGTCGGTCTCGTCGGTCACAGCGTTGTGGCCGTGGTTTCCGTGGTCGGCGGGCGGGCCGGGTACACCACCCGGTGCCGCGTACACCGGAGCGGCGCCGAACAGTACGAGCATGGCCGCTGCCAGTAGCAAGATCAGTCGTTTCCTCATGTGTTTCCTTTCGTCAATGGTCTTTCTTCTGTTGACCGGGCTTGGAATCGCTGTGACCGGGCGGGTTCGCAGGAACACCGTCGGGCGGTCCGTGGTCCTTGTTGGAGAGCCCGGGTGGCTCGGCCGGCTTGTCTGCCGGCGGGCCTGGGTCGTGGCCGGTGAGACCGGGCGGCTCGGCGGGGCTGTTGCCCGGCGTGTCGGACACGGTTGCTGTCGCCGGCGGTGTGGGCTTCCCGATCTCAGCTGCCAACTCGGCCACCTGTCTTCCATCGAGGTCGTCGATGTTGGCGGCGAGATAGCTGAGCAATGTGTCCACGCTGTCCCGGTTTGGTCCGGCGGAGTCCTCCATCCGCTTGGCCGCAGCCTCGAGAGCCGCCGCGGCCGCTGAGCCCGAGACATGTTCGTCGAGCGCCTCGGCGGCGTGTTGCAGGCCACGTTGGATCTCGCCCGCGTCGAGCAACGCCTCGGCCTCGCTGAGCCGCTCGTGCTGCGCCCCGGCGCCGATCCCTACGGTTTCCAGGGCGCGGTCGACACCGTAGAGGAGATCGCCGGGCTTGGCCCCGTCGGCAGCAAGAGCGAGACCACTCGTTCCCCCAACCACAACCGCGACCGCGGTCGCAATTGCCGCGGCTCGGCGTTTGAGGGCGCCGAACGATGACCGTGAGATGGCCGGGGCGGGGGAATCGAGGGCGGCCGTGGACCCCGCTACCGCTGCCGTGACAAAGCCAGCAATGGCCTCTTCTTCAAGCTCGTCTGCACAGTCGGTGCGAAGTGCGGCGAGGAGGTCGGCCAGGGGCGCGAGCTCGCCGCCGGTGGCGGACGACCCCGTCAGCAAACGCTCTATCTCGGCTTCGGTGATGCTCTCTCGACCCATGTCACCCTGGTAATCGCCGAGATCGCTCATTTGGATACGCCCGGGCGCTCGATTTCTTTGCGCAGGGCTGCGATGGCACGCCGCTGCAACGCTTTGACCGCGCCGATGCGCTTTCCCATGGCCCGTGCCGTCTCGTCCAGGGTCAGCCCGGCAACGACCCGCAACAAGATCACATCCCGCTGATCGTCGGTGAGGATCGAGAGCATCCGGGCGACTGCGGCGCTGCCCAGAGCTTCCATTGCTTCGTCTTCGGCGCTTGGTGCCGATAGCTCGGGTTCGGGCGGCGTGTCCATCGGGGTCTCCTCGGGGCGACGACGCAGTCGGCGCCACTCGTCGGACATACGCCGGTACGCGATGACGAACACCCACGATCTGAACGCCTTCTGATCACCCTCGAACGTGGTCAGGTTGCGCGCCAGATCGGCGAACACCTCACCGACCAGAGCTTCGGGATCGGGCAATCCACGGGTGCGGAAGAAGCGCAGCAGGCTCGGCCCGAGATGGCGGACGAGGATCTCCCACGCCCACTCCGACCCCTCCCGAGCCGCGGCAAGAACAGTGTCGAAACCAGATATCTCCACCGGCAAGAACTCCTTGCACCGCGCGTCGATGGCATCGGCCATTGTGAAGCCAAGCTTGAGAACGCTGCGGTCTTGGCCGTGTTTTCAAGTCTCGCCAACGAGAACCCAGGGTTCCGGCTGCTCAATCGCCGGAAAGGGCGAACAGCCAGGTGCCGTCCTCGGCTATCCCGACGCGGAAGAGACCATACCCGCCGAAAACGTTCCAGGCGTCCTCCAGCTGCTGCGGGCTCAGCCCGTTGAGTAGACCGAGGAGGCGCCTCTGCTCGTCTTCGAGCTGGGCCCAGTCTTCGACCTGAGCGGCGGCGGGCCATTCGTAGTAGGTGAGCGGGTTTCCCGATCCGTCGGTCGAGCTGACTACCGCCGGTTCGGTGGCGCTGAGGGCGATGACGAGCATGCGGAGGGCGCCATCCCGGTCGGCGGTCTGGAGGTTGGAAACGTCGCCGTTGGCACCCCACCAGAAACTGTCGTCCGGTTCGTCGGTCCCGATGAGATCGATCAGCCTGTCGTAGTCACAGTCGATGGCGGCCCGGATCAACTCGTCCCGGGCCTCGATTACGGCGTCCGGAAGGGCCACGGGGGCCAGATCACCGAGGAGGTCCTCAGCGTCACCGCCGAGATCGGTCGCCGAGCAGGTCACGTCCTCATAACCCCGCTCACCCTGGAGGTACACGTCGGCGAGCGATTCCGGCCCGGTGTACCAGAGCCTGTTGTTGTAGCGATTCCACATCTGCCGCACCGCCTCGAGCGGGTTGTTGGTCGTCTCCCTGCGCATCACCAACTCGAGGGCATCAGCCATACCCTGCGGAACCGGATGGAGAAGCTGCCCGTCGGTATCGAAGACGAGCTCGGTGAGGTCGCCACGGGTGATGGTGGTCAGCCGGTCACCCGGCTGGAGCGAGGTGTAAAGGCTCTGGTATTCCTGCGAGTGGAGCTCGTCGGTCGCTTGCCAATCCTCGCGAGCCTTGACAGCCTCGACGTCCTCGACCCGAAGGACCGGGTTCTCGCAGCATCTGCCGATCTCGACGGCCGTCGCCTCGACAATCGCGTTGCTACTGAGGAGCGAGTTGAGAGCGTCGACGACACTGAAGTCTTCCCAACCCTCGAAGTCGCCGACGATGACGCCGTTCTCGGCTCGACCGCTGCCCGTTTCCGATTGCTCGTAGAGGTCGCCGTCCCACTCGAGCAGGACTTCGCCGGCGGTGCCGGCAACGAACTGAGCGTCGACGCCCAACCACTCCGGGCTGGTCGTCAGACGGCCATCCGTACATGCATAGCCGACCAGTTGGACCGTGTCGGAGCTTCGCCACGACGCTTGGTTGGCCGATTGAAACGTGATGGCCCAATGGATCAGTGCCGTCCCGCCACCCGGAGCATCCCCGCCGGATAGTTCTTGAAGAGAGACCCACTCGGTATCGACGAGATCACCACAGTCGACCACGGGCGGCACGGGTGGCGCGTTGGTGGTAGTCGAGACGATTGTTGTTGTAGGGATCGCGTGTGAGGTGCCTCCCGTCCTCTGCACCAGGATGGTGCCGAGAATCACGACAACGACCATCGCCGCACCGGCCATGAACGCCGAGACGCGATGCGTTCGCAATGTCTCGATCCCGCGCTTGTTCACGACGTCAGTCTGTCACACCTCGATAGCAAGAATCCCTGAGCGACCGGCGAGACGCAGGCGACGTGCACCGTCACTTGCGGGCGAGGGTTCCTGTCGGCTTAGCGAAGACTTCGGTCATCACTCGGCGAATTCGGACGGCCTATCGAAGTTGGCGCGCTTGCCAGCGTCCAGGATCACCGTCTGCTCACCATTTCGCACCCGTGATGAGCATGTTCACTCATTACCCCGTTCCTGGGTGTGTCGTGCCCGGCTCCGGGCGATGCCGCTGCCTACCGTCATACCCATAGCGAGGATCACGATCCACAGCACGAACGAGTCGGTCCAGATCCAAACGGCGTACCCCAGCAGCAGCCCGACGAGGAGTCCGGTCCAGCGTGCTCCGGCCATGGGATCCTGGCCGGCGGGTGTCCCTCGCCGAGCAGCGAGGACAACGACCGCGGCAGCCGCTGCGGAAGCGGCGGCTGCGAGAGCGGAGGTGGTAATCGTCATGATGTGTCTCGTCTCGGTGGATGTCAGATGGGAGTCGTGATGGTTGGGCGGTCCGGTCGATGGCTTGTGCCGGGCTGCCTGACGCCGACAGCGGCGATAGCCGCGCCGGCCGCGGCGATCACGGCGAATCCGATGGGGAGGCTCGGGTCATCGAGCGATCCGTGGGCAGCCTGAACGATGAACAGCCCCATGATGCTGAGAGCCATGAGCACGCTGAATACCAGACAGCCAAATGTCACGGCACGTGCTCCGGGCGAACGCAGAGCGAGCATCACCGCGGCGACCACGAATACCGGCAGGACGAATGCCAGGTCGAGCGCATACACCGCACTCGTGGGCACCTGCAGCTCGGCTACCGACTTGGGTAGGTCGCCGGTGACGATCGCTTGACCGATCTGGCTCAGCCACATCCCGCCGAAGACGATGACTATCAGCGAGAGAAACCCGATCGACGTGCGGCGCGGCAGACCCTCACCAACCTGGTCCTCGTCGGTGCGGAGGTCGTGTGCCTGAAGTGCGAGGCTCCAGCAAGCCAGGCCAAGGATGCCGATGTGTGCCGGGGTGAGTGGGTTCACGACGACCTGGAATGCGTAAATCGCATAGGTGTAGACGAGGTAGCCGAGGCCGGCGGCGACGGCTACTCGAGTAGTGGCCGATCCCAGCCGGATGCGCCTCAACGCGGTCGCGAGCAGGGGGACGGCTACGAACAGGGTTGCCAGATCAGTCCCGCGCGCCTGGTCCACCATGGCAGGAGCATCGCGGTAAGCGGAGGTAAGCAGGCCGGCGACACTTGCGCCGCCGGCGAGCGCCGTCGCCAGGCAAGCCAACACGTATGCAGGTCGTTTCATTGTTTCATACCTTTCGATCGTCTATGGGATTGCGGCGCCCGATATCGCCGGTCTCGGCAGCGAGCAACTGAACGACCAGGTCGCGTAGCATCTCGATCCCATCCGGGTCGAGAGCGCCGAACACCGCATCGAGCGTGTCTTGCTGTATCGCCCGCACCGCGGGCTCGTTGAAGGTCGCGATCTTCCCGGTGAGCTCGAGGCGGGTGGCCCGTCCGTCGGCATCGTCCGACACCAGGCGGAGGTAGCCGCGGCGCTGCAAGCCGAGCGCAATCTGCTTTACGTTCTGTCGTGATGACCCATACCGCAACGCGGCCTCGGTCAGAGTCGGGCCCCGGTCGGGAAACCAGCGCTCAATGACGGCCAGGAGCAGCCACTGGCGTGACGTCAGGCCAAGCGGTCCTAGGGCCTCGTCGAGCCGTCGCGAGATGTGCTGTACGAGCACGAGCAGCGATCCGAAGAGCTCGGGCCGGGGGTCTGTGTCATTAGAGGTGGTCATATACGCAAGGTATTACGTATATCGTTCGGCGTGCACCGGCCGAAGGTCCCTTACCGCGTGGTCCAGACGTCCTCTCGCGATGTGCCCGGCCCGGGTACGCTGATGTAATCGGGCGGCATCGGACGCCGCCGGGAGGGACGTCATGTGTGCACGGCTAGTCGCTGGTCTGGCAGCTGTTGTTCTGTTTGTTGGTGTGTTGGTGTCATCTGCTGTGGCTGAGTTGCCTCCTGGTGGCACGTTTCTTGATGATGACGGTTCGGTGTATGAGGGTGCGATCGAGGCGGTTGCTGCTGCGGGTTTCACGGTTGGTTGTGACGGGTTGGGGGAGCGGTTTTGCCCTGACCAGTCGGTGACTCGTGGGGAGATGGCGACGTTTTTGGTGCGGGCTACGGGTTTGTCGCCACGAGAGCCGGTGCGGTTTGTCGATGCTCAGGGGGTGCATCGGGGGAGTGTTGGTGCGGTGGAGGCTGCGGGGTGGTTCAAGGGTTGTAATCCGCCGGACAATGATCTGTTTTGTCCTGATGTGGTGTTGACGCGGGGTGAGGCGGCTGCGGTGTTGGTGCGGGCGTTTGATTTGCCGGCCGTGTCTGGTGGTGGCTTTGTTGATGTTGGCGGTTCGGTGTTTGCGGATGACATAGGGTCGTTGGCTGCTGCCGGGGTGACCAAAGGTTGTGACCCGCCTGCCATTGATCGGTACTGTCCTGACCGTCCGGTGTCTCGTGGCGAGATGGCCACCTTCCTCACCCGGCTGATGGGACTGACACCAACCACACCTGAGAAACCGCTTCGAAGGAAGGATCGTGCTCGGGCTGTTGGGTGGTCATCTCTACAACGGGGGCATTGCCACGATGGAGGGCGATCGTGATCCGCAAACCCTGGTCGACGCCACGGTGGGTCTTCCCGACCTTTCACCCGATGGACAGCTGGTCGTGTACCGGGACGAGGCGCGGGTTTGCCCCACGCCGACGTCAACGTGGTGGGAGTGCTACTACCGGATCTTCACCATCCCCTTCACGGGCGGTGCAGAGAAACAGATGACCCCGAACGAGCTGCGGTACTCCGGGTTCGAGTGGATCCCCGAGTCCGAGTCGGTTGGGTTCGCGGCGAGCTGGGGGGACGGCGGTTCGGGAGACGACTGGTTTGTAGCCAAGGTCGATACGGAGACGCCGCTGGTCGTCGACGTCGTTGCCGACTCCAGCAGCTACGCACTGTTGTCGGCCGACTGGTCGGTAACGGGGGAGATCGCCACGGCTGCCCACAAACCTGGTGGCAGAACTGTGCTCCTTGTTCTTGACGCCGACGGGAACGAGGAATCGGTGATCGCAGCCGCCGATGCGGACATCGGAGGTGCGTCCTGGTCTCCCGACGGAAAGCTGCTGGCGTATTTTGTCTATCGCGGCAACAACAGCGAGCTGGTTGTGAGCGCACCGGACGGAACCGACCGGCATCTCGTAGCTTCCGGCGATGACTTGTACCCGTATCGGTGGTCGCCTGACGGCAGTATGTTCGCCTATGAGAGCAGGTTTCCCTCGGTGCTGGTGGTCTGCGCCGGTGATGGCGCCGACTGCAGGACCATCGCCGAACTCGAGAACCCTTTCGACCTGGCATGGTCGCCCGATGGATCCGTGCTGGCATATATCGACGCTCACCGGGCATGGGCGATTCCCGTCTCGGGCGGGGATGCCTGGCCGTTGACTCCGTCAGACGAATGGGTGGCTTCGCTTGATTGGGCTGCGTGAATACGTGAGTGTGGCTCGACGCCTTGTCTTTCTGATTGTGGTTGCCGTGGGGCTCGCCCTGGCGACTCCTGCTGTTGCCGAGTTGCCGCCTGGTGGCACGTTCTTTGATGATGACGGTTCGGCGTGGACCGGGACCGGGCTTGGGCGGTACCGGCATCGGGAGGAGCCGCGTGGCCATTGACGCCGTCGGACTTGCAAATCGCCGAGCTCGACTGGGGCCCGACCCCGCCCTGAACGACGTCACGCCGGGATCGTCTTGACCCGCTCCACATAGCGGGTGATCTCGTGTTCCAGCACACCGGCGGCCCCGATCTTGCCAAAGTGGGTCAGCCGTGCTCGCAGGTCGTCGCGGGCGATGTACCAGGCACCGGCGTCGGGATGGAAATCGCCGGATGGGGCGAAGTACATCCTGCGGCCGACGTGGCGATACCCCTGGACCAGGAGCGGTACCCGGGTGACGATGTCGATGGAGTTGATCACCCGGTAGGTGCTCGAACCGAGCCGTGAGTTGTATGCGGCGGCGAACGGCGCCAGACCGTTGCGCGGGCCGCCGTAGGTGTAGACATCGGCCACGGGGATCCCGCTCTCGGCCAGCCTGGCGGCAGCCAGCACCGCAAGCCCGGCGCCGAGGCTGTGGCCGGTCAGTACCAGCTTTCGATCCGTTTGCGACGCCAACGGCACGACATCGTCCCAGACCTCGTCGAGCGCCCTCCGGAAACCCGAATGCACCTTGGTGCCGAACACACCGGGCACCGGTCGGAACTCGGCGTCCCGGATCCAATCGGTGGCGTTGGTCGACTCGGTGCCTCGAAACACGAGGAACCGTCGCTGCTCGTCTTCGGCCAGGAACGCCTGGGTGCTGGCCCCCGAGAACGGGCGAGAGCCACCCAGGACGAGCATGCCCAGATCGTGTTCCACCTGGGCAAGAGGGTGGTACGCAATGCGGGAGAGTTGTACCGTCGTGAGTGCCAGTTGTGCGTCGAAAGCCATGAGAGTCCTCCTCGTGTTCTACACGACGCGCGGCCGATTCGGGTGATACGCGAAAAACCGCCGATTCAGGATTGAACCCGGGCGCGGCTCGGCTTGGGAGCAGACCGGCGTAGACCGGTTATGTCGATCGTCGCCACCGATGCCCCGCGAGGTGTCGAGCGGGATCCGCCCACCACCCGGCCGATGAGCGCTCCCGCCTCGGTGCGTTGCTTGCCCCGGTACATGAGATCGTCGGCCACATGCACCATCTCCTCGACGGAATCGGGTGGTGTGAGAAACGTTACGTACCCCGCGGTCGCCGTCACCATGGGGATGTCGGTGCGCATGGCGATGCGGTGGCGGATGCGCTGGAGAACGGCGTGCGCCGCAAACTGGTCGGTGTTGGGCAGGACGATCGTGAACTCGTCGCCGCCCACCCTGCCCACGACATCGACGCTGCGCACTGAGTGGGCGAGGATCTGGCCGAACGCGGTCAGCACCGCATCACCGACGACGTGGCCGTGGCCGTCGTTTATCTGCTTGAACTGGTCCAGGTCGAGGAACGCTATCGAGATGGGCTCGCCGGTGCGGGTAGCTCGCGCCCGCTCCCGCTCGGCGACCTCCTGGAACGCTCTCGTGTTGAGTAAGCCTGTCAGTGAGTCCCGGCTGGCGTCCTCAATCATCTGGAGGACGAGCAGGCGGAACATCCGCGTCAGCACGATCCCGATCGTGAGGAGGACAACGCCGGAGATGAGTCCCACAACCGCTTGCGCCGTCAGTCGGCCCGCGGGAGCGCTCGTGCCGAGAATCGCACGTGCTGCCAGCAAGACTTCGGCGGTGAGCATTGCGGCCACTGTGTGTCCGGTCCAAGTGATCGCGGCGGTGATCACGAAGAAGCCCAACAGCACGTGGGCATCCGAGTTGATCAAACGATCGACCAGCAGCAGTGACCCGCCGGCCAACCCGGCGAGTGGCAGCACGAGCCACCGGGGCGCTCTCATAACTCTTATCAGCAGCTCCCACGCCGGCACGACGTTGTAGTCGACCGGGGAAGAGCGACCGTCCCATCTCGCAGACATGTGTGAAACATCGGATCGTCGGCACCACGACTAAACGTTTTTCCGAGCGAAATCCCGCTCCGTTAACCTACGAACGAATCGGAGGACGGCTATGGATATCACTGGAGCCTCGGCGATCGTCACCGGAGGGGCGTCGGGGCTGGGCGCGGCGGTGGCGCGGCGGCTCGCCGGAGACGGGGCGCATGTCGTCCTTGTCGATCTCCAGGCGGACCGTGGCGCTGAGATTGCAGACGAGATCGGGGGTGTTTGTGTTCCCGCCGACGTCACCGACGCCGAGCAGGTCGCGACGGCGGTTGCCGCGGCCGGCGATATGGGACCGCTGCGGGTCCTCGTCACCTGTGCCGGGATCCTCATCCCGGCGCGCACGCTGAATCGGGACGGGCGACCGGTAGACCTCCACCTGTTTGAGAAGAGCATCTCGATCAACCTCGTCGGGACGTTCAACTGCATCCGTCTCGCCGCAGCGGCGATAGCCAGAACGGATCCCCTCGACCACGGGGAGCGAGGAGCCATCGTCACGACGGCATCGGTTGCCGCGTTCGAGGGTCAGATCGGTCAGGCAGGCTACTCGGCGTCGAAGGGCGGGATCGTCGGGATGACGCTTCCCGTGGCTCGTGACCTGTCGGTGATCGGCGTCCGGGTGAACGCCATTGCTCCCGGGATCATGGACACACCCATGCTCGCCGGTCTGTCCGAGGATGCCAGGACGTCGCTGGGTGCCCAGGTTCTCTTCCCGAAGCGGCTGGGCACGCCTGAGGAATTCGCCGCGCTGGCGCATTTTCTCATCACGCACTCCTATATGAACGGCGAGACGATCCGCATGGACGGCGGTATCCGGATGGGACCGAAGTAGGCCGGGCGAATCCCGCATGATGGGCCACTCCATGAATTGGAAGCCCGCACGCAAGCCCATTTCTCCTAGAGTCTCGACGATGTTGTGTCGGAACCTCAACAACCGACACGAGCTGCCGACAGGTCGGGTATGAAGCCGGTAATTGCAGTATCAGCGCAAACCGCCGTTGCCAACAATGAGTTCTACGGCGAGCAGAGGCTGACCAGCCTCTACGAGTTGTATGTGCGTGCCCTCGAGTCCGCGGGTGTGCTCCCGGTGGTGCTGGCTCACTGCGACCCCGCCGACGTCCCCGAGCTGCTCGACCGGTTCGATGGCCTGCTGATCCCCGGCGGTGGTGACGTCGATCCGACGGCATACGGCGAGGAGCCTGCGACGGAGACGCTGTACGGGGTCCATCCCCACGCAGACGCCTTCGAGATCGCCCTGGTTCTCGAAGCAGCCAGACGGCACCTGCCCGTGCTCGGTATCTGCCGCGGTCTCCAGATCGTCAACGTGGCCTTTGGCGGAACGCTGCATCAGGATCTGCCCGAGCATCCCAGGGATCTTATGGGCCGGGCATTCGCCGGCCACTACCGGACCAACGTCGTCCCCGGAACCCGTCTTCACCGGGTGGTCGACCGTGAGGAGATCGTGGTCAACTCCCTGCATCACCAGGGTGTCAAGGAGCTGGGCGACGGGCTGCGGATCGCGGCGACGGCGGGTGACGGCGTCGTCGAGTCGATCGAGGCTTCCGATCCGAACTGGGACATGGTTGCGGTCCAATGGCACCCCGAATGTCTCCGCAAGGACGACGCCAGGGCACTGTTCGACTGGCTGGGTGACGCGGCCGCGCTCCGGATGACCCGGGTCGATGTCCGGCTGCTCACCGAGAGCGTCGAGGCCACCGCGATGAAGCAGTCCGCTGCCGCATCCTGAGCCGTAGCCGCTAACTTGATCGAGATGAGCACTCTCTTGATCAAGCATGCGCACGTTGTGGCAACGATGGACGGCGACCGGCAGGAGATCGCCGATGGGGGGATGCTGATCGTCGACGGTGTGATTACCGCCGTCGCTCCTACCGCCGATCTACCCGGTGACGCCGACGAGGTTCTCGATCTGAGCGGGCACGTCGTCCTGCCCGGCTTCATCAACACCCACCACCACTTCTACCAGACGCTGACCCGTGCGGTCCCCGGGGCCCAGGACGTCGGGTTGTTCGACTGGCTGCGCACCCTTTACCCGATCTGGGCGCGGATGACTGCAGAGCACATCGAGGTGTCCACCAAACTGGCGCTGGCCGAGCTGGCATTGTCGGGATGCACCACCGCATTCGACCATCTCTATCTGTTCCCCAACGACTCGCGTCTCGACGACGAGATCGAGGCGGCGGCCGGGGTGGGGCTCCGGCTTCATGCGTCGCGGGGATCTATGTCGCTGGGAGAGAGCGACGGCGGCCTCCCGCCAGATTCCGTGGTGGAGACCGACACGGCGATCCTGGCGGACACGCAACGGCTGATCGAGACCTACCACGACGCCAGTCCCGTCGCGATGACACGCATCGTCGTCGCTCCCTGCTCGCCGTTCAGCGTCACCACCGACATCATGCGCGAGTCTGCGGCGCTGGCTCGTTCGTTCGGCGTGACGATGCACACCCACCTCGCAGAAACCATGGACGAGGAGGATTTCTGCGTCTCGACCTACGGGCGCCGTCCCGTCGAGCTGATGGAGGATCTCGACTGGATGGGCGACGACGTCTGGTTTGCCCACAGCGTGTTCATCAACGACGACGAGATAGGCAGGATGGCAGCGGCGCAAACCGGTGTGGCTCATTGCCCCTCGTCGAACATGCGCCTCGCCTCGGGGATCGCTCCGCTGCGCAAGTACCTCGCCGCCGGGGTTCCGACCGGTCTCGGTGTCGACGGTTCGGCCAGCAACGACGGCAGCCACCTCCTCGGTGAGGCCCGGCAGGCAATGCTGCTGGCCAGGCTCGATGCCGCCCCGAATCAATCAGGGGGCAGCTTGCTGTCTGCCCGAACCGCTCTCGAGCTGGCCACCAGGGGAGGCGCCTCCGTGCTGCGGCGTCCCGAACTCGGGTCGCTCGAGCCCGGCAAGGCGGGCGACTTCATCGCCATCGACCTGAACCGCCTCGAGTATGCCGGGGCCCTCCACGATCCAGTCGCCGCCGTGATGCTGGCGGCTCCGGTGAACGTGGATTTCAACTATGTGGGCGGCAAGCCGGTCGTCCAGAAGGGCAACCTGGTGACCCTCGAACTCGAGCCGCTGATCGAACGGCACAACCGCCTCGCCGGCGAACTGTTCCAGCCGTAAGGAATCGCGAGCGCTTGCGGCCTGACAGAATGAGCGACAAATCGCGACCAACCCGGAGCCACCATGACTACGCAGCAGCATCACATCCTGCCTCACCCTCTGCACCTGTATCACGGTGCGTTTGGGTCGGACACCTTCGGTCGGCGCGCCGAGTCGTTCGCCCGCATGTTCGGCACGCCGCGATTTCTGATCGTGCAGACCATCCTGGTTGCAGGCTGGATCGCACTCAACGTGTCCGTCCTTGCCCTCCGTTGGGATCCCTATCCGTTCATCCTCCTCAACCTGGCGTTCTCGCTGCAAGCTGCCTATGCGGCACCCCTGATCCTGCTGGCGCAGACTCGACAGGCGGATCGCGACAAGGCGATGAACGACGCCGACACCCAGCACAGGGAGGCCCTGTCCGCACGAACCCTCGACCTGCTCGAGCTGACCAAGCGACAGGGCGACGCCATCAGTGCGCTGCTCGATCACAACACCAAGCTCACCGAGGAGCTGGGTCGGTTGACCAGGGACATCCACGAGGCCGTTGCGGGCGACATACCGCGATCCTGAATCGCACCGCCGTGTGCGGTTTACAATCTGTAAACCAGGAGGTGTCGGTTGGAGATCATCCGTCCCACAAGTCTCAATGAAGCTCTCGATGCCCGTGCCGACGGCCCGGGATCAGACCTCCTCGCCGGTGGCACCGACCTCATGGTGGAGGTCAACTTCGGGCACAAGAAGCCCGAGCAGGTGATCGCCTTGCGCAGGATCGGTGAGCTGGCCGAGATCGAGTCGAACCGGATCGGGGCGGGGGTGACGTGGGCGCGGCTGGAGACCAGCGAGCACCGTGCCCTGGCGCAGCTGGCCCGTACCGTCGGGTCGCCGCAGATCCGGGCGGCGGGGACGCTGGGTGGCAACATCGGCACGTCGAGCCCCGCCGGGGATGGTCTGCCATGGCTGGCGGCGATGAACGCCGACATCGAAGTCGCTTCGCGCGACCGGGGCACGCGACGGATTCCCTGGAACGAGTTCTTCACCGGCGTAAAGAGAAACGCTCTCCAGCCCGACGAGGTCATCGTCGCCGCCGTTCTCCCCGACTACGTGCCCTCTAACCAGCATTTCGCCAAGATCGGACAGCGCAGTGCCATGGTCATCTCGACGGTGGCCGCCTGCGTTGCTCGGGACGACGACGGCCTGGTGCGGGTGGCCCTGGGCTCAGTGGCGCCGACCCCGATGCGAGCCACCAGGGCCGAGGCGCTCATCGCCGATAACCCGCAGCCGTCGCAGAGGGTGCTCGAAGAGTTCGCCAGGACCGTCTCCGAGGAGGTCCGGCCGATAACCGACCACAGGTCGACAGAGGCCTACCGGCGCTACGCCGCCGGGGTGCTTGCCCGCCGTCTGCTTGAAAGGTGCCTCGCCTCATGATCATCAAGTTCACCGTGAACGGAACGGACCAGGTCGCCAACGTCGCCGGGTCGGAGAGCCTGCTCACCGTCCTGCGTGAGGAGCTCGACCTGCCCGGGTCGAAGAACGCCTGCGAGCAGGGCGAATGCGGTTCGTGCTCGGTAATCCTCGACGGCTCGCTGGTGACCTCATGTCTGGTCATGGCGGCCGACTGCGAAGGGTCGGACGTCACAACCGTGGAGGGGATCGGCAGCGAGCGCGAGCTTCACGCCGTCCAGCAGGCTCTCCTCGACCACGGTGCCGTCCAGTGCGGCTTCTGCACCCCCGGGTTCGTGGTCGCCGCCACCCATCTGCTCGAGCACGACCCGCATCCCTCCGAGGACGAGATCAAGGAAGCCCTCTCGGGGAACATCTGCCGGTGCACCGGGTACGGCGCCA
This sequence comes from uncultured bacterium, assembly GCA_963801165.1. Taxonomy (GTDB): domain Bacteria; phylum Actinomycetota; class Acidimicrobiia; order Spongiisociales; family UBA5794; genus JAAETI01. Next base: position 118,581 of record CAWDDT010000004.1, read on the forward strand.
TTCTCAGAGCAATGGTCGACCTGACCGAGGAGACGGCATGACCACCGCTGCTCCCATCACCAGAACACGGATTCGCGGCGGAGTCGGGGAGTCGCCGCAGCGGGTCGACGGCATCCCCAAAGTCATGGGCAACTTCACCTATGCGTCCGATCTGCACGCCGACGGGATGCTGTGGGCGGCCACGCTGCGCAGCCCGCACCCCCACGCCCGGATCACCAACCTCGACACCTCGCCCGCGCTCGCCGTCGGTGGGGTGGTGGCGGTGCTCACCGCCGAAGACGTCCCGGGGCGCATCGGATTCGGGATGCACGCTCCGGACCAGCCGGTATTTGCGCGAGGCGAGACCAACTACTACGGCGAGCCCGTCGCCGTGGTGGTCGCGAGCGATCTGCCGACCGCCAAGCTCGGAGTGGCCGCCATCGACGTCGCATACGACATCCTCGAGCCGATCAGCGACATGGAAGAGGCTGATGCGGCGGGCTCGGTGTTTCGGCGGATGACGGTATATCGCGGGGACCGTGACGTCTCCGGCGATGTTGTTGTCGCGGGCTACTACGAGGTAGGGCAGCAGGACCAGGCCCCGCTCGGGAATGAGGCAGGCGTCGCCATCCCCGACGGCGAAGGGGGTGTCGATCTGTATGCCGTCTCGCAGTGGGTGCACAGCGATCACATGCAGATCTATCCCTGTCTCGACCTGGCGCCGGAGCAGGTCCGGTGCCATCCCGTCGGTATGGGCGGTGCCTTCGGTGCCCGTGAGGACGTCAGCATGCACATCCATCTCTGTATGGCGGCCCTGCGCACCGGCCGGCCTGTCAAGATGATTTACGACCGCGCAGAGTCTTTCGTCGGCCACGTGCATCGCCACCCGGCGCGGCTGTGGTACCGCCACGAGGCCGACCGCTCCGGCAAGCTCGTGAAGGTGGAGGGGCGGATCATCCTCGACGGGGGAGCGTACGAGTCGTCGTCGATGGCCGTCATCGCCAACGCCGCCTATTTCGCGGTCGGGCCCTACAACTGCGACAACGTGTTTGTCGATGCGGTGGCGGTCAGGACCAACAACCCACCGGCGGGAGCGATGCGCGGGTTCGGCGGGGTGCAGACCGCATACGGTCACGAGGCGCAGATGGATCTGCTCGCCGCCGAGCTGGGCATCGACCCGCTCGAGGTGCGGCGTATCAACGCGCTCGGTCAAGGAGACCGGATGTGCACTTCGGGCCAGCTCATCGAGGGGTCGCTGCCCACGGCCGAGCTGATCGACGAGCTGGCGCAGATGCCGATAGTCGATCCGAGCGACAGTGACGACCCCCGGCATCTGCCCGGCGGGACCGGGCTCACCACCAGCCCCGAGCACGTTCGCCGCGGGGTCGGCTACGGGGTGACCCTCAAGAACCTTGCCTTCTCCGAAGGCTTCGACGACTACTCCGACGTTCGGATCGTGCTCAGCCCGCTCGGGGTCGAGGTGCACACCGCGGCTGCCGAAGTGGGGCAGGGTCTGGTGACGGTTCTCCAGCAGCTCACCAGAGAAGTGCTCCAGATCGAACAGGTCGCCGTGGTGTGGGACGACACCGGGCAGATCGGATCGGCCGGGTCGACATCGGCGTCCCGGCAGACGCAGATGACCGGGGGTGCCACTTACCAGTGTGCCGTCGAGCTGCGAGACGAGATCCTCACGGAGTTCCTGGGCGACGACCTCAGCGAAGACGGAGTGTGGCGCGACGGTCAGCTGATTGTCACCCTCGACGAGGTGTGTGCCCTGCGACCGCGGGAGCACTCCATCCGGTATCGCCACCCGGAGACATACGCGACCGACGAGAACGGGCAGGGAAACCCGCACCCGGCGTTTGCCGTGGCCGCGCATCGTGCGGTCGTTGATGTTGATCCCGAGCTCGGGCTGGTCCGGGTAGTACAGATCGATGCGGTCCACGACGTCGGCAAGTTGCTCAACCCGGTCGCCGCCATCGGCCAGATCGAAGGTGGCACGGCACAGGGTGTTGGTCTGGCGACCCTCGAGGAGCTGGTCGTCGACAAGGGCGTCATCAAGAACGGCAACTTCACCGATTACCTGTTGCCGACCTTTCTCGACACCCCGCACGTCGAGGTCCGCTGGGTGGAGGAGCCGGAGCGGTGGGGTCCACTCGGGGCCAAGGGCATCGGCGAACCACCGACGATCTCCTCGGGTCCGGCGGTGGCGGCGGCGATCCGGGACGCCATCGGCAGGCACCTCTACCGGGTACCGATTCTCCCGCAAGACATCGTGGGGTTGTGAGAGCGTCGACCAGCGCATTCGGGTGTGAAAGTCTTGGTCCCATTCGGCTCCGCGGGGCGTAGTGTTTTTCTCTTGGGGGGAAGGAAGACGGTCCCGTTGCGATGTACACCACGTCGCAATCTCGCTTTTCGAGAGATGGAGGCAATATGGCCACCAAGAGCTCAAGCGGAAGCAGACGCACCGCAAGGACGCCATCGTTTGAGACGATCGTTCCCGAGTCCCTGACTCGCAAGGGTTTCAAGATCCGCGGTCTCGGTTCACTACCCGAGAAGTTCGACCCCCTGGAGGCGACCGCCCGGCAGATTGCGGCATACCGGCTACCGCGCCGGCCGGATGTCGAAAAGGAGCCGGAGCTGCGCGCCTTGTGGGACCGGACAATGTCCCGCACGCAACTGTGGATAACCCCCGAGTTCGAGCACCACGATCAAATTACGCATGGTCGGGCACGCACCGCTGCGGGTCGTGCCGTCAGTGCTCGGCTGTCGTCGGGAGGGGTCGCCAACGCAACGTCGAGCAACTGGTCGGGTGCCGCACACTTCTCGCCTGCCGGCAAGCCATACGGCTTCGTGGGCGGGCAGTGGACGGTACCCAGCCCGAACTCCACGCCCGACGGTGCCTACTACGCCTCGGAGTGGGTCGGCATCGATGGGTGGGGTTCGAGTGACGTCCTTCAGGCAGGCACCGAGACCCAGATAACGAAGGTCTGGTTCATCACGGCGAAGCAGGTGTATGCGTGGTGGGAGTGGTTCCCGTCGGGGGAGGTCAAGATCAGCAACCTCCCGGTTTCGGCTGGTGACATCATGTACTGCCTCATCTGCGCCGACTCGGATACCCACGCGACCTTCTATTACAGCAATCAGTCCCAGGGGGTGGGCACCCGCTTCGACGTCACTGCGCCGGGCTCGACCAAGCTGATGGGGAACGTCGCCGAGTGGATCGTCGAGCGCCCCACCGTCGGTGGTTCGGTCGCAAACCTCACCGATTACGGTGCGTGCTACTTCGACGAGTGCATCGCCGGAGGGTCGGGGAGCGTCGACAACCTCGGTGGCAGCTCGCTGATCACGATGACCGGTACCGGGGGTGCGTCGCTGTCCGAGCCGGTGCAGGAGAACGATCGCGTCCTCAAGGTCAACTGGCGCAAGTCGAGCTGAATCGAGGCGGGCAGAAATGGAGAGAGGACGGGCTTGGCCCGTCCTCTCGTTTCCCTGTGGGAATGCAGTGGTTTCCCGAGATCTTGCCTAAGCGACTCGGCGGTGCCAACGGCCAGGTGTCACATCCACCAGGGCCGATATGCCTGGCGGTGCATCCGCCAGGATCCGGGTGAGTGATCGGTTGCGGTCAATCGCCATGTTGTCCTGGTCATCTCGGGCTCTTTCTCGTCTACCGATATCGTCGGCATTCGCGGCGAGCGCTTAACCCGCAATGCAGGAGGTGGCCACGGCGAGGCGGGCGCGGCCGGCGAAGTCCATGGTGGGCTCGAGCATCCAAAGGAACGCGAGCCCGCTGAGTGTGGCGAGGACGATCTCCGCGTGCGCCCTGGCCTCGTCGTTTGGAAGCTCGGGATGCTCGCGGGCGATGGCATCCGAGAACCGGGCCACCCGGCGCTCGTGGTGACGGCGCACACTCGCTTCGAGCCCCCCGTTGGTTGCCCCGGAGATGGCGATCTTTAGATAGACCCTGGCGACGTCCGGCTGGACGAGGATGAAGGCGATGTATGCCTCCACCAACTCACCGAGAGAATCGGGCACGTCTTTGGCGGGATGGGGGTCGACCGCCCGGATGGCGTCCTTGACCACCCGCAGCACGGCATCGTCCTTGGAGTCGAACAGGTTGTAGAAGCTACCGGAGCGCACCTCGGCGCGGTCGCAGATCGCCTTGAGGGTGGTGCCTTCCAGACCCACCTCCCCGAGCAACTCGCGGGTGGCCTCGATGATTCGTCTTTCGGTGCGGATGCCCGCCTGGTAGCGCGCCACATCTCCCTTTCCATAGCCGACACTAGCCGATCCAAACAAACTTAGAGCGTTCACTCAAAATAGAGTGTATAGTCAAAATCCGGGTAGATAAGGCCAGACACGAGGTGATCCATGAGTCACTACAAGACCAACCTGAGGGACGTCTTCTTCAATCTCTTCGAGGTTTACAACACCCAGGAATACATGGGTGAGAAGCCTTTCGAGGACATGGACCAGGAGACCGCCGAGCACATGCTCAGCGAGATAGAGCGCTTTGCGGTCGATGAGTTTGCCGCCAGCTTTGTGGATGCAGACCGCAATCCACCCAAGCTCGAGAACGGCGAGATCAAGCTTCCACAGAGTCTCAAGGACGTGATGCGGGCATACAAAGAAGCGGGCTGGGACAACCTGTTCCGCCCACCGGAGCTCGGTGGGGTGGCAGCGCCGATGTCGCTGCGGTGGGCGGCTCAGGAGTTGCTGATCGGCGCCAATCCGACGGCTTTCCTGTTCAACGGAACCCTCATGCCCGTTGTCCTCAATGCGATCGGTACCCCCGAGCAGATCGAGCGGTTTGTCAAGCCGGCGCTCGAGCACAACTGGGGCGGCACGATGGTGCTGACCGAGCCCGACGCCGGGTCGGATGTCGGCGCCGGGGTGACCAGGGCCACGCCCGTCGACGAGGAGAACGGGGTCTATCACCTCGAAGGCGTCAAGCGGTTCATCACCTCGGGCGAGCATGACGGCGCCGAGAACATCATCCATCTCGTCCTGGCACGGCCGCTCGGCGCCGGGCCGGGCACCAAGGGCTTGTCGCTGTTCGTCGTTCCGAAGTACATGGTGAACGATGACGGATCGCTCGGTGAGCGCAACGGTGTGTTTGCCACCAACCTCGAGAAGAAGATGGGCATCAAGGCCTCCACGACCTGCGAGCTCAGCTTTGGTGTCGACAAACCCTGTGTCGGCTACCTGGTGGGCAACGTGCACGACGGTATCCGTCAGATGTTCATGGTGATCGAGCGGGCCAGGATGCTGATCGGCACCAAGTCGACGGCGACGCTGTCGACGGCCTATCTCAACTCGCTCGAATACGCCAAGGAACGAGTGCAGGGACCCGACATCACCCAGATCGGCGACAAGAACGCACCAAAGGTCGAGATCATCCGCCATCCCGACGTGCGCAGGATGCTGATGCTGCAGAAGTCCCACTCCGAGGGTCTGCGCGCTCTGCTCTACTACACCGGCTGGGTTCAGGACCAGCAGATGCGTCATCCCGACGACGAAGCATGGGCGAAGCTCGGCGACTTCCTGCTGCCACTGGTCAAGGGTTACTCGTCGGAGAAGGCCTACGAATTGCTGGCGACGTCGCTGCAGATCTTCGGCGGTTCCGGGTTCACCCAGGACTACCCGATCGAGCAGTACATCCGCGACACCAAGATCGACACTCTGTACGAGGGCACGACCGGCATCCAGGCGCTCGACCTGTTCTTCAGGAAGATCGTCCGTGACCAGGGTCAGACGCTGACCAGGCTGGCCGGCGAGGTGCTGGAGATGGTCAAGGGCGGTCCCGAGGAACTGGCTGGCGAGCGGGAGATGCTCGGCAAGGCTCTCGACGACACCCAGGCCCACCTCGGGGTGATGGTCGGTCATCTCATGGGTGCTCAGCAGGACCCCGCCGGGATATACAAGCTCGGTCTGCACGCCAACGACTTGCTGGAGAGCATCGCCGAGGTGACCATCGGATGGTTGCTGCTCCGGCACGCCGAGGTGGCGCTGCGGGCCCTTCCCGAAGCGTCGGGCGGGGGCCGGGCGTTCTACGAGGGGAAGATCGCGGCGGCTCGCTTCTTTGCCCGACACGCCCTGCCCAAGACACGCGTTCGCCGGAAGGCGGCCGAGCATGAAGACGGTGCCCTCATGGAGTTGCCGGACGAGGCGTTCTAGCCCTCCAGCGCCTGTCTGGCAGCGGTGCGCAACTCGTCGGGTCGAAACGGCATTCTGACGACGCTGTCGACGCCTGCATCCAGGATCTCCTGGATCGAGCGGTCCCGGGTGTCGGTTGTGATTGCCACGATTCCTGGCGGGTTGGTGCGGCTGCGGAGACGTCTGACTATCGCCAGCCCGGTGGTGAACGGCTGGTAGACGCCGATCACGACCAGGTCGGCTTCCGGAAAGCCGCCGAGACGTTGTGCGCTATGGGGAAGCCGCTGGGCATCGAATTCGGCATTGAAATCACGGAAACAGGTCTCGATGAGACGGCGCAGCACAGCCGAATCTTCGATTATCAGCACACGCATCTGATAGTCCATCCGTGGTATCTGGGTATTCGTCAATGGTATGACGGACTCAACCAAGCACATCTCTCCCTGTCGGCCATAATCGAGAATCGGTTCTTTGCCTCGAAAGCAGCCAATATGCACTTATACGCAGGTCATTTTGCCACGACCTGGCGATTCCGGTCGCACACTAGTACCCCCGGCAGGCCCGCACCTTGTAGCGTTGCTCTATGGCAAATAGCAGCTACGACTTCGTGATCGGACTCCGGGCGATCCGGGAGTACACCGACAAGCCGCTTGCGGCCGAGCACCTCGCCGCCATCCTCGAGGCGGCCCGGTGGACGGGTTCTGCCAAGAACCGTCAGGACTGGTCGTTCATCGTCATCGAGGACGGCTCGCAGCTGGCGAAGGTTGCCGAGTGCGGCGATCACACCGATCCGCTGCGGCACTCTGCGGCGACCATCGTCATCGTTGCCGAGCCGGGGGGCTACGAGTTCGACACGGGCCGGTTGGCGCAGAACATCATGCTGGCCGCCGCGGCTATCGGGGTCGCCTCGTGCCCCATCACCCTCCACCGCGGCGAGGATGCGGCACGTGTCCTCGGTGTCGGCGAGGGTCGCAAGTGCCGGTTTGCCGTTGCCCTCGGGTATCCGGCGGAGCACGCCGCTCCCGCCCGGTTTGGTGGTCGCAAGCCGCTCGATGACCTTGTCCACCGGGAACGCTACTGAGCGTGGTCTGAAACCTGCACCTTGTGGCTGATGGTTAGTCATGCCATATCCATTTGCACACACACTGAGCAGTATCTAGCGTTATATAATAACGAACAGACCGTTGTAGCGGCTCGAATGGTGTAGACCCCCGGCTGGCGATCGCAACCAGCCGTTGGTAGCGTCTCGGGCGGGACTGGTGGGAGCGATGACCGAACTAGATAGTTCTATAGACACCTCATACCCGGCCGCATCGCCGGGTCGTCGGAGTCTGCTGAGTCGGGTCAGGCTCGGCCACGTTGTAATGATCACGGCGGCGATCCTCGCGTTGGTGTTCAACCTCGCGGTGCTCCGCAGCCGGGATGCGATGATCGATGTCGCGGTCGCCAATGCCGACATCCCCGCCGGGACCACCCTGACTATGTTGCATTTCTCGACGGCTGCGGTGCCTGCAGACGATCTGCTCACCTCGCGCTTTGTCACCGCCGACCAGGTCGAGTCGATCGTCGGTGAGCTCACCACGAGGGCGATCGCAAACGGCGACCCCATCCTCAACTCGGATCTACTCGTCGTCCAGAACCGTCAGGGGTTGCGAGCGATGAGCGTGCCGCTCGACCAAACACAGGCCGTCGATGGGCGGCTGTCGGCGGGAGACTCCGTCGATGTCATCCTCGTCAAGGACGGTGTGGCCACCTACATCGCCACAGGGGTGGAAGTGCTCGACGTACCCGGCTCGGACACCAACGCCCTCGGGGCCCGCATCGGCTACGCCCCCACGCTTGCGGTGGATGCCACCCAGGCATTGCGGATCGCCTCGGCGCTCGACATCGGCGAGGTGCACATTATCCGATCAACCGGGTCGGCGTTACCCGAGTTGGAGCAGGCGACGGCAATCGAGGAGCCGGCGGATTCAGGGGAAGGCGGGTCCGGATGACATCGCGTTCGGCGCGACAGAGCGAGCCTGCCGTCGCCGTCGGGTCCTCGCAACGCACCTGGGTGGCCGAACTGATGAGCTATGCCCAGGACCACGCCGGGGTGCGTGTCGTCGGGACGGTGCTCTCAGCTCGTGAGGCGGTGGAGAACGACTACGACGTGCTTCTCATCGACGACTCCACCTCGTACCTGACCAAGCGTCTCATCGACCGGGTCCAGGCGCTGCGCCGCATCGTCATCGGCGTGTATGAGTCGACCCGGGGCGACGTCGGCAAGGACAAGCTGCTCGAGCTCGGTGCCGATGCTGTCATCGACGCCGAATCGTCGCCGAAGGAGTTTCTCGCTCGTATCCGCTACGTGACCGAGCAGCGGCTCGTCGACCGGGACTTCGTCGAGATGCTGGCGATGGAGTCGCTCGAGGAGCCGGAGCCCGACAGCCCCGTCGCCGCACCGGAGCACAGCGGTGGTTCGTCGCGGTCCCTGATCGTTGTCAGCGGAGCTGGGGGGGTTACCGAGGTCGTCGTCGGCATCGCCGCCGAGTTAACCCGACGCAAGCAGCCCGTGGTCGTCGTGGACTTCGACACCCTCGAGCCGACGATTGCCCAGCGTCTCGACGTGGCGCTTTCGCCAAACGTGCTCACCGCCATCGAGTCGCTTCGCCACGCCGGCAACATCAACGGAGCGGTGGCCACCCACCCGGCCGGGATGAAGGTGGTCCCCGGTCTGCCGAGCCCCAGGGAGTGGGAAGCCTGTGGTGTCGACGATTCCGCCGACCTGGCCTCGTTGCTCTGCGAGCGTCACATGAACGTGGTTGTCAAGGTCAACCGGCACCTGGAGGATCTGTCACCGTTCGGTGGACGCACCGGCCGGTTCGGAGTCGCCCGCAAGTTCGTCGCCGACGCCGACCACCTCGTAGTGGTCGGCGATCCATCGCCAACCGGGGTCACGGGGGTGTTGGCCTGGATCGGTGACGCCCGAGCGTTGAGCAGCGCCCCGATACACGTCGTCCTCAACCACGCAGGCAAGAGCCTCTACCAGCAGGGCGAGGTGAAGGAGGAGATCCGTCGGACGTTCCGTTCCGCCTCCGTCGTCTTTGCCCCGGAAGATCACCGGGTGCGCAAGGCAGCCTGGCAGGGCGAGCTGCCTCCGGAGGGCAGATTCACTCGTGCTCTCGAACCGGTTGCCTCGCGGGTGGCCGCGGTGCCGGCTGCAATGGGAGGCTCGTGATGACGGGTCGGTTCAGCGCCTACGAGAAGCTGCGAGCCCGTGCCGCCGAACGGATCGAAGACCGCAAATTCGACGCAGACACCAATCCAGACGGCGTCCGTCAGGTGATCGCTGAGGTCGTGGACGAGTACAAGGCGACCGCTCACCGTGGGATCAACGAGCCGCTCCGTGACCCGCATGATATGGAGCGGCGTATCTGGCAAGCCGTTGCCGGATACGGTCCGCTCACCGAGCTATTCGAGAACCGCAGTGTCGAGGAGATCTTCATCGAGGGTCCCCGGATCTCCTACATCGACGACTCCGGTCGTCTCCAGTCGCACGTGGTGTCCACGACCGAGGCGGAGCTCCGGCAGGTGATCGACCGGCTGCTCGCCGGCACCAACCGCCGTCTTGACAGCGCCAATGCCATCGAGCAGGCTCACGTTCTCGGTGGGACTGCTCGCCTCACCGCGGTGGTGCCCCCGGTCTCGGCCCGGCTCTCGGCGACGATCCGCAAGTACACGGTGGCCGACGAGACGCTGGGGTCGATGGTCCGCCTCGGTGCGGTCAGCTCGCCAGCCGCCGCATTCTTGTGGGCCACTGCCCAGGCCAAGACCTCGGTTCTGTATTCGGGTGCGACCGGTGCCGGCAAGACGACCCTGATGAGCGCCTGGTTGCGTGCCGTTCCCAACGATCAGTGCATCCGCATCGTCGAGGAGGTTCGCGAGCTGCACATCCCACTGCCGCCGCATTCGAGCTACTACGAGGCCTCGCCGGCCACCATGCAGGGCGACCGACGTTTCGATCTGCGCGATCTGGTCAAGGTCTGTCTGGCACAGCGGGTCGATCTGCTCTGCGTGGGTGAGGTGAGGGGGGCCGAGTCGTTCGAGCTGACGAGGGCCGTCAACGCCGGCTGCGGCTTCACCTGCACGGTCCACTCGAACTCGGCCCGGGATGCCCTGGCGGCGATTGTCAACGCCGCCATCATGGCCGGCGAGAACGTCACCGAGCAGATCGTGCGACGAGTATTCGCCAGCTCGATCGACTTCGTGGTCCATCTCGATCGTGACACGCGACCCCGCGATGACGCCACGGACGGGATACGCCGACAGGTGCGGGAGGTCCTTGCCGTCACCCCATCGCTGGCTTCGGACGATTTCACCACCGAGCCCATCTTCGTGAGACCGAACCTCGGTGAGCCGATGCGCTGGACGGGCAGTTACCCACCCGAGGAGGTTGTTGAGCGGATCGACCGGGCGTTGCCCCGGGACGCGTCGGTGAAGCGCATCCTCCACGGTGACTGGAGCCCTGATCTATGAGGCTGCTGGGTGCGCTGATGACGGCTGTGTTCATCTATCTACTGGTGGGCTTTGTCACCGGCAATGCGCCTGAGATCGGCACCAGAGTGAAGACAAAGCCGAAGACGTCGCGCCGGCAGTCGTGGCTGATCCAGGCTGGGTCCGATCTGAGCCCACGCCAATTCTGGGCGGGCTCGGCGCTCACCGGTTTGGTCGGGTTGCTGCTGCTGTGGTCGATCGCAGGCAGCTGGTGGGTTGCGCTCATTCCGTCGATGGCCATCGCCTCGCTGCCCTACGGGTACTTCTCCCGGCAGCGGACAAACCGCCTGGCGGCCGTGCAGAAGGCGTGGCCGGATGGGCTGCGGGAGGTGCTCGCCCACGTGAACTCCGGGGCGACGCTGGGGGCGGCCATCGAGGCGCTGGCGAAACGCGGGCCGGCCGCTCTCCGTGAAGCGTTTGCTCGCTTTCCGTCCCAGGCGAGGATGTTCGGGGTCGTCCCCGCGCTGGAGATCGTCAAGGAGGAGCTGTCCGATCCGGCCTCGGACAAGGTCGTCGAGGTGCTGATCCTCGCACACCAGTTTGGCGGCGACAGCCTCCAGATCGTCCTACGAGACCTGATCGATACGATGACCGCCGATGAGCTGACCGCCGAGCAGATCCGCACTGCCGGGTTCGAGCAGCGTCTCGAGGGCTTAGTCGTCGCCATTGCTCCGTGGGTGATCCTGCTCTTTCTCGCCACCGTGCCGCCGACCTATCGCGAGTTCTACCGCAGCCCCACCGGGCGGTTCGTTGTCATCATCGCCGGCATCTGGGCTGTATTCGGTTGGGTGCTGATGAGGATCGTCTCGAGAACCCCGCAAGAGGTTCGGGTCTTTGGTGGTGGCTCCACCGGGGGAGGCCCACAATGAGGCTGTCGTTTGTCGAGCTCGTCGCCCTCGGCTCATCGATAGCGTTCGCTGTCGCGGTGGCCTGGGCAGTCGTGCGCCCCTATCGAAGTCTGGCGGGTCGGGTGCGTCCGTATGCGACGGTGGCCAGAGTGCGGCTGACCAGAGCGGCCGATGTCGGGGGGCTGGCGCAGTCGGGCCCCACCTTCGGTGATGCCACCATCAAGCGCCTCTTCGGACCGATCCTCGACCGTATCGTCGATGTCTTCGGCAGGCTCGTCGCCACCTCCGGCACCGAGCGGCTTGCGGTTCGGCTCCGTCAGGGTGGTCTCTACCCGGATCTGCCCGGGCCGCAGCGGGTACAAGAATTCCGGGTTCGCTCGCTGGTGTGGTCGTTGGGCTGGGCAGCCGGTCTCGGGGCGCTCGGTCTGGTGCTGTCGGGTCCGCTGTTCATGGTTGTGTTCGCTGTGCTCGGTTTTGTGTATGGCGTGCTCAGCTCCCGGGCCCGGATCGACAAGGCGGTCACCGAGCGCAGCGAGCGTCTCCGCGGTGAGTTGTACACGATCAACCAGCTCATCGCGATGCGAACCCGGGTCGGGGGCGGTGTTGTGGATGCGATCCGGCACGTCGTCATCAGAGGCAGCGGTGCGCTCATCGACGAGCTGGCGGAGGTGCTCCGGCTCCACGAGAGCGGCGTGTCGTTGGCAGATGCCCTGAACCGGGCGGCCGAGCTCACCCCGGAGCCGGAAGCGGCCCGCACCTACGCGGTGCTGGCCACCGCCCAGGAACGAGGTGCCGACCTGGGGGAGGCATTGCTCGATCTGAGCAAGGACCTGCGTGCGGCACGGCGGGAGGAGCTGCAGCGCAACGCCTCGAAGCGGCGCCTGCTGATGGTGATACCGATCGTCGTCGTCCTGGCGCCGATCGTCCTGTTGTTTATTGCCGGTCCGATACCGCAAATCATCTTTGGTGGAAAGTGAAACCTGAAAAGGGGAGGAAGGAATGAGCATGTTGTGGATGTACCTGCGGGGTGCCGTCGGAGAGCTACGCGGTGATGAGACCGGTGCGGTCGAGAGCGCGCAGATCTTCGCCTGGATCGTCGTCACCGTCATCGCCATCATGGCGCTGGGGGCGATGATGCAGGCGTTGGGCGTCGACGTCATCAACTGGGTCCGCGACCAGATCGGCATCTAGGGACCGCCATGTTCCGGGGAGCGCTGGTTCGGCTGCGGAGCGATGAGCATGGTCTGACTTCGGTCGGCATCCTGCTTGCGGTCTCGTTCACCCTCATCGTCGCCGTCATCGTGGTCAACCTCTACCTCTACCTGTACGGGCAGGGGGCCGCCCGCGCCGCGATCGACGAGGGGGTCAGGGCGGGGTCGCGAGTGGCCGCCGGTGTCGATGCCTGTCAGGACCGCGCCGCCGAGGTGCTCAACAGCCTCATGCCGGGTCCGCTCGGTGATGGGGTCGTCGTTTCGTGTGCGGGTGCGGGTGACCAACTGGTGGCGGTGGCGAACGTGACTCTCGACAGCCCGCTCCCAGGTGTCCCGTCGTGGTCGTTCCGCATGGAAGCTCGGGCCGTCCAGGAGACGGGCGAATGAAACGTCTTCTCGCACGGCTCCGCACCGAGCAGACCGGTGCCGCCTACGCCGCTATCGAGATGGTGCTGGTGCTCGGGATCATCCTCTTGCCGTTGCTGGCCGGCCTCGCCCAGCTGCCCAGGTGGGTGGATGCCAGGTCGACGGCCGATCTGGCTGCCCAGGAAGCGGCCCGGGAGATGGTGCTCGCCGACAGCTACGAGGAGGGGTTCGCCGCCGCCGAGACGGTGGCGGCAACGATCGTCGGCAACCGGGGGTTGGATGTCGGGGCAATCGTGGGCCTCCAATTCGAGGGTGTGCTGGCTCGCGGTGAGACGGTAACTGCGACGGTGACCCTTCGGGTGCCACCGGTGATCCTTCCGGGCGTGGGAGCGGTGGGTGGCGATATCAGCGTCTCTCGCTCGGCGACCGAGCGTGTCGACGACTACCGGCAGTTCGGCGCTCCGTAGAGCGCTGTCACCGTCCGGTAGCCGCCGCAGCCCTATTCAGTTGTTGGGGATGTTGCGTTCGCGGAACCCGACGAATGCCGCAGCCAGCAGTGCGCAGGCAATCACCGTCATGACGGCCAGCGACATGGCAGGCACGGTGCCGACGGGTGGGTTGCCAACGTGGGTCGTCGGGGACAGATCGAGAACCCAGTGCGACAGCTTGAGACCGGGACCGAGGAAAGCGATGAAGGTCGCCACCGCGTAGTACCCCCACGAGACTGCGAACAGCCGCGGGAACATCCCGAACAGCATCAGCGCTAGACCGGCGAAGATCAACTCGGCGGGGAGATAGGCGATGCCGGCACGTAGCAGCGTTGCCACCTGCCCCGAATCGCCCATCGAGATCGCCGAGGCGAGGCCGAACGAGACGGACGAGACGACAACGATGATGACCAGACCCGAGAGGATCACTGCGGCGTGCGCCGCCAGCCATTGAACCCGGGACAGGGTGCCCGCGAGTCTCGACTCGAGACGTTGTTCACTCTCCTCACGGCTCAGAATCCCTATAGCTTGAACCACGTAGCCCATGGCGGTGATGGCGAGATATACCTGGACGATGGCGATGAACCCGTCAGCGAGATTGCCACCACCGGCGCCCATGGCGTCTGCCATCCCCGGGTTGCCCTGCAGGGCGTCAATCACCTGCTGCGACAGGGCGCCCATCATCACCCCGAGCACGACGGACCCGGCGAGCCAGCCGAGCATCGACGTCCGGTGCAGCCAGACGGCGAAGCCGAGAGGGCTACGGAGCCGTTGCGACGCTCGTGGTGATCCCGCACCGGCGCTGATCATCGCACTGCCGAGGTCACGACGACCGGCGAGATGAACGGCAAGCGCGGCGAGGGCTCCGCCAACAACGAGCGGGATGAGCAACACCCACCAGCGCTGGTCGCCCGTCGGCGCGGTTTTCTCCTGCCAACCGAGCGGGGACAGCCAGGTGAGCCAGGTCCCGGTGGCATCGCCGATGCCCCGGATCACGTACGAGACCAGCAACACGCCGAATCCACCGAAGTAGACCCCGCGTGAGTGCAGGGTTATCTGGGCAATGAGGGCTGAGATCCCGACGAAGACGAACGCCAGGCCTCCCAGCGAAGCGGCATAGAGGATCGACGCGGCAACCGGGACCCCGGATGCGGCAACCGATGCGGCAAATGCAACGACCAGCACCGCGATGACGCCGGTGGCGATGAGCAGCGCCGACACCAGGGGGGACCGCCGTCCGATGCGGCCCGACAGCAGCAACTCGAGACGCCCCGCTTCTTCCTCACGTCGAGTGGAGCGGGCGATCAGAGAGATGCCGAGCAGTGGGAGCAGGAACGCCGCCAGGAAGGCGAACTCGTCCTGGATGATCCCACCGAGGCTGTCGATGCCTTCCACCTTGCCGTTGATCGCATAGAGCGATCCACCGGAGACGGCGGCGCCGTACGAGTGGATCTTGGCGGGCGTGTTGTACAGCGGCACGATCGCCGCCGCGGTTGACGCCAGCGACGCCACCAATGCCACTACCCAGGTGATGAGACCCTTCCAGCGGGTTTTCCACTGGATTCCCATCATGGTGTTTAGACCATCGGCACTCATCATTGCCGCCTCGCTGTGGCCGGTTCCCCGGCGTTGGCCGCCGCGGTCTCCAGCTGCTGGACATCCTCGTCGTAGCTACGCAGGAACAACGTATCGAGGCTCGGTGGATTGACCGTAAGGGTGTGGATGCTCGCTGCGTGCAGACGGCCGACGACATCGTCGAGGTGATCGGGGTCGACGGTGAAGCGGGAATCCACGATCCCGTCGAGCCGCGTCGCGGTGTAGTCGACGACTCCCGGAGCGTCGGCCAATACCCGCCGGCTCTTCGACCGTGACCGCGTGGACCGAAGTCCGCGTGTGGCGACGTAGCTCGGCCAGGGTGCCGGTCTGGATCCGTCTTCCCTTGCGGATGATGGTCACCCGATCGGCGAGGGCTTCTACTTCTCCGAGGATGTGGCTGGAGAGAAGCACCGTGATGCCTTCCTTGCGCCGCTCTCTGACGACCTCCTGGAACGCCTGTTCCATCAGCGGGTCGAGGCCGCTCGTGGGCTCGTCGAGAACGAGCAGGTCGACATCTGTCGACAGCCCCGCCACGAGCGCGACCTTCTGCCTGTTGCCCTTCGAGTAGTCACGCGACCGTTTCGTCGGGTCGAGATCGAATCGCTCGATGAGCTCAGCACGGCGTTGTTCGTTGGCCCCACCGTGGGTGGCGGTGAATATGTCCAGACACTGCCCGCCGGTGAGCCCTGGCCACAGCGCCACGTCGCCGGGAACATATGCGAGGCGTTTGTGTAGGTGGGCCGCCGCCTGCCAGGGATCGTCTCCGAACAGCTCGATCCGGCCGGCGTCGGCCTTCATCAAACCGAGCAGAACCCGGATGGTGGTCGACTTCCCGGCACCGTTTGGTCCCAGGAACCCGTGGACCTCGCCGGGGTTCACCTCGAGTTCGAATCCGTCGAGGGCCCGCACGGGGCCGAAGGTCTTCACCAGACCTTCTACTTCGATGATGGTCTTCGTCTCGCTCATTCTTGCTCCTCATTCATTTGCATGGGGACTTGGAAAGTCCCCTCGGTGTACATGAGAACGGCCTCGTTGACGTACGCAACCGCGCCTTCCTTCGAGAGGGGGTCGAGTCCGGTGACCTCCTCGAGGTAGGGGCGAAGCATGATGAGGCCGAGGTCGTTCGAAAGCAGGATCGCGGCTCGAACCGCCGGGTTGGCGCCGGGCCTGGCGACGCCGGCGGCTATCAATTCGTCCATGACGGCGACACTGTCGGCATACCAGCGTTGGAACAGATCGCGAGCCGCCTGGTCTCCGGTCAGCAGGAGACGTCGGAGGTATGCCGGTAGCGGCGAGTCCGGAGGAAACCCGGCGGCGAGGGCTTCGACGAGGCTGGTCGATCCAGCGTCGGTCACAGACTCGCTCAGCTCGTCGGCGAGTACGTCGAGCATCGCCTCGAAGATGCCGGCGACCTGAGCATCGATCGCCTCCCGCAGCCCGTCCTTGCTCCCGAAGTGGTGAAGGATGAGCGCGGGTGAGACGTCGGCGGCGGCGGCGATCTCTCTCACGGTGACCGCATCGGGCCCCGATTCGGCAAACAGTCGTAGGGCGGCGTCGCGTATCGCCGCCTTGCCGCTTGGATCCGCTTCTTTGTTGACTGAACGCATGTTCAGCACACTAAACGCGCGTTCAGCAAACGTCAAGTAGGCATTTCCCGCTCGAAGCTCATAGGTTGTGTACGGTGTCGATCGTGGAGGACGGAGATGGCAGATGACAGGACGGATTCGCCGAGTTTGCTCGACATGATGCGAAAGGTGTCCGCATGACGGCGCCGGTGCTCTACCTGACCTTCCCCGGCAACGCCCGCGAGGCGCTCGAGTTCTATGCCGGCATCTTCGGCGGCGACCTTCAGCTCAACACCTATGCGGAGTTCTCCCGAACCGACGGTCCGGCCGATGCGATCGCTCACGGCGTGCTCAGCGGGGGACCGGTGGCGCTGTTCGGGTCGGACGCTGCTCCCGGCGAGGTACCGGTGCGTATCGAGGGGGCGATGTTGTCGCTGCTCGGGACCGCCGAGCCCGCCGTGCTTCATACATGGTTCGATCGGCTGGCCGTGGGCGGCACGATTGTCGACCCGCTGGCGCCCAAGCCGTGGGGAGCCTCAGACGGCCAGGTCGTCGACAAATACGGTCTGCACTGGCTAGTCGGCTACGAGCCCTGACGGGATTGTCACACCCGGGTGTGAACATGACCAGGCGCGGTTCCTCCGGAGGATCCAGGAGGTGTACGGTGTCTGACATGGCAGCGACGACGATGCGACCGGGGGATCGGTTCCCGATGTCATGGGATGAGTAGTGGTTGAGATTCTGTCATCGGATCCCGCCCGCGACATCATCCGCAAGGCCGCCAAGTATGCGGCGGCCGGGGTGTCCCGGTATTGGATCATCGATCCGGATGGTCCGGAGGTCATCGTCTATGAGCTTGGTGGCGGGGTATTCGTCGAGCGAGGCCGCCACCGGTCGGGCACCACGGTCACCCTCGACGTCGGTCCGGCCGCGGTCACAGTCGATCCGGGCGATCTGGTGCGAGCGTAGGAGCTCACCGCCAACTCAGTCGACCCACGGGCTGAGCAGCTACTTCCACTCCTCGATCGATGCGATCTGCGGCAAGCCGAGGTGAGCCACGGGTCGACGGGAGAGACGGTCCCGGACAGTCGCCTTCGGCGCCGGGCAGGACGACAAATACGGTCCCACTCAGACAATCTATGACAAGCCGGGGCTATCGGTGGACTCGTTGCAGAATCGAGATCCCAACCCGGTGCTGATGATTCCGCTCGATCGTTCCCAGCCCCACCTCTTGTAGCCTGAATCCGGCGTGGGAGCAATTGTGACGCATTCTCTTGGCAGAACCTCCTATTACGTGGTAGGCCTTGCGCTACTCACGATGATTACGAGCTGCACAGGGCACGCTCCAAGTGGGGAGAAGCCAGCCGATGCGGACCTTCAGCCCGGCGACCTCGTATGGTCCACTGATTCGGATTGGCCCGGCGGCATTGCCGATCCTTCGCTTGTCACAGCATTGGCAACGACGGGTAGCCGGGCGGTTGTTGCTTTGGTCGGCCGATCAGGCGAGATGCGGGCGGCGGAGTCAAATGACGCCGGGTCCACCTGGGATGAAGTAGACATCGAGGCGGCGTGGACGGGGCCCGTTGCCCGCGGCTTCTCATCGGACGGCGTTGCGTTCCTCGCCGGTCGCATTGGAAGCCGCGCTGCGCTGGTTGTTGTTCAGAATGCCGACCGCAATTGGGCGATCAGTTACCCCGACGGTCTGAGGCTCGAGCAGTCTGTGGCCCGGACAGCGTTTGCTGTGCGGGAGTCGTTTCTCGTCGCTGGGACGACGCGGAGGAGAGGGAGAAGAGCGGCCCGTTGTGTGGCGTTCCGAAGATAGTGGCGGGGCCTGGCACGCAACAGAACTCCCGATCGAGGACGGCTCAATCGCTCAAGTCAGGGCAGTCGCAGTCAACGAGCACGTCACCGTCGTGGGCGGCTCTATCGCGCATCCGGACGCCGCCTTATACGAAGACGGCACCGTTAGGAAGCCAGTTGTCTGGATCTCAGCCGACGACGGGGCGCATTGGAAGGAGGTTCACCTGGATTCTCTCGATGCTCCCGATGCCAGCGTTACCGCGATTGCGGTGGGCGACAATACGTTTCACGCTATTGGAGTGCTCACCGATCGTGCCTGGGGACTCGGTGGACAAGGCCTTGATAACTCTCAGGATCTAGCAGAGTGGAGACCATCGCCAGGTGATGTCTTAGCTGGACTGTTTCGACGCCACGGAGCCTGGCGCTCAGACCCCTTACGCGATGGTGGCCAATACCTCGAACGTCTACGTTGTTGGTACCAGTAGCGAGGAATCAGCTGGGTATCGCCGTCCGGTGGTCTGGGAAAGCGATGACACTGGTCTGGTACGCCGAAAGGAGTTCTCTTCGCTCGAAGGAGATGTCTCAGGCATTGCAGGAGCAGTGCGCATCGGTGATCGATGGCTTGTGGCCGGGACGTGGTATCTGGGTGGCGACGTAGTGAGCGGGCGGGCAAACTGGCTCCTCATTGGACAGGGGTAGGGAAGGATTGTTGGGGTGCTGATCTGTGAAGCAGAGCATTGACCTATTGTTCCTGACCGGGCAAGCGATCGACCGGCTGACCGACGCAATAGTTGACGTGACATTGACTGTCAGGGGAGCTGGTGGCACGATCGCCCAGGTACAGAAGCAGGCAGTAAGCTGAGAGCTATCAGCGATCGTCGCTATCGGTGACCTTGACGATCCACCGACACCGGGCGATTTGCGGGTCTGGAGTACGGTAGGATTGTTCTTGGAAAGGTAATTGCTCAGATTCCAGACGGCCTTCGATAGGGCTAGCGCTGTGCTTAGATTTCGCAGTTTCGCTGTTGCGATTCTGTGCGGTGTTGTCCAAGCTGGGTTAGCGGTGTACTCCATCGAGCTCGGACCCGATAACGCGTATGGTCCTGGTGGCGCCTGGCTGATTCTGTCGGGGATGGTGTGTACGCTCGTCGCTGCGGAATGGGTAGTACTTGCCGTCGTCGGCGCTCTCATCTCCTATCGGTATCGATCCGGTCCAGCGTGGTTGCGGAACACCGCAGTAGCTGCGGCTTCGGTTCTATTGGCGTTGCCCGGGATCAACGTTGCGGTAGCGTACGTTGAAGCGCCGCTCTGGGCTGTGTTGGCCGGGGCGATGTCATTTGCGATGTGGGCGTGGGCAACTCTCCGATCCGGGCGGCTGTCACATGACTTCACATTGCTTCCGAACAGGAGCGGCATCTCTACTCCATGAGTCTGCCACAAAATAGGAGGCTGGTTCCCCGATCGAAGTGAATTGTGCCGGCGGACGCTGTCGCAGCTCGCCCGACGGGGCTGGAGGCTTGTTCGCGATCCACGCTCGTGTTGCGGCAAAGCCCGCTAGCGCCTCCGCCGAGGAGAAGGATTTCTTCTCTGTCCTGGCTCGGTATCTCGGATGTGGTTTTGGGACTATTGACGTGATGACAGCAGCTGGACGGTTTCGCACGGATGCTCATCCCGGTAGCTAGTCTCCTCGATCGCCTCGATTGCAGCGACTGGTCGACCGTGACTGTGGCGCTCCTGAAGCGCGACACCAAACCGAGCCGCGTCGCGATCAGCCAGTGTTGGGGGCGGACACCGGCTAGGTCCCAAGAGGTAGAACAGGAGCGGCCACCCCATTGTGGGTCAACTCAGACTCCGTCGTCCGTTCTACACGGCGGCGACGTCGACGTTGAGTAGGGCGGTCAGGATGTTGTGGTGTTCCGGGGCGATTGGGACACCCAGGGCCACCGTTGACATCGGGATTCGGACGGCTACCACAGACGAAGTTGGACCGATTGGGCACAATCTCTCGGGCTCGACTGACTCCGGCTCGGTCGAAGTTGTTGGCCCGGGGATGGAGGCTATGTTGAGAGTGGAGCCAAGGTCGATGGATCGGGGTGGAACGGTTTTGGCGTGTCTCTGAGTGCGCCGGGTGTCCACGTGCGGCTTTCTGCTTCATGGGATGTTCGGGACCTCAGATTCTGGAAGTGAGGTATGGGTTCTATCGCCGGAGGGTTTGTGCTGCTCGCAGGTGCTATCGTGGCAAGGTTAGACCTCGCTCGTCTCGATAGGTGGGCGGCACGCCTGTCGCGAGATGGCGCCAGCGCTCAGAGAGCGAAGCGGTTTAATAGAGCCGCAATAGCCGTGCTCACGCTGATGGGGGTCGCTCTCATTGTTGCGGGGCTTGTGAGCACCGTGGCCAACTGACGGACCCGACCTCGAGCTGTGGAGTGATGAGAACCTGGCCGTCCTCACCGTCGCCTACCCGCCGACAACGACGAGAGCATCGGACAGGGACGGGAGGCAGTGACGATACCATCTGGCCCAGACCGCTAGACAGCGTCCGCGGGCCCGCCCGCGACTGATCATCCGCGAGACCGTCCAAGATGCGGTTAGCAACGTACCCGCCAGCACCGGTTGTAGCTAGCCTCGCTGCGCCTGTCGCACAATCGACCGTCTGAATGTCGGCGCATGCTCCGACCGTGAACGGTACCGAGGTCACAACGTTCACGGCCGTCGTGGCACCAGCAAGCAGCTTGGAGGTATCTTTGATCGGTCTAGTTAATCAATGATCCCCGAGGTTCTCGAATGAGCTTCAGCCAAGCACTAGGTCTGTGTGTGTCCGTTGGCGGCATCGCCTTCGCCCTGATGCTGCGCTCGGACAAGAAAAAGGGGTACCGCGATTTGCTCAGGATGGAGCTTATGTGGCCGCTGATTCTCCTTGTTAGCAGCGGTTGCCTCGTATGGGAGCTATGGGCGTTGGCGCGATGACAGCTGACAAGGCTCGCGGGTGAATCGCCCGCATCGTGACGCTAGCGCTGTTCGCCGAATTCCACAGACTGGCTGGCGGTGTCACCGGGGAATGGCCAACTTGGGCGGAGAGGAGATCCTCGACTGTGTCAGCGGCGGCACCTGTCTAGCACTATCAATGGATGAGACGGGCTGGGATCTCGCCGGAGGTGCATCTTTCGGCAAGACTGGCAATCTCTTGGGCCATCACACCGCGTGGACGCTCGGCTACGAGGAGGTAACGACGACTCTCTCAAGAGTTGCCAAACACCCCGCTCTAGGGCCTAAGTTGGCGCTTGAGACTTGCTTGGTACAAGCGTGGGCACGTGCCGAGATCGCCCTATTGGACGCATTGATGAACACGGCACAGAGTGTCACGGGCAACCGAGGACCTTGAGCAGTGAGCAGTCGCATCGATACCCGACCTGGTGTGACAGTCCCCGCGCTCGGTTTCATTACGCTCGGCGTGGCCTTCTTGGCGGTCGCGACGATCGCGAACGCAGCTCGCGGCGAGTATGGCCAGGCGATTGCGTTTGGGGTGATGACCTTGCTCGGAGGCGTCCTTTTTGTCGTTCCTCGTCGTGCATTTTCAATCCTCGTCTCTTCGGAGGGTGTGAGCCTGTGGCCCGATTCGTTGTCGAGGTACTTCAGGTCGAAGTGGCTGCCTTGGTCTGAGGTCATTGGGTACGAACTCAAGGGCCGACGCTCCTCAGAAACACCCGTAGGCTCACAAATCGTGGCCAGGACGGTGCGGGGCGACACGGCTGTGGTGTGCCAGATACCGACCTGGTTGCTAGACAGTGCGAGGTGGTTCGGCCAGGCGGTGGAGCGTATGCTCCGCGTGCTCGAAGAAGAGCGGCACACCGGCCTCGAGACAGTGGGCAATCGTGCGGTGGCACTGCGTAGCAACGTTCTGTTTCGATGGGCAGAGCGCGGCGGTGAAAGAGGACCAAAACACCAAGATCCTGAGTATGGCCCTTGCCGTGGGATCGTGGTGAACCCACTCGTGAGCGTGGTCACCGAACTCCGCGATGTTCAGCGGTTCGTTCCGTATCCCGCCGTTGAACGAATCGATCCGCAGGTTCTCCCTGGGGAGCCGAGTTCGATGTAGAAGGTGCCGAGCCGTGTGAGGTCGCATTAGTCCGCCAGCGTGTTGACGATCATATTCGAGGCTTTGACGAGGCCAGGAACGAGCGGAGACAGCTAAAGCGTCTTGGCCGAAACGACATCCCGGTCGCCCGCTGATATCGGCCGGCCAGGGCGAGGTGCGTCCACGTTACATAGTGATTGTGCCGGCGGACGTGGGCTTGACCGCGGACCTATTCTCTTGGTTTGGAAGGTCGGTGAAGGTACGTCAATGATGGAGTTCGACAGGCGCGGACTAGTGCGGATGATCGCAATCGGATTGGGTTTGACAACGGTCTGCGCGTGGGTGGCGGCCGCGGGCGTTACGACGAGCGTGTGGCCGTTTACGAGTTCAACCGTAATGAGAGCGCTTGGCGCCGTAGGTGCGTCCGCTTCACTAGCTCAGACAGTGCCCTTCCTGGGCATGCTGGCACGCCGACACAACCCGGCCATCGAGGGCAACAACTCCTTCGTGACGATCCGAGCGGTTTCCGGGAAATCGCGTGTCATCGAATGGACAGATATCGAACGCGTCGAGTTGAGGCGCAACGCAGTCGACCTTCGACTTCGGTCAGGCGGACGCGTCCGCGCATATGGCCAGGTCATTGCTGCGCGACACAAGAAGGCGATGGCAGAGGTTGCCGAGTTCTTCGCGAAGAGGGTTGCTCATTGAGCCGCTACCGGGGGTCAAATGGGGGACGAGGCGAGAATTTGACCCTGGGCGCTTGCGCCGCCCACGGTTCCAACGATCCGAAGGACGATATAGCTGGTGCGTCTAGGGCGCCAAGCCCAGCCGTTCCTCTGCCTCGAGGATGATGCCTCTGATGTGTGCCGTCGACAGGCCCAGAGCGGTGCCGGCCTTGTGGATCTGGGTGAGTTCGTGGTCGTCGATGGAGCCGTCGGCGGCGGCGATCTCCAGACAGGCTGCCAGCAGCGATTCCTTGCCCTGGTCGTTGAGCGACCCGGCAACACCCTCCAACCGTCGCGCCAGGTCACCGTGTTTCAGGTCTTTGAGGTCGTCTTCGAGATGCTGCATCGTGTACGGGGTATCGGCGTACCGCTGCATCACCTCGAAGCCCTTCTCCTTCTCGGCGTCGGTGACGACACCGTCTGCGGTAATCAGGGACACGACTGCCTGGCGCACAGCGTTGGCCAGGTTATCCATCATGTCGGCGGCGGTCGGCATCGAGAGCACGCTGACGTTGTAGGTCGACCCGCACGAGCTGCACTCGATGAACTCGCCGAGCACCTTGAGCGGGACGACCGGTATGAAGAACAGGGCGAACCATCTCCGGGCCTGGCGCCTCCGGTAGCTGCGATCACCGCCATCGTGCGGGCAGTAGAACCTGCCCTCGCTGAGCGTCCGGTAGCGAACCCTGATTCCAAAGATGATCAGCACGGAGTGTTCCTTCTTTGCTTGGTGCGGCGGTTCTGATGCTACCGGCGGTGGCCGTGTAGCTCTGCGCCCCTGTGTTCCACACGATCTATACGCTGTCACGGCAAACGAAGGCGGCGCTCGCAGCACGTGCCGCTCTCAGCGGTCGCTCGTTACACGACTACCTGCGCTCGTTTCTGATCGACCTTGCTGCAAAGCCGAGCATCGACGAGCTGATGGATCGTATCGCGGCTCGGAAGCGTGTAACCCGGATCGAGCTGCCGGCTGAGACGATCCTCGATCACCTGAGGGCCGACCGAGCCTGACGTGTCAAGCCATGGCTGTCGGCTGGCAAGGCCCTCACCGCCTTCCGTGCCGGCTTCGCCGGCACGTCGGCACCTCTCCCAGGGGGAGAGGAAAGGAGAGTGTCGTGTCTGACGGTGGATTGGCGTTTGGAGCGGGTGATGCCTCGCGGTGCTGAGACGAGGACGGCTTCGCCGGCACGTCGGCACCTGTCCCAGAGGGAAGGGAACGTCCTGTCTGTGGGCGAGTTTCCTACCATGAAGCTACCGAAACCAGGAGGTCTTCTGTGGAGCGTGTCGTTGTAACCGGGGGAAGCGGGAAAGCAGGTCGGGCGGTGGTCGCCGACCTGACGGAGCACGGGTTCGACGTGCTCAACGTCGATGTGGCCGCCTCGTTGCATCCCGACGATCCGACCCGGGTCGCCGATCTCACCGACCTCGCACACACGATCGAGTCGCTGCGGGGTGCCGATGCCGTTGTACACCTGGCCGCCATCCCGGCCCCGAACATCGTCCCGAACGGCGAGACGTTCCGCATCAACATGATGTCGACGTACAACGTGTTCTCGGCCGCGGAGCAACTGGGGCTGGAGCGGGTGGTCTACGCCTCGTCGGAGACTCTCATCGGGCTGCCGTTCCATCGGGAGCAACCCAGCTATGCACCGATCGACGAGAAGCACCCGCGGCTTCCGGAGTCCCATTACGCCCTCGCCAAGCTGGCGGGGGAGGTCATTGCCGAGCAGTTCAACCGCTGGTCGGGGATCCCGTTCCTCGGTCTGCGTATCTCCAACATCATGGAGGAGCACGACTACCAGCGGTTCCCCGGCTTCTGGGACGATCCGACTATCCGCGCCTGGAACCTGTGGGGCTACGTCGACGCCCGCGACGTCGCCCAGGCGGCCCGGCTCGCCCTCACCGAAGACGTCACCGGCAGCCGAGGCGTTCCTGGTGGCGGCCGCCGACACGTGTATGACCACCGAGAGCTCGGAGCTGTTGGCCCGGGTGTACCCGGACGTTCCCATCGCCGGGGACATCTCCGGCTACACGACGCTGCTGGCAATCGGCAAGGCAAGATCGGTGCTGGGATACGAGCCGCAGCACTCCTGGCGCGACCACGTCACGGTGTAGCCGGTTACCTCGACAGTTCCTCTAGCGAGACACGGACCGTCGCCGGGCCGATGTCGATTTCGATCGAGTCGAAGCGTCGCCGTGGCCCGTCTCGCAAAACACGCCGTCGACCAGCGTGTACGCCGTCAGCTCGAGGTCCTGCGGGTCGATGATCCAGTAGCGAGGCAAGCCGGCCCCGGCGTATTTGTGGAACTTGCGGATGAGATCCCGACCCCGATCGTCGGACAGGATCTCGACCACGAGATGCGGGGTGTGCGTGTAGCGCACGACTTCACCGTGGTCCGCAAAGACGATCACGTCGGGAATGAACTCGTCGTCACCTGGCTTCCAACCCCACTCCGTCGCCACGCGGGTTCCGGCGGGTAGCACCCCCTCGATCGCGTTGGCGAGGCGACGAGCGATGGTCTGGTGCGGGAGCGTCGGGGACGGGCTCACGATGAGGTGCCCATCGATGTACTCGCCCCGGGTGTCCTCGCCCAGTGCGAGATACTCGTCCCAGGACATAGGGACACGGTCGCCGGTCGTTGCTGCCATGGTGACATCCACAGTACTCCCTTGGGTATTGGCGATGTCCCCAAGGTATCGGTGGTGAATGACAGATTCTCGCTCTGGCCAACCGTCCGGGTCTGTGGGGTCGCTCGGCCCTTCGCCAAACCGCCCCGGGGCTGTAGGTTTGACCGTCATGGGCAGTGAGATCACATCGATCGTGCGCCGGCGGCTTCGGGTCACCGGGGTCGTCCAGGGCGTCGGCTTCCGGCCGACCGTGTACCAGCTCGCCACGTCCCTGGGGCTGGCGGGCTGTGTCGGCAACGATAGTGCTGGTGTGTTCATCGAGCTCGAGGGCGAGCCGGCGCTCATCGACCAGTTCGTGCTCAGGCTGCGAGCCGACCCGCCCCCCCTGGCCCACATCGACACGATCGAGGGGCGTGACATCGAGCCGCGCAACGAAACCCAGTTCGTGATCGTGGAGAGCCGGCGCGACAGCGACGCGTCCACGCTGGTGTCGCCCGACCTCGAGGTTTGCGCCGACTGTCTCACCGAGCTGTACGACCCGGCGAACCGGCGATACCGCTACCCGTTCATCAACTGCACCAATTGCGGGCCGCGCTTCACTATCACCAAGGCCACGCCATACGACCGGCCGATGACCACGATGGCGTCGTTTGTAATGTGCGACGACTGCCAGGCCGAGTACGACGACCCGGGCAATCGGCGCTTCCATGCCCAACCCAACGCCTGCGCCGAATGCGGTCCCCGTATTTGGCTGGAGCGTGATCGGGAGCTGGTGAGCGACGACGTGATTGCCACGGCCCGGGAGCTGATCGCCGCCGGGGAGATCGTGGCGATCAAGGGTATCGGCGGTTTCCACCTCGCCTGCGACGCCCGTAACGCCGCTGCCGTGGCCACGTTGCGGGAACGCAAGCACCGCACCGCCAAGCCGTTTGCGGTGATGGCGGCCGACATTGCCACGGTCGAGAAGATCGCCAACCTCGCCAGCGCCGAGCGCGACCTGCTCAAATCGCGGGAGCGCCCCATCGTGCTCGTCGAGGAATCGGCGGCAAGCGACCTGGTCGGCGGGATCGCCCCCGGCAACAGCCGGATTGGCGTGATGCTGCCCTACACACCGTTACACCACCTGCTGCTGGAACCGGGTGACGTGTGGGTGATGACGTCAGGCAACTATGCCTCGGAGCCCATCGTCAAGGACAACGACGAGGCCAGGGCCAAGCTGCTAGATCTGGCCGACACGCTGCTGCTCCACGACAGGGAGATCCACGTCCACTGTGACGATTCCGTGCTACGCATCGCCGCCGGCAAGGAGCTCCCGGTCCGGCGCAGCCGTGGCTTCGCCCCCTTCCCGGTTCGGCTCCCGATCGCAGTGCCGCCGATGCTTGCCGTCGGCGGTGAGCTGAAGGCGACTTTCTGTCTCGCCGACGGCACCAACGCCTTCATGAGCCAGCACATCGGCGACATGGAGAACATCGAGACCCTCGACGCCTTCACCGCCGCGGTCGAGCACATGAGCGGGTTGTTTCGCATCGTCCCCGAGCGAGTCGTTGCCGACATGCATCCCCGTTACCTGTCGACCAGGTGGGCCCAGGAGCACCATGCCGACAGGCTGGTTCTGGTGCAGCACCACCACGCCCACATCGGGTCGGTCATGGCTGAGAACGCCCGCACCGATCCCGTCATCGGGTTCAGCTTCGACGGCACCGGGTACGGCACAGACGGCACCATCTGGGGCGGCGAGATTCTCGTCGGCGACCTGGGCGTGCTGTACCGGGCCGGGCATCTCGGTGTTGCCCAACTCGTCGGCGGCGACGCCGCGGTGAAGCGGCCCTACCGGATGGCGCTGTCGCATCTCTGGGCGGCGGGCATCGGGTGGGACGGCCGCATCCCGGCGGTGGCCCACGCCAGCGACGAGGAGCGGCGCATCATCCGCCAGCAGCTCGTGACCGGGCTCAACAGCATCGAGACCACCTCGATGGGCAGGCTCTTCGATGCGGTCGCCTCGATCGCGGGGGTGTGCCAGGAAATCTCGTATGAGGGTCAGGCGGCCATAGAGCTCGAGGCGCTCGGCACCCCGGATGCGGAGGGCCGGTACCGCTTCGATCTCATCAACAATGAGGGTGCCCTGATCATCGATCCCGGTGCAGTGGTGGCCGCCGTCGCCGGAGACGTGGTCGCCGGAGTGCCCGCCCCGGCCATCAGCACCAGGTTCCATCGAGCCCTGGCAGCGGTGATCGTCGCCGCCGCCGAGCAGATGCGACGGCAGTACCATATTGAAACGGCGGCCTTGAGCGGCGGCGTGTTCCAGAACGTAACGCTGCTCGAAGCGGCCAAGCGAGGATTGGAAGGGGCGGGTTTCACCGTTCTCACCCATCGGCTGGTGCCCCCAAACGACGGTGGGCTCGCCCTCGGACAAATCGCTCTCGCAGGAAAGAGGTAACACCATGTGTCTCGGGATTCCCGGCAAGATCGTCGAGGTCTACGAACAAGACGGCACCCGGATGGGCAAGGTCGACTTCGACGGCATCGTCAAGGAGATCTGCCTCTCGTTCGTGCCCGAAGCCGAGGTGGGCGACTACACCATCGTTCATGTCGGCTTCGGTATCACCAAGGTCGACGAGGAGAGCGCACATGAGACGCTCGCCCTGATGAGCGAAATGGGTGTGCTCGCCGGAGAGCTGGACGCGGGTGCCGCTCTCGCCCGGGAGCAGGCTCTTGCTGGTGGCGAGGAAGGGCCGTGAAGTACCTCGACGAATACCGCGACCCGGCGCTCGCCAGGAAGCTGTTCGACGAGATCGACCGTCTCGCAACCCAGCACTGGGTGCTGATGGAGGTGTGCGGCGGTCAAACCCACTCGATCATCCGTAACGGCATCGACAAGCTGCTCAACGACCACATCGAGCTGGTGCACGGGCCGGGCTGCCCGGTATGCGTCACGCCGCTCGACACGATCGACAAGGCCCTGGCGATCGCCGCCAAGGGCGACGTCATCTTCTGCTCGTTCGGTGACATGCTGCGGGTGCCCGGCAGCGAGCGCGATCTGTTCCAGGTGAAAGGCGAGGGCGGCGACGTCAGGATCGTCTACTCGCCACTCGACGCGGTGAACATCGCCAGGGACAACCCCGGCAAAGAGGTCGTCTTCTTCGGGATCGGCTTCGAGACGACCGCCCCCGCCAACGCCATGTCGGTCTACCAGGCCAAGCAGCTCGGGCTGAAGAACTTCTCGATGCTGGTTTCCCACGTGCTGGTGCCGCCTGCGATCAGGGCCGTGCTCAGCTCGCCGGTCAACCGGGTGCAGGGTTTCCTCGCCGCCGGGCACGTGTGCTCGGTGATGGGATATTCCGAGTACGTGCCCATCGTCGAGGAGTACCACGTGCCGATCGTTGTCACCGGCTTTGAGCCGCTCGACGTTCTCGAGGGCATCCGCAAGACCGTTGCCCAGCTGGAGGCCGGTGAGGCCCGGGTCGACAACGCCTACGCCCGTGCCGTCAGCTTCGAAGGCAACAAGGCCGCCCAGCAGCTCATCGCCGACGTGTTCAAGACCACGGATCGCAACTGGCGCGGCATCGGCATGATCCCCGGCAGCGGGTGGGAGCTGTCCGACAAGTACGCGGACTTCGATGCGGCCCTTCGCTTCGAGGTGGGCCACATCGACACCAAGGAGCCGGAGATCTGCCGATCCGGTGAGGTCCTTCAGGGTTTGATCAAGCCAAACGAATGCGAGGCGTTCGGCAAGCAATGCACCCCGCGCAAGCCGCTCGGAGCGACCATGGTCTCCAGCGAGGGCGCCTGCGCCGCCTATTACCAGTACGGGCGGTTCATCGAGATAGAGGGGGTCAAGGCATGAGCGACGCGGGAGCAACCATCGACGGCTGGGTGTGCCCGATGCCGCTTCGCGACCAACCCAACATCGTCATGGGGCACGGCGGTGGGGGCAAGCTCTCGTCGGAGCTGATCGAGCATGTCTTTCTGCCCGCTTTCAGCAACGAGTTCCTCGACGGGCTCGGCGACGCCGCCGTCATGGATCTGCCCGCCGGTCGGATCGCCATGTCCACAGACAGCTTTGTGGTCCGCCCCCGTATCTTCCCGGGCGGCAACATCGGCGAGCTGGCCGTAAACGGCACGGTCAACGACGTTGCCATGACCGGAGCCGATCCGAAGTACATCAGCGTCGCCATGATCCTCGAGGAGGGGATGCCGATCGACGAGCTGGCCTGGCTGGTGCAGGCGATGGCCAAGGCCGCCGAGACGGCGGGGGTCCAGCTGGTTACCGGCGACACCAAGGTCGTCGACAAGGGGCACGGCGACGGTATCTACATCAACACGACGGGGATCGGGGTGCTGCCCGAGGGCATCGACATCCATCCCCGCAACATCCAGCCGGGCGACGCGGTACTGGTCAACGGCACGATCGGCGACCATGGCATGGCCATCATGAGCGTGCGCGAAGGGTTGGAGTTCGAGTCGACCATCAGATCGGACACCGCCGCATTGAACCATCTGGTTGCGGCGCTGCTCGACGCCGGGATCGCGGTCCGGGCAATGCGGGACCCCACCCGGGGCGGTCTCGCCGCCACCCTCAACGAGTTCGCCGCCGCAGCCCGTGTCGGGGTCGTTGTCGACGAGCTGAGCCTGCCGGTGGATCGGGCTGTCGCTTCGGCGTGCGAGCTGCTCGGCATGGACCCGTTCTACGTGGCCAACGAAGGCAAGGTCGTTGTCGTCGTGCCGCCTGATGAGGCAGATCGGGCCCTCGAGGTCATGCACGGTAACGAGCTTGGCGAGCATGCGACCCGGATCGCGGAGATAGTGGATGGTCATCCGGGTGTCGTGGTCGCCACGACGGCTCTCGGATCTACCCGTGTAGTCGATACTCAGGTGGGGGAGCAGCTCCCCCGTATATGCTGACGCGACCGACGAGGTTCAGTCCGGGCCTGCCCGGACCGATGAAACTGGGTGTATCTTCGCGACGGTCGCTACAAGGAAGGGCGTGACGGCGGTGGATGAAGCCATTGACCTGCGTGGCGACGATCGGACGGTCCCGGCGCATCGCGCCGTGGATGCTCGCTCGCGGTTCCTGGTAAATACCAGCCAGGAGATCCGGAGCCGTGTCAACGAGATCGTGAGTCACACCGGATCGGTTCTCGACACGACCCTCACCCTCGAGCAACGTGGCGCTCTCACGGATGTGCAGCAGTCCGCCGAGGATCTGCTCACCCTCGTCAACGATCTGTACGACGTGTCCCGTCTCGAGGAGGGCGACTTCACCCTCGAAGACATACCGTTCTTGCTGCGGCGTACCGTCGATCACCTCATCAAGGTGATGGCGCCCGCCGCGGTCGAGAAGGGTCTGCAGCTCACCCACGAGTTCCAGGCCGGGCTGCCCGACTGGCTGCGGGGTGACCCGGGCCGGTTCCGGCAGATGATCGCCAACCTCATCGACAACGCCATCAAGTTCACCAGCGTTGGCGGCGTGCGTGTCGCTATCACCGGCGAGCCCAACGGCAGCGAAGGCCTCGATCTGCGGATCTCGGTGTCGGACAGCGGAATTGGGATCCCTACGGAAGCGCAGGACCGTGTCTTCGAGTGGTTCGCCCAGGGGAACGCGGCAACGTCGCGCAACTTTGGTGGCATCGGGCTCGGTTTGCCGATCGCCGCCAAGCTGGCAGAAAAGATGGGTGGTCGCATCTGGATGGAGAGCAAAACCGGGGTCGGAACGACGGTCCACTGTGCGGTCACCGTCCAGCTCGGCGATGCGCCCGACGGGACACAGAAGATCATGGATGCGTTCCGGGCGGTTCCCGACGAGTTCCCGGTTCTAGTCATCTCGGACCTCGAGGAAGAGCGACGCAGGCTCGTCTCGGTTCTGGGAGAAGGCAACATGTCACCGATTGCGGTGGCTCATATCGAGCCAGCCTTCAGCGCCATTCAGCGTGCCGCCGAGCGGGGCAGCCCGGTCAAGGCGGTCGTTTTCGCCGTCGGCGAGGACCCGTTCAACCTCTATGCCAGGTTCCGGTCGGCATTTGTCGAGCGAATTCCCGCCGTCGTTACGGTCCCGTCCGGCAGGACGGGGCGATGCCAACCTCTGTCGTGAGCTCGGGATCGCCGGATACCTGGCAGGTTCCTATGAGCAGAACGACGTCGCCGACATGGTGCGGGCGGTCGTCGAGTTGGGGAGACGTGGTGACGCGTCCCTGGTGACCAGACACCGGCTGCGTGAAGGCCGGAGCAGTCTGCGCATCCTGATTGCCGACGACAGCCCGACCAATGTCAAGCTGACGACACGCATGCTGGAGAACCGCGACCACACGGTCACGGCGGTGGAGAACGGGCGTCTGGCTCTCGAGGCGCTACGGCTCGGGGACTTCGATGTCATCCTCATGGACGTGCAGATGCCGGTGATGGACGGGATCCAGGCAACGAAGGCCATCCGGGAGGAAGAGGGGACCAGGGGCAAGCGGATCCCCATCATTGGGCTCACGGCATACGACGACAGGCAGGTATGCCTCGACGCCGGCATGGACGAGCATCTCACTAAGCCCTACCGTCCCCAGGATCTGTTCACCGTTGTCGAGGACCTGGCGTCACCTCGCATCGAGGGCTGAAACCAGCGTTTGCTGCTGGGGCTGCCGTCATCGGGGCGGCCGGCGATGACGCTTGCCTCGCATGACGTTACCTGCACGCCGATGCCTGACCAGGGCGGGGTTCGGCAACCGTGAAGCGAAGTACGATCACACCGATGACCTCCGCAGGGGTTGCCCCCGATAGTCGCATTCGCCTTCTGGCGTGGTCCGCACTGTGGCTGACGATTGCCGTCGTCGCCGGCGGTGCGCTCGTCCGCGCCACGGACTCGGGTGCAGGCTGTGGTGCGTCGTGGCCGATCTGCGGTGGCAAGGTGGTGCCCCACATCGGTACCTACCACACCGCCATCGAGTTCAGCCATCGCATGGCAACCGGTCTGCTCGGGATCGTGCTGGTCACGCTGTTGGTGCTGGTGCGACGCCGTTACCCGAAAGGCCACCATCTCCGGGGCGCGGTATACGCCGCAGGTACGTTCCTGGTGGTCGAGTCGCTGCTCGGCGCCTCCCTGGTCCTGTTCGGCTGGGTCGAGTACGACGCATCTATCGCCCGGCTCATCGTGGTGCCGGTTCACCTGATCAACACGTTCCTGCTGATCGGGTCGATGGCGCTCATTGCCTACTTTGCCAGCGGTGGTGGCACGTTCCGGGTCGACTGGAGCCGTCCGCGAGACAAGCTTCTCACCGGCTCGCTCGGGATCATCCTCTTCATCGGTGCCAGCGGTGCGCTCGATGCGCTCGCCGATACCCTGATCTTCTCCGGCCACCTCCGCGTTGCCGCACCGGGTGAGCTGCTGGTGACCGAACCGGTGCTCCGTCAGATCAGGACGATCCATCCCTTTGTCGCCATCGCCGGTGGTCTGGCCGTCTACATGCTGGTCCGGTATCTGACCGACGATGCTGAGCCCGGTGTGCGCCGTCTCGGTTTCGGGGTCCAGCTGGTCATCTGGTTCCAGTTCATCCTCGGCATGATGAACATCGCGTTGGAGGTGCCGCTCGAGATCCAGCTCGTCCACCTCTTTGTCGCCGACGTGCTCTGGGTGCTCACCCTGTTGATCGCGTTCAACCTGTTGCGGGCGAGATCCGGCGTGCCGGACGCCGCACCTACCCCTGCCGGGGCGCTATGACGAGTCCTTCGGTTCGCATCACAAACCCGCGTACAGACGTGTCGGTGGTGAAGACCTACGTCGAGTTGATGAAGCTGCGCATCGTCGAGTTGCTGTTGATCACGACGCTGCCCGCGATGGTTGCGGCCGCCCGGGGATGGCCCGGCTGGTGGCTGGCCTTTGCCACGCTTGTCGGGGGCACCCTGTCCTCGGCGGGCGCCAACGCCATCAACCAGGCCATCGACATCGACATCGATCGGGTAATGAGCCGCACCCGCCGTCGGCCGCTGCCCACCGACCGTGTCTCGCGCAGGGCCGTAGTTGTTTTCGGCTCTGCCCTGGGTGGTGCCGGGTTCGCCTGGTTATGGGCGACCACGAACCTTCTGGCGGCGACGCTGTCGCTAACCGGTCTGCTCCTCTACGTGTTCGTGTACTCGCTGTTGCTCAAACGGACGACCACCCAGAACATCGTGATCGGTGGCGCGGCGGGCGCCATGCCCGCTCTGGTCGGATGGGCGGCGGTGACCAACTCGGTGGCGTTACCGGCCTGGGTGATGTTCGCCATCGTGTTCTTCTGGACGCCGCCCCACTTTTGGGCACTGGCGGTGCGGTACCGCAAGGACTACGAACGGGCCGGCGTCCCGATGCTTCCCGTCGTAGTCGGGGAGCGGAGGGCGATGGACCACATGGTCGCCTACACGGTCACGCTCATCGGCATGACCCTGCTGCTCTACGCAACGGGGGCGGTCGGTTGGCTCTACCTCGTCGCGGCGGCAACTGCCGGAATCGCCTTCCTCGCCGGCACCTGGTCGTTGCGAGATCATCCCGAGGCGGCAATGCGCTACTTCACATATTCGAACGTGTATTTGAGCGTGGTCTTCATCGCCATTGCGGTCGATGTGCTGGTGCTGGGATGAGGGGCACCGTGCTGGTTGTCGGGACTGTCCTGACCGGGCTGGGTCTGGCGATGATCCTGTGGCGCGAGCTCTCCGGTGCCCGGGAGCGTCGGCGGGTCGGGGCGGTGCGTGACGTTGTCGAAGTCCTGTTGCCCCTGGTGGCGGCGGTGGTGCTCGTTGTGTGGGTGTGGGTCTCCTAGCACCGGGAGGCCTACGTGTGGCGTAGGCCCGTCGACAGGTGGCGGGAAATTCCGAGGAGCGCACTGAGCGGCCGGGGCAAAACGTACCCCGGGGTCGCCCTCAATCAGGCAGAATGATCGAATAGCGCTCCGGAACTGCCGGGGTCCGATCCGGACGGAAACCGACCCTGGCGTAGTACTTTTCCTGCTCGGGATTAGCGACCCGGGTCCAGGCGCAGCGGCAATTGGCTTCGGTGAAGAGACCGGACTGCTTCGAGTACAGCCAGTGCGCCAGCCTGAAGTCGCGGTACTGGGGGATCACGTAGTCGAACAAGATCTCGATCGATGAGTCACCGTGCACGTTGGCGATGACGAGCCCGGCGGGGACCAGATCACGCAGCAGAAGGATGGCCAGGGTCTTGGGGCCCGGCTCGTAGACGAACCGGCTGTTGTGGCCGGCGGCAATGTCGGTGCCATAGAACTCGAGGAAGTACTGGATGTAGCGGGAGTCCGGGCTAACGGTGAGGATCCGGAATACCTCGTTTTTCTTCCGCACCAGCCTGCGCAGGTGGTACAGGTGGATACCGGCGGCGGTGACATTGACGACCGCGATCGGGTAGGCACCGATGGCGACGCTGTAGCCAAGGAACGTTGCCGATGCCACGACGCCGATGGTGCGCAGCCGCAGGATGGATTTCTGCAGCAGCGACAGAATGACAAGCGCCGACCCGACGTAACCGACGACCTGAATCCAGAATCCACTCACATCGCGGCAGAGTAGCGGCGGCGGCGGCCGGCGGTTCGCTACCCGTCGACTACCCGGCCCACGATCATGAACAGGCGGGCCGACCCGTCCGTGATGGGATAGGTGGCGGCTCCACCGAGGCTGACGTCCTGCTTGTAGGACGTGCCGACGACGACGACGGCGTCCGTCCCGACGGCAGGAGTCGTGGTCCACCACCAGCCGTCGGTCCGGCCGAACAGCACGATGTCCTCGACCTCGCTCCAAACGTTGCCGTCGGCGGACAGATAGACCGCAGCCGGTTGCCCCCGGGTGCTGTCGAAGCCGAACGCGGCCAGGCCGAGCGGACCAACAGAGATGTCACTCGCCGCCACGATACGGTCGTCGGCCGTGTGCAACTGTCGCCACACGGTTCCGTCATCGGATGTCCAGACACTGAGCCCGTAGTCACATTCGGCGCCGGCACTCTCATCCGCGCAGTTCAGCTCCAGGCTCTGCCCGACGACAAAGTAGCGGTCGCGGTCGCGCAGCGCGTTCCCGGAGA
This sequence comes from uncultured bacterium, assembly GCA_963801165.1. Lineage (GTDB taxonomy): Bacteria > Actinomycetota > Acidimicrobiia > Spongiisociales > UBA5794 > JAAETI01. The sequence goes on from CAWDDT010000004.1 coordinate 154,593, forward strand.
AGGCCACGTTGTCGAGGGCCACGGACTCGGTGACGAGGGTCCAGATCTGACCATCGCGGGTCGACCACATCGACGTCGCACCGGTCGCCGGGTCGTTTACGAAGGCGACAAAGCCATCGTCGGTCGCCTCGAATTGCACGCCCGCTTCGATGGTCAGGGGCGGTGGTGTCACCCCAACAGTCACGTGGAAATCCGGGTCGATCATGTAGAGAGCAGTCGAGCCTCCGGCTTCGTACCGGTTGAAGGTCGCCACGAAGACGAGTATCCGGTCATTGCCGGCGACGCTGCTGAACGCAGAGTTTGCAGGATCTTGGGCGGGAATGTCGATGTGTGTCCACTGATCGCCGTCGAAGTACACCATGCCCAGACCCGCTTCGGTCCACTGGTTGGCGACGATCCCATCCTGGAACGCACTAACGCCCCACATGTTCCCTACCTCGCCGGGCAACGGCGGCTGCTCCCAATCAACGCCGTCGCCCGAGGTGAACAGAATTGGGTCGGACGCACCGTTCGTCGTGGTGGTGTAGCCGCTGAGGACAAAACCGAGCTTCGACCAAACGACCGACGGCTGTGTCACCGTGTCGAATCCGTCGGGTTCGAGCCAGCTCCACTCCATATCCCCGAGTACCGTTGGGACGGTCGCAGTCTCGCCCGGTTGGAGCAGGCGGTCGAGATAATGCCGGGCGGCGTCGAGGTGTTGCTGCGCCGATGCCGCGGTGAAAGCGACCCCACCCTCAATCTGTGGCCCAAAGGCTTCCCACATCGCCACCGACGGGTCGACATCGACCGTCGCGCTACTCAGCACGCCATCGCGGATCACGGCCCGCAGTCCACCCTGACCATCGCTGCCTGAAAACAAGCTCAGCAGATCGGAGTTCACCGTGTAAGCACAGGACACGTCGACATGATCCGACGAACCGAGCGATACCGCGGTCGTGCACCCGTCGACCGCAATCGACGCGTTGGTGCCCGCCAGATAGTCGATCGTCCCTGCAACGCGGTCGGTGACCAGGTTGCCCTGATCGTCCCACCAACCCTGGTCCTCGTGTGCCAGGGAGGGAACCTCGAAGGGCGCATGTGGTGGCGAGACCTGTCCTGGAAGCAAATCCACGAGCGCGCCGGCATCGTGCCCGGACAGGGCTTCGAGGTACGCACGAACCTGATCCTCGGCTGCTGCCGCCGTCGGGTCCGTGTCCCATCGGCCGCGCCACGTCCCGGTCTCGGCCCCCGACGCTGTTGCCACCAGCGCATCACCGTGGGTGTCGATCGCAAACGAATCGGGGTACGTGCCCCGCAGTGTCTTTCGGCTCCAATTCACGCCTCCGTCGTCGGTGAGCCAGAGCTCGGTCGCGGCCGTTCCTCCGGTGCTGCCGATGATCGCCATCCTGGCGCCCTCGGCGGCGATTCGGGAGGGGAGGAACATACCCCGCACGATCACCGACTCATCGATCCCGACGTACATGTCGGCTCGGGGGTCGCCCTCGATCTCTATGCCGCTGGAGGAGATGCTGTCAACCTTGAAGGTGCCGACGTCGGTCTCAATGGTGGTTCCCACCGTCACCTGTTCCGGGGTGTTGTTGACCGCCAGAACGGCGCTCGGGTTGTCGCCGGGGTTGGTCGTGGTAACCGAGAACGAGACGCTGGTCTCGTCGAGGTGGGGCTCCCGATCACCAAGACGGCTCCAGTTGGCACCGTCGGTGGATTCCCAGAGCGCCGGCTCGAGCGGCGCATCCTGTGTGGTGGTCTTGCCGAGCGCCACCAGCCGGTCACCGTCCACCACGAGATCGTCGATGGCATCGACTGCGTCATCGATGCCGACCAACTGCCAGTCCATCCCGTCCGTGGAGCGGTAGATGGCGCCGTGGGTCAAGCCTGCGGTCGTTGTCGCCCCGTAGGCGTAGTAGGCGGTCCCGTCGGTGGCCAGCCCTAGTAGCAGCGCGGTGTCGAGGCCGGTGAGCGTGTCGTGACGGCTCCACTCCACGCCGTCGGCAGAGGTCCATCCGATCCACCCGGCGCCGTCGCCGGTGATCGTCAACAGCTGCGGTCCGGCTACGAGACCGATGGCGTTCTGCGGGTCCGGCCCGAGCAAACCTCGGTAGTGCCAGGCTTCTGCGGGCCGTTGCGATGTCCAGATACCGACGCTGTCCTCGACGCTGCCGAGGGCCACCATGTCGCCGTCCCAGCTGACGATATGGTCGATGCTTGACTTTCCGACCGGTCTCACGGTGGGGACCTTCTGCCACGTCGTCGCCGAACCGGCCCACCACACCTGCGCCCCTCTCGGCACCGAACCGCCGGCGACGTAGATGCCTCCCGCCCGCTCCAGGTCGCGTATCTGCGCCGCGTCGTCGACGGGTGCCGACTCCCACTCGAGCATGTCGTCCGTCGCGGTGCGTAGATCCAGGTTCCTCGCGTCGAGTGCTGCGATGGGTGGCACCCGGGTGGTAGTCGGCGCGGCGGTCGTGGCTGTGGGGCGGGTCACCACGACGAACACGGCGAGTAGCCCGAGCAGGACCGTCACCGGTAGTAGCCAGCGAGGGCGAGGATTGAGATTGGGTGGCGGAGCGGTGGCGTTGTCGTTGGCAGGGAGAACGCGGATAGCCGGTTCGCTCTCATGACGAGCCAAGCTATTCCCTCCGTTTCTGCGCCGTTTGTTCGAACTCTCCGGCATACTCCCAACGTTACGCAATGGACACCCGTTCCGGTTCCGCGCTTGCCCGGCCGCGGCACCAGCGTTATCGTGGCCCGCAATGAAGCAGACCTCCTTCTATTTCGTGTATTTCTTTGCCGGGCCCTCGGCCCGGGCAGAGGGTGCGCGCTAGAAGCGAGGCAACGCCAACCCACAGCCCGAAGCCGAGAGAGGCTTCGGGTTTTTTCGTGCCTGGAGCCACCGGCACAGGAGACGATCATGACCGACAGACCCATTCTCAAGAGCCACCGGCGACCCGAGGTCGAGACCAGCATCATCTCGGTCGGCAACGTCAGGTTCGGTGACGGCTCGTATCCGGTCATCGCCGGCCCTACCGCCGTCGAGAGCGAGGAACAGATCGTCGCCACCGCCGTGTCGCTCGCCGAGTCCGGCGCATCGATGCTGCGTTCGGGGACCTTCCGAGCCGAGCATTCGCCGTACACCTTCAAAGGCATGGGTCGGGAGGGCCTGTGGCTTCTGGAGAAGGCCGGCCACGCCGCCGGCCTGCCAACGGTCACAGAAGTGATCGAGCCGGGTCACGTCGAGCTAGTCGCGGATCACGCCGACATGCTCGAGATCGGTCCCGACAACATGCAGAACTTCGTGCTGCTACGGGACGCGGGGAAGACGAACCGGCCTGTGCTGTTGCATCGCGGGGCTTCGGCGACGGTCGACGAGTGGCTGATGGCCGCCGAATACATCCTCGCCGAGGGCAACGACAACGTTGTTCTGTGCGAGCGGGGGAGCCGTGGTTTCGACCCGCGCACCTCCGATACGATCGACATCTCGGTCGTTCCCGTGGTCCAGCGTCTTTCCCACCTGCCGGTCGTCATTGATCCTGCGCCCGCCACGGGCGGGGCCGACCTCCTCGCCCCCCTGGCCCTGGCCGGGCGGTCGGTGGGAGCCGATGGGCTGGTCATCGCCTCGCACCTGAACCCCGGCGCATCGCTGGCGGGCAACGGTAGCCAGCTCGATCTCGGCGAGTTCGCCAAGCTGATGGATCAGCTGGGGATCCCATCTTTGCGGGACGAGATCGACCGGGTGGACCGGCAGTTGATCAAGCTGATTGCTCGCCGGCTGCACAGCTCGGTCGAGATCGCCAAGATCAAGGCGTCCAAGGGTCTCGACATGCGGTCTCCGGACAGGGAAGCGGAGCTCATCGAGGAGGCGGTGCATGACGGCGAGGCGTTCGGAGTCGGCCGCGAGTACATCGAGGCGCTGATGACGATCGTCCTCGACCACAGCCGTGCCGCCCAGCAGCGTGCGGTGGATTCGCGGTGACCCTTGATGTTGTAATCGGTGACGACGAGCTGCCCCGCTGCTGGTGGGGAGACAGCCCGGATATCTATCGCATCTACCACGACGATGAGTGGGGGCGTCCGGTCGACGACGACCACACGCTGTTCGAGAAGCTGTGTCTGGAAGGGTTCCAGGCCGGGCTGAGCTGGCTGACGATCTTGAAGCGAAGGGAAGGGTTCCGGGCCGCCTTTCACGGCTTCGACATCGACCGTGTCGCTGCGATGACCGAGCGTGACGTTGCCCGGCTGGTCCAGGACACCGGAATCATCCGGCACCGGGGCAAGATCGAGTCGACCATCAACAATGCGCAACGCGCCCAGGAGGTGCGTGACGAACTCGGCTCGCTCGGGGCGTTGGTGTGGTCGTATGAGCCGGTTGGCCCGACCACGGTGCGTGAGTCGGTGACGCCCGAGTCGAATGCGCTGGCCAGGGATCTCAAGAAGCGCGGCTTCACCTTTGTCGGCCCCACAACGGTCTACGCGTTCATGCAAGCCATGGGCGTCGTCAACGACCACCTCGCCGGCTGCCACGCTCGGGAGACGGTCGATGAGGCCCGGGCAGGGTTCGTGCGGCCGGCGTAGCGCCCGCTTCTTGCGTAGAGCAGAACGGCTATCCGGCACGGTCTACGCCCGAACACGAATAGCCGCGGCCGATGGCCTCACTCAACCTATTCCGTGCATCTCCGGCTTTGCTTCGCGGCTCATCAGGTTGGAGACCGCCTCGGCGGGGCTGGCACCCTCGTAGAGCACGCGGGCCACCTGGGTGGCGATCGGCATTTCGATGCTGTGGCGATCGGCCAGCGCCAGGATCCCCGGCGTGGACTTGACGCCTTCTGCAACCTGGTTCATCTCGGCGATGATCTCGTCGAGTTTCTTGCCCTGGCCCAGCCCGTAGCCGACGGTGTGGTTGCGGCTCTTTGAGCTCATGCAGGTGGCAATGAGGTCGCCCATCCCGGCCAGACCGGCGAACGTGAGCGGGCGACCACCCATGGCGATCCCGAGCCTGGTCAGCTCGGCGAGCGCCCTCGTGATGAGAGTGGCCATGGTGTTGTCTCCGAAGCCGAGCCCGTGGGCCATTCCGGCTGCTATCGCCATTACGTTCTTGAGGGCTCCCGCAGATTCGCTCCCGATGACATCGTCATTTGTGTAGACGCGGAACCTCGAGTTCATGAACGCTTGTTGCAGGCTCTGCGCCGACTCCTGGTCTGTCATCGCGATCACGGTTGCCGCAGGCTGCCCGGCGACGATCTCCCTGGCCAGGTTCGGTCCGGTGAGCACCCCGATCCGGTCATGCCGGTGCCCGGGCAGGACGTCCCCCGTCACCTCGGTCATGCGCATCAGCGTGCCCTGCTCCACGCCTTTGGCCAGGCTGAGGATCGGGGTCTCGGGGGCGATGTGACCTCGCGCCAGCTCGAGGACTGAGCGAAATCCGTGCGAGGGAACGCCCATGACGATCGCGTCGGCCGTGTCCAGACACTCGGCGAGATCGCTGGTGGCGTAGACGCGGTCCGAGAGTGTGTGATCGGGCAGGTAGTCGGGGTTGGTGTGACCGGTGTTGATCGCATCGGCGAGACCGGACCGGCGCGCCCAGAGGGTAACCGCCTGTTTCTGCGCCACGATGTCGGCAACCGCAGTCCCCCACGACCCTGCCCCGATGACCGCAATCCGCATGAAGCCCTCCCGATTTTTCCCGTTAACCAAGAGTAGGCGTCTTGCCGATAGGAAACTTGTGGTCCTTGCTTTTCCACACGAAGCCGGGAAGGCTTGTGATCTCAGATCGCGAGAAACGAGGCCAGGGTGACGAGAAAAACGTACGTACTTGACACTTGTGTCCTTCTCGCCGACCCGCTCTCTCTCCTCCGTTTCGATGAACACGATGTAGTGATACCGCTCGTCGTCGTGGAGGAACTCGACCGCCAGAAGACACGGCCGGACGAGGTCGGGGCGAACGCACGTCGCGCCATCAGAGCCCTGGAGGAACTGGGGGCGTCTGCACCGGGAGGGCTCCGGCTCCCGGCAAATCTCGACAGCGGTGGCTCGTTGCGGATCGAGTTGAACGGCACCCGCTCCGACCGGCTTCCCAAGGTGCTCGATCCGTCCACGGCGGATCATCGCATCCTGGCAACATGTCTCAATCTCGTTGATGGCGGGCTCACGACGGTGCTGGTCACCAAGGACGCCTCGCTGCGGATCAAGGGTGCGCAGCTGGGGGTGGAGGTCGAGGACTACCGAGCGGACACCGTCCCGGTCGACGAGTCGTACTCCGGTGTCGCCGAGATCGAGGTCGACCCGGCGACCATCGACCAGCTCTACGCGGCGGGCAAGACCGTAGTTGCGTCGTCCGAGCTGCTGGTCAACCAGTACGTGATTCTCAGAGCGATGGAGTCGCACTCGGCGGTAGGCAAGGTGATCGATGTCGTGGGTGGCGCCACGATCGTGCGTGTCCCCGGCTCGCGCCAGGCCTTTGGGATCGAATCGAAGAACGTCCGCCAAGCGTTTGCCCTGGACCTGATGATGGATCCCGACATCACCGCGGTGAGCATGATGGGGGTGGCCGGCACGGGAAAGACGTTCCTCGCTCTGGCAGCAGCACTGGAGCAAACCGTGGAGGCGGGGCGGTATCGCCGCATCTCCGTCTACCGGCCGCTGGTGGCCGTCGGTAGACAGGAAGTGGGATTCCTGCCCGGTGATCTCGACGAGAAGCTCGCCCCCTGGATGGCGGCCGTTCACGACAACCTCTATGCCCTGTTCAGCGGCGATCCGCTGTCCGCCAAAGGCGCGATCGATGAGCTGCTCGAACGAAACGTCATCGAGATGGCGGCCGTCACGTATCTGCGGGGCCGGTCGATAACCGACGAGTTGGTGATCATCGACGAGGCCCAGAACCTGGAGTACTCGACGCTGAAGGTGATCCTGACCCGGATCGCATCGGGTTCGAAGGTCGTGTTCTGCGGTGATCTCAGCCAGGTCGACAACCCGTACATATCTCCGTTTGGTGGTTTGGCGGCGCTGATCGAGAAGCTGAAGGGACAGCATCTATTCGGGCACATCACCCTGGAGAAGTCGGTGCGCAGCCCCCTGGCAGAACTGGCGGCCAACGTCCTGTAGCGACCGCCTCAGAAGCAGGTGAGGCGGCTTAGCTGGTTCTCCCCAACCGTTCCCCGGCCCCCGGTACCAGCTCGGCCGCCTTCCCGCGTTTCTCGACGCCCCCTCCCCAGGAGATCGTCTTCGCTGAGCGTACCGGCCGCTTCCCGAGCGCGGCTGGCAGTATTCATTTATGCCAAAGGGACTAGTCCCTCGTCGCGACGCGACGAAAAGCCGCCAAATCGATCGGCTACGCTCATCCCATGGCTTCTGTATTCACGATGATCATGAACGGGGATCTGCCGGCGCGCTTTGTCTGGAAGGATGAGCGTTGTGTTGCCTTTCTCTCGATAAATCCCCTGGCCCCGGGGCACACTCTGGTGGTGCCGCGGGAGGAGATCGATCACTGGATCGATCTCGATGCCGATCTCATGAATCATCTGTTCGCTGTGAGCCGGAAGATCGGGAAGGCCCTCGATCTCGGATTCAAGCCGAAGAGGGTGGCCCTGCTGATCGCCGGTCTCGAGGTACCACATGCGCACGTGCACGTCGTGCCCATCGAGGGGATGCACGATCTGGATGTGGACAACGCCAACCTGGCACCCAACCCCGACCAGTTGGACGCAGCAGCCGATCGGGTGCGTGCTGCGCTGCGGGCCCTCGAATTCACCGGGGTGGCAGACTGAGGTCAGGCCGCGGAGTGAGGCAGGCGCAGCTCGAAACAAGCTCCATCGCCCTCCACCGAGGTGGCGGTTACGTCACCGCCGTGAGCGCGGGCGAGGGTGCGGGCGATGTTGAGGCCGATCCCGGTTCCCGGCTGGGTCCTGTCGAGCCTGGTGAAGCGCTCGAAGATTGTCTCCAGCTGGGATTCCGGGATGCCCGGGCCGGTGTCGGCGACAGATACCCGGCACCACGTGGCATCGACGGTTCCTCTGACTGTCACTTGCCCTCCCTGAGGTGTGTGGCTGAGCGCGTTGCCCAGCAGATTCGTCACCGTCTGGGCAATCCGGGTGTCGTCGACGTGAACCGGCATCGGGCCCGGCATGCTTACGCTGAGCGCGACGTCGTTGATCTCGTACTGGGGCTGCAACGTGTCGGCAACGGCGGCAACGATCTCGCCGAGGTCGTGCGGTGTCATTTCGTAGGCGATTGCCCCCTCCTGAGCTTTCGAGAGCGTCGTCAGGTCACGGGTGAGCCGCTTGAGACGGTGTGCCTCGGCGGCCACCGCCTCGTACGTGTCGCGTGATGCGGGGAGAACCCCGTCGATGAGCCCCTCCATGTAGCCCTCGATGGTCGACAGCGGGTTGCGGATCTCGTGGGCCAGATCGGATACCAGGCGGGCCCGGGTCTGCTCGGTCCGCTCCAGCGAGTCGGCGAGCGTGTTGATCGATGCGGCCAGCTCGGCCAACTCCACCTCTGCCGGTACCGGGATCCGCACCGAGTAGTGGCCAGCGGCGAGCTCGGCCGCTCCCTCCTTCACTCCGGTGAAGGTTCGCAGAAGCCGTCTGGTGAGCAGCCACCCGAGGAGGAGGGCGATAACCAGCCCGATGGCGATGGCGACGATGAGCGCGGCGGTGAGCGCGTGCTCGTAGTCCTGCTGTATCTCGATGGGAATCGGGCTGCGGTCGGTCGAGGTAGCTGCAGCGCCTGCGGCATAGACGCCGGGGCCTGCAAACGAATCGACAGTGGTGGTGGGCGGGCCGTTCCCGTTTCCCGGGTTGCGGGTCTGACCATCGCCTTCGGTAGTTCCCTGGCTACCCGACCCGGTGTCGCTCCGGCCCGGCCCGATAGTGGAGCCCGTCGGGGTCGGTGCCGCGGGTTCCCGGGAAGACGGTGTGCTGGCCGGCGTGGTCGTCGTTGTGGAGTCGCCGCCACTTTGACCCGGCGTATCGCTCTGGCCAATCTGCGGTCCCGGTCCCAACCGTTGCTGTACGGCCTGCTCGAAGAACTCCGGTACCAGCACCTGCACAGTGACAAACGCCGCCGCGGTGACCACGATGACGACCGCCAGGTACGACAGGATGAGACGGCGGCGCAGCGAAGGTCGACCCAGCATCATGACTCGGGGATGAACTTGTAACCGACGCCCCGTACCGTGCCGACATAATGCGGCTCGACGGCGTCGTCGCCCAGCGCCTTGCGTAGCTTGCGGATGTGGACGTCGACGACCCGCTCGTCGCCGAAGTAGTCCCATCCCCAGATGGCCTCGATCAGTTGGCGCCGCGAGAAGACGCGGCCCGGTTGAGAGGCGAGGGCGGCGAGCAGGTCGAGCTCGAGTGTGGTGAGCTCCGCGTCCTTCGTTCCGACGGTGACCCGGCGGCGCGCCAGATCGATGGTGAGATCGCCGTATTCGAGCCGGTCGGTGTCGACCCCGGTGCCGATGCCGCGGTTGCGGCGGAGCACCGCCTTGATACGGGCGACCAGCTCGCGCGGGCTGAATGGCTTGGTCAGGTAGTCGTCGGCACCGACCGAGAGCCCGATGAGCTTGTCCACCTCCTCGGAGCGAGCGGTGAGCATGACGACGCAGACGTCGGAGAACGTGCGGATGGTGCGGAGGACCTCGATGCCGTCGAGCCCGGGCAGGCCCACGTCGAGCACGATCAGGTCGGGTTGGGCGGAACGCGCCAAAGCAACGGCTTGCTCGCCGTTGTCCGCTTCGAGGACTTCAAAGGTCTCGTTCTCCAGATAGGAGCGGACCAGGCGGCGGATCGATGCCTCATCGTCGACTACGAGGATCTTGGTCATGTGCGAATGTTAAGCGGCCGGGCGCGGCCGCCGGCATTCGAAGAGAAGAGGGGACCCGCACCTGCGGGTCCCCTCGAGTTGTTCTCAGCTACGGCCATGGGCACCGCCGGGGCCGGCTGCGTCGGAGCCGATCCCGTGCTGGTAGCCGGTGCCGTCCATCGGCCGGACGGCATCATCCGGCCCGGTACCGTCGCAGTCGCCTGTGGCGTTCCCGTACCCGAGACCGTCGCCGTCGCAGTCACACGCTGCGGGATCCTGGATCTGCAGCCTGGTTTGGGTAGCCGTCGCCGCCGCGGTCACGCCCTGCGCCCGGAAACCGATCTGCTGGCGCGTTTGGAGTTGCTCCACGAGAGTCAGGTCCGGATCCTGGATGTGCAGCTGCTGGCTTGCTGCGATCGGCGTAGCGACCGTCGTGCTCGGCGCCGCGTCTGCGACGACTGGAGTGTCGGCCATTGCGGCCGCTCCTCCGACGGTGAGGGCGCCGGCGATCGCCGCCGCCATGATGAGTCTGCTCTTCTTCATCGTTCTCCTTTGGTAGGAACAATGACATCAGAACATTTCCAGATGAAGGGGCAACGGGCGCTCGTGTGAAGCTTGTGTGAAGCCGGCCGGGGGGCGTCTGATCGGCCAGACGCCCCCCGACCTCGTCTCCTACAGGTTGTTGCTGATCCAGTCGGCTGCTACCTGCTCCGGGTCGTCACCGTCAATTCCGACCTGGCGGTTCATCTCGCTCAACGCGGACGTTGTCAGCGCAGCGCTCACCGAGTTCAGGGCCGATTTCAGATCGTCACCGTAGGCGTCGACGATCTCCTGTCTGATGACAGGGGTGACGTTCTCGGCCGGCTGGAGACCCTTGTCGTCCTCGAGGAGCACGAAGCCTTTGGCGGCGATGACTCCGTCCGAGGTAAACAGGATCGCTACCTGGATCTCATCTCCCTCGAGCGCAGCGACCGTGAGCGGCCCACCGGCGTCGAGCGGTTTGAACTCGGCGAAGCTGAGCCCGTACACGTCCTCGAGACCCTTTTGGCAGAAGTCACGCTCCGGGCACTCCGGAGGCCCGCCGAGAATGAGGTCGTCGTGACCGGCCAGGTCGCTCACCTTCGAGAGGCTGAGCTCATCGGCCGTGTCTTGACGGACTACCACACCGTTCTTGTCCTGGGCCGGCGCCGGGTCGAGCACAGCGATCCCGGCATCCTTCCAGGCGTCGGCCAGAGCCTGTGCCGTTGCTGCCGTGTCGGAGGTAGGTGTCCCCCCGAGGTAGGAGAGGGCAGACCCGAGGTACTCGGGGACCAAGTCGAGGCCGCCGTCCTCGAGCGCCGCCGCATAAATCTCACGGTTGCCCACGTTCAGGGTGCGCTCGACCGGGAAGCCGGCGCTCTCGAGCACCTGAGCGTAGATCTCGGCGACCAGCGCACTCTCGCTGAAGTTGGCCGAACCGATGGTGATCGTCGGCCCGTCCATCATGGCGTGGGTGGTTGTTGTCTCGGCCATCGCGTCGGCCGACGTTGTGGTCGTGCTGTTATCTGTGCCGGTTTCCTCACCCGATCCGCACGCGGTCAGCAGCAGTGCCAACACGACCACGAGAATCGCCCCAAGGAAACCATTGCGGTGTGTCCGCATGGGTCTCACCATCTCTTTCTGTTCGGGAACGCGCTGCACGCTACTTGATGGGTGTGACAAGGATGACGATCAACCGTGCGCAGGAGGCACGACCTCGGCTGCAGGCGAGAGGCCGGGGGGCACCACCCGCCTCTCCACCGCCCCCAGCAGGAGATCGGTCCCGATCGATAGCAGCGTGACCAGGAGCGCCCCGGCGAAGACGCGGACGTTGTCGCGGACCGAGAAGCCATCGATGATGTATCTGCCCAGGCCACCCCACGCCACCAGCGCAGCCAGCGGTGCTGTGGCCACCACTTGAACCGCCGAGACCCGGATGGCGGCCAGGATCACCGGCGAGGCCATAGGCGCCTCGATGCTGCGCATGATCCCGGCTTCGGTCATGCCCATGCCCCGCCCTGCTTCGACCAGGGCCGGGTCGACGTCGCGGACGGCTGTGTACGTGTTGACGAACATCGGTGGCAGGGCCAGCGCAAACAGGGCCAGCAGCGAAGGCCAGAAGCCGATCCCCAGCCCGAGCCGGATCGAGATGGGCACGAACAACACCATGATGGCGAAGGAGGGGATGGCCCGCCCGAGGTTGACCAGAGAGACGGCGGCGAACCCGCCGCGGCGTCGATGGCCGAGCCACATCGCAGGCGGCAACGCCAGCAGCAACGCGGCGATGGTGGCAATAGCCGAGATCTGGATGTGCTCCCATAAGCGGTTGGGGATACCGGCCGGGCCCGACCAGTTCTCCGCCGAGAGGAACCACGAGACAACGCCCCCGAGGAAATCCATGTCAGCCCGCCGCCGCTCGACGTCGTGCCCATGGTGTCAGCAGTGTCTCTAGACCGAGCAGACTCAGGTCGGCGATGACCGCCAGCACCACCGAGAGCACCGTGCCGGCGAGGATCTGCGTGGTGCCCACTGCCGAGAAGAGCTGGAGACCGCGCAGGATGAAGAAGCCGAGACCACCCTGTCCGATCAACGCGGTGATCGTCACGAGCCCGACGGTCGTGACCGTGGCGATGCGAATCCCCGCAATGATGACCGGCAAGGCCAGGGGGAGCTGGATGTCGGTGAGCAACCTTCGCTCGGTGTACCCCATGCCCCGCGCCGCCTCGAGCACGGACTCGGGCACCCCGTCGATACCGGCGACGATGTTGCGGATCAGAATCAGCAGCGTGTAGGAGACCAGACCGATCTCGGACGTCAACCTGGTGAGACCGGTGATCGGCACCAGGAACGCAAACAGGGCGAGGCTTGGTATCGCGTAGAGAAGACCGGCGACCCAGGTGATCGGCGTGTATGTCTTGCGCCACCGCAACGCGAGAAGCGACAACGCCAGGCTGATAGCCATGCCGACACCCACCGCGATCGAGGTGAGAATGATGTGCTCCCACGTTGCTGCCCACAAGTTGTCCAGGTTGCGTCCCACCCAGTCCCAGCGGACAAACGGCTCGGCAACGATCACTGCACGATCTCCCTGCTGATCTGATCGACCGTCGCCATTCCCAGGTAGCGGTCACCGTCGAAAACGGCGGCAACCGCGGTGTGCGAGCTGACGACGGTATCGAGTGCCTCCTTCAGGCTCGACTGAGGCCCGATCCGGTCCCGGTAGCGGCGCACCGGAACTTCAGACAGGTCGGGGCGGCCGGCGATGTCCTTGTCCTGGAACCAGCCCTCGACCCTGTCCCCATCCCCGATCATCGCCCAGTCGATCCCGTAGCGCTTCATCATCGCCATCGCCTCGTCGGCCGTGGCGGAGCGGGGTAGCACCGGCCCATGGTCGAGCTCGATAGCCGAAATCGGTATCAGCGAGAGACGCTTGATCCCGCGATCGGTGCCGAGGAAGTCGGCAACGAACTCGTTGGCGGGCTCACGCAGGATCTCGCCGGGCGTGTCGTACTGCTCGACGTGGCCTCCATCGCTGAGAATCACGACCCGGTCGCCCAGCTTGATCGCCTCGTCGATGTCATGGGTGACGAGCACGATCGTCTTGTGGACACGGTCCTGGAGCCGCAGCATCTCGTCCTGGAGGTTGGCCCGGACGATCGGATCGACGGCACCGAACGGCTCATCCATGAGCAGCACGGGGGGATCGGCAGCGAGTGCCCTGGCGACACCCACCCGCTGGCGTTGCCCACCGGAGAGCTCTCCCGGGTAGCGGTCCAGCATGTCGGCTCTCAGCTCCACCAGATCGACGAGCTCATCGACCCGGGCAGTGGTGCGCGTCTTGTCCCAGCCGAGCAGAGTCGGAACGGTGGCGATGTTGGCCCGGATGGTCTTGTGAGGGAACAGCCCGATCTGCTGGATCACGTAGCCAATGCTGCGGCGCAGCTCGAAAGCGGGGAGGCTCAGTACATCTTGACCCGCCACGGTGATGCGCCCGGCGGTTGGCTCGATGAGCCTGTTGATCATCTTGAGCGTCGTGGTCTTGCCGCAACCGGATGGGCCGACGAGGACGACGACCTCGCCCTCGGCGATGTCGAGAGATAGCCCGAAAACGGCGGGGGCGGCGGTTCCCGGGAAAGTCTTGGTGACATCGGTGAGCGTGATCATCGCGCAGAACCATAGTGGTCGGAGCGCCGCGCACCGGGGGCCATACCGCGCTAACTTCACGATGTGAGTTCGCAATCACCACCGACCGAGCAGAAGCGGGGCCGTGTCGGGCAGGTCGCTGCTGCGCTGGCGCACAGTGTCGGCCAGATGTTCAGCTCGCGCGGTCCCGGGTTCCGCCGTCTCGCCCAGTCTCACGCCGGTGGCACCGCAGGAGACACGCTGGTGGCGATGGCGCTCGGCACCACCCTGTTCTTCTCGGTGCCGTCCACGGAGGCCCGGTCCAATGTCGCCCTCTACCTGCTGATCACGCTCGCCCCATTTGCCTTGATCGGCCCGTTTCTGGGGGCGTTCTTCACCCGTTTCCCAGGTGCGTATAGAGGCGGGCTCGTTGCCGCCTCGGCGTTGCGCGCCGTGGCCGCGGTGGCGCTGGCAATGTCCCTCGATACGGTCCTGCTCTTTCCGCTGGCGTTTCTGTCACTGGTGCTGTCACGGTTTCACGGGATCAGCCGTTCGAGCGTCGTTCCGATTGTTCTCGATGACCCCGACGAGCTGGTATCTGGTAACGCACAGCTCGCCAAGATCGGTGTGGTGGGCAGCGCCTTCATCGTGCCGTTTGGTCTGCTCGGAGTCGGATTCGGACACCCGTCTGTTACGTTGATCATCGCCTCGATCGTGTACGTGTGGTCGGCCCTTTCGGCGAAGGGGCTGCCGCCGCTTCGGATCGAGCGGGACCGGAGCCGGGAGGCAAGGGCGTTGCGCAAGCGGTCTGCCGCCCCGCGCGAGGTGAGGCTGGCCCGGTTTGCGACGGCAGGTGTGCGTTTCCTCAACGGGTTCCTGCTTCTTCTCGTGGCGTTTGCTTTCCGTGATCAGGACGCCGGGGTCGCCGACTTCTCCGCTCTGCTCGCGGCTGCCGGCCTCGGTTATCTGATCGCCGCCTTCGCCACCCCGATTCTCGATCGGAGGATGTCGGAGGAGCCGATGGTGGTCACCGGCCTGGCGATCGAGGCTGGGGCGGCGTTCGTTGCCGCCGAGGTCTTCGGGCTGCCGGCCGCCGCGTCACTGGCCGCCGCCGCGGGCTTTGCCTGGGGCACTGCCAAGTTCGGGTTCGACGGATTGCTCCAGGCCACCGTCCCCGAGGAGGGGAGAGGCCGGGCGTTCACCAACGCTGAAACTTTCTTCCAAATCTCCTGGGTCGTCGGAGCCTTGATCCCGGTTGTGCCGGTGATCCCGGTGACGGCCGGGCTGACAATCGCCGGCATCTCCGCTCTTGTCATCCAGGTCGTCTATGTGAGCGCCGTGCTGGTGCCGGTGGTGCGTCACCGAAGAGCAGCGGCCGTAGCCACGAGTCGGGAGAACACAGGGCCCGACAAGAACGTCATGGACCTGATCTAGCACAGCGTGCTAGGCGACGAACCCCGCAAACCGGTGCAGCTCGGTTCTCGGCACCTGTGCGGTGATCCTGGTCCCGTCGTCGGTGTGCTCGGTGGCCGCCACCCGGCCGATCTGGTGAACCAGGGCGACCACGTCACCGCGGTCGTAGGGGATCACCAACTCGACGTCGTCGGTTGTGTTCTCGAGCCTCGTGGCGACGGTGGCGAGGAGATTGTCGATCCCTGCTCCCGTTGCTGCCGACGTAGCCACAGCCTCGGGATGAAGCGCCAGGAGCCTTTTCACCGCAACGGGATCGGCGATGTCCGTCTTGTTGACGACGAGGACCTCAGGGATGTCTCCCGCGTCGATCTCCCGGAGCACGCTGTGGACGGCGGTGATCTGGCGGTCGGGATCAGGGTCGGCGGCGTCGATGATGTGTAGGAGCAGGTCGGCCTGATTCACTTCCTCGAGGGTGGAGCGAAACGCCTCGATGAGTTGGTGCGGCAGGTTACGGACGAACCCGACGGTGTCCGACACCAACAGCGGTGAGCCGCCGGGAAGCTCGATGCGGCGCACGGTGGAGTCGAGCGTGGCGAACAGCCGATCCTCGACGAGCACACCCGCGTCGGTGAGCCGGTTGAACATCGTCGACTTGCCTGCGTTCGTGTAGCCCACCAGCGAGGCGACCGGGAGGCGCGACTTCCGCCGGGCTTTGGTGCGGGTATCCCGAGATCGAGCCAGATGCTTCAGCTCACGCTCGAGCTTGGCGATGCGGTCGAGGATGCGCCTCCTGTCGGTCTCCAACTGTGTCTCACCAGGCCCACGGGTCCCGATACCGCCGCCGAGACGGCTCATCTCGACGCCACGCCCGCGCAGACGCGGCAACCGGTATTGCAGCTGGGCCAGCTCCACCTGAAGCATGCCCTCTCTGCTCGTGGCGTGCTGAGCGAAGATATCGAGGATCAGGGCGACCCGATCGACGACGTCGCATTGGAACATCCCTTGCAGGTTGCGTTGCTGTGCCGGCGACAGCTCGTTGTCGAAGATGACGACGTCGATGTCCTGCGCCCTGGTGAGAGCCACCAGCTCCTGGATCTTGCCTTTCCCGATCAGCGTCGCCGCGTCGAGGCGGTCGCGGCGAACCAGCTCCTGGTCAACCGGGTTCGACCCTGCGGTATCGGTCAGGAGCGCCAGCTCATCCAAGCTCGCTTCCGTGCCGGGAATCGCGCCCTTGCTCTGCGCAACCGCGATGAGGAACGCGCGCTGCTTGACGACCTCGAGGTCGGTGACACTTGCGGTGAGGCGGGAGCGGCTTCTTCCCGGGCGGGATTGTTCTGCCATCGAGGTCATGAAAGCAGATCCTGCAGAGACCTGTGGACTTCGTTCACGGGTAGTTGGTATCTTTGAGGCACGCTGATAGGGAGGATCATGCAGAAGACCGTCGGGCAGTTGCTCGAAGCAAAGGGAGCCGAGGTATGGACGATCGGCCCGGATGCCACCGTCCTCGAGGCTCTCAACTTGCTCGCAGAGAAGAATGTCGGTGCGGTCGTCGTCGTCGCAGACGGTAAGGTGAGCGGGATACTTTCGGAGCGTGACTACGCCCGCAAGGTCAGGCTCCTGCATCGTGATTCCGGGGATACGGCCGTCTCCGAGATCATGACCTCAGAGGTGAGAACGATCACCCGCGACAAGGATGTCGTGGACTGCATGGAGATGATGACCGAGTTTCATATCCGCCATCTTCCCGTAGTCGAGGGCGACACCCTGGTCGGGCTCATCTCGGTGGGCGACGTGGTCAAAGCGGTGATCGCCGAGCAGGCGTTCCTGATCGATCAGCTGCACCAGTACATCACCGGGTAGCTACATCACCGGTAGCTACATCACCGGGTAGCTACATCACCGGTAACGCGGTTCAGGCTCCGCGATCGGCCATGATCGAAGCGTCGTACGGCTCGATCATGATGCACTCACCGGGGCACTCCTCTGCCGCCTCGACCACCGTGTCGACGTCGTTGTCGGGAACCCGGGCGACGCCGCGTGAGCCGTCGGGACCGTGGTCATCGCCTTCGCCGGCGTCGAAGTAGATGGTCTTGCCAAAGTTGGACGCCTCTTCCTTCACTGTCCACAGGCCATCGTCGCGGCCCCGGAACACGTCGGGTGCGATCTCCTCGCAGATGCCGTCGCCGGTGCAGAGATCCTGGTCGATCCACACCATCAGTTTGGTTTCATCAGCCATCGCTCACCTTGTCGCCTGGGAATCGCGGCTCAGATTAGTCGCCGGGTGCCGGACTGCCGGCGGACCCCAGGTGGGCCGGCGGTAACCTCACCCTCGGAGGTGTCAGGATGCCTGGTGGGTCCCGCGGTCTTCAAAACCGTTGAGGGGGCGAAAGTCCCCTGGCGGGTTCGATTCCCGTCCGCCTCCGCCAGAGCCCGTCAAATAAGGGTATTCCGGGTGCTGCCGTCGAGTTCGACGACGGCCCCGGAGCCCTTCGGGGCGCGCTCGGGGCGCGATAGGGGCGCGGGAGAATCACTCGAGCCTCGTTGGGGGCGTGTCTGGGGCGGTGTGGTGGCGGCGATGTAGCGGCGGTCGAGCGCGTCGGAGAGGGCGTCGAGGTCGTCTGTCGTAGAGGTGTCCGTATAGGTCGAGTGTCATTGCTGCTGAGGCATGGCCGAGCTGGCGTTGTACTGCTTTGATGTTGGCTCCGGTGGAGATCATCAGCGAGGCTGCGGTGCCTCGCAGGTCGTGGATGCGGAGTTGCTCGAGGTCTGCTGCTTCGATGGCTGGTTTCCAGACGGTTTGGCGGAACGGGGAGGAGCGGAGCGGCCCTCCTTTTGGTGCGGTGAAGACGAGCCCGTCGTCGGTGATGGTGCCGAGGTGGGCGGCGAGACGGTCGGCGAGGAACGCGGGCATGGTGACGAGACGCCGTTCGTGGGTTTTGGGTGTTCCCCATGACAGACCGGAGCCGAGTTCGGTTGCGGATTCGGCGATCTCGATGCGACGCCGCAGCAGGTGGACACGAGGTCGTCTCAGCGCGACGAGTTCGCCCCATCGCATCCCGACCCACGCCAGGGTCTCGATGATGAGCCCGGTTCCGGTTTGAGCGTTCTCGGCGGCTGCGGCGAGGACTGTGACTTGTTCGGCGGTGAGGAACCGCTGCTCGCGTCGCCGCACCGTCGGGACCTTCACCCCGGACGTCGGGTCGCGGGCCAGGATCCCGTCGTTGACGGCCAGCTGGAGCGGGCTGATAGGACTTGTTTGGCTTGTTTGATCCGTGACGCGGAGAGCCCCTCGGTGGTCATGTCGGCGATCCATTCCCGCACCATGGCCGGCGAGATGCGGTTGACTGGCAGATCCCCGAATGCGGGTAGTACGCGTGAGCGGAGCAGCGATTCGTATCCGGCGCGGGTTTTGGGTTTGATGTCGAGTCCGGCGAGCCAGGCGGCGGCGGCTTCGGCGAGTGGGATGTCTCCGGCTTCGGGGGCGATCCAGTCGCCACGGTCGATTGACCCGAGTCTGGCAACCAGCCAGCGGTCGGCGTCGACTTTCCGGTCGAAGCTCCTTGAGCGGATGCGTCCGTCGGGGCCTCGATATCGGGCTCGCCACCTTTTCCCGGTGCGTCCTTGCCGGTCTTCGATCCATCCGGAGCGTCTCATGCGGTTCTCCCTCCCTACGTCTCGATGCGGCATCTACTCGTATCCATACACGGAATCCGGTGTGGCGGGCTGTCAACCCCATTGCCGGCCACAACTCTGAGACGGCAGAAGGCGAGTTCACATCTCTCATCATTGCTCATCATCTCTCATTAGTTATCAATATTTATACGCTATCAATGTTGTATAAGGGTTATGATAGTCGAAGGAACGGACACCCGCACCGGGAATCTGATCATGACTCCAGCTACCAACCTGCAGCGACCCCACAGAGTCTTTGAGGACAGACGGGTGCACACCTGCGGTGACAGGGTGGGGGTGGCACGGTGACGGTGCGGGTGACGACGTTGAAAGGCACCGAGGCTGGTCGCTATTACACCGAGCAGCTCCCGTCGTACTACCTCGACAGCGGTGAGCCGCCGGGTCGCTGGTTCGGACACGGCGCCGCCGAGCTGGGTCTTGATGGTGTGGTCGACGATGAGGCGTTCTTGGCGGTGATGGCCGGATTGCATCCGACGACAGGGGAGCGGCTGGGTCGCCGCTTCGGCGACGGTTCGGTGCGGGGGTTCGATGCGACGTTTTCGGCGCCGAAGTCGGTGTCGGTTCTGTTCGCCGTAGGCGACGAACAATTGCGCCGCGCAGGTGACCGAGGCGCATGACCGGGCGGTCGACGCGGTGCTCGACTGGGTCGAGTCGCAGGCGCATACGAGGTTGCGGTGGCGGGGTCATGTGGTGTGTGTCGATGCCGAAGGGATCGTGGTCGGGGTGTTTCGTCAGCACACGAGCCGCCGACTCGACCCGCAGTTGCATACCCATGCGGTGATCGCCAACCGAGTCAGGGCTCCGGACGGGCGTTGGTTGGCGCTCGATGCCCGCACGTTGAAGATGGATCAGCGGACCTTGTCGGGGTTGTATCACGCCGGGTTGCGGGCCGAGCTGACCCGCCGCCTCGGAGTCCAATGGCACCAACCCGAAAATGGGATTGCCGAGATGGTCGGTGTCGACCCGGAGGTGCTGGCCGAGTTCTCCCAACGCAGCCGCGACATCGAGCAGCGGGTCGGTGAGAAGCTGGACCGGTTCCGCACCGACCTCGGGCGGGAACCGACACCACGGGAACGGTGGCGTCTGGAACGCGAGGCCGTGTTGGACAGCCGCCCCGCCAAGACCACGGTCACGCTGCCGGCGAGTTGCATGCCGGGTGGCGCAGCAGGTTGCGAGCCGGCTCGGTTTCGAACCACGACGACATCGCCGTCGGCACGGTGGGTCGGGTCCGCCGGGCGACCGGCATCGACCAGGCGACAATGGCCGGAATGATCGATGGGGCGTTGGAGGCGTTGGGGGAGCGGCAGTCGACATGGCGTCCCGCCGAACTGGTCCGTGAGCTCGCCGCCCAGGTCCCCACCAATGTCACCGTCGAACCGGATCGTCTGTGCGGTTTCCTGCAGGACCTCGCCAACCACGTCGCGGCAGACCGCTGTGTCGACCTGTCCCCACCAGTCCCGTCTGGTGCCGTGTTGCGCCGTGACGGGCGCCCGATCAGCGAAGCCGCCGTCGACCGGGCCCTCACCACCCAGGCGATCCTCGAGGAGGAGGAACGGATCGTGGAATGGGCTGAGCGGCAGCGCCGTTTCGCCGACATCATCGACACCACACCCCGGGGCCTCGACACGCAGGGTTTGAGTGCGGGTCAGGCCGAAGCGTGTCGGGCAGCAGCCGGTGGCGCACCGTTGGAGCTGATCGTCGGACCCGCCGGATCGGGCAAGACCACCGCCCTCACACCCGCCGTCGCCTACCTACAAGACCGCGGCCAGACGGTGTTCGGGGTGGCACCCACCGCAGCAGCCGCCGAGGTGCTCGCCACCGAAACCACCATGGCGGCCGACACGCTCGACAAGCTCCTCTACGAACACTCCCGGCCCGACCGGCCACCACAACCGGCATACGACTGCCGCGGGGGTCGACGGTGATCGTCGATGAAGCCGGCACCGTGTCCACCCCGAAACTCGCCGCCCTCACCCGTCTCGCCGACGACAAGGCGTGGCGGGTGGTGATGGTGGGTGATCCCCGCCAGTTCTCCGCCGTCGGTCGGGGCGGCATGTTCGCCCACCTCATCGACACCTACGGCGCCATCGAACTCGACCACATCCACCGCTTCACCCACCAATGGGAAGCCGACGCCACCCGGCGTCTCCGCCAAGGCGACATCGGCGTGCTCGGCGAGTATCAGCGTCACGGTCGCCTCCACGACGGCACCCCCGACGCGATGGAGACAGCGATCGTCGAGGCCTGGAGTCAGGCGCGGCGGCGGGGCGAGTCGGTGGCGTTGATGGCCAACACCAACCACACCGTCAACCGTCTCAACCAGCTCGCGCAACAAAGACGCATCGGCACCGGTGAGCTCGACCCGAACGGGCCCGGCCTCGACGCTCGGCCGGCGAGCGGCTGCTCGTCGGCGACGAGGTGGTTACCCGCCGCAACCAGCGCACCCTGCGCACCGACCACGGTGTCATGGTGAAGAACCGGGACCACTGGACCATCGAAGCCATCCACCCCGACGGCGCCGTCACCGTCACCGGACGGGCGGGCAGGGTGCGTCTCCCCGCCGACTACGCCGCCGAGGATCTCGAACTCGGCTATGCCCAGACCAGCCACGCCACCCAAGGCCGCACCGTCGACACCGGTCTCCTCCTCGTCGACGGCCCCATCGACGGCCGCGGCCTCTACACGCCGCTGACCCGCGGCCGAAGCTCCAACCACGCCTACGTCGTCACCAGCGAAAACGAAACGGCAGCCGACGTCCTCACCCAAGCGATCGCCCGGGACTGGATCGACCAACCCGCCATCACCCAACGAACACGCCTCGAAGCCGGCAAGGCGTTGAACCCCACGCTCGGACACAGCCAGCTCGGAGACGATCAGCAAGAAGCAACGCACCCACCCGATCACGACGTCGGCAAGCCAGATCTCAGCTCCGACGACCACCAAACCTGGCAGACAAATCAACCGGAGCATCGAAGCCGCCAAGCAACGCCAGCGCCGCTGAGCGCAGCCCGCAGCCGACACACCCCCGGCATCGGCCGCTGACCACAACCACGGCCACGGAACGTGACGAACCAATAACTGGTCTAGATCACCGGCATATTGCCGGATCGAGGGCGGTTGTGGGTGCTCGATAACGCGGCGTGGCTGGTGTCGTTATGGGCGGGTGGTAGCCATCCATGCCTACTAGTGGTAGTATTCCGGTATGAAGCTCAGTGTCAGTCTTCCGGACGAGGATGTTCAGTTCCTCGATCAGTACGCTCAAACCCAAGGATACGAGTCCCGGTCCGCTGTGGTGCACAAGGCCGTCCGGCTACTTCGTGCATCCGAACTGGGAGGCGACTACGCCGACGCTTGGCAGGAATGGTCAGATTCGGGTAATGCCGAGGTCTGGGACGCTGCTATAGGCGACGCGTTGGTTGGCAACTAATGCTGCGCGGTGAAATCCGGATGGTTGATCTCGATCCGGCACGACAGGGTGAAGCAAACAAACGACGCCCGGCGGTTCTTGTTTCCAATGACGGTGCCAATACCACCGCCGCCAGGCTGGGACGCGGTGTGGTGACTGTGGTTCCGGTTAGTTCCAACGTCACCCGGGTTTATCCCTTTCAGGTGCTGCTTGCTGGAAACGAAACGGGTCTCGATCGTGACTCGAAAGCCCAGGCTGAACAGGTCCGGTCCGTTTCTGTCGATAGGGTTTCCCACAAGGTCGGTACGGTGCCGCCGGACATCATGCTTGCAGTCGATGACGCTTTGCGTCTCCACCTCGCGCTCTGACGATCGGTGCTACCTGACTTGACGCCTACGACTACGCGTTGGCTGCCGAGAGTCAACGCCACTGGATGCCATCTCAGATCACCAAATCCCGGACGATGAGACGCACATCACCGAACCACGCA
Source organism: uncultured bacterium (assembly GCA_963801165.1). GTDB lineage: Bacteria > Actinomycetota > Acidimicrobiia > Spongiisociales > UBA5794 > JAAETI01. The sequence continues at coordinate 177,530 of CAWDDT010000004.1, forward strand.
TACCGGCGCCTCTCTCCGCTCGGCATGGCGGCCACGCAGGGTTGTACCAAGCGGTCGGCGGGTGTCTTCCATCACCTCAAACTTTCGTATTACGATATTGAGATGTGGAAATCTACCGCACAGCCCACAAACACGGCATCAGCGACGCCGATATCCGGCACGCCGTCGACAACGCCATCACCGTTGTTGACCTCGAACCCGACGTGGACCCTCCCAAGGTCCTGGCCATCGGACCGGACCGTGCCGGGAACCTGTTGGAGGTCATCTGGCTCGAACTCGCCAATGACGCTCAGCTGGCGATTCACGCCATGCCGCTTCGACCCACTTTCTACGACTTGCTCCCGTTCCCCGGGGAGGACATACCATGAGTGACAACAAGACACGCCGCACCGCCACTGGCCGCAGCCTCACCGAAGAGGAACTGGACCACATCGCCGCCGAAGTCGAAGAGACCGCATACGATGTTGGGGTACTCAAGACTCGTCGCCGCGGCCGCCCCCCGATGGGGTCGGGACCGGCAGATGTGGTCCCTGTTCGCATCGACCCGGAACTGAAGGCAGCGATCGAGGCTCGAGCCCAAGCAGACCACACATCCACCAGCGAGATCATCCGCGAAGCAATCCGCCGTTTCCTCGACGTGGCCTGACCTAGACCAGAGCAGACCAACAATTCTGTCGCAAGAACGATCACTTCCCCGAGTGCGCCCGATCGGCACTTCCAAGATCGGGGCCGGGACAGGGAGGCTGCCACGCAGCGTGGTGCCCGCTTGACCCGATCTTCCGTTCCATTGCTACTCAACCCCAGGCAATGGCGCCACGTCATACCGATCACGCAACGCAACCGTTGGATGACATAACTGGCCATGACGCGGCACCGGATTGGTCAGCTCCGCTAGCGTCCAGCGAACGCAGAAAGGTTGCGGATGAAGTGTCCAAGCGGGGATTCCGAGGAGCCTCGTGACGATGAGGAGCTGGCGCGTGTCCTGCTGGGCGAACATCTCTCAGGCGAGTTAGTTCGTGTCGATCCCCCTCTACCCGATTTCGTCATCTGTCGCGATGGTGTGATCGAAGGCGGCGTCGAGGTGACACGCGCAACTGACGAAGATTCAGAGCGACTCAGGGGGCTACTTCGCAAAGACGGTCCCTCGTTTGAGTCCGATCGCTTGGAACAGAACTGGATCGTGATGTTCAACAAGGGCGCTGACCTGCGCAAACTCAACCGGGATCGTCTCGTCGATGCCCTCGTGCTGATGGAGCTCGACGCGACCGAGCGAGCACTTGCCGCAACGAACCGCCAGATCCAGCAGCGACACGCTCTTGAAGCTATCCGTCACGAAACGCAAATCAAGGGCGTGCTTGGCACTCTTGGCGTCGACCACGCCATACCGTGGAACCACAACAAGCCCGCCGGAACGGTGCACCTATCTGAGGGCGGGTGGACGTGGGCGTGGGAGCATCCAAACCTGATCAATGACCTCGCGGAGGAAGTGATAGAGCGGAAGAAAGAAAAAGGCCTCCGGAGCATCAGTGGAGAAAGCCACCTGTTTGTGTGGGTAGACCCTTGGGAGCCGACCGGCGCTGGCATTTTAATGAGCGGACAAGCCGAGCTTCCGGAAGAACCACCGAAGATCCCGGATTGGGTCACCGATGTTTGGATGGTAAGCACGTTCGGCCCTGCCCGCCTGTGGCACTGCTCAAGAGGTGGATCGTGGCATCTCCGAACCTCCGGGCAACCCGACCCCTAGAAACCCCCACATCCCGTGAACACTCCCGTCCTAGAACACCAAATCGGGCGTGATAACCATCACATTGCCCACCCACTCGATATCGGCACCTCCACGGGCGGGCTCCGGAACACTCGTGGTGGCAACGGCCATCCGATAAGCGCATCGATCAAGGGAGCACTACTCGCCTATCCTGAGTCGAGAGAATCCAGACGGGAGGCGACCGCCATGGCGAAAAGGATCATTGTCGCTACTTGCCTAGCTTGGGCGTTTCTGGGTTTTGCGATCGCTATGGTCGCCCTCCCGGAAGTCAACGCCGATGCAAAGCTCCTTGTCGGATCGATGTCTGTGCTTCTCCCCGCTGCGGCGGTGGGGGCAGCCTGGGCCGCCAATCGTTCGAAGGTCTGGCTCACCGTCGTCCTGCTTCTCATATCGGTCGGGACGCCAACATACATGCTGTATGTCGCCAACCTAATTCCGGTGATTCTGGCGGCTGTCCTCGCCCGGAGAGGGCGGGTTCTATTGGATTCGGTCCAGTCGAATTCGGTCACGGTCTGAGGTGTTCTAGGTCGCTCGACCCTCAGAGGTATTCGAATCGGGGCCACCTCAGGTCTTTGGCCGCCCCCGACCAGCATTATCCGAGCAATAACGCAGATTTCGCCGACCGTCCCCGAACGGCACCTCCGCGAGCGGGGTGTCGACCACCGGTGGTGACGCGGTCGATTGTGGTGCTGCTGCTATTGCGAGGCTTGGCTGTATGAGAACTCGCCGGTGATTCGTTGTCCTTCGACTGTTCGTTCTAGGCAGGTCCCCGTCCAGCCGGCTGGGAGTTCGACCGCGGTGAGGACGTCGCATGAGGGTCGCGTACATCCGGTGGGTGTCCTCGGCCCGTAGTCGCACATAGATGATCGCTCCTTCGGAACTCGGGATCGCATACAGCTGATCACCTACTTCAGCAGCGATCAGTGCTTCCAACTCAGGAGTCGGGATATCGGCGTCGGTGATTTCGGTGGCATTGGCCATCAGTGTGGCGGTCGTCGCCTCGGTTGGGTCGGTGCCGGTCCCGGTCGCCGTGCAACCCATCAGCGATGCGGCAAAGATGACAGACGCTTTACGAAACCACACGGCATCACCTCTTCAGCCAACGATACATCAGGTCTCGATTACCCCCATAACAAAAAATACTGTGCGGCGGCGCTAGCCACCCCCGAAGCGCTGCCGCGTCGGGATGACCTTCCCAGCACTGACCGCCCAGGATTGCCGAAGATGCGCGTTCTCTATGATCCAGTCTGTGATCGAACCATTTCCCGAGGACCATGAACTCGTCTCGTTTTTCGAGACCCTTCCGACATACCCTGAACGATCCACTTCCGACGACTACGAGATCCCTACGGCGTACCTCAAACAGGTTTACTCATCGAGCGCAGGGTCGTCTGCGGTGACCTTTTCCGTGGAACGAGCATCGGGTCTGGTAGATCTGGACGTCACTTCAGCCGACGGAATGAGCGTGAGGGTCGTTCTCCACTGGGTAGCGGCGATCTCGATCGAGGAGCACCCGCGCCTAGGAAAGACGCTGGTAGCGAAGCCAAGCCAGCCTGAACTCCGAGATCTCCGGCTGAGGCTCGGTCCGGAGCCCTCCATCAGTTGGGGAACAGAGATGTATCCGGATCGGCCCGCTGACCCCATCGTGTAGGTGCCGCGAGGAACGGTGCCTTCGTTGTGGCGCCGCCAAACCACCCCCGAAGCGCTGTGACACTCCGAGAACCTTCCCGGGCAATATCGCCAATTCTGCTGCAGTAACGATCAGTTTCGCCGACCGCCCGGGATCGTCACTGATGCGGGCATGGCTCGAACACGCACCGTGACAGGGTGCCTGCGCGTTTTCCCTGGATCGAAATCGGGTCACCCGCCTATTCCCGATCTCGTGGGCGGGTTGGGGGTCGACACGTCGGGGCGGTTGGCGGCATTCTCGAAGGCGGCGGTGTGCTCGGAGCTATGAGTAACCGAAGGGTCGGCATGTGCGGTGAAAGCCGGTGACGCCGGAAGGCTCGAAAGGACTGGGCGTGACATTCCCTCCTTGTCTTCTCCGGGTTGGCTGTCTTTTGTTCTCCATGGCCGCGCGCGTCGGGTGTTGCCGAGAGAGTGGGGCACAATAGGTTGTGATGGTTGTCAAGAAGGGCAATGTGAGTCTCGATTCCGACTCCTCCGACAAGGGGGAGCGTTTCGGCGGTCGCCTGTTACCCGTCTTTGTTGTCGTTCTGGCGGTGTTGGCCGCGGTGACCGTTTGGATTGCAGGTGTTGATGCCGGACCGTTCACAGCAGCAGACTCGACTCCATCGACGCCGGCTACCCAGGTTTCCACGACTCAGGCTCCCTCGACTGGAACCTCGGTTGGTCCTTCAACATCGACAACGGTTGGCCCGGTCCGGGTGGTCACCGCACCAACAGGACCGGCTGCGGGATCAAACTCGCCGACGTGCGAGAACGCAGCCGAGCAGGCCGCGGTCGGGTTCTTCGCCGCAATGGCAAACGGGGATGCAGCCGAAGCCGAAACATTCTTCGCAACCGACGATTTCGACGGATACACAGAGGTTCCGCACAGGACAGACGACGCCGCCCGCGACCGCAACAGCCTCTTGGAGTACTTCCAGACTCGCGCAGCTACGGGCGCTGAGTTCCATCTGGTGAGTCGAACCTTCTACGGTGGGACAGATGACCGCCAGGCCAACTTCGGCGTTGACGTGCGCAACGAGGACGGCGACAGCATCTCAGGCCAAGGCACTGTCAACTGTCAGACAGGCAAGATCATCGCCCTATTCCTCGTCCCGCTCATCGACTAGCGGCCAATCTCAGGCAGGTGCGCGTCGGCATCCAGCGTGGCGACCGGCAGGCATCTAGCCCGACTGACGCATGCCGTACCATCAGAAGCTGGCCGCCCCAGATCAGCATTATCCGAGCAAGAACGCTCCGTTTCCCGACCGCCCGGGAACGGCACGTCGGGGTGCGGGTCAGTGGCCACTCGCAGTGTCTGCTGAATGACGGGCGAGGCGGTCGAACTCCTCAGGCATGGACGGAACTCTTGAGACGTATCACGATACGTGATACGGTCGTTGTATGGCACAAGCAATCTCAGTCCGCCTTGACGATCGGGCGCTCCGTGCGCTTGGCCAACTCGAGGCAACCGGCATGACCCGCTCCGAAGCGATCCGTGCCGCTCTCGTCGAGGCAGCGTCTCGACTCCATGACAAGGCTGCCGTCGCTGCAGAAGTCGCCGCTCTCGAAGCCGACGACGACGATCGCGCCGAGATGCTGGCAGTTGCCGATCTGATGGAGAGCCTTCGTGCAGCGGGGTGACATCTTCGCCCTGCGACTCCCCAAAGGGGTGGGGCACGAACAGAAGGGACGTCGCTTCGGTGTGGTCGTCCAGTCTGACGCGTTTCTGCCGCGGTCGGTGGTGCTGGTGGCACCGACATCGACCAGTGCCAAACCCGCTTCGTTCCGACCCGAAATCGAAATCGATGGAACCGCGACTCGGGTGCTTGTAGAGCAGGTTGGTGCTGTCGATGTGCAGCGCCTCGGTGATCTGGCCGGCCACCTCAGCCCGGAAGAACTATGGGGTGTCGATGCCGCTTTGCTCACCGTCCTCGGTCTCAACTGAGCGCACCGATCACACCAATTCACGAGCAACAACGCACACTTCGCCGGGTGATCGGGATCGCGGTGAGCAGTCTTCCGCATCTCGGGGCGCGCTGGGGGCGCGGGAGAACGAAAAACGATGCAAACCACTGGGAGATGACCAAAGATGATGAGTAGTCAAAAACCATTGTGCTATAATGGTTTTCGGCAGAATCCCCAGCGTGTCGCTGACTTCCGAGAAACGCCCCGAACGGTCTTCAAAACCGTTGAGGGGGCGAAAGTCCCCTGGCGGGTTCGATTCCCGTCCGCCTCCGCCACGAGGAGCCCCGTCGGTTGGCGGGGCTCCTCGCCCCGTCAAATAAGGGTATTCCGGGCGCTGCCGTCGAGTTCGACGACGGCCCCGGAGCCCTTCGGGGCGCGCTCGGGGCGCGATAGGGCCGCGGAAGAATCAGTCGAGCATCGTTCGGGGCGTGTCGGCAGCGGTGTGGTACGCCAGCGCCGGCGTCGCACCGCCGGTATACGCTCCGTGACGACGACCGAAGTTCGCAGCGCACACCAAAGGAAGGACCAAGAATGTCTCAGCTACTCCGAGTGCAGAACTTCTGCGTGTCGGCCGATGGGTTCGGCGCCGGTGAAGGGCAGAGTCTCGAACAGCCCTTCGGGCACGCCAAGAAGGCCGACCTCCCCGCCGACCTCGCCTCGTGGGCCTTTGCCACCGCGAGCTGGCCGAACCGGACCGATCCCGGCGGATCCCGGGGGCTGGACGACTACTTCGTACGCGACTTTGCCCGGAACATCGGTGCCGAGATCATGGGCCGCAACAAGTTCGGTCCGCAGCGCGGCCCGTGGGAGAACCTCGACTGGCAGGGCTGGTGGGGAGACACCCCGCCCTTCCATACCCCTGTGTTCGTCCTCACCCACCATCACCGACCCAGCTTCACGCTGGCCGACACCACGTTTCATTTCCTTGATGCGACACCCGCGGAGGCGTTGCAGCGGGCCACCGACGCCGCTGACGGCAAGGACGTACGGCTCGGGGGCGGTGTCGCCACCGTTCGGCAGTTCTTGGAGGCCGACCTGGTCGACACCATGCACGTCGCCGTCGCGCCGGTAGAAATCGGTGACGGCGAGCGACTCTGGACCTCCCCCGAAGACCTGCTCGACCGGTTCCACCTCGAGTCCGTGCCGAGCCCCAGCGGCGTGACGCACCTGTTGTTCTGGCGTCGGTAGCCGACGACCGCCGTACCCACGCGAAAGGATCGGTCCTCCGAGCGTGCCGCCCGCCCGGGGCAGCTCAGTCTTCGCTTGCCTCGATGCGGCCGTCGCGCATCGTCAGCACCCGATCGGCAAGGTCGAGGATGCTGCGGTCGTGGATCGGGTCGACCCGGGTGATGCGGCGCACGCCGGCGAGCACTTCGGCCATCCCGGTGAGCACGAGTGTTGCCCATGCAGCCAGCACCGGCCCCTGCTGGTGCGAGTTGAGGGCTGCGATCGCCTGGTCACCGTGCCGCGGTGGTTGCTTGGGTTCCGACCGTCGTGGTCGGTCGGTTGCGGTGTCGTCGTTGCCGGAGCTTGTCGCCGGAACGGAACAGGAACGCGATCAGCACGAGAATCAGGATCTGCGCCAGCCAGTACTGGCCGAGTCCATGCCCTTGCACCGCGCTGAGCCCGTCGACTCCAAAGAACCCCTTCGTGGCCGGGTGCGCGAGGTATGCGGTTTGTATCGCGAGAGAGGCGTACCAGACGAGCGCCACGATGGTGATGGAGAGCGGGCGACGGCCCAACACGTACCCGCACCCGAATCCGACGATCAACCCGAAGATCAGCGTCATTTAGAACCTCCCAGTCCATTACTCTGCGCTGCAGAGTCAGTAAACTCTACGTCGCAGAGTTGCAGACGTCAAGGGAGGCGCAATGGATCTCGACCCGACCGTCGACCGGCGGTTGTTGACCGAACTTCAGTCAAGGATCGACATCAACCGTCGCCGCGCAGGCGTGCTGACGTTCCCTCTCGTCGCGCTCGGGTTTGTCAACCTTGCGGCAGCGGTATGGTGCATGATCGCGGGTCGACGGCACATCCTGGTCTTCTACGCGCCGGTTCTACTCATGGTGATCGTCGCCAGCCACCACCACGAACGTCGCATGGCCGACCACACCGGAGTGCAACTCCCGCTTCGAGATTGGGCCCTCGCAGCGTGCGCGCTGGCTGTTGCCAGCGCCTCGGTCTCCCGGGCGGGCGTGGCGCTCGAGCGCCCGCTCCTCGAAACGGCCGGACCGAACCTTGTGTGGGTGCTCGGCTATCACCTCCTCGGACGGTGGGGCCGCAACCGGGTGCTGGTTCGCGCAACCGTTGCGATGGTGCCCGCCGCGGCTGCTGCCACACTGATTCTCTCCGGGGACGCGTTGGTGGCCGGCCAACTGACCATCGATGGCCTGCTCCTCCTCGCCGCGGCCCTGGCGAACACCGTCCCAGTCTTGTGACATCGCACCCGATACACCGGCTCGACGACGCCGTCCATCAACGCGTCCGGCTCGGCATTCTTGCGGCATGCGTCAACATGGCGAAGGTGGACTTCGCCTACCTGAAGTCGACCCTCGACCTTACCGACGGGAACCTTGGCCGGCACCTCGAGACCCTCGCACAAGCCGGTCTGATCACGATCGAGCGGGTGACTCAAGGGTCGCGCCAGCGGAGCTGGATCAAGCTCACCCGCAATGGCCGCCAAGCCCTCTTCCGGGAGATCGACGCCCTCCGCGAACTCCTCGACGGGATCGACCCAGCAACCCGAGACAGCTGAACGCGAATCGCGCCATGGATCGAGCCCAACCGCCGAGCGCGACATTCCCGGAGCGTTCCGCGCTAGGACCTGCGGCACGTGTCGCTTGCCCGCTCGAGGCAGGTCAGTCTTCGCTTGCCTCGATGCGGCCGTCGCGCATCGTCAGTACCCGATCGGCAAGGTCGAGGATGCTGCGGTCGTGGGTGACCAGCACGGTGCCGATGCCGCGGCGATGAGTCTCTTCCCGCAGCAGTTCGACGATCTCTCTGGCACGGGCGTGGTCGAGCGCTGATGTGGGCTCGTCGACCAGCAGCAGGGTGGGCTGGTTGATGAGTGCCCTGGCGATGCCGACCCGCTGACGTTCCCCGCCGGACAGTTGCCCGGGGCGCCGGCCGCTCTTATCTGTCAGTCCGACCTCTGCGAGCAGTTCGTTCGCCTCGGCAGCGACCGAGGCACCGGTGCGTCCCGCGACCCGGGCGGCGTAGATGAGCTGTTCTCTGGCTGTCAGCGCTTCGAAGAGGTTGGAGGATTGGAACACGAACCCGATGTGGTCACGCCTGATTTGGGCTTGTTGCGGGCGGGCGGCATTAGTGATGTCGTTGCCGGCGATGGAGACGGTGCCGGAGGCCGGGGAGCGGAGCGCCCCGGCGACCGCCAGCAGGCTGGACTTGCCTGCGCCGGAGACGCCAACGACTGCGACCATCTCGCCCGGCTCGATGGTGAGCGTGACGTGGTCGAGGGCGACCACCTCTTCGTCGCCGTCTCCGAACGACAGGTACAGGTTGTCTAGTTGGAGCGAGCTCATTCGGCACCTCCCAGGGCGATGATCGGGTCGACCCGGGTGATGCGGCGCACGCCGACGAGCACTCCGGCCATCCCGGTGAGCACGAGTGTTGCCGATGCGGCCAGCACCGGCCCCGGCTGCAGCGAGAAGGGCACGTCGCCGCCTGCGACGACGAGGCCGAGGGCGTAGCCGATGAGGGCGCCCGCCGTGGTGGCAGCGATGAGGATTATGAGGACCTGGCCCAGCGAGCCGATGAGCACGGACCGGGTGGATGCGCCGAGAGCCTTCTGGAGGCCTATCTCCTGGCGGCGCTGAATAGTCCATACCGTGAAGAACGCCCCGAGGATCATGGCGGCGATGACGTAGAGGAAGCCCCGGATCAGTGCCATCGTCGATGTCTCGGCCGCATAGCCGGGGGAGCCGCTGTAGGCCTCGCTCTTGGTGACGACGTCGACGTTGGACCGGGTCGCCGGCGCGGCAAGGTCGGTTCCACCGGGTGCGTTGATCGCCACGGCCGAGGCGAGGTCGGAGGAACTCGGGGAGGAACCGTATGTGGCCTGGCGCCAGAGGTCGATAGGTGCGTATACGACGGCGACGTGACCGTAGGTGGCTTCGGAGGCTACCGCGACCACGGTCATGTCGAGGCCGGAGCGGTCAAGGACGATGTGGTCACCGACGCCGACTCCGGAGTCGGCAAGCCCCTGGCTGATCACGACGCCGCCGGATCCAGAGGTCAATTGGTCACCGTTGGTGATCGAGGTTGCGAGGAGGCCTCCGGGTTCGATTCCGAACAGGGTCATCTCGGTCGGCGTCCCGCCTGCCAACTTGGCGTTGAAGATCCCAACGCCAAGCGGTTCCGCCTGGACTCCAGCGACGCCGGCGAATGCGGAGACGGTATCCGAATCGACGGTGGAGCGGGTGAAAGTGCTGTGGCTGTTTGGGGAGAAGGCAAGGTTGGTGACGGGGAGGGCTCGCAACCCGGATATCCCATCGTCGACGAGGCCGCTGGCCAGGCCGGACAGCATGACGGTCAGGATTGCGACCAGGCCGATGACGGACCCGACGAGGGCGAATCGGCCCCAGGCGTATCTGAGTTCTCGTAGTGCAAGGTACATGTGGCTTCTCTTGTTGGCAGAAACGCCAAGTTATCTACGGACCGTAGGTAAGTCAAGTTCACGACGCGGCGTAGGAAAGCCGGGTACCATCGCTGCATGCCGCGTATCGAAGCCCCCACAGTTGTCGAGCACCATGCCGCCCGGGCGGCTGAATTGTCGCGCCTTGCCGTCGAGATTGTCGAGACCGATGGTGCGGCCGCGCTTACCCTCGCGGAACTTGCCAGGCGGGCCGGGCTGTCGCGGCCCTCGCTATACAGCTACTTCCAGTCGCGGGATGACCTGATGACAACGATCTGTGAGCAGGCGGTGACGGTGTGGGCAGAAGAGGTCATCGCCAGCATGGAGGTGGAGACCGACCCGCTCTTGCGGTTGCGAGCCTTTGTCACTGCTCAACTGGAAGCAGCGGCGGAGAGCAAGCACCAGGCGGCGTTTGCTCTGCTGGAGTCTGGTCTGAGCCCCGAAGGGCACGAGCGGGTGATGGCCGCCCACGCCCCGCTGCAGGCGGCCCTGCGCCAGGCGGTAGAACAGATCGGGCTCGAAGCGGCTGCGGCGGTGGTTCCGATGGTGCAGGCCGTGGTTTCGTCGGCGTACGGCCAGATCCGGGCCGGAGCCGATGCCGATCAGGTGATGCGGGGGGCCAGCCTCTTCATCGAAGGTGGGCTGGGGGCTCTTATCGACCCGGGCTGACCCCGCATATCAGTGCCCCCGCTTGCGGGGGAACTGTACCGCCGCCAAAGGCGGGGGTAAGGGGGCTGCCGGCGGAGTTGGCGGTATTGAGGCGAGATGTCCGCGCTTCGCCGACATGACATAACGAAGGCCGGCCCTCCGTGGGCCGGCCTTCGTCGTTTTGTGGTTGAGTGTTGTCTTCAGCTACCGATGCCGAGCGCCCTGGCCAGGAATGTGGCCATCTGCGCACGGGTGACCGGATCGTCCGGGCTGTAGGTGCCAGGGCCGGTCCCGACGGTGATGCCGGCTGCGGCGATAGCGTTGATGTCGCCTTCGAAGATCGACGAGTCGTCGTCACCGAAAGCGTCGACGCTGCTACTCGAGACGTCGAAAGTACGCTTCAAGAACGCGGCCATCTCTCCCCGGGTGACAGGATCATCCGGGCTGAATGTGGTTGCGCTCGTCCCCACCGTGATCCCGACTGCGGCGATAGCGTTGATGTCGCCTTCGAAGATCGACGTGTCGTCATCTCCAAAGAAATCGGTGCTGGTCGCAGGCAGGTTGAGAGCCCGGTTGAGGAAGGCAGCCATCTGGCCTCTTGTAATCGGGTTGTTGGGGCTGAACGTGTCTGGCCCGGTGCCCTTGGTGATCCCCAGCGAGGCAATCAGGTCGATGTTGCCCTGGTGGACGCTGGCGTTGTCATCGTCGAACCAGCCGTCGGGGCCGAGATTCGGAATCGCCTGGACGAGAAGTCCGAAGGTGCCGCCGGCGAGGTCACCGATGGCGTAGACGATCGTGCTTTGGCCCTCGGGGAGGGTCACATCACCTGCGTCGAATGCGACGGTGTCGGTGCCGGCTGCGTTGATGGTGACGCCATAGGTGCCTGCGGCTACATCGAGTTGGCCTTCCATGGGGTTGGTGACGTTCTCGAATAGCGGGAGGGAGCCGTTGGCGATGATGTCAACGGCAGGGGCATCGGCAAGGTGGCGAACCACGAGCCGTGCCTCGCCGGCCGCGATCTTGCTGACGTCATTGACGAACACTCCGAGAGTGGGTGTACCCACGTCGTTGAGATGCGCAACGATGGACGCGTTGGCTCCCGCGGGCAGCGTTGCTGCTCCCACAATGGCAGGTGCGGTCGTCAGCGGGTCAGCGCCTTCGGGATAGATGGCAATCGTGTAGTCGGTGGCGGGCAGAATGATCGGGCCCAGCACGGTGCCAGGCTCGAAGCCCGGGATTGTCAGATTGCCGTTCAGGTACACGTCCACAGTGAGTCCGGGGACCCCGTGTACGACTGTTGCGATGCCGTTGGCTCCGGTGTCGGGGAGGTCGATCATCTGGACGAGAAGTCCGAGGGTGCCGCCGGCGAGGTCACCGATGGCGTAGACGATCGTGCTTTGGCCCTCGGGGAGGGTCACATCACCTGCGTCGAATGCGACGGTGTCGGTGCCGGCTGCGTTGATGGTGACGCCATAGGTGCCTGCGGCTACATCGAGTTGGCCTTCCATGGGGTTGGTGACGTTCTCGAATAGCGGGAGGGAGCCGTTGGCGATGATGTCAACGGCAGGGGCATCGGCAAGGTGGCGAACCACGAGCCGGCCGTTGTTGGGATCGGTCTGAGTCGTGTCGTTCAGGAATGCCGAGAGTGCAAGACCTCCGCCTTCGGTCAAATGGGCGACGGCCGAGACGTTTCCACCGGGCGGCAGATACAACTCAGCGGACAGCACCGGTGCTGCGACCAAAGCTGGTCCCTCACCGGTGAGGTAGATGTCGACCTGGTGCGACCCTGATGGCAATGCAATCGGGTCGGTGACTGTGTTCGGCGCAAAACCCGGGAGCGCGTTGGCGCCATCCACGTAGACATCGACTGTGACCCCGGGTATTCCGTGAACCACGGTCAGTTCGGCCGACGTCTCCTCCGCAACGGCGGGGGCGACGGCGAGCAACGACGCAATCATGATTGCGGCGAGCACGAATATCGAGCGTTTTCTCATTGAGTCCCTCCTAATGGGTGCGGACTGATGTCCGCTGTCACCCGTTGTTCGGTGCGACCACCGTCGCCGGATGATTTACTACTAAAACTGTAGAGTCGACAATCCGTGCGTTGATTCCGCTTTCGGATAAGCTGCGGGCATCTCATGAGTGACCCGAATACCCTCGGCAGCCTTGTTAGGAAGCGCCGTCTCGAATCTGGATACTCTCTCGGTCAGCTGGCCTCCAAGGTAGGCAAGACGGCCGCTGAGGTGCGCGCCTGGGAGCGCGACTCCGAATTGCCCGAACACGGGATCATCGAGCGTCTCGCCTCGACTCTGGAGATCGACCTCGACGAGATCAAAAAGCGTCTCGACGCAGGCAAGAAGGCCTTTGAGGCCGAGCGCAATGCCGCGCAGCACGCCGCAGCTGAGGAGAATGCGGATCCCGAACAGCCGGAGAAGGTCGCGGAGCCCATCCCGGCTCCGGTCGTGCAGGTCGAGGGCATCCCCGCAAACTCCGAGCGCGACGAGGATGACGACGAGGAGGACAAGGCGGAGGAGGATCTCCCCGGCTTTGTCGTCGACGACCCTTTCACGCCACCGCCGGCGCCACCGGTTGAGGAGTTGCCGCCGGAGAGCGATGATCTCCCGTCCGGGTGGGTCGACTCCGACCTGCTCGATGCGCCCACGGAGGCGGTCCCGGTGCCGATGATCACGGGCACGGCGACCGCCGCCCGGGCCAGCCGTGCCGCGGCCTTCCTCGAGGAGCCACCGCCGCCGCCTTCCGTGGCGTTCGCACCATCCGAGGAGGATCAGGGCTTGTTGCGGTACCTCGAGCCGCTGCGGGCGCTCTTCGATCCGCACCAGCGGTACCTCTACTGGATCAGGGCGGGATTGACGATCGTGGCGATGCTCGTGTTATTGGTCATCCTGCTCACTGAGCTCGGCAAGCTGCTTGATGCGATCGGTGAATTGATCGACACCATCAAACCGGCGACCAATACCGATCAGCTCAACCCGATTGGGCTGATCTGGTTCTTCTAGAGGTACGCCCGCAGTAATAGGCCGGCGGCCGCCACCGATGAGATGGCGAGGATCGCGGGTCTGATCCCACGGCTGTCGAGAAGGTGGCGGAGTCGGGAGCTGATCAGATAGCCGGCGACGAGCCCGGGGAGCAGCAAAGCCGTGATGGTCAGGTCGTCGTGGCTGATTCGATGGGCGCCGATGCGGAACAGGATGGTGACGAGCAGACCACCCGAGAAGAACAGCGACAGGCTCGCCCGGATCGTGGGCCCCTCCGAGTCCTTGAAGAGGAGCGCCGCCGGAGGCCCGCCCATCGAGGCCACCATGCCCATCACGCCGGCGGCGATACCGGTGCCGAGCTCGGCAGGTGCGTTGCGAGGGACCTTGAGACCGGTGCCCAGGATTAGGACGGCGACCAGCACGGACAGGGCGATCCCGACGTCGATGCTGCGCTGGGCGGCGAGTCCGAGGATCCACAGACCGATCAGCGCACCCGGGACCCTCCCCGCCAGCATCCAGCCGACACCCCTGGCGTCGATGGCGTGCCGCTCCCGCCAGGTCATGGCCAGGCTGAGTGGTGCCGCCAGCAGCAGCTGCGGGACCGGGGCCAGGATCGGGTTGAGCAGAGACAGGATCGGAACCGATACTACGGAGAAGCCAATCCCGACAGTCCCTTGCACCACCGCGGCAACAAGCGTTACGGCGAGCGCTATCGTCAGCTCAAATGGAGATAGAGGCATCGGGACTTCACGGGAGCAGAATGCGGAGTATGGCACCCTCCGGCCACGGCGGTGTGTTTTGCGGTGTGGATGGGGCACCGATTTGGCGAGCCTTGCCAAGCCCCGAGAACTTTGATTACGATGCCGCTCGCCAACCGGCTTTACCTGTGCAGTAGGGATAGTGGACCACCAGAACCGTAAGAGCGCCGTCGTCGCGACCCGTCCGGGGCGCCGTTTGCTCGGTCTCGTTGCCAGCCTCGGCCTGCTGCTGGCCGCCTGTTCCGGATCGGGCCCCCAGACCGCACTGAACCCCGCAGGTCCGGTGGCACGCACCATCGACAACCTCTGGGAGATGGTCTTCGTGCTGGCGGTGATCGTCTTCGTACTCGTCGAGGGGGCGCTGCTCTTCACGATTTACCGGTGGCGAGCCCGCAAGGACGACGATACCGAGCCCGTCCAGGTGCACGGAAACACCCGGCTCGAGATCGTGTGGACGATCATCCCGGTCGTCGTGCTCGCCTTTGTCGCCGTGCCGATGGTGAAGGGGGTGTTCGACGTGAGGGCGGTCGCCCAGGGAAGCGACGTACTCCAGGTGCAGGTTACGGGCCATCAATGGTGGTGGGAGTTCGAGTATGTCGACCTGGCCGATGCCAGCGGGCGCACCATCGACACCGCAAACGAGCTGGTGATTCCAGAGGACACCAAGGTCAACCTCACCATGACGTCTGCTGACGTCATCCACAGCTTCTGGGTGCCGACCCTCAACGGCAAACGCGATGTCGTGCCCAACCGGATCACGAACCTCACCCTGATCGCCGACGATCCGACGCCGCCCGACCAGCCTCATCCGGGGCAGTGCGCCGAGTTCTGCGGTCTGGCACACGCCGACATGCGATTCAAGGTGCACGTCCGCACCAAAGCCGATTTCGATGCCTGGGTGCAAGAGCAGCTGCAGCCGGCGCAGACACCGACCGATGGTGCTGCAGCCGCCGGGTTAACGGCCTTCAGCTCGACGTGTGTCGCCTGCCACGACGCCACCGTCGCGGGTGACAGCGGCATCCAGGACATCGGCCCGGTTCGTACCATCGAGGTCGACGGCGTCACGTTCCGATCCTCGCTTGCCCCCAACCTGACCCACTTCGCCTCCCGGGCCACGTTTGCGGGGAGTGTGTTCGAGAACACCACGGACCACCTCGCCCAGTGGCTGGCGAACCCGTCGGCGCTCAAACCGATGCGACCCGACCTCAACGACGTGCCAAACGGGCGCATCCTGGGCATGCCCAACTACAACCTGTCGTCCGACGACATCTCCAACCTGATTGCCCTGTTGGAAGGATGGAAGTGACATGGTGATCGACAGCGGGCCCGAGATAACGGCAGCACCCACCAAAGGGATCTGGAGCTGGATAACCACGGTCGATCACAAGCGGATCGGCCTCATGTACGGCATCACCGGTCTCGCCGCGTTCTTCATTGCCGGTCTCGAGGCGCTGTTGATCCGTCTGCAGCTGGCCACACCCAACGGGACGCTGATCAGCTCCGACACATACGACCAGCTCTTCACGATGCACGGTCTCACCATGCTGCTCGTTGTCGTCATGCCGATCGGGGCGGCGTTCATGAACTACTTCATACCGCTTCACATCGGGGCGAGGGACGTCGCGTTCCCAAGGGCGAACGCGTTCAGCTACTGGCTGTTCCTCTTCGCCACGATTCTGCTGCTGTCCTCCTTCGTACTTGGCGGTGCGCCCGACGGCGGATGGTTTGGATACGCCCCGCTGTCAACAGAGCTCCGTGAGATCGTCCGGATGGACTTCTACTCGATCGGTGCCCAGCTGCTCGGCGTGGCCTCGATCATGGCCTCTGCCAACTTCATTGCCACTGTGTTCACCATGCGGGCACCGGGTATGAGCCTGATGCGGATGCCGGTGTTCACGTGGATGGCGGTCGTTACCTCCTTCCTGCTCATCTTCTCGCTGCCGATCTTCGGCATCGGGCTCTGGCAGATGTTCTTCGACCGGAATTTCGGCACGCAGTTCTACAGCGGGGCGGGTGATCCGCTGTTGTGGCAGCACCTGTTCTGGTTGTTCGGTCACCCGGAGGTGTACGTCCTGATCCTGCCGGCGATGGGCATCGTTTCCGAGGTGTTCCCGGTGTTCAGTCGCAAGCCGCTGTTCGGCTACCCGTTTGTCGTGTTCTCCGGCATCGCCATCGGCTTCATGGGATTCGGGGTGTGGGCCCACCACATGTATACGGCGGGTCTGGGCCCGGTCGCCGAGGCCGGTTTCGGGATCGCAACGATGATGATCGCCGTCCCCACCGGCGTGAAGATATTCAACTGGATCGGGACGATGTGGGGTGGCAAGCTCAGCTTCGAGTTACCCATGCTGTTTGCCATCGGCTTTGTCTCGATGTTCGTCGTCGGCGGGCTCTCCGGCGTGCTCCACTCGGTCGTTCCGTCCGACTATCAGCAGACCGACACGTACTTCGTGGTGGCGCACTTCCACTACGTGCTATTCGGCGGCGGTGTCTTCGGGTATGTCGCCGGCGCCTATTACTGGTTCCCCAAGTGGACCGGCAGGATGCTCGACAAGAAGCTCGGCCTCTGGCATTTCTGGTTGATGCTCCTCGGTTTCAACATGACCTTTGCGCCGATGCACATCCTCGGTCTCAACGGCATGCCGCGGCGTACCTACCGGTACCCGCCGGGTCTCGGCTGGGAGTTCTGGAACCAGGTGGCGACGGTCGGTGCCTTCATCATCGCCATCTCCTTCGTGCTCTTTGCCTGGAACATCATCAGAAGCATCAAGGGTGGCCGTCCCGCAGGGAGCGATCCGTGGGATGGGAGGACCCTGGAATGGTCGATCTCGTCGCCACCGCCGGTGCACAACTTCGACGAGGTTCCCGTGGTCAGCCACCTCGACGAGTTCTGGCATCGCAAGTACGCCAGCGACGACGCGGGGCGGGCGGTGCGTGTGCCCGCCGTGGCCGGCGGGACCATCACCGCGGAGACGACAACCGGTGGAGAGGACGGCCCCAAGGCCGGCATCCACATGCCGTCTCCCTCGTACTATCCGATTGTGTCGGCGTTCGGCATCTTCGTGACCGCATACGGGCTCGTCTACATACCCGGAGGCTGGGTCGCGGTCGGGATAGGCGTGGCTATCGCCCTGATGGGATTCTTCGGGTGGTCTCTGGAGCCGGTAACGAGGGAAGGCAGCCATGACTAGCGAAGCGGCGTCGGCACCGGCGCAGGAACATCACGATGTGCGCCCCGTCCGCAAGGCGGCGATGTGGGTGTTTCTCGGCTCGGAGTGCATGTTCTTCGGCTCGATGATCGCCACATTCCTCCTCTACCGGAACCAGACGGGTGGCGGGCCCGGAGCCGACATCTTCAATCTGGGATTCACCTCGGTCAGCTCGTTCGTGCTGTTGATGAGCTCGCTGACCATGGTGCTGGCACACAACGCCTTCACTAACAGCGATGCCCGCGGCACCCGGATCTGGCTGGCCGCCACCGCGCTGCTCGGCATCACCTTCCTCGCCGGTCAGATTTTCGAGTTCACAGATTTCGTGCGTGAGGGGCTGACGATTTCGGGCAGCTCGTTCGGCTCGGCGTTTTTCATGCTCACCGGCTTCCACGGCGGGCACGTTGCGCTTGGCGTCGTCATGCTGCTTGCGATGCTCTATCTGTCGTTCGACGGTCGTCTCTACGATGATCACGGTCTCAACGTGGAGCTCGTCGGTCTCTACTGGCACTTCGTCGACATAGTCTGGATCGTCATCTTCACTGTCGTCTACCTTCTCCAGATCTGAGTCATGGCACAAGCAACGACCACCAAAACGACCGCCAAAAGGCACCCCACACCAGCGCTCTACTGGGGGATTGCGATATTCCTCGCCGCCGTCACCGGGATGGAAATCAGCGTCCCGAATATTGACATCCCCGACGCGGTCAAGGTGCCGCTGCTGATAGTGCTCGGAGCCATCAAGTTCGCCGTCGTCGTCATGTTCTTCATGCATCTGCGCTACGACAAGAAGCTATACAGAAACCTCTTTCTGTTTGGCGTGATCGGGGTCATCCCGCTGTTCACAGTCGTACTGCTGGCGATGCACGCCTTCACCTGACATGGGCGTCGTCGCCGCCAACCCCGGTTTCTTCGACGTAGTTCCGTTCGATCCACATCTGGACACCATTGGTGTGCTGGCGGCGATGGTCATCTTCTACGAGTACGGTCTCCGCAGACTGGCGGCGCAGTACGCCCCTCGCGGTGAGGTGGCGGTCACCCGCAAGCAGCGATGGCTGTTTTACGCCGGGATCTTCTCGCTCTACGCCGTCTCGTCGTGGCCGATCCACGACATCGGCGAGCAGAGTCTGTTCGTGTTCCATATGAGCGAGCATCTGGTTTTTGGCCTGGTCGCCCCGCCGCTCCTGCTTGTCGGAACGCCGTGGTGGCTGATTCGCCTCATCGTCAAGCCGGTGCTCCCAGTGCTGCGCGTGGTCACCAAGCCGTTCGTGGCGCTTGCCCTGTTCAACGGGATGCTGGGGCTGATCCATGCTCCCGCGGTCGTCGATCTGATGTTGCAGAACGAATTTGCGCACTTCGGCATCCATGCGGTGCTGTTCATGTTCGGCATATTCATGTGGTGGCCGGTGCTCGGGCCAATACCCGATATCCCACAGCTGGCACCGTTCCCGCGGATGGGATATCTGTTCCTCCAATCGCTGGTGCCGACGATTCCTGCCGCGTTTCTCACGCTCGGCCAGAAGCCGCTCTATCACATCTACGAGACCCTTCCCCGGCTCTGGGGCATCTCCGCCCTCAACGATCAGATGTATGCCGGGTTGCTGATGAAGCTCGGGGGCGGCCTCTTGCTATGGGGCTACATCACGTGGATCTGGTTCTCGTGGTGGAACGACGAGCAGCGCTACAGCGATCCGGCCCCGCAGACGAGGGCACACACCTAGGTGTTGGCTCCCTTGCCGTTGCCGGGGCCACCCAGGTAGGCGGCACCGGCGGCGCCGAGCACAACCAGGGCGGCGGCTCCGCCGAAGATGGCGATGGCGGCTGTGCCCTGGGCAGCCAGCAGCAGTTGGGAAAGGCCGATAGCGAGAGCCGCGATCACGACGATGGCGAGCATCGGTCCGGTCACGGCGCGGGTGGCCGCTTTCATCATGGCGGCTGTGCTCGCCGGGGCGGCCTCCCCTTCGAGCCCGACGATGCTCTTGGCCGCAAGTGTGGACACCACCCAGGCGACAAGGGCTCCGGCTACCAGACCTGCGATGAGCACGGTGATTGCCAGCGATGCGACGGGGACGGTGACCACGCCTGCCACGCTGTCACCGGCGAAGCCGACGCCCGCCCTGAGGATGCTGTAGCCGGCGGCAACTGCTGCCACCAGACCAAAAGGCAGGATGTGGGCAAGTGAGAAGCGGGTGGCGTCGCTGCCGTCATCCGGGCCGGCGCCGTAGGCAACCGCAGCCACTATCACACCGGCGAGCAGGGCGACGATGACCCCGGCGAGATAGAGAGCCCCACCGGTCATCGAAAGCTGACCGTCACCATGGGCGTCTAGCCCGACGCCGCCCATGGCATAACGCCCGGCGACCAGAACGAACAGGGTGATCCCGAGCAAACCTCCGGCGAGGGCACCTGTGAAGATGACTGTCGAACGATTCCGCAAAGCTCACTCCGATCCGGGCTCGGCCAGGAGTGTAGTCTTCGCCTCGACTTCGTTTCGGCTCTGCTAGCAGAAGGTACCGGCGGGGTCGGCCGAGTAGATGCCCATCACGAGATCCGTTCCTTCGCTGCCCGTGTCGCTCACCGGTCCCCACAACAGCAGGTTTCCGGAGCCGCCCCTCAGCTCGAAAACACGACCGTAGTCGGGGTCCGTGACCACCTCGACGTCGAATCCGGAATAGATCTGTCGCAGCTGGCCCACATTGGCGCCCACCTTCATCCCGCTCAGCGTCTCCAGCTCGACGGCCTGCGACGTCGCCGCCCCGTCGTAGGTGAGATCTAGCCGGTATCCGGCGAAGGTCTCGGTGCCGTCCTGGTCGATGATGACGACGGCGGCCAGGGCTCCGAACTTGACGATCCGCACCATGCCGCCTTGGCAAGCACCGTACTCGCCGGTAGAGACGATCGGGCCTGTGTCGCTTGTGGGTTGGCCAAAGGTGGCCACCAGCCGCCCCACGGCGTCGGCGGCGTCGCTGCCGAGAGCGATCGATCCCAGACCGCCGGTCTGCAGCTTCAGGTCGTCGAGCGACAGTGGCTGACCGACAGCGGTGTAAGGGTCGGCGACGACCGCAGCGGTCGTCGAAGTGGTGCTCGACGTGGTTTCGTCGGTGCCGGTGGTCTCGCTCGTGGTGGCCTCCGTCGTCTCCTGGCCGCTCGTGCCTGCCGCGGTGGTCGTCGTTGTTTCCCCGGCCGAGGCTGTCCCGTCATCCCGGGTCAGGTTGAAGATGGCGATCGAGAGCACGACGAGCAGCAGACCGAGGATCAAACCGGTGAGCAGAGGGCTCCGGGGTGGAGTCGCCGGCGGCAGCATCGGATCCTCGAGTGCCGGCAATGGCTCTTCGCCGGTCAGGTCGACGAGGTCCTCGTATGGATCGTACGGTGGTTGCGACGGTGGTTCGTAGTCGTCGCTCACGTCATCTCAAATCTCGGCATCTCGACATGTTATTGCCGGTATCGCTCAAAGCGGTGTTACTTCGGCGGTGTCGCGGTCGGACCCGCCACATATTCGTCGAGCAACTGATCGAACGGCTCGGTGGCCAGCAGGACCTCAGCCCCGTCGTTGGTCCGGTAATCCTCCACCGGAATCGTGAGCTGGATGATGTCGTTACGGTCGAGCCCGCGCAGGTTCCAGGCGACGCTGATGGCTTCGCTGAGGCTGAGCTGGTCGTCGAGCGTAAAGGCGTTGCCGACCGACCGGACCACCCCGGCCAGCTCCTGGGGGCTGTCGAACTCCGCCGCCTTCTCGAGCAAAGAGAGGATGACGTCCTGCTGACGCTGGTTCCTGGTGAGGTCGGAGACGTTTGGCATCGAGCGCCACGCGCCGTTGACATTCTCGAGCGTGTGCCGCGAGCGAACCCAGGCGAGTGCCTGTGTCCCGTTGGCCACTGTGCACCCTTCCGGGAGGTTGAGGTCCGACTTGCTGTCACGCACGGCATGCTCGACGCAGATCTCAACGCCACCGACCTCGTCGATGACCTCCTTGAACCCGTCGAATGTGAACAGAGCGAAGTGATCGACGTGGACGCCCGTGAAGTCCTCGACTGCTCGCGAGAGCAACGTGGCGCCGTTTATGTCGGCACCACATCCGTTGAAGTTGGCATTGAGCCTCGTGTAGGTCTGGGTGCAGCGGTTGGGAAGGTAGAGGTCACGGGGCAGCGAGACCATGATCGGATTGCTGCCATCGGTGGGGAGCATCACCAAGATGATGACATCGGCCCGGTAGTTGCCGATATCGGACCCGACCACCATGTAGGTCTGGTACGTCCCGGTGTCGCTCGGGGTGGCTGTTACCGCGGTCTCAGCCTCAGGGGTGAATGATTCACCGCTGTCGGCGGGGGGTGGGACGGCGGGGAGCTTGCTCAGAGCTACCACGTCGAACGTGTGGCGCTCGACCGAGTTCCATGACTGCAATGCCGAGTAGAGGTTCCATCCCGTATAGACGACCACGAGGATGACGAACGTCGTCACCATCCGCTTCACCGAGCGGCGCCACAACGGTCTCAGCTCGACCGTTCGCTCGGCGTGATTGACGACATAACCGATGACCGGGGCAGCCATCTCCGCAAGCTGGCTGCAGATCGTCTCCAAGCCGCGCGGGTCGATTTCTGGCGTGACCACCAGCAAGGTCCCGTCGGCGTGGGTGGCGATTGCATCGAGAGTGGGGTCCCACCCGATCGGGGCTGTGTTGACGATGAGCAGATCTGCCTGCTCGGTTAGCTTGTCTACGACGTCGGCCAGCGCCAGCCCGGTCAGGGCGGCCCTGCGCTCGTCGAGGTCGGTGCCCACTGGGATGACGGGCAGCGTGTTGGCATCGTCTATCTTCCAGAAGCGGGTTGCCTCTTTGAGCGTTGTCCCACCCGTTGCCAGGTCGATCCAGCCGGGGATGGATTGGGATCGCCCGTATTCGGAAAGACCACCTCCGGGATCGGCGTCGATCAACACCGCCCGGCGGCCCATCCTCGTTGCCGCTACGGCGAGATTGATAGCGACGGTGGTGGCTCCCAGCCCGGGTCGGGCGCTGCTCACCATGATCACCTGGCCCTTGGTGGCGCGTTCCAGACCGCGCACCGCCTCGATGTACACACGGGCGGCCGCCGAGTCGGGATCGCCGAGAATCGGAGTGGGAGCGCCGTCGGTCGTCGGGACGTAGGCGATCACCGGCTCGTCGACCACCTTGTCGAGCCGCGGCCCGGACCGCACCCGCATCCAGATGATCCAGGTGGTCGCGGTTATCAGACTCCCTACGATCGCGGCCCCGGCCGTGCCGATGGGCGAGCGCCAGTTGCCGGCGATGGACCAGAACACGAGCAGACCGACCAACACTGCAACCAGGTTGGGAACCGTCAGCACGTGGTTCCAGAAGTGTCCCTGTCTGTGTGGTGATTCACCGGTCATTGCGCTATACCTCGGCCCGAACGCCGATTGGCAATGTTAGATGTTGCCATGTTAGATGTTGCCATGTTAGATGTTGCAATGCTAGATGTTTTGGTGCTTGCGGCATCCGGCCCCCTGGTCACGGCGTAGCCGCCGGTCCATGGTCGCAAGGGCGAGGAGAGTAGATGCCCTCGACGACCCCCGAGGCGTCGGCGCTCGACACCGGCCCCCACAGCAGCGTGGCGTTGTCGGTCGACCGTAGCAGGATGAAATGGGGCTTGCCGTCGATCTCGATGAATCCCAATCCCGGCTGGAGATAGATGGCGTTCAGCTTCTCGATGGTGTTGCCGAGGGTGAGACCGGAACGCGTTGCGATCTGTTGGGTCGGGTCATCGCTCGTCGTCGCGACGAGCCGGTACCCAACCAGCGTCTCGGTGTCGCCGGCCACACGGAATATGGCTGTGAGACCACCCCAGGTGTAGGCAACACCCTGGTCACCCTCGCATAGACCCATGTCGGTGCCGACATCGGCACGGCCGTCCGGCTGGCCGAGACTAGCCACCAGACGCCCGAGGTAGGACGTGCTTGTGTCGAATGTGAAGGGGCCGAGGGCGAACGCGCCAAGGGTTAAGTCGGTGATCGGGACCGGAGTGCCGACCGCTTCGATCGGGGCCAGCGTGGTGGTCGTCGTCGAGGTTGTGGTCGGTGCGGTGGATGTAGTCGACGAAGCGGCTGTCGATGTCGTCGTTGCTGTTGTGGTCGTCGGGACAACGGTCGAGGTGGTTGTCGCGATCGTCGTTGCCCCGCCTGCCTCCGTAGACGTGGATGGCGCGGCTTCGCCGTCGCCTCCGAGGGCTACCCGGAAGAGCAGGAAGATGACGAGTAGGCCTGCGGCGACACTAACGAGCAGCCCCCACGGCCGGGGCGGTCGGTCATCGGGAGGTGGCGGCATGTCGGCAGAAACGGGCATGTCGGCGGAAACGGTTGCTCTGCGCTCCTCGATGGCGGCCGCGACGATATCGGGGGTAAGCGGCGGCATGTCCTCGTCGACCATCGTGTCAATCCACGTTCTGCCACAGGTCGGACAGATCGGTTTGGTAACGGGGCGCACCGAGCCGCAGTACACACAGCGGCCCTTCTTGACTGGCATATTCTCACTCACGAGGCCGTAGCTTACGATTCATGTGGAGTACAGGGTGAATTTCGCCGTGAGCAGCACTGCTCACTCCCCGAGCTGCCTGCGAAAGTCGGCTGCCGTGGTCACAGGGAGGTCGCAGGTGAAGCCGCGGCACACATGGCCGGCGGCGGTTGCACCTGCGGTGTCCCTGCCCTGCAGCAGCGGGATCGCCGCGGATTCGCCGGGGCCGAGAGCGAGGACGCAGTCGGGCCGGTATCGCTCCCAGAAGACCCGCTCCAGCCCGGTGCGAGCAACGGCCGGTCCGACAATTGCCACCTGGCGTCGCCCGAGCTGCTCGGTGTACAGGATGCCGAGTAGGTGGGCGACGGCATGCGGCGCCTGGGCGAGGATCCGGCCGGCGCCGGTGGCGATGCGTTCCAGGTGGTCGGTGGGCTCGCCCCGGTATGCAGCCAGGGTGGACACGGCCTCAGCAGCCATCGAATTGGCCGACGGCAAAGGGTTGTCCATGAAATCTCTAGGCCGCGCAATCAGTCCGGATCCGTCGGAGACAGTCGAAAAGAAGCCCTCATCGCCATCGCCGAACAGCGCCACCATGTCGCCGGTCAGTCGCTCGGCAAGCCGGTACCACCGCTCGTCGGCTGTGGCCTGGTACAGGGTGAACAGGCCAACCGCAACGGATCCGTAGTCGACGCAGAATGCCTTTCCCGAGGTGCGCCCCGCACGCCATGAGCGCAGCAACCGCCCGTCCGTGTCGACCAGGTCGGTCTCGATGAAGTGGGCGATTCCGATAGCGACCTCGCGATAGCCCGGGTCATCGAGTACCGCGGCCGCCTCGGCGAATGCTCGCAGCGCCAACCCGTTCCAGGCGGCCACCACTTTGTCGTCGCGGCCGGGCCTTACCCGGCGGGCACGGGCGGCGCGCAGAACGGTGTCGATCCGATCCTTGGCCCGTGCGATGGTCTCGCGATCCACACCCCGGCGGGCCGCGAGCTCTGACACGGGCACCGCCACATGCAAGTTGTTGGCGCCCTCGAAATTCCCATCGCGGGTGACACCGTACAGCTCGCAGGCCAGGTCAGCGTCGTCACCGGAGAGTGTGCGGACCTCGTCCCAGCTCCAGACGTAGTACTTGCCTTCGACCCCCTCGGAGTCGGCGTCCTCTGCAGCGTGGATCCCGCCTTCCCGATCACGCATGGTCGTCGCCATGTAGTCGAGCGTGGCTCGCGCCGTCGCCACGTATTCGGGCTCCGAGAGCACCCGACCTGCGTTCAGATACACGCTCGCCAGCAGCGCGTTGTCGTAGAGCATCTTCTCGAAGTGAGGGATCAGCCATTGCCCGTCGACCGAGTAGCGGGCGAACCCACCGCCGAGCTGGTCAAAGATACCGCCCGCCCGCATCGCGTCGAGGGTACGGCGCAGCATCGACTCGAGACGTCCAAAGCGGTGTGGCTCGAGAGCAACGAGCTTAACAAGCAGGCCGAGCACCGGTGCCTGGGGGAACTTCGGGGCGCCCCCGAAGCCGCCCCATTCGGCGTCGTATGTCTCGGTGAGCGTTGCCACGGCTCTGTCGACGGCGACATCGACGGCAGGTGCCGGACCGGCAGGGACGCCGGTGCCGATCGCCTTGGTGAGCTTGGCGGCTTGATCGACGAGCTCGTCGCGCCTCGTATCCCATGCGGCGACAACGGCCTCCAAGATCTGGCGGAAAGACGGCATCTGCCCCCGGGGCGTCTTGGGGAAGTAGGTGCCCGCGTAAAAGGGCTCCGCGGTGGGCGTGAGGAAAACGGTCATCGGCCATCCTCCCCGGCCGGTCATTGCCTGGACCGCATCCATGTAGATCCGGTCGACGTCGGGGCGCTCCTCGCGATCGACCTTGATGTTGATGAAATGCTCGTTCATGTAGGAGGCGGTGGCCTCATCTTCGAACGATTCGTGTGCCATGACGTGACACCAATGGCATGTCGAGTACCCGATCGACAGCAACACCGGCCGGTCCGCGTCCCGTGCTCGGGAGAACGCTTCATCACCCCACTGGTGCCAATCGACGGGGTTGTCCTTGTGTTGCAGCAGGTAGGGGCTTGCCGAAGAGGCGAGATGATTGGTCATGACCTGAGCTTATGTCCCTATGGCCCGGCTTGTGAGGTTGGGCAAGGGACGGTTCCCGCGAGGGGCAACTGAACGGGAAATCGGGAATGGAGCGTGGTCATCGCGTGTTGACAGGTATTGGCCCTTTACGACGCAACGGGCGGCCGATACGGTCGTCATATGGCCTGGGTTGAGAAATCCAAACCGGGCAACGGGTCGAAACTCTCAGGAAGAAACACTCTTTGGGGGGTTCACAAACGTGAATGTCTGTGTGATAGTGAGGCACCCCAGGAGTGTGAACGGCGGCCGTTGCGCGCGGCCTGAGTAACGGAAAATGACGGTCTTGGAGGACCTTCTTATATGGCGAAGACCAGCAAGACGCGAGACAAAGTGATCGATCGAGCACGTCTCGAGCGTGCCGAGGCGAAGGAGCGGATCGACCGTGACACCCTTTCGCGCTCCCGCAAGGATCTCGACAGGAACAAGCTCACGGACGATCGCGGACGGTTGACCACCGACCTGGTCAGCCAGTATCTCACCGCGATCGGCGAGTACGAGCTGCTCACCGCCGAGAAGGAAGTCGAGTACGCCCAGAAGATTGAGGCCGGGCAGAATGCCCAGGAGAAGCTCGACAAGGGTCAGTTCGGCAACAAGTCCGAGGAGATGGTGCTGCGCCGGCACATCCGACGCGGTCGTGAAGCCAAGGACGCATTTCTCACCGCCAACCTCCGTCTCGTTGTCGCCAACGCCCGCCGCTATGCCAACACCTCCGGCATCGACTTTCTCGACCTCATCCAGGAGGGCAACCTGGGGCTGATTCGTGCGGTCGAGAAGTTCGACTGGCGCAAGGGCTTCAAGTTCTCCACCTACGCCACGTGGTGGATCCGGCAGGCGATCACCCGTGCGATCGCCGACAAGTCGCGTACGGTTCGCATCCCCGTGCATCTGCACGACACCCTCGCCGCGGTGCGCGCCGCTCAGGCAAGCCTCAAAGCTGAACTCGGCCGCGAGCCGCGTCCCGAAGAAATCGCTGAAGAGGCCGGGGTCAACGTCGACAAGGTCGAGCTGGCCCTCAGCGTCGCCGACACGGTCTCCCTCGAGCAGCCGGTGGGTGAGGATGGTGCCCAACTTGGTGATTTCATCGAGGACGAGGATGCCGTCGACCCGATGCGGGTCACCGAAGAGCTCGACATTGCCAACAGCCTGCGCAAGTCGATCGAGCGGCTCCCAGAGCGGGAGGGTCGCATCCTGGCGCTGCGCTACGGCTTCTACGACGGCGTGCCGCGGACCCTCGAGGAAATCGGTGACGAGTTCCAGCTGACCCGGGAGCGCATCCGCCAACTGGAGAAGCTGGCGCTGTGCCGTCTCCGCCACCCCTCGTTTGGTATCCGCGAACAAGACCTCCTGTAGTACTTAGCCGGACACGTTTGGCCTGCAAGCCATCCGATCGGTTATCGTCGCGGTGTTTGACAGCCGGAGGGATCATGCGCCTGGACGCGCTAGTCGGTGGAACCACTGAGATCATCGGGCCTGAAGGCACGCTGCTCGATGCTGCCGAGTCAATGTCCGATCAGGGGGTCGATTATGTCATTGTGATCAACAACCGCGAGATCGTGGGCATCCTCACCGAGCGCGACCTGGTTGTCGCGGTTGCCGACGGAATCGATCTGGGTGCCGCGCTGGTGGAGGAGTGGATGAGCGAAGCACCCGATACGTTCACACCCGATGTCCGCGTCAGAGAGGCGGTCTCATGGCTGCTGGAGACGGGTTACCGGCATCTGCCGGTTGTTGCCGACGGTGAACTGCTCGGTGTCGTCACCATTCGCGACCTGATGTGGGCGCTGGTCCAGGACAGTTGATAGCTAGAGCACCTGGATGAGCTGCCGGTTGATGGCGTCCAGAACCGCCTTGACCGTTGCCGTCGTGGCGTCGTGCTCGCCCAGCAGTGCGCTTCCGACGAGTGGGATCGGGACGCCTTCCATTATGACCTGAGCCATGGCGATTTGAGTTTCACCCAACTCGGTCGTGGCCACGGCCTCGAGTTGGAGCGAGATCCGGTTCTCGGAGACCGCTTCGACGGCGCGCAACGTTGCCTCTCCGACGAGCCGGGCGCGGGATGCCCCATCGGGGCTGCCGCTGGCGCTGCCAAAGAAGTGCTCGTCTTGCCAGCTCAGCGAGATGGTCACCGTCGCTTCCTCGTCGGTGGTGTGTTCGTCGATCTGGACAATTGCCGGACGGTTGCTCATAGTCCCCTTCACTCGGCTCGGACGAAGTGTACCGGCCCGCCGGTGGCGTAGCTCATCCGAGCGGTAGCCACAGCAACGCCACCTCGAGGATCTCGATGTCGTTCTTCTCGAGACCGATTTCAATTGGCTCGATCTTGGCGGCGCGCTCCTCCCACTTGTCGTTGATCCCCTCGAGCTCCTCGGTGAGCTCCGCTTCGAGACTGTGCAGCTCACCGTATTTGTCTTCCGCCTTCGCCTGGGCAGTTTCCAGCCTGGCTTCCTTCGACCTACGGCTCTTCCTGCTGCGGATCGTTCCCGCCACTGCCCGCGTGCTTCTCCGTCCGAGCAGGATGTTGATCACCGAGGACGCGCCGTCGATGATCTCTTGCTGTTTGGCGCCCTGGATATCTACCTCGATGTCCTGAGCACGCTGTTCGGCTGTGGTTGCCTGGTCGCGGAGTGTCTTGAAGCGCCGCTCGTACTTGTCACGCAGGCTTGCGGTTTCCTGGTCGGCTCGATCCTGAGCGGCGGCGTCACACCTGGCACGGAAATCCTCCTCCTTCTCCCCGGCGCGGGAGTAGAGCGCGAGCTCGGCGTTCTTGTGGATTGTCAGCTTCTGTGACCTATAGAGGAGGTCCTTCAGACCGGTCTCGGCACTCCGCCAATAACTGGTCTTTGCGATGTCACCCTCCGGGATCACGTAGCGAGCATTTTCGGGTGGTGTGCTCACGAAGTCCCGATCGTCGTAGTCGACGTGGACGGCATGCCCGGCGTCGAAATGGCTCTCGAGAGGCGTGACGATCGCTTCCCACTCCTCGTCGTGCACGAGGTCTGCCGCGCTCTCGTCGTAGGTCAGCCGTACCCTGGCTGCAAGAGCAGCGGTGAGCGTGGTCCCGTTGGGGGCGACGTCGAGCTGGGCAGCCCACGGAACGCCGGAAGCCAGGTGGTGCACCGGCACCGAATCGGCGACCCGGGGCATGACCGGGGTCTCGTCGCTTGCCGTTTCCGGGCTCTGTTGTGGGGCAGCCGGCGACGTTGTCGGGGACGCCTGGGCGGGAGGCTCGTTTTCGGCGGGGGGCTCGTACTTGCTCAGCTTCGAGATCTGCTCTCTGGTGAGTGGGCCGCGCAGGTAAGACAGTGCCCACCGGGTGGTGAACAGCACCGGCGCCGGATCGTGGGTGTTGTGGAGCAGGAACTGGCGTTTGTCCAACCCGGAGATCATGTGATCGAGCTCGGAGACATCGCTGTCACCGCGTGCAGACTGGAGGGCCTCGAGGATACGCGCCTTGTCACGTTCGGTCTGGAGCCGGCCGATGCACCAGGTTCCGGCGTTCGACATCGCCTTGTAGTCGAGGTCGACGGGGTTCTGGGTGGACAGCAGGGTGCCGACCCCGAAGGCGCGGCCCTGCTTGAGCAGTGTGAGGATCGGTTTCTTGGCGGGAGGCTCTGCGGTAGGGGGAACGAACCCGAACACTTCGTCCATATACACGAGCGCCCGCAGGTCTCCGGTGCCGGCCTGAGCCCGCATCCAGGTGATCAGCTTGGACAGGATGAGGGTCACGACGAACTGTCGTTCCTCGTCGCTGAGATGCGCCAGATAGACGATGGCGGATTGGGGCTTGTCCCCATGCCACAGCAGAGAAGCGATGTCGAGGTCCGGTCCCTCGATCCAGGTGCTGAAGGCGGGTGAGGCGACGAGACCGTTGAGCTTCATGGCAAGAGCGAGCCGGTCCTTCTCGGGGAAGAAGGTGTCCAGATCGAACACACCGAGCTTGCGCAACGGTGGCCGCTGGATCTCGCCCAACAGACCGGCAATGTCCAGGTCGCGACCTGATCTCCAGGCGTTCTCCACGAGGTTGGCGATGAGGATGTGCTCGCGCGACGAGATCGGGTCGGCTTTGACGCCGACCAGACCGAGCAGCCCGGAGACGAACCCCTCGATCTCGTCGCGCAACGTCTCGGTGTCTGTTTCCCAGCTCAACTCGGGGCGAGCAAGCGATCCGATGATGTTGATCGGCACGCCGGCGGTCGAGCCCGGTGTGTAGATCGTGAATCCGGCCGAGTCACGCAGCTGCCCGATCCTGGCTCCGCTCTCGTCCCAGGAGGCGAGGCCTTTGGTCCAGAGCGCGGCCTTGTCGGCGGCCAACTCGGCGACCGTTTTGTCCTCCTTCCGCACCTCGGCCTCGTCTATCCAGGGTTCAAAGTCGGCCGGCCGCAGCTCCGGGAAGGTGAGCAGGAGGTTGGTCATGTCCCCCTTGGGATCGAGGATCAGGGTGGGGATGCCCGCCAGAAGAGCCTCCTCGAGGTAGATGATCCCCAACCCGGTCTTGCCGGACCCGGTCATGCCGACAATCACCCCGTGCGTGGTCAGGTCGGCAGGGTCGTAATCGACCAGATCTCCCGTCCTGTCCCCGCTGGATCCGTCGATCACCCCGCCCAGGTAGAAGCCTTCTTTTGCCATCGGTCGCCCTCCGTTCCGCCGGACAATCAGACGCTAGCTGAGCGCGGCCACCACATGGCTCACCGCCTCGGACACCGAGGAACAGGTCGCAATAGGTGCGGAGTTGCTGTTGAGCCGGGTGGTCAAAAGCGGGATCAGCTCGCCCCAGGTCTCGCCGACGGTTGCGATTGGTCCGAACTGCTTGTCGGCGAAAGGTGCCACAAACGCGAGGTTCCACGCTACGACCAGCTCGGCGAGGGTCCCGATGCTTCCCGGCAGGGCTATGTAGCCCTCGGCCAGATCGATCAGCAGTGCGATCCTACGCACGAGATCATCCGCCTCGATCTCGTGCTGCACCCACTCGTTGGCGCCGGCTCGCTCGGGGAAGACTGCGGGTGCCGTCACCCCAATGGTCGCCCCACCTGCTTCGGCGGCACCCCGGCAGGCGGCTTCCATCAACCCGTGGTATCCCCCGGTCGCAACGGCGAAGCCCGCTTCGGCGAGCAGACGACCGCAGACAACGCCCTGGTCGTAGTCGCCATCACCTTCCTGTGCGGCTGAGGCTCCGAACACCGCGATGACGCGCCGGCCGTCGAGACTCACAGGCGCACTCTCCGGTCGACCCGCCCGACCGCGGGCACGATGATCAATGCGGCGGCAACCACCAATCCGAGACCGAGGATGATGAGACTGTTGGCGGCGATACTCTCTGTCACTGTGTCGCGGCGCAGCGTGTAGAAGGCGCCCACGACAGACCCTCCGGCGATACAAGCGAGCAAGGCGACCGCACCCGCCTTGCCGGTGCTCGCCCCCTTGCCCCGCACGGTCCACCGCCACCCGGCCAGCGCCAGGATCGTCACCAGCGCCGTCCCGGCAACGACCGCGAGACCGATGTCGGCGACCTGCTGCAGGTCGGATATGGTGCGGAGCGCCACCTCGCCGCGACCCGAGGCCTCCAGCTGGGTGTTCAGGTAGAAGTGCACGCCACCCGCTCCGAGGGTGACAACCGCTGTGATCATCGCAAGTGTTTGGACGACGCGCGCAGCGATACTCACGCGGCGAACCAGCGCCGGCATTTCACCTTTCGGGCGCAGGTGAGCCCACGAGTCGGTGGGTCCATCGACGGCGGCGTCCGGCCCGGTCTCCGCGCTCGCCACAAACGAGATGTCGTCGACCGAGATCTCGATGCTCCCCGGTGATAATGGTGGGCCGGACGAGTCGTCCTCTTCCAGGAGATCGTGGAGCGGCGTGTCTTCGCTTTCGAGGTCAACCACGCTCCAGCCGCGGCTGATCAACTCGACCTGTGGTCCGGGACCGGGTGAGTGCTCGCTTGCGCCCAGGGAATCTGCCGCCGTGCCTACCACCCGGCCACAGGCAGGGCAAGAGGTCCAGTCGGGATCGATGTTTGCGCCGCAGTTAGAACAGGTAGTCATGCTCGATACGCCACGTTAATCAGACTACCGCCGAGCCCGTAGCACCCTCGAATCGGCGCACGACGAGCGTCGCCCCTCCGCGGAGGGGCGACGCTCGCTTGGGTAACGTGTGAGTGGTATTACTCGTTGAACGTCTCGGCCTCGGGATCGGTTCCCACACACTGCTCACAGAAGAGACGCACCTGGTCCTCGTCCGCCTCGTCACGGCGCACACCCTCGGCGACGACGTAGCCGCATGTGCCGTGCGGGCACTGTTCCAGCAGTGCGTGGTCGCGGCGGAACACCTTGAGCAGGACCGGTCCGGATATGTCCTCATGTCCGGGGATGTTCTCGATGCCCAGATCGGCGATCTCCATGCGGACCAGGTCCATGAGCGTAGGGATCTCGGGGGGTGGCGTCAGTGTTTCCAGGATCCGGCGTTGTCGGCGCGACGCCGACGGCGGAAGTTGGGGCGCTGCCTCGGTGGTATCCGGTTTGGCGTGGCTCCGGGCGCGAGCCAGCAGCACCCCTGCTATGCCTATCGATGCGAACAGAGCCGCGAAGACAATGAAGATGTCGAAGGAATTGTCCATCTCAACCGTCCCGGGTTCTCTCAATCGCTTCCCGCCGGTCGTAATCCTGGAGGAGACCGACGATATTCTTGACCATCTGCGCATTCTCCAGGGTCGTCACCAGCACGGCGTCGGCCGTCTCGACCACGACGATATTCTCCACACCGGCAACGGCCACCAGCCGATGGTGCGACCGGATGTATGAGTCTGTCGTCGCCACCGTAGCAACGTCACCGTGGACAACGTTGCCGTCATCATCCTTGTGCCCGATGTTCCACAATGCCGTCCACGACCCTACGTCGTTCCAGCCGGCATCGAGGGGCACCACCATGGCGCGGGAGGTGTGCTCCATCACGGCATAATCGATCGAGTTAGCCGGGGTGGCGGCAAACCGCTCTGCGTCCAGGTGGAGGCCGGAGCTGCGCCTGGAGAGAGCCATCGTCGCAATGCACCCGGCGCTTATCTCAGGGGCATACTCCTCGAGCGCAGCCAGGTAGGCCGAGCAGCGGAAGACGAACATCCCGCTGTTCCAGAGATGATCTCCGCCGGAGACGTACGCCCGGGCGGTCTCGATATCGGGTTTTTCCACGAATCGGGCGACGGCGAACCCAACGTCGTCCACGGGAGCGCCGATGCGGATGTACCCGTAGCCGGTCTCCGGGCCGGTAGGGACGATGCCGAAGGTCACGAGATTGCCGGCGGTAGCGAGCGTCACGGCGTTCCGCACCGCATCGTGGAACGCGGGCACGTCCTCGATGACGTGGTCCGCGGGAAGGAGGAGCATCACAGGGTCTTCCCCCTGTGCGGTCAGCTCGAGTGCGGCGACGGCGGCGGCAGGCGCCGTGTTGCGGCCGACCGGCTCCAGGATCATTCGAGTGGGCTCGTAGCCCGCTGCTGCCAACTCGGCCGCCACCAGCTCGGCTTGTGCGGCGCTGCCTACCACCAGCGGTGGCTCGATCTCGAGCCCCTCGAGACGGTCCAGAGTGGCGCGCACCATGGTTCGGTCGTCTACGAGGGGAAGGAACTGCTTCGGCAGATCCGAGCGTGATGCCGGCCAGAGACGGGTGCCGGCGCCGCCCGACATCAGTATGGGGACGAGTTTCGGTTGATCAGTCACGGGGGCAATGTATCGATTTCTCTGTGTCGGTTCAAAGGACCGTGGCCTACGGTGAGGGCACCGAGCCGTCGGGCTCCGGCTTGCGTTCCAGCAGGTAGGCGACCGCAACGCGGGAATCGCCCTGACCGAACGCGGTGATGGTGTCGCCAACCCTGAGCGCGGTATCACCGTGCGGGATGATCACGGAGTCCTCGCGGCGGATAGAGACGAGCACCGCGTCCTCCGGCCACTTGAGATCTTTGACCAGGGTGCCCGCTGCCGCCGAGCCCGGCAGGACCGGTATCTCGTAGAATGTGGCACCCGGCTGCACCCTCTGCCGGAGTCGCTGCCGATAGGCCTGGCGGTCGGTAACCGCGCCGAGGGCATGGTGGTAGGCGGCGACGACGCTGTTGCGTCGGAACATCCCGACGACCAGGCCAGGTTCGGCGTCTTCGACGACCGGCAGCCGTCCCACACCGAGCGCGGCCATCCGAGCAAGAGCCGAAGATACCGGCATGCTCGGCGTTACCGTGATCGGCCGCTCGGTCATGATGTCACGCACTTTCGTCTCGTTGGGATCGCCCTCGGTCAGAGCGATGTCGCGCAGAGTGAGCACGCCTGCGAGCTTGCCGCCCTTCTCGACCACGGGGAGCCCGTGATGGCGCGACTCCTTGAGGAAACGTGCCGCTTCCGCCATGGTCATCGCAGGCGACAGACTCTCATCGAGGAGGGTCATCACCTCCCCGACGCTGACCGTGTCCAGCAGGTCGACGTCCTCGTTCTGTACGAGGCGAACCCCCCGCTGGGTCAGCGGTGCTGTGTAGACGCTGTCGTGGCTCACCCGGTCGGCGATGAACGAGGCCATCGAGGCGGCCAATGCCAGCGGTAGCACCAGCGCGTAGTTGCCGGTGATCTCAAAGACCATGATGACCGAGGTGAGCGGGGCGCGGGCCACCGCGGCGAATGTCGCGGCCATCCCGACTATGGCGTACGAGTCGGGTGACAGCGGTGTGTACCAGAAGTGGTTGGCGGCCAGCGCCAGCGCGGTGCCAACGGTTCCGCCTATGAACAGACTGGGCATGAACGTTCCGGCGGAACCGCCGCCGGAACGGGTCAGCGCACTCGTGACCATCTTGAGCACGGCCAGCACAGGCAACGACCACAGCACCAAACCGGTTGCGTCGGGTTTGTTCAGCCGCATCAAGCCGGCGAGGAAGTCCTGCCCGGTGCCGAGAGCGCGGGGGTCGATGAGCGCCACCGCGGCGATGAGGAGCCCGGCGGCGACCGGTCGTGTCCAGTCCGGGTACCGGTAGCTGGCACGGACGCCGTTGACCCAATCGAGGATGCGCATGAAAAGCAGCGCGGCCGCCACCGCAAGCAGACCCAGAACGACATACAGGATCAGCTCGCGCGGGTCGTCGAACTTGCCACCCGGGGAAGACAGGATGGGCTCGTCGCCGAGGAGGGTGTGCGTGGTGACTGCGGCCACGACGGACGTGACGACCACCGCGTTGAGGTGACGGATCGCGAGATTACCCAGGATGACTTCCATGGCAAAGAGCATCCCGGCGATAGGTGCGTTGAACGTTGCTCCGATGCCGGCGCCGGCGCCCGCCGCGACCAGGCTCCGGATGCGATCTTCGCTGAAATGGGTGTACCGGGAGAGCGAGGATCCGATGGCCGCGCCGATCATGACGCTCGGGCCCTCACGGCCGCCGCTGCCGCCGACGCCCAATGTCGCTCCCGTGCTGATGATCTTGGGGAGGATCGTACGGGTCGATATGTATCCCTCGCGCAGACCGATGGCGGCAATCGTCTCGGTAACGCCGCCGCCCTCGATGTTCTCAGAGAAAAGCCTCGCCAGTAGCCACGCGACCAGGAGACCGGCGGGGATGAGCAGGAAGTAGGCGGCCGAGTCGATGCCGATCCTCGTGTGGGCCCAGTCGGCCAACGCCCTGACGACGGCTACCGCTTTGACCAGCAGCACGACGGCAAGACCGACGATGAAACCGATAATGAGGGCAGCGGTGAGGAAGGCCGTTTGTCCCCGAGAACCGGCGATTTGCCGCAACTTTGTGCGCAAGGTTCCCATTCTCCCCCCAAACTAGTGCAAGCGGGGCTCATCCAACGAGATCGTGGCTTTTCGTCGGCGTCGTTGTGTAGCGTCCCCTTCGTGATCACATACACCGTCGCCGATGTCACCCGAATGCTGATGCGAGTCATCAGCCGGGCCTTCCCGGATGAGATCTGGGTGCAAGGCGAGATCAGGGATCTCAACCGGGCCCCCAGCGGGCACGTCTACTTCAGCCTGATCGACCCGGATTCAGAGGAGACACCGGCTCCGATCCTGCCGGTCACGCTCTTTGCATCCGACAAGTTTGCGGTGAATCGTCTCTTGCAGCGCTCCGGGGCCGGACGCATGGATGACGGCGTCGCGGTCCGAATCAGGGGTCAGATATCGTACTACTCGGCAAGGGGGACGGTGCAGCTCCGGATGACCTGGATCGATCCCGATTACACGCTGGGGAAGCTGGCCGCAGAGCGGGAGCGGCTCATCAAGAGCCTCGAAGAGCGCGGGCTCCTCAGCAAGAATCGGGAGATCCCGCTGCCGCTGGTGCCGCTGCGGATCGGGCTCATCACCAGCGCCGGCAGCGCCGCAGACGCCGATTTCACTCACGAGCTCCAATCCAGTGGCTACGCCTGGAACCTCACTCGGTGCGATGCCCGGGTTCAGGGTGCGGAGGCGATCCCTGACGTGCTGCGTGGGCTGAAACGACTAGAGGCGGCGCAGATCGATGTCATTGCCATCGTGCGAGGAGGCGGTGCCCAGACCGACCTGGCTGCCTTCGATAGCGAGGAGGTCGCGCTGGCGATCGCACAGTGCCCGGTACCGGTCATGACGGGAATCGGACATGAGATCGACTTGTCGATCGCCGACCTGGTGGCGAGGAGCCACAAGACACCGACGGCCTGCGCCGCCGCCCTTGTGGGGCGTGTCGCCGATTTCCTGGCCAGGCTCGATCATCTCGGCGTGGCGACGCAGCGGGTTGCCACGGGCCGGCTGCGGGCCGCGGCCGGCACCGTCGGTCATGCGACCGCGCGGCTACATCGCTCCGCGCTGGCGGCCGGCTCCCGCGCCGGGCGGCGCCTGGACTCGATCGAATGGCAGACCGCACGGGAGAGTCGCAGCAGGCTCAGGCATCAGCGCGATCGGGTTGCGGTCATCCAACGGCAGATTCACCGTGCCGGGTCCGTTGGCGTTGATGCCGCCGTCGCATCGGTGGATAGGACGGCGGACGCAGTCGGGACCGCTGCCATCCGCATTGTCGAGACCGCCCGTGATCATCTGGCCGATCTCGAGCACAGGACGGAGTTGCTCGATCCGCAGCGCGTGCTTGCCCGCGGCTGGTCGATCACGAGAACCGGGGAGGGAGATCTGGTCACCGCACCCGTCCCGCCGGGCACCGGGCTGCGGACGACGGTGGCCGGGGGCGAGATCACTAGCGTTGTCAGCGAGGAGACGAACGATGGCTGAGGAGATCACGTACACGGCCGCACTCGCCGAGCTCGAGGAGATTCTTGCGGCCATCGAGGAAGAACAAGTCGATGTCGACGAGCTGGCGGTCCGGGTGAAGCGGTCCGCCGAGTTGATCAGGTTGTGCCGGAGCCGGATCGACGCGGCCGCGGCGGAGGTCGAGACCGTTGTTCGAGAGATGGATTCGGGAGAGGATCGGAATGGATGAAAGCGCTTTAACCGAGTTCACCCGCGGCGCGGCCGGGTGGAGATGAGCGAGGGTGGTGTCGGGCAGATGGTGGCGCTCCAGGCCGCGGTGTCGGGGAGCAGGGTCGGTCTTCTGATCGCGGCAAGGTGACCTTGGAGGATTCGCGGGTGATGGTCACGACGGCGCAGGCGGCCGCGTTTGGACCGGTCGCCGGTTTAGTGTTGTTCCTGCTGTCCCGGTTGCCGGGCAGACACTGAGCACGGCGCAGTGCGGGCCCGGGTCGTATGCTGCGTTCTATGCATCGTGACACCGCGTACTCGCATGTAATGGTCGACCAGGACTCGGGGGAGCGCTATCTCGCAGTTGCCGAGCGCGGTACCGAGCTTCTCAAGAACGCCATCCTCAACAAGGGAACCGCGTTCACCAGAGAGGAACGGGATGCGTTCGGCCTCGTCGGAATGCTCCCCGATCGGGTATCAACCATCGAAGAGCAGATCGAGCGGGTGGCGAACCAGATCCAGTTCAAAGCAACCGACATGGACAAGAACATCTATCTCAACGGTCTGATGGACCGGAATGAGACGCTGTTCTACCGGGCGCTGATCGAGAACCTCGAGATGATGGTGCCGCTGATCTACACACCGACGGTGGCGACGGCGTGCCGCCATTGGAGCAAGATCTTCCGCAGGGCGCGCGGCATCTATATCACCCCACGCGAGCGGGGCCGGATGGCGGAGGTCTTGCGTTGTCGGCCCAAGGCGGGGCGGCCCGTGATAGTCGTCACCGACAACGAGCGGATCCTCGGCATCGGGGACCAGGGGGCGGGCGGTATGGGTATACCGATCGGCAAGCTCGCCCTCTATGCCGCGGGGGCAGGGATTCATCCCACGCGCTGTATACCGGTTTCGCTCGACGTCGGCACCAACAACCCGGAGCTGCTCGCGGACCCCGGGTACATCGGCTATCACAAGCCACGTCTGGTTGGGGATGAGTACAGGGAGTTCATCGCCGAGTTCGTGGCCGCCGTCCAGAGCGTCTACCCCGATGCCCTGCTCCAGTGGGAGGACTTCTCGAACCGAACCAGCTTCGAGAACCTCTTCACCTACAGGAATGTGCTGCCTTCGTTCAACGACGATATCCAGGGGACCGCCGCGATGGTCGTGGCCGGGCTCAAGGTCGCCACCCGTCACATCGGGTCGAAGATCAGTGACCAGCGCATCGTGATCGTCGGGGCCGGATCCGCCGGTATCGGGATCCGCGACCAGATCACGACGGCGATGATGGACGAGGGATCAGCCCGGCCCGAGGCGGAGGCCAGGATCATGGCGCTCGACAGCCGTGGCCTGATCGTCGAGGGCAGATCAAATCTGTCGCCGGGGAAGCAGCGGTTGGCGTTGTCCCGGGAAGCGGTTCGGGACTGGGAGATCGACGGCGAAGGGATCGGGCTCGATGACGTGGTGCGCAACGCGAGAGCTTCTGTGCTCATCGGCGTCAGCGGGGTCCCCGGTATGTTCACCGAGGACATCGTCCGCCGCATGGCGAGCTATGTGTCGCGTCCGATCATCATGCCGCTCTCCAACCCGACCAGCCACGCCGAGCTCACCCCGTCGAGCGCCATTGAGTGGACAGACGGGCGGGCGATCGTGGCCACGGGCAGCCCGTTCCCCGATGTCCACTACGGTGGCCGGGTGCACAGGATCGGGCAAGCCAACAACGTATTCGTCTTCCCCGGGATGGGCCTCGGCCTCCTCACGGTGGGTGCCCGCGAGGTGACCGATCGCCTGTTTCTGGCTGCCTCGAAGGCCCTCGCCGACGCTGTTGATACCGCATTGGTCGAGGAAGGTCAGCTCTACCCGTCGATAAATGACGTCCGGGCCACGTCATTGGCGGTCGCCAGGGCCGTAGCCAATCAGGCCATGGCAGACGGGCTGGCCGAGCCGATCGCCGACATCGACCAACGGATCGAGGAGGAGATGTGGTACCCGGAGTATCTGCCGTACCGGCCGGTCTGACATGAGTGCACCGTCTATCGCACCCGAGCGGGGGATTTTCGTAAACCGGACCATCAATCTGCGCTCGATAAAGGCCATCGGGTACGACATGGACTACACGCTCGTCCACTACCACGTTGGCGAGTGGGAGTCGGAGGCGTTCGCCCACGCCAAAGCCAGGTTGCTGGACCTGGGTTTCCCGGTCGAAAAGATCGAGTTCGATCCCGCGGCCGTCATCCGTGGTCTCGCCATTGATCTCGAGACAGGCAATCTGGTCAAGGCGACCCGGTTTGGCTATGTGATCCGGGCGGCGCACGGCACCAGGTTCCTCGACTACGACGACATGCGCCGCACCTATGCCAGCACGATGGTCGACCTGGCCGAGGAACGGTTCGTATTCATCAACACGCTGTTCTCCCTCTCGGAGGCAAGCCTGTACGCACAGCTCGTCGACCTTCTCGATGCGGGTCGCATCGACAAGGGCGTCGGTTATCGAGGTTTGTTCCAGGCGGTAGGAGCTTCGCTCGACGGTTCCCACCGCGCCGGGTCGTTGAAGCGGAGCATTGTCGCCGACCCGGTGCGGTTCATTGACCCTGATCCGGATGGGGTGCTGGCGCTGGTTGATC
Source organism: uncultured bacterium (assembly GCA_963801165.1). Lineage (GTDB taxonomy): Bacteria > Actinomycetota > Acidimicrobiia > Spongiisociales > UBA5794 > JAAETI01. The sequence goes on from CAWDDT010000004.1 coordinate 217,868, forward strand.
AGTTGGAGGCCGGGAAGCGTCTGATGATGATCACGAACTCCGAGTGGGACTACACGGTGCGGATCATGGAGCACGCCTTCGACCCGTATCTTCCCGCCGGCATGAGCTGGCGGGACCTCTTCGAAGCCATCATCGTCTCTTCCGACAAACCATTGTTCTTCACCGCCAACAAGCCGCTATACAAGGTCGTCGACGAGGAAGCGTCGCTGCTTCGGCCACATATCGGCAAGATCGAGCCGGGCAGCGTCTTCTTCGGTGGTTGTGCCACCCAGGTCGAGAGCTCGATGGAGGTCTCAGGTGACGAGATCCTCTATGTCGGCGACCATCTGTTTGGCGACGTCCATTTTTCTAAGGCGCTGCTGCGGTGGCGCACCGCCCTGATCCTCAGGGAGTTGGAGGGCGAGGTGGCCGGGCTGCGCGCTTTTCGTCCCAAAGAGGTGAAGCTGGAGACGTTGATGGGGGAGAAGACATCGCTCGAGGCTGAGTTGTCGGCGGTCCGGCTGGCGTTGCAGCGGCAGCGGCTCGGCTATGCACCACCCCCGGAGGGTGTTGCCCCCGACCGGGACAGTGTCGATGAGCTGCGCGAGCAGATTTCCGCCATCGACGAGGAGATCACGCCGCTGGCGGTGGCCGCCTCCCAGCTGCGCAACAAGGCGTGGGGCCCACTAATGCGTGCCGGCATCGACAAGAGCCTGTTTGCCCGCCAGGTCGAGAAGTACGCCGACTGCTATACCTCACGGGTGGCCAACTTCGGTGCCGTGAGCCCGTTTGCGCTGCTGCGCGCCTCCCGTCTCGACCTTCCCCACGACACCTGGATCGACTGACCTTTCCGCTTCTTGCGTAGACGGTGCCGGTATGCCGGCACCGTCTACGCAAGGCCGCTGTTCGTGCCGTGGTCCTCACCCACGGTCACAGTGACCACCTGGGCTCGGCGGAGCGATTGCGGCGTGAGCATGGCGTGCCAGTGCTCTGTCACGGCACCGAGGTGCCCGTTGCTCGGGGTGAGATCACCCAGCGGATTTCGGTGATGGAGTTGCGCCGAGCCTGGCGGCCGAAGGTCTTCCGCTTCGCCCTGAACGCCATTCGGCGCGGTGGTCTACGATCGGAGCACGTCACCGATATCAGCACCTTCGAGGATGGGGAGACGATCGACGTCCCCGGCAAGCCGGTTGTGGTCTTCACCCCGGGCCACACCCAGGGACACTGTTCACTCCACTTACCCGAGCGTGGGGTCGTGATCACAGGCGATGCGCTCATCACCGTCGATCTGTGGGACCCGGAGCGGCGTGGGCCGCAACCGGTGCGGTACCAGTTCAACCACGACCACCCCCGGGCCATCGCATCTCTCGATCGGCTCGGCGATCTCGAAGCCGACGTACTCGTGCCCGGCCACGGTCGGCCGTGGCGAGGAAGCCCACGGGATGCGGTCGAGACGGCGAGGCGATCCGCCACCGCCGAGTGACGCGGAAGTTGCCGGGAACGCCAGGAGAACTCAGCGCCCGTTTCGAACGCTCCCTCAATCCCGGCTCGTGTCCCTCAATCCCGGCTCGTGTCCCTCAATCCCGGTTCGTGTCCCTCAATCCCGGTTCGTGATCGACGTGGCTGCCTTGCGGCAGCCACCCTCGTGGCATCAGCGCTGCTGACCTTCCCGGGCCAGCTCCACCGCTACCTGGGCTGCCACCGAGGCGTTGTTCTCGGCGAGGGCGAGATTGGTGGGGATGCTACGACCGCCGGTGATGTCGGCGATCTGCTCCAATACGAACGGGGTCACCGCGGGACCCCGGATGTCGCCCGCCCGGGCAAGCGCGGTCTCGATCGCGTCCCAAACATCGTCTGCAGGTATGGCGTCGGCCTCCGGTACGGGGACCGCCAGAAGCACCCCGCCCTGTTCCCAGGCGAACCGGTGGACCAGGATGGCCGCCACCTCTGCTGCCGACTCGACGCGCCGTGGCGCCGCCACCCCGCTCGTACGGGAATAGAACATGGGGAACTCGTCTGTTTGATAGCCGAGCACCGGCACGGACTCGGTCTCGAGGAACTCGACCGTCTTGGCGATGTCGAGGAACGCCTTGGCGCCTGCACACACCGTCAGCACGGGGTGCAGCGCTATGGCCCCGAGGTCTGAGCTGATATCACCGGATACCTCCGAGCCTATGTGCACGCCGCCGATCCCACCGGTGGCGAACACCTCGATCCCTGCGGCGGCACACAGCGCCAGCGATGCGGACACCGTGGTGGCACCTACCGGCCAGCGCTGCGCCAGAGCGACCGGTATGTCCCGTTCGGCAGTTTTCTTCGCAGGCCCGAGGATTCGCTCGCGTTCGCTCTCGTCGAGACCCACTCGCGCCTCTCCGTCGAGGATCGCGGTGATCGCCGGCACTGCTCCCTGTTTGCGGATGGCCGCGGTGACCCGGTCGAGCGCCTCGCGATTGGCCGGGGAGGGGAGACCGAGGTGGCTGAAGATGGTGCTTTCGAGACCGACGATGGGTCTTCCCTCGGTTTGAGCCTTTGCTACTTCCGAGCTTGTCTTCAGCTGTGGCATTGATTACCTCTCGGTCCCGGCACCGGGCGACGTCAGAACGCTAGCCGCCAGCCGGATGCCCGTGTTCGTTGCCGATACCGGGTCGGACCCGGCCATCGCCGAGACGATGTATCCGGCGGCGAAGGCATCGCCCGCTCCGGTCGTGTCGTTGACCGTCGCCACCGGCGGCACCGCGACCATCGTCGTCTCGCCGGCGCTGTCGACGAGCGTCACCGGGTTCGACCCGGCCTTGATCACCGTGGTGCTCGCTCCCGGCATGGCGGCCTCCGCGGCGACGCCAAGCGCGTCTGCTTCGTCCTCGTTGCAGAAGAAGACGTCGGGTTGCAGGGCGGCGATGAGCTTGAGGAATCGATCGACGCCGTAGCTGCGGAGCGGTCCCGTCGACGAGGCGTCGACGCTGACGGTTATCCCCGCGTCACGCGCCAGGGTGATCGCTCCCAGACACGTCGCCCCGAGCGGCTCGACCACGAGCGAGTAGGAGGGGACGTGGAGCCAGGTCACCCCGTCGAGGGCGCCGGCCGGAAGCTCGCTCAGCTCGGTCGCGGCGGCTCGATCGGGCAGCATCGTTCGTTCTCCGGTCGGATCGACCAGGACCAGCACTGAGCCGGTCCGCCCCTTGCGGCGCACCAGGACCTGGACCCCGGCGAGCTCGAGCTGGCCTGTGAGCATCTCCCCGAGAGGGTCGTCTCCGACCTGGCCGACAAAGCGCGCCGGTGTGCCGACTGCGGCCGCCTGTACGGCGACGGTGGCCGCGCTGCCGCCCCTCCGGTGGAAGATGCGGGCGGGCGTGTCGGTGCCGTGAACCGGGTCCGCCGCCGGCCATACGACGATGTCTTGTACCAGGTCGCCGATAGTGCACAACATGGAACGGAGCTTAGGATTTCTAAACCGGGGATCGTCTTAGGCTGGTGGCATGAAGTTCAGAGATCTCGCGCTGCTCGCCGTTGTGCTGGTCTTGCTGGCGGCCGGCTGCGGTGGTAACGACACCAAATCTGAGGGTGTGGCTTCGATGCAGGATCTGTCGACCGAGACGACGGTAACGACGGCAGCGCCGTCTGCCGATGCCGCCACCGCCAGCGACGAGAGCAAGGTCCTCGAATTCGCCGCCTGCATGCGTGAGCAGGGCATCGACTTTCCCGACCCGGTTGTCGACTCGGACGGGAACGTCGCGTTCGACCTCAAAACACTGAGCAAACTCGCAGATGTCGATCGGGATACGCTGGAGAAGGCCTTCGAGCCTTGCGCCGGCCTGCTCGAAGGCGTCGACTTCGGCTTCGATAGGATATTCGATGCGCAGTTCCAGGATGACCTGGTGGCCTTCTCGGCGTGCATGCGCGCCAACGGTTTCGACCTGCCGGATCCAGACTTTGCCGGTCTCGCCAGTGGCGAGCCGCTCTACCCGTCGTTCGATGTCAACGACCCCGACTTCGAGTCTGCGTTCGACGCCTGCCGCGACACGCTGCCTGGTATCCCCGGAATTGCCAATTGAGACGCTTCTCATTAATTCCTTAGCGTTGTCCCAGGAAGTTCGCAGCTGCGGATGCGATCATCGTTGCTATATCTCGCTAGAGGGGTCTGATGACGACGCGTTTGCTCACGATTGGCCTTGCTCTCGTTCTTGCGGCGACGGCGTGCGGTGGGAGCGATCATTCGTCCGAAGGGGTGGCGACGCTGGAGGCGGCTGACACGGCGACGACCGACGCCACCGGCACGACGGACCCGGCAGGCGCGGTTGATCAGGAGCAGGCGATGCTTGCTTTTGCCGCTTGCATGAGAGACAACGGCGTCGATATGCAAGATCCCACCGTCGACGCCGACGGCAACGTTCAGTTCGGGGGCTTTGGTGGCGGGCCGCAGTCCAGCGACGCCGACCGGCAGAGTATCGGCACCGCCATGGATGCCTGCCGGGACCTCCTCGACGGGCTGTCGCTCGGTCGGGGCGGGGGCAACTTCGATCCCACACAACTCCAGGACACGATGCTCGAGTACGCCGCTTGCATGCGTGACAACGGTTATGACATGCCAGACCCCGACTTCACCTCGTTCGGGCCGGGCCAGGGAGACGGCGAGCCTGGTCAGGGAGGCGGCGGTCCATTTGCCAACATCGACCCGCAAGACCCGAACTTCATCAAGGCTCAGGAGGCCTGTCAGGACATTCTCAGCGGCTTCGGCCCCGGTGGTGGCCCGGGCTTTGCCGGGGGTGGGCCCGGCGGTGACGGGGGCGGCGCCCCGCCCGCCGGCAACGGTTGATCCGGACGATGGGAGAATCAACGGTGGATACCAGAATCGAGGAGACCCCGGTGAGCGCCGACCTCAACAACGAAACCGATGACGTGGTCGCCGGTACGCACCGTACCCGCCGCTGGCTGTGGATCATCCCGATCGTCGTGGTGGTGGCCGGCGCCGCCGTCGCTTATGCGTTGCTGGGCAACGGGAGCGACGCGGGCGGGACCGACCAGGTGACATTGTCATTCGCCGATGTCGTCCAAGCAGATCTGGTGCAGACGGACACATTCGACGGAACGCTCGGCACCGAGGACGGGGACCCGGTCACCAGCCCCATATCCGGGGTGGTGACCACGACGGCGGAGCCGGGCACGACCATCGAACAGGGCGATGTCTTCCTCACAGTTGACGACCAACCGGTCGTGCTCCTTTATGGGGACCTGCCCGCCTATCGGGCGCTCGCCGCCACCGGGGACAGCTTCAGCGCCATCGGAAACAAGACCGGGGTCGTCACCGATGTCGTCGCCGCCGGCGACACGATCGTGCAGGGAGACGTTCTCTACCGGGTCAATGGAGAGCCGGTGGTGGCCATGTACGGGGACGTGCCCGCATACCGCACGCTGCGCGACCTCAGCGACAACATGACCGGCGACGACGTGCTCCAGCTCGAGCAGAATCTCGTCGCGCTCGGCTACGACCCCGACAGCCTTGCCTCCGTCGACGATGAATTCACCAGCTATACCGCGACCATGGTCGAGCGATGGCAGGCGGATCTCGGTGTCGACGACACCGGTGTCGTCGCGCTCGGCGACGTCATCTTCATCCCCGGTCCCGCCGAAGTGCTCAACGTGGCGGTCGACGTCGGCCAGTCGGTGAACGCCGGTCAGCCCGTCGCCACGGTCACGGCGGGCGATCCGCTCAGCGGTGACGACGTGCTCCAGCTCGAGCAGGACCTCGTTGCACTGGGCTACGACGGACCAGTCGTCGACGGTGTCTGGGACGACGGGACCAAGAGCGCCGTGTCCGCCTGGCAATCCGACGTCGGGTTCGAGGCCGACGGCGTCGTCGACCTGGGCGAGATCGTCTTTCTCCCCGGCTCGGTTCGGGTCAACGAGGTTCTGGGCTCGGTGGGCACGGCGGTGAGCCAGGGCACTCCGGTGCTCGGGATCTCCTCGGCCGAGCAATACGTGACCTTCGATCTCCCGGCCCGCAACCAGGGGTTGGTGGCGGTTGGCGACCAGGTGAACATCGAGATGCCGGACGGGACCGACACACCGGGGACGGTCGCTACGGTGGCTTCCGTCGCCACGGGGGGTCAGGGCGCTGATGCCACCTTCGCCGTCAAGATAAACCTCGACGATCCGACCGTGGCCGTCGGCCTCGACGAGGCCCCCGTTACCGTCGACATCGTTTCCGACTCGGTGAGCAACGTACTGGCAGTGCCCGTCTCGGCCCTCGTTGCCCTCCAAGAAGGCGGGTATGCGGTGGAGATCGACTCCGGTGACGGCACCACCCACTTCGTTGCGGTCGAGCCCGGTCTCTATGCCGACGGTCTGGTCGAGGTGAGCTCAGATAGTCTGAGCGCAGGCGACCAGGTGGTCGTGCCGTGACCGTCGCCGTTGCCGAGGACCGGGTGGCGCCGGCCGGCGGAGCGGACGTCGTCCTCTCACTGCGTAGGGTCAGCAAGGAATACCCGACGACGCCACCGGTGCGGGCACTGCGTGGTGTCGACTTCACTGTGACCCGCGGCGAGCTGGTCGGTGTTGTCGGGCCATCGGGTAGTGGGAAGTCGACGCTGCTGCACATCATGGGAACGCTCGACCGCCCAACCGCAGGGGAAGTGACCGTCGCCGGATACGACGTGGCAAGTCTCAGCGACAAGGACATGTCGGCGCTGCGCTCCCGGCACATCGGCTTCGTGTTCCAGCAGTTCCATCTGCTCAGCGGCTACACCGCTCTCGACAACGTGGCCGATGGGCTGCTCTACACCGGCGCCAACCTGGCCACCAGGCGTGAGCTGGCGCGGGGGGCGCTGGAGAAGGTCGATCTCGGCCACCGACTCAACCACGTCGCCACCCTCATGTCCGGTGGCGAGCGGCAGCGGGTGGCCGTGGCCAGGGCGCTGGTGGGACAGCCGTCGATCGTGCTTGCCGACGAGCCAACGGGCAACCTCGACACGAAAAACAGCGAAGCGATCGTCGATCTGATCCGGCAGATCAACGCCGAGGGAGTCACCTTCGTCGTCATCACCCACAACCGCGAGATCGCCGATGCCTTCCCGAGGACGATAGGTTTGCGTGACGGCTCGATCGAGTACGACACGGAAGGAAAGCGATGACGACCGGTCTGGTGCCTTCGCGCTTGCACGCGGTCGATGCGCTGCGCACGGCCAGTGTCGGGCTTCGTACCCGCCGTTTGCGCGCCGCTCTATCCGCGCTCGGCATCATGATCGGGATCGCGGCGATGGTCGCTGTCCTCGGGCTCTCGGAGTCTTCGAAATCCGAACTGCTGGCGCAACTCGACCGGCTCGGTACCAATCTGCTCACCGTGCAAGCGGGAACGGGCATCGGTATCGGGAGTGGTGAGCTCCCCGATGAGGCGGCGGGCATGATTTCCCGGATCGGCCCGGTGGAGACGACGAGCAGCGTTTCTGCGGTCGACGCCAACGTGTACAAGAACGATCTCGTGCCCTCGGGCCAGACCGGCGGTATCACCGTTCAGGCGGTGGACATCAATCTTCTCGATACACTGGCCGGGAGTGTCGCCGACGGGAAGTTCCTCGATGCGGCGACCGCCAACTACCCGACGGCTGTACTCGGCTCCGTGGCGGCACAGCGGCTCGGGATCCGCACGGTCACGGGCACCCAGCAGATCTGGCTGGGGGACCAGTGGTTCACAGTGATCGGTGTGCTCAATCAGTTCGAGCTGAACCCGGATCTCGATCGGGCCGCTCTGATCGGCCAGGGTGCGGCCGAGACATATCTCGACCACGACAACGTGCCGACGTCGATCCTGGTGCGGGTGAATCCGGATTATGTCGACGAGGTGACAGCGGTGTTGGCGGCGACGGCCAACCCGCAGAATCCCGAAGAGGTCGAGGTTGCTCGCCCGTCGGATGCCCTCGAGGCCAAGGAGGCGGCCAACGATGCGTTTACCGCCCTGCTGCTCGGATTGGGTGCCGTCGCCCTGCTGGTGGGCGGGGTCGGGATCGCCAACGTCATGGTGATCTCTGTGTTGGAGCGCCGCGCTGAGATCGGGCTGCGCCGGGCTCTAGGAGCCACCAAACGCCACGTTGCGGTCCAGTTCCTCGGCGAGGCGCTGCTACTGTCGGCGGTCGGTGGTGCGGGTGGTGTCGTTCTCGGTTGGATAGTCACCGGGATCTATGCCCGGGTCAGAGGGTGGAGCACCCTGGTGCCACCGGTTGCGATTGTCGGGGGATTCGTGGCAGCCCTCCTCATCGGTGCCGTCGCCGGTCTCTACCCGGCCACCCGGGCGGCCCGTCTCTCGCCTACCGAGGCCCTCCACAGCACCTGACTCCGCTCTTGCGGACGTCGGCGGCCAACAGGGCTTCGGGGTAGGCAAGTTGTGTGCGATGGGTCTTGACAACGGCCGCATTTGTTCTATAACTAATAGAACAAATATCGAAAGGCGGTTTCTGTGACTGATATCAATTGGGCCGGCCTTGCCCCTTTCCTGGTCCTGGCGCTTGCGTTTGTCGTCTGGTGCTGGGTCGACATCTCTCGCCACGAGGTGCGTTATCTGCCCAAGTGGCTGTGGGCCGTGATCTGTGCGATGTCTGTCCCTCTCGGGGGCATCGTGTACCTGCTCGTCGGGCGTGAATCGGCACCGATCAAATGATCACCACGAGCGGTCTCACCAAGGATTACGGGACGAGCGAGGGGGACGACGAGGGGGACGACGAGGGGGACGACGAGGGGATTGGATCACGTCGACTTGAGCGTGACGCGCGGCTCGGTGTACGGGCTCGTCGGCCCAAACGGGGCCGGCAAGACGACCCTGCTCGGCGTCCTGGCCGGGCTGCGGCGGGCGACCTCCGGCACGATCGACATCGGGACCACGAAGGTTGGCGTCCTCCCGGACACGCCACTGTTCGACGGGTGGCTAACCGCCCGTGAGGTGGTCGAGCTCTCCCTCAACATGAGCGATGGCTCGACCGATCAGGACCGGGTTGCCGCGGTGATCGCCGAAGCCGGCATCACCGAGGCTGCCGACCGGGCTGTGGGTGGTTTCTCGCGAGGCATGTTGCAGCGGCTCGGGGTGGCGGCGACCCTCGTTGCGGAGCCCGAGCTGATCCTCCTCGACGAGCCCTGTTCGGCGCTGGACCCGCTGGGAAGGAGGGAGGTGCTGGATCTCATCTCCCGTCTCCGCGGCGACGCCACCGTCGTGTTCTCCAGCCACATCCTGGCCGACGTTCAGGAGGTCTGCGATACCGTCGGTATCCTGCGCCAGGGAACGCTCGTGTTCGAGGGGCCGCTGGAGCAATTGCTGGTCGGCAAGGCACAGCCGCAGTATCTCGTCCGGCTTCGGCCCCCGATCGAGCCGGTGGTGGCCACTTTGCGCACCGTGGATTGGATCGAGAGTGTGACGGGCGTCGGCCCGGACCAGATCCGCGTCTCCGGTGCCAATCTCGAGGTCCTGGAGACCGGCCTGGTTCCGGCGCTGGCGGCGGCGGGCGCTCAGGTGGTTTCGCTCGCCCCCGACGCTCCATCCCTCGAGGACGTGTTTCTGGAGGTGGTGAAATGAATCTGTGGCGTTTGGAGTGGTTGCGTCTGGTCCGCACCAGGCGGCTGATTGCCCTCCTCGGTGTCTTTCTCTTCTTCGGCTTTCTCGGTCCGCTGACCGCCCGATACATCAAGCAAATCATCGAGAACTTCGGCGGCAACGTTCAGATCGTCGTTCCGGACCCGGTCCCCGCCGACGGCATCACCCAGTACGTCGGCAACGCGATGCAGATCGGTCTGCTCGTCTCCATGGGTATCGCCGCCGCCGCTCTGGCCTTCGATGCCAAGCCGCAGATGGGCATCTTCTTGCGCACCCGGGTGCGACGGGTGAGCGACATCATCGTGCCCCGATATGTTGTCATGGTGGCGGCGGTAGTCGCCTGCTTCATGTTGGGCTCGATAGCGGCGCTCTATGAAACCACGGTGCTGATCGGGTCGCTCTCGATTGGTGGCTGGCTGCTGGGGACGTTGGTCGGCTCGCTCTATCTGGCCTTCGCCGTAGCTCTGGTTTCCCTGGTGGCTGCCCGGGCGAACTCGGTGATGCTGACATTGGTCGTGAGTGTGGCGATTCTGCTGTTGCTGCCGGTGATCGGCGTGATCCCGGACGTGGCGCCGTGGCTGCCCAGCCACCTGATCGGTGGTGTCGACGGGCTGGTTCGAGACGGTGCTTTCGGCGACTACCTCCGAGCCACGATCGTCACGATCGGGTTGACGCTCGCCGCTCTGTGGCTGGCCGTCCGCGTCGCCGAGCGCCGGGAGCTGTGATCAGTCCGCAACCGACACGAGGTAGTCACCGGCTTCGTCGTCCCACTTCAGCTCGACAACTCCCCGGGCGCTGGCGGCCTGGACAAAACGCAGGAACCCGGAGTAGCCGAGCCGTCGTTCGTTGAAGCCGCTCTGGCGCTTGCGCATCTGGTCCTTGAGACCGGAGAGCGGCTGCGGCTTGGAATTTCCGATCACTTCGGCGAGCAGACTGAATTCGTTGCTGTGCTCTGCGTCGCTGGGGAAATCGATGAGCGGATCTCCCTGAGCTCCTTCGTCGGTCAGTTCTACGATCGAGTTGGACGCCAGGTGGCGGATGAGCTCGCCGAAGCCGCGGAAGCCGTAGTCGGCCTCGCTGAATGTGGGGTCCTTGCGCAGCAACGCTCGCTTGAGCGATGAGGAACGCACCGATCCGTCCGCTGACTGCTGCAGGCCGGCGAGGGTAGTGGTGACCAGCGAGACGACGTCGTCGGTGGCTCGCGGTGTCTCCCGCTCCGTCTCATCGCGCTCTGCCTTGCGGTCGGGCTTGGGTTCGCGCTTTGGCTTGTGGATCTCTACCCCGGCAAGCCGCTCGTAGAACAGGAACTCGTCGCACGCCGGGGGGAGCATGGCCGATGTCGACGCCTTGAGACCGACACCGACGACGCGTTTGTTCAGCTCACGTAGCTTCTGGACGAGGGGAGTGAAGTCGCTGTCACCGGTGCAGATGACAAAGGCAGTCACGTAGTCGCGCTCGAAAGCCAGCTCGACGGCGTCAACGGCCATCTTGATATCGGCGGCATTCTTGCGGACCCGGCCCCGCCGCTGTGGTATCTCGATGAGCTCAACCTGGTTGTCGGCCAGCATCTGGCGATCCTTCTCGAAGGACGACCAGTCGGCGTAGGCGCGTCTCACCACAACGCGACCCCGTTCGGCCAGTGCGTCGGCGACCGGCTTGAAGTCAAACTGGATGCCGAGATCGTCTCTGGCGCCGATGGCGAGGTTCTCGTAGTCGATGAACAGCCCGATGCGTTCTTCTTCCATGGCTTTGAGCGTAGCCGACTCGGCGGCGCCGCGATCAGCCGCCGATAGATCCGATCCAGATGTCGATATGCGCAGGCTCCGACGGAGTGGCCCCGGCGACCGAGAGCATGACCAGCCGGTCGTGCAGCGGCGCCACCGTCGGGTACGGGTCATTGCCGGGAATCTCGATCTCCGACCAGTGCAGCCCGTCCGATGAGAACATGGCGTTCGCACGGACGAACCTGCTCCGGTAGCCGATGAAACCGGCCTGCCCTCCAACCGCGTATGTGACCGAACCGGGGTCGCTGAGTACCGTCCACGTCCCACCCGCGGTACCGACACAACGGGTTCCGTCGTCGCCGGTGAGCAGGATCCGGTCGCTACTGGTTGCCAGCTCGAACCGGACGCACTGGGGCGGTGGCTGGCTGTCGGCGGGCTGCCAGGCCCTGCCCGTGTTGCTGTTCCAGAGCCTGATGTTCTCGAACGGGGCAAAGGAGTTCTCCTGCTCGTAGCCTGCGGTGATGAACCCGTCTTGCCACGCCAGGGGCAGGAAGTAGCCGTCGGGGAGCGCGCTCCCGGACTCCACGGGGAGGAAGTCGACGCCGTTGCTCGAGCGCCAGGAGAAGCCCACGCGCACCGCACCAAGATCGGGTGTCGTTTCCACCGGAAACGCTCCCTCGGGCAGATCGTATGTGCGCAGGATCTGCTCGTCTTCGGGCGTGGTCAGCCGAACCCAGACCGCATCGCTCGTGACTACGACCTCAGGTGTCGTATCGAACACCGCGATCGGGGTCGGGATCTGTTGGGAGTACACCGAGTCCAGGTAGTAGCTGAGGCCGCGATCTTGCGGGTCGACCTCGTCCGGGATGTAGGGTGCGATCGCCTCCCGCCACACCGGGAAGTCGCCGATTACCACCGTCACTATCTCCCCGACCTCGTTGACGGCCGTGCCCCCATAGAGGACGGTGATCTCGTCCGGTACGGCGACAGCGACGGGGGTGAATGAGCCACCGTCGACGGCCCGCCCCGGGAGTGAGTGCCACATGGCGAAGTGGTCGCCCAGGGAGCCGGACAGGATGAGCCCCGTTGTGGTGGCCACCAGGTCTGTGACCGCGGCGCCGTCGTCGAGCCGGATTGGCTCGGTCTGCCAGGTGAGCCCGTCACCGGAGCTCCACAGCTCGTTGCTGGTTGTCCCGGCAGCGGTGTCTTCGAATCGGGTCACGACGTAGATGCGCCCCCCTAGCTCTACGGGGCTGGTGGCTCCCGCGTAGTCCATCCCCACGGGGAACGGCGGAACGCTGGACGCTTGCGCCCACGTGACCGAGACCGGCCCTGCCGAGTCGTCCGCGGTGTCGGCATTGGCCTCACCGGAGACGAAGTCGTCACCCGACGATCCCCGGGTGAGCGACGCCACCGCCCAGCCGACGAGGATGCCTATTACCAGAACGGCGATCGTGAGCGGGAACCGAGGGGGGCGCCGGGGCGGTGTTGTTTCGTCCCCGGTCAGCGGCCTGACTCTTGCTGTCTCGTCGGTCACGGCGCCGAAGGTTACCGGCGGAATTCGCGCGTTGGAGACGGCCCGTCAGTCGAGAGTGCTCCGCACGAAATGGATGTCCGGCTTGCGGCCTTCCGACATGGTGTAGTAGGAGAAGCCACCGGCTGCGAACGTGATCGCCTCGCCCTGCACTTCGGCTGTCGACGGTGTGCTGCACGGCTCGGTCGCGAATGTCCCGGCGAAACCCAGATCGGTCCGCGTCCACAGCCACACCTCGTTGTAGCCGCGGAACGCAATGAGCGCACCGCTCGTGTCGATGTCGGCGCCGGTCACGAATAGGCCGCGGTCCAGCGGAAAGACCCCGATCTGGACTAGGTCGACGCTTGCTCCGTCGACCAGGAGGTCCGCCGGTGCCCGGTAGATCGGGGCGTCGCCACCGGACTGTGGTTTGGCTATGAGGACGAGGTCACCGGTGACCGGGTCGACGAACATCGCCTCTGCGTCCTGTCCCGGCTTGGAGTAGTACAGGTTGAACTCGTCGACCTCAGAGATGAATCCTCCTGCCGGATCGGGCTCCGGTTCGGCGAACCGCTGCACGGTCACGTAGGCCCGAAAATGGAGGTTGTCCCCGATGTCGCCCAGGTAGAGGTAATAGCGAGCGGGATCCGGTCCGGGCCCGATGGCGATGTCCTCCCAGTCGAAGGTCGTTGTGTCGATTTCGAACGTGCCCATGTCGTCCCCGGTAACGGTCGTGGCATATACGTAGGGACCGCCTCCCGAGTCGTTGTGCATCCACAGCACGTCGGGATGGGCACGGGACGCCACGATGCCGGAGATCTCAGTGGCCCAGTCGGCGGCGACGGTCCCCGTTGCCACCGGATCCTGATAGGAGTTGCATAGCGTGGCCGGTGGTGAGGCCGGCATGGTGGGTGGGGTGGTCGTGGCAGTTGGCGTCGTGGCGGCCGTGGTCACAGGGACCGTGGTGGTTGTCGCATCTGCTGCCGGGGACGTCGACAGGCCGTCGCAGCCCGCCCCCACGAGCAGTATCGCCAGCACGAGAGTGATCCGAGCCCTGGTCACCGGGTCAAGCCTAAGACACGATGGCGGCTAGAAATGCCCGGCACCCAGCAACCGGAGCGCGATTGCCTCGGCGAGGATGCCCTTGCGTATCTCATCGAGATCCTGGCTCTCGTTGGGACCATGCGCCCGGCTGGTCGGATCGGCGACTCCGGTGAGCAGAATGGTTGCCTCCGGATAACGAGTGGCGAAGTCGGCCACAAACGGTATGGACCCGCCCACACCCATCTCGGCGGTCTCCCGTCCCCACGCTTCTGTGAAGGCGGTCCGGAAGGCGTCGTAGATCTGGCCCGCCGTGTCTCCGGCGAACGGCTCGCCCATGGCGCCCCTCGTTACCGTCACCTCGGCCCCCCATCCGACGTTGCCCTCGAGATGGGCGCCGAGCGCATCCATGGCGCGTGCCGGATCGTCGCCGGGAGCGAGGCGCAGGCTCACCTTGGCCCGCGCCACCGGGACTAGCTGGTTGATTGCTTCGCTCAGTGGCGGAGCGTCGACGGCGAGCACCGCGATCGCGGGCTTGGTCCACAACCGCGATGTGATGGATCCGCTGCCGAGCAGCCGGATACCGTCCACCGGCTCGGCCTGGGCTCTGAGCTCGTCGGCGGTGAGGTCGAGCGCCGTTGTGTCCGCCGCATGCAGACCGGCGACGGCCACCTCGCCGTCCTCGTTGTGAAGGGTGGCCAGCAGCCGGGCAAGCGTTGTGATGGCATCGGGGATCGCACCGCCGAACATCCCGCTGTGAACCGCGTGGCGCAGCGTCCGCACCTCGACGGTGCAGTCGACGAGACCACGCAGCGACGTGGTGAGCGTGGGGACTCCGACCGCCCAATTGGAGGAATCGAGGATGACGATCACGTCGGCGGCGAATAGATCCTGGTAGGTATCGAGGAAGGAACCGAGGTGCGCAGATCCGATCTCCTCCTCGCCCTCTACGAGGACCTTGATGCCGACCGGCGGCTGCGGCCCGAGCGCTCCGATCGCTCCCACGTGGACCATCACCCCCGCCTTGTCGTCGCTGGTGCCCCGACCGTAGATACGGCCGTCGCGTGCAAACGGCTGGAAGGGGGCGGCATCCCACTCGTCGGCGGGGCCGGGTGGCTGTACGTCGTGGTGGGCGTAGAGAAGGACCGTCGGTGCGTTCTCGGGACCGGGGAGGTGAGCGAAGACGGCCGGATGGGCGCCTTCGATCTCGAGGAGACGCACATCGGGGCAGCCGGCGGAACTGAGCAGCCCGGCGGTGAACTCTGCGGAGCGCCGCACCTCGGCCGGGTCATAGCCGGGAGCGCTTACTGAGGGGATACTGACCAGCGATTCCAGGCTGGCAACCAGGTCTGGAAACGACCGGTCGGTGGCGGTGCGAAGATCGTCGTGCATGGACCGGAGGTTAGAGCGGGGGCGAACAAGGCGCTAAAGCCGTAGGCGGGTCGGATCGACGTTAACTTCGTGGCGGCGACAACTTTCGTGGCGCGACGCAAGGAGGTGTGACATGGGCCGCTGGCTGTTTGGGACCATCGTCTCTTCTGCGCTGCTGACTATCGGCTGGGTTTTCTTCACCAGAATGCTGCCGCGCCGGGTCGCAGGCCGCGTGGCGCGTCCTCCGCAGCAGCCGCTCACGGTCCTGCCGGGGGACGAGCGCCAGGTATCGCTGCCCATCGATGCGGAGACACAGCTGTCTGCGGCCAAGATGGCCCATGACCGGTTCCTGGAGGAGGCAGGAGAGCTGATCCGGGCGGCGCGCGGCGCCGGGCTGTTCACGGAGAACCTTCTGACCGAGGCGGCCGAGAAGGCAGGCGACGCCGTCAAGCTGCGGCCCGGCTCGTTCGACGCGAATCTGATGTGTGGCGAGATCGCGGTCAAGCGTGCGCTAATGGCGGCGCCGGACACCGCCGTCGATTTGTTGCAGCGGGCGGCGGGCTTCTTTGCGACAGCGAGTGAGACGAAGCGTGGTGTCGTCGATACGTATGTCGGAAGGGGCTGGGCGCACCTGGAGCGGGCCTACCGTCTCGAGGGCGAGGATGCGGCTGCGGCGTACGGCGCGGCGGCCGAGGCCTTCGGGGAGGGTTTCGGGGTGAACTCGCACAACCTGTTTGTACTACGCGGGTGGGGGCTGGCCGTCGATGGCCTTGCCCGCACGTTGGGCGAACGGGCCGAGCCCACGACGACCGCCGAGGAGAGGTACCAGATGGCGCTTGCCGAGCATCGGGCCGGCGACCACGAGTTGTACGGCTGGTATGCCGGGGTCCGTGCCTCCGCCGAGCCGGTGCGGATCCCGATGCCGCCGGTGCGGGACCGATACTGAAGCGAGCAGTCTGATCACGGTGAGCGCACGTCTGCTAGTCAGCGCGGTTGTGGGTAATGTGGGCGCCACAAGTATCACGGAGGAATCGTATGGCGCGGCGACGCTCGTGGAGTCGTGGTGATGATGGGGGACAGACGACGGGGTTCGCCGAGCGGATTGCGACGGCCACCAAACGCGATCCGGGGAGAGTCGACGACCCCTCAGCGCCGGCAGTGATTCCCCAGGGCCTGACCCGTTATCAGCGTCGGACCGCAAACCTGCCGTCGGGAGCGGTTCCGATGTCGGGAGAGGACAGGACGAACATTGTTATCGATCTTCGTCACCCGGCCGAGGATCAGCAGCCTTAGCCTGCGGACTGGTGCGTATCTCGCCGCGGATCGGGCCCGACGCCCATTGAATCGGGGTGTGTCTTCCTGACGGTCCCCACGTGCCGGCGGCGTACGGCAGCAACGGATGGCCATCCGTGGCGGCCTCGATCACCGGGTCGTACAGCCGCCACGATGCCTCTACCTCGTCTGCACGAACGAACAGGGTCTGGTCGCCTTCGATGATGTCGAACAGCAGAGTCTGGTAGGCGTCGGGGAGCCGGTCGAACTCGTCTGCGTACATGAACCGCAGTTGCTTCTCGACCAGGCTCAATGCCTCGCCCGGCGTCTTGACGTCGAAGGAGACTTCGAAGCCCTCATTGGGCTGGATGATCAGCTTGATCAGGTTCTGGTGCTCGACACACTGATCGCGCTTGCCGTGGAACATACAGATCGGCGGCGGGCGGAACCTGATCACGATCTGCGAGCTGCGGGCAGGCATCCGCTTGCCGGTGCGCAGATAGAACGGCACCCCTTCCCAGCGCCAGTTGTCGATGTCGAGGCGGAGGCTGATATAGGTGGGAGTGACCGAGTCCGGGGGAACCTGCTCTTCCTCGCAATAGCCGGGCACTGCCCTTCCGTCGAGCTCGCCGGGGCCATACTGGCCAAGGGTCAACTCGTCGAGGTCGATGTGTCTGACCGCGCTGAGCAGTTGCACCTTGGCATCCCGGATGGCCTCGGGCTCGAACGAGTGCGGCGCATCCATGGCGACCAGTGCCAGCAGTTGGGTGAGATGGTTCTGCAGCATGTCGCGGATGACGCCGGCGCCGTCGTAGTACGCCGCCCTGCTGCCGATGCCGATCGATTCGGCGACTGTGATCTCGATGGCGTCGACGCGGTCACGGTTCCAGCTCGACTCGAAGAGCATGTTGGCGAATCGAAACGCCAGCACGTTGCGCACCGTCTCCTTGCCGAGGTAGTGGTCGATCCGATAGATCTGACTCTCGTCGAAGTGACGGTGCACGAGATCGTTGAGTGAGCGGGCGGATGCAAAATCACGCCCGAACGGCTTCTCGACGACGACGCGGGTCCATCCGAGACTCTGGTTGAGACCCGCTTTGCTCAGCCCGGCTATAACTGCGGGCACTGCAGTGGGTGGTAGCGCCAGGTAGAAGATCCGGTTGCCGGGCAGCCGGTGTCGTGTCTCTATCGATGCGATCTTGTCGGCGAGACCGCCCAGCCCCTCGTTGCGCTGAACTCGTTGGAAGTAGACCCGCGAGTCGCACCAGGCCCCGAGGTCCCCGTCGATTCCCGCCTCGCTCAAGGCCTTTCTGGCGAAGTCGCGGTAGCCGTCGTCGTCGAAGTCGCGCGACGAGACGGCGAGCAGGATCGACTCGTCGCAGGTTCCGGAGTCGACCATGATCTGATACATCGACGGGAGCAGCTTTCTGCGAGCGAGATCGCCGGTGCCGCCGTAGATGATGAACAAGTGGGGTTGGGCCATTGCGGGGATTCTATTGCGGGGATTCAATTCCCGGGCGATGCCCTTCCGCGAAGCGACGCCGTCGATACCGTCGACACGGGCATTGTGCGATCACTAAAGTGAACTTCGGTTCATTAAACCGAACGGGAGGGTTGTGGTTACCGAGCCGCAAGAGACCGTGCAGGCCCATGTCGCCGATCTGGGATTACGTCTGCGTGAAGCGCGCCGAGGACGATTCACCGTAAAGGAGCTGGCCAACGCCGCGGGCGTCAGCAGCGGGCTGATCAGCGAGGTCGAGCGGGGGAGGGGCAATCCGTCGTTCCGCTCGCTCTATCGGATCAGCCAGGCCCTGGGTCTTCGGGTCGGTGACTTGCTTTCCCCCCAGCCCGATCACAGTCAAGCGGCCGCCCGGGTTGTGGCACGCGATCAACGCAAGCTTCTCCAGCTCGGCGAAAACGGTCTCGCATGGCAGCTGCTGACGCCCAGCCTCCAGGGACGGCTCGAAGTGCTGAAGACCACGATCCCACCCGGGTTCAGTAATGAGGAGGCCCCCTTCAAGCACGAAGGCGAGGAGTGTGTCTTTCTGCTGATCGGAGACGGCTTACAGGTAACGGTCGCAGGCGAGCTGTTCACCCTCGAGATGGGCGACGCCATCACCTACGACTCCGGAGACAGCCACTGGTGGAGCAATCCCACCGACACCGATGTCGTTGTCATCGGAGCGGTGACACCCCCGAGTTTCTGATTCGAACACAACCAGAGGAGGAGAAATGAGACATCAGGGAACGAGATGGAGATTCGTGCTGTTGATTGTCGCGCTCGTCACGGCTGCCGCAGCGTGTAGCAGCGGCGAGGGTGTCGACGTCGGAGACTCGACGACGACCACGGCGGCGGAGAATGGCTCGACGACCACCGCGATGACCGAGACAACCGCAATGACCGAGACAACCGCAATGACCGAGACAACCGCGGCCATGAGCGAGGGCGGCGGCGTTCTCGTCGCCGCTCAAGGGTCGGAACCCGACACCCTGGATCCGCACATGACAAGCTCATACGCCAGCTTCCAGGTGCTCGAGAACGTATATGACACCCTGGTGCAGCCGGCGGCCGACCTCTCAATGGAGCCGGCTCTTGCCGAGAGCTGGGACATCAGCGACGACAATCTGACCTGGACCTTCCACCTCCGTCCCGGGGTGAAGTTCCACAACGGTCGTGATCTCGTTGCAGACGACGTGGTCTACAGCTTCAACCGGGTCATCGACGAGGGCCTCAATGGTTGGCGATTTGGTGCAGTAAACACCATCACGGCTCCCGACGACGCGACGGTAGTGATCACGCTGAACCAGCCGAGCCCGAATCTGCTGGTCTCGATCGCAGGTTTCAAGGGCATGGCCATCGTCCCGCAGGAGATTGTCGAGGACGGGACCATCGCCACGCATCCGGTCGGAACCGGGCCGTTCCGCTTCGTGTCCCAGTCGCCCGATCAAGGCATCGTGCTCGAGAAGAACCCCGACTACTGGCGAGCCGACGAGGGTCTTCCCAAGCTCGACGGTGTCCGTTTCGTCCAGATCCCGGACGCCGGTACCAAGCTGACGGCGCTCGAGACCGGTGAGGTGCAGTGGATCGATGCCGTGCCACCCCAGAACATCGACGCGCTGGCGGCCGAAGACGGGATCACGGTCGGTCGGGTGCCCGGAGGTGACTACCACTACTTCGCCCTCAACGAGAACCGGCCCCCGTTCGACAACGTGTTGGTGCGTCAGGCAATCGCCACGGCGATCAACCGTGGCGAGATCGCCGAGGCGGCTCAGTTTGGAGCGGCCACACCGAACGAGACCGCGATACCGGCCTCCAACAAGGCGTGGTACTTCGACTATGCGCCGTACGCACCGGGTGACCTCGAGACCGCCCAGGGTTTGCTCGATCAGGCAGGTGTTTCCGACCTGACCATCGACTTCCTGGTAACCAGCGACAACCCCGAAACGGTGACTCAGGCGCAGGTGATCGCGGCCGAGCTGGAACCGCTCGGGATAACGGTGAACATCACCGATGTCGACTTCAACACCTGGCTCGACCGCGAGGCGAACGGTGAGTTCGACGCCTTCATGTTGAGCTGGGTCGGCAACATCGACCCCGATGACTTCTATTACGCCCAGCACCACACCGGCGCAAACTTCAACTTCCAGGGCTACTCGAACAGTGAAGTTGATTCGCTGCTGGATCAGGCGAGGGTTGAGACCGACCAGGCGGCTCGCAAGGACCTGTACGACCAGGCAGCGAAGATCATCGTCGATGAGGCGTCGTACATTTACCTGTACAACCCTGACAACATCAACGCATGGCGCAACGAAGTCGGCGGGTACATGACCCGCGGCGACAAGGCGGTGCGGTTCGTGGAGACAACGCTCAGCCAGTGAGCCAACCACCGGTGGGAGTCGGGCGCCACCCGCTCCCACCGGCCTCCCATCGGAGGAAGGAACATGACGGGATTCCTGGCACGACGCTTCATGCAGATGATCCTGGCATTGCTGGGTGTCAGCATCGTCGTGTTCTCATTGATCCACCTGGTACCTGGAGACCCGGTGCGGGTTGCGCTCGGTACCCGGTTCGATCCCGACCTGTACAACACGCTGACGCATCGGGTGGGGCTCGACAAGCCGCTGCTCGAGCAGTACTTCTCCTGGCTGGGGCATGCCCTAACCGGTGACCTCGGGGTCAGCTTCCGCAACGGGCAGCCCGTCACCACTCTCGTTCTCCAGCGGCTCCCGGCGACGGCGACGTTGGCGCTGGCTGCGCTGCTCATCGCCATCTTGGTGGCCATGCCGGCAGGGATCATCTCGGCGGTCCGGTCGGGGAGCGCACTCGATTACACGGTCACCGCAGCCAGCCAGATCGGCATCTCAATGCCGGACTTCTGGGCGGGTGTCATGTACATCCTGTTGTTCGCCCTCGCCCTCGGCTGGCTTCCGTCGTCCGGTTACGTGTCCCTCACGGTGAGCCCTGTGGAATGGGCGCGCCATCTTCTGTTGCCCGCCCTCACCATCGGGCTGATCTCCGGATCGATAATCACCCGTTTTGTGCGATCGTCGGTGCTCGAGGCGCTCAACCAGGACTACGTCCTCACCGCACGGGCCAAGGGTCTATCGGAGTGGCAGATCGTCCGCCGCCACGTCCTCCCCAACGCCTGGATTCCCATTGTCACCGTCGTCGGGCTGCAGTTCGGCTTCCTCCTCGGCGGGGTTGTGGTCACCGAGGTCATCTTCGCCTGGCCGGGTCTGGGCCGGCTTGCGCTCACCGCGGTGAAGGACCGCGACTACACGGTGCTACAGGGAGCGGTGCTCTACATCGCCTTCATGTTCCTCGTGATCAACCTCCTCGTCGACATCATCTACGCCCGACTCGACCCGCGGGTGCGTGTGTCATGACAGCCGACGCCGACCGTCTCGCCACAAAGCCCGTCTCGCAGACCAGGGAGACCCTCCAGGCGCTGCTGGCCAACAAGCTGGCGGTCGCCGGATTGATCGTCCTCGGCCTGCTCGTCATCGTCGGGGTCTTTGGCAAGGCGATTGCACCATTCGGGATCAACGAGATCGATATTCCCAACCGGCTGAGCGGGCCGTCGTCGTTGCACTGGTTCGGTACCGACAACCTGGGCCGTGACACGCTGAGCAGGATCCTCATCGCCGCCCGGGTGTCACTCCAGGTCGGGTTCATTGCGGTCGGCTTTGCCCTCGTTGTGGGGGTACCGATCGGGCTCCTCGCCGGCTACTACCGCGGTGCGGTCGATGCGGTCCTGATGCGCCTCATGGACATTCTCTTCTCGTTCCCGGCAATCCTGTTGGCCATTGCCATCCTGGCGGTGCTCGGCCCCGGTATCCGCAACGCGATGATCGCCATCGGTCTGGTCTATACCCCGATCTTCGCCAGAATCACCCGCGGCAGCGTGCTGGTCGTCTCTGAGGAGGTCTACATCCGGGCCGCCCGGTCCCTTGGCGCTGGCAATCGCCGCATCCTCTTCCGGCACATCCTTCCCAACGTGGCGGCCCCGATCATCGTGCAGACGACCCTGTCGCTTGCCTTTGCGATCTTGTCCGAGGCTGCCCTTTCGTTTCTCGGTCTCGGGGTGCAGCCCCCGAATCCGGCCTGGGGCAGGATGCTGGCCGACGGCCGTGATTATTTTCAGCAGAACCCGTGGATGGGCATCTTCCCCGGTATCGCCATCCTGGTGACGGTGATGGCGTTCAACTTCGTCGGCGACGGGCTGCGCGACGCCCTCGACCCGAAACAGAAGTCGGTGATCGAATCCAGAGGCCAGTCGGCATGAGCGATCCGGTACTCACCATACGTGATCTCACCGTCCGGTTCGGGACCAAACGCGGTGTCGCCGAAGTGGTAACCGGCATCTCCTACGACCTCCACCCCGGGGAGACCCTGGCCATCGTCGGCGAATCGGGCTCGGGCAAGAGCGTGGGAGTGCTCGCCATCATGGGGCTGCTCGCCCAACCCCCCGCCGCGGTCTCCGGGTCGGTCCGATACCGCGGGGCCGAGCTGCTCACGATGACACCGAAGGAGCTGCGGGCTATCCGGGGCAGCGGTCTGGCGATGATCTTTCAGGACCCGATGACTTCGCTCAACCCGGTGCGCACCGTCGGCTACCAGATCACCGAGCCGATGGCGCTTCATCTCGATCTCACCCGTGACGCGGCCCGCGAACGTGCCGTCGAGCTGCTCGACCTGGTCGGCATCCCCGCGCCTGCGGAGCGATACAAGGAGTATCCCCACCAACTCTCCGGGGGGATGCGCCAGCGGGTCATGATCGCCATGGCCCTGGCGTGCAACCCGGACGTGCTTATCGCCGACGAGGCAACCACGGCTCTCGACGTCACCACCCAGGCGCAGATCATCGAACTCGTGGCCGGGCTGCAGACCAGGATCGGGATGGCCGTCATCTGGATCACCCACGATCTCGGCGTCGTCGCCGGCATTGCCGACCGGGTCCACGTGATGTACGGCGGGCGCTTCATGGAGCAGGCGCCGGTGGACGACCTCTATGCGGCGCCGCGCCACCCTTACACCGAGGGGCTGCTCGGCTCGTTGCCGGTGCCCGGGGCGGATCGCCCCGACAAGTTGATGACCATCGCCGGCCTGCCGCCCGATCCGGTGGCGATGCCCGCCGGGTGCCCGTTTGCTCCCCGCTGTAGGTACGCCGATCACGACCGCTGCGATCGGGAGGTCCCGATGTTGGATGGGGTCACCGCCGGCCACCAGGCCGCCTGCTTCTACCCGTTGGTGCCGGCGCATGAGTGAGTTCCTCGTCGAGGTCAGGGATCTCGAAGTCCATTTCCCGGTTTACGACACGGGTGTCATACGTCATCACGTCAACGATGTGAAGGCGGTCGATGGGGTCAGCTTCCGGGTGCGGCGGGGCGAGACTCTCGGACTCGTCGGCGAGTCCGGTTGTGGCAAGACGACGACCGGTCTGGCGCTGACGCGTCTCATCAACCCGACAGGCGGTGAGGTGTGGTTTGACGGCACCGAGATGAGCACTCTGTCGGCCGGTGAGCTGCGGGCATTGAGAAAGCGGATGGCGATGATCTTCCAGGACCCGTATGCATCGCTCGATCCCCGCATGTCCATCGGTAAGCTCGTCGCCGAGCCGCTGGTCATACACGGGCTGGCGAGGAGCAGACGCCAACGCGATAGCCGTGTTGGCGAGCTCTTGGAGATGGTCGGGCTCAGCCCCGATTACAGGAATCGTTACCCGCACGAGTTCTCTGGCGGCCAGCGGCAGCGGGTCGGCATCGCCCGGGCTCTCGCCACCGAACCTGATTTCGTCGTCTGTGACGAGCCGATTGCCGCGCTGGACGTCTCGATCCAGGCAGGGGTGATGAATCTGCTCGAGGATCTGCAGCGGGAGCTTGGGCTCACCTATCTCTTCATAGCCCACGATCTGTCCGCGGTGCAGCATTTCAGCGATCGGATCGCAGTCATGTACCTCGGCCGCATCGTCGAGGTCGCCGACCGGGTCGGGCTGTACGAACAGCCGCATCACCCCTACACCGAGGCCCTGCTCTCGGCGGTGCCGGTTCCGGACCCCGTGGTCGAGCGGCAGAGGACGAGGATCATCCTGCAGGGTGACGTGCCCAGCCCGATCGATCCGCCCTCGGGCTGCAACTTCCACCCGCGTTGTCCCAAGGCGTTCGAGGCATGTCCGCAAGAGGATCCGGCCCTGGCGGCGGTAGGCGACCACGAAGTGGCCTGCCTGCTCTATCAGTAGATGAAGTGCTCGATCAGTCGCGCCAGTCGCGACTTGCGCGCCGAGACCTTGGCGTACACCAGAAGCGCAGGGGCGTCGACCATCTCGGCGATGCGGTCGGCCAGGTCGCTGACGCCAAACCGGCTGGCGACCGCACCGATGATCACGAGGTTGGCGCCGCGCGAGAGCCTGGCGATGGTGCCGAGTAGCTCCTCTGCAGGTTCGATCCTGCTCTCGGTCGGCGGCGTCATCATCTCGTGAAGCCGCTCGTGGTAGCCGGCCACCGATGCGATCTGGGCGTCGGTGGCATCCTCGTTGACTACGTGCACGAAGCGAATCGATGCCTGTTCCCGCTGGGCGATCCGGTCGGCGAGGCTGATCTTGAGGACGTCATACGGGCCGCCCGAGCCGAGGATGACGATGTTGTCGATCTCGTCGAGACCGCGGTTGCGGAAGAGGATCGTGTCGCACTCGGAGTTGTCGCGCAGCCAGCTCAGGTCACGGACAGAAGGCCGGTTGGCGCGCAGGTCGCTCGGCATCTCCGCCAGGAGCAGATCGACGTCGTGCTCGCCGATCCAGCGTTGGTGGTCCTCACGGATGGCGGAGGGGACGATGTTGTCGAGGACGACACCGGCTTTTCCGGCGATCGACCGCACCTCGGCGGCCCAGGCCTGTTCCTGGCGGGGATCTCCGGCACCGGCGCGGTCGAGTCTCCCGATCTCGATGGTGCCCCCGTCCTGGGTGAGGTCGGCGGCGATCTGCAGGATCTCACCGAGCCGGCGTCTCGTCATTCCCTGCCAGCTGAGCACGAGAACGTGTGCCGCACCGGGGCGCCGCAGAGCGTCCTCGGTGAGGGAGATGAGCCGGTCGGTGTCGCGAATTCGCAAAGCGTCGAGCGAGGCGCTCTCCCGGCTCGCCCGGGAGCTGCCGAACACGCGGTACCACACCACGCCGACGGCCACGATGAGCAGGGCGCCAACGATCGGGATAATTCCCATCTGGGTGAGGAGGATCAGAGAGCCGGCGATCCCGAAGATCTGGATCCAGGGGTAGAGCGGGGAGCGGAAGCTCGGCCGGTACCAGTCGAGATGGCTCTCCCGGAACGCGATCACCGCGAGGTTCACCAGCGAGAACACGATCAGTTGGAAGGCGGATGCCAGCTTGGCCAGGTCGAGCAAGGGGACGAAGGAGATCAACGCCAGCAGGACAGCACCGGTGAGGACGATCGAGTAAGTGGGAGTGGAACGGGGGCTGACCCGGGCGAGGACCGGCGGCGCCAGCGAATGGCGAGCCATGGCGAAGGGGTACCGCGACGCAGCGAGTACCCCGGCGTTGGCCATCGAGATGAGGGCGATGATGGCAACAACGATCATGATGTCTTCGCCGAAGCTGCTCATGAAGTGCTCGGCGGCTGCGCTGATCGGCGTCACGGTCTTCGCCAGGGCGTCGGCGCCGACGGTGCCCACCATCACCCAGGTGACGACGGGGTACACGCCCATCATCAGCAAAACTGAGAGCAAGATGCCCGCCGGGACGTTTCGGCTCGGATTGCGGACCTCCTCGGCGATCGAGGCCACCTTGGTCACACCAATGAACGACACGAACACGAGTCCGGTCGCAGAGAGCAATCCCTTGTATCCCTCGGAGAGAAAGGGCTCGAATTGGGTGCTCGACACCGCTCCCGCCCCCCGGATCACGAACCACCCCAGGACACCGAGAACCACGGCGATGAGCATCGACTGGAACCGAGCCGTTGTCTTGGCCCCGGTGATGTTGAGGACGATGACCCCGACAGCGAGAGCCGCCGCCACCGGCCGGGCCGGTAGATCGTCGAACAGCTGTAGATAGTCACCGAGACCGACGAGGGCGAAAGCCGACTTGAACACCATCGAGAACCAGACGCCGAAACCGGCGATCGTTCCCAGCAGCGGCCCCATCGCCCGGTCGATGTATAGGTAGGTGCCGCCCGATTCGGGCATGGCCGTGGCCATCTCCGATTGTGAGAGCGCTGCGGGGAAAATGATCAGACCGGCGATGAAGTATGCGAGGACCACGGCCGGACCGGCGATCTTGGTGGCGAGACCGGGCAGTACGAAGATCCCGCTGCCGATCATCGCCCCAACGCTCACAGCAAAGACGCCGTAGAGGCCGAGCTTCGCTTCGAGTCGGTCGGTCACGTATCTCCCGGGTGTCTAGTCATCCGGTGGGTGGGACTGCTGCTCGTTCTTAGGGAAATCTGGATTCTGCCTTAGCGCCGTCGAGAACTCCGTCGAGCATAGTGAAACACATGAGAAGTGAAACGATCAAGGGCCGGTCTATACGGCCCAGCGCCAGACGACCCAGGCAGTACGAATCGGACAGGGTGTGCGCAGAGAACGGATGTGACACCCTCATCTCCCGGTACAACGCCAGGGAGTATTGCCATACCCATGCACCGAAGCGCTTTCCCAGGGTCCGTGGTCGGTTCATCGAGTCGGCCGAAGCCTGAATCCCGCATTCCTTGAGACTCTCTTAACCCGGGTGCGGGTTGCTCTCCTCCCGCCCACACCCGGGTGCCCGGTTCTGGCTTTTCATGAGCCTTTCATGTGCACCTGCTAAACCTGATGATTGCAGTCAAGGAGCGAGCAGGTGCCAGAGAAACCGAGCAGCCGCGTGCTCGTCGTCGAGGACGACGGTGCAGTGCGACGGGCGGTAGAGAGAGCTCTCACCTTTGAGGGCTATGACGTGGTCACCGCCCGCGACGGATCGGAAGCGCTCGCCATCGTCCTCAATAGCGACATGGACGCCATAGTCCTCGACGTGATGATGCCGATCATCGACGGTCTCGAGGCCTGCAGACGGATCCGTGCCCGCGGCGACACGACGCCGATTCTGATCCTCACCGCCCGCACCGACATCAGCGACCGGGTGGCCGGTCTCGATGCCGGCGCCGATGACTACCTGGTCAAGCCGTTCGCCCTCGAGGAGTTGCTCGCCCGGTTGCGCGCCCTACTGCGGCGCTCCACGCGCGCCGTCGCCGAGGTGATGAAGGTGGGCGATCTGATCATGGACACCGGGTCGCGCGAGGTGCGCAGAGGCGACAAGGTTCTCGACCTGACCAAGACCGAGTTCGACCTGCTGGAGTTGCTCATGAGCAACCCCGGCATCGTCATCGACCGCGACACCATCTACGACCGGATCTGGGGCTACGACTTTGCCACGTCGTCGAATTCGCTCGATGTCTACATCGGCTACCTGCGTCGCAAGACCGAGATTGATGAAGCTCCTCGCCTCATCCAAACCGTCCGGGGCGTCGGCTATGTGATTCGCGGGCGCTGATGAGCTTTCGGGTCAGGATCGCGCTGATCTCGGCGACGGCCGTTGCCATCGCCATCGCCCTCGCCGCCCTGGTCACCTACAACACCACCAGAAACGAGTTGCTGACCAAGGTCGACCAGAGCTTGCAGGAGCGGGCGCTTTTCTTCGCAGAGGCTCAGGACATCCCGAGCCTCTCCCAGGCTTTGCTCAACGCCGCCAGCGAGCAAGGCCCGTTCGGCCGTGGAGAGCGGGGTTTTGACGCGATCTTCTTTCAGCTCTGGCCGACGGACTCTTCTCGTGGCTACACCAACTATCCGGGAGACGGAGGCCTGCCGATCGGAGCCGCCGAGAAGGCCGTGTACGACGGCACGACTGCATCGGCGTTTCGAACTGTCCCCGTTGCGGACGACAATCTGCGAATGCTCACGGCGGCTATTCCGACCGGTGTCGTCCAGGTGGCTCGTTCGCTGGCCGAGGTGGACAGCAGCCTCGCCGGGCTAGCTTCCGTGTTGAGGATGGCGGCGGTCGTCGGGGTATTGATTGCGGCCGCGATCGGCTACCTAGTCGCACGCGGCGCGGCGCGTCCGATCCGCCAGCTCGCAGAAGCCGCCGAGCACGTCGCCGAGACCCAGGAGCTGGCAGCGCGCATCGACGTGCACCGGACCGACGAGGTGGGCAGGCTCGCCGAGAGCTTCAACTCGATGCTGGCGGCGTTGGAGAGCTCACGCGAGCAACAGCGGCGGCTGGTCCACGACGCCGGTCATGAGCTGCGCACGCCGTTGACCGCGATACGCACCAACATCGAGCTCCTGAGCCGGGTGGACAACATCCCGGACGAGGAGCGCAAGCAGATGATCGCCGACATCGACACGGAGATCCAGGAGCTGAGCGGTCTGGTCACCGAGTTGGTAGACCTCGCCGCCGAGCCACCCTCGAGTACCGAGGTAACCGAGGAGGTCAACCTGGCCGACGTTGTCGACCGGGTGGCCGACAAGTTCCGGAGACGCAGCGGGAACACCATCAACGTCGTTGCCGACGAGTCTGTCGTTCTGGGGAGGACGGCGACACTCGAGCGTGCCGTTAGCAACCTCATCGACAATGCCGTCAAGTGGAGTCCAGCGGATGCTCCGATCGACGTCACGGTCGAGACCGGACGAGTCTCGGTGGCAGATCGCGGGCCGGGCATCGACGAAGCGGACCGCCCCTTCATCTTCAACCGGTTCTATCGGGCGACCGCGGCCCGCTCCACACCTGGCTCCGGCCTCGGGCTGAGCATCGTCGCCAAGGTCGCCGAAGATCATGGCGGCCAGACGTTCGTCGCCGACGCGGGCCCGGGCGCGGTGGTCGGCTTCGAGATCCCGGTCCTGGACGACGAGGCGTCGTCGCCGGGGACTCTGGAGACCATCTGAGTTGAGTACCGTGTGCGGGTGGAAGCACTCGCCGCAGACTCCGTCGCAGCCCTGATCGACGTCCTCTCCTCCAAACCGGATGCGGTGGAGAGGCCGGGCCAGATCCAGATGGTCGAGGCCGTCGCCCGAGCCATCGAATCACGGTCGCACCTGGTTGTGGAAGCGGGTACCGGAACCGGGAAGTCGCTTGGCTATCTGATACCGGCGGTTCTGTCGGGCCAGCGGGTCACGGTCGCCACGGCGACCAAGTCACTGCAGAATCAGCTCGCCGACGCCGACCTCCCTTTTCTCGCCGAGCATTTGGGCGTTCCGGTCACGTGGTCGGTGGTCAAGGGGCGCCAGTCGTATGCGTGCCGGGCGAAGCTGATCGAGCAGCTCGGTCCCCGGCTCGACGGATCCGGCGAGAGGCTCTTCGAGGACGGCGACGGCGGCGTTGCTCCCATCGGCGCCTGGGTGAACGCGGGTGGCAGCGGCGACCGGGACGATCTTCCGGATGCGGTGAGCGATAGCGTGTGGCGGCTTGCCTCCGTGTCCGGGATGGAGTGTCCAGGGCGAGGCCAATGTCCGCATTCCGCGGGCTGCTTCGCCGAGGCTGCGCTCGATGCCGCGGCGACGGCTCAGATCACGATCACCAACCACCATCTGTACGCGCTTCACATGGCTGCCGGTCGCAAGATCCTCCCCGACCACGATGTTGTCATCTTCGACGAGGCGCACAAGCTCGAAGCCGCGTCCTCGTCTGCGTTCGGCATAGACGTCGCCGGTGGCCGGTTGACGGCGTTTGCCAACAATGCGCAGCGGCTGATTGCACCCGGTCGGCGTGACGAGCTGATCGGTGCGGTGCGGGCTTACGCCGCACGCCTTCAGTCCCTCGTCGCCGATCTCGAGCATGCCAGACTCGAACCGGGAGAAGGCGAGCTAGGGCAGATCATTCTCGGCGCCATCCGCTCGGTTGCCGGTGTCGTCAAGGCGCTTCCCAAGGTCGAGGAGAACGATTCCCGCGCCGGTGGGATCGCCCGCGTCCGCGCACAGGGCGGCCACGTCCAGGGCGACTTCGGGCTGGCCCTCGACATGCCCGGCGGTTTCGTTGCCTGGGCGGAGCCGGAGCACGGTGTCGTCCGGGTAGCTCCCGTCTCGGTCGACCTCGCCATCGCCGCCAACCTGCTCGTCCACCAGCCGGCGATCTTCACCAGTGCGACGCTGACCTCTGGAGGGTCGTTTGCGCCCATCGCTCGCAGGCTCGGCCTGACCACAACGGAGATCAGCGACGACCCGGCGGGGCGCGACCTGGTGGACCCGCTGCCGCGCACCTACGAGTCGATTCGGGTAGACGGCAGCTTCGAATACGGAAAACAGGGGCTCCTATATGCAGTCGCGGATCTTCCCGATCCACGCGATGCCGCGTGGGCGCAAGCCGCCGCCGCTGAGACACGGCTCCTCGTGGCCGCGGCCGGGGGCCGCGCCCTCGTCCTCTCAACGAGCTACCGGATGATGGAACGGCTCGCTGCCGCTCTCGCCGATTCGCCCTTCGAGGTGCTCGTGCAGGGCGAGATGCCAAAACGACGCCTCATAGCTCGTTTTGCGGAGGTGGAGACGGCAACGTTGGTGGCGACGATGGGCTACTGGGAGGGGATCGACGTCCCGGGCCCTTCGCTGTCCCTGGTTGTCATCGACCGTATACCCTTCCCCCGACCGGACGACCCACTTATGCAGGCGCGGCGTGAGGAAGTGACCGCCCACGGTGGGAGCCCGTTCGACGAGGTCGACTTGCCTCATGCCACGATGCTGCTGGCACAGGGTGCGGGCAGGCTCATCCGTAGCGAGAACGACAGTGGTGTGGTCGCCGTGCTCGATCGGCGGCTGCTGGCGATGAGGTACGGTCAGCGGATTCTGCGCTCGTTGCCCAGGCTGTTGCGCACGTCCGACCGGGATCGGGTTGCCAGGTTCCTCGGCGACGTCTCTAGCAGGCGAAGTGCATGACGGAGAACCGGGCCGCACGGGAATTGCTCGTTGCCTGCTATCGCGCCGGGGTCGCCGCAGTCGATCCGGAGATTGCGGTTGCTGCAAACCTGGTGCCCACCGCAGGTCGGGTGGTTGTGTTTGCGCTCGGC
The DNA here is from genome assembly GCA_963801165.1 of uncultured bacterium. Lineage (GTDB taxonomy): Bacteria > Actinomycetota > Acidimicrobiia > Spongiisociales > UBA5794 > JAAETI01. The sequence continues at coordinate 248,874 of CAWDDT010000004.1, forward strand.
AAGGCCGCCGCGGCCATGGCGCGTGGTGCCGCCAGAGGTATGGGCAGAGATCGCTTGGAGGGGATTGTCGTAGCCGACCATATCGATACCGTTCCCCCCGGCCTCGAGCTGATGCTCGGCAGCCATCCGGTGCCGAGCGTGGCGAGCCTCCGGGCGGGCCAGGCATTGCTGGAGCTGGCTGTGACGCTTGGCGCGGGCGACACCGCCGTCGTACTCGTTTCGGGTGGTGGCTCGGCGCTGGCCGAGGTGCCCGCGGCAGGGATCTCGATCGGCGACATCACCAGGACCAACGAGGTTCTGCTGCGCTCGGGAGCCGACATCGCCGCTTCCAACACAGTGCGCAGGAGGCTGTCCCGGATCAAAGGTGGCGGGCTTGCTGCGGCGCTAGCCCCGGCGCGCATCATCACCCTGGTCGTGTCCGATGTGGTGGGTGACGACCCGGCAGTCATCGCCTCAGGGCCGACGGTCGCCACCGGCGACTCCGCCTCGTCTGCGGGAGACGTCGTTGCGAGCTTGGGCATAGGCGAGCAGCTCCCACCCGCCGTGCTCGCCGCTGTTGCGGAGCCGCCGCGGCCACTGCCGGTACCGGAGCAGACCCTCCGGATCGTCGCCCGGGGCGCCGTCGCCGCCCATGCCGCCGTCGCCGAGGCGGAGCAGCGGGGCTACCCGGCGCGGGTGCTCGACACCAGGATGACCGGTGACGCCGGCGCCATGGCGGGTGAAGCGCTATCCCGCACCGGGTTCGGGGTCTCGGTCTTTGCCGGGGAGACCACTGTGACCGTAACCGGTGATGGGGTGGGAGGTCGCAACCACGAGGCGGCGCTGGTGGCGGCGACGCTGATCGACGGCCGGCCGGATGTCTGGTTCCTCGCCGCAGGAACCGACGGGATCGACGGGATCACACGGGCGGCGGGTGCCGTCGTCGACGGGGGAACGGTTGCCCGCGGACGGGCCGCCGGTCTCGACGCCGGGCTGGCATTGGCGCACAACGACTCCGGTGGCTTCTTCGCCGGTCTCGGCGAGCAGCTCGTCACCGGGCCCACCGGCACCAACGTGGGTGACCTGTGGATGGTGCTGCGGGTTTGATGCGTACTATCCGGGCATGGACTTGAACGACCGCGAACTCAGGGTGCTGGGCTGTCTCATCGAGAAGGAGATGACTACACCCGACTACTACCCGATGTCTCTGAACGCTCTCGTCATGGCGTGCAACCAGAAGTCGAACCGGGATCCCGTCCTCGATCTAGGCGAGACCGACGTCCTGGAATCGGTCGATGGGCTTCGTGACCTGGGCCTGGCCCGCACGGTCCACGGCAAGGGAGATCGGGTGCTGAAGTACCGGCACGTCGTCACGGAGACGCTCGACATCTCCGCACGTCAGGCGGCGCTGCTGGCGGTGCTCATCTTGCGTGGCGATCAGACGCTCGGTGAGCTACGCGGTCGGACCGGGCGCTATGTGGAGTTTGCGGACCTCGATGAGGTCGCCACCGAGCTGGCAGCTCTCGGGGACGCCGAGACACCTCTGGCCGTTCGGCTGGAACGTCGCCCCGGGGAGAAGGAGGCCCGCTACCGGCAGCTGCTCGGCTCCGTGGCCGAGAGCCCGGCCGTATCGTCGGCTCACGCGGCCGGCGAAGAGCCCGACCGGATTGCATCCCTGGAGGCCGAGTTGGCCGGGTTGCGAGATCGGGTGGAGCGGATGGAGAGGGAGCTCGGTCTCAGCTGACGTGTACGTCGTGTCCGAGTGACTGGAGGTAGGCGACGTCGGTGTCGAACGCAAGCGGCGGCAGCCGGTCGAGCTCGAAGAAGCCCGCCGCCGCTGCGTCATCACCCGCCGCGAGCGCTCCGCCCGTCACCACACCCTCGAACCAGACACCGACGGTCAGCTTCGCCGGGTCATGGAAGTTGGAGGCGACCCAGACAACGTCGCCGATGTCGGCCACGAGACCGGTCTCCTCGAGGAGCTCGCGTGCTGCCGCGGCACGGATCTCCTCGCCGTAGTCGACATAGCCTGCCGGGATCGCCCAGAATCCCGGTCGGGTGACCCCGGGGCCCCTCTTGACGAGCAGCAGGCGGTCGTCCGCGTCACGGATCACCACTGCGGCACCGACACCCGGATTGCGAAAGTGGACGAAGTCACAGGCCGGGCACGCCTTTCTGACCTTGCCGAAGACATCGCGGTCTTCGAGCGCGGTGGCACAGTGGGGGCAGAAGCTGAACTCGCCCGGCCATCCATGGGGGTCCATGCGGGTCAGTCTCGCAGGTTTGCGGCGAAGCTCAAACGCGTTCGAGCTCGACTGTGGTGGGTACCGAAGTGGCCCCGGGCTTGCGATACGCCGGGAGAGCAAAGTCGAAAGCGGTCCAGCCGCCGCGTCTGCGATAGGAGAGATCACCGTCCATCAGCCTGGCGAGCATTCTCGAGATCGCGAGCCCGAGCCCGAGAGAGCCGGGCTGGGTTCCCGGGTTGTGGGCGCTCTCATAGGGCGCAAAGATACGCTCCTGATCATCAGCGGGGATGCCGTCGCCGTTGTCGCTGACGGTGAGGTGAGTCGTATGCCCCTCCACCGATATGGCGATCTCGATTTCCGTGCCGCCGTAGCGCTGGGCATTTGTGACGAGGTTGCGAAGTATCTGGCGGACACGGCCCTCGTCGGCGAACACGGTCGTCTTCTCACCCGTGACAGTGATGTGGTGGCCTGCATCGACAGTGGTGTCTACGACGCGGGACACGAGCGGGTCGAGCGCTACGGGCGCGGGGACGATCGTCAGCGATCCCATGCGGGCCCTGGCGGCCGTGAGGAGATCCTCTACGAGGTCGGCGAGATCGCCTGCCTCCGCGGCGATCGACCGCAACATGGCGTCCTCGTCCTCGCTGCTGAACTCTCCACGGTGGTCTCGCAGCATCTCCGCGAAGCCGAGCACGCCCGTCAGCGGTGTTCTCAGCTCGTGGCTGACGGCGGCGATCAGCTGGTCCTTGGACCGGATCAGGTCCTGCTTCGAGGCGATCTCAGTGTGCAGCTGCTCGATGACTCGCGCTCGTTCCAGGGTGAGGCTGGCGTGGTTGGCGATCGTGTCGAGCAGTTCGAGCTCGGTCGGTGAGAACCGTTTTGCCACGCCGGTACGCCCGGTGACCATGAGCACTCCAATGCTGCCCGCCCCATGTTTGACGGGGGCGATCATCCCACAGGAGGCGGTGTGGGCACCGAGCGCGATCCGCAGCCTGCTGGCGTGGTTCTCAGGGCCGAAACGTCGCTCGGGCTTTGGCCCGATGGCGATCCGGTGGAGCTCGTCGACATCGTCAACGGGAATCTGACGTTGTGCCGGGTCCTGGCCCGCAGAGAACCCGAGGTAGCTGGCGTGCGACTCGGCCGGGTCCGACAGGATGATCTCGCCGTGTTCTGCCCTGAGAATGGAAACCGCCTCTCGCAGAGTGACTACGGCGATGTCTCTTGCGCCGAGTGTGCCGTCTACCTGGTTGGTGAATGAGTAGAGCGACCGGAGATCGTCGTGTCGCAGGCTGAGCTGGCCAAACGACCGGAACAGCATGAAGAAGAACGCCATCATCACCCCGAGCAGCACCAGGGCCCGGGGCTGGAAGTGGATGATCACGACCGTGATTGTTCCGAGGAAGCCGACGGCGACGCTGATCAACGAGCCCACCGCAAACGACCGGACGATATCGCGCAGTCTGCGGCGACGGTCGTTGAGAGCGATGACGACGTCGACCATTGCGGCAGACACCGTTACGGCCACGCCGATCGCGATCATGGCGGCGAGCCAGCCAGCGGGTTCCCACGGTTGTGACGCACCGAGGATGTACCGGTATACGACCAACGCCACTGTGGTCTCGAGCGTGAACAGCGACAGATTGAAAGTCAGCTTGAGGAGGGGTTGGCGGCGCAACGTCAACACGGCGACCCCGGCGATGATCCTGGCGAAGACGACGACAGGCGGCGGGGCGAGCGCCAGCCCGATTACGAGCGGAATCTCGCTCATCGAGATCGTGTGCGAGTCGCGCTGCACCGGGAGGTGGACGAACAGGCTCTCCGCGACGGCAAAGCCTATCGCCAGCACCCACCAGGCCGTGTAGCCCGTCACGCCGTCCGGGGTGTCGAACCGCAGCAGGATGTTGAACCCGAGCATGGTGGCCACCAGCATGACTGCGGTCATGATCGGAACGGCCCAGACAACGTGATGGGGACGAGTTGCGTCGGCGACCTCCTTCATGACGGGCGACGGCTCGGGGTGGGCACCGTCGGTGGCCGGAGGGCCGAAGAACGATGCCACCGCCGAGTTGTTGTCTAGTACCGGGGTCTCGGGCGTGCCGGGACCCGGCGAGGAGCTCACCGTGGAACCTCCGTCAGGAGCAGGACTGTCACCCCTTCTTCGGCATTCGTATCTGATGAACTTGACATCATTTCGGAGGTTGGCGCGGGTACTAGTCCCGGCGGCATCGTCACATATGACCCTCAAGGATTGCAGCCGCGATTGCCGATTCGGAAGGGACACTCTCGATCACTGGAGGTTGCACGGATGCTGACCACGAGCGTTTTGCCCTGGCTCCGCGACCGGCGTCTCGTCGCTCTGCTTGCCGCTGTCGCACTTGTTGCGTCCCTGGCCCTCGCCATCATCGGCAACAGCTGGACGACGAACGCCGCGCCCGCCGACCCCACGACACCGACCGTGGAGGAGGAGGTCGTAGCCGGTCCTTCATGGACTATGTCGGCGAGAGTGGCCGGACAGGCTTTGACCCCGGTATCCACAACGTCCGTGCTGGTGGGTTCCTGGAGCTGAAACAACGCGATGCGGCCGGGTCGACCTGCCGCATCGCTCATTGCCCGTCTGACCCGGGGCCGGCGGGCGGGTACATTCGGGGTAGGAGAGGGGAGCCTGTGGACGTAAAGACAGTGGAGTACGACTTCACGAGGCGTGGCGCGGCCGACATGCTGGGCCGGGCCGAGCATTTCTACGAGTTGATGAGCCGTCGGCGCAGCATCAGGGAGTTCGCACCGGACCCGGTGCCCGCTGAATTGGTCGAGATGGCCATCCGCACCGCGGCTACCGCCCCTTCTGGTGCCAACCGGCAGCCATGGACGTTCGTGATGGTCGGCGAGCCGGCCATCAAGGCGCGAATTCGTCGTGCCGTCGAAGACGAGGAGCGAGAGAACTACGACGGAGGCCGCCTGCCGAATTCGTGGCGTGAGGCCATCCGGCCGCTCGCCACGACGGCGAGCAAGCCATATCTCGAGATCGTGCCCTGGATCGTGGTCCTGTTCGAGCAGCGCTATTCGATCACGCCGGGCGGCGATACCAAGAAGAACTACTACGTGAAGGAGAGCGTGGGTATTGCCGCCGGGGTCTTTGTCACGGCGCTGCACAACATGGGTCTGGCCACATTGACCCATACCCCGAGCCCGATGGCCTTCCTGAGCCGGGTATTCGATCGGCCGGAGAATGAGCGTCCGTTTGCCCTGTTCCCGGTCGGCTATCCCGCCGCCGAGTGCCGTGTGCCGGATATCGAGCGCAAGCCGCTCGAGGATGTGTTGGTACGGTTTCCCGGTGGTCCCGCCGGCGGGTAAAGGTTTGCTTTGGTCGGCGGGCTCGGCTGCCGATAGGACGATGGATGACTGCTAGGCGAGAACACACCGCCGCGACCGGGGCCCGGCCCGCTCTAAGTGGCGAGGCAACCGAGTTCTTTGCGCGGGCGAACGCGCCTTTCTTGATCGTCTCGGCAGATCTCGAGGTCAGAGAGGCGAACCGGGCTGCGGGCGAGCTGATGGGGCTCGGCGCTGGGGATCGTCTCCTTGGCGGGTTCTGGAGTGTCAGCGGCACCGCCGTGATGCGGCTGGTCGAGGGAGTGCGGCGTGACGTCGACGTGTCGTCGGTGTCGGCGCGAACCGTCCGAGACCGGCTGGTCGACGTGGACGCCTTCCTTCTCGATGCAAACGGTGAGGAGCTCGTCGGCTTGATGGTGACCGATCGCTCCAGCGTCGACGAGGCGCAACGGGGTCTCAAGGAGCAGGAGGAGCGATACCGGTCGCTCTTCGAGTGGGCTCCGGTCGCGATGAGAGAACAGGATTTCACGGCCGTGGAAGCGTGGCTCGATGAGCTGCGTGCCGCCGGGGTCACCGATCTGGCTCCGTATCTGGACCAGCATCCTGATGAGGTTCGCCGGGCCATCGGCTCGATCCGAACTACCAGGGTCAATGCCGCCGCGGTCGAGCTGCTCAAAGCACCGTCGACTCTGGCGGTCTTGCAAGGTTTCCGCGACCATGAGCTGACAACGGAGGTGCTTGACTCGTTCAAGAGCCAGTTCGTGTCAATGTGGGAACGGGTTGCCGAACACGAGGCCGATTTCGTCGGGATGGACTACAGCGGTAGCCCTTTCGAATGCCGGCTCCACGCGATCGTTCCGTCGACGAGCCGGGGACGCGACATGTCCCGGGTGGTCGCCATCATGCTCGATCTCACCGAGCTGCGGGCGACGACACGTCGTCTCGAGCGTCTTGTCGCCGACAAGAACAGGTTCATTGCCAGCGTCAGCCATGAGCTGCGCACACCACTTGCCGCCGTCTTCGGCATGTCCGAGGAGCTGGTCGCTAACTGGGAGCATTTCGAGGCGGAAGAGCTGCGGGAGCTGGTCGGCATGGTGGCTGCCCAGTCGGCCGAGCTGACCGCCATCGTCGAAGACCTGCTCGTTGCCGCCAACCTCGAGTCCGGGAAAGTTGCGATCAACGCAGAAAAGGTCTCGCTCAATACGCTCGCCGGGGCAGCGCTGGCGGATTGCCGGCGATCGTCCCCGGAGCTCGACGTGCCGCCCATAGCCGGACCCGAGACGTCGGCGCTCGCCGATGCGATCCGCGTTCGCCAGATCGTTCGGAACCTCCTCACCAATGCCATTCGCTACGGCGGCGACCGCATATGGATGAGGGTGGGAGCGGACGTACGCCCCTCCAGCGACGGGGTTCGACCGTATCTCGAAGTAGTCGACAACGGCGACGGGATACCTCTCGAGCATCGCGGCTCGATCTTCGACCCCTACTACCAGGCGGCCGGGAAAGAGAACGTGCTCGGCTCGCTCGGCTTGGGTCTGTCGATCTCCCGTGAGTTGGCGCGGTGCATGGGTGGCGAACTGACCTACGCCTACGAAGGCGGCCACAGCGTGTTCCGGGTGGAGTTGCCGGGCTCGTAGCGCCACGCCCGGCTCGGGACGTGCGCACGCAGCCGGGTCTACCATCGGGGCAGCAAACCGAGCTGGAGGCTGCACTGTGTTTGATTTCGCCCGGGCCGCGGTCGAGGGTGCCCTGGCCGCCGGAGCTAATTACGCCGATGCCAGGGTCGTGCTTTCCAAGAACCAGTCGATCTCCGTTCACAACGCCGAACCGCAGTCGATCGACCAGGCGGAGCGGGCGGGCATTGGCGTCCGTGCCCTCATCGGGTCGGGGTGGGGCTTCTATGCGACATCCGATCTGACGGCTGCTGCCGCTCGCACCGCGGGGGAGCGCAGCGCCGCAATCGCCAGGGCGTCTACGCAAGTGCCCGGTCCGGTGATGCCGCTTGCCGACGTTCCCGTGGTGGACGACTCGTACGAGACGCCCCACGAGATCGACCCGTTCACGGTCCCGGTGTCCGACAAGGTCGACCTGCTCATCGGTGTCACCAAGACGATGCTCGAGGTCGAGGGAGTCGCCGTGACCACCGGGAACCTCGCCTTCTGGGATACCAACAAGTGGTTTGTATCCTCCCAGGGTCATCGCATCCATCAGCATTTGATCGAATCGGGTGGGGGCTTCGACGCCACCGCCCTCGGTGACGGGGAGATCCAGCGGCGTTCCTATCCGCAATCGTTCGGCCAGTTCGAAACCGGTGGGTACGAGACGGTTGAGAAGTGGGACTACCCGGGCAACGCGGGCAGGGTCGCCGAGGAGGCCGCGGCCCTGCTGGGCGCACCGAGCCTCGAGGAGGGCGAGAAGCAGCTCATCCTGGAAGGGTCGCAGCTGGCGTTGCAGATCCACGAGTCGGTGGGCCACGCCATCGAGCTCGACCGCATCCTGGGATGGGAAGCAGCCTTTGCCGGGACTTCGCATCTCGAGCTCGACAAGCTCGGTTCGCATCGTTACGGGTCGCCGCTCATGAACATCACAGCCGACGCCACGTTGCCCGGGGCGCTCGGGTCCTTCGGCTACGACGACGAGGGCACGGCGGCGCAGTGCGTCGACATCGTCAAGGATGGGATCTGGGTCGGGGTTCTGTCGGGCCGTGACTCGGCTTCGATCGTCGGTCTGCCCCCGGGCGGGATGGTGCGCGGCGACGGGTACAACCGGCTTCCGATGGTGCGGATGACCAACGTCGGTCTACGACCCGGCGATGCGACGCTCGACGAGATCATCGCCGATACCAAGGACGGTGTCTACATGGCGACGAACCGCTCCTGGTCGATCGACGACCGGCGTCTCAATTTCCAGTTCGGGTGTGAGATCGCCTGGGAGGTCAAAGACGGCAAGTTGGGCCGGATGCTGAAGAATCCGACCTACACCGGGATCACGCCGCAGTTCTGGGGGCAGCTCGACAAGCTGGCCGGCGGTGACGAGCGGGTGCACTGGGGGACCCCCAACTGCGGGAAGGGCCAACCGGTGCAGGTTGCCCACACCGGCCACTCGGCGGCACCCGGGCGCTTCGCCAGGGTGAGGGTGGGGGTGCGGGCATGAATCGAACCGTAGAGCTTGCCGGTCACGTCCTCGAGAAGGTCAACGACCGCGCCGAGGCAGAGGTGGTGGTCACCGGTGGTGCTTCGGCGCTCACTCGCTTCGCCAACTCGTTCATTCACCAGAACGTCGCCGAGGAAGGCTATGCGGTATCGCTGCGTGTAGCCGTCGACGGGCGGGTGAACTCCGCGACGACGACCCGGCTCGACAACATCGACGAGTTCGTTGATACCACGATCGAGGTCGCCTCGCTGCAACGGGTTGACGAGAGTTGGCCGGGGCTCACCGCACCGGTCGACGTCACCGATCCCATGCATTACGACGAGGAGACGGCAGCAGCAGGCCCCGAAGTGCGAGCCGCCGCCGTGGCCGAGTTTGTCGCGGCAGGGCCAGACATGCGAGCCGCCGGTTACTACGAGACGGTCGGCCAGTCGGTGGCGTTCGTCAACACCGCCGGACATCGTGCCTATGGCCGCTACACCCGAGCCTCGCTGGATGGAATCCAGCAGCTCAATAGAGCCGCCGGTTCCGGTCATGCGACCTCGGACCGGATCGAGGCCATCGACGGTCGTGGTGTGGGGGCACTTGCCGCCGATCGTGCCAGACGCGGGTTGGACGCGTTTGATGTGAAACCAGGGGAGTACGAGGTGGTGCTGGCGCCAGAGTGCGTCGGCACGATCGGGATCTTCCTGGCGTTCTACGGCTTCAACGGCAAGACGCACGCCGAGGGCCAATCGTTCGTGGAGTTGGGAAAGACGCAGCTCGACACTTCCGTCAACCTCTACGACGATGCCACTGATCCCCGTGCGCTCGGGGTCGGTTTCGATGCAGAAGGCACACCGGGACAGCGACTCGATCTCGTCGTCGACGGCGTGTGTCGCGCTCTCGCCCACGATCGTAGGACCGCGGCCAGGGCGGGCACCCACTCAACCGGGCACGGCGACCCCGGGTCGGACCAATGGGGGCCGATCCCGACTCACATGTTCCTCGAGGAGGGGGAGACGTCGGTCGAGGACATGATTGCATCGGTAGAGCGCGGTCTGTACGTGTCCACCTTCAACTACTGCCGTGTTCTCGACCCGAAGGCGCTGACCGTGACCGGGTTGACCAGGAACGGCACGTTCATGATCGAGAACGGGAAGATCACCGGCGCCGTCACCAATCTGCGCTTCACGCAATCGTTTGTCGATGCGCTGTCGCAGGGACGGATCCATGCCATCGGCAACGATGCCCGCTTCGCCGACTCCGAGTTCGGCCCCGGCATGCTGTATGTGCCCAGCCTCCACCTGGAGAGCTGGAACTTCACCGGCGGCGCCTCCGGATAGTGGGCATGTGGAACAAGGACAAGCTCGTCCCGATCGCCGAGTTCGCCAGCCGCGACGCGGCCGAGGAGGCCTGGGGTGTGCTCGAGGAAGCCGGCATTCCGGCCAACGTACTCACCGAGCCCGGTGCGTTCGGTAGCAAGGTGCGGCACCGAATCGAGGTCGAGCGGCCAAACGTCGCCCTTGCACAGCTGCTGCTAGCCCATCTGGTCAGACGGGAGCGCGGCGATTAGCCGGGAAACCGCGGGTGTACCAGCGAACCTGAGCCGACCGAACCTGAGCCGACCGAACCTGAGCCGACCGAACCTGAGCCGACGGCTCAGGCGTGATCATGCTCGCGATCGTGGTCATGCTCATGATCGTGCTCATGCTCATGTTCATGGTCATGGTCGTGCTCATGGTCATGGTCGTGCTCGTGGTCTTCGATCTCTTTGCGGACGGCGTCCATGTCGAGCGCCTTCGTCTGGTTGATCAGGTCTTCGAGCGCGTTCCCGGGAAGAGCGCCGGGTTGCGAGAAGATGCCGATTTGATCACGGAAGATCATCAGGGTTGGGATCGAGCGAATCTGGAAGTAGCCGGCAAGCTCCTGCTCGGCCTCGGTGTCGACCTTGGCGAAGACGACCCCGTCATGGTTCTCGGAGATCTTCTCGTACGTTGGGGCGAACATCTTGCACGGTCCGCACCATTCGGCCCAGAAATCGACGAGCACGATGTCGTTGTTGAGGATGGTCTCTTCGAATGTGTCTTTTGTCAGATTGACGGTTGCCATTGGTCCACTCCGGTTGATTGTCTACGGATCCAGCAAAAACGCATACAGCTACTCGAATATTCCCCCGGTTGGCGCGATTTCTCGCCGAGCGGCTCGATAGGTCGGGTGTAACCAACGCCCTCCTAGACTCCTGCGCTGTGCCTGGATCCGAGTTACTCGTTCAACTTAGCGGCGTTTCCGCACGCATCGGAATGGCGACGATTCTGCGCAACGTCGACTTATCCGTCGCCGCCGGTGAGTCCGTCGGGCTGTTCGGGGCCAATGGCGCGGGCAAGACCACCCTGCTGCGGGTGATCGGCACCCTGCTGCGACCCAGCTCGGGCCGGGCTCTTGTCCTAGGTGCCGACCTCGACGGTTGGGAGCGATTCGACATCCGTCCCCGGCTCGGTCTGATCGGGCACACTCCCGCCTTGTACCCGGAGCTGAGCTTGCTGGCCAACCTGGAGTTCTCCGCCAGGATCACCGGAGCCCCCATGGAGGAGGCGGGGCGGGCCCTCGAGGCGGTTGGGCTGGGTGCGGCCGCACAGCGTCTCGCCGGCGAGGCGTCGTTTGGGATGCAGCGCCGGGTCGAGTTCGCCAGGGAGATCATGCTCTCCCCCGATCTGTTGCTGCTCGACGAGCCGCATTCCGCGCTCGATCCGAGTGCCGTCGAGCTGGTAGAGCACATTGTTGCCGGTGTCCTGGAACGCTCCGGAGCGGTCGTCCTCGCGTCGCACGATGTCGGCCGGGTCGCCTCGATGGTGACCAGAACCGCAGAGCTGACGGGGGGATCGCTCGATGCCTGACCGATTCTGGCACCAGACCGCCGCCATTGCCCGGCGTGACCTCGATCGGGAGCGCCGCTCCGGTGAGGTGGCCTGGATCACGATCCCGTTCGGGGCGATAGCGCTTCTGCTGGTGCCACTTGCGGTCGGGATCAATCAAGACGTGCTCAGCCGGATCGGGACCGGCATGCTCTTCGTCGTCGTCATGCTGTTCGGGGTGCTGACCGCGGTGCGGCGCACCAACATGGAGACACCGGCGCAGCGGGATGCGATTGCCCTGCTCGGTGTCGACCCTGTCGCAGAGTTCGCCGGCAAGGCGATGGCTTCGGCGGTCCTGCTGCTTGTTTTCGAGGTGCTCATGGGTGTCGTCGCTCTGACCCTGTACGGGCTCGACATCTCCGAGTGGGGGTGGATGACGCTCGTCCTGCCGCTCACCGCCATCGGCCTCGCCGAGCTGGGTACGATCTCCGGAGCCATCGCCACCAGTATCAACGCCGGTCCGGCGCTCGTCCCACTGCTGGTCACGCCGCTGGCGATACCGCTGTTGCTCGGTGCGACTCAGACCGTCGAACTAGGCCGTGACGGGGGTAATCTGTCGTGGTTGCTGTTGATGGCCGCCGTAGTGCTGTCCCTGGCGATCGTCGGAGTGCTGACGGCGCGACCCTTACAGGAGACTCGATGACATCCCGCATACGATCCCACTGGCTCGACGTTGCCGCCGCCGTCGCCGTCATCGTCGGGTTCGTTTTCGCGGTCGCCAGTCCCCGTATCGCCACCCAGGGCGATGCCGCCCGCATGCTGTTTGTGCACGTACCGTCCATCTGGTTGGCCTATCTCTCCTTCACCGTCACCTTCATCGCCAGCGTCGCCTACCTGTTTACGAGGAAATTGCACTGGGACCTCATCGCCGGATCCTCGGGTGAGATCGGGGTGGCGTTCACTTCGGTTGCCGTCATCGGCGGGATGATCTGGGGCAAGGCCACCTGGAACGTGTATTGGACCTGGGATGCGCGGCTCACCCTCACCGCCATCATGCTGTTCGTGTACATCGGGTATCTGGCCTTGCGCCGGGCCATCCCCGACCCGGAAGCGCGGGCTCGCCGCTCGGCGGTGCTGGGGATCGTCGGGCTGGTACAGCTGATCCCGGTGCATTTCTCCGTCACGTGGTGGCGGACGCTGCACCAGACGAACACCTTCCGTCCCCGCGACATCCAGATGGACGGTCCGATCCTGGCGGCATTGCTCGTCTCGGTGGGTGCGTTCACCGTCGTGTACGTCGCCTTGCTGCGGCACCGGTACGAGCTGGCCCGTCTCGAGGTGGAGGCGCTCGAGGTTGCGGTCGCCGTCTCCGGGCCCGTTGCCGGCGATGCGGTCACGGCGCCGACAATCGGGTCGGGTGGCTGATGCGGTACGTAGTCATCGGATATCTGCTCACCTACGGAACACTCATCGGCTACACGCTGTGGCTGGCGCGGCGATTGCAGGCGGCCCACAAGAGGCTGGGCGACCGGACGTGATACGCCGCTACTGGAAGTTCCTCGTCCCCGCTGTTCTCATCCTGGGAGTCATCGTCGTCCTGCTGATCAACCTGTCCAGCAATCTCGTCTACTTCCGCACCCCGACCGAGCTCCACCAGGACGTGACCGCATCCAACCAGCGGCTCCGTCTCGGGGGCCAGGTCGTCGCCGGCACCGTGACCCGCGACGGGGCCACTTTGTTTCTCACCGTCACCGACGGTCGCGAGTCGCTCGACGTCGTGCACACTGGCGTTGTTCCCCAGCTCTTCGACGAGGGGCAAGGCGTCATCGTCGAGGGAACCTGGGACGGTTCGATCTTCCACTCGGACATGATGCTGATCCGACATGACGAGCAGTACCGCACCGAGGACAACCAGATCTACGACGACGTCAAACACGAGCTAGCACAGCCGTGATCGCAGCTATCGGTCTGCTCGCAATTCTGCTGTCGGCAGCCGCTTCGGTGCTTCTCATCGGACGTGCCTGGAGACAGGCGACGGCGCCGCAACCGGACCCGGGCCGGATCCGCGGTCCGGTGCAGCTGTTGCTGGGCGGCGCCGTGATCGCTTTTCTAGCGCTGGAGACTGCGATCCTGTCGGACAACTTCAGCCTCGGCTATGTCTCCTCCAACTCGAGCACAACGACACCGCTCATTTTCAAACTGGCGGGCGCCTGGGCGGCGCTCGAGGGCAGCATCGTGTTGTGGGGTCTGGTGCTGGCGGTCGTCGTGTACCTCGTCGCTCGCTCGGTCCGAGGCGCCGACCGGCTCGGTCTGACCGCACTCTCGGTGCTGGGCGTGATATCGCTGTTCTGGTTCGCGCTGATGGCGACGGCGGCCAACCCGTTCGAAGTCTGCACCAAGCTCGTCGGCGGTGTCTGCGGCGACACCAGTTGGCTGCCGTTCGTGCATACCGTCGCCCCCGTCGACGGTGTCGGCGCCAACCCACTGCTGCAGAACTCCATCCTCATGGCGATTCACCCGCCCATGCTCTATGTCGGCTACGTGACGTTCACCGCCCCGTTCGCTTTTGCCATCGCAGCACTGATTAGGGGGGAGCAGGGCAGCGTCTGGCTGGAACGCACCAGACGGTGGTCCGTAGTTGCCTGGGCGTTTCTCGGTTTCGGGATGTTGCTCGGCGCCTGGTGGTCCTACGAGGTGCTGGGATGGGGCGGCTATTGGGGCTGGGACCCGGTGGAAAACGCGGCCCTGCTGCCGTTCCTGGCCGCCACCGCGTTCATCCACTCGGCGGTGGTGCAACGGAAACGGGGGATGCTGCAGTCGTGGAACCTGATCCTGGTCATCACCACCTTCTCGCTGACGATCCTCGGCACGTTTCTGACCCGGTCGGGGACGATCATCTCGGTGCACTCGTTCACCCAGTCCGAGGTGGGGCCGATCCTGCTCGGTTTTCTCCTCGTGACCGTGCTGGCCTCGCTTGCTCTGTTTGCCATGCGGTCGCATCTGCTGGGCTCGGCGCCGCGGCTCGACTCGATTGCGAGCCGGGAAGGCGTGTTTCTGCTCAACAACCTGATCCTGACTGTCTTCGCCCTGGCGGTGCTGATGGGCACGATATACCCGATCGTGCTGGAGGCGCTCGGCAGGGCGCGGGTGTCGGTGAGCGCCCCCTACTACAACCGCATCCTGCTCCCCACCGCTTTCCTGTTGCTGATGGCGATGGGTGTTGGTCCGGTGACCCCGTACCGGCTGGCTCGCGCCGGCGTCGTGTGGCGGCGGATCGCGACCCCGATCGTGGTCGGTCTCGTAGCCGGGGCGGTGGCTGTGACGGTCGGGGTGCGCTCGATCCCCGTCGTGGTGGTGGTCGTGCTCGGCATCTTCGTGATCGCCACCATCGTCGGCGAGTTCCGACGCCAGCTTTCCAAGGTCGAAGGGCGCAGGCTCGACCGCGTGCTCCGATTGTTGCGGCGCGACTCGGGGTATTGGGGCGGCCAGATCACCCACACCGGCATTGCGCTCATCGCCATCGCCATCGCGGCGTCGAGCGGCATGGCCGCCAGGGGCCAGGTGCAGCTCGTTACCGGGGAAAGCGCCGTTGTAGACGGCTACTGCCTTGTCTACGAAACATCAACGACGCGCACTGAGCCGAATCGGCAGGTCATCGGGGCGGTGCTTTCGTTGCGTGACGAGTCTTGTGGGAATGAGATCGCCATCCTCCAGCCCGTGTTCAACAGCTATGTACGTGGTGCGGTGGGAACGCCTGCCGTTCATACGGGTTTGTTCGAGGACGTGTTCGTCGCTCTCGGTGGCGTTCCCGGCGACCAGGTCGCTCTCAACGTCATGGTCTTCCCGCTGATGTGGCTGCTGTGGACCGGCGGGTTGATTGCCGTTGCCGGTGGTATGTGGGCGATCTACGCCAGGAAGCCGCAGCGGCGCAGGGTGGAGGCCACCGTCGATGTCTGACCGCACCCGCCGTATTGTCGGCTGGGGGCTGGCAATAGGCGCCATCGCCGTCATGGTGGTCGGGTTGCTGCCGAAGCCGGCCGCCGCAGACCCGGAGCAGCGCGCTCAGAGCCTCGAGCAGCGGCTCGCTTGCCCGCTCTGTCACGGTCAGTCGCTGGCCGAGTCCGGCTCGGATGCCGCCGCCGATCTGAAGGTGATCATCAGGGAGAAGATCGACGCGGGGCTCACCGACGATCAGATCCTCGACTACTTTGCCGTGCGCTACGGGGACCACATAGTTCTCGAGCCGCCGCTGCTCGGGTGGGGTTTGGCCCTGTGGGCTGCGCCGCTGGTCGCGTTCGGCGTCGGTGGATGGATCGTCTGGACCAGGCGCGGGGTCGTCTCATGACCCTGGAACAAGCACGGATTGCAGAGCGCATCGCCCACGTGGAGCGCGACATGATCGAGTTGGCCGAGCAGGTTGACAACGGCGAGATCGATGCCGCGGCCGCCGCCGGGCTGCAGCAGCGCTACGAGAAGGAGCGCGACCTGCTCCTGACGCAGTCGGCCGATGATGAGGCTGAGACCGAGCCCGCCACGGCCGCCCCTTTCCTCAGCGGTTCCCGGCTGCTCGGCATTGGGGCGGTACTCGTGGCCGTGATCGGGATCGCGGTGTGGCTGCTGACGACCACCCACACCAATACGTCCGGGGTCGAGGGTGTTGCCGCCGATGTCGTCAACGGTCAGGCGATGAACCTCGGCGACGTCACGGACGAGCAGATGGAAGAGGTCATCGCCCAGAATCCCGATATTGCCCCGATGCGGCTGGCACTGGCCGAGCGCTACTTCACCGAAGGCGATTTTCCCAAGGCGCTGGAGCACTACATGTATGTCCTCGACACGCTCGGGGTGAAAGACGCCACCGCGCTGGCCAACGTGGGGTGGATGACCTACCTCTCGGGCGTTTCCGACGTCGCCCAATCGTTTGTCGAGCAGAGTCTGGCAGTCCAGCCGGACGGTGGCATCGCCTTCTGGTACCTGGCCAATATCCGCTTTTACGGTCTCAACGATCCGGCGGGTGCCGTAGAGCCGCTCGAGAAGCTGCTCCAATATGACGACCTCCCCGATGAGATCAGAACCGAGGCCGAGAGCATGCTCACGAGTGCGGAGGCGGCGCCGTGAAGAAGTACTCGGGCTGGGGTTTCTGGCTGGCGATCGCCGCGGGTATAGCGGTGATGGTCTTTGGTGTGATCTTCGTCAACCGTCTCGGTGCCGACCCCACCCTGGCGCCGAGCCCGCTCGACAACAAGCCGGTGCCCGATGTGGCCATCGACTATCTCGACTCAGATGGTCAGTTCCGCCTGACCGACTTCTCCGGCGACATCGTCGTGGTCAACTTCTGGGCGTCGTGGTGCACGAGCTGCCGCGCCGAGCATGAGGCTCTGCTCTCGGCGGCGACTGCGTACCAGGGTCTCGGGGTGAAGTTCGTGGGAGTTGCGTACCTCGATGACCAGTCGGACAGTCTCGCCTTCCTCGACGAGTTGGGGCGTTCCGATGCGTTCACTTACGGGCGTGACGTGGGATCGCGAGTCGCCGTGGAGTTCGGTGTGGAGGGTCTTCCCGAGACCTTCTTCATCGACGCCGCCGGGATCGTGCGTTCCAAGGTCAGTGGACCGGTCAACGCCGCGCTGCTCGGAGGAACCCTCGACGCCATGGTCCTCGGCGAGTACGTGGATCCGGCGGTCAGCACCGGAGAAGTGCAGAACCGGTAGGGACCCTTTCGGGAAACCGTGCCGGACAACTCCAGTTCAGGCTCGAGGCCGTGCTTGCCGCCGCTGTTTGTGCTCGGATGAGGCGAGCCTTCACGGAGATTGTCCACCACCCTTTCGGGAAACCGTGCCGGACAACTCCAGTTCAGGCTCGAGGCCGTGCTTGCCGCCGCTGTTTGTGCTCGGATGAGGCGAGCCTTCACGGAGATTGTCCACCACCCTTTCGGGAACCCTGGCAAGGCCTGGGGGCGTCCAAGCGACATCGCACGAGAGATCGTTGCACACGAGATCTCGTACGAGTCAACTTGGAGGCAAACCATGATGAGGAAGACCACAATCGCCCTGCTGGCGGTGATTCTGCTTGTCGGTGCCTGTGGGGGCAACGACGACTCGTCGGACACCACCTACGGGCGGATAGACCAAACCACCACGACCGCGGCGGCGTCGCAGACGACAGCGTCGCCGGGCCATCCGACCCCGATCGCAGGGGATCAGCGGGCGACCGCGACAACGGCGATGGCGGAGACCACAACCACAGCGGGGGCAATGACCGAGGAACCGCGAGATGTCAACTTCGAGGACTACGGGGCCAACCCGTTCGAAGACCCCATCGAGGACTCGATGTCGACGTTTGCGGTCGACGTTGACACCGGCTCGTACACACTGATGCGGGCGTGGATCAACGACGGCTACCTGCCCGACCCCGACTCGGTGCGGGTGGAGGAGTACGTCAACTATTTCGACGGTGGATACCAGGCGCCGGACGACTCGACGTTCGCCATTTACGCCGACGGCGGCCCGACCCCGTATTGGGATCCGGCCAACGACATCCTCCGTATCGGGATCAAGGCTCGCGAGGTCACCGAGCGGCAGCGGCAGGACATGAACCTGACCCTGGTCGTCGACGTCTCCGGGTCGATGGGTGATCAAAACAAGCTGAAGATGGTCCAGGACGCTCTGGCCGTGCTCATCGGCGAGCTCGATCGGTACGACACCGTCGGAATCGTGTCCTACAACACCGATGCCCGGGTCGTGCTCGAGCCGACACCTGCGTCCGATGCCGACACGATCATCGATGCCATCTACAGACTGAGCGCCGGGGGCAATACCAACGCCGAGGCGGGGTTGCTCAAGGGATATGACATGGCGGATGATTCCTACCAACGTGACGCCGTCAACCGGGTCGTCCTGCTGTCGGACGGTGTCGCCAACGTCGGCAACACCGGTCCGGGTTCCATCCTCGAGCAGATCGGCGACCGCACCAGAGAGGATATCGACCTGGTGACCATCGGCGTCGGCATCTCGACCTACAACGACGTGCTGCTCGAGCAACTCGCCGACCAGGGCAACGGGTGGTACGCATACGTCGATACGAAGGACGAAGCAGTCAAGCTGTTCCGCGAGCAGCTCACCACGAGCCTCGAGACCGTCGCCCGTAATGCCAAGGTCCAGGTCGAGTTCGACCCCGAGTACGTCGACGGATACCGGCTGATCGGCTTCGAGAACCGGGCGATCGCCGACCAGGATTTCCGGGACGACAGTGTCGACGCCGGTGAGATAAACGCCGGGCACACGGTCACCGCGCTCTACGAGCTAGACCTGACCAGAGATGCCTACCGGACCGACGAGCCGTTCGCCACGGTCCATCTGCGCTGGATCGACCCGGACACCGGTCGCAGCGAGGAGATCCAGGGTGACGTCTCGACGGCGCTGCTGGCAGACCGCTTCGACGAGACCTCAGCCCAGTTCCAGCTGGTGTCGTCCGTCGCCGCATACGCCGAGGTGCTCCGGGACAGCCGGTGGGTGCGCGGGCTCCATCTCGACGACGTTCTCGCCGAGCTCGACGGCCTGCCATGGCGTCAGCTCAACAACGACGCCGCAGACGAGTTCTACGACATCGTCTCACGAGCGGTCCGGCTCGAGGCATAACCGGGAGGAGGCAGCCGGACGGAGGGGCCCCGCAGGGACGCGGGGCCTCTCCAGTTTCTCAGGCCCCGCGGATCACCAACCTGTCGAGCAACCCCTGTGACGATGCCGTGATCTCAGCAACGGCTCGTTGGAACACGTCTGCGTTGTGGGCGGCGGGTTTCTGAAAGCCACTTATCTTGCGGACGAACTGGAGGGCGGCTGCCTCGATCTCTTCAGGGGTGGCGGGTACGGCGCCGTCGCGGAGACGCTTGATTGATCTGCACATAAGATGACCCTACATGTCAGAGGTTGAGCGCGCTCACTGGAATCATCGGTACAGCAAGGAAGGGGCCTGGGTCACCGAGCCTTCGGCGTTTCTGCTCGAAGTTGGTCCCCGGCTCCCGTCACAATCCCGCGTCCTCGACGTTGGCGGCGGCACCGGCAGGCACGCAATCTGGCTGGCGCGGCAGGGTCACGACGTCACCATCGCCGACATCTCGGACACCGGGCTCGAGCTTGCTAGACAGGCGGCGGCGGAGGCCGGTGTCGAGGTGGCGACGATCTGCATGGATTTCGACACCGACCCGATGCCGCCGGGGCCGTGGGATGTGCTCGTCGACTTTCACTTCATCAAGCGCGAGCTGTTCTCGGTGTTCCTCGACGTGCTCCGTCCCGGCGGGTTGCTCGTCTTCTGCCGGGCCACCAAGAAGAACCTCGAGCGCCACGATCGCCCACCACGAAACTACCTGATCGATGTGGGGGAGGGCTGGGAGCTACTCGCCGGATGGGAGCTGGTAGTCGCCCGCGAAGGCTGGTCCGTGGAAGACCGGCACGAGTTCGAGGCACTTGCCCGGAAGCCGGTGTAGATACGGACGCGCAGATATGCCGGGGAGGTCCGGACGGTGTGGTCGGGACGCCCCGGGTGTGGGGATCTTCGTGAGTCGTTTGGGTGACGGGGAGGTAGGGGAAGCCGAGTGTGTCGGCTATGGGGGTCCGCGCCGGTGAGGTGTGATGAAGAGTCGTCGTTGTGGTGGTGAGGTGGGATCAATCCGATAGCCCCGACCATGTATTACCACATGATGGTGGTACCAGCACAACGTGGTCAGATTGTCCGGATCATGGCTACCGCCGTGGCTGCGATGTTTGAGGTGATGAACCTGGAGCCGGTACCGCGACCGGCACCCCGAGATGGTGCAGCCACCGTCCCGCCACATGACAAAGCGGCGGACAGCAGGCGCGATAGCTTTGGTGTTACCGGAGGTAACCACCGGTTTGCCGTTGTCCAGGCCGACGAGCTGTACCGACCCGGTACACAGCGCCTCCTCGAGTACCTGCGGCGCGACCCGGGGGCCGAACTCGATCTCAACCCCAACCTCCCCACCACCGTGGGCCATCCGGTCGAGGTCGGCAAACAACACCACATCGGCTCCACCACCCTCACCGGTATCCGAATCGCCGAGTGAGTCTTGGCAGATAGAGGTGAGTGACAGGGCGTAGCGGTGGGCTCGGGACCTGACGTCATCGGGAAACTCGTCAGAACGTTGCTGGAGCGCCTTCTCCACGGTGCGTCCGCCGACCCCGTCCAACAAACCCCGGATCGAATACGCGACTCGTCCAGATTGGGTTGCAACACCACATGCTGATCGGCAAAGACACGTTGCTGGTCTCGGCGGGTGAAGCGACGCTGCCGGGCGGTGAGACGACGTACCCCAGCGATGTCATAACCAGCGGCCATTGAGACGTCGCTCTCATCGGCGCCGGCAGCCGCCAGTCTGCTGGTGGCGAGGGCACGGTCGAACGAGCATTCCCCCGCTCCAACCTGTCGGAGTCGTCGCTGGTGACGATCCGTGACGCCTGTACCAGGGCTTGGGCGTTCTGGGGGGCGAGATCGAGCTTGGCGGTTGCCCACTCCACCAACGACCGGGCCCCGTCGATGTTGGCGATACCCGCATCGTCGAGCCTGCGGAGAGCCCCGAGCTGGATGGCCCGGAGTGTGGAGATCGCCGCCTCCGCCCCCAGCACGGTGGCTTCCAGATCGTCGATAGAAGTCGTTCCCAACATGAGGACAACGTATCAGCCGGGTATGACAAGATTTCCTTGGATGGGTAACGAATCGCTGTGCCGTCAGCCGGGTTCGGCGGTGCGGTTGTCGAGCTCCCGACCGGCATCGTCGTAGGACACGAGCTCGATCGTCGGTTCACTTGCCGTTTGAACGATGAATACGGCAACGCCTCCGATCGGGCGCTGCCATTGTCGTGTTCCGTTGACCGTGATCTGCACGACTGACACATCGGATGGAAGCGACGACCAGAAGACCTGGGTGATCCATGGGTGCGATTGGCGCATTCGCACCGTCACGTCTGGTTCGGCCTGGATTCCTCCGCCTGGTGGGGTGGTGCTTCCCCCGCTGCATGTTCCGAGCGCCGCCGGTTGTCCCGACTCGATATTCCACTTCGTCCAGCCGACCCCCCAGTCACATGTGACGACTTCCCCTGACAAGATCACCGGGATCCGGAAGGCCAGAAGACCGTCTCGGTCTCCCAGCGCGATGATCGGCTGGTCCGCAAGAGAAAACTCGTTCTCTTCGAGAGCGAGCTGATCGAGCGTCAGCGTCTCGAACGGGATCAACGAGACCTCGACGCCTAAACCGCTCGTCTCGAAGACAGGTGGTGGGCCGGACGGGATCGCCTGTATTACCGGTGGTGTTTCGATCAGCGTCACCTCGTGGTCGGGATACACCAGCTGCGGTGGTGCGGTGGTCGTGGGCACGCTTGTCGTGGTGTTGGGCGGTGCCGTCGTGGTTGGGGCTGTTGTAGACGGCTCGGTTGGGTTGACGGCGTTGTCATCTGGTCCGAGACCCACGCCGACGAGGAGCAGCCCCGCCCCGAGGGCAAGCACCGCGGCGAAAGACACAAGCGCAATAGCGATGCCGCGCCTCGAACTCGGAACCCGGCTGTGGCGCGTCTCTACAGCGACTGCGATGCTGGTCAACTCGTCGAGGCTGAGGGGATGGGAGTGCTCCGCATATGTGCGGGCGATCGCATCAGCGAGGTTGTCAATCGACACCGGATACCTCCAACTCCTGTCGAAGGCGCTTCAGGCCTCGTTCGACATGATTCTGTACGGTTGTTGGCTTGATGCCGAGTAGCTCGGCAACTTCGACTCGGGTCCAGCCCAGACCGTGGACCAGGACCACCGCGATCCGCTGATGTCTCGACAGCGACTTCAACGCGACAGAGAGCGCCGGTTCGACCCACGGCATCTCGACGTTCGACGAGACCGCAGCCGGCTGGGGTGGGCGCCGTCGCTGGCGACGGCCGTAGCGTTGACCAACTCGGAAGACATAGCCCGCGGGGTTGTCCATTTCCTTTATGCGGTCCCAGTGCTCCCATGCGTAGGCGAGGGCGTGGGCAGCTGAGTCTTTCCCAAGGTCGAAGCCGAGCTCGGCGCTCAGCGCCTGACGAATCGGCTGCTCCTTCTGCTCGAAGAACGCCACGAAACCGTCGGGCGCGATCATGTTCCGGCTCCAGGCTCTGTCGCGACTGCCATCACCCTATAAGGACACAACACCGGCAGCGCAACCACAGCCGTTCCGCTTTCGTGCCTGCGCACGCCATGTGTAGCGTCCTCTGGTAACTCGAGGAAGGCATGAGATGTCCAAGCGGGGAATCGGCCGCAGAGGGGAGTTCATCGTGAGGCTGGTAGTTGCAGCAGCCGCATGCGCCGCGCTCATCGCCGGTTGTGGCAGCGCTGAACCCGCAGGCTCGGTGAGCCTGTCCGCCGCGGACGTCGCCGACATATCGGCCCAGGCTGCGGCAGCCGCGTGTGCGCGCTATTGCGACGATTCGCAGGTATATGTTCTCGACGAGATCGTTGCGCGTGATGCGCAGTCTGGAGATGAGACTGTGATGCCGGTGGACATGCAGCAGTCGCTGATGGCAAGCATGGACCGGACCGAGATCATCACACAGGAACGGCACGAGGGGATGTTTGCCGACGGCATGCTCATCGAGCCCGGTGCCGTCGTTGTCTACGTCGGTCCGGTTGACGAGCTCGGCGACGGGCTGGTTGGGATCGACATCGGGGTGGCGACCCGAGGCGATGGGTACCGTGCCGACACCTACCTGTTCCGCAGCACCGGTAGCGGCTGGGAGCCCGCGTCTCCGGAGGAGAGCGGTGTGACGGTCACCACCAGCGTGTCGTAGACCAAGACGTCCTCCCATCGCTCTACCATCTGCCCCGCGACGTCGTGAGGAGCCAGGATGACCAGTGAAGCCGACTATCGACTCCCGAGGACGGTGATCCCGTCCCGGTACGAGCTGCGTCTCGAGCCTGATCTTGACGATGCCTCCTTCCGCGGGTCCGAAGTAGTCGACGTCGAGGTCGTCGAGCCGGTCACCTCTGTAGTCCTCAACGCAATCGAGTTGGAGATCCAGGACGCCGCCGTGGTGGACGGCTCCGGTCACCGTCTCGTTGCGTCTGGCATCGACTGCGACGAGGAGACAGAACGGGTGACGCTCCGATTCGATGAGGAACTGGCACCCGGCTCGTGGCAGTTGCACGTCACGTTCTCCGGAATCCTCAACGACGAGCTCCACGGGTTCTACCGGTCGACGTACAAGGACCTCGACGGCAACGAGCAGGTCATCGCCACGACGCAGTTCGAGGCGACCGATGCCCGGCGAGCTTTCCCGTGCTGGGACGAGCCCGATCTGAAGGCCACATTCCGGGTGACCCTGGTTGTCCCTGAGGACCTCGTAGCCATAACCAACAGCGCCGAGGTTGCTGCGACGCCGAGCGGCGACGCCAAGGTGGCACACGAGTTCGCTGAGACCATGAAGATGTCTACCTATCTGGTCGCCTTCATCGTCGGAAACCTGGAGGCCACCGGACCGGTCGATGCCGGCGGTGTGCCGTTGCGGGTATTCCACACGCCCGGCAAGGGTCATCTCGCCGAGTTTGCGCTCGAAGCGGGTGCCTTTGCTCTCGACTACCTGGCCACCTACTACGACATCCCGTACCCGGGGGACAAGCTCGACATGATCGGCGTTCCCGACTTCGCATGGGGTGCGATGGAGAACCTGGGAGCGGTCACCTACCGGGAGACAGCCCTGCTGGTCGATGAGAAGCGCGGCACCCAGGGAGAGCTCGTGCGAGTCGCCGATGTGATCGCCCATGAGCTGGCACACATGTGGTTCGGCGACCTCGTCACCATGAAATGGTGGAACGGGATCTGGCTCAACGAGGCTTTCGCCACCTTCATGGAGATGAAGTGCGTCGATACCTTCCGGCCGGACTGGAAGCGCTGGCTCAGCTTCGCCGGACCGCGAGCAGGGTCCATGGACGTCGACGGGCTGACGTCCACCAGGCCCGTCGAGTTCCCGGTGGCCTCTCCTCAGGACGCCAACGCCATGTTCGACACCCTCACCTACGACAAGGGCTCGGCCGTGCTCCGCATGCTCGAGCAGTATCTGGGTGAGGACATTTTCCGCAACGGGATCCGCCGCTACCTGAAGACTCACTCCTATTCGAACACGGAGACCGCCGACCTGTGGGCCGCGCTCGAAGCGGAGTCCGGCGAACCCGTGGGTGAGATCATGAACGGCTGGATTTTTCAGGGCGGTTACCCGCAGATCGATGTCACCGAGACGGAGTCCGGCTACCTGCTGGAGCAGCGTCAGTTCCGTTTTCTGGGTGGGGGGGACGCACAATGGCAGGTGCCCGCCCTCTACCACACCGAGTCAGGGGACGGGCGGTTCATCATCGGGTCGGAGCCCGTCGGTCTGCCTGCTACGGGTGGTTTGCTGCTCAATCGTGGTGGTCACGGGTTCTACCGGGTCAACTACCCGACCGAGACGCTGCAGGACCTCGCCGCCGACTTCGCAACCCTGGAGCCGGGTGAGCGCCGCATGCTGCTTTCCGACACCTGGGCGAACGTGCTTGCCGGTGAGGCGCCCGCGGCCAACTTCATCGCACTGGTCGGTGCCCTGACCGATGAGGACGAGCCCGATGTGTGGGGTGCGGCGGTCGCCGGTCTGGGGGAACTCGACCGGGTGATCGCACCGGAGGATCGGCCCGAGCTGCAGGAGCTGGTGTGTGACCTGGCGAGGCCAAAAGCGGCCGAGCTCGGATGGGAGCCGGCGGACAACGAGCCCGGTCTCACCCGCAAGCTGCGGGCGCTGTTGCTCCGCACTGTTGGCAACCTGGGCGACGACGCCGAAACCCAGGCCGAGGCCAGCAGGGTCTTCAGCAAGTTCCTCGAGGACCGTGACTCGGTCGACGCCGACGTTGCCGACGCCGCGATCGGGATCGTCGCCGCCAACGGGGGAGGCGAGGAGTTCGAGCGCTTCCTCCGGCTGCGCGACGACGCTGAGACGCCCCAGGAGGAGGTCCGGTTCCTCGGGGCGGCGGCTGCCGTGCCCGACGAGGAGACCGCAGCGCGTCTCGTCGAGATGATTCTCGGTGGTGAGGTGCGCAGCCAGGACGCCAATTGGATGCTGGCGCGGCTGCTCGGTCACCGCGAGACGGGCCCGCTCGTTTGGGAGCTGGTCAAGGCGAACTGGGAACGCGTCCTCAACTCGATGCCACCGCAGAACCGGCGGCGCATGCTCGATCTGATCATGTACCGCTCGGAGCCCGAGGTGGCCGCCGATATCGAAGCCTGGTTTGCCGAGCATCCCATCGCCGGCGCCGACAAGCACGTCGAGCAACAGCTGGAGCGGTTGCGGGTGCGGGTCGGGCTTCGCCGGCGCGAGGCGGAGCGGCTCGGCGACGCGCTGCGCAAGGCTTAGGCAAGTCGGCGCAGACCCAGAACCAGCAGCACGAGGGCGGCCAGGAACAAGACGCACCCGATCATCGGTGCGAGCAGCGATCCGGTCAGGGCGAACCCGACGACGCCCAGCAGCAAGCCAGTTTCAGCGATTGCGACGCGAACGATGAAGCCGACCTGGATTCGCTCTGGACCGACGGTCCGCTCCCCCGCGGTCGACCACCACCGGAGCGCCGCCAGGAGCCCGATCACACCGAAGATCGCAGAGGCCAGTGCGGCGGCATCTGCAAGATCCGGGTCCTGCGGATCGCCGACGCCTATCACCGCAAGCACGCCGACGAGGACGATCGCCCCGGCGGCAAACGCTCTTGCGACCGCTTCGAGCCTATGTCTGACCTGATCCATGCAGCCCGGAGGGTAGTGTCCGGAGCACGACAGAGGAGGACTCATGCGGGTGGTCACGATCGACGGTGGACCGCTGGCGATCGGTGACGTGGTCGCGGTTGCCGACGGGGTGGCGACGGTTGAGATTGGTTCCGGCGTGCCCGAGCGGATGCGCCCCGCTCGGGAACTGGTCGAGCAGTGTGTCGCCGAGAACCGGACCGTCTACGGCATCACCACCGGGTTCGGAAGGATGGCTACAACCCACATCGAGCCGGAGCAGGCCGCCCGGCTCCAGGTGGGGCTGCTCCGCAGCCACGCCTCGGGTGTCGGGGAGCGTCTCAACGACAGAGTCGTGCGGGCGATGATGCTGCTACGGGCCCGTACTCTCTCCCAGGGCTATTCCGGGGTGCGGCCGGTGATCGTGGAGCGGATCGTCGAGCTGCTCAACCGGGGGCTGCTGCCGGTCGTGCCCGGTCAGGGCTCGGTGGGCGCCTCTGGTGACCTGGCTCCCTTTGCCCATCTGGCACTGCCGCTGATCGGCGAAGGCACGGTGCGGGTCGACGGGAAGGAGCAGGGTGCGGGTGCGGCGCTGGCGGCTGCCGGGCTGACACCGCTGACCCTCGCCGCCAAGGAGGGCCTCAGCCTGCTCAACGGCACCGAGGGCATGCTCACACTCGGGGTGCTCGCCCTGGACCGCGCGTGGACTCTGGCGAACGCCGCCGACATAGCCTGCGCCCTGTCCGTCGAGGGCTTGCTCGGGTCGTCTAAGCCGTTCCAGCCGCGGATCCACGAGTTGCGTCCCCATCCCGGCCAGATCCGTTCTGCGGCGAACATCGCCGGTTTGCTGGAGGGGTCCGCCATCGTCGCCAGCCACGCCGACGACATGGTGCACGCAGTCCAGGACGCCTACAGCTTGCGTTGCGCCCCGCAGGTTCACGGCGCCAGCCGGGACACCATGACTCATGCCGAATCGGTGTTCGTCCGAGAGCTCGGCTCGGTCGTCGACAATCCCATAGTGTTCGCCGACGACGGCACCGTTGTTTCCGGAGGCAACTTCCACGGCCAGCCGCTGGCGGTAGTGCTCGACTTCCTCGCGGTTGTCGCCACCGAGCTCGGGTCGATCTCCGAGCGCAGGACCGATCGGCTGCTCGACCCCGACCGGTCCGCCGGGCTGCCGCCGTTCCTGGCGCCCACCCCCGGCCTGAATTCGGGGTACATGCTGGCCCAGTACACAGCGGCGGCATTGGTGGCGGAGAACCGGGTGCTGTCGCATCCGGCGTCGGTGGAGTCGATCCCTACCTCGGGTCTGCAGGAGGATCATGTTTCCATGGGCTGGGGCGCCGGCCGCAAGCTGCACGAGGTGCTTGCCAACACTGCAAATGTGCTTGCGGTCGAGATCATGTGTGCGGTAGCGGCGGTAGAGCACAGGCAGCCGCTCCAGCCGGGGGAGCGCACCGGGGCGGTGTGCCGGCTGATCCGCGACCACGTCGCCCCACTCGAAGATGACCGGCCGATCGGGCCCGACATAGAGACGATCGCCCGATTGATCGAAGCGGGAGAGCTCAACCAGTTCTTCGAGTAGCAGGCTGATCGCAGCTGTTCCGTGCGTACAATGGGTAAATCACCACCAAAAGGGAGTAATGCTATGAGTTTCATGGACACCGTCAAGGGATGGTTCTCGAAGGCAAAGGACACCGCAGGCGATGTGGCCGAGAAGACCGGTGACATGGCCGAAGGCGCCTGGGACAAGAGCAAGGGCGTCGCCGGAGACGTGGCCGGGAAAGCCGGTGACGCGGCGGAGAAGGCCTGGGACAAGACCAAGGACGTCGCCGGGGGCATCAAGGACAAGCTCGACGGTGACGACAAGGATGCGCCTGCATAGGGCTACTGAAGCCGAGGCCGCCGGTCCTGCCGGCGGCCTTTTTTCTTTTCACGCACCCGGATTCCTATTCACGCACCCGGATTCCTATTCACGCACCCGGATGCCTTTTCACGTACCCGGATTCCTATTCACGGACCCGGGATTTCTTTTCACGCACCGGGAGCGACGGGTAGGGACACCTCGGTCTGCTCAGAAGCGACCACGTAGTCGACTGGAACCCAGGTGCGGTCCGGTGTCTCATCGGCGGCACGCCACTCGATCACCTGGAGCCCGTCGACCCAGACGGTTCCCGACTGTGACTCGGGAGGCGACAGTCCCACCCCGACGAGAGCCGCGTTGGCGCGCTCCGGGGGCTCGGGAATGTCGACCCACAGCTCGTGCCATGCCCCATCGTTGACGAGCGGCAGCTCGATGTCGACCGTCGCCAGCGGTGTCGAACTGGGTTCCCGGGTCGGGCTGGTGTCGTCAAACTCGTAGTAGAAGACCCGCACGAACGGGATCCCGGCGCCGACGCGCCTGGCCCACACCCGCACCGAGTAGGTGGCTGTCCCGTCGACCGGTTCCCCGCTCTCGTCGAACCAGCGGTGCCCGGGAAGGGACACCCTTGCGGCCGTTCTGGCGACGACGTCGGTCAGATGTTGGGTGGTTCGATCCAGCCGCACTACCCAGGGGCCCTCAGGGCTGGCCGGGTCGAGCGTCAGACTGCCGGGAGGCACCGACCATTCGAGCCCGGCTGCGACCAACCCGTCGGCCTGGGTGTCCTCGAGGTTCCCGTATCCGAACACGTCTCTTCCCAGGAGGAGACCCGAGGTCTGCTCGCCGGTCTGCAGCAAGCCGCCTCCCGTTGCCGTGGCAACACCCGGAGACAGGCGCAACGACACGCTGCCGGGTTCGGCGATCGGTGCGATCCGACCGCGGCTCTGGTCGGCCACCACCATCGCTGTGACCGGAGCGTCGACACGGGTCGAGCCGATGTGGAGATCCGGAAGGCGTAGCGACACTGCGCTCTGCAGCGAAGCTTCGTTGGCCCGGCGCAGGATGCGTGTGGCAACGTCGCCTGCGGCGGCGACGGGGCGATAGCCGTCGAGGACGATCGGGTACAGGCTGGCGTCCACGAGCTCGGAGCCCTCGAAGACCGTGCGCAGGATCACCGACGGATGTGTCGCGAGAAAATCCTGGTCGAAGACGAAGTTGCCCAGGCTGTAGGCGATGAGCTTTCCCTTGTAGATCTCAAACCCTTGGACCACGTGCGGGTGGTGGCCGATCACTAGGTCCGCTCCGGCATCGACGGCAGCGCGGGTGGCGTCACCGAAGTAGTCGGAAGGGACGTCGGCGAACTGGTAGCCGCCGTGGAGCTGCACCACGACGAGGTCGGCACCTTCGTCCCGCGCCGCGGCAACGGCTTCGGTCACCGCGGACCTGGAGAACCTGGCGGCACCGGCGTGGCCTCGCCGGGCGACCCAATCCTGCATCTCCGGGTAGACCCGGCTCATCGCCTGCCATAAGTCGGCTGCGTCACCGGCGGTGAGCGTCTTTTCCGTATCTTCGAAGAGACTCCAGATCTCGGATGGCCGGCGCATCGCGCTGGGCACGTAGGTCGGATCTCCGGGGAGCCCGAAGCCAAAGAGACGTTCTTCGTACTCCCAGCGGTCCTCCTCGGCGGTGAAAGCAGGCATCACGGCGGTTGGGTCCGGGAGACTGTCGTTCACGTAGTCTCCGGTGACGGTGGTCATGGACACGATGCCCACTGTAAGGTCGCCTGCGGTGATGAGAGCGGGGGCGGCAGCCTCGGACGCATTTGCCCCGGCCCCGGCGTAGGCGATACCGGCTTCGTCGAGGGCGCGTAGCGTCGAGGTCAATCCAGCATCGAGCCAGTCGTTCGAGTGGTTGTTGCCGAGCGTGACCAGGTCGACGCCGAGATCGTCGAGGGCGGCAACGGCGGCCGGAGGGCTTTGCAGCAGGTATCGCTTGTCCACCGAAGCGTCTTCAGGCGATAGGGTGCCGACGACGGTCTCGAGGTTCACGGTCGACAGGTCGGCGAGCCCGAAAAGGGGAGCGATGTCTGCCACCACGGCCCGGGCGGACTCCTCATCGGTCACCATCGCCTGCTGGTCGTCACCGGGATCCAGGTAGCGCCGCCCCAGCATGAAATCGCCTGCGAAGTTGAGCACCGTTCGCTCGCCGTCCGGCCCGGTGGAGGCGAGCATTCGGAGCGTGGTCTCCTCACGGTCTCCCACCACAACTGCGTCCGGGAGCATCCCGGTGGCGTGGACGATGGCCAGCTCCGGGGCGCGCAGGACCAGCAGGACCGCCCCGTCTGGCGCCGTGGTGGCCACCTGGTCGGCGTATTCGACCGTGGCTCCGGCGATCGGCTCATCGTGCTCGTTGGTGACAACCAGCCGGTAGGCGTCCTCGGGTGGTGTGGTGCTGGCCTCGGCATCGATCCGCCAGGCCACCACCATGGCCGCGAGCATGACGGCGGCGAGGGCAACCAGCGCTGCGGCGCGGCCGTCGAGCTTCTTTGTTCTGGTTCTCATCGATTGCCGATCGTCGGCGCCAGGTTGCGTGTTTTTCGGTCGTTTTCGCGTTCGAAGTGAGGATTCTGTTTGTGGACATGCCTGCGCCGATCCGTCGGGTAGCCTCCCGGGAGCATGGCCGCCATCCGCGTCGACTCCCTGACCAAGACGTATCGCGTCCCCGTTCGCGCCTCGGGGCTGCGCGCCTCGCTGCGCAGTCTGATCCACCGCCGGCATCGTGACATAAGGGCGGTTGACGAGATCTCGTTCAGCATCGAGGCAGGAGAGGTCGTCGGCTTCCTCGGACCGAACGGCGCAGGCAAGACCACAACGCTGAAGATGCTGTCCGGCTTGCTGTATCCCGACGGCGGCGTTGCTGAGGTGCTGGGTCACACTCCTTCGGAACGGCGGCGCGAGTTCCTGAG
Source organism: uncultured bacterium (assembly GCA_963801165.1). Lineage (GTDB taxonomy): Bacteria > Actinomycetota > Acidimicrobiia > Spongiisociales > UBA5794 > JAAETI01. The sequence continues at coordinate 279,999 of CAWDDT010000004.1, forward strand.
CCGGATCACCCTGGTGATGGGCAACCGGAACCAGCTCAACTGGGATCTTCCGGCGATGGACTCGTTCGAGCTGAACAAGTCGATATACCGGCTCGACACGGCAGCCTTTGAGGCGGCCCGGGACGAGTTCATAGAGTTGCTTGATCTCGGTGGGCTGGTAGACAAACCGGTGCGCAACCTGTCGCTCGGCGAGCGGATGAAGGTCGAGGTGGCCGGGGCGCTGCTGCACCGGCCGGAAGTGCTGTTTCTCGACGAGCCCACCATCGGCCTGGACGTCACCGCCCAACGCAAGCTACGCCAGTTCGTCGCGGAGTACAGCCGAAGGCAGGGGGCAACTGTGATGCTCACCAGCCACTACATGGCCGATGTCGTGGCACTGGCCAACCGGGTCATCGTGATTCACCACGGCACCCTGCTCTATGACGGCGATCTCGCCGGTTTGTCCCAGCAGTTTGCGGGGCACAAGACGATTACCGTGACCATGCCGGTACCGCCGTCGGACCTGACGCGATACGGGAAGGAGATCGCCCGTGACGTCGACAAGGTCACCTTCGAGGTGCCACGCTCCGAAACGTCCCGGCTGGCTGCCCGGCTGCTCGCCGATTTCGAGATCTCGGATCTCACGATCGAGGACCCACCGATCGAAGAGGTGATCGAGCGAGTCTTCGAGTCGGAGGTGGGCGGCGACGAGGAGACCGCATGACAGCTCTCGCCCGCCTGTACGTCGGATGGGCTCGCATCGCGATCCTGGAACAGTTCCAGTACCGCGTTGCCAACTACTTCTACATGATCGGCATGGTCGCAGAGCCGGTCATCTACCTGGTGGTGTGGTCGACCGTCGCCCGCCAGAGCGGAGGCTCGGTTGGAGGGTTTGCTCCTGCCGATCTAGCGGCCTACTACATCGTGTGGACCCTGGTGCGGAACATGAACATCGTGCTCACCCCGTTTGCTTGGGAGCAGCGCATCAAAGAAGGAGAATTATCCGCCGAGTTGCTGCGGCCGGTGCACCCTATCCATCGCGACCTCGCCTATTTCGGGGGCTGGAAATTCGTCGTGATCATCATGTGGCTGCCGATCGCCGTTGTCCTGACGTTGGTGTTTCGTCCGGCGCTCGATCCGACGTGGCTCGAGATCGGCTTCTTCTCAATTGCTTTGTGGGGAGGTTTTTTCGTTCGGTTCTTCGCCCTCTGGGCGCTCGGTCTCGTCACATTGTGGACGACCCGTGTCTCGGCGCTCTTCAACCTGTACTTCACCGCCGAGTTGCTGTTGTCCGGGCGGCTGGTGCCGCTATCGCTGATGCCGGGTTGGGCCCAGAGCCTGGCCAACTTCCTGCCTTTTCAATGGGCGTTTCAGTTTCCGATCGAGGTTCTCATCGGCCGACGCACCACTAGTGAGATCTGGTTCGGGCTTGGCATGCAGGTGCTCTGGACCGTCGTGGCATTGGGGCTTACCGCGTTGTTGTGGAAACGGGGAACCCGTCGGTTCGCGGCGGTGGGCGGATGAACCTGTTTCGGCTGGCGTGGGCCCATCTCAAGGTCGGCTCGATGAACGAGGCGCAGTACCGGGTCAACTTCTTCATCCAGATCTTCCAGTCTGCGCTGGCCCTCGGCACGGGGCTGATCGGTCTGTGGTTGGTGTTCAACCAGACTTCGGATCTGGCTGGATGGAGCGCACCCGAGCTGCTGGCGGTCATGGGTGTGCACATCATCATGGGGGGTGTCATCCAGACGATCATTCAGCCGAACATGGCGCGATTGATGGGCGATGTGCACCGGGGCACGCTCGACTACGCGTTGACCAAGCCCGCAGACTCTCAACTACTCGTGTCGATCCGTGAAGTCCACATCTGGAGCCTCGTTGATGTGGTCACCGGCATCGTGTTACTCGGAGTCGCAGTGACCAAGATGACGCGTGGGGTTGGTTGGATCGACTCGCTTGGTTTCGCTGCTGCGCTTGTGCTCGGCGCGGTGATGATCTATTGCTTCTGGTTGATCCTGACGACAACCGCCTTCCGGGTGGTGCGGGTCGAGAACATCCTCGAGTTGTTCCAGGGGATATACCAGGCCGGCAGGTGGCCGGTCGGCATCTACCCGCTGTGGATGCGCGGCAGCCTGACCTTCCTGATACCCGTTGCGTTCGCCGTAACGGTTCCAGCCGAGTCGTTGACCAGCCGGCTCAGCACCGGGACCTTCATGGTCGCCGTCGTATTCACGGCGGCGCTGGTCGTGGTCACGCGGATCGTGTGGCGGATCGGCCTGAGGTACTACAGCGGTGCGTCGTCGTGACCCCTGCGCGCCGACAAGTGTGCGCCGCTTCCGGTCGGTAGTGTGGGGTCAGCAGGCACCAAGGAGAGTCGAATGTCCGGACCCCGCCCGGTCAGGGCCCCCAGGGGAACACAACTCCGCACCAGGGGATGGCTACAGGAGGCGGCGCTTCGCTGCCTGATGAACAACCTCGACCCGGAGGTGGCGGAGAAGCCCGACGAACTCGTGGTCTACGGGGGGAGAGGCAAGGCGGCTCGCAACTGGGATGCGTTCGACGCCATCGTCCGTAATCTGGAGACGCTCGAAAACGACGAGACGCTGCTCGTGCAGTCCGGCAAGCCGGTGGGGAGATTCCGCACCCACGAGATGGCGCCCCGGGTGCTCATCGCCAACAGCAACCTCGTTCCCGAGTGGGCCACCTGGGAGCATTTCTGGGAGCTCGAGGCGGCCGGCTTGATGATGTACGGCCAGATGACCGCCGGGTCGTGGATCTATATCGGCACCCAGGGGATACTCCAAGGCACCTACCAGACGTTCGTCGCGCTCGCCGAGAAGCTGTTCGGCGGCACGCTCGCCGGCACGCTCACCCTCACCGGCGGGCTCGGGGGGATGGGCGGCGCCCAGCCTCTGGCGATCACTATGTGTGACGGGGTGGCCCTCTGTGTCGACGTGAACCCACGGCACATACAGCGCAGGGTCGACCACCGTTATCTCGACGTATTCGCCGGCTCTCTCGACGAGGCGGTAGATCTAGCGCTCGGTGCCAAGGAGGACCGCCGACCGCTCTCCATCGGCGTTGTCGGCAACGCCGCCGACGTGTTCCCGGAGTTGCTCCGGCGCGGGGTCGACATCGACGTTGTCACCGATCAAACCTCCGCACACGACCCGCTCAACGGCTACGTCCCGGCCGGGTACTCACTCGAGGAGGCTGCCGATCTCCGCGCCGACGACCCGGCCGCCTACATAAAGGCCGCCAGGGAATCGATGGCGGTCCACTGCGAGGCCATGGTGGGCTTTCATCGTGCTGGGGCCGAGGTCTTCGATTACGGCAACAACCTCCGCGGTGAGGCGAAGCTTGGGGGGTTCCAGGACGCTTTCGAGTACCCCGGGTTTGTGCCGGCGTACATCAGGCCGCTGTTCTGCGAGGGGCTGGGACCGTTCCGCTGGGTGGCGTTGTCTGGAGACCCTGCCGACATCGCGGCCACGGATCGGGCAGTGCTCGATCTCTTTCCCGAGAATCGGGCGCTGGCGCGGTGGATCGAGATGGCGTCCGAGCGGGTCCAATTCCAGGGTCTACCGGCCCGCATCTGCTGGCTCGGCTACGGGGAGCGACACCGGGCAGGTCTGGCATTCAACGACCTCGTTGCCTCAGGGGCGATCCAGGCTCCGATCGTGATCGGGCGTGACCATCTCGACTCGGGATCGGTGGCCTCGCCCTACCGGGAGACGGAGGCGATGAAGGACGGCTCTGACGCCGTCGCCGACTGGCCACTGCTCAACGCGCTGCTCAACACCGCTTCCGGCGCAGCCTGGGTGGCGATCCATCACGGCGGTGGTGTCGGTATCGGCAAGTCCATCCATGCCGGTGCCCAGGTCGTCGCCGACGGAACCGAGCAAGGTGCGCTACGGCTGGAGCGGGTGCTCACCAACGATCCGGGTACCGGCATCATCCGCCATGTCGACGCCGGGTACGAGACGGCCGTGCGGGCCGCAGCCGAACGAGGTGTCATCATCCCGATGCAGGAGTAGTGGTGCACCCCGGCTCGATTGCCCTCACCAACATCGGTCAACTGGTCACCAACGACCCTGCGCGGGGCGACCTGCTCGGGGTTGTCGCCGACGCCGTCGTCGTGATCGAAGATGGGGTTGTCGTGTGGGCCGGGGAGCGCACCGAGATGCCGGACGCGTTCGATGCCGTCGATTGTGAAGGGAGGGCGGTCCTCCCCGGTTTCGTCGATCCCCACACCCACGCGGCCTTTGCCGGTGACCGGTCCGACGAGTTCGCCCGCAGGCTGCGAGGGGAGAGCTACGAGCAGATCATGGCGAGCGGGGGTGGTATCCAGTCAACCGTTGCCGCGACCCGCCGGGCATCGCGTGACGAGCTGATCCATCTCACCACTAACCGGCTGCTGCGGATGAGAGGCTCCGGAGCGACGACGGTCGAGATCAAGTCCGGGTACGGGCTCGACGGGGAGCACGAGCTGATGCTTCTCGAGGTGGCCGCCGTCGCCGGAGCAGCGGCCGGCGTCGATGTTGTGCCGACCTTCCTCGGGGCGCACACGACCCCGCCGGAGTTCACCGGAGATGCCGACGGTTATGTCGACTACCTCATCGAGCAGGTATTGCCGGAGTGTGCCCCGCACGCCCGGTTCTGTGACGTGTTCTGCGACGAGGGAGTCTTCACGGTCGACCAGGCCAGACGTGTGCTCGTCGCCGGCAAGGCCCATGGGCTGGTTCCCCGCCTGCATGCCAACCAGCTGGCTCGCTCGGGCGGGGTGCAGCTTGCGGCCGAAGTGGGTGCGATCAGTGCCGACCACCTCGATCATCTCGAAGACGACGATATCGAGCTTGTGCGGGCGGCCGGTATCGTTGCGGTGATGCTGCCCGGGGTGGCGTTCTCGTTGCGACTGCCGCAGGCGCGGGGCCGTGACCTGTGGGATGCGGGAGTCCCGGTAGCGCTGGGAACGGACTGCAACCCGGGGACGTCGAACGTCGAGACGATGCCGTTCGTCGTGGCTCTGGCATGTCTGGAGATGGGGTTATCGCCCGAGCAGGCGGTGTGGAGCGCCACCCGCGGTGGGGCGCTTGCTCTCGGGCTCGAGGACAGGGGTTGGCTGGGACCCGGTGCCGTGGGCGATCTGGTGATCCTGAACGACACCTCGTACGTGCACCTCGCCTACAGGCCGGACGCACCGCATGTCGCCGGCGTCATCAAGCGCGGTGTTCGCCGCGACGCCCTCAGCCCCGGGCGGCAGTGACCCATGGTTCGTCGAGCTCGTTGACGTCCGGCGGTCCGAGGGGGAGGCTGAGCACGAACTCGCTGCCCACCGGATGGCTGGGGCGGTACACGAGGTCACCGACCATGGCCCGCGCCAGATGCCGGGCGATCGCCAACCCCATGCCATAGCCCCGAACCCTGCTTCCGTCCTTCTCCCCGCGGTCCCAGAACCGGAAGACACTGGCGGCCAACTCCGGGGGGACGCCGGGGCCCCGATCTGACACCACGATGTCGCAACCCGACCCCACCACGGCTGCCGACACGGCAACGCCGACCTTGCCGTACTTGGCGGCGTTCTCGACCAGGTTGCGGATGACCTGAACCAGCCGGTCGGGATCTGCGATCAGGGTGATCGACGGGTCGATGGTCGTCTCGACCGCGACCCCGTAGCGGCTGTCGACCAGGCTGATCGCCTCGGTAGCCGCTTGTTTGAGGTTGATGATGCCCAGATGGAGCCGGAGCCGGCCGGTCTCGAGATGCGAGAGCGTCAGCAGATCGTCGACGAGAAGCGACAGGTGCGTCGACTGTCGGAGGATGATGGATAGGAATTCGGCGATCTCGGGCTCGGTGAGCGCCGTCCAGTCGTTGCTCAGCATCTCTGCGAATCCGGAGATCGCGGTTGCCGGTGTGCGCAGCTCGTGTGACACCATGCGCATGAAGCGGTTGCGGTTGTCGATCAGATCCTGTTCCCGTTGCCTGGCGACGGTGCGGCTGCGGTTGAACCAGTGGGCGATCAGGCCAAAGCAGGCGAGGACGACGAGAAGGAGCGGGGCGACGATACCGGTCACCAGCCGGATCTGCCTGGCGGTCTCGATCCGGTCGTCGAGGTTCTGCCGGGTGGATTCGAGCGCGGCGTTCACCATCTCGTCGATCGATCGCTGGGTGGCGTCTGCGGCGGCGTACGCTTCGTCGATCGATACAACGACCGGGCTTCGGTTGGCGACATTGAGCACCACGTTGTCGAGCGTGCTCATCGCATCGCTGGACACAAGCGAGCTGATCGCGTCCTGTGACGGTCCCGGCGTGCCGGCGGCCTCCAGGTCGGCGGCAAAGGCCGCGCTCGGAACTGGGGTCTCAGCGACGATCTCGGCAGGTATCTCCAACCGGTCCATGAACCGGCTCACGAAATCGGGGATGCCCTGGCCCCGCCGGCTCGCCCGCTCCACATCGAGATAGAAGTACTGCCAGACCGAAGATGGCAGCGACGCCAGGTTCTCGAGGGTGGCGATCTCCCCGGCGTGGTGCTCCTCGGCAGGGACGACGCCGGCGCAGCAGGCGATGTCGAAGACGGTGTCGTAGGCAGCGAGCCGCTCGAACGGATCGGCGATGCTCGCCGGCTCCTCGATCCCCGGGAGGGCGGCCAGCCAGCGCTGTGCTTCGTGGCCTACGGAGTCTGCCCGGGTAGCGAGGTCCTCGACTCGATCGGCGGCGTTGTTGACGGCCATGGTGCGCTGGGCGGTGATCGGACTGGCGACCATGGATTGCGCTCCGTTGATCCCGTCGACGACCGTGGCCGCCTGCTCGGCGGCAACGAGGGTGGCGAGGTCGTGACGCTGCTCTAGTAAGTCCACGGCGGCGCGGTCGCGCTCGGCTCCGCTAATGCGCTGTGCCGCAGATGCCGTGAAGGTCAGCGCGATGGCGACGGTCGCAACGGCAAGGCCTCCAAGCCCCAATGCGACAAGGAACGTGGTTGCACCCGAGGGTCGTCTACTGGCCATTGACGTTGTATCGGGCCGTTGCCGCGGCACCTGAACCCGTCGTGCCAAACTGACCCCATGGTCGTCCCATATCTGAGTGCCGAATACCCGTTGCGTTTTGCGCACCGAGGCTCGAGGGTTTTGTGGCCTGAGAACACGGCCGAGGCTTTCCAGGGTGCGGTGGACCTCGGCTACACGTACCTGGAGACCGATGTACGCATCACGAGAGACGGCGTGGTTGTAGTGTTCCACGACGAGACTCTGGAGCGGACAACGAACGGAGCCGGGCCCGTCGACCGGTGGGACTTCGCGGATCTGCAACAGCTCGACGCCGCCTACTGGTTCGACGAGGCCGATGGATACCCGCGGCGCGGCACAGGGGTCCGGGTGCGGGCGTTGGCCGAGGTTTTCGAGCTTTGGCCGGAAGCACACTTCAACATCGATCTGAAGGGACCGAACCTCGAATGGGTGGTGGCCGATCTGATCAAGCGACACGGCATGGAACACAAGACCCTGATCGGCTCATTCGTCGATCACCGCATTGCCCGGTTCCGGCGAATCACCAGGGGTGAAGTAGCCACATCGGCAGGTCCGGGGTCGGTACTGGCGATGGTGACGGCATCTCGATTCGGAAGGAATGTGCCCACCAGGGCTCAGGCATACCAGTTGCCATTCGACTACCGCTCCGTGCCGATCGATCGCAGACTGATCGCCGCGATCCATGCGGCCGGAGCCCAAGTGCACACCTGGACCGTCAACGAGGCGGTCGACATGCACCGTCTTCTCGACCTGGGGGTGGACGGCATCGTCTCCGATAGGCCCGACGTCCTCAACGACGTGATACGAGACAGAGGGGGCAGCAACGGTGGTGCCGATGTCTGAGGCGAGGCGCTATCCGAGGCGACCCGGCCGCGGGTCGGCGACAAGGTATTCGCGGAGTCTTAGATCCCGGGCGGCGTGTACGGCATGCCCTGCAACTGGATGAGCCGGTGGATGGCGGCGTCCCTGGCTCCGTTGAAATCGGCGCCGGCCACCTCGTAGCGGCTAATGCCTCTCTCTTGGAGATACACCCGGAACGTGTCACCGTGGGCGAGGATGTACAGGCCGTCCTTGGGTCCGACGATGTTGCGCCCGAGTGCCAGGAGAGCCGTGGGGTCCGGGATCTCGGAGATGAGATCGATCCATTCGAGGTTGAACGCCGCGTCGTAGTCGGCCGCGTTTGTGGCGCGGCGCCCCAATATTTGCGACGCCACTCGTTGTGCCCGCAAGGTGAGGATGGCTTCGGCTTGCTCTTGTCGTGTCGGTCGGTCCATGGAGCAGCGACGTTAGTCGTCGGCGGTGACGGGTCAGGCGCTCGGGCAACCGGACCTGGTCGCTCGCCGATCCAGGGCACTCTGCGGAATGCTCATTCCTGCTATGTGAGGGTTGATCTGTGTGTCATACACGATATGATTACTGTATGACAATGTTCAGTTTCCGAGTGGATGACGAAGAAGCAGCCGACGCCCAGCAATGGGCGCTCCGCCTGGGTATTGACCGTTCAGAGTTGTTGCGCGACGCGCTGCATCGGCACCTCGTACGGCTTCGGGCCGAGGTCGACATCAAAGCGTGGCAGGAGACGCCGCTCACCGCCGATGAAACGGCCCTGGCCAAGATCGCGGATTGGGGCCCTGCAGAGGACTGGTCGGATTGGGCCAATGCAACGCGGTGAAATCTGGTTTGCAGCCACACCGGGCGGAGACCGCCCGGTGCTGATCCTCACTCGGGACCCGGTCGCCGACCGAATCGGTTCGGTCGTCGTCGCCGCGTTGACCAGGACTAGACGAGGGGTGGTGTCGGAGTTGGAGTTGACGCCACAAGACGACGGGGTACCTACCGAGTGCGTGGCTAATTTCGACAACCTTCACACACTGCCGCGGGACTCTCTTCGAGGCAGAATCACCCAACTCGGACCAGTCCGAATGGCAGAGGCCTGCCAGGTCCTGAGGGACGCGACTAGCTGCTAACAGCCACCTGCATGCGTGAGGTTCGCGTCCACCGCGGTTTGCGCACGTCAGGCGTGGGGCAACCGGATCAAGGCGTCGACGCCTCCTTTGGGAGCCTCATACAGCGCGGCATCACCCCCGCTCGCCGTCGCGAGTTGACGGACTATGGCGAGGCCGAGCCCGGAGCCCTTGCCCGGCTTGCCTTTGGAGTAGAAACGGTCGAAGGCGCGTTCGCGGTCTTCCGCGGGCATGCCGTGGCCCTCGTCACGGACATGAATCTCCCAGAACCCGTCCCGCTCGTCTACGACGACCGCGACGACACCGCCGTCCTGTGTGGCATCGAGAGCATTGGCGAGCAGGTTGTCGAGGATCTGTTCGGCCGCCCCGGGCACCGCCAGGGCCCGGGCCGTCGCCGGCGCCTCCATGGTCACCTCGACACCAGACTCGACTGCAAGTGCCTCCCATGCCGCGGTGCGCTCGTGGGCGACGGCGGCGAGATCGACCGGCTCGGGGTGGTTCGTGCCACCTTCGGCCCGGGCGATGGCGAGCAGGCCGTCGACAAGCCGGGAGAGCCGGTGAATCTCGGCGATGGCGGCCGCGACCGCCTGCCGGTCCCCGGGCTCGGCGGAGTCGGCGAGGTTCTCGAGCCGGAGCCGGAGCGCCGTCAACGGTGTCCGGAGCTGGTGCGAGGCGTCGGCGACGAACGACCGGTGCGAGGCAACCAACGATTCGAGTCGGTCGGCCATCTCGTTGAAGGTCCCCCCGAGCGAGGTCAGCTCAGGAGCCCCTCTCTGCTCGGGCACCCGGCTGGTGAGATCGCCTGCCGCAAGCGCCCGGGCGGCCTCCTCCAGGCTCCGGACCGGGCGGGTGACCTGTCTCGCCAGCGCCACGCCAACGGCCGCAACGGAGATCAGCACGACGAGAGACAGCAGCGCCAGCCGGATCCAGTTGTCGAGTACCTCGTCGTTGAGGCTCCCCGCCGGGAACGTGATCCGGATTGCGCCCAGGATCCGGCCGTTGGAGCCGATCGGTTTCGCCACGTAGAGCAGATCGTCTCCGGCCGTCTCGGAGGGGCGTCGACCGGTGGCGCGCTGCCCGGCGAGGGCGGCCTGGATCTCGGGTCGCGTCGAGAAGTCCATCCTCGGTCCGCCAATATGGTCCGAGTCGGCGACGCTGATCCCGGCGTCGTCGACGATGATGATCCTCCCGCCCGGCTCATTGGCGTACCCGGCGAGGAGGGCATCGATCTGCGTGGGCCGGCCGGCCTCGAGATCGTCCTCGACCAGGCTGGCGACGACGGTGGCGTCGCGATCGATCGCATTGAGCAGGTTTGTCTCCTCGCGTGCGGCAAAAGTCCGGCCGAGCGGCACGATGAGCACAATGAGAACGAACGCGGTGATCAGGAGATACGTGCCCGCCAATCGTCGGGTCACGACGGTGCCTCGAGGCGGAACCCCACACCGCGTATCGTGGTGATCCAATCCGGGTTGCCGAGCTTCTTACGGAGCGCGGCCATGTGCACGTCGAGAGTCTTAGTCGGCCCGTACCAGTGCGGATCCCAAACCTCGTCCATGATCTCTTCCCGGGACCGCACTGCGCCCGGATCCTCGGTGAGCAAGGAGAGAAGATCGAACTCCTTGGGTGTCAGAGGAACCTCGGCACCGGCTATGGTCACACGTCTCGTCCTGCGATCGATAGCGAGATCCCCGATCTCCTGAACACCGTTGGTCGGGTCGGTTTGATTGGTGGCGGCGCGTCGGGTCACGGCGCGGATCCGGGCAACCAGCTCGCGGAATCCGAAGGGCTTCACCACATAGTCGTCTGCGCCGAGCTCGAGAAGTACCACACGGTCGATCTCGTCGCCGCGGGCGGTGACGACGATGATCGGAACATCGGATCGCTCCCGGATCTTCCGGCACACGTCCCGGCCGTCGATGTCCGGCAAACCGAGATCGAGCAGGATCAGGTCGTGTGGTTCCGTCTCGAGCGCTTCGCCGCCCGAAGCCACCCTGGTTGTCGTGAACCCCTCACGGTGCAAGCCGTCGAGTAGCGGTTCGGCTATGGAGTCGTCATCTTCGACCACGAGGATTCGCATTGATTCGGCCTTTTCTTAGTGGATTCTCAGGAAGCTTTGCCGTGTCTTTACCTTTGGCTGGGTGTGCTCTGTACCGGCACAGCATACGGTTGTGAAGTCAAATCGATACCAAGGTCCAGGAGGACCAAATGAAACTCGCAAAGCCCATCACGACATCGCTCGGCGCAGTTGCGCTGACGCTGATCGCGGCGGGCTCGGCCCTGGCGGTCAATATCGGGATCTTGAGCCAGAACGGCACCTCCGCCGTCGGGGCGCTCGACACCGTGACGAGCACGACGGCCGTTGCCGCCTCCCAGCCGAGCCCGCAGTTCATATACGTCAACCTCAATGACCCAACGCAAGCCGTGACCGCCGTGGATCAGACGACCGCACCCCAGGTCGCTCCGGCGGCGGCAACCAATCTCGTGAATACCAGTCTCGTCAATACTGGTGAGCAAGAGTATGAAGGGGCCGAATACGATGACTGACGATCAAGCACGCAGAATCGCGCAGCTGAACGCCCGGCGCTCGCAAGCCAGTTCGAGTGGGACCTCATCGCAAGTCAGGTCGGGTAGGGCATCAGCGCAAGTGAGGTCGGGTAGGACGGCCGGGACCGCCCCCGTTGCCAAGCAGCACAGGGCTCGCAAGAGCCGCGCCCTGGTCCTTGGTCTGAGCGTGGCCACCTCTGCAGGCCTGGTTTCGGGAATGTGGACGCAGGCGGCGCTGGCCAACAACGACCCGGCGGGCAGCACCGCGCTCCAGGCCGATCCGACACCGCAAGTCACGACGACGACGTCACCGTCCAATGTCACGCTCCAGCCGGATCAGACGCTTGTGCCCGTTGTCATCCCCGGTCAGGACGGTCAACCCGACCATGTCGTGTACCTGGTGGTCACCCGGCCGACGTCGAGTTCCGGCGCCACCTCGTTGCGTTCGACCACGAGCGGTACGACGCAAACGACGCAGCCACCCGCTCAGGCAGTCACGCCGACCCCCAGGCCCACGATCAAGATACCCGTGACGAGAAGCCATGGCAGCCGCTGAACGCCACTTCCATGCCATGGGCGGGGAGGCTCACGTCCTGGTGGTTGGAGGTGGAACAGACCTGCTGGACGCGGCCGTGGAACGTGTTGCCGACCTCGAGGCACGCTGGACCCGCTTCCGCAAGGACAGTGAGATCTCGCTTCTCAACACGATGCCCGGTATGCCGGTCATCGTGTCGGAGGAGACGTTTGAGCTCGTCGACAAGGCCGTCTTCGCCTGGAAGCACACCCGGGGCCGGTTCGATCCGACAGTGTTGGGATCGCTCGCCGCCATCGGCTACGACAGGAGTTTCGACAACATCACCGACGAAGGAGCCGTCCGCCCCCTTACCGGTGCCCCCGGTTGCCACGGCATCGTCCTGGATCGCCGCAAGCCGGCGATCACCCTGCCTTATGGTGTCACGATCGATCCGGGCGGCATCGGTAAGGGACTTGGGGCCGACATCGTCGTTCGTGAGCTTCTGGCCGCGGGAGCCGACGGAGCCATGGTCAATCTGGGTGGAGACATCCGGGTGGCCGGGCGCTCTTCGGAAGGAGAGGGATGGACGATCCTGGTCGAGGATCCGTTCGATGCGTCGCAGGAGCTGGTCAGGGTGCACATCGCCGATGGTGCCGTCGCTACGAGCAGCAGATTGGAACGACGCTGGGTGCGGGACGGCACGGAGTATCACCACCTCATCGACCCGGAGACGGGCCGCCCGTTCGGCGGCGATGTGGTCGCTGTGACCGTCGTGGCCGGGTCGGCCTGGTGGGCCGAGGTCATGACCAAGGCGGTGTTTGCCGCCGGTGCTGCCGCGGCAGATACGGTTCTCTATAACGCCAGCGCTTTGGTCATCGATGTCGACGGTCGGCGTCGAACTACCCCCGGATTCGTAGAGGCGGCGGCATGAGCAACCAACTGTGGTGGTACGTGGCCCGCTCGTCGGGTTTGGTTGCTTCAGCTCTGCTGGCAGTGTCGGTCATCTGGGGCCTGTTGCTGTCAACGCGGGTGCTGGAGCGGCGACCGAGCCCCAAGTGGCTGCTCGATCTGCACCGCTACCTCGGCGGTCTTGCGGTGATCTTCACCGGGTTCCACCTGGTCGGGCTGGTCGCCGACACCTACGTGCACTTCGACCTGGTCAGCCTCTTCGTTCCGATGGCGTCCGAATGGAAGCCGGGTCCGGTTGCCTGGGGTGTCGTCGCCCTGTACGGGCTGGTCGCGGTCGAGGTGACTTCACTGATGATGAAGCACCTCTCGCGCAAGGTCTGGCACGGCATCCATCTCACCAGCTACGCGGTGTTCTGGATGGCGGCGCTCCATGGGGCCACCGCCGGCACCGATGCCGGGAACGCCTGGTACGTCGGGTTGTCGGTGGCGAGCATCGTGCTGGTGCTGCTCCTGACGATCTACCGGATCCTCATCGGCAAGAAGTCACTGGCTGCGGCGCCGAGAACGAGCATGGAGACCGCGCGGACAACGGCCCGCAGTGTCTCGGGCAACGCTCGAGGCCGATCGGCCAATGCCGCCTACGGAAGGTCGGCGGTGCGATCCCGGCAGTCGCGAGTTTCGGCGAGGCGTTAGGCCCCGATGAGGGTGCCGTCTGGGCTATCGTCCCCGCATTGTGACCGCACTCCAGTCGTTTCTCGACCTCCGCAAGACGATCGCCAGGGAGAAGATCGGCGACGGTGGGCTCGACATATGCTCCGCCCTGTCGGACAGACTCGATGCGTCCCTGGCCGAGCTGGGCAGCCAACTCGGAGGCGGTGCCGCCGTGGTGGCGCTGGGCGGCTACGGGCGGAGGGAGCAGTGCCTTTGGTCCGACGTCGACGTGATGGTGCTCCATGACCACGACGATCCGGAGACGCTGGTCAAGACCGTGCTCTACCCATTGTGGGATGCGGACCTCAAGGTTGGCCATGCCGTGCGAACGGTCGCCGACAATCGGGCGCACGCTGCCGAGGACTTCGAATCTCTGACGGCACTGCTGTCGGCCCGGCTGATCGCCGGCGATAGGGATCTATTCGACGAGTTCATGAGCATGCTGGTTGAGCTCATCCGCAAGCGTCCGCTGGCCCCGCGGCTGGTTGCGGCCGAGCGGGAACGGAGAGCCGTAGATCCTTACCCGACGATGACCGCCGACGTGAAGACCGGTCGGGGAGGCTTGCGCACCCATCACGGCTTCTGGTGGGAGCGGCGCCGTGCCGAGCTGATCGGTCTGCCGGTCGACGAGCCTGCCGCGGCCGAGGTCGAGGCGCAGGCACAGCTGCTGGCGATACGCAACGCTCTTCATGCCAGCGCGGGTCGTGGCCAGGACCGGTTCCTGGCCGACCTGCGGGCACCCGCCGCCTCGTGGCTCGGCACGGACGTGGCATCGCTCGCCAGGATGTTCACGTCCGCTTTGCATACAGGCGATCTCCTCGCGGATCAGCGATGGCCGGATCTGCACGCAGAGCAGGACCCGATGGTCGGCTTGGGTAGGCGGATATTCGGTGTTTTCAGAAGCCGGTTCAGTGCCACCACCGAGCCGGCCAGGGACACGGATCGCGTCCTGGCCATGGCGGTAGTTGCCGCGGCTCGACGTGATGGCGCCTGGTTCACACCGGAGGAGGAGGCCGCAATCGCAGCAGCCGAGCCGACACGGTGGACCGCCGTCGATAGGGCAGCTTTCGTCAAGCTGCTCTCGGCGGGCGCCCGTGGCCGAACGATCTTCGGCCGTCTCGAGGTGCTTGGTTGGGTCGGGCGCGAGTTCCCGGAATGGGTCCCGGTCGCCACCGCCCCGCAGCTGGCACCGTTCCACGACCATCCGGCGGGCGCTCATCTGTGGCGAGCCGTCGACGAGATGGAGGGGCTGATCGAGGGTGGAGGCGACGCCGGTGCGGTGGCGGAAGCGGTTGGTTCGACTGAGGAGCTACTGCTGGCCGCTTTCCTGCACGACATAGGCAAGGCCCGCGGCGGCAATCACGCCGAGGTCGGCGCCGCGGTGGCTGCGGTGTTTCTGCGTCGAGCCGGCTTTGGCGCCGCCACGACGGGTGTCGTCGTAGAGGCAGTGAAGCTGCACCTGTTGCTTTCGGAGACGGCGACGCGGCGCGATGTCGCCAACCTCGACGTCATCAACGAGGTGGCGGATCTGGTCGGTGACGTGCACCTGCTAGACGTCATCTACCTTCTGACGATTGCCGATCTGAGAGCAACCGGGACCACGATGTGGAACGAGTGGCGATCGAGTCTGATCGACTCCCTGTACAAGAGGGTGCGGGACGCGATCGAGCAGGGTGGCGCCACCCCGGCGACACAGAGCGTTGATGCCATCCTGGCCGCCGCGGCCGGGTCGGTCGATCGCCGGGACATCGAAGAACACGTCGCCGCCATGCCAGACGACTATCTGGGAGCTACGACCGCTCGCGAGATCTTGTGGCATCTCGAGGTCATCACGTCACTCGACAACGCGGCCGCGCTGTCTGTTGACCCTGAAGACCCGGGGCGGGTGCTGGTAGTCGGCACCGACCGGTCTGGTTTTCTTCTCGCCGTCGCCAGGGCATTCACCGCCAACGGCGTAGGCATTCTCGATGCCCGGCTGCGAACCCGGGCGGACGGTATCGCTCTGGACACATTTCACGTGCTCACCGACCATGCCGGCGGCGCTGTTCCTGCCGCCCGATGGGATGCGATTGCCGCCGATCTGCGCAAATCGCTCGAGGAAGGGAGCGATCTCCGTCCCGCGATCAGAGAGCGGGTCGAGGCCTACCGGCGACCTCCCCGCACAGGTGCGGGGGTCGAGGTGCGGGCGGCCCTGGTGGACCGGCGCACCGTCGTCGAGGTGCGTGCCCCGGATCGAATCGGCCTGCTGGCCGACATCGTCGAGGCGCTGCACGGTGACGGTCTCGATATCCACCTGGCTCGCATCGACACCATGGGAGGCATCGCCCGGGACATTTTCTATGTGCGTCGCATCGGTGGCATCCCCATACGGGACGAGTCGGAGCTGGCGAGCTTGCAGGGCCGGATCACAGACAAACTCAGGGGCTGAGCGGCGGGAGGCGCTCAGCCCCTGAGCTAGACACGGGGTGCTCGGTTACGCGTTGCTAGATCGCGTCCCCCCCTTGTTCCCCCGTGCGGATGCGGACGAGAGCGTCGACGGGGGTGACCCAGATCTTCCCGTCGCCGATCTGCCCGGTGCTCGCTGTCGTCTGGATCGTGTCGCTGACGGCCGATGCCTCGGCGTCGTCAACGATCACTTCCAGCTTCACCTTCGGGGTGAACTCGACCGTGTACTCGGCCCCGCGATAGGTCTCGGTGTGCCCACCTTGCCTTCCGAACCCTCTGACCTCCGTGACCGTGACGCCCTTGACTCCGATGGCTCGGAGAGCGTCCTTGACTTCGTCGACTTTGTGCGGCTTGATCACCGCTGTAACGAGTTTCATGTTCTCAACTCCTCTCGGTGTGACCTAAGCCAAAGCCGTGACGTCGATACCGTACCCGGGGGCGCCGTGCTCGACCACGTCGAGACCCTCGATCTCCTCGTCCGCAGGGACACGGAGGCCGATCGTCGACTTGAGCGCCCAGAACAGGATGCCGGTCGTGATGGTGACGAACACGAACACCGAGACGATGCCGACGATCTGGGTCCACAGCAGGCTGAAGCCGTCTCCGTACAGGAGTCCGCCCCCGTCTCCGTTCGTGGCCAGCAGCCCGACCATGAATGTCCCAAAAGCGCCACACACGCCGTGGACGGATATGGCACCGACGGGATCGTCGACCCCGCGCCTGTCGATGAAGAACACTGCGAACACAACCAGGATGCCGGCGAGTGTCCCGATGATGAATGCGCCCCAGTTGGACACTGCAGCACACCCGGCGGTGATGGCGACCAGACCGGCGAGAACGCCGTTGCCTGCCATGGCCACGTCGGGGAATCCGGTCTTCAGCCAAACGGTGATGACCGCGGCTACCCCACCGGCGCAGCCGGCGATCAATGTCGTCACCGCGATAGCGGACACGGCCCCGTCGGCGGCGAGTTCCGAGCCGGGGTTGAACCCGAACCATCCGATGAACAGGATGAACACGCCGGTTATGGCGAACGGGATCGAGTGACCGGGGATGGCGTTCGGTTTGCCGTCCTTGTCGTACTTGCCGATACGGGGTCCCAGGATGATGGCGCCCATCAGAGCAGCCCAGCCACCGACGCTGTGCACGACCGTCGAGCCGGCAAAGTCGATCATCGGTGTGCTGAGGTTCGACAGCCAGCCGCCGCCCCAGATCCAATGGACCACGATCGGGTAGATCAGCGCCGAGATCACAAAGCTGTAGACGAAGTACGACTTGAACTTCGTGCGCTCCGCCATCGCTCCAGACACGATCGTCGCCGCCGTCGCCGCAAAGGCGACCTGGAATATGAAGAACGTCGGCAGCGTCAACGTGCCGAAGAACCCATCGGAGAAGTAGTTGGTGTTGAGGAACCATCCGTGGTAGCCGAATATGCCGTTGCCTGTGCTGAAGGCAAGGGCAAATCCGGTGGCGGCGAAAGCCAGCACGCCGACCAGGAAGTCCATCAGGTTCTTCATGAAGATATTGGCGACGTTCTTCGCCCTGGTCAGACCGGCCTCCACCATGGCGAAGCCGGCCTGCATGAATATGACCAGCACCGCCGCGATGAGGACCCAGATATTGTCCAGGGTGGCCTGGACGGCATCTGCCGTCATCTCCTGTTGGGCGAGTGCTGGAGCGGCCAGTAACAGTGTCGCCAGACCCGCTCCGACGCCTACGAACAGCAGTCTCCGCTTCATTTGTTGTCTCCTTGCCTTTCGGCCTATTAGCGCCCTCTCCCGAGAGCATGTGGACACACACCCTGGGATCAGGTTGCTCGGAGACGCTAAGTGGCGTTCGTTTCCACCAGGAAAACCAGACGTAAACATCCCGTTTCGCTTCGGTAACGGGAGTGTTTCAGCCTCACCCTCCGGGCGAGGTGTGAGTTCCGCCTTGCGGAACTCACGGGATGCATGGACCGCGTCTATCGGGCCAGCGTTGGTTTGAAGCTGAGACGCTTCTCCTCGTAGCCGCCGATGGCGTCTTCGTGTTCGAGGGTCGAGCGCGATGTTGTCGAGACCGTTGCGGAGACGGTGCTTGGCGAACGGGTCGATATCGAAATGCGCCTCGAAACCGATCGTGGTGACCGTCTGCTCTTCGAGGTCGATGGTGACGAGGTTGTCCGGGTCGCCGGCGATGCCTGTCAGGGTCGCCACCTCCTCGTCGCTCAGCGTGATGGGGAGGAGCCCGATGTTGATGCAGTTGTTGTAGAAGATGTCGGCGAAGGACGGGGCGATGATTGCCCTGAATCCGCGGTCCTCGATCGACCACGGTGCATGCTCCCGTGACGAGCCTGAGCCAAAGTTGGGACCGCTCACAAGCACCTCGGCGGAGGCGTATGCGGCTTGGTTGAGGATGAACTCGGGGATCGGCTCACCCTCGTCGTCGTACGCCCACTCGAAGAAGAGGAACGGCCCGAAGCCGGTGCGCTCGACCCTTTTCAAGAACTGTTTGGGGATGATGGCGTCGGTGTCGACGTTGGCGCGGGGCAGCGGCGCCATCTGCCCGGTGATCACCGAGATCGGTTCCATTACAGCCACCTCCACGTGCCCATCGTCATGACATCACCGCAGGAAGACGAATTGCGTAGGACTCGAACCGAACGCCTCAATGGTGTCTGTCTTCCACGCCAGCACATGTTCGGGTGTGATCCGCCAGAAACGGGACCCTTCCGGACGGTACGGGTACTTGTCCTCGTACCCGTCGGCGATCACCGTCTGCATTGCCCCGGCGACTGTGACCGCGGACGCCACGCCGCGCACCATGACCTGCATGCCCTCGTGGTCGATGCCGACGTGGAGGCGGCCGTCACCGTCTGTGAGGTTGCGCGCCCAGCGGGTGTCGTCGCCACCTTCGATGAAGGCGAGGTCCTGCACCCAAGCTCCCCAAAGGGGGATGAGGTGGGGACCGCCGTCCTGGCCGACCGTCGAGACCCAGTAAACCGAGGCAGCGGCGAGGGCTGCGCTCACGTCGTCCCAGAGGAGCATTCCTTCTTCGCCGCTGGCGACGCCGTACGACTCGGGAATCCCCGGGCGGCGGCGGGTGATTTTCATCTCCACTCCCTCACGTCGACGAAATGCCCGGCGAGAGCGGCGACAACCGCCATCTCCGGGCTGACCAGATGTGTCCGTCCGTTGCGCCCCTGGCGGCCTTCGAAATTGCGGTTGGAGGTCGAGGCACAGCGTTCACCCGGCATGAGGATGTCGGGGTTCATCCCGAGGCACATGGAGCATCCCGGTTCCCGCCATTCGAACCCTGCCTCTTTGAAGATGACGTCGAGACCTTCTTCTTCAGCCTGGAGCTTCACCAGGCCCGAGCCGGGGACCACCATGGCGTTTACGTCCGGGTGAACTTGCCGGCCCTCGGCCAATCGGGCGCCTGCCCGCAGGTCTTCGATCCGGCCATTGGTGCACGAGCCGAGGAACACCCGGTCGATCGGGATCTCGGTCATCGGCGTGCCGGGTTCCAGATCCATGTAGACGAGCGCCCGTGCTGCCGAGTCCCGTTGCAGCGGATCGTCGAACTGGGAGGGGTCGGGTACCGAACCGGTGACAGGCACCGTCTGTGCGGGATTGGTACCCCACGAGACGTAGGGGGCCAGATCGGAGGCGTCGATGTCGACCTCAACGTCGAATCGTGCCCCGGGGTCGGTGCGCAGCGTCTCCCAGTATGCGACGGCGGCGTCCCACTCGTCGCCCTTGGGGGCGAAGTTGCGGCCCTTCAGGTATTCGAAGGTGGTCTGATCCGGAGCGATCATGCCCGCCCGGGCGCCGCCTTCGATGGACATGTTGCAGATGGTCATCCGTCCCGCCATCGAGAGCGACTCGATGGCCGAGCCTCGATACTCGATGACATATCCGGTGCCTCCGGCGACCCCGATACGGCTGATGATGCCGAGGATCACGTCCTTGGCCGTCACGCCCGTCGGGAGGTTCCCGTTGACGTTGACCGCCATCGACCTGGGCTTCGACTGGCCGAGGGTTTGGGTGGCCAGGACGTGCTCGACCTCGGAGGTGCCGATACCGAAGGCGAGGGCGCCGAACGCCCCGTGGGTCGATGTGTGTGAGTCGCCGCACACGATGGTCATCCCCGGCTGGGTGACGCCCTGCTCGGGACCGATGACGTGGACGATGCCCTGACGGATGTCGCTGATGTCGTAGAGCTCGATGCCGTTTTTCTTGCAGTTGGCGACGAGCGTGTCGATCTGCTTTTTGGACAGCGGGTCTTTGATCCCCAGCGCCCGACCTTCGGTGGGAACGCCGTGGTCGACCGTGGCCAGAGTCAGATCGGGCCGGCGCACCTTACGATTCGTCAGCTCGAGCGCCTCGAAAGCCTGTGGCGAGGTGACCTCATGGACGAGGTGGAGGTCGATGTAGAGCAGGTCGGGCTCGGTGTCACCGCCGGAGCGGACGACATGGTCGTCCCAGATTTTCTCGTACATCGTTTTCGGGGTCACCGCTGTCTCCACCATGTGACCGGTCACTGTAGTCAGGTGGTGTAATTGTCTTCAGCGTCTCGTTGGCGAAAGGGCACGGCGCGGGCCCGGTTCCCGGGTATTGTCGTCGCAGGAGGAGCGCAAATGGCCGACACGACCGTTGATGAGTACCTGGATGGAGCGCCTGAGCCGCATCGCAGCACGCTCATTGAGCTGCGGGCCGCACTTCGTGAAATCCTTCCCGACGCCGAGGAGGGCATCTCCTACAGCATTCCCGCGTTCAAAGTCGATGACAGGGCCGTTGCCGGGTACGCCTACTACAAGAACCACTGCAGCTATTTCCCCCACTCGGGCTCGGTGCTACCCCAACTTGCCGACGAGCTGACCGGTTACACCTGGTCGAAGGGGACCCTCAAGTTCCCGCCGGACCAGCCGCTACCGGTCGAGCTGGTACGGCGTCTCGTCGATGTGAAGCTGCAACAGATCGGCCTGTGACGACGACCCCCGTTACGCTGCCGGTTTCATGGACGACACAGGCAGACAGAGGCTTGGTATCGCATTTGCCCTGAGCGCAGCGTTGCTGTGGGGGATAAGCGGTGCGGTGGCCGCCGACGCCTTCTCTGCGATCGCCCCGGCCCGGGTTGCACAGGTCCGGGCCTTGCAGGCGGCGGTGATCCTCGTCCCCTGGGCATGGTGGCGCGGTTTGCTGCGACCGATGGGACAGATGCGGTGGCTGGTCGCGATTGGGGTCAACCTCGCCCTGGTGAACGTAACGTTCTACTGGGCTCTCGACCGGCTCGGGGTTGGTCCCGGTGCCACGATCCAGTTCCTCGGCCCGATCCTCGTGCTCGGGTGGATGGTCGCCGCCCAACACCGACAGGTCACGAACGTCGCCTGGGTGGCCGCGGCGCTGGCAGTTGTGGGGGTGGGCCTGGTGAGCGAGGCGTGGGACGTCGCCAACGCCGACTGGCGCGGAGTGGCGGCCGGTCTGGCTTCTGCCGTCGCCTTTGCATCGTACCTACTGATCGGTGAGCACCTCGGGAGGAGTCTGCCGGCGGTCAGCGTGATGGCCTGGGGGTTCGTAGTCGCCTCGGTGTTCTGGGCGATCGTCCAGCCGTGGTGGAGCTTTCCCACCGGCCTGGAGGCGGCGGTGTGGGGGAAGCTGGTATGGGTCGGTATCGCCGGGACCGCCATCCCGTTCCTGCTCGAGATCGAGCGCGGTGCGCAGGGCACCCTCCGGGATTGTCGGTGTGGTCGCCACAGCCGAGCCCGTGATCGGTGCCATCACCGCTTGGTTTCTCCTCGACCAGACCCTGGGTGTGCTTCAGATCGTCGGTGGCCTCATGGTGGTGGTGGCGGTGGCCTCGATCCAGCGCTGGGGTCTTCCCCGTCGCGAGGTCCCGTATGAGGCCGCCCGCTGATTACGCTGATCCGTATGAAGTCTCTACTTGCCGTCGCCCTATTGCTGTTGCCCCTCTCGGCCCCATTCGGGGCGGCGTCGGCGACCGCCACTTCCGTCGAGGATGGGCTGCAGCTAGAGGTTTCCGTCGAGGTGCACGGTGACTTCGTGGCCGTGCTGGTGCGGGGGAGAGGCGAAGGCGGCAGCGACCTTCCCCCGGTGGCGCTCGGAGACAAGGGAGGCGGGACCTGGGCCGGGATCGTGCAGCTGCCGGTTGTGGACAACATCCTGGTCGGGTTCGAGGCGATCCCCAGTGGGGGCGGCGAGGCGGTCATCTCCGAGCTGCACAGCCTGACCGAGCTCGGCGTCGATCGTGCGGTGTTCGAAGTGGACAACCCGCAGGCTTCGTTTGGCGAGGACGACAACGCACCATTGGTTTCGCCCGAGGGGCGCCGCTGGGGATGGCTCGGTCTCGCCGCCGGCGCCGCCGCTTTGACCGTGCTGGCGCTCTGGACGATTGGCTCCGTCCGGGGCGATCGCGATAGCGAAGACGCCGAAGACGAGGCGGTGGAGGACGAGACCGACGACGAGACCGACGGCGAGACCGAAAATGACAAGCCGTCCACGATCGATTGACAAATGGTCGGGATTCCTCGATAATTTGGCAAATGCCGACGATACCGTCGCCCGACGACAGGCTCCCCACCGGTCTCGACTACGAGGCCGATGAGTTCGCTCATGCGGAGACTCCGCAGCAACTGAAGGCGCTTGGCAATCAGCTGCGGATGACCATCATGGATCTGCTCAACGAGCGGGCGGCATCGATCACCGAGTTGGCCGAGACCCTGAACCGTCCCAAAGGGACGATCGGGTATCACGTCAAGGTGCTGGCGGACGCGGGGTTCATCAGGGTGGTGCGCACCCGCAAGGCGCGGGCAATGACCGAGAAGTTCTATGGCAGGATCGCACATACGATCGTCTTTCACGGGTCACCCGATAGGGGGAGCAAGATGTTCATGCTCCAGGAAGCGATGGCCGAGGCCGTCGTCGAAGAGGGCGCTGCATTGCCGGCGACGACTCTGCGACATGTCCGCATGAGCGAGGAGCAGGCCGTCGAGTTCTGGCATCGGGTCCTCACGCTGGCCATCGAGTTCACCAAGGCACCCCGGGGCGGAGACCGGGTTTACGCGTTTCTCGGTGCCGTCTACCCAACGAACCTGCCCGTGTTGCCGGGAGACAAGGAGGGAGAATGACCGAGGGCAAGCAGAAGATCCGGCTCGGGGCGCACTACTGGAAGCTGTGGACCGCAAGCGTCATCTCCAACCTCGGAGACGGCGTCGGGCAGATCGCCTATCCATGGCTGGCTTCGGCGGTCACCCGCAACGGATTCCTCATCGCCCTCATCGCGATCGCGCAGCGGTTGCCGTGGCTGGTGTTCACGCTGCCGGCCGGGGTCATCACCGACCGGGTCGATCGGCGCAAGATCATGGTGGGCATGGATGTGTTGCGAACCATCATCACCGCGGTCGTGGCGCTGTTCGTGCTGGCCAGGCAGGGCGTGTTGCCCACTCCCGATGCCATCGCGTCCGGTATCGAGGTCGCGACAGAGCCCCTGATGTACGTGGTGCTGTTGCTCGCCGCACTCCTGCTGGGATTCGCCGAGGTGCTGCGGGACAATTCTGCCCAGACAATTCTGCCTGCGATCGTCAAGCCCGAGGCGCTCGAGAAGGCCAACAGCCAGATGTGGGGTGTGGAGCTCGTCGCAAACAGCTTCATCGGCCCGCCTCTGGGCAGCCTTCTGCTCGGGATCGGTTTTGCGCTTCCGTTCTTCTTCGATGCCGGCTCGTTCGCCGTCGCCGCCGGGCTGGTCTTCCTGATCACGGGTACCTATCGCAGCCACCAGAAGGAAGAGCTGCCGGAGAAGGTCGACTGGACCGGCGAGATCAAGGAGGGCTGGGCCTGGCTGTGGCGTCACCCGCTGCTGCGGCCGATGGCGATCATCCTCGGGCTGATGAACGCGCTGTTTGCGGTGTCGACGGCTACCTTCGTCCTGTTCGCCCAGGAGGTGCTCCACGTCAGTGCCTTCACCTTTGCCATCCTCGGTACGGGCGGTGCCATCGGCGGGCTGGCGGCGACGTTCTTTGCCAGCAAAGTGTCGCAGAAGCTCGGCAGCGGGCTGGCGCTGTACCTGACCATGATCGCGGGTGCGGTGACGTCTCTGGTAACCGGTGTGGCCTCGCACTGGACCATTGTCTGGGCGATGTTCACCGTCGGCACGTTCACCGGCGTGTTGTGGAACGTCATCACGGTGTCGCTGCGGCAGACGATCATCCCGGACCGGCTGCTGGGCCGGGTCAACAGCGTGTACCGGTTCTTCGCCTGGGGGATGATCCCGATCGGCTCGGCGATCGGGGGTTTGCTGGTAGTGGGTGCGGAGAGCCCCATGGGTCGGGAGACGGCTTTGCGGATGCCCTGGTTTGTGGTCACCACCGGCTGGTTGCTGCTGTTCGCCTATGCGGCTCCCAAGCTGACCACGGACAAGATCGAGACGGCGCGAGCCGAGGGCATCGCCGCCAGAAAAGCCGCAGGCGAGATCCCCGATGACGGTGAGGTGGCTACCGAGGCCATCGGCGAGGCCGGGATTGCCGGGGTACCCCCGCCGCTGGAGGATTCGGACGGTTAATTGCCACAATCGAGTCCGAAGAGCACTCAGCCGTCCCACAGGGCGGCTGCAGGCGCGTCAGCGTCCCCGCCATGCGCTCGACCACACTCAGAGACCGGGCCCGTCCCTGAGGACCTGACACGGGAGCTTCTACCGGGGCGTCCGTCCGCAGCCTCCTATGCTGGCGAGAAGGGCAGGTGATCCCGGCGAGTGGGCTGAGACCGCCAGCCAAGGAACCCAGGCAACACGTCCCAAAGGAGCAGCCGCCCATGGAAATGCAGGATCTCGTCAACGCGCTCCCGAAGGCCGAGCTGCACCTGCATCTGGAAGGAACGCTCGAGCCGGAGCTGAAGTTCGCCCTGGCGTCGCGCAACAATGTCGAACTCCCGTACCCAGACGTCGCCGCGATGCGCGTCGCCTACGACTTCGACGACCTGACGTCATTCCTGGCCCAGTACTACGAAGGGATGGGTGTGCTGCTCGCCGAGCGAGACTTCTACGACCTAACCATGGCGTATTTCCGACGGGTTGCCGCACAAAACGTCGTGTACGTCGAGATGTTCTTCGACCCCCAGGCGCACACCATTCGGGGGATCGACTTTGGAACGGTGATCACGGCGATTAGGCACGCCCAACAAGACGCCCGGGAACAGTACGGGATCGAGTCCAAGCTCATCATGTGTTTTCTCAGAGACATGTCTGCCGAAAGCGCGGCCGAGCACCTGGCGATGGCTGCCGAATACCGCGACTGGATCGTTGGCGTCGGTCTCGACTCCGATGAGAAGGGCAATCCGCCCGTCAAGTTCAAGGACGTCTTTGCCACCGCCCGGTCGCAGGGATACAAGCTCACGATGCACTGTGACGTTGACCAGGACGACTCGGTGACCCACATCTGGCAGTGTCTCAACGACATAGGTGTCGACCGGATCGATCACGGCGTGAATGCACTCGAGGACGACGCTTTGATCGAGGAGATTCACAGGCGCAAGCTGGGTCTGACGATGTGCCCCATCTCCAACAGTTTCGTCAGCGACGGGACCAAAGCGGATGCGATAAAGACGATGCTCGATAAGAGGATCCTCGTGACCGTGAACTCCGACGACCCCGCATATTTCCCCGGCTACATGACCGAGAACCTCGTCACCGCCCAGCAAGAGGCCAGCCTCACGGGCGAAGAGATCGTGCAACTGGTACGCAACGCGTTCACGGCCAGCTGGCTGGATGATGAGGAGAAGGCTCGCTACCTCGAGCAGGTGGACGAGGTCGCGGGAGCGATGTGAGGCGTTCGGGCCCACGCAAGAAACTCACACCACGCACCGGCGGAATGGCAGGAACCTAACCTGTCCCTGCGAACGTCATACCTCTGGTACTGCCGGGGAAAGGGCAACTAGACATGTGGATGGGTGCGAACCGCCGCACGGCAATCATCGGCGGGGGTGTGGCGGTCATCCTGGCCGTGATTCTGGGTGCCGTTGTGATCACATCGGGGGACGATACCGACCCGCCGGACACGACCGCTCACACAGGTACCACGCAGGGGAGCGCGAATGCCGCTCTCACGCTCGCCCGCCCGAACGAGCCGCTGACGGTGACGTTGAGCGCCGGGACGGCTCAGAATCTCGTCGCTCCGCAGCCGATCACGGTGCTGGAAGGTGATCCGCTCGATGACGCCACGGTGGCCGCCATTCTCGAGCGGCTACCCGAGTGGCTCCAGCCCGTCGGCGACCGCCAGGACTTCAACCGGCCGGCCCAGACCCTGAAGCCGCCATTGGTGGGCGAAACGGTCGATGTTCCGTTCCCGGTCGACACCGTCGAACCGGTGCCGGCCGTTCCCGACGGTCCGCTCGAGGTGCTCCGCTTCCAACCCGACGGTGCGGTCGACGTCGCGCCGTTCCTCAGCGTCACGTTCAACCAGCCGATGGTGCCGCTTGCGACCGTGTCACAGCTCGACGCCGCCGACGTTCCCGTCACCATCACCCCCGAGCTACCCGGCCGCTGGCAGTGGATCGGCACCCGAACCCTCCGGTTCGAGCACGATCCGACTCTGTTCGACCGGCTGCCCATGGCCACCGACTACCGGGTCGAGATCCCCGCTGGCACCGTCTCCGAGACCGGCGGTGCGTTGGCCGGCACCGTGACCTGGGACTTCAGCACGCCATCGGTCCAGGTCGAGTCCTTCCAGCCGCAAGACGAGTCCCTTCCGCTCGAGCCCGTGTTCCTGGTGACCTTCAACCAGCGCATCGACCCGGCCGCTGTTCTGGAGACGATCACATTGACCGCAGGCGGGGTGCCACAGCCGCTGCGTCTGGCGACCGAGACGGAGATCGCCGCCGATGAGCAGATCGGGCAGCAAGTCGGAAGCTTGCTGGACGGTCGCTGGCTGGCGTTCCGCGCTGTCGATGCCTTTGCCCCGGACACGCAGCTGACAATCCAGGTCGGCCCCGGCGTCCCCTCTGCCGAGGGCCCGCGGGTGGCTACCGACAGCTCGCGGTTCACCGCCCGCACATTTGCGCCGCTGCACATCAACGATTGGTCGTGCCGCAACGCCTATCCGTGTGAGCCCGGCTGGGACGAGCTCTGGATCGGCCTCAACAACCAACTCGACACCGATGCGTTTGACCCTTCGATGGTGACCGTTGAACCCGACCTGCCCGGGATGACCGTCCAGGCTCAGTACGACTCGATCACCATCCGCGGCGCCACCGTCGGTAACACGACGTACACGGCAACCCTTTCCACCAACCTGAAGGACGTCTATGGCCAGACCCTCGAGGACGACGCCAGCGTCGACTTCATCATCGGTGACGCCCGGCCCCGGCTCGACCAGTTCGAGGATCAGCTGATCACACTCGATCCGCTGGCGCCCAAGCCATCGCTGGCGGTCACGACCGTGAACCATGAGGAGTTACGGGTCCGGCTGTTCAAGGTCGATGTCGACGATTGGGCATCGTATGTGGGGTACTGGGACCGGCGTTGGGACTCCGAGAAGCCACCGCCCTTGCCCGACTGGACCGAAGTGGTCGATACCAAGGTCGATACCAACGCCGAGCCGAACCAGTTGACGGAGACCACTATCGATCTCAGCGGCGCGTTGAACGGCGGGACGGGGCACGTGATCGTCCTTGTCGAGCCGACCGGGCCCCTGGCCGATTTGTCTCCGAACAACGACGACTACTGGAGCAATCGCCCGACGCTGGTGTGGGCTCAGGCAACGCAGATCGGCGCCGACATTTTCAATGACGGCGATGAGTCGCTGGTGTGGGCCACCGATCTCCGCACCGGTGAGCCGCTGGCAGGTGTCGAAGCCGAGTTTGTCGGCACGGCAACGACCGTTACCACCAACAGCGACGGGCTCGCCCGCACGACGACGCCGGCTGGATCCTCTTACGAGCATCCCGTCGTTGCCCGTCTCGGCAACGACAGCGCGATCGTCGAGTCTGGCTGGCAGCAGTGGTCGCGGACCGACGAGTCCCTCTGGTACGTCTTCGACGACCGCCAGATGTACCGACCCGGCGAGACCGCTCGAATCAAGGGCTGGGTGCGCCGTCTGACGACGAGCGACGACGCCCAACTGGCGGCCGTCACCCCGGGCGCCAAGATCACCTACCAGGCGACCGACTGGTACGGCAATGAGATCGCGACGGGAACTGCCGAAGTCAACGTGCTCGGCGGTTTCGATTTCGACATAGACATCCCCGCCGGCGCCAACCTCGGCCAAGCCTCGATCAACTTGACCGGCGCGGGAGGCAGCTACAGCCAAACGATCCAGATCCAGGAGTTCCGCACACCCGAATTCGAGGTCACAACTAGGCCTGAGTCGGCGGGCCCGTACATCGTCGGCGACCCGGCCACCGTTGCCGTCCAGGCCGACTACTACTCCGGTGGCCCGCTCCCCGATGCTGAAGTCGAGTGGACAGTTACCACCCGTCAGGCGACATACTCGCCCCCCAACTGGGACGACTACACGTTTGGGATCTGGATCCCGTGGTGGTACGACACCTTCGGGTCCGGGGGCGACGTGTTCTACGAGAGCGATGTGTTCTTCGGTGAGCCCGGGCCGGCATTCGACGCGGGCACCGTCGAGACGTTCTCCGGCAGAACCGATGCCAACGGCACTCACTACTTGCACATGGACTTCGCCGGCGATGGTGAGGGTCTACCTACAACGGTCTCGGCACAGGCGACCGTGTTCGATGTGAATCGCCAGGCCTGGTCCGACGGTACCGACGTGCTCGTCCACCCTGCTGAGCTGTACGTCGGCCTGCGCAGCGACCGCACCTATGTCGAGAGCGGCGAGCCCATCGTCATCGACGCGATTGTCACCGACATCGACGGCAACGCCGTCGCCGATCGGCCCGTCGCCATGGAGGCCGGCCGGCTCGAATGGCGTTTGGTCGATGGCCAGTGGGACGAGGTCCCGGTGGAAATCGAACCGTGCACGGTCACCTCATCCGACCAGCCTGTCGATTGCGAGTTCTCCACCGACATCGGCGGCACGTATCAGATCGTGGCAACGGTGACCGATGGCGCCGGGCGTTCCAGCAGGACCGAGTTGACGCGGTGGGTGAGCGGCGGGAAGCAGCGCCCCGAGCGCAATGTGACCCAGGAGGAAGTCACGTTGATCCCGGACAAGCAGGAGTACGCCCCCGGTGACCAAGCAGAGATCCTGGTCACCGCACCGTTCAGCCCCGCCCATGGCCTCCTGACCATCAGCCGCGGCGGTTTTGTGTCCACCGAGACCTTCACAATCGAAGATGGCAGCACTGTGCTGTCCATTCCCATCGAGGACGACTACATCCCCAACGTGCACATCCAGGTCGATCTGGTGGGAGCTACCGGGCGCACCGACGACAACGGAGATCCCTTGCCGGATGCACCCGACCGGCCCGCGTTCGCCGTTGGCAGCCTCGACCTCCAGATCCCGCCGTACAGCCGGACCCTCACCGTCGTTGCCGATCCGGCCGAGCCAACCACCGAACCCGGCAGCACCACGAGTATCGATGTCGCGGTGGCCGACGCAGTAGGCGCGCCGGTGGCCGGCGCCGAGCTGGCGGTGGTCGTGGTCGATGAGGCCGTGCTCGCCCTCAGCGACTACCAGTTGCCCGATCCGCTCGACATCTTCTACCGACCCATCGGCTCTGATATCTCGACCCGGTACTTGCGGTCCACCATCGAGCTGGCTAACCCGGACCTGCTGGCGCCCGGCAAGTCGGACTCGGCCACATCGACCACGGCGGCTGCCGAGACCACAGTGCCCGCCTCGGGTGGCGACGGGGGTTTCGCCCCGGTCACCGAGGCACTGGCCGATGGCAGCGACGCCCGGCTCGGCGCGTACAACGCCGACCTTGGGGGCTCGGCCGGAGCCGATGCCATCGACGTACGAACCAACTTCGATGCGCTTGCGCTCTTCGCCCCCGATGTCAGGACGGGAGCCGACGGCACGGCAACCGTCGAGCTGACCCTGCCCGACAGCCTTACCCGCTACCGGGTGATGGTGGTGGCGGTCGCCGGTGTCGACCAGTTCGGCTCCACCGAGTCCAACATCACGGCACGGCTGCCGCTGATGGCCAGGCCGTCTGCGCCCCGCTTCCTCAACTTCGGTGATCAGTTCGAGCTGCCAGTGGTCATCCAGAACCAGACAGACCAGGACCTCGAGGTCGATGCGGTGATCCAGACCACCAACCTGACCTTGACCGCTGGAGCCGGGCGACGGGTAACCGTGCCGGCCAACGATCGGGTGGAGATCCGCTTCCCCGCCACGACCGACGACGTCGGCACCGCCCGCTTCCGTGTCGCCGCCGTTAGCGGCGATTACACCGACGCCGCCACGGTCTCGTTGCCCGTTTACACACCGGCCACAACCGAAGCCTTCGCCACCTACGGGGTGGTCGACGACGGCGTCATCGCCCAAACAGTGCTGGCACCCGAGGGCGTGTTTCCCCAGTTCGGCGGGCTCGAGGTGAACACCTCGTCGACCGCACTCCAAGCGCTCACCGACGCCGTCATCTACCTGAACGACTATCGGTACGAGAGCGCCGACGCTCTGGCTTCACGGATCCTGGCCATAGCCGCGCTTCGCGATGTGCTCGAGGCGTTCCAGGCGGATGGTCTTCCCCCGGCGGCGGAGCTAGATGCTCGCGTCGCCGCCGACATCGACGATCTGCTCGGCCTCCAGACCGACCTGGGTGGCTTTGCGGTCTGGCAGCGGACCAACGAGACCAACCCCTATGACAGCATCCAGGCAACCCACGCCCTGGTGGAGGCCAAAGCCAACGGGTACGCAGTGCGGGCCGACCGTCTCGAACGAGCGCTGGGCTATCTGGCCAACATCGAGGAGTTCTATCCGTCCGACTACAGCCAGCAACTGCGGGACACGCTGAGCGCCTATGCCCTCTACGTCCGCAACCTGGCCGGTGACCGTGATGCGGCCAAAGCCGCCGAGCTATACCGTCGTGGCGGCGACGACCTCGGTCTCGACGCCGTCGCCTGGCTGTGGCCGGTGCTCGACGACCCGGCCGCCGACGCCGAGATCGAGCGGCTCTTCAACAACCGGGTCACCGAGACCGCCGGTGCGGCTACCTTCACCACCGACTACGGCGAGGACGCCTACCTGATGCTGTACTCGGACCTCCGCACGGACGGGATCATCCTGGATGCCTTGATCTCGGAGGCGCCGGACAGCGACCTGATCCCCAAGGTCGTCGCCGGGCTTCTCGGCAACCAGACCCGGGGGCGGTGGGACAACGTTCAGGAGAACTCGTTCATCCTGCTGGCGCTCAACAACTACTTTGACACCTTCGAGACGGCCACCCCCGATTTCGTGGCGCGGATCTGGCTCGGCGATCTGTACGCCGCCGAGCACGAGTTTGCCGGCCGTTCCACCGATCGCGACGAGACTCTGGTGCCGATGGCCGACCTGATCGACCAGGCGGCGGCGGGCGAAACGAGTCTGGTCATCAGCAAGGAAGGGGAAGGGCGTCTTTACTACCGGCTCGGTATCCGCTACGCCCCTGAGGACCTCGACCTCGATCCGCTCGACCGGGGCTTCGTGGTCCAGCGCACCTACGAAGCCGTCGACGATCCTGCCGACGTGACCCGCGACGCCGACGGGACGTGGCACATCAAGCCAGGTGCCGAGGTGCGGGTGCGGCTGACGATGGTGGCCGATAGCCGGAGAACGCACGTGGCGCTGGTCGATCCGATGCCGGCCGGCTTCGAGTCTCTCAACCCGACGCTCGCGGTGACCGCCCCGATCCCGCCGGATGAGGAGTCGGGCGACCGAACCTTCTGGTGGTGGCAGTGGTTCGAGCACCAGAACCTGCGCGACGACCGG
Source organism: uncultured bacterium (assembly GCA_963801165.1). Classification (GTDB taxonomy): domain Bacteria; phylum Actinomycetota; class Acidimicrobiia; order Spongiisociales; family UBA5794; genus JAAETI01. The sequence goes on from CAWDDT010000004.1 coordinate 311,952, forward strand.
GCCGAGGCATTCACCTCGCTGCTGAGCGCCGGCACCTACGAATACAGCTACGTCGCCCGGGCCACAACACCCGGCACCTTCATCGTGCCCCCGACGAAGGCCGAAGAGATCTACGCACCGGAGACGTTCGGCCGGTCGGCCTCCGACGTGGTGATCGTCGAATCCAACTGACGTGACGCGGCACGGGTTGACGTGACGCGGCACGGGTTGAGGCGGTGGACGATAGGGAGCGACTTCGCCCCGGTGCGTTGACCGGTTCTCAGCCCGCTCCGACCGCTTCGAGGGCTGCGATGTCGAGCTTGGCCATCTGCAACATCGCCTGGACTGCGCCGGGGGCAGCCAGCAGCTCGGAGATATTGGCGGGGATGATCTGCCACGAGACGCCGAACTTGTCGACCAGCCACCCACATTGGGATTCATGACCGCCGCCGGCGATGAGAGCATCCCACAGCCGGTCGATCTCGGCCTGATCGGCGCACTCGACCACCAGTGAGATCGCCTCGTTGAAGGTGTGGTGTGGTCCGCCGTTCAACGCGGTGAAGCTCGCTCCCTTCAGCGTGAACGACACGGTCATCACGGAGCCCGCCTCCAGGCCGGGCACGCCCTCGGAGGAGTGGCCGATCCCGGTGATCTCGGAGTCGGGGAACAAGGACGTGTAGAGCTTGGCGGCTTCCTCGGCCCGGTTGTCGAACCAGAGCATGGGGTATGGCGTGTTCACAGGGTCTTCTCCTTTAGTGTCTCGGCGAGGTTGTCGAGCTGCTGTTTCCAACCGGCGACCGACATCTCGGTCCAGTGGTCGTCGTGCATAGCGTCGAGGATGAGGGTGAGGCGGGTGCCGGCTCCGTGCGGCTCCAGCTCGAGCCGGGTGCCAACGTTGTACGTCTCGACACCGGGGACGAAATCGACGGCGTTCCGGTATGAGAGACGTCGGTAGGGCACCACCTCGGTGAAGTGCATGTCGTGGGTGGTTGTCGTCGGCATGCCTTGTGCCTCCATGAATGCCTTCATCTCCGCCGCCTCTGCGATCATCGAGTAGGTCATCTTCCCGCCGGGGCGCACGTCGAGATCGTGGACCTCGACCCCGAACCCCTCCGGTCCCCACCATGACTCGATGCCGTCGGCGGTCGTCCACAGCTCCCACACCTCGGCCGGGCTGGCGTCGTAGGTGCGCTCGATTCTCGCGGTGCGCCGCTCGCTCATGCCGTCTCCGTTCTTTGTCGTGTCTGCTGGCGCTGCCCCAGCTCTTTTCCCATCCGGTCGAGGCGGTCCTCCCACAGACGGCGGTAGTCGTCGATCCACCGATCGATTGCCTGGAACGGCTCGGGACGGAGCGAGTAGAGCCGCCGCTGCCCGTCGGCCCGAACCTGGACGAATCCGGCTTCGCCGAGGATGCGGAGGTGTCGGGAGACACCGCTCTGGGCGATGTCGACCTTGTCGACGAGATCCCCCACTGCCTGTTCTCCGGATCGCAGCTCGTCGACGATCCGGCGGCGGGTCGGGTCTCCGAGTACCTCGAACAATTCAGAATCCATAGCTATGTATATACACGATCATAGATAGAGATGTCAAGGGTTTCCTATTCAGATTTGTGATCGACCAGCCATTGCCCTGAGTCCTGCACCAGCAGCGTGTCGCACGCTCCCAGCCCGATGAATGTCCTCGACGGTGACTCCCAGCTGGTTGGCCCATATGCGTGTGAAGCGCATACGATGCGGGCAGGCAACCAGGGAGAGGTAGTGGAGACGAGAGACATCCTCGTTGATGCGTACGGTCGGATCCTCGAAGGGGTGCGCCGAGTCACCCACGGTCTCGACGAGGCGGCGTTGACCTACCGGCCGGATGCAAACGCCAACTCGATCGGGTGGCTGGTGTGGCACGTCCTGCGGGTGCAGGACCACCACGTTTCCGATGTTGCCCAAAGGGGCCAGGCGTGGATCGACGAGGGGTGGTCGGAGCGTTTCGGCATGGCGGCCGAACCCAACAACGTCGGTTACGGGCACACCACCGACCAGGTTGCCAGGGTGCGCATCTCGGACCCGCAGATCCTTTGCGACTATGCCGACGTGGTGCACGCCAGGACGCTCGAATACATCGACACCGCCGATGCCGCAGAGCTGAGCCGCATTGTCGACACCCGCTGGGATCCCCCGGTGACCGCAGGGGTGCGTCTGGTGAGCGTCATCGGCGACGACATGCAACACCTCGGCCAGGCTGCCTATGTGCGGGGCCTCTACGAGCGGCTGGGCTGAGGCGGTCTACAAATCCCGCTTGCGCAGCAGGATGGCGGCGGCGACCGCGGCGGCGATGCCGGCGACGGTGGCGCCCGACCACCACGGGTTCGGTCGGGGCATCCGGGTGCGCAGCGACACCTGACGCTCGAACTCGAGCATCGGCCAGTCGCGCTCCTCAGCCAGCTTGCGCAGCTCTTTGTCGGGGTTGACGGCCACCGGGTTGCCCACCAGCTCCATCATGGGAATGTCGGTGGCGCTGTCGGAGTAGGCATACGACTTGTCGAGGTCGATATTCTCTCTGGCGGCCAGCTCCTTGATGGCCTTGACCTTGCCCTCGCCCATCGCATACAGCTCGATCTCCGGGAGGAAGAACCCGGCCGCATCGGTCTTGACCCGGGTTGCGATGAAGTCGGTGACCCCGATGTGCCGCCCCAACGGTCGTACGATCTGCTCGGGGCTGGCCGATACGATCACGACCTTGCGACCTTCGCGTTTGTGCTGGTCGATGAGTGTCAGCGCCTCGGCGTAAACGATCGGGTCGGCGACCTCCTCGAGCGTCTCTTCGACGAGCTGCTCGATTTCGGCCCGGTGCCATCCTGAGGTGAGGACCAGCAACTGGTCGCGGGCTCGCTCCAACTGATCCTCATCTGCGCCAAAGAGCACGTAGAAGAGCTGGGCAAAGCCCATCTTCATCAGCGCCCGTTTGCCCACGAACCCGGCCTTGTAGAACGGTTTGCCAAAGGCGAGTGTCGAGGACTTGGCGATGACGGTTTTGTCGAGGTCGAAGAATGCTGCCTCCATACCCAGATACTACGGCCGGTCGGTGGTAACGATTGAGCACTGTCTCGCCGGAACGCTCAGGAGTATTGTGGAAGAACCCGACGAAAGAGTAGCAATGGAGGTATCCGGACGGGAGCTGGTGGATCGGTTTGGCAAGCTGATGGCCGATGGTGACGTGGAGTCTCTCGCCTACTTGTATGCCCCCGACGCCAAGGTGGTTCGTTTCCAAGGCATGGCCTCGGGACGCGACGAAATCAAGCAGTTGCTGGCCGCTTCCGCGAGGGGCACGGGCGCTACGACGTCGTGTCGATCGACCAGTTTCAGCACGTAGGCGACGTTCTCATGTGGGACGCAACGGTGGAAACCAGGCTCGGACCTCTGCAGACGACACACGTTGTCTTCCTCAACGACGAAGGGCTGATCCTCCGCCATGTCCCGGGTATCCGGGGCTACTGGGGGATGTAGCTTCCAGCCATCGTCGTCAGCAGAACGACCCTCTTGTATCGGGTGCTGATCGCGCGTACGTTCGGTGGTGCTTCCCCCGCGTTTCGAGAAGAAGGGGAAGCGATGACGACGCTGGCGATCAGCTGTGTCACCGAAGGTGTTGTGGGCATCGTCGCTCCGCTGGCGTTGGCGGCGGCGGCGGGGACGGCGCTCGTTGTCGATCTCGATCCGCTTGGTCCGGCGTATCCCGGGTCGGGGTCGCTGGCGGAGTTGGTGGAGCAGGGTCCCCGGCTCGACGATCTTCGGCCACCACGCAAAGGTATTGCGGTGTTGCGCAACGGCGGCGTCGATGCTGCCGCTGCTCGTGAAGTGCTCGCCGCGTTGGGAAAGGGCTGGCCGCGGCTCGTTCTCCGTCTGCCCCCGGCAGCCGATCTCGGCGACGGCCCGGCGATTCCGGTGGTGCCGCTGCTCCCAGGCGGGATGACCCCTCCCTGTGACCGGCCGGCCGTCTACCAGCAGGTTGGCTGGCACGTGAAGCCACCAGGGCCGGGCATCACGATGATTACCCCGGCCCGGGCCACCGTCACCGCGCTGCTCGAGGGAAGGCTCCCAGGGCGGAGCCGGTGGCTGCGTTCCTGGGCACAAGTGTGGGAGATGTCATGGGTGTAGTGGATCGGTTGGCCCGTCGTGTCGTCGCGGACCACGTGACGCTCGACCGTGACGCAGTTGCCGCCCACGTCGCCAGGCTGCTGCCCGCTGAGGCGCCACTGCTCGACGTCACCGAGACGGTCTCGATCGTCGATGCGGTGCTCGGGCTCGGCCCGCTGGAACGCCTGTTGCGTGACCCGGCTGTGAGCGACGTTCTGGTCAACGGTGACGGGTCTGTGTGGGCGGAGCGGAACGGGGCGCTGCAACCGACCGAAATGGCCTTCGCCGGGCCGGGTGAGCTGACGGCCGCCATCGAGCGGATCATCGCACCGCTCGGTCTCCGGCTCGACCCCTCCAGCCCGGCGGTCGACGCCCGGCTGCCCGACGGCTCCCGGCTTCATGCCATCGTGCCGCCCGCGTCACCCGACGGGCCGGTACTTGCGATCCGGCGATTCAGCGAAACGATCCGCACCCTGGAGGAGCTGGTGGCGGCAGGCGGGGTCAATGAAGATGGCGCCGCCCTCCTGCGTGACCTCATCGCAACGCGTGCCAACCTCATCGTGTGTGGCCCGACCGGTGCTGGTAAGACGACGCTGCTCAACGTTCTCCTCCACGAGCTGCCAGCGGGGGAGCGGGTGGTGACGGTCGAGGACGCCGCGGAACTGCAACCCCGAGGCCACGTGGTCCGGCTCGAAGGCAGACCAGCCAACAGCGAAGGCGTCGGCGCCATCACCCAGCGGCAACTACTCCGCCATGCCCTCCGCCTCCGCCCCGACCGAATTGTCGTCGGTGAGGTCAGGGGAGCGGAGGCCTTCGACATGCTCCAGGCGCTCTCCACCGGCCACGACGGCTCGATGTCGACCATCCATGCCAGCTCCGTCGCCGAGGCCTTGTGGCGGCTGGAGACCCTGGCGCTGCTCGAGGTGACCGCAACGGCCGAGAGCATCCACCGCCAGGTCGAGCGGGCGGTCGACGCCGTCGTCGTCATGGGTCGTGACAACGGGGTGCGGCTCGTTTGCGCCATTCAGAGCGCCGGCGAGGAGGTATACCGGTGCTGCTGACCACCATCGCAGTCGTCGCGATTCTGCTCTGGCCGGAACGATGGCCCCGTCACCATCCCGTTCGCGATCGAGACGAGCAGCAACTGTCGGCTGCGATCCATTCCGAGCTCGCCGCCGGCGCATCGCTGCGTCACGCGATCGGCGCAGCATGCTCGCTCCGCCCGGAACTCGGGACCGCACGCATCCTGGCGCTGGCCGGAGCACCCATCGGGTCTGTGGCTGCCGCCCTCGGCGCCGGAGAGCGGCTCGGCGCGGCGATCACGGTGGCGGCGGCATCGGGTGGGAGTGCCGGCGCGGTTTTCCAGCGTCTCGCCGATCGAGCCGCCGCCGATGCCGATCTCGCCAGGGAGCAACGGGTACTCACCACCCAGGCCCGCATGTCGGCGGGGATCGTGGCCGGGATGCCGGTGCTGTGGATGATGTTGGGAGGCGTCGGGCGGATCGCCTCGTTGTTCACCGCCGAAGCGGGTGCGGTTGCTGTGGCCGGCATCGCCATGGAGGTGGTGGGAGTGGGGCTGGTATGGAGGATGGCGACCGCATGACCGTCTCGATCCTCGTCGCGTTGCTGTTGGCGGGGACACCGCTGCGCCCGATGCTTGTGCTGCTCGCCGGTGTCGCCGGCGCTGCCGCCGTGGCGGCCCCGGTCCTGCTCATCCCCGGCGGTATGGCGGGTGGTATCTACGTGCTGCTGCGCCGGTTGCGGGCTCGGACCACCGAACGGGAGCAGCGCCGTGAGGATGCGGCGCTGCTCGCCGATCTCACCGCGCTGGCGCTCACGGGTGGTCTGGGGATCCGGCCTGCGCTCGAGATCGCGGCCGGCGCCGTCGGCGGACCGGTCGCCGACGAGGTCGACAGACTGCTTCGGCATGCCCGTGTGGACGGCATGGCTGTAGCGATGACCGGGGCGGGCGGGGCGGGCAGAGAGCTGTACCGGGTGATCGGTCGGGCGATCAGCACCGGATCGGCGCTGGTCGACCAGGTAACCCGGGTCGCCGACGAGCTGCACGCCGACACCGCGGCGCAGAAGTTGGAGAAGGTCCGGCGGGTCCCGGTGGCGATGCTGTTCCCGCTGACGTTGCTGATTCTCCCCGGCTTCCTGCTGCTGACGATCGCCCCGGCGCTGCTCGACGCGTTCATGCACCTCGAGTTGTAGGGGTGAGTTGTAGGGGTGAGTTGTAGGGGTGATATGTAGGGGTGACTTGTAGGGGGTGAGTTGCAGGGGTTTCTACTTCCCACCGCACCGGCCGGCTGCCGGACGAGGAGACATGAGATGAACAAGCTGATAGACAACGAGTCCGGACAGGCGACCGCGGAGTATGCGCTCGTGGTTGTGGCCGCGGCCGCGATCGCGGGGGCGTTGATCGTGTGGGCGACGAGTACCGGGGCTCTGGGCGCCCTGTTCGATGCGGTGATCAGCCGCGTCTCGAGCTTCATGTGAGCCAGCGAGGCTCGGCAACCGTGGAATTCGCCCTACTCGTCCCGCTGCTCATCCTGGTGATGGGGCTCATAGTCGAGGTCGCGGTGGCAGGCAGGCTCCAGATCGAGGTGGTGGCGGCGGCCCGAGAGGGGCGCGGGTCGCGGCCACTACACCCGACCCGGCGGCGGCATTGGCGGCGGTGACCGACGCGCTCGGTCCCCGCGGGGACGACGCGAAGGTCACGGTGCACCGACCACACGTGGTCGGTGCCGAGGCCAGTGTCACCGTCAGTCTCGAGCATCGGGTGAGTCTGCTTCCGTTCGAATGGATCAGCGTCCCCCTTTCGGCGACATCCGTTATGCGGGTAGAGCGGTGAGCCGTCAGCGGGGCGCGGTGTCTTTGATCGTCGCCGGTCTGCTTGTCATCGGGGTCGTGTTGTCACTGCTGCTCGTCGACGTTGCCCGGGTGGCCGCGGCGCGGGCCCGGCTCAGCGCGGCCGCCGACGCCGCAGCCCTGGCGGCAGCACCGGCAACCTTCGCCGACTTCGGTGCGGGCTCTGACCCGAAGAGCGCCGCAGGCGAAACCGCAACGGCGAACGGGGCGCAGCTCGTCGTATGCCGGTGCCCTGTCGATCACACATGGGCGTCTCGCACCGTCCAGGTCGTGGTGTCCGCAGACATCGACCTGACGATGCTCGGCTCCCGTCGTCTGCAGGCATCGGCTGCAGCCGAGTTCAGCCCGGTCCGGCTGGCGGGCCGATGACATGCGCATTACGTTTCGCTATGCTTATCGCATGGCACAACTGGTGACGCGGATCGATGACGAGCTGGCCAGGCTGGTAGATGACCTGGTCTCCGACGGCGTTGTCGAATCGCGCTCGGATGCGGTTCGGCGCGGTCTGCGTGTGCTCGTCGACGACCACCGGCGGCGCAAGATCGGCGAACAGATCGTGCGCGGCTATCGGGCCGTGCCGCAGACCGAGACGGAAGTCGGCTGGGTCGACTCCGCCACCGTGGCCATGATCACCGAGGCACCGTGGTGACACCTGCCCAGGGCGAGATCTGGTGGGCCGAAGCCGAAGACAAGCGGCGACCGGTTCTCGTCGTCACCAGGTCCGAAGCCATCCCGGTACTCACCTGGCTGCTCGTCGCCCCGGTCACCCGCACGATCCGCGGCATCCCCACGGAGGTCCCTCTTGGCGACGACGACGGCGTCGCCGTGCCATGTGTCGCCGCATTCGACAACCTCCAGCCCATCCGTCGGTCATTTCTGACTGAGCGGGTGGGGACGATCGGCCCGCGACGTCAGGAGATCTGTCGAGCTCTCGCGGCCCTCGCCGACTGCTGACTGTGTCTCGGGGCGGGCTCGAAGACGTCCGGCGTTGACGAGGGCGACGACCGAGGCGCCGGCAGCCACCGCCAGCACGCCCGATGTGAACAAGCGGGCGAACCAGTCGTAATCGTTGCTGGGCGAAACTCACGTCTCCCGGCGGGCCGCCAGGATCGGGCCGGCGATGGTGAGCGCCACGCCTACCAGGGCAAGCGCGGTCACCCGGTCGCCGAGGAAGACGACTCCGAGCACCAGCGAAACCGCCGGGATCAGATAGGTGATGAAAGAAGCGCGGGGGCCGCCGACCCGGCCGACCAGCGTCCCCATGATGGCGAACGCCAGACCCGTGCCCACCACGCCGAGAACCGTGACGGCCGCCATCGACCCGGCGGCGAAGTGGCTGCGGGTGAGCCCGAACAACCCGAACGGCGCGGTCCAGATCGTCGCCAGCATGAGCATCTTGCCCATGACCGCCACCGAGCCGTATCGCTGTTGAAGGGGGCCGGCGATGTTGACCGCCAGGCCGTAGCAGAGGGTCGCGGCCAGCACCATCAGCACGCCGACAAAGGCCGTTCCGCCTTCGGCAGCCGACCCGAGACTCACCAGCGTCACGCCTATGAAGCCGACGGCAAGCCCGATGCGCTGCGGTCCCCGCGGTACCCGGCCGAAAAAGACGGCCGCAAAGACCCCGGCGAAGATCGGCGTGGCGCCATTTAGCAGACCGGCAACGGCCGAGTTGATGTGTTGCTCGGCGAGGGGGAACAGCGTGAATGGGATCCCCACCCAGATAACCGACAGCGCCAGCAGCCGGGGCCAATCCTCCCGGTCGATGCGGGTCCGGACCTGTGGGAGCGCCGCCAGCGCGGTGGCGCCAAGCCCCACCCGTGCCCAGGTGATCAGGCCGGGGTGGAATGCTCTGAGCCCGACCGCGATGAACAGGAATGAAGCGCCCCAGATCATCGAGAGCGAAGTGAACAGCGCCCAATCGCGAGCCTCGAATGCGGCCCGGTCGGACGGAGTGATGGCGATGTCGGTCATGCTGGATATAACCCCGGACGGCCCGGATCCGTTGCACCGGGACTCGGCGACGATACATCCTGGATATCGAGGACAATGGCGGTCAGCAGCAGCACTCGCCGTAGATGCAATTGTTGCGTTCAACGAGGTCGGCGAACTGGTCCCAGGTGGAGGCGTCGAGCGGGGCGGTTGTGCATCCGGTCGGGGCTCAGACCTTCCGGGAGGCTTCGTCGATGATTCGGGCAAGCTCGGACGGTCGCGTGACCATCGGCCAGTGGCCCGTGTCGATGTCGACATAGGAGATGTCCTTGGCCCGGCTGAGCTCGGGGACATCCCCTCCGTCGATCCAGGCCCTGGCCTGGTCGGGGTTGTACTCGGGGCACACCAGCAGCAGTGGCATGTCGAACCTTCGCTCGTCGGTCAAGGTCACGACACCCTTCGAGACACCCTCAGGCACGGCAACGGCGATAGATTCAAACTGGTCTCGGGCGGCGTGGTCGAGGTCCGCGGCATCGGGACCCTCGAATGGATCCCACCCCGGGAACGGCATGACGCCGTCCGTCACCGCGAAGAAATCGGCATAAGCCTCGCCGTCAGAGCTCGGGAAGCCACCGATGAGGACGACACTGTCGATCGTGTCGGGTCTACGGTCGGCGGCCATCCAGGCGAGTGTGCAGGCAGCCGAGTGACCGACAACCATCGGTTGGTCGGCTGCGTCTACGGCTTCGAGCACGGCTGCGATCTGATCGGTGAGCGTTGCAGTTGTCGACCCGTCATCCACCCCGGGCAGAGCGACCGGCATCGGCTGGTGCCCGCGCCGCTCGAGTTCAGCGCGTAATTCGTCCCAGATTGACCGGGGGAGCCAGAGACCGGCTATGAGAATGATGTCCATGGCCGGCGACTCTACAGTCAGTTCCGGACGTTCCACTTCCTCAATCAGGATTCACTGACGACATTCGACGCCTCCAGTCCCACCGCACGGGCAATCCGCGCCCTTTGCCGGGGAATGACTGGCGGCGATTCCACACCCGTTCCACGTGGTTGGTGGCCCGGAGCTGCTTGCTGCCCGTGGCTGAGGTCGGTCGACGCATGAGCTTCGCGGCCAATCAGGGCGCCGTTGGCGACAGCCAATGGCAGGCTGGATGCGTAACTGGTAACCCCACGCCCCGGTAGATTGGAGTACTCCATAGGAGGCCAACTATCACCGAAACAGCAACGATCGAGCGCGAGTTCACCGATGGGGCGACCGCGATCGTCCGCGGCGCGCTCGATGCCGGATGCAACTTCTTCGCCGGCTATCCGATTACCCCGGCATCCCCGATTCTGATGATGATGCTGCGCGACCTACCCGCCCGCGGTGGCATCGGCATGCAGGGCGAGGACGAGATCGCCTCCATCGGCATGTGCATCGGCGCCGCCATGACGGGCGCCCGCGTCATGACCGCCAGTGCCGGGCCGGGCATCAGCCTGTACAGCGAGAACATCGGGATGGCGATCATGGGCGAGGTTCCGCTCGTGATTGTTGACGTGCAGCGACTCGGTCCGTCGACCGGCGCCGCCACCACGACGGCCCAGGGGGACGTGCAGTTCGTCAGGTGGGGGACCGCAGGCGGGTTTCCTGTCATCGCCATCTGCCCCTCGTCAGTCGCCGAGTGTTACACGCTCACGATGAAGGCGTTCGATTTCGCCGAACGGTTCCGTTGCCCCGTCTTCCTGATGGCCGACAAGGAGCTGGCGCTGACGATGCGCTCGGTCGATCCGGCCGACTATGTACGCGTCGACGTCCGGGACCGGGACATCGTCGATCCGGCTGACAAGAACCCGCCTCCCGAGTACCGGTTCGATCCACCCGACGAGGTGGTGCCGATGCAGCTGTACGGTGGCTCGCATCCGGTGCGCTTCACGGGAAGCACCCACACCGAGGAAGCCTTCATCACCAAGAAGCCGTCGATCGTCGGTGCGCTCAACGACCACCTGGTAAGCAAGATAAGTGATCATGTCGACGAGATCGCCATGGTCGAGGCCGACATCGATGACGAAGCCGAGACGCTGTTGATCAGCTACGGCGTGACCGCGGGGAGCATGCGTGAGGCGGTCGCCGCCGCCCGTGGCGAAGGCACCAAAGTCTCGTCGCTCACGATCAAGACGCTGTGGCCCGTCCCGGAAGCGAACATCATGACGGCGGCTCTCGGCGTCAGCCGGGTCGTTGTCGCCGAGCTCAACCCCGGCTTGTACATGAGGGAGATCGAGCGGGTGCTGCCCCACGTCGAGATCCTGTCCATCGCCCGCACCGACGGGGTCCTGATCAGCCCCGATCAGCTTCACGAGGTGATCATATGAGTCTGGAACTGCTGCCCCAGCCGACGCTGCGCACCGAAGCCGACTACCCGTTTTGCCCCGGCTGTGGGCACGGGCCGGTGCTCGATGCGCTCAACGAGGCGCTCGTCAAGCTCGAGCTGGCACCCCACGAGGTCGTCATCGTCTCCGACATCGGATGCTCGGGACTGTCCGACCAGTACTTCACGACGAGCGCCTTCCACGGCCTACACGGTCGCTCGATCACATACGCCACCGGCATCAAGCTGATGCGACCGGACCTGACGGTTGTCGTCATCATGGGTGACGGTGGCACCGGGATCGGCGGCGCCCACCTCCTGTCAGCCGCCCGCCGCAACATCGGGATCACCGTGCTCGTCCTCAACAACTTCAACTTCGGCATGACCGGGGGCCAGCATTCCACGACGACCCCGGAAGGCTCGTTGACCCCGACGACGCCTGCGGGCAACCTGGAGCACCCGCTCGACATCTGCGCAACCGTCGGTGTCAACGGTGCGGCCTTCTCCTACCGCGGGACCAGCTTCGACGACGACCTCTCCGACCGCATCGCTGAAGGCATTACGACCGACGGTTTCTCGATTCTCGATGTATGGGATCTGTGTACCGCCTATTTCGTCCGCAACAACAAGTTCTCCCGCCGCCAGATCGACACCACGATGGAGACTCTCGGTCTCGAGTCCGGGGTGTTGTACCGCAATGACAAATCGGAGTTCGCCATCGCCTATCGCAAGCTGGCCGAAGGCCAACACGAAGGTCTGCGCGTCACGAAGGTGGCGGCATCCGCTCCCGTCTTGCTCGACACCAGAAGGCACTTCGTGGTTGCGGGATCCGCCGGAGGACGGGTCCGGTCCGCCGCCAGGCTCGTGTCGCTGGCCGCCATGCGGTCGGGGTGGTGGAGCGCCCAGCGTGACGACTACCCGATAACGGTCAAGAGCGGGCACAGTGTCTCGGAAGTGATCATGTCCCCGGAAGAGATCCACTACAGCGGCGTCGAGAAGCCGGACGTGCTGGTCGTCGTCAGCGACGACGGGCTCGGCAAATCGGGGCCCTACCTCGAACACATGGATGCGAGCGGCACCGTGTTCGTCGCCGCCGGTCTCGACCTTCCCCCGACCGGTGCCAGGGTGGTTACCGTCGACCCGGCGTCTGCCGACACCAGGATCCCGAGCGCGTCGCTGGCTCTGGCGATGGTCGCCAACGCCATCCACCACACCGGGCTGGTCCCGTTCGACTCGTTCGAGGCGACCGCGGGTAGCGGCAGCTTCGGTGAGAAGAACCTGGAGTTGGTGACCGTCGGGAAGACGCTGGTGACCAGTTGATGGGACGTTGGGCGGTTGTCCTGGCGATTGCTCTCGTTGCGGCAGGGTGCAGCGGGGGTGGTTCGTCGACTACGACAGAAGTACAGACGACGGCTTCGACGGCACCCGACGATCCCACCGCCCCGACGAGCGAGTCACTCGCGGCAAACGAGGGCTTTCTCACACTGCCGACGGGTTTCGCTGATTGCGGCGCAACGATACTGACGAGCGGTTGGCCCACGACGACCGTGTTCAACGATGAGATCACACTCTCGTGTCTCAATGATGCCATCGCCTCACAGACCGCGTCGCAGTACGTCTATTGGGGCCGTGATCAAACCGGGGGAATCAGCGGGCTCATCATCCGGGTCAACACGTTGGGAGTGCTCACCGTCATCGACTACACAGTCGACGCCGCCGGCAACGTCGAGAGCAGTGACCAGACCTGTGCCGAGTTGCAAAGCGGAATGGGCCAGCCGCCGGTGTGCGCCACACCGGCCGACTCCGCGGGCGGCAGCGTCGAGACCACGGTCCCGGGCCGGTCCCAGAGTGATCATTCGCGCGACCGCGGCGGTCAGAGCCCACCCTCTACAGGGGACCGCCAGGCGCCCTAGGAGCCGGCAGTGGTCTGGAGCAGGCCGTCCTCGAGATCGCGATAGACGTCCTCTGCTTCCGGAGCCAGATACACGACGCTCGCCGAGCCTGCGGTGCCGATAGAGCCCGGGAGCACCACGTTGGTGAGCTGGTCGGAGCCGAAGAAGTAGATCGATGCGGCCAGAGTCAGCAGATCCTCGGTCGACAAATCGGTCCACACGTTGTCGAGCAGGATGCTGATCCACTGCGGCAGCATGTCGATCCCGGCCGTTTGGATCATGTCCATGCCCGCCAGCATGATCCGACCCTGGTTGACGGAGCGGTCGAAGTCGCCGCGGGCGAGACCCTTGCGGATCCTGGCGAGCTGGAGAGTCCGGGTGGGGTTGAGCGTTTGCTCGCCGGCGGGGAAGTTGGACCAGTTGTTGCCGCTGCGCATCGTCGACGGGAGATCGATGTGGAGCCCGCCGAGGGCCGTGATCAGACCGTCGAAACCGAGAAACCCGGTGACGAAGTAACCCTCGATCGGTAGGTCGGTGATGTTCTTGACGATATCCATCTCGACCTCGGGACCGGCTCCCGCCATGTGGTTGGTGAGCTTGTTCATCCCTTTCGGGCCCTCTACCCAGCTGTCTCTCGGGAACCCGACAATGGCGCCGGCGCCCTGGCTGGGCACCACGGTGAGGATATGGACACTGTCGGCCCGGTACCGCTGCTGGTTCTCCCCGGGACGGGCATCCGAGCCGAGCACCAGGACCATGCGCGGCTCTGGTCCGAACCAGGGAGTGGTCCCGTCCATGGCCGCGCCCACGATGCGCCAGCCTGAGCCGTCGTCAACTAGCGCCAGCACATCGTTGTCGACATGGGCGATGGCGACGCTGTCGCCGGTGCTCAACTCGGCCGACGACACGCCGCCCTCGGCGCCGGGGTCGGTGCGGTGGAGCCCGGCGAGATGGGTCAACAGGTCCGCCGGAACGTTGGGTTCGGGGTTGCGGGCATCTGCAAGCCATGAGTAGAACTCGTCGAGCGGTGCCGCGAAACCGTCCGGCATGGTGAAACCGAGCGATACCTGCTGGGGCCCTGCCTCCGTGGTGGTCGTCGAAGCAGTTGTCGTGGGGGCGGCGGTGGTTGTTGCCATCGCCGTGGTCGATGTTGTGTCCTGCGCGTCTCCGTTGCCGCTACATGCAGCGGCGAGGAGGGCGAACACAACGAGAAATCGGGTGATGAGTGAGAATCGCACGGGGGGCGATCTTAGTGGGATGCGGTGACCTACGAGCGAGCGGCCCGGTCGTGACGATTACTCTGACCGGCCGCAGGGAGTAAGGAGCTGGAGTGCGGATAGTCATTGCCGGATGCGGGCGGGTGGGGAGCGATCTCGCCTTGAGCCTGTCCGACTCGGGTCATGATGTCTCGGTGGTCGACAACGAGGCGGGATCTTTCCGCCGTCTCGGGAGCGCATTCAACGGTACGACGCACGAGGGCCAGGCTTATGACATCAGGGTGATGCGTGAAGCCGGGATTGAATTCGCCGACGCCTTCGCTGCCGTGACGAGCTTCGACAACGTGAACCTCATGGCGGTCCAGGTCGCCAACCAGGTCTTCGGTGTCCCCAAGACGGTCGCCAGGCTCGACGACCCCCGCCGTACCGACGCCTACCGTGCTTTGAACATCAGACACGTCACCGCAGGCAAGCTCATCTCGCGGGCGGTGCGCGAGCAGATCCTCGAAGGCGAGTACCAGAGCCACCTGTCCTTTCTCGGCGAGAACGTCGAGCTGATCGAGATGCTGATGTCGGCCGATGCCGAAGGGATCACAGTCCACGACCTCGAGATCAGGGGGAGGCTCCGTGTCGCCGCCGTTCGGCGCGGTCTCGAAGTCATTGTGGCAACACGGCGCCTCGTTCTCGAGGAGGACGACATTGTCATCGCCGCGGCAGAGGAGGGCGTACGTCGCAAGATCAGCCGCTACTGCAAGGGAGCCGAGCTGTGAGGATCCTGGTCATCGGCGGTGGCAAGGTCGGGTCGAGCCTCAGCCTCATGCTCGAGAACGAAGGCCATGTTGTCTCGCTCATCGAAGTCAATGCCGAGCGGGCCGAGAACCTGATCGAGAACGCCGACTTCATGGTCTTCCACGGTGACGGATCCGACGTTGAGTTGCTGAGGGCTGCCGACATCGAGCGCATCGACTGGGCGGTCGCTGTGACGGGGCATGACGAGGACAACCTCGTTGCCTGCGAGCTCGCGCGAACCCTCGGCGCCAAGAACGTCCTGGCCCGTCTCAACAACCCGCTCAACCGCCCAACTTTCGAGGCGCTGGGCGTTCCAGTTGTCGGGGTGACGGAGCTCATGGCCCAGGTGATCTCGCGCGAGGTGGATTTGGTAGATCTGAGCCGGCTCGCCGTCATCGAGGGCGGCGATGTCAGCCTCGTCGAGCGCGAGCTGCCGGATGACTATCCGTCGACCCGGATCACGGACCTGGAGTTGCCGCGCCCTTCCCTGTTGATCACGCTGATCCGCGACGGACGGGCCTCGGTTCCCGGTCCCAGCACGATTCTCAAGGCCGGCGACAAAGTGCTGGCGGTGGTGCCGATCGAGCACGAGAAGTCGTTCGCCGCCGCGTTCGAGACGTACGAGGCGAAGAAGTGAACGGCGGGTCCGGGCGCCGCGGCCAGAACTGGAACGACGACATTCGCGGTGGCCTCAGCGCTTTCCTGCTCGAGGCCGTGATCGTTGTAGTCCTCGTCGCCTTTGCGGTGGTGGTGGCGTTTCTCGCTCTGTCGGTGGTGTGAATGCTCGTACGACCAACGGCCGAGGACTTCCGCGTGGTGGGATCCAACCTCGGTCGGCTCTCCATTCTCGTCGGGGCCGCCGGAGCGATTCCGTTGCTGTGGGCGGTGATCGGCAGGGAGTGGGCCCCCGCCTCGTCGTTCTGCCTCATGATCGGGGTGTTCCTGGTCCTCGGGTCGCTGGCACGCAGGATCCGGGTACAGAGGCATCGTCTCGACTGGTCTCATGGCATGGTGGTCGTAGCGCTCGCCTGGCTGCTGGTACCCATCCTGGGGGCGATCCCGCTGGCTCTGAGCGGGCACTATGCCAGCTACCTGGATGCTCTGTTCGATGCCATGTCGGGTCTGACCACGACCGGTCTCACGCTCGTTCAGGACCTCGACCACCTCGCCCCTTCGCTCAACTTCTGGCGGCACCTGCTGCACTTCCTCGGTGGGCAGGGCATCATCATCGCCGCCTTGTCGATCTTTGCCGGTGGTGGTGCGGTCACGCTGTATCTGGGTGAGGCTCGCGACGAACGAATTCTCCCGTCGGTGCGCTCGACCGCCCGATTCATCTGGGCGGCGGCACTGGTGCACCTGGTGGCAGGCGTGGCGGTGCTCACGCTGGTTGCCTGGCTCGTCCTCGGTTTTGGGTTCTATCGGTCGCTCTTCCACGGGCTGATGGTCTTCTTCGCCGCCTTCGACACCGGCGGATTCTCGGCGCAGTCGACGAACCTCGGGTACTACCACTCGATGATCTTCGAGTTCGGCGCTTCGATCCTGATGGTGGCGGGCGCCATGTCGTTTGGTCTCCACTACACGCTGTGGAAGAAGCGGTACTCGACCGCCATGCTGAACCTGGAGACCCGGACCATCCTGATCACCTTCGGGGGGACTTTGGCCGCCACCATCCTGGGTCTTGCCGCCACCGGTCAGTTCACCCACAGCCTTGGCCTGGCCCGCTATTCGTTTTTCCAGGTCCTATCCGCCCACACCGGTACCGGGTTCGGGACCGTGTCGGTGCCTGAGCTCGCCGGGTGGTCCGGTCTCGCGTTCGGGGGCATGACGATCGCGATGGCGCTTGGTGGGATGGGGTCGTCGACTGCCGGTGGCGTCAAGTCGCTGCGCATCGGTATCACCGTGCGCACCATCATCGCCCAGATCAAACAGGTGCTCGTACCCGAGGGCGCGCTGGTCGGCCGCTCGTATTTCCAGAACGCCAAGACGAGGCTGACCCCGGAGCTGTCCCAGGCCGCGATGTCGGTTTCGCTTCTGTACGTCGCCATGTATTTGCTGGGCGCCGCCGTTGCCCTCGCCTACGGCTATGGATTGCGTGAAGCGTTGTTCGAGGCGATCTCGGCCGGAGCCAACGTGGGCTTGTCGGTTGGCGTTACCGACCCGGCCATGCCTGCACTCCTCAAGATCACGTATATCGCACAGATGTGGTTGGGCAGGCTCGAGTTTGTGGCATGTTTCGCCCTGTTCGGGTTCATCTGGTCGACGTGGAGGGGAAAATGAGACGCCTCCTGTTCATCGCTTCCGTCATGTTGCTGGTGCCTGCCTATCCGGCGGGCGCGGCCACGGACGGAGTGCAGGTGAGCGTCACCGATCTGATCCAGGACGCCGCGGTGATCCAGGGGAATGTCGTTGTCCAGGGAGAGCTCATCGGTGACTACGGATTCCGCCGCGACGGGTCTATGTGGACCCAGCTCAACGGCGACAGTTACGTCTACAAGCCGGTGCTCGACGGCGGCCCACTCACCGGTGGCAATGTCGGGGTGGCGGTGCGGATACCCGAGGCCATAGCGAGGACGCTCGACAAGCCCGGCGGGTACCGGGTCCGCGGCCCCCTGGTGGAAATCGTGGGTGAGTGGAAGTACCACGATCCGCACCGCGGTGGAGAGTCGTACATCGACGTGCTCACTCTCGAGGTGCTCGAGCCGGGACGTGGGCTCGTCGAGCACCCCGACTACTGGATCCTGGCCTCGGGTCTGATATTGATTGCGGCCGCCGCAGCGCTGCGGCGAGGATCGGGCCGCGCTAACCGCTGAGAAGTCACCGACACTGATCCCAATTATTAGGGAAATGTCCGCTGGCTAAAATCACCGGGTCCGACCAATCGACCGCGGGAGATACTGTGCAGATCTGGCTCTACCTGGCCATGCTGGCTGCGTTGGCTGCCCTCGCCCTTGCCTCTGTCTTTGCTCGTCAAGTCAACAGCGCGAGCCCCGGCAATGAGCGCATGCAGGAGTTGATGGGTGCGATCCGGGACGGGGCCATGGCCTTTATCCGGCGTGAGTACACGGCGGTCGCCGGGTTCGTCCTGGTGATGGCCATTCTCATCTTCGTCCTTCTCGACTGGGGCAGGCCCTGGGGTGCGATCGCATACATCTTCGGGGCCACGCTGTCGGCCTCTGCCGGCTTTATCGGGATGCGGGTCGCCACCGCGGCGAATGCCAGGACGGCGGAGGCAGCCCGTGAGGGTGGTATCGAGCGGGCACTGCCGCTCGCGTTCCGGGGCGGGGCGGTGATGGGCTTCACTGTGGCTGGCCTCGGTCTGCTCGGTCTCAGCCTCGGATACCTGTTCTTCAAGGTCATCCTCGACGAACCCCAGGCATTTCAGATCGTCACCGCCATCGGTCTCGGCGCCTCATCTATTGCACTGTTCTCCCGTGTCGGTGGCGGCATCTACACCAAGGCCGCCGACGTGGGTGCCGACCTCGTCGGCAAGGTAGAGGCGGGGATCCCCGAGGACGATCCCCGCAACCCGGCAACGATTGCCGACAACGTAGGCGACAACGTAGGCGACGTAGCAGGTATGGGGGCGGACCTCTACGAGAGCTACATGGGCTCTCTCATCGCCCCGATCGCATTTGCGGCATTCGCGTTCGCGGGACAGGCCTTCCAGGAGAAGGCCTTTCTCTATCCCCTCATGATTGCAACCATCGGCATGGTGGGGTCGATAGTCGGTGCGTTCCTGGTCAAGCCGGGCAAGGGGACGCTCACCGCGGCGTTGCATCGCGGTACCTACGCCGCGATGGGGATAACGATTGTGGGGGTCGGGATCGTGACCCCGTTCTTCTTCGGAGACGAGAAGGGCGTGAAGAACACCTGGGGGCTGTTCGCCGCAGTTGTCATCGGGCTCTTCGTCGGCTGGTTCATCGGTCAGATCTCAGAGTGGTTCACCAGTGACCACCACAAGATCGTCAAGGAGATCGCCCGCCAGTCCCAGACCGGTCCGGCTACCGTCGTTCTCGAGGGCATCGCCGAAGGCATGCGCTCGGCGGCCTTCTCAGTGGTGGTCGTGGCCTTCGGCATGCTCGGCGCTTACTGGGGTGGTCAGATTGCATTCGATGTCGATCTGGCCGGGATCTACGGCATCGCCATCGCCGCTATCGGTGTGCTGGCGACGCTGGGCATCACGGTTTCGGTGGATGCCTATGGCCCCATCGCCGACAATGCAGGTGGTATTGCCGAGATGGCGCATCTCCCGGCCGAGGTGCGCGAGGCAACCGATGCTCTCGACTCGCTGGGCAACACCACGGCCGCAATCGCCAAGGGATTTGCCATCGCCTCGGCGGCGGTGACGGCGCTGGCCCTGTTCTTCACGTTCCGTCAGGCAGTTGTCGACGCCGGCGGGGAACTCGGGACGCTCGACATCCTCGACATCCCGGTGACCGTCGGTCTGTTCCTCGGGGGCATGTTCCCCTTCCTGTTCGCCTCGATGACGATCAAGGCTGTCGGCAGGGCCGCCAACCAAATGATCGAGGAGGTGCGGCGCCAGTTCCGGGAGATCGTTGGTCTCAGAGAGGGTCGCGACGGCGTCAAGGCCGACTATGCCAAGTGTGTCGACATCTCGACCACGGCGGCGTTGCGGGAGATGATCATCCCCGGAGCGCTCGCGATCGCCCTGCCCCTCGTCGTCGGGTTCATCAGCGTCCGAGCGCTCGGTGGCCTGCTCGCCGGTGCGCTGGTCTCGGGCTTCCTGCTTGCCATCTTCATGGCAAACGCCGGTGGTGCCTGGGACAATGCCAAGAAGTTCATCGAGGCGGGCGCTTACGGTGGCAAGGGCTCGGACTCGCACAAGGCCGCCGTTGTCGGCGACACGATCGGCGATCCGTTCAAGGACACGGCGGGCCCGGCGATGAACATCGTTATCAAGGTGATGACCATCGTCAGCCTCATCTTCGCCTCGGCGTTCGTTCACTAGCGCCGTCGGAGACACAACCCTTACGGAGGAGGACCCGCCCCCGGCCTTGTGCCGGGGGTGGGCTCGCGAACACGAGACCTCCGAACACGAGACCTCCGAACACGAGACCTCCGAACACGAGACCTCCGAACACGAGACCTCCGAACACGAGACCGCGAACACGAGACCGCGAACAGGAGACCGCGAACACGAGACCGCGAACACGAGTAGGTTCGGGGAGTCGAAAACGGGAGGCAATCGTGGCGGAGGATGGCATGCATCGGGACTTCTCGGATCTGAAGGCCCTCTTCATCAACTGCACGCTGAAGAGGTCTCCGGAGATGTCGCACACCCGGGGTCTCATCGACATCTCGATGGAAATCATGGAGAAGAACGCAGTTTCGACGGAGTGCATCCGCGCAGCCGATCACGACCTGCCGCCCGGTGTATATCCGGACATGACCGAGCACGGCTGGGCGAGCGACGAGTGGCCGACGATCTATGAGAAGGTGATGGCCGCCGACATCCTGGTGTTGGGCTCGCCGATCTGGTTGGGTGAGAAATCCTCGATCTGTACCCGGGTCATCGAGCGCCTGTACGGGAACTCCGGTCTTCTCAACGAGCGCGGGCAGTACGCCTACTACGGGAAGGCAGGCGGTTGTCTGATCACCGGCAACGAGGATGGGATCAAACACTGCTCGATGAATATCCTCTACTCCCTGCAGCATCTCGGGTATTCGATCCCTCCGCAGGCCGATGCCGGCTGGATCGGTGAGGCGGGGCCCGGTCCGTCCTACCTCGATCCCGGGAGCGGGGGACCGGAGAACGACTTCACCAACCGCAACACGACCTTCATGACCTGGAACCTCATGCACCTTGCCGGGATGCTCAAGGACGCGGGCGGCATCCCCGCCTGGGGCAACCAGCGCTCGGAATGGGACGCAGGCGCCCGCTTCGACTTCGAGAACCCCGAGTACCGCTAGTCCCCCCGCTCCGGGGGGAAGGTTCCTGCGGGTGGCGTAGCGCCGGAGGGAGGAGGTTTCGGGCTGCGGCGCCGAGATCGGGTCAGTAGCTCCTGCCCACCACGGCGACGACATCATCGGCGTCAGGATCATCCGGTATCTCGCCGTTCTCGGTCTGCAGGCAACGAACGCTTATCGCATCCTCGGCAAGCACGGCCTCGCCCTCTTCACCCAACACCCGCCATGGAATCCGGGCGAACCCGGTGCGGGCCGCCTCGCGCGCTTCGTCGATCGACCCGGTAGTCATGGTTGCGCTCTCGAGTCGCAGGCGAGCGCTGTCGAACATGGATTGCTGTATGTCGTCGAGCGTCTCGACCACGACCGCGGCCAGCGCGTCGAAGCCAACCGGAGTCTTCTCCTGCGTGTCCCGGCGCACCATGGTCACGGAGGAGGCGGCGAGGTCCCGGGGCCCGAGCTCGAGCCGGAGCGGCACCCCCTTCAGCTCCCAGTCGGTGATCCTCCTGCCGAGCCCCTGGTCGGTCGCCTTGTCCAGCCGGGCGCGCACCCCGGCGTCGCTGAGCTGTCTGAGTAGACCTTCGCCTGCCTCGAGCAGCGTCGCATCGTCGCGCACGATCACAACGACCGCCTGGATGGATGCGAGGCGCGGCGGTACCATCAGGCCACGGTCGTCGCCGTGTCCCATGATGAGACCGCCGACCATGCGGGTGCTGCTACCCCACGACGTGGTCCAGCAGTGCTGCTCCGTTCCCTGGTCGTCGAGAAACGTGATGTCGAAAGCGTTGGCGAAGTTCTGGCCGAACTCATGGCTGGTCGCCATCTGCAGCGCCTTGCCGTCGCGCATCATCGCCTCGCAGGTGAGCGTGTTGATCGCGCCGGCAAAGCGCTCCTGTGCGGTCTTCACCCCGACGAGAACCGGCAGTGCCATGACCTCTTCGAGGAATTCGCGGTAGACGCCGAGGTGGATCCGTCTTGCATACTCGGCGGCGTCCCGGCGCGAGGCGTGCGCAGTGTGGCCTTCCTGCCACAGGAACTCGGTCGTTCGCAGGAAAAGGCGCGGTCTCATCTCCCAGCGCACCACATTTGCCCATTGGTTGAGTAGCAGGGGCAGGTCGCGGTAGCTCTGGATCCACTTGGACATCAGCTCGCCAAACAGGGTCTCGCTGGTCGGGCGCACGACCAACGGTTCGGCGAGTTCCTTGCCGCCCGCGTGGGTGACTACGGCGAGCTCCGGGCTGAACCCTTCGACATGTTCGGCCTCGCGACGCAGGTAGCTCTCCGGGATGAGCAGCGGCAGGTACACGTTCTCAGCCCCGGTCGCTTTGATCCGGGAATCGACCTCGCTTTGCATGCGCTCCCAGATCCCATAGCCGTACGGTCGGATGACGATCGTCCCCCGCACCGGTCCGTTGTCTGCGACCTGGGCTTTGTCGAGAACTTCCTGGTACCAGCGGGGGAAGTCGTCTTGTTGCGGAGTCAATACTTGCGGACGGCTCGATTTAGGCATCGCCCCACGATAACTACTCGATCCGACAACTATTTGATGCGGTCACTACTCGATGCGGTGTGGCCGTTGCGGGGAGGCTCAGGCCACCGGGGGCTACGGATTCCAGCCGATCCCGAGCAGGTGAGGGCTGGCGCCGAGGATCGGCGCTTCCTTCTCCAGCAGCTCCAGGAGCCGCAACAGCTCCGCCCTCTTGACTGCGTCGTCCAGCCGCTCGCTCAGGTCGCCGGCCGCCCAGCCGATGCCCTCGACGGCCACGACCTCGACACGCTCCAGCCCGGCGTCCTCCAGCTCGCTGCGCAGGTCGTCGGGGAGATGAAAGTAGGCAGTCGTGAAGTACGAAGGATTGCCGGTTGCGTTGATGTGCGTTCCCGTCTCGAGCTCGGCGACCACCAACTCGGCGAATTCCGGGTCGTCCCAGAAACCCGAGTCGAGACCGTCGATGACGGCGGCATAGCGCGATATGGCGGCGACAAACACGGGGGCACCGGCCTTGCCCACCCGCATCGCCTCGCCGAGCGCGGCCAGGCGATGCTCTCGCTCTATGAGGTGATACAGCGGGCCGAGCAGCAGCACGGCATCCTGGGTCCTGGTGCGGACCGGCAGATCACGGGCGTCACCGAGTTGCGCCCGCACGCCGCGCTCGGTTGCCTGTCGGATGTGGCGGGGAACGATATCGATCAGCTCGACGTCGTACCCTGCTTCGCCGAGGGCCGCCGCATATGCGCCGGGCCCGCCTCCGACGTCGAGGATCGTCGCCGGGGGATCGGGCAGGTGCCGCTCCATGATCACGCGCGTACGGATCATCTCGAGCCGGTTGCCGGGGTCGCGGTCCAGCCGGGTGTCCTCGTCGTACCGCTCCTCGTAGTGGGCGACGACGTCGGACAGCGGATCCACCGTCAGTCCTTGCGCATGTCGGGATCGTTGGCGATCCGCTCTTCCTCGGCCCGCCGTCGCTCCCAGTACTTTTTCGTCGCGTTCTTGCGCGCTTGTTTCATCAGGTAGTAGAGGCTGAGGATCACGACCGCGACTACGGCCCACACGAGGCGCGCCGATGTGTCCTCGGGGATTATGGAGTCGGCGGCAAGGGAGTCGACGGCAATGATCGCGGTGAGCATCATGGTGCCTAGCCTACGGGGTCCCGCTGCAGGGAGCATCATTGCCCGTAGACATCACGTTCATCCGCCACGGACAGACTGAAGGCAACGCGGCCGGGCGCTGGCAGGGTCACACCGACTCCTCGCTGACCGAGCTGGGGCGAAGGCAGGCAAAGGCTCTTGGCGCTCGTCTCGCCGCCAGGCAGTTCGATCTGATCGTCTCGAGCGATCTGGTCCGCACCGGGGAGACAGCAGCGGCGCTCGACCGAACCTTCGTCACCGATCCCCGCTGGCGCGAGCCCTTCTTCGGTACATGGGAGAACCGCAGCACCAGCGAGATCATCGAGGAATCCGGAGACGACCTCCAGGCCCTGTTTGCCGGGGAGGACATCGCGCTCGGTGGTGGGGAGCGTCCTTCCGAAGTGGTGGCCCGCGTCCGTGACGCGCTCGACGGCATGCTGGCCAGGCTCGACGGTGACGGCTCTGCCGCCGTGGTCAGCCATGGCATGTCCTTGCTCCTGCTGATCAGCGCCCTTCTCGAGACGAAGCTACCGAGCCCGCTTCGCCTGCTTGGCAATACCGCGATCGCCGAGCTCACTCTGGACGACGGGGAAGTGCGGATGCGCCGCTACAACGACGACACTCATCTCGGTGACCTTCCACCTACACACTTCCAATTCGACCACGGTGTCACCGAGTTGCTGATGGTACGCCACGGCCAGACGACGTCGAATGTCGAGGGGCGGTGGCAGGGTCATCAAGATGGCGAGCTCACCGAAGAGGGGCGCCGCCAAATCGGCTTGCTCGCCGGCAGCTTTCCCGCGGTGGGAGCGATGTACTCGTCGCCGCTGCTGAGGGCCGCCCATACGGCCGGGGCGATCGCGGCGCGGCAGGGTCTCGAAGTAAACTTCGACGAGCGTCTCAAGGAGATCTCGTTCGGGCAGTGGGAAGGTCTCACCCGAAGCGAGATCAAGGGCCGTTTCCCGGAATCGGAGGCCTTCTTCGCCGGTCGTGACGTCGTCCGCGGTGCGACGGGAGAGACATTCGACCAGGTGCGGTCCCGGTTCCGTTCGTCGCTCGCCGATATCGCAGGTCGTCATCCGGGTGAGAAAGTCGCCGTGGTCTCGCACGGTGGTTCGATACGGGCCTGGCTCACGGAGCTGCTCGGGCTCCCGTATGCGCACCGGAACCGGCTTTCGATTCTGGGGAACACCGGATACGCCCGGGTCTCGCTTGGAGCCGCCGGACAGAGCCTGGTCGCCTGGAACCTCGCCCCGCATCTGGAGAGCACGTGACTGCTGCGAGGCGTCTTCTCATCATCACGAACGACTACCCGCCCAAAAGCGGAGGGATCCAGACCTATCTAGGCGACCTGGCCGACGCCTACCCGGGGCCGGTGCGGGTGCTGGCCCCCGCCGATGGCCCGGCCGTCGGGACGGCGAGAGGTGAGGAGATTGTCAGGCGCGGCCGGCGCCGTTTCATGTGGCCGACCCGGACAACGATCGAATGGTTCGTGACCGAAGCCCGCGACTTCGCTGCGGAGGCAATACTGTTCGGCGCCCCGCACCCGCTGACCCGGGCGATACCGCGCCTCCAGCACGAGCTCGGTGTTCCCGTAGGCGTGCTTTGTCACGGGGCGGAGGTGACGATCCCGGCTGCGGTCCCCGGCGTACGCGCCTGGCTACGCCGGACGCTCGGTCATGCCGATGTTCTCTTCGCCGTGAGCCGGTTCACCCAGGGTCGGGTCAGCAGGCTCACCGGTCACGACGTTGTGACCGTAGGTGCCGGTGTCGCGGTCGATGTCTTCACGCCCCCGGTCGAGCCCCCGCACAACGACCCGCCCGTGGTCGGGTGTGTCAGCAGGCTGGTGCCGCGCAAAGGCCAGCACCGGTTGATTGCCGCAGGCGAAGAGTTGGGGCGGCGCGGCGTCTCTGTCGAGCTTCTCATCGTGGGCTCGGGCCGGAACGAGAAGCGGCTGCGCAAGCTTGCGGCACGGTCGAACGTCGAGGTCCGCTTCGAGATCGCCGTACCGTGGGCTGACCTGGTCGACGCCTATCGGTCGATGGACATCTTCTGCATGCCGTGCCGGAGCCGGTGGGGCGGTCTCGAGACCGAGGGTCTGGGGTTGGTGTTTCTAGAAGCGGCCGCCGCTGGCCTCCCTGTGCTCGCTGGATCGTCCGGCGGCTCACCTGAGACGGTTGTGCCGGGCGACACGGGATTTGTTGTCGATTCGGTGGACGACATCGTCGAGGGTGTCCAGCTACTGTTGGCAGACCGCGATAGAGCCCGTGAAATGGGGGTAAAGGGACGGTCGCGGGTGGTCGAGGAGTACGTCTGGGGTAGGGTCGTTGCCAGGCTCGACTCCGGTTTCCGGTCTTGACAGAGCCCGGGATCGTCCGTAAGTATCGACCCGCTCCACGTTTTCAACCGGCCACGGGACCGCGTCCCGCACCAAACAATGCCAAAGAAACTCGTCATCGTTGAGTCTCCGGCAAAAGCCGCGACCATCTCCGGGTACCTCGGGGACGGTTACGTTGTGGAGTCCTCGATCGGTCACATCCGCGACATACCGGCCAAAGCGGCAGATGCCCCCAAGAACCTCCAGGACGAGTGGAGGCGGACCCGCTACGGCGTCGACGTCGACAACGACTTCAAGCCTCTGTACGTAGTCACGCCCGACAAGAAGCAGCAGGTGAACAAACTCAAGAACCTGCTGAAAGATGCAGATGAGCTCTTGCTGGCAACTGATGAGGACCGCGAGGGAGAAGCGATCGCCTGGCACCTGATGGAGACCTTGAGACCCAAGGTGCCGGTGCATCGCATGGTGTTCCACGAGATCACCAAGAGCGCGATTATGGAAGCAGCGGCGCACCCGCGCGACCTCGACCAGGGTCTGGTCGACGCCCAGGAGGCGCGCCGCATCCTGGATCGGCTCTATGGATACGAGGTGTCGCCCGTTCTGTGGCGCAAGGTGAAGCGCGGGCTATCGGCCGGCCGGGTGCAGTCCCCGGCGACACGGATCATCGTCGACAGGGAACGGGAGCGGATGGCGTTCGTCTCCGCTTCGTATTGGGATCTCGCCGGCACGTTCGAGACGGCCAACGGCCCACTCGACGCGACATTGGCGACCATCGACGGCACGCAGGTGGCGACGGGCCGCGATTTTGACGAGAGCGGAGCCGCCACCAACTCCGATCGGTTGATTCTCGACGAGCAACGCGCCGCGGACCTCGCTACCAAGCTCGCCGACGCCGACGCCGAGATCGCGTCTGTCGAGGCCAGGCCGTACACACGCAAACCGTATCCTCCCTTCCGAACCTCCACTCTGCAGCAGGAGGCGGGGCGCAAGCTCCGCTTCGGCGCCCGCAGGACAATGTCGGCCGCTCAGCGGCTGTACGAGGCGGGACATATCACATACATGCGTACCGACTCGCTCACCCTTTCCACGGCCGCCATCGAGACGGCACGCACGCTCGTGTCCGCCCGCTACGGCGATGAGTATCTCCCGGCGGCTCCCCGTACCTACAAGTCTCAGGTGAAGAACGCCCAAGAGGCTCACGAGGCGATTCGCCCTGCCGGGGACAGCTTCAAGTCGCCCAAGTCGATAGCCGCCGAATACGGGCCATCGTCTGACGAGGTGAAGCTGTACGACCTCATCTGGAAGCGGACGGTCGCCTCGCAGATGAAGGACGCCCACGGCGAGAGCGTCAAGGTCGTGGTCCAGGCGACCACCGAAGACGGAATCGTCACCGAGTTCTCTGCGTCGGGTACGACGATTCTGTTCGCCGGGTTCCTACGTGCCTATGTCGAGGGCAGCGACGATCCCGAAGCGGCTCTCGACGACCAGGAGAGGCACCTCCCCGCCGTCACGTTGGGCGAGCAAGTGACGCCGTTGACAATCGAGCCGAAGGGTCACGAGACCAAACCGCCCGCCCGGTACACGGAAGCGTCCCTCGTCAAGCGGCTCGAGGAACTGGAGATCGGCAGGCCCTCGACGTACGCATCGATCATCAGCACGATCCAGGACCGCGGCTACGTGTACAAGAAGGGGTCGGCGCTGGTTCCGACCTTCACCGCCTTTGCCGTCGTCGCACTGATGGAGCGGCACTTCGCCGATCTCGTCGATCTGGATTTCACCGCGAGGATGGAGGACGACCTCGATCAGATAGCCAACGGCCAGATGGAGGCGACGCCATGGCTGAGGAGCTTCTATTTCGGGAACGGCCATCCCGGGCTGAAGAGCCTCGTCTCGGCGAACATCGAGGAGATCGATGCTCGCGAGATCAACTCCATTCCGATTGGTGTCGATGGCGACGGGAACATGATTGTTGTTCGATCAGGGAAGTTCGGGCCATATGTGCAGCGCGGCGAGGATACGGCGAGCATCCCGCCCGACCTGCCACCGGACGAGCTCTCGGTCGAAAAAGCGGTCGAGTTTCTCGAAGCGCCCAGCGGTCATCGGATCCTCGGAGCCGATCCCGAGACCGGTCTCGAAGTCTCCGTGCGCACCGGTAGGTTCGGCGCGTACGTGCAGCTCGGTGAGCAAGAGCCCGACACCAAGACGAAGCCCAACCGGTCTTCGCTTTTCCAGGGTATGGAGGAAGACGCCATCACCCTCGAGGACGCCCTGCGGCTGCTGAGCCTTCCCCGCGTGGTCGGGCCACACCCGGAGGACGGCGCCGACATCATTGCCCAGAACGGTCGCTACGGGCCCTACATCAGCTGGGGCAAGGAGACCAGGAGCCTCGAGGCGGAGGAGCAGCTCTTCACCGTCGACGTCGAAGATGCGGTGCGGCGGCTCAAGGAGCCGAAGAGACGCGGGCGGCGAGCGGCGGCGCCGCCCTTGAAGGAGCTTGGTGCGGACCCGAGCTCGGGGAAACCGATCGTCGTCAAAGAGGGCCGTTTCGGTCCGTATGTGACCGACGGGGAGACAAACGCGTCGCTCCGGGTTGCCGACACTGTCGAGGCCGTGACCCTCGACCGGGCGTTGGAACTGCTCCAGCTGCGTCGAGAGAAGCTGGCCGCCCAGGGCGGGACCAATCAACGCGGTAAGAAGACCTGAGCCGGCCGCGGAGCAGCAGCCCATCTCGCCATTATCCCGGCGGTCTCCTAGCCTCATGGCGATGATCGACACCGTGTCTCGCTCGGACCGTCTTGCGTGGGTCTCCACGGTCGTTCGCATGGTGCTCGGGGCGACCATGTTGTACGCGGGGGTCCTCAAGCTTCTGGAACCGAGCCAGGCTCTCCGTGCCGTCCAGGCCTATCGTATCCTGCCTCCTGCTATCGACGATATCGTCGCTTACGGACTCCCGCTCCTCGAGATGGCGGTCGGAGCTCTCCTGCTTCTCGGTCTCGGGACGAGGCCGGCCGCCTGGATCACGAGCGGGTTGATGGTCGTCTTCATCGCAGGCGTAGCTTCCGCCTGGATTCGGGGTCTATCGATCGATTGTGGCTGTTTCGGCGGCGGTGGCGACGTAGCCGCTGCCGGCAAGGTCGGGCGCTACACAGCTGAGATACTGCGCGACGTGGGTTTGCTGGCGCTTGCGGGCTGGCTGGTGTGGTTCCCGGTGAGCCGCTTGGCGCTGGATCAGGTGGTCGACCCCGGAGATCCGTCCGATGAGACGGATCGGCATGGAGACGACCGGAACGAGACATATGAGGAGTCTTCCCGATGAGCAACGGCAAACCAACGCAGACCCGGCAACCGGCGCAGGACGCCAAACGCCGGCGGACTCGCTACATCATGATCGGCGTTGTAGTGGCGGTGGTTGTGGCGATCGGCATCAGCGTGCTCGCTTCCAACCGGACTACGACCAACACCGACGCGTCTGCGCCCGCAGGTGTTCTCGACGATCTTGGGGTCCCGGTGGGTACCGCGACCTCACCGGTCATGGACGTCTACGAGGACTTCCAGTGTCCGGTGTGCGCGGGTCTCGAGAGCAACGTCGGGCCTGCGTTGGGCGAGATGGTGGACAACGGCGAGGTCCTGCTCGTCTACCACATCATGTCGTTCCTCGACGGCAACCTGCGCAACGACTCCTCGACGCGGGCAGCGAACGCCGCGGGGTGCGCCCAGGACCAAGGCGTGTTCAAGGCGTACCACGATCAGGTGTTCGCCAACCAACCCCAGGAGGGCGTCGGGTTCACCGACGAGCAACTGATCACCTTCGGCGAGGCTGCAGGGGTATCCGATATGGCTGCTTTCCGGGTGTGCGTCTCCGACCAAACCTATGCGGACTGGGTTACCCAGGTCGAGCGTCTCGCTGAGGACGATCAGGTGCACGGTACGCCGACGCTGGTGATCAACGGCACGACGTTCGACCCGAGCCAGGCGCAAACCTGGGACGACTACGTCACGCTGTTGACTGCGGCCATTCAGCAGGCGGGTTGATCCTTCGATCAGAACGAAGTGGTAGCTCGCAAGACCGCAGTGACGTATCGTCTTGCGGACAAGCGCAGATTCGTCATGCTCCACCACTAGGGTCTCTCTGATGCTTCCCGAGGAAGGCGTCCCCAGAACAACGAGATCGCTGATCACGTCCGGGCAGTTTGCCCGTTTCTTCTGGGCTGCCGTGATTGGGTCGACCGGTGACTGGATCACGGTGTTCGCCATGATCACTCTGGCCGGACGGATCAGAAACCAGGAGGGCATCCTGATCGCGTTGATGGCCCGCATCCTCCCCGGACTTCTCCTGGGAGGCGTCGTGGGCGTCATCAGCGACCGGATGGACCGGCGCAAGCTCGTGGTCATGGCCGACATCGGTCGCGGCGCCATCGTGCCGTTCCTGGCGTTCGTTAATACGCTGACGCTGCTTGTCGCGATAACGCTCGTCCTCGAGATGCTCAGCCTTCTTGGTCAGCCGCCGCGTACGGCCATGGTTCCGCGTCTCGTCAGGGAGGAGAACCTGGTCGGCGCCAACAGCTTGATGCTGGCGGCGGCATACGGGACGATCCCGATCGGGTCGCTGATGCTGCTGATCATCCAGGGTTTTCCAGAGGTTACCTGGGGGCTCATCCCGGCGGGCAACGGGAGCCTGGCACTCGCCTTTGCATTCGACGCGGTCACCTTCTTCGCATCTGGGTCGCTGATTGCCTCGCTGCCGCGGATCGTCTCCCCTCTCGTCGAGGATCCCGCGGCCGCAAACGGGAGGAGCACATGGGCGGATTTCAAGGAGGGTATCGCCTTTCTGGTTGGTGACCCTTCCGTGCGCCGGGTCATAACCGGCATGACGACCGCCCTGTTCGGCGGCGGCATGATCATCGTCCTGGGCCAGGACTTTGCGAAGAACGTGCTGCAAGCCGACGACGCCGGGTTCTTCGCCATCATCACCATGCTCGGCATCGGTGCGGTGATCGGTCTCGTAGGTCTTTCGATGAACGAGAGCAGGCTGGTGCACCTCGATCTGGCGTTTGGCATCGCCACCACCATCACCGGGATCGGGCTCATCGCCGCCTCCATGGTGACTACCGTCGCAGGCGCTGCCGCCTGGATGCTCGTGATGGGGATGGGGGCGGGGGCGGCCTATCTCATGGGTCTGACCCACCTCCATGAGTATGTCGACGACGAGCTCAGGGGCAGAGTCTTTGCCGCGCTGTTCGGGCTGATGCGGATCGGGCTGTTCGTCGCCATGATCCTGGCGGTGCCGCTTGCCGGCGCCCTGCGATCGGTGAAGATCTGGAGGCTGGACGATCCAACCCGGCTGGTGCTTGCTCTGGGCGGGGTGACGATTCTGGTGTCGGGGCTAGCCGTCATCATCACCTTGCGTTCGCTCCTTCTGAGCCCGAGCCTGCGCAAGGAGACGCAGGACATCATCGTCGCCGCCAACAAGGCCCGGCGGGCCCGTTTGGAGCGGCGGCACGACGGCGACGAAGAGGAAGAGAAATGACCGCCCCCTACATCACGTTCGAGGGAATCGAGGGGACCGGCAAGTCCACGATGGCGGCGCGGCTGGCCGCACACCTCGAGGCCGGTGGTATCGATGTCCTGTTTGTGAGGGAGCCGGGAGGAACCGCTACGGGTGAGCTGATCAGGGAGGTGCTGCTCGATCCCGGCGGCAGCGTTGCACCGTGGACCGAGGCGTTGTTGTTCGCCGCGGCACGGGCGCAGCTCGCCAACGAGATCGTGGGGCCTGCTCTGCGCCGGGGTTGCTGGGTTGTCAGCGACCGCTCCGTGTACTCATCGCTTGCCTACCAGGGCGGTGGTCGGGGCCTCGGGGTCGCCGTGGTCCGGGCCATCAATGCGCCGGGTTTGGGTGACGTGTGGCCAGATTTGGTCGTGCTGCTCGATCTGGATGCGGCGACCGGTCTGGCGAGACAGCTCGACCCCGATCGGATCGGCGCCGAGGATGCATCGTTTCAGGCGACGGTCGCAAGGACGTTCACGGCTCTGGCAGTGGCGGAGCCCGACCGGTTCGTTGCCGTCGACGCATCCGGCGACACGGAGTCGGTTTGGCACA
Source organism: uncultured bacterium (assembly GCA_963801165.1). GTDB lineage: Bacteria > Actinomycetota > Acidimicrobiia > Spongiisociales > UBA5794 > JAAETI01. The sequence goes on from CAWDDT010000004.1 coordinate 344,098, forward strand.
GGGTTCTCGAATGTGTGGAGGAACGGTGGACACTCTCTTCACAGATGTGATCGGCCACCGCCCAGTGTGCGCGGTCCTGGAGCGCGACATCACCGCTCCGAGCCATGCCTACCTCTTCGTCGGGCCACTCGGTGTCGGCAAGGCCGCCGTTGCCCGCCGCTTCGCCGCCGGGATCCTGTGCGGGGGAGATGAGAGATGCGCCAACCGGGTGCTGCGCGGCTTCCACCCCGACCTGATCCTGGTGGAGCCGGAAGGCCGCTCGGCGATCACTGTTGAGCAGGCACGACACGCTGTGTCGCTCGCCAGCCTTGCACCTGTGGAAGCGAGCCGCAAGATCTTTGTCCTCGAGGAAGGCGGGGCGATGAACGACGAAGCCGCCAACGCCCTGCTCAAGACTCTGGAGGAGCCGACGGCATCGACGGTTTTCATCGTCGTCGCCGAGTCCGAGGATGACCTCCCCGAGACGATATCCAGTAGGTGCCGCACCGTTGTGTTTGGCCGCGTGCCGGAGGCTGAGATCACCGCAGGACTGGTCGCCCGCGGCATCTCGACCGACCGCGCCGAGCAGGCAGCACGGATCTCCGGGGGGCGGCCGGGCCTGGCGATATCACTGGCGACGCGCGCCGACGTCGCTGCCTTTCGCACCGTGTGGCTCAGTGTGCCGATGCGGCTCTCGGCGCATCCGGGAGACGGCTACCGGCTCGCCGACGAGTTGACCGCGGCTGCCGAGCCCTTGCTGGTGGCGCTCAAGGCCCGCCAGGCGGAAGAAACTGAGGTGATGGAGAGAGAAGGCGGGCTCTCCAAGAACGTCGAGCAGCGCCAGGTGCGAGAGCTGAAACGAGCCGAGCTGGCCTTGCACATATCCGGTCTCGAGATTCTGTCCGGGTTCTATCGCGATGCTGCCGCCGGCCAGCTGGGTGCCCCCGTCCGCAACTCGGACATCCCGTCGAGTGCGCTCACCCGGATCACGCCGCGCCGCGCCGTGCGCAACGCCGACAGGATACTGGAGGCAATCGAGGCTATCGAGGCGAATCAGCGTCCCCAGCTCGCCCTGGCGGCGCTTCTTGCCGACATCGGTGAGGAGTAGCGTGCCGGGCGGCGCCGGCCCGGCGGCGTACCGGGTTGCCAACCTGTTGAGCCGTCCGCTCGACGTGATGCAGCGCTGGCTGCTCGACGGTGAGGTGACCGGTCGGGAGCATCTACCGGCGGACGGTCCCTACATCGTGACCGCCAACCACCTCTCGCTGATCGATCCGATCCTGGTCTCGATCGCCGTCGGCGGGTTGATCCGGTTCCTCGCGCTCGATGAGCTGTTCGGTCAGAACTTCCTGCTCGACGCGTCGATGCGATATTTCGGTGCGATTTCCCTATCGCGCGAGCGTCCTCCGCTTGGGGCGTTACGCGAGGCGCTTGCCGCCCTGGAGCGTGGTGAGGTGATCGGCATCTTCCCCGAGGGCGCCCGTGCCCGGTATTGGGGGGAGCGTCCGATCAAGCGTGGTGCGGCGTGGCTGGCGCTGGCAACCGGGGCGCCGATTGTGCCGTGCGCCGTCACAGGAACGGAGGCGACGATGAGCCTGAACGAGCCCCGGGCACGCATCCCGGCCGTGCGCCTGTCGCTGCACCCGGCGATCGAGGCCGAGCGGTATTGTGAGAGCGAGGACCCTCTCGGGGCGACGATGGATGCGTGGGCCGAGGTCATCGAGGCCGAGGTGGGCCATTGGATTCATAAGGAGTAGCCGATGCGGGTACTGATGACCGGCTCGAGCGGATTGATCGGCACTGCGCTGCGGCGCTCCTTTGCGGCCGACGGGATCGAGGTGGTGAGGCTGGTGCGCCGGCCGCCGCAGGCCGAAGACGAGCGATTCTGGGACCCGGCACAGGACGTCCTCGACCCGGGACACGTCGACGGATTCGATGCCGTGATCAACCTGGCGGGTGCGGGGATCGGCGACAAGCGATGGTCCGAAGACCGGAAGCGGAAGATCATCGGGTCACGTCTCGATGCGACCAGCGTGCTCGTAAGCAGGCTGGCCGACACTGAGCGCAAGCCCGACGTTCTCGTTTCGGGATCGGCGATCGGGTTCTACGGCGACCGGGACGAGTTGGTGACCGAGACGGCCGGCCCCGCGGATCCACCCGACTTCCTCTCCCGGCTCTGCACCGACTGGGAGGCGGCGACGGCTCCGGCCGCGGCAGCGGGGATCAGGACGGCGTGCATCCGCACCGGTCTCGTACTGGCCGAGGACGGCGGTGCCGTCGCCAAGCTGCTGCTTCCCTTCAAGCTCGGTGTCGGGGGAAGGCTCGGCAGCGGAGGCACGTACTGGAGTTGGATCTCTCTTCCGGATCATGTTCGCGCCGTCAGACACGTTATCGCCCACTCGGTGGCGGGTCCGGTGAACCTGACCGCACCTCACCCCGTCACCAGCGCAGAGGTGACCAAGGCACTGGGGCGGGCGCTTCATCGCCCCACGCTGTTGCCGGTGCCGCGGTTCGCCCTCGAGCTGCTGTTGGGTAAGGAGCTGGCGGCGGCGCTGCTGTTCACCTCCAACCGGGTCCTCCCCGCCAAACTGGAAGAGTCCGGGTTCCGGTTCGAGCACGACGATATCGATACGGCGCTACAGGCAGTGCTTCAGCAAAGCTGAAGCGAACCTCAGCTTTGAGCCTCGGCGTGAGTCTGGCGAAGCCAGACTCAAACTTCAGCAAAGCTGAAGCCGCTACCATTGCCAGCCCTTTGCCGGGGTAGCTCAGTCGGCAGAGCGACGCACTCGTAATGCGTAGGTCACGGGTTCGATTCCCGTCTCCGGCTCGATTCATCAGAACTTCACATTCCACGGCTATTTTGGGTCGTGCCCACTCGAGGAGTACCAGTGGCTGACCGGGCCAATTTTGAGCGTGATGCGCTTCCATATGCACAACAGCTCTACTCGGCCGCGCTCCGTATGACCCGGAATCCCGCTGATGCCGAGGACGTCGTCCAGGAGGCGTTCCTGAAGGCATACCGCGGCTACGGCACGTTCAAAGAGGGTACGAATCTCAAAGCGTGGTTGTACCGGATCCTGACCAACACTTACATAAACCGCTACCGCAAGGAGCAGAGGCGACCAACCGAGGTCGAGCTCGGTGAGCTTCAGGATCTGTACCTGTTCAAACGGGTGGGTGAGGTCTCGGGTGCCGAACGGAGCACCGAAGAGACCGTGCTGGAGTCGATGGTCGACTCCGACATCAAGGGGGCGCTGGAGGCGCTTCCGGAGAAGTTCCGGATGCCCGTCCTCCTCGCCGATGTAGAGGGCTTCTCCTACAAGGAGATCGCTGAGATCCTGGACGTACCGATCGGCACTGTGATGTCGCGGCTACATCGGGGAAGAAAAGCGCTCCAAAAGAAGTTGTGGTCTTTAGCTGAACAACGCGGACTCACAGGACCGAGTCAATGAAGGCTGCATGCGATCACGCGGTTGACTATCTATACCAATACATCGATGAGGAGCTGACCTGGTCGCGCCGCATCAGAATCCGCTGGCACCTCAAGCGGTGCGGCAACTGTGTGGATGCATATGGTTTCGAGATCAAGCTGAAGGCCCGCCTCCGGGAGTGCGGCAAGGACGAACCGTCACAGGAACTTTTCGACCGTATCCGTGCGTTGATAGAGCAAGAGGCCGCCGGTAGCCAGGAGGTGTGACCGGCCGGTCGCCAATCCGGTCGCCAATCCGATGGTGACGGATTGAGAGAAGGAATCCACAAATGTCTGAAAATGTACTGAGGGGCAAGCGAGTACTGGAGACGGCACGTCCGCCCAAGGCCAGCAGTGAGGTGCGCACATGCGCCAAGCCTGGCTGTGAGACGACGCTTTCCCGCTACAACAAGCGCGAGTTCTGCTACGCCCACGCACCAACCAAATTCCCCCGGCTTCGTGGCAGGGTCATCCCCGAGAGCTGAGAGCCTGAACGGCTGCGCCGGTCAGACTCTGGTTTCGCTTTGCGGAACCAAGCGAGGATGCGCCTGGTGCTATCGTCCCGCTGGATGAAGAAGTCCATTCTCAACTCCGTTCGTGCCCTTGCGGTGCTGCTGCTATTCGTGCCGGCGCCGTTGGCGATGTTCAACACGCCACCGGCCGATGCCGCGCCTCCGGTCGTGGTTGCGGCCGAACCGGCCGTGCAGGTGCCGGTGACCCAGGTACCCGCGACCGAGCAGCCGTGGACGGCTCGATTCCTCGCCCCGGCGGTTGCGGTGATCGGCGTTATCGCTGTAGGCGCCTCGGTTTTCTACTACGTGGTGCGAATTCGCGGCCGCTATCGGGTTGGCTAATCGCCGGCCGGCGGTGTGAATACGCCGGTGACGTAGTACGTTTCGACTCATGGCCACTGCTACCTGGGAATCCGCGGTCGGTGTTGCCCGCCGGTTCGCGGGCAAATATCCGCTAGAAGGCACATATCACGAGGCCCGTCTCGCCCGTCAGGCGCCACGGCTCGTCGAGCGAGCCACCGCGCTCGTGTCAGCCGAGACCGGGCTGGAAGCCCCCGGTGCCCCGGAAGTCGCCGTAGTCGGTCGCAGCGAGTGGGTAGAGATGAACATCGCATCGTTCTCCGAGCTCATGGCGCCTGTCACCAAACACCTTGGCGAGGAGCGGCGACTCGGTCGCGGCATCGCCAACCGGGTGATGTCTGCCGAGCTCGGCGCGGTGCTCGGCTTTCTCTCGAGGCGGGTCCTCGGCCAATACGAGCTGGTGCTCCCCACCCCGGACGGCAACGACGGCGACACGGTCATGTTCGTCGGCGCCAACATCTTGTCCATGGAGCGCCGCTTCGAATTCCGCCCCGCCGAGTTCCGCTTCTGGGTCGCGCTTCACGAATGCACCCACCGCATTCAATTCCAGGGAGTTCCCTGGTTACGCTCGTACTTTCTCGGGCTCGTCGAGGAATTGGTGAAGACCTCGAAGCCCGAGCCGGGGCGTATAGCGCGTCTCGCCGATGAGCTGCGGAGTGCCGCCGACGAGGGCAGACCGCTGCTGGATGAAACGGGGCTGTTCGGTCTGCTGGCATCGCCGGATCAGCGCGAGGTCATCGGCAAGGTGCAGGCCCTGATGTCGCTGCTCGAGGGTCACGGCCATATCGTGATGGACCGCATAGGAGAACGCCAGCTGGTCAGCCAGGCGCGCATGTCCCGGATCCTGGCCGCACGGCGCAACGATCCCCGCACCGCCATGTTCATGCGTCTCATCGGGCTCGAGATGAAGATGAAGCAGTATGAGACGGGGGCGAAGTTCATCAAGGGCGTGGAGCGACAGGCAGGATGGGACGCCCTGGCGGCCGCATGGCGGCAACCGTCGAACCTGCCAACGCTCGAAGAGATCGAGGACCCGGTCTCGTGGCTGTACCGGGTGGGCTGACCGCTACGGGCTCTGCGGTGTGTGCGGCCGTCGCCGCGATCGAGGACGGTCCTCTTGTGGTCGCTCTCTCCGGTGGAGCCGATTCGGCGGTGGTGGCGTGGGGATGCGCACGGGCCCGCCCGCCGGGCACGGTTCGTGCCGTTCATGTCAACCATGGCTGGGCTGCCTCGGATGAGCTGGAAAGCGCGGCCCGGGCGGTTGCCGCCAAGGTCGGGCTGCCGATCGAGGTCGTCGCGGTGACCCCGGACGACTCGCCCTCTCCGGAGGCGGCGGCGCGCGACGCCCGGCTCGGTGCTCTGGTCGAGAGCGCGGCCGGGGTCAGGATCGTGATGGGGCACCACGCCGACGACGCCGCCGAGACCGTGGTCGGCAACTTGCTGCGCGGTGCGGGAGCCACCGGTCTCAGCGGGATCACGCCCGAGCGATTTCCCTTCGTTCGACCGCTGCTTCGGCTGCGGCGTGCCGACCTACGTCTGCTCGCCGAAGAGCTGTCGCTTCCCTTCACCGACGATCCAAGCAACGAGGATCGTTCGATCCGGCGCAATCTGATCCGTCACGAGATCATCCCGGTGCTCGACGAGCACATGGGCGGGGAGCTGGTGGAGGTGGTCGGCCGGAGCGCCCGGCACCTGGCCGCCGAGGATGCCTACCTCGACGACGCGGCCCCACCCGGAATCGTCTCCACGGACGGTGACGTGACCAGGCTGGCAGTTGCTCCGCTCGTCACGGTCCCGGCTGTTCTGGCCAAGAGGGCGATCCGCGGCGCCTTGCGTACCGTCCACCCTCCGTATCCTGGAACCAGCCATGAGGTCGACGCCGTCCTCGCTGTGACCATGGGGACGAGCGAGCGTAGGGACCTCGGCGGCGGCTTTATCGTCACCAGGGAGGGACCGTACGTGGCGATCTACCAGCCATCGCATCCGATCGTTCCCGAGCCCGTTGAGCTCGCCGTTCCGGGACGGGTCCGATTCGGCGAGCACGTGATCCGGGCGGCGGCCGTCGGCTCGGGCTCTCTCACCAGCATGTCGCACGACAGGTGCCGGCTGGCTCTCCCACAGGCGCCGATCATCGTGCACGCCATCGCGGAGGGGGACCGGATCGACATTGGCACGGGGAGCAAGAAGGTGAGCGATGCCCTCGGGGAGGCCGGAATCCCGCTGCGGAAACGCCCGGCTTGGCCGGTCATCGAGTCTCGTGGCAGAATCGCATGGATTGTCGGTGTCCGGGTCGCCTCGTGGGCGCGCGTTGAGACACCTCTGACCACGTGGGTAGAGCTCGAAAGGCAAACGCAGTGAAGGTAGCCAAGGTCCTCATCACCGCAGAGGAAATCGACGCCAAGCTGGCTGAGATGGGGGCCGCCATCACCAGGGACTACCAGGACCGGGATCTGTTGATGATCGGGATCCTGAAGGGCGCCTTCGTGGTACTGGCCGATCTGGCCCGCCACGTGCGCTTGCCTCTCGAAACCGATTTCATGGCCGTCTCGTCCTATCACGGGGGAACCCACAGCTCGGGGGTGGTGCGCATCCTCAAGGATCTGGATCAGGAGATCGAGGGCCGCAACGTCCTCATCGTCGAAGACATCATTGACACCGGCCACACCCTCAAGTACTTGCTGCGCACGCTTGCGGTGAGAAAGCCGAGGACCCTCTCGCTTGCTTCGCTGCTGATCAAAGACGATGTGGACCGACCTCATTTCGACATCCAGTACGAGGGTTTTCACATCCCCAACGAGTTCGTGGTCGGCTACGGACTCGACTACAACGAGCAGTTCCGCAACCTGCCATATATCGGGGTGATGGACACCAACTCGGGCTCGTCACCGACCGATGTTCAGGAAGGCTTCGAGCTGATCGAATGACAACACGGCGCCATCCCGCAAACTCTGCCGAAATAGCGGCGCCAATCGCATATCATGGGAAGCCCCGACGATACTGTGTCGTTGTGGGCAAGAAGACCGAAATCAAGGAAGAACAGTGAATCGAACCGCTCGCACGATCATGGTGTACATGGTCGTTGCCGTCCTGGTGATGTTGGCAGTGAACGTGTTTCTAACGGGCGCAAGCGAGCCCCAAGACCTCCCGTTCCCCCAATTCGAGCAGAAGCTCGCGGCAGGCGAGATCGCCAAAATCGAGATGAAGACCCGCTCGAACGAGATCGTGGGCGAGTTCGACACTGGTACGGTCGTTGCCGGAGCCAGTTCGACGTTCCGAACCTTCTACCCACCCGAGTTCGAGGACGAATTGACCACGATGATCAACGGGGCGGGGATCGAGGACTTCACCGTCAACGCCGAGAACCCGTCGGTCCTCTCGTGGTTCTTCACGACGATTTTCCCGTATCTGTTGATATTCGGTGTGTTCATCTTCTTCCTGTCCCAGATGCAGGGCGGGGGCAACCGGGTCATGCAATTCGGCAAGGCGAAAACCAAACAGGTCAACAAGGACGCCCCCAAGGTCACCTTCAAGGACGTGGCCGGAGCCGACGAGGCCGTCGAGGAGCTCGAGGAGATCAAGGACTTCCTCGCCAGTCCCGGCAAGTTCCGCGCGATCGGGGCGAAGATACCGCGCGGTGTCCTCCTGTTCGGCCCCCCCGGCACCGGCAAGACTCTGCTGGCCAGGGCGGTCGCCGGCGAGGCTGGGGTTCCGTTCTTCAGCATTTCCGGCTCCGATTTTGTCGAGATGTTCGTCGGTGTCGGTGCCTCCCGGGTCCGCGACCTCTTTGAGCAGGCCAAGCAGAACGGTCCAGCGATCGTTTTCATCGACGAGATAGACGCGGTGGGCCGTCACCGTGGCGCCGGTCTCGGCGGTGGCCACGACGAGCGCGAGCAGACTCTGAACCAGCTTCTGGTCGAGCTCGACGGCTTTGACGTGAATACCGGTGTCATCGTCATCGCCGCGACCAACCGTCCCGACATCCTCGATCCGGCTCTGCTGAGGCCGGGACGGTTCGACCGGCAGGTCGTGGTTGATCGGCCCGACCTGAAAGGCCGCCACGCGATCCTCGATGTGCACGCCAAGGGTAAGCCGTTCGAGGAAGGCATCGACCTCGGCGCGCTGGCTCGGCAGACACCTGGATTCACAGGGGCGGACCTCGCCAACCTCATCAACGAAGCTGCATTGCTGACTGCCCGCCGTGACAAGAAGCTGATCTCGATGTCCGAGCTGGAGGAAGCCATCGATCGGGTGATCGCCGGTCCGGAGCGCAAGAGCCGCGTTATGTCGGAGGATGAGCGCAGGATCACCGCCTACCACGAGGGCGGGCATGCTTTGGTCGGCTATGCGTTGCCCAACCTCGACCCCATCCACAAAGTGACGATCATTCCCCGCGGTCGTGCCGGGGGCTACACGCTGGCGCTGCCTATGCAAGACAAGAGCTATGCCAAGCGCAGCGAGTTGGTCGACCAGCTCGCGTATGCCCTTGGGGGGCGCACCGCAGAAGAGCAGGTGTTCGGCGACCCGAGCACCGGTGCCTCCGACGACATCGAGAAGGCGACCGATCTCGCCAGGAAGATGGTCATGGAATACGGCATGAGCGACCGGCTCGGACCGCTCCGCTACGGCCGACCGGATTCTCAGGTGTTCCTGGGTAGGGACTACACCAGAGGCCAGGAGATGTCGGACGAGGTCGCCGCCGCGATCGACGACGAGATAAGGATGTTGATCAACCAGGCGCACGAGGAGGCAAGGTCGATCATCGCGACCCACCGTGCCGCCCTCGATCGGATCGCCGAAGTTCTGCTCGAGAAGGAGACCGTCGACGGCAAGGAGATCACCAAGATCTTCGCCGACGTCCCGAAGTGGGAGCATGCGGAGGCGGGGGCACTCCGGATCCGGCTTCCCGAGGCGCCGATCGTGGGGAAGGGGCGAGTCGCTTCTTCATCTCCCACCGACGATCCTCAGCCGGCCCGGCCCTGAGCCGCAGTGAGCAAAGGCTTTTCAGCCCGGACCTGGCAGATTAGGGATCGGGTCTTGTCCAGCGAAGACCACACGCTGGTTATGGGCATTGTCAATGTCACACCGGATTCGTTCTCCGATGGTGGTCGGTACGCCGGCCGCGAGCGCGCCGTCGCCCACGGAATGGAGCTCTGGGGACAGGGAGCCGACATCCTCGACATCGGTGGCGAGTCGACCCGCCCCGGCGCCGAGCCTGTGGCGGCGGGTGACGAGATCGACCGGGTCGTGCCGGTGATCGCCGAGTTGGTGCAGCGGGGCGCGGTGGTGAGCGTCGACACGATGAAGGCAGAGGTTGCCGCCGCCGCCATCGCTGCAGGAGTCCACATCGTCAACGACATCACGGCGCTGGCCGACCCGGCTATGGCCGGGGTCTGCGCCGGCAGTGGGGTGGGAGTGGTGCTGATGCACATCCAGGGCACTCCCCGGACGATGCAGATCAATCCGCATTATGACGACGTTGTGCCCGAGGTCCTGGCTTACCTCGAGCGGCGAGCCCAGTTTGCGGTGAGGGCCGGAATCGGCCGCGACCGTCTCGTCGTCGATCCCGGGATCGGGTTCGGCAAGGGGTTCGGTGACAATCTCGAGCTGCTCAATGCGGTCGGGCGGTTTGCCGGCACGGGGTTTCCGGTATTGATCGGAACGTCGCGCAAAGGGTTTCTCGGTGAGATCATGCGCTCCGCAGGCTACGAGACGACGGCCGCCGAGCGCGACCCGGCCACCGCCGCTACCGTGGCGCTTGCCGTTGCCGCCGGAGCCGCGATCGTGCGGGTACACAACGTGGGCCATGGGCTACAAGCGGCAAGAACCGCCGACGCTATCGTGCGGTTTCCGCTACGGAGGAACTGAGAGTGGCAGGTCTGGAGCCGAGGGGGTTCAAATGGGTGATCGCCGGCCGCCTGGCGATCTCAGAACGCATCGGCGGCTACGGATTCCAGCACCGCCGCGTTCGCCGCGAAGAGGAGATCATCTGGATCAGTGAGCAGGGCATCAACACCGTCGTGTCCCTGATGGCGGGTAACCAGAACCAGGCGGCATACGAGGGCGCAACCCTCCACTTCTATCACTATCCCATCGAAGATGATCTGGAGTCGGCCGACAGGGACAAGATCTTCTCCCTACTCGACGATGCCATGGGGCGACCGGGAGCATCCGTTCTCGTGCATCGCGAGCTGATCGGTGACCTGCTGGTCGGGCTGATGGGCGGGTACCTCGTTCACGCCGGGCTGATCAGAGATCCGATTGTCGCCACATCCGTAATCCAGGAGATCTCCGGCCGGCCGCTGGGACCCGAGGGGCGGCGGCTCATTCCGGACGCGAGTTGAATGGCAGTTCGGGCTGCCATCGGGCTCGGCTCGAATCTCAGTGATCGCGCTCGGCACATTGCACAAGCCGTCGGAGGTCTGGCCGCTACCGGCGCTCTGGTCCGGGTGTCGTCGCTCTATGAGACCGCACCGGTAGGTGGCCCGAAACAGGGCAAGTACATCAACGCGGTTGCTGTCGTGGACACCGATCTCTCAGCTCGTGCGCTTCTGGATAGCTGTCTGGAGATAGAGCGAGAGCACGGGCGGGAACGCCGGGAGCGCTGGGGACCGCGGACGCTCGATCTGGACATCCTGCTGTACGGCGACAGGGTGATCGACGAACCGGACCTAACCGTGCCGCATCCTCGTATGACCGAGCGGCGTTTCGTCCTCGAGCCATTGCTGGAGGCGTGGCCGGATGCCACTCTGCCGGACGGCACGCCGCTCGCCGGCTTCCTGCCCGCTGTGGCCGGTCAGAAGGTGCGCAAGCTGGAGACGGTGATTGCCGACCGACGGACTTCGCTGCTGCTTTTCCTGGTTGTCGCGCTCGGGGCGCTGGCGATCTGGTGGCTGGGGGACTGGCTGGTCCGGTGATTCAAGTAATCCCCGGTCTCGCCGATAATGCTGTCGTGTCACGAGGTCGCCACATAGCGATATTGCTTCTCGTGCTCCTATGGGTGACTGCTCCTGCCGCCCACGCAGATGACAACCGCTACCTGTCCAACGTCTATCAGGACGACCCGTCGGATTGGAGCGACCCCTGGGTCGATGCGTCGTTTGGCCCCCGCAACAACGTCACCACCGTTGACGGCCATGTCGGGACCGGGGTCGAGGTATCGATCGATGCCGGCCAGCACTTCGGGACCGCGATGCGGTGGCGGTTCGCAGACAACGGCTTCGCCGAGCCCGAGCAGCTCTGGTTTCGCTACTACCTCCGCTTTCCCGAGGGTTTTGTCAACAGCGGCAAGGGCAAGCTCCCGGGTCCTGCCGGTCTGTACTCCAGGAGCGGCCGGGGCAACATCCCGTCGACACCGGGCGAGCCCGGTTGGTCGGCGCGGATGCTGTTCTCACCTACCTACGACGAACGCGATAGCGACTACACCAGGATCGGCTACTACCTCTATCACCTCGATCAGGCCCAGGACCACGGTGATTTGCTGCTTTGGGACGAGGGCGTCGCCACGCTTCATCACGGTGATTGGTACTGCGTCGAGGGTCACGTGCAGATGAACACGCCGGGAGAGGCTGATGGCCTGCTCGCCGGCTGGGTCGACGGCGTAGCGGCGTTCAGCAGGGACGACTTGCGCTTCCGCAGGGCGAGCGAGCCCAATGTGAGCATCGACAGTTTTTGGTTCGACGTGTACTTCGGCGGCAGAAACGTGACGCCCGTCGATCTCAGCATTGATTTCGACTCCCTGGCGTTTGGCCAGGACCGGCTGGGATGCGACGACACGAGCGAGCGCGGGTTCACGGGCGGGTTCTTCGATGACGAGGGATCGGTGCACGAGGGTGACATCGAGGCCCTGCTGGCGGCGGGCGTGATCAACGGGTGCAACGCCAACGGAGATGCCTTCTGCCCCGATGATCCGGTCACCCGCGGTCAGATGGCGAAGATCCTGGTGCGCGCTCTCGGTCTGCCCGCGGCTGATCATGACTACTTCACCGACGACGACGGCTCCATCTATGAGGATGCGATCAACTCGCTAGCCGCTGTTGGCGTAACCAACGGCTGTGGCGTTGGTCTGTATTGCCCGAACGCCGTGATGAGTCGCGCCCAGGTGGCTGCGTTCATCACCCGCGCCCTCGACCTGCCCGAGGTCGCCGATAACCAGTTCTCCGACGTCGGGGACTCGCCGTTCGTCGGTGATGTGAATGCGCTTGCGGTCGCCGGTCTCACCTCGGGTTGCGGCGACGACCGCTTCTGTCCCAACGCCGTTGCCAGCCGGAGCGAGACGGCGTCGTTCGTGGCTCGGGCCATGAATCTCCAGGCGCAGCGGACTCTCGAGGAGGAACTGCACCGGGTACCACCGGTACGTGACCGTTTCCTCTCACCTCATCCCGGTTGACGGCGCGTCCTCTCCGAAACCCCTTATCTCGTATAGTTCCCGGGGAAAGGGGAGCTATGAAGATCACGGACACGTTCGAGGTATCCAGCGACATCGAAAAGGTCTGGGCAGCATTTGCGAACGTCCCGGACCTGGCTCATTGCCTACCGGGAGCCGAGCTCACCGAAGACCATGGCGATGGTCGCTACTCGGGGACCGTAGAGGCAAAGCTGGGTCCGATCACAGCCAGCTTCGACGGCGAAGCGACCGTAGTCCTCGACGAGATCCGACACACCGGGACCATGACCGGGAAGGGAGTGGATCGTCGCGGCGGGAGTCGCGCCCAGCTCGAGCTCATCTATGCGCTCGACACCGTGGCTGCCGGCACCCGGGTGACTATCAACGCCGATGTCCTGCTTTCCGGAGCCGCGGCACAGTTTGGCCGTATCGGGCTCCTCCAGGAGATGACGGGGCGGATCATCAATGAGTTCGTCCACTGTCTCGAGGCCAAGCTGTCCGCACCGTCGGCAGAATCGGCGGCCGCGATTCACGCCCCCGAGGTCAGGGGGCTCTCCTTGTTCTTCGCCAGCGTATTCGCCCCGATTACACGTCTCTTCAAGCGGATCTTCAGGCGAAGCTGAGCCGCATATTCCCCGCCCACTCTGTGAGCCGCCTCGCTAGGTTTGGCCGGGAAGCTGGAGGAGGAGAGGGAATATGGAACTGTCTCTGACCGTCAACGGTCAGGCGCACAGCGTCGACGTCGAACCCCGCACGCTATTGGTCCACCTGCTGCGGGAGCACCTCGGGTTGACCGGAACACACGTCGGGTGCGAGACCGGCTACTGCGGAGCGTGCACCGTCCATCTCGACGGAACCCCCGTCAAGTCGTGCACCATGCTGGCCGTACAGGCTGCCGGGAGTGCGGTGACCACCATTGAAGGTCTTGGCAACGGCGACCTCCATCCGGTTCAGGAAGGATTCTGGGAGCGCCACGGTCTGCAGTGTGGTTACTGCACACCGGGGATGATCATGTCCACGGCGGGGCTGCTGGCAGAGAACGACAGCCCAACCGAGGCGGAGATCAGACACGGGATCGAGGGGAACCTCTGTCGGTGCACGGGCTACCACAACATCGTCCGTGCCGTTGAATATGCCGCTGCCAGGATGCGCGGGGACGAGCCACCGGCACCGGACTGGGAGGTGCAGTCGTGACTACCACTACCAGTGCCCTCGGCGGTGCGATTCGCCGTCGTGAGGATCCGGCCCTCATTCGAGGTCGCGGCCGATATGTCGATGACATCAAACTGCCGAACGAGACGGCGGCGGTGTTTGTCAGGAGCCCGTTCGCCCGCGCCAAGGTGCTCTCCATCGACACATCGGAGGCGCTTGCAACCGATGGTGTGCTGGCTGTCTACACGGCCGACGACCTGGGTGACCTCGGTCCGCTGATCGCCCAGCTCTCCTTCCTGCCCCGGCCGTTGCTCAACGGTGACGAGGTGAAACATGTCGGGGAAGCGGTCGCCATGGTCATCGGTGAGAACCGATATGTCGCTCAGGACGGCGCCGACGCCGTATTCGTCGACTACGAGCCTCTGACTCCGGTCATTGACCTCAAGGACTCTCTGTCCGATCGTCAACTCGTCCACACCGGATCCGAGTCGAACACGATTCTCTCCTGGGCGGGGCCATTCGGCGCTGAGCCGGAGGCGCAGCAGGCGGTGAAGGACCAGATCGAGGCCGCCAAACAACGCGACGATGCAGTGGTCGTCAGCCAGGAGATGATCAATCAGCGACTGATCCCGACCGCGATAGAACCGCGGCGGGTGCTCGCCGAATGGAGCTCCGGCTACGGATCGTTGAATGTCTGGTCGTCGAGCCAGATTCCTCATGCCCTGGCAGGTGCCATCGCGGTTTCACTCGGCTTGCGAAGCACGAAAGTGCGCGTTGTCGCTCCCGAGGTTGGTGGAGGTTTCGGGGCAAAGCTCAATGTGTACAACGACGAGATCCTGGTCTCGTGGGCTGCGCGGCATCTGGGCCGCCCGGTGCGCTGGACCGAGACGCGCCGTGAGGCAGCGAACTCGACGATTCACGGTCGCGGCTGGGTGGGAACGGCGACTCTCGTGGGCACGCGCGACGGTGAGATCCTGGGCTATGACTTCGAGGGCATAGCCGACATGGGCGCCTACACCCAGAACTTCACGGTGGCCATCCCGCTGCTGGGGCTGTTTGTGGCGTCGGGGCAATACAAGATGCCTACCTACTGGAAGATCGACTGCGTCGCTACCAATACGATGACCACCGATGCGTACCGGGGCGCAGGCCGGCCCGAGGCGATGTACTACATCGAGCGGATCGTCGACATGTACGCACGTGAGATCGGGATGGACCCGGCCGAGGTGCGGCGTCGGAACTTCATCGCCAAGGAGGCCTTTCCCGGTGCGGTGTCACCCGCCGGGTTCGCCATGGACACCGGGGATTACGCCAAGAACCTCGATGCGCTTCTGGACAACGCCGACTACGCATCATTGAAAGCAGAACGCGATGCCGCCCGAGCCGAAGGCCGCTACGTCGGCGTCGGCCTCGCCACGTATGTCGAGGTGTGTGGCTTCGCCCCGTCGGGTTTGGCGGACATGGGCTTCAACTGGGCGAACTACGGCTTGCCGACGGCGTTCAACGGGTCGGGGCTGGTGCGGGTCAACCCGGATGCGACGGCCACCGTGGTCATCGGCACCGGGCCGACCGGCCAGGGTCACGAGACGACCTGGGCTCAGATAGTCTCGGACCGGCTCGGCATCCCGGTCGACGACATCACGGTGAAGCATGGCGACACCGGCGATTCGCCGATGGGCATCGGGACATTTGGCTCCCGGTCGGCGGCGGTCGATGGCTCCGCAACCTACGAGGCTGCCGATCGGGTGCGAAAAAAGGCCGCCAAGCTCGCAGCGCACCTTCTCGAGGCCAGCGAGGACGACATCGTCTTTGCCGACGGTGGGGCACATGTCGCCGGATCACCGGAGAGCAAGGTCGGATGGGCGGACATTGCGACCGTCGCCTACCAGGTGCACAAGGCCCCTGCCGGTACCGAACCGGGGCTGGAGAGCGAGGTGTTCTTCACCCCGAGCAACGCGACCTGGCCCTTTGGATCGCACCTGGCCATGGTTGAGGTCGATCCCGAGACCGGCAACGTCGAGATCCTGCGATACATCACGGCGGACGACTGCGGCAAGGTCATCAACCCGATGATCGTGCACGGCCAGATCCACGGAGGAATCGTCCAGGGCATCGGACAGGCGTTATTCGAGGACGCGATCTACGACTCGGACGGGAACTTGTTGACGGGCTCTCTCGTCGACTACCCGATTCCCACCGCGGGTGACGTGCCCTCGTTCGAGTTGCACAGGACCGTAACTCCAACGGACGTGAACCCGATGGGGGTCAAGGGAGTCGGGGAAGCGGGCACGATCGGGTCTGCGCAGACGATCGTCAACGCCGTTGTCGACGCTCTCGAGCCGCTCGGAGTCAAACACATCGACATGCCACTCAGACCCCGCCGGGTTTGGGAAGCGATCCAGAAAGCGAGGGGGTAGACATGTATCCGAGGCAATTCGATTACGTGGCCCCGGCCTCGCTCGAGGAGGCAGCGGCGGCGCTTGCAGGCAATCCGGGAGCCAAGATCATGTCCGGGGGGATGAGTCTCATCCCCTTGATGAAGATGAGGCTGTTCTCGCCGGCGCTGGTCGTCGACATCGGTCGCATCTCCGGTCTGGACACGATCACCGACCGTGGCGATCACATCGCCATCGGCGCCCTGGTACGACACGCCCGGACGGCGAGCGACCCACTGATAGGAGAGCACGCGGCTGCTCTGGCGCGGGCCGCCTCGCTCACCGGAGACGTTCAGGTCCGTAATCGCGGCACGACCTGCGGTGCGGTTGCCCACGCCGACCTGGCGGCGGATCAGACCGCCGCAGTGCTGGCGCTCGGCGCCACGATGGTGGCGCGCTCGTCCTCCGGGACGAGGGAGATCGCGGCCAGTGATTTCTTTGTGGACACACTCACGTCGGCGTTGCACCCCGATGAGATCCTGGTCGAGCTGCGTATCCCGAAGAGCGGTGCCGGATCGGCGTCGGCCTACTCGAAACTGGGGCGGCGCGGTGGCGAATCGGATTACGCAGTCGCCGGTGCCGCCGCCTGGGTGGCGAAGAGCAACGGTTCGGTGGAAGCGGCGCGGGTGGCGCTCACCGGCGTGGGGACGAAACCCGTCCTCGCCCCCGGCGTGGCTAACGCTCTGGTCGGCACCGACGGGTCGGCGGCGGCCATCGAGGCGGCCGCTGCCCACGCCACCGAGGGTGTCTCGGTGCTCGAAGACCTGTACGGTTCGGTCGACTACAAGACCCACCTTGCCGGGGTGTACGCCAAGCGCGCCCTGGCGATGGCGATGGGTACGCTGTAGCCGAGGTGATTCCTGCAACGGTAGACGAGGTCATGCAGGCGCTCGAGTCCCGGCGATATGTCGCGGATCGTGCGCTCGGTGTTGTCATCCACCTCGCCCTCCAGATGGGACGGCCACTGTTCCTGGAGGGTGAGGCGGGTGTCGGGAAGACCGAGGTCGCCAAGGTGCTCGCCGCCATCCTCGACGAGGAGTTGATCCGGCTCCAGTGCTACGAAGGTCTGGACGTGTCCCATGCGCTCTACGAGTGGGATTACGCACGGCAGATGCTGGCCATTCGTCTGCTGGAGGCGCGTTCGGACGGGTCGATCCCCGAAGTGACCGACATCATGAGCCGGGAGTACTTGATTGCACGTCCGCTGCTCCAGGCGATCCAGCTCGGAGCCAAGGGAAGAAGGCCGATACTGCTGATCGACGAGCTGGACCGGGCGGACGAGGAGTTCGAGGCCTACCTGCTCGAGCTGCTCTCAGACTTCCAGGTGACCATCCCCGAGGTGGAGACGGTCAGAGCAGTGGTGCCTCCTGTCGTGGTGATCACGTCGAACCGCACCCGTGAGATCCATGATGCGTTGAAGCGCCGATGCATCTACCACTGGATCGACTATCCCGACTACGAGCGAGAGATAGCCATCCTACGTAGCCGCGCTCCCGAGGTGAGCGAGACGCTTGCCGCGGAGCTGGCACGGGCGATGCAGTACCTGAGAAGCCTCGAGCTGTTCAAGCCACCCGGCGTTGCCGAGACTCTCGACTGGGCCAAGGCGCTGACGGTGCTGGGCACGACCGAGCTGACGGCTGACGCAATCGGGGAAACGCTGGGTGTGGTCTTGAAGTATCAGGAGGACATCGCCCGGGTGCAAGCCGAGGGCGTCGAGCGACTTGCGGCTGGTTGATCCGTGATGGCGTCGAGCGGGGAGACCTTCGCTGCCAATCTCGTGCACTTCGTGCGGTACCTCCGCAGTACCGGCGTGGAGCTCGCCCCCGATGCCTCCGGCGATCTGGCGATGGCGGCGAAAACGGTCGGGCTGGCCGACCGGACCGACGTCTACCACGCCTTCAAGGCGATCTCCATCGCCCGAGCCGCGGACGTTCCGCGCTTTGACGAAGCGTTCGAGCTGTTCTTCGGCTTCTCCCGGCCGCTGGGACCGCCGACCGCCGACATTGCCCTCAGATCGAAGACCACGAACACGGCCACCGCAAGTCTTCCAGCCCTGGCACGGCAGAGCGCCGATTCCGCAGCCGGGGACGAGGTTGTCGCCGACATCGCCGGAGGATCCTATGCGGAGCGATTGGCGACCCGTGATTTCGCAACCCTCACCTCTGCCGAGACGGAGGAGATACGCAGGCTTCTGGCGAGGATGATCTGGAGACCGGCCGACGCCAGTTCCCGCCGCTGGGTTTCGGACCGGCGCGGGGACCGACCCCATATCCGCAAGACCTTCAGCAATCTGACCCGGCCGGACGGTGACCTGATCCCTTTCGAGTTCAAGTCGCGGCGGCCGCGGCGCAGGCCGCTGTTGGTGCTCGCCGACATCAGCGGTTCCATGGAGCTCTATACCGAGATGTTCCTGTATTTCATCCATGCCGCCCAAAGCCGTCTGGGCCGTGTCGAGGCGTTTGTGTTCGCCACCCGGCTGAGTCGAATCACCCGGGAGATCCGTCATCGAGATCCCCGGCTAGCTCTGCGCCGGGTTGTGGAAGCCGTTGACGACTGGTCCGGGGGGACCCGGATCGGTGAGACGCTCGCCGACTTCAATAAGACCTGGAGTCGTAGAGTCACCCGTGGTGGTGCCGTCGGCCTGATCATCAGCGATGGTTGGGATACCGGCGACCCGGAGTTGCTCGACACCGAGATGGCCCGGTTCGCCCGTTCGGTACGCCGGGTCGTCTGGCTCAACCCCCTGGCCGGCCGTGCCGGTTATGCCCCGGAGGCCCGGGGAATGCGAACCGTGCTCCCATATGTCGACGACTTTCTTGCTGCCGCCAGCCTTGTGGATCTGCGCCAAATGGTGCAGCTCCTGGAGTCTCTGTCGACGCGGTGAATATGACACAGCGATAATGTGACGGACGATTGGAGCTCTGACAGACATGAAACGAGACATCGAGATCTACGAGCGATGGAAGAGCGAGGGCAAGGACGTCGCCGTTGCCACCGTTGTCGGAGTCAAGGGATCGGCGCCTCGACCCGAGGGATCGAAGTTCCTGGTCTCCTCAGCCGGTGAGATGGAAGGTTCGGTGAGCGGCGGGTGCGTCGAGAACGATGTGTTCTTCCACGCCAAGCAGGTCCTCGAGACCGGCGAGCCGCGGCTGGTGACATACGGGATCGCAGATGACGACGCCTTCGAGGTGGGGCTCACCTGCGGCGGCACGATCAACGTTTTCATCGAGAAGTGGCAATGAACTCGATCGAGGCGACCAAGAAGCTCATCGACGAGGAGCGGCTCGGTGCAGTGGTGACGGTGCTCGACGGGCCAGACGCCGGGACTAAGGCGGTGCTCGACTTCGAGGACGGTGTCGTTGCCGGGGAGCTACCGGAGACCCTGGCCGCCGACGTGACCGCCGACGCGACAGAGCTGATGGGGAGAGAGCAGAACAAGACTCTCCTGTACGGCGAGGTTCATGTCTTCATCGAGACGGTGGCCCCCCAGCCCGTGATGCTGATTTTCGGAGCCGGCCACAACGCCCAGCCGCTCACGACGATGGCCAAACTGCTCGGCTTCCGTGTCGTCGTCGCCGATGCCCGGCCGATGTGGGCGACCGACGATCGCTTCCCCGACGCCGACGAGGTGATCGTCGGTTGGCCCGAGCAGGTGTTCGAGAAGCTGACGCCGGACCGGCGCACGTACGTGGTTCTGCTCAGCCACGACACCAGATTCGAGGATCCCGTTTTCGACGCGGTCCACGGCAAGCCGATCCGCTATCTGGGTGCCATCGGCAGCCGGCGGACGCATGCGGCTCGCCGCGATCGTCTCGCCGCTACCGGCTGGACCGATGCGGAGCTTGATACGATCTTCGGCCCGATCGGTCTCGACATCGGGGCGGAGACCCCGGCCGAGATGGCCGTGTCCATTCTCGGTGAGATCGTCCAGGCCCGCTACGGATTGGGCAGCGGCGGTTCGCTGCGCGGCGAAGACGGCCGCATCAACAAACGCCGGGGCGACGCCTGACCGCCTGCGGCGGTCAGGTTTGAGTTTTGCTTCGCAAAACTCAGCCGGTGCCTTGCTCACGTTTGACCGCCTGCGGCGGTCAGGTTTGAGTTTTGCTTCGCAAAACTCAGCCGGCGGTTTCCTATGCAGAAAACCCCGCCGTAGCGGGGTTTTCGCAGGTTATTGGTGTCCTTTCGATGTCAGACCTCTACGCGGTCCTTCAGACCCTTGGCCGGCTTGAACTTGGCGTGCTTCCTGGCCGGAATCTGCAGCGGCTCACCGGTGGCCGGGTTGCGGCCGGTACGAGCCTTTGAGCGGCTCGTATAGAACTTGCCGAAACCGCTGATGCTCACGTCGCGATCGGCGTCGAGCTCTACGGCGATGATGCCGTTGCCGGACTCCGAGCTGAAGATGATGTCGATGACCTCTGCAGCCTTAGCCTGGCTCAGGTCGGCCTTCTTGGCGAGCTTCTTCGCCATCTCCGTTTTGTTCACTATGGAGCTCCCTATCGTTGACGAACCTTCGGGATGTCTGTCCCCGCTTTGCAAGCGACCAAGCTACACCGAAAACCCGCACAAACAGTGGATTTTTCCGCGGCCTGGGTGTTTCTACCGGTTCAGTCGACAGGCGCGAACCGGGCCTGGAAGAATCGCAGCGACTCCGGTTCGTATGTGAATCGCAGCCCGCGCACCGCGTCGCGGTTGGTGACCACGTCGATCACAGACTCGGCGGCGACATCCATGTGTGCCTGTGTGTACACCCGGCGCGGGATCGCCAGCCGGACCAGTTCCAGCTTTGGGTAGTGGTGATCGCCGGTCACCCTGTCCCTACCCGCCGACACGACACCGCGCTCCATGCCCCGGACACCCGACTCGACGTAGAGCGCCGCCGTCAGCGCCTGCGCCGGGAATTGGTCGTGGGGAATGTGGGGCAGGATCGCCCTGGCATCCAGGAAGACGCCGTGCCCGCCCACCGGCCGGATGATCGGCACGTCGGCCTTGATGAGGGCATCGCCGAGGTATTCGACCTGACCGACGCGTGCCTGAACGTGGTCGTCGGTGGCGACCATCTCGCGGATGCCCCGGGCGAGTGCCTCCATGTCTCGCCCGGACATGCCGCCGTACGTGTGCAGACCCTCGAAGGCCACCAGCAATGAGCGCGCTTTCTTGGCTAGTTCGGGATCACGCAGCGCCAGGAAGCCGCCGATGTTGACGAGGTTGTCCTTCTTCGACGAGACGGTCGCCCCGTCGGAGTAGGAGCAGATCTCCCTCACGATCTCAGCGACGCTCTTGTCGGCGTAGCCGACCTCGCGCTGTTTGATGAACCAGGCGTTCTCGAGTGCCCGGGTGGCGTCGAGCATGACGAGGATGTCGTGCTTGTGGCACAGCTCGTATGTTGCCTTTAGATTGGCCATTGACAGTGGTTGACCGCCCGCCATGTTGACGTTGGTCTCGACGGAGATGTACGGGACCTTGTCGGCCCCGACCTCGTCGATGAGCTTCTGCAGCTTGTCTAGATCGACGTTGCCCTTGAACGGATGGAGGCTCGCCGGGTTGTGCGCCTCATCGATGATGACGTCGACGAACTTGCCGCCTGCATACTCCTGGTGGAAGCGGGTGGTCGTGAAGTACATGTTGCCCGGTATGTAGTCGCCGTCCTCGATCAGGATCTGGCTGAGGATGTGCTCGGCGCCGCGGCCCTGATGGGTGGGCACCAACTCCTCATACCCGTACACATCGTGGACGGCATCGACCAGGTGGTAGAAGCTCCTGCTACCGGCATAGGCCTCATCGCCGACCATGAGGCCCGCCCACTGCGAATCCGACATGGCCGACGTCCCGGAGTCTGTGAGCAGGTCGATATAGACGTCATCGGAGCGGAGCAGGAACGTGTTGTATCCGGCTTCCTCGATGGCGGCTTCTCGCTCGTCGCGGGTAGTCATCCGGATCGGCTCGACGACCTTGATCTTCCATGGCTCGGCCCAGCTGTGACGGCTCATGCGACCACCCTTCGTCCCGGCGCTCCCTCGGCAGCGCATTCTTCGTGATTTATGGTCCCGATACTATGTTTTCTCCGGACATGGTCAATAGTCGCTGAAAGGTATTCGGAAGATGGGCGCTGTGCCGACACTCGACCGAACAGACCGCGCCATCGTGGCCCTGCTCCAGGATAATGCGCGCCTGTCCAACAAGGAGATCGCCGGCCGGGTCGGCATCGCCCAATCCACCTGCTCGGAGCGGATAAAGCGGCTGGAGAGCACCGGCGTGTTCTTGGGCTTTCATGCCGAGGTCGATCCGGCTGCGTTGGGGATAGGGCTTCAGGCGATGATCGCGGTGCGGTTGCACCGGCACGAGACGACTCAGGTCGCCCGGTTCCGGGCCTACGCCGAGCAGCTCCCGGAAGTGGTTGCCTTCTATCACATGGCGGGCAACAACGATTTTCTGGTGCATGTCATCGTGCGTGACTCGGATCACCTGCGCGACATCGCCATGGGCGCTTTCACCGCCCAGCCCGAGGTTGCTCACATCGAGACATCGATCATCTTCGAGCACACCAGGTTCCGTCGCACGCCCGGCTAGCTCAGCCGACGGACTCCGACCAGGGCAGCTCGTAATAGGGGAGCTGGAGCACCGGGACGAACCCGAGGCTCTCCGCCAGCCGGAATGACCCCTTGTTCTCGGTGCGGCACGACCACACCGGCGTCAGCCCACGATCAAGGCAATCGTGGATCAACCGAGCGCACGCGGAGCGGGCGTATCCCCGGCCCTGAAAACGTGGGAGCGTCTCGACGCCGATCTCGAGGAAGGTGTCGTCGAGATACGCTGCAAATGCAAGGGCTGCCGCGGCGCCGCTGTCCCGATCGACGGCGATGTGCCCGGTCTTCGTGTCGAGGAACTCCGAGGTCTCGTTCCAGAAGCGTGCGGGGACCACGGATCCGTGGAATCGGTCGAGGAGATCGGCGGTGCAGCCAATGGTGTTGTCCTCCCCCCGGGGATGGCGCGCCAAGAACCGAGACCGGTTGAACCAGAAATTGGTTCGACCCCATTTGGTAATCGTAGGCCCTGCGGTGAGTGGGTCGAGGAGCTCGGCCCAGTCGAGCGGGTAAACCTGGAGCCACTCGGGGGAGTGCCGGGCGGTTTTGTCGGCAAGGTTTGCCACGAGTTCGGACCCGAACTCCTGGTTAGTGCTGTAGCCGACCAGGAACGACATCCCGTACCTGTGCCGCACATAGACGCTCGTCGGGTGTACCGAATCGGCGAATACCTCGCCTTGCACCCGGCCGACCACGACCGCCTTCGCCATCAGCACGTTGAACGGGGCTCCGGCGAGCAGCACCGCCGCACTCGCATAGTCGTTCGGGTCGAGCCGGATCATCGGCCGGACACTAGTGCGCCCATCGGGCCTTCATGCTCTCCGGAACACGTGCACCCCGTCGGTGTCTACGAACATCAGCCAGGGCACCGCGTCGCCGGGTCTGACGCCCAGGTGTGCCGGGCTCCCCGGATCTGCCGGTGAGAAGGGATCACGGCTGGGCTCGATTGCGGTGACCGCCCCATCGGCGCTCATCGCCACAAACCCGGCGAGTTGACCGCCATCGCCTGAATCGGTACCACCGTAGAGAAACAGGTACAGCGAGCCGTCGGCACCCGTCTCCGCCTCTACGCCGGCGAATGCGGGAACCGTCTCATCCGCCGCGTAAACTAGATGGAGGACGACCTGCCCGATCGTGGTGTCCGGAAGATCGATCGCAAGAGTGTCGCCCTGCGCCTGAACCCGATACCTGGTTCCCGCTCGATTGCCGAGCCATTCGACTTGCTCTGCCGCTCCCGTGGCCGGGTCGACCCGGAACAGCGCCCCGTGGTCGTTCGAGCCGTACAGCGACTGGCCGTCATCGGTGACCGCAACGAACAGAGTGTCCACTTGCACCGAGGTGACCTCGCCATCAGACAGCAGGAGGAGGCTGCTGCTGCCGAGCCCGAGCCGCGAAGCCACGATCGTCCCGTCGTCGAGGGCGTGTGGCAGCTGGTACTGGAAGTACACCCCGTCTGCCAAGAGATCCGGTGGCACCGCGACGGCGTCCAGGTAGGTTCCGCTGTCCGAAAAGTGGGCGAGACGCTGCTTGGCCGCGTCGAGGAACCACCAGGTGCCATCTGCCGCCTGGGTCCCGTAGTCGGGGCCGAGCTGGAGTGACCCGCTGTCGCCTCCGGGAGCGGTACCAAGGAGGTCGTCGTCCGACCCGTACCCGATCACGAAGAGCTCCGTCCAGTCGTCCCCGAGTTGCGAGACGCTTCCCAGCGGCACGGTCACGTCTCCAACCGGGGCGGGCAAAGTCGTTGTCGTCCGGGGGGCGGTTGTGGTGGTAGTTGTTGTCGGAGCTGTCGTCGTAGTTGTGGTGGTCGTCGTTGTGGCCGAAGTGGTCGACGTCGGTGGGGTCGTCGTTGTCGTTGGCGATGGCGATGTGGATGGCGCTGAACCGGATCCGCCGCAAGCGCCGCCGACGAACGACAGAAGGACGATCGCCGACAGAACCCGGCGGCGTCGGTGCGTTCGAGTCCTCACGTGATGGCCCTCCAGTTGACGCCGATCGCTGTCGCGCGACACTACCCAGTGTTGCGGCTCATTGGATGTGCTTTCTCGGCCACAAGCGTGGGGAGGCGCAGCGGCGCCCTGCGCCCTTACAATCCGGGTATGAGGCGGGTATGAGGCGGGTATGAGGATTGTCCTGGTGGGCCCCGGACGGGCCGGTATGTCGGTAGCCATTGCTGCGGCTTCTGCCGGGCATGACGTGGTCGCCGTGGTCGGCCGCACGCTCGAATCGGCGACCCGCGGCGCCGTCCTGGTGTCTGCCGATCCGATGGACATTGGCACAACTTTGCCACACGCCGATCTGCTCATCATCGCCACCCGGGACGGTGCCATTGCATCCGTTGCGGGGGAGCTGGCAGAACATGCCCCGCCCATCGAGGCTGCCGTCCATCTCTCCGGAATGACCAGCGTCGCCGCGCTGGCCCCGCTGGCCGATCTGGGGTTGGATACGGGCTCGTTCCATCCGCTGCAGACCCTGCCGACGCCCGAAGCCGGGGCAGCCCGGCTGGCGGGTGCCTTCATAGCGGTCACCGCGCCACCGTCACTACGGCAGGGTCTCGAAGTGTTGGCGAGGAGCCTGGGGGCGAACCCATTCACGCTTGCTGATGAAGACAAGGCCCTCTATCACGCCGCGGCGTCGGCTGCCGCCAACTTCCCGTTGGCGGCGCTTGCGATGGCGTCGGACCTTTTCGAGTCGGCCGGGGTCCCCTGGGATGCCGCCCGTCCGCTTGTGGAGGCCGTTGTCGCCAACGCCTTCGAGCTCGGCCCCCGCTCGGCGTTGACGGGTCCGGTGGCGCGTGGTGACGTTGGTACCGTCGCCGCCCAGCTCCGTGCGGTGGCCGCGGCCAATCCGGAATGGAAGGGCACGTTCAGTCGGTTCGTCGCGTCGCTGGCGTCGCTGACCGGACGGTTGGAGGAGTTCGAATCCGTGCTCAACAACGAGGAGTCATGAGAATAACCAGGACGTTTGCGGAAACCCGCGAGGTCTCATCCGGGGTGGTGGGGCTGGTGCCGACGATGGGTTTTCTCCACGAGGGGCACCTCTCGTTGATCGAGGCGGCTCGAAAGGAGAGCGACACCGTTGTGATGTCGCTGTTCGTCAACCCCTTGCAGTTCGACCGCGACGATGACCTGGCTCGCTACCCGCGGGACCTCGAGCGGGACGTGGAGTTGGCGGGCGTCGCCGGTGCAGATGTCGTGTTCGCTCCCGAGGTCGTTGAGATGTATCCCGACGAGCAGTTGACCCGGGTGACCGTCACCAGGCTGAGCGACGAGCTGGAGGGCCCCAACCGGCCCGGCCACTTCGAAGGGGTGGCCACCGTTGTGGCCAAGCTGTTCGCCGGCATCCGGCCGCAGGCCGCATATTTCGGACGCAAGGACGCCCAGCAGCTTGCCATCGTCCGGCGGATGGCTTCTGATCTCTCTATGCCGACCACGGTGGTCGGGGCGCCGATCGTGCGCGAGGCCGACGGTCTGGCGCTATCGAGTCGCAACATCTTTTTGTCACCGCAGGATCGTGCGGCCGCGCTGCAGCTGTCCCGCGGCCTGATGAGCGCCGCCGATCTCGTGGAAGCAGGGGAGCGAGATGCGAGCGCGATTGTTGATGCGGTGTATGCGGAGATCGAGAGCGGTCCCGACATGGAGTACGTGGCTCTGGCAGGTCAGGACCTGGTGCAGCCTCTCACCACCCTCGATCGACCCGCCTTTCTCGCTCTGGCCGCCTGGTCGGGAAAGACCAGGCTCATCGACAACGTGCACTTTGACGCCGGTGGTGGCGGCTTTGTCGCAGATCGGGGGACCAGGCTGGGGAACACGAGCGTGCTGTATGTGACGGGAGAAGGTTGATGCTGCTCACCATCGATATCGGGAACACCCAGACTGCCCTCGGTCTCATGAGGGGCGAGGAGGTCGTCGGCCATTGGCGTCTAACGACGAGAGCGGAACAGACCCGCGACGAGGTGCTCATCTCGCTGCGTGCTGTCCTTGAGCTGGACGGGTTCGGTTGGGACGACGTCACCGGTGTCGCGCTCTCCAGTGTGGTCCCGGCGCTCACCGGAGCGATCCGCAACGTCGGCCACATCATCACTGAGGGTCCGGTGGTGGTGGTCGGCCCCGGGGTGAAGACCGGGATGCCGATCCTCATCGACAACCCGCGGGAGGTGGGCGCCGACAGGATCGCCAATGCAGTTGCCGCCCGGGGGCGCTACGGGACACCCGTTGTCGTGGTCGACTTCGGTACGTCGACGAACTTCGACGTCGTGAGTGCCGAGGGGGAGTATCTCGGTGGAGTGATCGCACCGGGTCTGCGTATCGCCACCAACGCGCTCATCTCGGGAACGGCGGCGCTGCGTCGTGTCGAATACGTTCCGCCCCGGTCACCGATCGGCAAGGGAACGGTCGAGGCGATTCAGAGCGGCGCCCTCTACGGCCACGCCGGGCTCGTCGACGGGGTGATGCAGCGGCTGGTAGCCGAGCTCGGCGGCGAGGTGACCCGGGTTGCCACCGGCGGGTTGGCCTCTACCATCGTGCCCCATTGCTCGAGTGTCGCGACGATCGACGAGTTTCTGACGCTCGAGGGTCTGCGCCGAATCTACGAGCTGAACACCACATGAGCGACGAAACCGAGATCCAGGAGCCATCTCCCGAAGCGGGTCTGGCCGACCATCCACTGACCGCACAACGCCTGGCCAAGCACGAGGCCACCATGGCCGGGGCGGGCTATCCGTACCGGTTCGAGCGTACGCACACCGCCGGTGAGCTTCACGAGCGGTATGGCTCGATGGAGCCCGGCGTTGAGACCGGGGATCGTGTTGCTGTTGCCGGGCGGCTCATGGCGATGCGGCGGATGGGCAAGCTGATATTCGGAGTGCTCCAGGACAAGACCGGCCGGATCCAACTGTTTGTAGATACCCGGACGCTCGGTGAGGAGGGCTTTGCATGGTTCGACGACCTCGATCTGGGGGATTGGGTCGGTGCGTCGGGTGTCGTTATCACAACCAGGAAGGGCGAGATCAGCGTCCGTATCGACGGGTTCCAGCTTCTGTCCCGGGCGCTGCGGCCGCTGCCGGACAAGTGGCACGGTCTCCAGGACGTCGAGATGCGCAGCCGCCGCCGCTACATCGACCTCATGGTCAACGAGGACTCGCGTCGCGTCGCGGTAACGCGGGCGATGATCGTCAGCGAGCTGCGCCGCCAGTTCGAGTCTCGTGGCTACATCGAGGTGGAGACGCCCGTCTTGCTCAGCCAGGCGACCGGGGCGCTGGCGCGGCCGTTCGAGACGCATCACCATGCTCTCGACCAGGCCATGTATCTGCGCATCGCCACCGAGCTGTTCCTGAAGCGGCTGGTGGTCGGCGGGTTGGAGAGGGTGTTCGAAATCGGCCGCATCTTCCGCAACGAGGGCGTCGACGCCACCCACAATCCCGAGTTCACCATGCTCGAGTCGTACGAGGCGTTCGCCGACTATCACGACATCATGGACATGGTCGAGGAGATGGTCCGGGCGTGCGCCGTTGTCGCCACCGGCTCCAGCGAGATCACCTATCAGGGGCGTTCCATCGACCTGGGTAAGCCGTTCCGGCGCGCCCGCATGGTCGACCTGGTGGCCGAGGCGACCGGTGAGGAGATCAGCTTCGATCGGCCCCTCGTGGAGATCCAGGCGATCGCAGCCAAGCACGGGGTAGAGCCCGACGGCACCTGGGGGCACGGCAAGATCATCGATGCCCTGTTCGAGGAACTCGTGGCCGACGACTTATGGGAGCCGACCTATGTTCTCGACCATCCCAAGGAGGTGTCGCCGTTGGCACGGGAGAACCGTAATGATCCGAATCTCACCGAGCGGTTCGAGTTGTTCATCGCCGGCGCCGAATACGCCAATGCCTTCTCCGAGTTGAATGATCCGCTCGATCAGCGCCGCCGTTTCGAGCAGCAGGCGCTGGCCCGGGCGGAGGGCGACGACGAGGCTCACCCCATCGACGAGGACTACATCCTCGCCCTGGAGTACGGGCTGCCACCGACCGGTGGCCTCGGGATCGGTGTCGACCGCCTGGTCATGCTCCTCACCGACCAGCACCACATCCGCGAAGTCATCCTCTTCCCGACGCTCCGCCGCGAGGGTTAGGGCTTCCGGGCGGCGCCGTGCGCCCAGGACACTAGAGAGGTCTGTTCTCTGGTCGTCACATGGCCATGAGTTGACCGCTGTGCCTCGGATGTCTGGTTCCCGGAGGGTCCCCCGGGCAGCTGCACGTGCTTCCGGAACCCAATTCCCGCGCCGACGCGTCGGGCATTGCCGTTTCCTGGCGGGTAGCCTTGCTACAACGTGGAAAGGGTGCGATGACCGTCACAGCGCCATACGGATCGTGGGAGTCCCCGATCACGATTGCGATGCTAAGCGGGGCGGGGGTGCCGCTGCGTGAGGTGACCGTTGACGGGCCGGATCTGTATTGGATCGAGTCCCGGGCGGTCGAGGGCGGTCGGCAAGCGATCGTGCGCCGCGACGGTCGTGGTGTCGTTGCTGATGTCGTCCCCCCGACGTTCAACGCCAGAACCCGCGTCCACGAGTACGGCGGCGGTGCCTATGCCGTATCCGACGGCGTTCTCATCGCCAGCAACTTCGCCGACCAGCGTGTCTACCGCATTGCCGACGGAGAGGCTGCGCCGATCACACCCGAGCCGAAGATCGCCGCCGGCGACCGCTACGCCGACTTCGTGTTTGCCGGTGACCGGGTGATATGTGTCCGCGAGCGACACCACGCCAATCGGGAAGCGACCAACACCCTCGTCACGTTTCCGATCGACGGGTCCGACAGGCCACGAGTGATCGCCAAGGGTCACGATTTCTATTCCTCGCCGCGGATCAGCCCCGACGGCACCGCTCTAGCGTGGCTCTCGTGGGACCATCCCAACATGCCATGGGACGGCACGGAGCTGTGGTGTGCCGCACTCGGCGGTGACGGCACGATTTCGGAGCCGGAGCTGGTCGCCGGTGGCCCCGATGATTCGATCTTCCAGCCGGAGTGGTCTCCGTCGGGGATCCTGCACTTCGTCTCCGACCGCACGGGCTGGTGGAACCTGTTCCGCTACCACGACGGCCGTTCGGAGGCGCTCCACCTCATGGAAGCGGAGTTCGGGGTACCACAGTGGGGCTTTGCCATGCGGCGGTACGGCTTCGTTCTCGACGGCGGCATTGTTGCGATCTACACCGAGGATGGGCTCGACCGGGTTGGGCTCTTCGATGGGGATACCCTGAGCCCGCTGCTCACGCCCTTTGACACGTTCGGATCGTCGCTGGCGACGTGTGGCGACGATCTGTACGTCACCGCGGGTGGCGCATCCGAGCCTATGGCGATCGTGCGGATCGATGTCGCCACCGCGGCGGTCAAAGTGATTAAGAAGAGCCTCGAGGTCAACCTCGATCCAGCCATCATCAGCCACCCGGAGCCGATCGAATTCGAGACCGGCGGCGATCAGATCGCCCATGCCTTCTACTACCCGCCTCGCCACCCCAACTATGCGGCCGGGGACGGAGAGAAGCCGCCGCTGTTGGTGATCAGCCACGGCGGTCCCACTGCTGTCGCCCATTCTCATCTCGACCTCGGTATCCAGTTCTGGACATCGCGCGGGTTCGCGGTGGTCGACGTGAACTACCGCGGCTCGTCCGGCTATGGACGGGCGTATCGCAATGCGTTGCGTGGGCAGTGGGGGGTCGTCGATCTCGAGGACTGCGTGAATGCCGCGCTATGCCTGGCCGGCCAGGGTCATGTAGATGTCGAGCGGTTGGCGATTCGGGGCGGCAGTGCCGGCGGTTACACCACGCTATGTGCGCTGGCGTTCTCCGACGTGTTCGCCGCGGGCGCGTCCTACTTCGGAATCGGGGATCTCGCTGCCCTTGTCGCCGATACCCACAAGTTCGAGTCCCGGTACGAGAGCAGCCTGATCGGCCCGTACCCGGAGGATGCCGATCTCTACCAGGCGCGTTCGCCGCAATACCACGTCGACGGATTCTCATGTCCGGTGATCCTGCTCCAGGGGCTGGACGACGAGGTCGTCCCGCCTGCTCAGGCAGAGGAGATCGTCGCCGCCCTCGACGCCAAGGGTATCCCGCACGCCTATCTAGCCTTCCCGGGCGAGGGGCACGGCTTCCGGAGGGCGGAGAACATCGAGCGGGCCCGGGCCGCTGAGCTGTATTTCTACTCGCGCGTATTCGACATCGATCCCGCCGACGATCTCGAGCCGGTCGAGATCGCTCACGAGGACGCTCTGTAGGTGCCGCGTCGCCGGTTCCGGTGGTACGTTGGCCGGATGTACTTGCGCCGTATCTACCTGCTCCTGGCGGTCTTTGCCGTTCTGGCTGGTGCTTGCACGTCGGCGACGCATGAGACGACTTCCACCACGGCCGCGACATCTACCGCGGCCCCGACCACGACAACCGAGCCCCCCACGGACAAGTTGAAGCTGGTCCTGATGTGGCACAATCACCAGCCGCTCTACCCGAAGGACGCCAACGGCGTCGTGACCCGCCCGTGGACCAGGGTGCACGCCACCAAGGACTACTACGACATGGCTGCGCTTGTGGCGCAGTACCCGGATCTGCACGTCACCTTCAACATGACCCCCGTGCTGATGTTGCAGCTTGAGGAATTGGCCAACGGGACGAAGGACATCTACTGGACGACGACCGAGGTTCCTGCCGATCAGCTCACCGACGAGCAGAAGACCTTCATCCTCGACCGCTTCTTCGACACCAACTCCGAGATCATCGCCCGGTTCCCCAGGTACCAGGAGCTGAGCGATCGTCGCGATCGCCCGAGTAGCTTCTCGACGGCCGATCTGCGTGATCTCCAGGTGCTGTTCAACCTCGCCTGGACCGACCCGTCGTTCCTCGCCGAAGAGCCGCTCGCTTCACTCGTCGCCAGGGGGCGCGACTTCACGGAGGACGACAAGGCGGTCGTGCTGGGGGAGCACGAGCGGATCATCAAGGGCGTCCTCCCGCTCTACTCGCAGTTGTGGGACAGCGGGCAGATCGAAGTCACCACATCACCGCTGGCGCACCCGATTCTGCCGCTCATCGCTGATACTTCGCTTGCCACCGTCGGCGATCCGACCGCCATACTGCCGCAGAACCGGTTTCGGCAGCTACCCGATGCCATAGCCCAGGTCGAGCAGGGTCTCGATGTGGCGGAACGGCTGCTGGGGAAACGACCGGTGGGGATGTGGCCGGGAGAGGGTGCCGTCGCCCAGCTGGTCATGAAGATCATCGAGGACGGCGGGGTGCAGTGGGTCGCCACCGGCGAGGACGTGCTGGCCAAGACCCTCGACATCGGTAGCTTCACCCGGGGTGAGAACGATCTCGTCCAAGAGGCGCCGACCCTCTATTCGATGTACAAGGCGCAGACGTCGGGAAACGGTGTCGCCATGTTCTTCCGCGACGTAGTCCTTGCGGATCGGATCGGTTTCGAATACTCGGGAACCGACGCCGATGTCGCCGCCGACGACTTCATGAGCCGGCTCTCCGACATCAACGACGCCCTCGACGGGGTCGAGGGACCCAAGGTGGTCACCGTTGTCGTTGACGGCGAGAACGCCTGGGAGAACTACCAGAACGACGGCATCGACTTCCTCAACGCCCTCTACAGCAGGCTCACTACCTCCGATTTCGTCGAGACGGTCACCCCGAGCGAGTTGCTCGCCGACTATCCAAATGACGTCACCCCGCTCCCCGACATCTTCCCGGCTTCGTGGTTCCAGCCGAACTTCGCAACCTGGATAGGTGAGGAGGAAGAGGCGGTCGCCTGGGACTACCTGTACAAGGTCCGCAACGACTTCGGGGTTGCCCAGCGCAGCGGCGAGTACGCCGACGACGTGATCGATCGGGCGTACCGGACGATGCTGTTTGCCGAGGGCTCGGACTGGTTCTGGTGGTACGGAGCGGACCAGGACTCGGGCGACGACGGCTACTTCGACCGCGCCTACCGGCAGCTGCTGGGCCAGGTGTACGACATCCTGGGGATGGAGCGACCCGACTTCGTGTCGATCCCGATCATCCCCGAGACGGCGGTCGATCCGGACAACGGAATCACCGGTCTGGTGACGATCCCGATCGACAACGAGGTGGACACGCCCGAGTGGGACCAGGGCGGCCACTACGACCTCGGCGGAGATCTCGTCGGCGCTGTCGACTACGCCTTCGATACCGGGAACTTGTACCTGCGGGTCGATTTTTCCCGGGAGGTGCTGGGCGACCACAACGCATCGTTTGACCTGTACCTCGACTTCCCGAATTCGAACCAGCAGTGGGGGCTGACCATGGGCGGCACGGTGCTCGGCTTCAATGCCACGAACCTGCTGACCTGGAGCGGTCTCGATCCGGTGAACCTGACCGGGCCGGCCGTCTACAACAACCGTCACGAGGAAACGGATCTCGTGACCCCGGCCGGTTTCGATGGCCGGCGGATCGAGTTCGCCATGCCGCTCGAGTCATTGCCACCCATGGAGCCGGGGGACCGGATCACGTTCCGTGTCGTCGAAACGAGTGGCGGTCCCGACGGCTCGCTGCTGCCGGAGGCAGGTCCCGGCTACATACAGGTGCCCGATATCGCAAACGTCGACGTGCGCTTCGAGTCGACCGACCCGGTGGGTGACGACCACGGGCCGGGCGACTACACGTATCCCACCGATGCCGTGTTCACTCCCGGCTCGTACGATCTCACCGACTTCACCGTCGGCGTGTCCGGCGAGGACGCCGTGTTCACCTTCGACGTCAACGCCCCGATCGCCAACCCGTGGGGCAGCCCGGCGGGCTACTCGGTGCAGACGTTCGACCTCTACATCGACACCGACCCGGGGGCGGGTACCGGCGCCCGGCTGCTGCTACCAGGCCGCAACGCCGCCCTAGAGGACAGCAACGGCTGGGAGTACGGGGTCACTCTCGAAGGATGGAACCCGGCCATCTACGTGGCCTCCGCCGATGGGACCATCGAGGAGACCAACCCGACGTTCCGGGTGATCGCCGATGCCGAAGGCCGGCTCTCCGCCCGGATCCCTTTGGAGCTGCTCGGTGGCGGCGACCCGTCGACCTGGGGCTATGCCGTGGCTCTGATGTCGCAGGAGGGCTACCCGTCCGCCGGCGTGCGCCGGGTGCGCGACATACGCGCAACGGCCGAGCAGTGGCAGGGTGGCGGCGCCCCTGACGACGCCAACCACACCCGGATCTTCGACCTGTTGTACCCCGACGAGGGCGTCCAGGAGCAGATGCTCAGCGACTACACGCCGGCCCAGTCGTTGGATGGGCTCACCCCCGACGACTATCCGCAGGTGCCGTTGATCACGGCGGGGTAGAGGGTTTCCCTCTCCCTCTGGGAGAGGATGCCGAGCGCAGCGAAGGCAGGTGAGGGCCTTGCGAACCGGCAGAGACCATGGATCGAGGCTCTGGCTACAGATCGGTTCGTGGGGCAGCGGGTTCCTCGACCGCTAGCGGTGCTGGCAGATGAAGCCGACGGTGGTTGCGTCTCCAGCGCCAACGAAAACAATGGTCGATCCGCACGAGAGCCCTGACGATGACTCGGTGGCCGAGACCAGATAGGAGCCGGGGTCCAGACTGGCGGAGTATGACCCTGTGGTGTCAATTGCCTGCAACGGTCGCGCGGCGATGCCGGTGGTAGTAGTGCTATCGGTGATTGGCCAGATCAGTATCTGTCCTGTCAAAGGTTGATCCGGTGTCCCGGCGCGGCCACCGGTTGCGATCAGCGTGCCCGCGATCGCGGACTGGCCCTGGGCGAGCGTCGTCGCCGGCCCAGTCGAGTCGGATGGCGACTCCGCCGACGTGCATTGCGACGTCATCAGGGCGACGGCCATTGCCAAAGCGAGAAGACCCAGCTTGATCATGTAGCTCTGACGCTGGCGAAGTCCGGGGAGTTCCCGAGGTGCATTTCCAGCTACAGCGACGCGCCGAGCGAGCTACGAGTCCTTCGCGTATGCCTTGGCGACGTCCGAGAGTGCCTTGCGGGTTGCCCACCGCAGGAGACGATTCCCTCCCAGGGCTACGACCGCGAGGTTGATGCGTCCGCGAAGATTCGCCGCGGTCCGATCCCACCTAACGGCCACACGGCTGTCACCCGTCCCGTTCGGGGTGATGTCCATCGAAATGTGACTACCGGGTCTGCAGAAGTTCGACTCGACTGCGGTCCAGGTGATAGTCGTTGGGTGTGACCAGTCGTAGTGCTCGCGCGACCAGACCCTTGGGAGTGGGCTGCCCTCTGTGATCTCTGCGCGTGTCTCGTCAACCCAGTGCACCTGGTACGTCTTTGGGTCGAGTTGCGGCCACAGCTCCGGCCGCCGGTCGCTGAAATCGAGGAGTGCCCGCCGGATCAGTTCCGGTGCGACGTTGGACTCGACATCCACCTCGAGTGTCACCCGCACAGATCCTCCAGCAAACCGACCATGCGCAACTGACCCTACCCGAGCCGGATGAGCTGAGTGAGGTCATCAGCGCCCGTGCCGTCTTGCCGTCATTTGTTTCCAGGTTGAGGTTGTGGCGTAGCTGGGTCGGCCCTCGAGTTCTTGTCGGTGGCCTCCGGTATGATCGAACGTATGTTCGTTTCTATTTCTGAGAATCCGGAGGAGATCACGCCTGGGGCCGGGTTGGCTCGGGTGTTGGAGTTGTTGGATTATGAACATGTTTCTCCGTTTGATTTGGTGCGGGTCCTCAAAGCGCAGCAACGGCAGGTGGCTCATTATCAGGCTGCGTCGTGTTGGTCGATGGATCGTCTTGTGTCTGTCTATCAACACTCCGATAGGGGCGACGATCCGAAGGATTTGGAGTGGGGGGTTGAGGGTGCCGCGGCAGAGATCGGTGCTGCGCTCTCTTTGACCCGTGCTTCGGCCGTATACGAGACTGGTTTGGCGTTGGATTTGTGTCGTCGTCTGCCCCGGGTGTGGCTCGACTTGTGTCTCGGGAAGTTGGATATGCGTCGTGCCCGGGTGTTGGTGGATGAAACGTTGAATGTCACTGAAACTATTGCCCGCAATGTGGTTGACAGCGTGTTGGTTGATGCTCCGGGGTTGACTACCGGCCAGTTGCGCCATCGTCTCCGCAAATTGTGTATCGATGCCGATCCGGGTGCTGCAGTTTGTGATTTTGGCAGGTCGATCCTGAATCGTAGGTTGGTTGTTGAGGCGAACCCGTCTGGTACCGCCAACATCCTCGGTTTGGATGTTGCCCCGCATGTGGCGGCATCGATTTCGAGGTGGATCCACAAACAAGCAATCAAGCTCAAGGATCTGGGTGATATCAGGACGATGGACCAGTTGCGTGCCGATATCGCCACCGACCTGCTGCGTCGCCGCTACCGGGCGGGGAAGGTGACCAGGGCTGACTTTGGGAACCTCGATATCAAAATGACCGCAGAGACGTTGACCGGTGTTAGTGACGAGTCGGCCGAACTGGGCGGGTACGGGCCGGTTATCGCTGATGTTGCCCGGCAGGTGGCAGACCATCAGGAACATGTGGAACGGCGTTGGATGCTGATCGATCCGGACACGAAACAGGCCATCGACGGTGGTATCTGTCGGCGTAAACCGACCGTGTCGCACCGACGCCGGACCGAACTGTTACATCCGACCTGTATCCATCCCGGATGCAGGATGCCGTCGGTTGACTGTGACATAGACCATCGCATCCCATGGTCACAACGACTTATCACCTGCAGCTGCGACGTCGGCCCAATTTGCCGACACCACCACGTCATCCGCCACACCTACGGTTGGAGCTACCAACTGGTATATGCGGCAGAGTTTGGCGGAGCCAAACTCCAACCCCACCGAAGGTGGGGCGGCGACTTCATATTCACCACCCCCCTCGGCCACCAATACCGAACCAGCGGCAAACCCCTCACCACCGCCCGCGGGCCATAGCCCCCGCTCCCGGGTCGGCTGCGGCTTTGCTGTGCCCGACGCTGGCTCACCTCCGAGATCGCTGCCGGGAAGGGACCGGTTGCTACCGTTTGTCGCGATGAGGGCTGAACGGTGATTCCGGTATTGCTCGCTGCCGGAGAGGTGGCCCCGAGCGGCGTGCTCAATGTCGAGATCTGGGCCGTCGTTCTGATTGCTATCGCCACCGTGGTAGCCATGGTCGCCCGGTTGGTCAAGGCGCCGTTCACCGTGCTCCTGGTGGTGGCCGGTCTTGCCATGGCTGCGTTCACCCGCACCGACATCATCATCTCGAAAGACCTGATCCTTGGTGTCTTTGTCCCGCCACTGGTTTTCGAGGCGACCATGCACTTACCGTGGCGGCGGCTTCGCGTCGACCTGGCTTCGATCATCACTCTTGCGGTTGCCGGGACGTTGATCGGCACATTCGTTGTCGGTGCCATCGTTCGCCCGATGCTCGATGTGCCGTGGGCCGCAGCGCTTGCGTTCGGTGCGCTTATCTCGGCGACGGATCCGGTTGCCGTCATCGCGCTGTTCCGAAGCCTCGGTGTCAGCAAGCGGCTGACCACCCTGGTGGAGGGGGAGAGCCTATTCAACGACGGCGCCGCCATCGTCATCTTCAACCTGGCGGTGGCGTCGGCGGTCGCAGGTACCGGCGGCTTCAGCCTCGGTGGGGCAATCTGGGATTTCGTCTCGGTCGCCTTCGGAGGATTGGCGGTCGGGCTCGTCCTCGGCTACATCGTCTCCAACGTCGTGCTGAAGAACCTCGACGATCACCTCGTCGAAACCGCGGTCACCGTGGCACTCGCTTTCGGGTCGTATCTGATCGCCGAGGAGTTCGGGGTGCTCGTGGGCATCGACGACCTGCACCTGAGCGGGATCCTCGCGGTGGTCGCCGCCGGTCTCGTCGTCGGCGATATCGGGCTCCGCAATACGTCCCCTCCAACCCGGCTCACCTTGGAGAACTTCTGGGAATTCTTGTCCTTCACGGTCAACTCCTTCGTCTTCCTGCTCATTGGTCTCCGCATCGACGTGCGCGATCTCGCCGGTCACGCCGATGCGGTGGTCATCGCCGTGGTTGCGATCCTGCTGGCGCGGGCGGTGATCGTCTACGGGACGATGCTGGTGCAGAACAGGATCCGGGCGACCGAGTACGTGCCCGGCTCCTATCAGCACGTGCTCTACTGGGGAGGGCTGCGGGGGGCGGTGAGCCTGGCCCTGGCGCTGACGTTGTCGAGCTCTTTCGACAGCGATGTCGCCGGCGTATTGGAGCTAGCGACCTTTGGCGTTGTGCTGTTTACGCTCCTGGTGCAGGGCACGACGATAACCACGGTCGTCAAGCGGCTAGGTCTCGGGCGCCAGTCTCCCCTCCTGACAGACCAGCAGCGGCATCAGGCGTCGATCTACAGCAAGCGAGCGGGGCGTCGCGAACTGGAGCGACTACGCCGGGAGGGGGTTGTCCTGCCCCAGCTCTGGGCACCTCTCGACCGCCTGTACGAGGACGAGATCGCCTCTCATCGCCGGGTACTCGACCGCCACTTCCAGGACAATCCAGGTCTGGAAACAGCGATGTTCCTGCAAGCCAGATCCAACGCCCTCAACGCGGAGCGCAGCGCCGCGTTCGACGCAGCACGACGTGGTCTGATCAGTTCCGAGATAGCTCGGGACGTGTCGAATGAGCTGGCCAATCGACTGGCAGCCCTGGAGTTTCTGCGGTCACGGCTGGGGACCGCGCAGCAGATCGAGACCGAGCCGGATTCAGACGGGGACGGCTCGTGACCCGGATCGTGTGTGCCACCAACGCCGGAGGAGCATCCCGGGCAATGCACATCGCCGCCTTCCGCCGAGCCGCAGAAGCAGGCAGCTCCCTCACCTTCCTCCACGTACTCGGTGGTCAGGACTTCGACGAGCAGCCGGAACGGATGCGTGCCGCCATCCAGACGGAGATGGAATGGCTATTGCATGTGCTGGTCCGGGTGGCGCAGGATCGGAGCGAGGCATCCGATGTGCCGGTTTCGGTCGTCGTTCGCATCGGCGACCCGGCCGCGACGATCCTCGAAGTGGTCCAAGAGATCGAACCAGAGATGCTGCTGGTTGGTGTTCCCCGGGAGGGTGGCGCAAGCGTCTTCCACGACACGAGGTTCAATCACTTCGTAGCCCGCGTCGAAGAGCTGGGTGTGCGAATCGAGATCGTGTCGACAAAGCCTGGTGCGTAGGCAGCGCGGGCCTAATTCGCAAGACGTTGGTACGCCTCGATGAAGGTATCGGGATCGGCGAGCTTCGCAGCTTCCATGATCGCACCAGAGCCGTCGGAGAACTCGAAGACCATCTTGGTGGCGAGCTTGCCTTTGTCGTGGCTGATCGAGACGAGGTTGTCGAGGGGGATTGCCAACTCGAGACCCTTGGGTTTGCCGCTCAGCTGCGAATGTCCCCAGATGAGGAAACGCTTCGAGGTCAAGCCGATCACGTGACGCTTGTTGCCGAGCTGTGCGCCGATGCCGGTATCGGTGCTGATCTCCATGACGTCACGTTTCTTCTCCTGGTTGCGTGTCACCGCAACGAGACCGGCGATCCCTCCGAGCTGCGCGCCGAGAGCGCGCCCCATAGCCCCGGCCGGCTGCACGAACACCCCGGCCTCCAACTGCTCGTCGGGCTGGAGATCGCTGCCGCACGTTTTCTCGATTTTCTTCTTCCAGTCGATCATGCGACTCCCCTCGGAAACGTTGAGGCGGGAACTTAGCAAATCTGGTTTGCATCTGCTGGATCCGCCAACGTGTCTGCGGGTCAGCCGCCCAAGGCAGCGGTCACCAGTTCCCGTGCCGCCGTCTGGACCTCGGCCAGATGTTCGGCGCCCTTGAAGCTCTCGGCGTAGATCTTGTAGACATCCTCGGTTCCCGAGGGGCGGGCGGCGAACCAGGCGCTTTCAGTGGTTACCTTGAGCCCGCCGATCGCGGCCCCATTCCCGGGCGCTGCGGTGAGCACGTTGGTGATCGGCTCGCCCGCCAGTTCCGCGGCGGTCACCTGATCGGGGGACAGCTTGCCCAACACGGCCTTTTGTTCC
Source organism: uncultured bacterium (assembly GCA_963801165.1). GTDB lineage: Bacteria > Actinomycetota > Acidimicrobiia > Spongiisociales > UBA5794 > JAAETI01. The sequence continues at coordinate 383,949 of CAWDDT010000004.1, forward strand.
CGGGTCGCCGGGGCGTCGATTCGGGCATAGGCCGGCTCGCCGTAGCGCTCGGTCATCTCCCGGTACAGCTCAGAAGGGCTGTTCCCGGTCACGGCCAGGATCTCCGACGCCAGCAGGGCGAGCAGGATGCCGTCCTTGTCGGTAGTCCACACCGATCCGTCTTTGCGCAAGAATGACGCGCCGGCCGACTCCTCACCGCCAAACCCGATCGAACCGTCGAGCAGGCCGGGGACGAACCACTTGAACCCGACCGGGACCTCGATGAGCCGGCGCCCTAGCCCCTTGGCGACCCGGTCGATCATTGACGACGACACCAGCGTCTTGCCGATGGCTGTGTCGTCCCGCCAGCCGGGCCGGTGTGAGTACAGGTACTCGATGGCCACGGCAAGGAAGTGGTTCGGGTTCATCAAACCGGCGTCCGGGGTCACGATCCCATGTCTGTCGGAGTCGGCATCGTTACCGGTGGAGATCTGGAACGCGTCCCGGTTGGCGATCAGCGACGCCATGGCGCTCGGCGATGAGCAGTCCATCCGGATCTTGCCGTCCCAATCAAGGGTCATGAACCGCCAGGTCGCGTCGACGAGCGGGTTGATCACTGTCAGGTCGAGCCGGTGTGTCTCGGCGATCCGGCCCCAATAGTCGACGCTGGCGCCACCCAGTGGGTCGGCGCCGATATGGATCCCGGCGTCCCGGATCGCATCGAGGTTGAGGACCGAGATGAGATCGGCCACATAACCGTTGCAGAAGTCGTACGTGAGCGTGGTCTCGGCGGCCAGCGCTGTTGCCAGGGACACCCGGTTTACGCCCCGGTTGCCGGAAGCCAGCAACTCGTTGGCTCGGGCGGCGATCCAGCCGGTGGCGTCGGTGTCCGCCGGGCCACCGTGCGGAGGGTTGTACTTGAAGCCACCGTCACCGGGCGGGTTGTGCGATGGGGTGACGACGATGCCGTCCGCCTCCCCGCCGCCACCAGAGCCGGTGTGCTCCCGGTTGTGGGTGAGGATGGCGTGGCTCACCGCCGGGGTCGGCGTGTAGCGACCGTCGACGTCGACAAACACGGTTACGTCGTTGCCGGCCAGCACCTCGAGCGCCGTCGCCCACGCCGGTTCCGACAGACCGTGGGTGTCGCGGCCGATGAACAGAGGCCCGTTGATTCCCTGGCTAGACCGGTACTCGCAGATGGCCTGGGTGGTCGCCGCGATATGTGCTTCGTTGAAGGAGCCGTTGAGACTCGAGCCGCGATGACCGGACGTGCCGAAAGCGACTCGCTGCGCCGGATCCTCCGGGTCGGGTGCGATGGTGTAGTAGGCCGTGATCAGGTGCGGGACGTCTACGAGGTCATCCGGTTGGGCAGGGGTTCCGGCGCGTTCGTGAGCCATGGCTCCAATCCTTTTGGCTGGTAGCCGATGATAGGGATTGGCCCGGCCGCAGCGGGCGGCCCTCAGTTGGTGGCGAGCTCCAACACCAGCGGGCTGCGGAACGTCGACGACGGCATCCAGGGCAAGTCTTCGTGGACCCGACGGTACTCGGGTACTACGTCGTGGAACTCTTTCATGGCGATCTTGACCGACATGCGGGCGATGGTGGTGCCCAGACAGATATGGGTGCCGCCGCCAAAGCCGACATGGCCCTTGGTGCTCCGGTCGATGTCGTACACATCCGCGTCGGGGTACTGCCGCTCGTCACGATTCGCCGATCCGTAGGCGAGACAGACGAAGTCTCCCATCTTCATGCTCTGGCCATGCATCGTGTGGTCCCGGGTGAGCCGGCGCTTGAATCGCTGCGCCGAGGTGTTGTAGCGCAGCGACTCTTCCATGGCGGGGCGCAGCAGGTCGGGGTTCTCGACACAGCGCCGCCGGGCGTCGGGGAAATCGGCCAGATTGAGGGCAAACATGGACATAAACCCACCGAGTGACTCGACCCCGGCCATGATCAGCGTGGTCGTGGTGAGCAATACCTCTCGCTCATCGAGACGGTCGCCGTCGATCTCGGCCTCGGCGAAGTGGGTGATCAGGTCGTCGTGTGGGTGCTTCTGACGCTCCGCGATCACCACCGCCGCATAGTCCTTCACCCATTCGAAGGCGGCGATGTGCTCGGGGCCTTTGTCGCGGGTCACCGGATCGTTCTGGACCATGAGCACGGCCTTCTGGCGAACGATCTCCTCGTCCTCCATCGGGATACCGAGCACGGCGAACAGCACGCGGACGGTGAATTTCGAGGAGAAGTCGAGTATGAAATCGAATCGGTCGCGGTCCCGCACCGATTCGGCGGCGTTGCGGGCGATCGCCTCGATATCCGGGGTGAGGCTGTTGAGGTTGCGGCGCACGAACGCATGTTGGATCAGACCACGTAGCCGGTCGTGGTGGGGCGGGTCGGTGGTTCCCAGGGTGGCGCCGGCCCGGTTGGGAAACTCGGTCATCATGTTTCCGTGCGCCGACGAGAAGGTCCCGGGGTCGCTGAGCGCTCCGACGACGTCCGCATAGCGGGAGAGAACCCACATCCCGGCTTCCTCGCTCCAGAAGCACGGGTATTCGTCGCGTAACGTGCGGTAGGCCGGGAACGGATCCACGTCTATCTCGGGTGCGAATGGATCAAATCGGAACATGCGGGGAGGGTAGGAGCAGCCAGGGTGTGAATAAAGGGACGATCGAGCCTTACCCGGGTACTTTCCCGGCAATGGCTCGTCACATCGGCTGGTGGAACCTGCGGAACTCGTTTGGCGTGGTCCCGGTTCGGCGTCTGAAGAACCGGGAGAAGTAGGAGGGGTCGACGAAGCCGAGCTCCGTCGCAAGCCGGTGGACGGGTACCGCGGTGTAGATCAGACGCCGCCGCGCCTCGAGCTCGAGCCTCCCCTGAACGATCTCGAAGGCGGTGACACCCGCGACGGCCCGGCAGACACGGTTGAGCGAGCTCTCCGACATGTGCAGCAGGTCGGCATACCGGCCGAGTGGCCAATGGTCGGCATAGTGATCCTCCACGGCTGCCCGAAACTCGCGGAACCGGTCGTGAGGGCGCCGCCGCACCGACAGAGCATCGATGGTGTCGACCTTTCTGGCCAGGATCGTGAGGATCACCAAAACGATGGATTCCATGATCGGCACTCTTCCCGTGTCGACGGCCTCGTGCTCACGGAACAGCTCCTCACAGAGGACCCGCAGCCTGGGGACGACTGCGTCGCCGGTGTCGAGCGCAAGGGTGAGTCCGTTGACGAACAGCCTCTCCCTGATCCACCGTCCCATCGCCATAGTCTCGAGCCTGTCGTCGGCGACGGTGATGACGAAACCGGCGCTCTCATACACAAAATCGAACGAATGAACCACACCCGGTGGCGTGGTGATGACCGCCGGGGCAGGTAGATCGCGTGTTGTCTCATCGAGCGAGACGTGGACCGCCCCGTCGAGCACGAGCATCACCTGCGCCAGCCCCGGGTGCTTGTGCGGATCGATCAACCAGTCGAACAGCTCGCTGCGGCTTCGTATCCGCTCGATGTGGAGGAAATCTACGACATGGGCGGTCGGCTCACCGTAGAGCGAGTGGACCGGCACCGTGTCGGCTCTTCTGGTTCGTTTGGGGTTCATGTCGCCGCGTTGTTGCATACGGTGGCCCAATCCGGGACCACTAGTTTGACGGGATAGTACCGGAACTGGCCCGAATCGTCCTTCACCAACGTCCGGTTTGGCGCGTACGATTCCCCCGTACCCAAAATCAGGTCCCCTTACATAGGGGCTGACCCGGGAAGGAGGCTCGGCGGTGAGTTGGAAGAAGCATGAGTACGAGGAGATCCCGGGCACGTACGTGTTCGATGGGAAGACGTCTCATTCGTCGTATGGCCTGAACAAGCTGTTCTACTCGTTCAATCAGGCCGAGAACCGGCAGGCCTTCGCCGAGGATCCGGCGGGGTATGCGGATCGCTTTGATCTGACCGACGAGCAGCGGCAGGCCCTGCTGTCGGGTGATTTTCTGACGCTGTTGAAGATGGGAGCGAACATCTACTACCTGGCGAAGCTGGCGATTCCCTCGGGGACGTCCGTCCAGGATGCGGGTGCGTCGTTCCACGGGATATCGACCGAGGAGTTCAAAGGGTTGCTACAGGGCAATGCGGAGGGTTTCCAGGAGAAACTCCGAGACGCTGGAGGTTTTTGGAATGGCTAGAGTCGTTGGTGGCATCACCACCTCCCACATACCGGCGGTCGGTAACGCTCTCGCCGACCCATCGAAACGAAACGATCCCTACTGGAAGCGCTTCTTCGACGGCTACGGGCCTGCCAAGGAGTGGCTCGCCAAGGTGCAGCCCGACGTGGCAATCGTCGTCTACAACGACCACGGGCTCAACTTCTTCCTCAACACCATCCCGACGTTCGCAATCGGCTGCGCCGACGAATACAAGACCGCAGATGAGGGATGGGCGCTGCCACAACTCGAAGTGTTCCCCGGCGACGCCCAACTCTCCTGGCATATCACCGAGTCGCTGATCGAGCAGGAGTTCGACATCACCATGTGTCAGGAGATGTTGGTCGACCACGGGTTCGTGGTTCCGATGCAGCTGATGTGGGGTGACGTCGACGGCTGGCCGGTCAGAGCGATCCCGTTTGCGGTCAACACGGTCCAGCATCCCCTGCCGACGGCGCGGCGTCTCTACGGGCTCGGGCATGCCCTGCGCAAGGCAGTCGAGTCGTATCCGGAAGACCTGAAGGTCGTCGTTCTCGGCACCGGTGGCATGTCGCACCAGTTGCAGGGGGAGCGTTCCGGGTTGATCAACGTCGACTACGACCTCGCCTGCATCGACAGCATCATCAACGACCCGGATTGGCTCGTCAGCCAAACCAACAGCGAGATCATCGAGCAGGCAGGAACCGAAGGCGTCGAGGTGATCATGTGGCTCGCCATGCGGGGAGCGCTCCACTCCAACGTCACCGCGGTCCACAAGCACTACCACGCCCCGATCTCCAACACCGGCGCAGGCGTGCTCGTTCTCGAGAACACGTGATCTCGAGGGCCGCCCAGCTCAGGAGCGGTGGCGAGCGATGTCGACCCGCTCCAGCAGGTAGCGGTCGAGGTTGCGGATGATCGGTGTGAGGTCATTCTCCGGGATCCGGGCGGCCGCCTTCTCCGACGCGCGCATCCGCTCGGTCGCCTCATCGAGTACCCGGTCGGCAAACCCGCCTTCGATGACGAGCCGGATCACCCGATCGATGGTGCCCGGCTCGTAGGGGGCACCCCCGCCGAGTAGACCCCGGATCTCGGCACCGTCGGGGCCGTCTGCGGCGTACAGGAGTGGCAGTGTGAATGTCCCCTCGCCGATATCGCTGCCGGCCGGTTTGCCGAGCCATTGCTCGTCGGCGACGAAATCGAGAACGTCGTCGGCGAGTTGGAAGACGAGACCCATCTCCCAGGCCCAGTCGCTGATGGCATCGATGGTCTCTCGTCCGGCACCGCCGGTCATCGCCCCGAGCCGTGCCGAGGTGCGGATCAGGCTGGCGGTTTTGCCCCCGATCACGGAGTAGTAATCATCGGGACCGTGGTCGAGATCGTTGGCAAGCCGGAGCTCCATGACCTGACCTTCGCACAGTGTCGCGTAGGTTCTGGCGATCAGCTCCACGGCCTCGGTGCCGAGCGGGGCGGCCACCTCGGAAGCGCGGGCGAGCAGGAAATCCCCGGCCAGGATTGCGACGGTGTTGTTCCAGTTCTCATTGACCGAGACCGTACCCCGCCTGGTCTCGGCTTCGTCGATGACGTCGTCGTGGTAGAGCGAACCGAGATGCACCAACTCCACGGCCACACCGGCTTCGACCGGCTCCGGCCCGTCCCTGCCACCCAGCTCAGCGGCCACCTGAGCGAGCAGCGGGCGATAACGCTTGCCGCCCGCTGCCAGGCCGTGTTGGGCGATCTGGGTCAGAAACTCGTCGTCCGCGGTCGTGACTTCGAGCAACCGATGCTCCACGTCGGTCATTCGTCTCCACACGCGGGGCACGGGAACGAGATCCTGGAGAATGGGACTGTCCATGTGAACACGGATAGTAGTCCTCCGCTTGGGGATGGCTCCCATCGGGTCATCGCCGTCGCTACAGACACATATCTGGATTACAGTCGGTAGTCCAGTTGTTGTTCTACTAATGACAATCAGAATGCGGCCGATGTTCCGAGTAGCGTTGGTCGCGGGGTCGGGGGCGTGTCACCGGCCTTAGCTATACTCCGAGAGGCGCACGGCAAACCGGGCGTCGACTTTAGAGGTGAAGAGTGTTTGAACGGTTCACCGACCGGGCCAGGCGAGTCGTCGTGCTTGCCCAAGAAGAAGCCCGGCTGCTCAATCACAATTACATAGGGACCGAGCACATCCTTCTCGGTCTCATCCACGAGGGCGAGGGCGTAGCCGCGCGTGGTCTCGAGAGCCTCGGGATCAGCCTCGAGTCCGTGCGTTCCCAGGTCGTCGAGATAATCGGTCAGGGTTCGCAGGCGCCGAGTGGGCATATTCCCTTTACCCCGCGGGCCAAGAAGGTTCTCGAACTGTCTCTGCGCGAGGCACTCCAATTGGGTCACAACTACATCGGCACCGAGCACATCCTGCTCGGGCTCATCCGCGAGGGTGAGGGGGTCGCCGCCCAGGTACTACAGAAGCTGGGAGCCGAGCTGCACAAGGTGCGGCAAACCGTCATCCAGCTGCTGTCGGGTGTCCAGGGTGAGGATGTGACCCCGTCGCAGGCCGCTCATCCCGGTGGGTCCAGCCGCAGCAGCCGTGGCAGTGAAGCGTCACCCGGCGGGTCCACAGTGCTCGATCAGTTCGGCCGGAACCTCACCCAGCAGGCTCGGGAGCACAAGCTGGATCCGGTCATCGGTCGGATGAAGGAGATCGAGCGGGTCATGCAGGTCCTGTCCCGCCGAACCAAGAACAATCCCGTTCTGATCGGCGAGCCGGGCGTCGGCAAGACGGCGATCGTCGAAGGTCTCGCCCAGCGCATCGTCGCCGGCGAGGTGCCGGACACGCTCACCAACAAGCAGCTATACACGCTTGACCTCGGTGCTCTGGTCGCCGGGTCCCGCTACCGCGGCGATTTCGAGGAACGCTTGAAGAAGGTGCTCAAGGAGATCCGCACCCGCGGTGACATCGTCTTGTTCATCGACGAGATCCACACGCTCGTTGGCGCCGGTGCCGCCGAAGGGGCAATCGACGCCGCCAGCATCCTCAAGCCGATGCTGGCCCGGGGTGAGCTGCAGACCGTCGGCGCGACCACGCTCGAGGAGTACCGCAAGTACCTGGAGAAGGACTCCGCGCTGGAGCGGCGTTTTCAGCCCATCCAGGTCGAGGAGCCGTCGGTCGCCGACACCATCCGTATTCTCGAAGGTCTTCGGCCGAGCTACGAGGAGCACCACCGGGTCCGGTTCACCGACCAGGCCCTGGTCAACGCCGCCAACCTGGCCGACCGCTACATCGCCGACCGGTTCTTGCCCGACAAGGCCATCGATCTCATCGATGAGGCCGGCAGCCGGATGCGGCTGCGTCGGGGACATCTGCCGCCCGAGGTCCAGGAGCTCGACGACGAGCTGACCAAGGTTCGCTCGGACAAGAGGGATGCCGTCAGGGCACAGCAGTTCGAGCGCGCTGCCCAGCTTCGTGACAAGGAGCGCAGCCTGCTCACCGATCGTTCCGAGAAGGAACAAGAGGCGATTTCGGCCGGAACCGACTACAACTCGGTCATCGGCGACGAGGAGATTGCAGAGGTTCTGGCCCAGTGGACAGGGATCCCGGTGCACCGTCTGACGGAAGAGGAGACGTCGCGTCTGCTCAACATGGAAGGCGAACTGCACAAGCGGATCATCGGTCAGCGGGGTGCAATCGAGGCAGTCTCCAAGGCGATCCGGCGTACCCGCGCGGGTCTGAAGGACCCGAAGCGACCCGCAGGCTCGTTCATCTTCCTCGGCCCGTCCGGTGTCGGCAAAACAGAGTCGGCCAAGGCTCTCGCCGAGTTCCTGTTCGGCGACGAGGACTCGTTGATCCAGATCGACATGTCCGAGTACATGGAGAAGCACGCGGTAAGCAGGCTCGTCGGCTCGCCCCCCGGCTACGTCGGTTACGACGAGGGGGGCCAGCTCACCGAGGCGGTGCGCCGCAAGCCTTTCTCAGTCGTGCTGTTCGACGAGATCGAGAAGGCGCATCCGGATGTGTTCAACATCCTGCTGCAGATCCTCGAGGATGGCCGGCTCACCGACTCGCAGGGTCGGTCGGTCGACTTCAAGAACACGGTCATCATCATGACGTCCAACCTGGGTACCGCCGACATGCGCAAGCAGTCCATCGGCTTCAGCCCGGGCGGCGACGAGGTGAATTACCAGGCGATGAAGGGCAAGGTCACCGAAGCGCTCAAACGGCACTTCCGAACGGAGTTCCTCAACCGGATCGACGACGTCATCGTGTTCCACGAGCTGACGATGGGCGAGGTCAAGCAGATCGTCGAGCTGTTCCTGCGCAGGGTGCGGGATCAGCTCGAGTCGCAGGCCCTCGACATGGCCCTCACCGAGGCGGCCAAGGAGCTGATCGCCAAGAAGGGCTACGACCCGCAACTGGGCGCTCGTCCGCTGCGCCGTGCCATCCAGCGCATGCTGGAGGACCCTCTTTCGGAGAAGGTCCTCTACAAGGAGTTCCCTGCCGGCGCCACGGTGTTTGTCGACCTCGACGAGGAAGACCCTGATCGGCTTTCATTTGCATCATTCGAAACGCCCGACCAGCCTCCGCTGGAGATGGCCGACGAGGTCGAGTAGCGCACAAGTCAATACGATTCGAGAGCCGGCGGTGAAGATCGCCGGCTCTTTCTGTCCGCGCTTCTCGAGTGGCAGTACAGTCACTCAGGCAGACCCATCAGTCTGGGTCGAGCGTCGCCGTCACCGATGTGAATGGAACTGGGGATGAGCAGACGAAGCCTGGTTGCTGCACTTGCCGGTGTGGTCGTGGTTGTTGGCGTGCTCGCCCTTGCGTTGATGCTCACGAGGAGCCACACGACTGTGATCGATGCCGACCAGGCGCGCGCTGCGGCCACTACGAGCATCACCTCGTCTTCGGTGGTGACTGCGACGACGTTGGTGGGCGGGACTCCCACGGCTCCGCAGACGGGTGGCGATGTCGTCGTCTACGTGTATGCCATGTCCGGTCACGAGGAGATCGACGCGCTCGCCGGCGCGAAACACAAGTATCCGTCCGAGACCTATCTCACCATCCGGTTGGGTGGGTGCGGCCAGATGTGGCGCTGGCAGGCCATCGAGGAGCGCTGGTCGGCGTGGGAGGTGTGCGACCCGCAGCACGTGACCGTCGCCGGGTTCGACTCGTTCAACAAGTGGTTCGGTGTTGAAGACCTCCAGCACTATCGCTGCGACGGGCCGGCACCGTATCTGCCCCCGACCCCGGACACGGACACCTGGACGTTCGTGTGCTCGACCGACAGCATCCAGCAGGCTACGACGGCCGAGGTGGTTGGGATGGAGACAATCGATGTCGGCGGCGAGCCGGTCGACACGGTCCACATCCACTACGTGGACACGCTTTCCGGCGACAGCACGGGGGGCAGCGAGACCGACCGCTGGGTCCGCCCGGGCGATCCGCTCGTGATCAAGGAGGCCGGCTCGACGGCGAGCGCCAGCACCAGCCCCATCGGCACGGTGAACTACACCGAGGAGTACGAGATAAGCATCGAGTCGTTGGATCCCCTGACGCAGTGATCACGATTCCCTCTTGACAAATGGCTGAACAGCGTTAAGTTAACACCGATCACTTAACATCGTTCACTCAGAGGGAGGGAACCATCATGAGACGTCTCGGCGATCTCGTTGTTCGATTCAGAGTCCTGGTCCTGGTCGGTGCGCTTGCCGGTTTGGTCCTCGCCGGCATCTTCGGCGGGGGAGTGGCCGACTCGCTGTCCAATGGAGGGTTCGCGGACCCCAACGCCGAATCGGTGCAGGCGGCCGATGTGCTGGAGACGCAGTTTGGTGTCTCCGATCCCGCCGTTGTCCTTGTCGTAACCGCACCGGGTGGGTCGGTGGACGATCCTGTGGTGGCGCAAGCCGGTCTCGATCTGACCGCGCAGCTGGCGGCGGAGGACGGTGTCACCTCGGCGTCGTCCTACTGGGCGCTCGGCGGTCCTGCCTCGTTGCGATCGATTGCCGGTAACCGGGCGCTGGTGTTTGCCACCGTCGCCGGTGACCAGGGCGAGGTGCTCACCCGCTCCGGTGACCTCGCAGATGAGTACCGCGGTGCTCACGACGGTCTCGACATCGCCGTCGCCGGTCAGGGCCCGATGTTTGCGGAGGTCCAGGACACCATCGAGAAGGACCTGGCCCGGGCCGAGACCCTTGCGTTCCCCGTAACGGCAATCCTCCTCGTGCTCATCTTCGGCAGCATCGTGGCCGCCTCGCTGCCGCTGTTCATCGGCGGTCTCTCCATCGTCGGCACCTTCCTGGCTCTGCAGATCCTGACCGGATTCACCGAGGTGTCGATCTTCGCCCTGAATCTGACCACTGCCCTGGGGCTCGGGCTTGCCATCGACTACTCGTTGTTCGTCGTCTCCCGGTACCGGGAAGAGCTGGCGGCAGGGTTCGAACCCACGCAAGCCGTCGTACGCACCGTGCAGACCGCGGGCCGAACCGTGCTCTTCTCGGCGGGTACCGTTGCCGCCTCACTGGCTTCCATGCTGGTCTTCAACCTCGCATTCCTCCGATCGTTCGGCTACGCCGGGATCGCGGTCGTGGCCCTGGCGGCGTCCGGTGCCGTCGTGGTGCTGCCGGCCATCCTCGCTCTGCTCGGACATCGAGTCGACAGGCTGCGGATCCGCAATGTGAAGCCGGTGGGTGACGGCGAGGGTATGTGGCATCGGATCGCCACCACTGTCATGCGCCGCCCGTGGCCGGTTGCTACCGGCGCCATCCTGCTGCTGGTTGTTCTCGGGCTGCCGTTCCTCGGTGTCAAGCTCGGCGAGGGCGACGATCGGGTGCTGCCGGCAACTGCCTATGCCCGGGAAGCAGGCGACATCCTCCGTGCCGACTTCGACTCATTCGAAGCCGCTCCGATCAATGTCGTCGCCGCGGATTCGGCTACCGACGCCACCACAGTCGCACAGTTTGCGGCGACGCTGTCGACCCTCGACGGCGTCGGGCATGTCGAGGCCGCAACCGGAACCTACGCCGGCGGCACGTTGGTCTCGCCTCCTACGCCTGCCAATGCCCGATTCACCTCACCAGCCGGTGGGGCCTACTACTCCGTCGTCCCGACGGTGGAGCCGATCTCACCCGAAGGTGAGGCGTTGGTGAAGGCGATCCGCGGGCTTGATGCACCTTTCGCCGTTCAGGTGACCGGTGGATCCGCGGGTCTGGTCGACACCAAGGCATCGCTGTTCGGCTCCCTGCCGTACGCCCTTGGGATCATCGCCATGATCACCTTCGTCGTGCTGTTCTTGATGTTCGGCTCCGTGGTTGTTCCCCTCAAGGCGGCCGTGCTCAACATGTTGTCGCTGTCGGCGACGTTCGGGGCGATGGTGTGGATCTTCCAGGATGGGCATCTGTCGAACCTGCTCGGTTTCACCGCTACCGGCACTCTCCAGTTGACGATGCCGATCCTCATGTTTGCGATCGCCTTCGGGCTGTCGATGGACTACGAGGTGTTCCTGCTCAGCCGTATCAAGGAGGAGCACGACGCCGGGAGGAGCAACATCGATTCCGTGGCCACGGGTCTGGAGCGCACCGGCCGTATCGTGACCGCGGCGGCGGTGCTGATAGCAGTCGTCTTCATCGCCTTCGCAACTTCGAACGTGTCGTTCATGAAGATGTTCGGCGTCGGGATGACGCTGGCCGTCCTCGTCGATGCCTTCGTCGTCAGGGCAACCCTGGTCCCCGCCTTCATGAGGCTCGCCGGCGATGCCAACTGGTGGTCGCCACGCTGGTTGCGCGGCATCTACCGCCGGTTCGGGATCAGGGAGCAAGTTGACCTGCGCCGGGAAGTTCCCCCTATCATCGACATCGCCCCCCAAGAGGTGTGATGACAAACCCCGATCGATCTGCTGCCGGCTCCCGGCGCCACAAGGCGCCGGGAGCCGGCATACATCACCGGCACCGGCGGCGTTCCCGCCGGGGAGAGGGTGACAAGCTTCGTCTCGACATCCTCGACGCTGCCGAGCAGCTTCTCGTCGAGATGGGATCGCCAGACATGGTCTCGATGCGCGCGATTGCCGACCGGGTGGGGGTGTCACCGCCGGCCATTTATATGCATTTCGATGACAAGGACGAGCTGTTCTTCGAGTGCTGCAACCGGCGCTTCACGGAGATGGCCGGTCGAATGCGAGAGGCTTCCGAACAGCAGACCACGGCCATGGGCCGCCTCGAGGCGATGGGCCGGGCGTACATCGACTTTGGTCTCTCGAGGGGCGAGCAGTACGAGGTTATGTTGCTCGGCAAGCATCCCGCCAGCCTCGGACCGGAGGAGGTACTCGAGCTGCCGGGGGCTCAGGCGCTCTCAATGGCTGCTGCGGCCGTGGCCGAAGGGGTTGCCGCAGGCGAGCTTCGCGCCGACCTCGACGCGATGGCGACGGCCGTCGCACTGTGGGCAACCACTCACGGGGTGGTGCTTGTGCTTCTCGATAATCGCCGACACCCATTCCCGAACGCTCTCGAGGATGGGGTGGTCGTCGACCACCTCATCGCGATGCTGCGCCACGGGCTGCTCGCCTAGTTGCTGACTTAGTTGCTAACCGTATTCCCGTAGAACTTGACCTCGGCAACGGCGATCTCGTCGAAGGCGACCTCGCCGTTCACTGCCTGCGAGGCGTAGGTGCTGAGGATCTCGATTGTGAGCGATGTAGTTCCGATGCTCGGTAGGTCGATTGTCTGCGGACCGCCCGGCTCATCCTTCAGGGTGTTGCGGATGTCGATGCCGGGCAGATCATCCATGTTGATCTTGTACCCGTTGATCCGGTAATTTCGCTCGAACCGGGTCTCGTCAGAGATGTTGAAAATCTCGAGATGGTCTAGGCGCACCGGCTGGGCGAAGCGGAACGTCAGGGTGAGGTCGGCACCATGCGGCGCCTGCCACTCGGTGGAGAAGTCGTTGTCGTAGAGGTTGGCTGCGGAGAACGATGCGCTGATCTGGGCGGTGGCCGTTGCCTCGGTCGGGGTGATTTCGACCAGGTCGGCCAGAGTGGTCGATGTTGTCGATGTTGTCGTTGTGGTCGTCTCATCGCCTCCGCCACCACGGAACACATTGACCACGAGGGCGATCAGCGCGACGAGGAGCACTGCGGCGGCGAGCACGCTGAGCGCTCTGCCGCCGGGGGTCGCTCGCACCATCGGCGCCGGCGCAACCGGCAGGGGCTCCTTGGTGAGACGTGCTCCGCATTGCTCACAATGGCGGTTGTAGGTCGGGTTGAACGCTCCACAAGACGGGCAGGGGATCTGCTCGACCGGCGTGGTGGTCTGATTGCGTTCTTGGGCGGGTGCCGGCGGTGGTGGCTCACTTCCCGGTGGGGGCGGTCCGTCGTCGAGCTCAAATGGCTTGAACAGATCGTCGAATGAGTCGTTGTCTTTCGCCACGTCACGTCTCCGTCAGTCGGTCCGCCTCGGCTATTGTGCCACGGATGCTCGTGATTAGTGCGATACGTCAGACCGAGGCTTGGTCAGGCACCTCGATTGTGCTCGGCCTTCTGCTGCTCGGTGTGCTCGTAGGTCTTCTGGCGAGGCGAATCCGGCGCTTCATGCGCGATACCCGGCGGTGAGTGACGTAGCCGGGTCAGACCCCCGCCGGTCGCAGGAATCGACGCAACGCCAATGGGACGCAGACGGCGATCAGGCCGGTGCACCACAGCACCATTGCGGCAACCGGGTGGACCAACTGCCACGAGCCCGCCGAGGGAACGCCTTGGGCTACCTGACGGACCGCCGCCACCAGCGCCGATATCGGCTCCCAGTAGGCGATGGAGCGCGGAATCGCCGCCATCCCGGCGATCGGGACGAACGCGCCGCCGAGGAATGCCAGCGGCATGATGATGGTGAAGCCGAGTCCCTGCATTGCATCGGAGCTACGCACCCACATGCCGAGCAGGACCCCGAACCATGTAAACGCAGACAGCCCGAGCAGGACCAGCGCGCTGAGACCGACCAACCCCCAGGCGGAGGCCACAGGTCTCCAGCCGAGTGCCAGCCCCATGCCCGCCACGATGGCGATACCGATGATCTGTTCGAGCACCTGACCGATGACCTGCGCCGAGATCACCGAGAGCCGCGTGATGGGGAGGGACTTGAAACGGTCGACGACGCCGCTGCCGAAATCGGTTGACGTTGCGACGCCGGCGCCGATCACGCCAAAGGCGAGGCTCTGCCCCAGAAGACCGGGTAGCAGGTAGTCCTGGTATCGCATTCCCGGGATATGGATCGCCGAGCCGAACACGTAGAGGAACAACAAAGTGAAGATGATCGGTTGCAGCGTCACGTCGAGGAGACGCTCGGGGACCCGGGGGATGGTACGGAGCCCGCGCCCGACGAGAAGGGCCGTTTCCCTGACATAGCGGGTGAAAGCCGTTCGCTTGTAGGTGATTGCAGTGGTGGTCATGCGACGTTCCTTTGCCGTTCGTCGACGGTTTCGGTTTGAGGTCGATGCCCGGTCAGGGCGAGGAAGGCGTCGTCGAGTGTCGGTCGCCGCAATGCAATCTCACTTGTGGGAAGATCGAGGTCGCTAACCGCGTGCGAAACGGCGGCGAGATCGATGGCCTCATTGGGCGCGGGAATCGATATCAGTCGTCTCTCGGGGGACGCACTGATCTCGAAGCGGCCTTCTAGACCATGGATGAGGTCGTCGTATCCGGCAGTGTCGATGGCAACAACGTCGACTCGTTGTCCGCCTATCTGTGATTTGAGCTCGTGCGACGTCCCTGCGGCAACGGCACGACCGTGATCGATCAGCACGATCTCGTCGGCGAGTTGGTCGGCCTCCTCGAGATATTGGGTGGTGAGCAGGAGGGTGACACCGTCGGCCACCAGCTCCCTGATGGTTCCCCATACCACCTGCCGGCTCCGCGGGTCCAGCCCTGTGGTCGGCTCGTCAAGCACGAGCAGTTCGGGCCGGATGACCAGACCTGCGGCGAGGTCGATGCGCCGCCGCTGTCCTCCCGAGACATTCTTGACCAGCTTGTCGGCGAACTCATCGATGTCGAACCGGTCCACGAGGTCGGCCACCACCCTCTTGGCTGCGGACCGGGCGATGCCACGCAAGCGTGTCATCAGGATGAGGTTCTCTCGTGCGGTGAGGTTGTCCTCCAGGGCTGCGAACTGGCCCGTCAGGGCGATCCGGGTGCGTACCTCATGGCTGTGGCGCACTACGTCGTACCCGCACACGGTGGCCGTACCTGAAGTGGGTCGCTCCAACGTCGCCAGCATGCGGACGGTTGTCGTCTTGCCGGCACCGTTGGGACCGAGCAGGGCCGAGACGTTTCCTGCGGCGACAGTCAGGTCGAGGTCCCGGACCGCGACGAGATCGCCGTATCGCTTGGTCAGCCCGGCGGTGTGCACCGCGAGGTCTGAACTGTTCGTTCTGTAACTCATGTGCCAAAGGTACAGTCACTGAATAAATACTGCAAGTGAATTTTTTCTGCTACTGTATGAAACATGAGCGACAGCAGGCAAGAACTCTCCGATGCCGGCGGAATCGGCGAGTTGATCCGGAGCGTGTTCGACATCGGAGATTCCCGACCACCGCCACAGGGATTGCGGGAGCGAAAGAAACGTGAGTTGCGCCAGCGGGTATCCGATACCGCGACCCAGATGTTTCTCAGGGACGGTTTCGATCAGGTACGGGTGAGCGACGTTGCCGAAGCATGTGGAGTCTCGGACAAGACCGTGTTCAACTACTTCCCGACGAAAGAGTCGATGCTTCTCGATCGTGAGGAGGAGATGGCGGAGGCCATCGAGCGCGCCATCCGCGACAGTGGCGAGGGGGTGGCGACGACCGATGCGATCGTCGCCGTGATCGAGTGCCACGTGGAGATGATGTTCTCCGTGTGGGAGGCGTGGGACAGCCCGGCCGAGGCACTCCTGATATTCCGTGATTTTGCCGACATGATCGATCAGACGCCGTCGCTTCTCGCTGCGATGAACGCGATGATGGAGCGTTTGACCCAGGTCGCGGCCGGGGCGCTAGCTGAACGGGCCGGTGTCGACCCCGAGGATCCGGAGCCGCAGCTGGCGGCGGCAATCGCTCTCGGGTTGTGGCAGTCACATGCGAGGGCCGTGTACCGGTATTCCGACGGCTCGCGCGAGATCGCCGAGGTGAAGGCGGCGGTACTGGACGACATCCGCCGCACGGCCCGGGTCGCCAACACCGGCCTCTCGACATTCGACCTTGCGTTGCGCCTGACGACCAGCGATGACGAACTGGCCGCGGCAATGGAGGCGGGAATCGACGCTCGTCGTCAGATGGTGCGAGCCATCAAGCAAGCCCGTCAGGCTTGGATTCAGGTCATGGACGAAGTACGGGCCGCCGGCGACGCCGCCGATCCGAAAGGGAATGACCGACGGGCTCGGCGCCAGGCGATGCGGGCCAAACAGCGCGAGATCCAGACGCGCAAGCGCAAGCTCCAGGCCCAGATGAGACGGGGACAGGGTCGTGGTCACCACCGGTGAGCATCATCGCTATCTGTCGGTGTCAGATCGTATGCTGGCGGCATGACCTCACGGAATAGTAAGAGCCGGCAGCCGGATTACAGGTGCACCAACTGCGGATACACGACCGGTCGGTGGATGGGTTTCTGTCCCCAATGCCGAACCGAAGGCTCGCTGGCAGAGTCGATCGCCCCGCGCGGGCCGTCAGCGCAGACCAGGACGCTTCGGGATATCCCGGTCGGGGACAAGCCGCGGACGGCGACGGGCATAGCCGAGATAGACCGTGTGCTCGGTGGTGGGCTTGTCACCGGCTCGGTTGTGCTGGTCGGGGGCGAGCCCGGTGTGGGCAAGTCGACATTGCTCCTTCAACTCGCCGCACGCGTCGCCGAGTCAAAGCCGGTGCTGCTCGCCTCTGCCGAGGAGTCGGTGGCTCAGGTGGCCCTCCGGGCGGAACGGCTTGGGCTCGACCCCCCCGGGCTTCGCATCATCGCCGACGGTCGAGTGGAAGCGATCCTCGGGGCATGTGTGGAAGAGGATCCGGAGCTTCTGATTGTCGACTCGATCCAGACGGTCACCGTTGACGATGCGGACGGCACAGCCGGTGGTGTGGTCCAGGTTCGGGAGTCGGCAGCCCGCTTCATCGAGTACGCCAAACGGTCGGGTACGGCGGTGGCGCTCGTGGGTCACGTCACCAAGGACGGGTCTATCGCCGGTCCGAAGATGCTGGAGCACATGGTCGACGTCGTCATCTATCTGGAGGGGGAGAGCGACGCCGGCCTCCGGTTGCTCCGTTCGCTAAAGAACCGGTACGGGTCGATCAACCAGGTCGGGGTATTCACCATGGGCGACACGGGCATGGCGGAGGTCCCCGATCCCTCGGGCGTTCTCATCGCTTCGCACCGATCCGGTGCGTCGGGCACGGTGCTGTTTCCGATGGTCGAGGGCCGTCGATCGATGCTATGCGAGGTGCAAGCTCTCGTCGTCCCGACCGTGCTGCCGCAACCGCGCCGCAGCGTGAAAGGGCTCGATGCCGCCAGGGTGCACCAACTGCTGGCGGTCCTGGAGCGGCATGGTCATTTCGACACGAGCAAGTCCGACGTGCACGTGAACGTAGTAGGCGGGGTGCGTTTGCGCGACCCGGCCGTCGATCTCGCCGTCGCGCTTGCTATTGCCTCGTCGATACTCGACCGACCACTCCCGCTGGCCGCCGCCTGGGGCGAGATCGGGCTCACCGGCGAGATCAGGGCTGCGGCGCACTCCGATCGCCGCTACGAGGAAGCGGTGCGTTTCGAGCCGCAACTGGTGATCCACCCGGGCAACAACGGCACCCGCACCATCCAGGAGGCACTGCTCGTGGCGGGGTTGGCGCCGGGGAGAAAAGTGGCTCCAATCCATGCGGATACAACCCAGTAGGTACGTTTTGAGGTAGCCTGCACGGATGCCTTCCCGTGTTCCCGACTCCAATGAGATACTCCGTCGGTTTGCTCCTGGGACTCCGCTGCGTGTCGCGGTTGAGCTGATCCACGCCCAGGGGACCGGCGCCTTGATCCTGATCGGCTCAGGGAGCGAGCTGGAGGAGCTGTGCAGCGGCGGATTTCATCTTGCCGAGACGGCCTTCACGGCCCAGCGTATCGCCGAGCTGGCGAAGATGGACGGCGGTATCGTCATCGACGACGAGCGCAATCTGATCACCCGGGCGAACGTCCATTTCATCCCGGACCCGTCGATCGAGACGAACGAAACGGGTACTCGTTTTCGCACCGCCGAGCGGCTCGCCGTCCAGACCGGCCGGGATGTGCTCTCCGTGAGCGAGGAAGGTTGGCGGACGGCGGTCGTCTATCGCAACGGCGAGCGCCACGAGCTGGCGCGACCCGCAGATCTGGTGGCCGGGGCCAACAACTCGCTCAACTCCCTGGAGCGGCTTCGCCGGCGTCTTGAATCCGCCGAAGATCGGCTCACCAGAGCCGAGGTGGACGACGTTGTCGTGGTGCGTGACGTGCTGACGGTCTTGGCCCGGGCGGTGCTCGTGTCTCGCATGTACGGTGAGGTGCAACGGACCCTGGTGGCTCTCGGGGGCGAGGGCGGGCTTATCAAGATCCAGGCGACCGATCTGGTCGAGGGAGTGGCGGATCTCGCTGAGGTCGTGTTCTCCGACTACCGCAAGCGCAGCGGGAAGCGCTCCGTGTTCGAGCGGCTTTCGGTGGTGCCGACCGACGAGCTGCACAACATGACGGCGCTGGCGACCGAACTCGGCTTCTCGGACGTCGATGAAGGCCTCGAGCCGCGGGGGTTGCGGGCACTGTCTCGAGTACCCCGGCTCCCCGAGCAGGTTCGCCAGAGCATCGTCGGGCACTTCCGCGGGTTCCAGCGAATGCTCAACGCGGATGCATCGGATTTCGAGAAGGTCGAAGGCGTTGGCAGGGCCCGCGCCCAACAGCTACACCGCTATTTCGACCGCCTGTCCGAGCTCGGTGACGGCTGAAAGTCGACCGGCTCGCCGTTTCGGTCGCTGCACTCATTACAATGCGCGTCTAGCAACCTGGAAGAAGTGTGACGAACCAGAAGACGACTGCCAGCCAGTCGAAGAAGACGGCATCAAAGAAATCCTCTAGCGGGTCGTCGACAAGAGCGACTGCAAACAAGACGACGGCGGCCGCAAAGAAGACGACGACGGCGAAGGCATCGACGAAGCGGCCGACTGCCACAAAGGCCGCGGCCAAGAAGACGGCGGCAGCCAAGAAGCCGGCGGCAGCCAAGAAGACGGCGGCAGCCAAGAAGACGGCGGCAGCCAAGAAGACGGCGGCCGCAAAGAAGACCACGTCGACGGCGAAGGAAGCCCCGGCTAAGAAGAAGGCTCCTACCAAGAAGGCGGCGGCTGCTGGCAAGACGCCGGTCGCCAAGGCGTCGACGGCGAAGAAGGCTCCTCCTGTGGAGAGCCCGTTTACGGTCGGCGATTATGTGGTGTACCCCCACCACGGTGCCGCCACCATCATCAAGCGGGAGAAGATCGAATTCGACGGGGAGAAACACGAGTACTTCGTACTCGAGATCGCCACCGACCAGCTCACGGTGCGCGTCCCGGTCGGCAAGGCCGTTGATCTCGGGGTGCGACCTGTGATCTCTCAGAACAAGGCACGGCAGGTGTTCCGTACCTTCAAGGATGAGCCACAGGAAGCGGGTAAGAACTGGAGCCGGTGGTACAAGCTGCTCACGGAGAAGATCAACTCAGGCGACATATTCCAGGTCGCCGAGGTTGTCCGTGACCTGACCTATGCCCAGCAGGTCAAGGGGATCTCGCCGGCGCTGAAGCGGATGCTGGCCAAGGCCCGCTTGATCATCATCTCCGAGCTACGGTTCGCCCTCGACCTCGATGAAGACGAGGCGGTCAAGAGGCTCGATCGTGCCTTGCCCAAGGTGGAGGTTCCGGAGGAAGAGTGAGTGTTTTCCCGGACAGCGCGTCAATATGGGGCATAGTCGTTGCCGGCGGCATTGGGTCGCGTTTCGGCGGCCCAAAGCACTCGATGGAGTTGCAGGGTAAGCCGCTATGGGCCTGGGGACGGGACATGCTGGTTGATGCCGGTGTCAGCCAGGTGGTCGTCGTCGGCCCCGTACCCGGGGGGATCCCGGGCGGTAACCGGCGCCGTGACTCGGTGGCCGCCGGGCTCGCCGAGGTACCTGAAGACGTCGACTACGTCATCATCCACGATGCCGCCCGTCCCCTGGCGACGCCTTCGATGGTCGCCAAGATCATCGAGACACTGTTGACCAGGGATGTCGACGGGGTGGTGCCTGCGGTCCCGGTTCGCGACACGCTCAAAGAGGTCGACGACAAGGACATCGTCTCGGGAACGTTGCCCCGAGACCATGTGGTTGCGGTGCAGACCCCGCAGGGCTTTGTGACGTCGCGGCTGCGTGAGGCCCACAGGGCGTTGGAGGGGAGCTTCACGGATGATGCCGGCATGGTCGAGAAGAACGGCGGGCGGGTGATCGTCGTGCCCGGCGATCCGCGCAACCTCAAGGTGACCTATGCCGAGGACCTGGCGGTGGTGCGCGCCCTCGTTGCCGCCGAGGAGCACGTGTGAGGGTCGGCTGGGGATTCGACGCTCATCGGATCGGCGGTGACGGGCCGATGCTCATCGGGGGAGTCGTGGTGGACGAGAAACGGGGTCTCATCGGCACCTCGGACGCCGACGTCGCGTTGCATGCCATCACGGATGCCGCACTAGGAGCAGCCGCACTCGGCGACATGGGAACGCTGTTCCCATCAGACGACCCGAGGTGGCACGGAGCAGATTCGGCGGGCCTGCTCGGCGAGGTGATCAGAAAGATCGATGACCGCGGGATCGCGATATACCACGTCGATTTGACGATCATTGCCGAGACGGTGCGGATATCGCCCTTCCGGATGGCGATCAGGCAGCGGATCGCCGAGATCACGCGGGCCCCGCTCGGGTCGGTGTCCGTGAAGGCGACCACGACAGACGGTATGGGTTTCATCGGCCGCGACGAGGGGGTCGCAGCCATGGCGGTGGTGACGCTAGACCGCTGACACGACCCGGAGCGTCGTCTGCGGATCGTTGCTGATGATGGCGTCGACGCCGGCCTCGGCGACGGTGCGGATGGACACGGGATCATCGACGGTCCATACCGCGAGGCGAAGCCCGTGGTTGTGGACGGCCGTGACAATTCCGACCGGGTCGGCCAGGACGTCTGCGATGTTTGGCGCTACCCATTGGTGACCTGCCGCCACGATCGAATCGAGGTCACGCGCGGGCCGGAACCCGGCGGCGACCAGCTGGCCGGTGGTGACGGTGGGATCGGCCCGGCGCACGGCAGCCGCCGTTTCCGGGTGAAACGACGTCACGACTACCCGCTCATGCAGATCGTGGGTGTTGATCCAGCGGGCGATGGCGTCGGCCATCTCGTCTCCCGGGTCGAAATCCGGCTCACCCGGGGAGTTCTTGATTTCGACGTTGATGATGAGGTCGGCGAGCACGGCAAGCGCTTCGTCGAGCGTCGGTACCTCGGGGTGGCTGTGGCGGATGGCCGCGAAGTCGTGGTGGATCAGCGGCCCCATCTCGCCGATGTCGGGGTCGTGGTTGAGCACGATCACACCGTCGGAGGTGAAGCGGACATCGAGCTCGACCCCGTCGGCACCCTGGGCAACGGCGAGCTCGAAAGCCTCGATCGTGTTGTCCGCGGCGTGGGCGGAGGCGCCCCGGTGGCCGAGTACGAGCGGTTGCATGACGGTTTCCTTTCGTTCGATGCAACGCTACCCCAGGCTGATACCATCCCGGCCATGCGCATCTTCAACACTCTCGG
Source organism: uncultured bacterium (assembly GCA_963801165.1). GTDB lineage: Bacteria > Actinomycetota > Acidimicrobiia > Spongiisociales > UBA5794 > JAAETI01. The sequence goes on from CAWDDT010000004.1 coordinate 405,888, forward strand.
ACGAGCTCTCCAGGACTTCGAGCCGCGCGACGCGGGCAAGGTCGGGATGTACGTCTGTGGAGCGACCGTGCAGTCGAAACCGCATGTCGGCCACGGCCGCTATGCCGTGGTGTTCGACGTGGTGCGCCGCTACTTCGAGTGGCTCGGCTACGAGGTCACCTACGTGCGCAATATCACCGATGTCGACGACAAGATCATCGCCGCCGCCAACGAGATGGGCGTGACGATCGAGGACGTCGTCGCCATGGCCGACGGCGCCTTCCAGACAGCCTACGAGGCGCTGCGGGTGCGGCCGCCCGACATCGAGCCGCGGGCCACCGATCACATCCCGGAGATGATCGAGATGATCGAGGCCCTCATCGAGCGCGATCATGCCTATGCGGCGGGGGGTGACGTGTACTTCTCGGTGCGCAGCTTCCCCGAGTACGGCAAGTTGTCGGGGCGCAACATCGACGAGCTGCGCAGCGGCGAGCGGATCGAGCCGGGAGAGTACAAGCGCGACCCGCTCGACTTCGCCCTCTGGAAGGGCGCCAAGCCGGGAGAACCGAAATGGGACTCGCCCTGGGGGCCGGGCCGGCCGGGATGGCACATCGAGTGCTCGGCGATGTCACACAAATATTTGGGAACCGGGTTCGACATCCATGGGGGCGGGCACGACCTCATATTCCCCCACCACGAGAACGAGATAACCCAGGCGGAGAGCGCCGGGCACGTCCCGTTCGCCCGTTTCTGGATGCACAACGGGCTGCTCAACCTGAGCGGCGAGAAGATGTCCAAGTCGACCGGCCACGTCATCGACCTCGTCGAGGGCATCGAGACGTATTCGCCAGGGGCGGTGCGGCTGTTCTACCTGCGCACCCATTACCGCAAACCGCTCGAGTTCAGCGAGGAAGCCCTGACCGACGCCAGGGCGTCGCTCGACCGCATCTGGGCATTCCGGCGCCGGGTGCCGGGCCCGGTCGAGAACGCCCCTCTCGAGGCCGCGATGGCGTCGTTCCGGGAGGCGATGGACAACGACCTCGACAACGCTGGAGCGCTCGCCGTGCTGTTCGACGTGATCCGCGACGGTAATCGCAGGCTCGACGGCGGTGAGGATGCCGGACCGTGGGTCGCCGCGTACGACGAGATCACCGGCGTGCTCGGCCTCGACGAGCCCGAGGCGGCCATCGATGATCTCGACGAGGATCTGCGGGCGCTGGCTACCGGTCTCGGGGTTGAAGCGGCATCAGCGGAGGCGGCGGTCGACGCATTGATCGAGCTGCGCGCGGAGGCGCGCGAGGACAGAGACTGGGCGACGGCGGATCAGATCAGGGACGGGCTGAAGGCGGCGGGCATCATCCTGGAGGACACGGCAGATGGCATCCGCTGGCATCGGGGATAGCCTCGAGGGCTTTCATGCAGTACGGGCTGCCCTCGACGCCGGTCGGGTGACCAGCATCCGGGTGGAGGGCCACCGGGTACGCCGGCCCGAGTACGCCGACCTGCTCGCCGATGCAGTGGCCGCTGGTGTTCCCATCAAGAGGGTCGACGAATTGGGCGACATGGCGGTGACCACCGCCCCTCAGGGGATCATGGCCCGGGCCCGTCCGATTTCCTTCGTGTCGATCGATCAGGTGGCCCGGGCATCACGGCCGCCGGCGGTGCTGGTGCTCGACCATCTCGAGGACCCGAGGAACATCGGTGCGATTGCCCGCAGCATGGTGGCGGCCGGCTGGCGGGGTCTCGTTCTCCCCGAGCGCCGCTCGGCGTCTCTCGGTCCAACGGCGTTCAAGGCGGCGGTGGGCGCATTCGAGCATCTGAAGATCTGTGAGGTGAAGTCGACCGCCGACGGTCTGCGGAGGCTGCGGGCGATGGGGATCTGGCTGGTGGGTCTCGACGGGGAGGGGGAGCAGTCGCTGTTCCGGCTCGACCTGCTTCGCGAGCCGGTGGCTCTCGTTGTGGGCGCTGAGGGCAAGGGGATGACCCGTCTCGCCAAGGACCTCGTCGATCTGACCGTCTACATCCCGATCAGCCCGGACATCGAAAGCCTGAACGCATCTGTCGCCGCCTCGCTAGCGTTGTACGAAGTCAGCCGTATGCGGGGCACTAAACTCGGCGGCCCGCTGGCGTAGCTCAGCTCGGCAGAGCAGCTGATTTGTAATCAGCAGGTCATGGGTTCGAATCCCTTCGCCAGCTCCAGTGAAATCCCCCGTGTTTGCGGGGGGTTTCTGTTTATGGGCCTTCGAGGCCGATGCCGTCTGATCTGGGTTTGGTCCGCATTTGGTCCGTCACGGCTTGGGCGTGTGCCCGGTCGAGTGCGGCGGCGAGGGCGTCGGTTTCTGATGGGAAGGGGTGTCCGTAGCGGTCCATGGTGACGGTGATCGATGAGTGGCCGAGGTGGAGTTGTGCCGCCTTGGGGTGGGCTCCTTGGGAGATCAGCAGTGCGGCGCAGGTGTGTCGCATGTCGTGGATCCGGAGTTCTCTGGGTAGTTCGGCTCGTTGCACGGCGGGGGCCCAGATCCGGTGTCGGAAGTTGGAGTTGCGGAGGGGGAGACCTTCGGCGGAGGTGAACACGAGAGCGTCGGGCTGGTCGGGGACGTGTTCGGCGAGGTGCTGGGTGAGGAGGTCACTGAGGAAGTGGGGGATGGTGACCATGCGGCGGCGGTGGGTTTTGGTGGTGCCGAAATAGAGGGTGCCGCGCACTTCGGCGAGTGATTCGGCGACTTCGATCTGGGATTTCTCGAGTTGGCATCGTCGGCGGCGGAGCGCGGCGGCTTCGCCCCAGCGCAGACCGCTGTAGGCGAGTAGGTAGACGAGGGTTCCATAGGGCTGCTCGATGGTGGCGGCGAGGCGTTCTACCTGGTCGGCGGAGAGGAAGAGCATCTCTCGATGTGGTTGTCGGGGGGCTTTGACACCGGTGACGGGGTTGGCGGTGAGGTATCCGGCTTCTACGGCGAGTTTCATCATGCTGTCGAGCACTTGGCGAGCCTGACGGATCACCGATGGGCCCGCCCCGGAATCCTGGAGGTCGGCGACCCATTCCTCAACGGCCATGCGGTCGAGGTGGCGGAGTTGCAGGTCCCCGAACTCGGGGAGGACGTGGACCCTGAGGTTGGACTCGTAGCCGGCGACGGTCTTCGGCTTCAGGTTGCTCTTGGTGCGCAGCCACCGCTGGGACCATTCGGCAACGCTGGTTTTCGACAGGCGCGGGTCGGTCCACTCGCCCCGCAGTATGTCGGTTTCGACGGTGGCGGCAAACCGGTCGGCGTCGGCCTTCTTGTAGAAGCTCCTGGCGCGTTCCCTTCCCGTGGGGTCCCGGTACCGCACCTGCCACGGGCGGCGCCGGCCCGGTCGATGCTGGATGTGCGCCACGTTCAGGTGCCTTGTCGCAGTTGGCCAGCGATCCATTGTTCGACGTCCCGGCGCCGATAACGGATATACCGACCGACCCGAAATCCACGCGGTCCTTCGCTACGGCAGCGCCAGGCATACACCGTGGCCAGCGGCACACCGAGAAACCTGGCGAGATCCTGCGCCGACAAGAGGGGTTCGAGCTGATCCATACGCCAACTCTGCAGCGGGACCCTGTTACCAGAGTGTCAGCAGACCTGTCAGCAAACGGTCACGATCCGGACAGGGTGAGGTTCCCCCGGTTTCCCGGACTGTTTTGGTTGATGGTCATGCCACAGCCGTGAGGGGGCTGTGACGGTTTTCGTATTCGATTGGGGGCAGGTTCCCGAGTGATGAGTGCCGGCGACGCCGGTTGTAGAAGGCTTCGATGTATTCGAAGATCGCTTGGGCGAGTTCTTTGCGGGTTGTCCATTGTCGCCGGTCGAGTAGTTCGAGTTGGAGGGTTCCGAAGAACGATTCGGCCATTGCGTTGTCTAGGGCGTCACCGACGGTGCCCATCGATCCCAACAGTCCGGCTTTGCGGAGCCGTTGCCCGAACGCCCACGAGGTGTATTGGCCAATTCAACTGGTCGATGCAACACCGCTTGGAGGGCAGAGCTTAGAAGCTCGTTGAGGGCTTCGGCGGGTGTCTTCCATTCCAGGGTTTTGCGGGGTCGGGTGTTGAGTGCGAGGGCGACGGCGTTCAGCTCATCGCGGCGTGTCGGGACAGGTCGGTGCCTTTGGGGAAGTACTGGCGTAGCAGCCCGTTGGTGTTCTCGTTGGTGCCACGTTGCCAGGGTGACTGAGGGTCGCAGAAGTAGACGGGAAGTCCGGTATCGATCCGCAGCTGGACGTGTTCGGCCATTTCGGCACCCTGGTCCCAGGTGAGTGAACGGCGAAGCTGTTCCGGCAACGTCGAGATGGCTTCGGTGATGGCGTCTCTGACCGCTTCGGCTCCGTGGCCTGCCAACGGTGGCCCGTTATTGACGCGGGTTTGTTCTCCGTGGCCATCCATCCGAGGCAAATGAAGCAGCATCGTAAATCGGGTAGTGCGTTCAACCAGGGTCCCGATCGCTGAAGATTCGAGACCCAGGATGAGGTCGCCTTCCAAGTGTCCCGGCACCGCCCGGTCGTCAGCCTCGGCAGGACGTTCGGAGATCAGCACCTCGGGAGTTACATACTTCTTCCCGGACGTCTCGGGTTCTCGCACGTGGGACCCGCAACGCCCGGCCGGTACGTAGACACGCCACCAGTTCCCGCTTCAATGCTCCTCGCCCTTGGACGTATAGGGCCTGATAAATCGCTTCGTGTGAGATACGCATGGTCTCATCATCGGGGAAATCGAGACGAAGACGGTTAGATATCTGTTCGGGACTCCACGCCTTCGCCCATCGTCGATCCTGACGACGGCCACGCCGCCGACCGATGAACCTCACCTTCGGTCCCGGAACGAGCTCCCCGTCAGGTTTCGAGATCTGACCAGAGAGCCGATCCTGGACATAGGCGCGGAGCCGATCGTTGGTGGCTAGCTTCGCCGGCTTGGGGCGTCGAGCGACAAGCTCCGCCTTCCATTGCGCAACCGAGGCCCGATACTCCAACTTCCCACCACGGGTCGCTGCGTTACGGCGCAACTCGCGACTGATCGTCGACGGTGCCCGACCCACCTGGCGGGCGATTTCACGCACACCGACATATTGAGAATTCAGGATCGCGATCTCTTCCCGCTCAGCGAACGACAGATACCGGCCAGACAAAACAGCAGAATCAAAAGGTGTCATGCCCCCAGCCTGGCGGAACCATCGAGTACCCGCAGCCGAAGACACCCCAACCGCTGCCGCAGCCTCCTCGCTGGTCACGCCCTTGGCGATCTCACACCAGAACTCCCTTTCCACCTCACGCCGCAGCGACGGCGCACCCGGCGACTTCATCGGCGACCGACCCGTCAACTCCTTCATCCACCCAGCTGGCCTGCCCATCAACACCTCCACGATCAAGGTGTTGCATCGACCAGTTGAATTCGCCTTGGGTGCCGTGGTCGGAGTGATGTATCAGCTTGGAGTCGGGGTCGGGTCGGCGGCGCCATATCGCCATATCCAACGGTCGACGACGAGTTCGCTGCGGAGGTGATCAGCTATCGACCAGCCCACTACCCGCCGCGACCAGGCGTCGAGCGACCACGGCGAGATACACCTTGCCTTCTGTGGTGGGATGCTCGGTGATATCTGAAACCCACAGGCGATCAGGACCGGTGACGGTGAAGCGGCGGTTGACCAGATCATCAGACGGGATCGCTTGTGGGTCACGGCGGGTGCAACCACGCCGGCGACGCCGATACACGCCCTCTATGCCGGCTTGGCGCATCAACCGTTCCACCCGCTTGCGACCCACCCGGACATCGAGACCCAGCTGCAGCTCGGCCCACACCCTGGGACTCCCGTAGGTGCCGCGAGACTGTCGCCAAACCTCGATAATCGTCTCCGACAGGGCAGCGTCTTCGATCTGGCGGCGACAGGGATGTTTCTGGCGATACCGCCACTCATAGAACCCGCTGGTCGACACCCCAAACGTCTTGGCCATAAACCTGATCGGGAACAAAGCCTTCTGCGCATCCATAAACCGAAAGATCACTTCGGCCGGACATTCTCCGAGGCGAAGAAGGCTGCGGCTCGAGAGAGCAAATCACGCTCCATCTTGAGCACCCGATTCTCCTTCCTCAGACGCACCAGCTCCTCCCGCTCCTCACTCGTCAAACCCGGCTTGACGCCTTCATCGACATCGGCCTGGCTAATCCACCGCCACAGACTCGACTCCGAAACCCCCAAATCCGCAGCAAGCTCCGGCATCGGCTTGATCCGCTCCCGAGCCAACTCCACCGCCCTCCGCCGAAACTCCGGCGAGAACCGTCCACCCATAGCCTCTCCTCTCCGGCAGGACCCTCAGGCCCCACACACTACGTGTCCGGAGAAACGGGGGAAGCTCACTGTCTCAACACCACACGCATCTGCAACACAGTTGCTCATGTATACGCGTAGACACGGGAGGACATGATGGGGCTCGATCGTGGCGCCTTGGCAAACCTTGATCAGAGGCTGCTGGCAGAGCTCGACCGAGATGAGCGGTTCCAGATGGTCCGGGTGCCGGTGTCGCCTGCGAAGTGGTCGACGTGGAAGCGATTGTGCGCTGCCGCTGGGATCTCGATGGGTCGAGCGATCGTCGCGTTGATCGACCGGGAAATGGCAAGTGCGGCTGATGCCTCGGGCGACGATTCTCCGGTGTTGGCACAGCGGATACGTGAGCAACTGGCCAGCCGAGAGGCTGAGGTGACGAGTCGAGAACGCGAGATGGCTGTGGCTGAGAAGAGGCTCCGCAGCAGAAGAGAGCAGCTCCGCCGCTGGGAAGCCGAGCTTCAGACACTGGCACAGCGAGTCGAGTCGGCATCGAAGCTAGCCGGCCACCGTGACGCCACACCGAAGGTCGGCCGTAACGACCGCTGTTCCTGCGGATCCGGACTCAAGTACAAGCACTGTCACGGCTTGCCCGCTCAACCACCCAACGTTGTTCCCAGATAACGGGATTACCGGCATAATGCCGGTTATCTCTCGCTGAAGGGCGCTCGATAACGCTCGCCGCTGTGGGTGATCTGGGTGGTTGTGTTGTCTCGATATCGCGATATCATGAGTGCATGACTAAACAGACCACCGTGCGGCTCCCCGAAGACCTTGCTGACGATGCCGAGGCCGTCGCCCGCGTCAACGGCACCAGCGTCAATGCGCTGATCGTCGATGCACTCAAGGCTGAAATCGGGCGAGTCCGCCAAGACGAAGACTTCACCAGCCGCGCCAAGCGACTCCTCGACCGCGACAGGGAACTCTTGGAGCGCCTCGCCCAGTGACTCGCTACATCAAGCTGGCCGAGTACTTCTGGCTGGCCCAACAAGCTACCGGTGTCGACGCTGACGCTCTCGCCAAAGCGTCCCGATCCGAGCTTGCCGACTCGGCGTTGCACGCCCCTCAAGCCGGGTTCGGTGATATCGAGTTCTACCCCGACCTCTATGACAAGGCAGCGGTGCTGGTTTGCCGGCTGGCTTGGAATCATCCGCTCCCTGACGGGAACAAGCGGGCTGCCTGGGCGGCGCTGGTGATGTTCATCGACCTCAACGACGGCACCTGGGAACCCGACCCACCCGACATCGACCAGACCGAAGCGGCCATGCTTGCCATCGCTGCCAGCGAAGTCGACGAGACCTGGACCGCCTCCTGGCTCAAAGAGCGGGTCCGCTTTGGCGACCCAACCTGACCAGATCGCTCGATACCGAGCAGAAACGAGCATGTCGCAAAGAATCCCCGATCGGCACTTCGCCGCTCGGCACGGTGAACACTCACAGTCGTGGCGTCTCTCCGGTCCCTGACCCTGATAGAGCCGATCCGCCGAATTCGCCGGGCCCGGTGCCGATCCATGAACCGGTCGCAATCCGCAGCACGCCAATGGCGGCGACGATTCCCAACAGCCCGCCCAGCGTGTTCAGGGCGAAGTCTTGGATATCCGCGCTACGTCCCAGACCGAATACCCACTGGGTGCCCTCCACTACCAGCGAAACGGCGACGCAGAGACCTAACGCTTTCGCCGCGGGGCGGCGGGCTCCGGCCCAAGCGATCCGTGCCAGAAAGCCCAAGGGAACGAACAGCCCGACATTGGCTACGACATTTCGTGCATCGACGTGCGCAAAGAGATTGAGATTCGAGCCCGGGTGCGAATCGGAATCCCCGACCGGAGTCAGCGTCAGATACCAGACACCAACCAACGCCACCACGAGCCACGAAGCGGCCAACCGCGACATCGTCGTCCGAGCGTCCGCACCTCGACGCCTTGACACCACCAACACCCCAACGCCAGCGACAAACGCGATCACCACAAGCCAGAGAAGATCCTCCATACCGGCACTGAACTCGTTGACCATTGCTCGATCATAGGAACGCACAGTCGCCTATCAGATCTGGCCACATCACGCTTGATCACCGCCGTCGACGCTGGCGGGCCTCGACAGGCCGGGATCAGCAATATCCGAGCGGGAACGAGCATTTTCGAGAGTGCTCGATACCGGCACCTCCGCGCTCGGTGAGGTGACCACTCAGGGTTGTGCCCCGGCTGCGGTGGTCGCCTAGTCGCTGGCTTGCGTCGATTGCCCCCGTATCGTCACCTATGCGGGCCTTGCCTCTAGCATTCGTCGGGTTATGGCTTTCATCAGCACATCGGATGTGAGACTCGTTGGAATCATTGTTCTGGTCGCGGGGCTTGGCTGCCTGTTCATCGTTCGCCGCAGACGTCCCAAGGCGTGGATTCTCGCGGCAGTCGGAGCTGTGCTTTCGACGTGGGGAGTGATACTCATCTGGAAATCTGGTGTCACCGTCATCGATGGCCCCGACGGTTTCCGATCGGTGTCGGATATGATGGGTTCAACGTTCGATTCTTGGCTGTGGGTCGTCGTATCCGGAGTAGTCAGCGGTCTTGTTTGGTTCGGTGCAGTAGCGGTGCGAGCGCGTCGTGGGCCGCTGTCATGGACCTCAGCTGCCATCTTCGGTGGAGCGTTCCTCGCCGCCGTATCGGCGGGCCTTCTCGATTCGTCTATCTAGCTCTTCGCGTCGAAGGACCGCCCCGATCACCAGACAATCGAGGCATCACGCCCCGATTGCCGACCGCCCGGGAACGAAGCCTCCATGCCGGTCTCTTGGCTACTCGCCGTTGTGGTTCCAATGGTTTTGGAGTGGTTGCCGGACTATCTGGCCAGAACCTGGACTGATTCTTGGTTTGGCCATACGGGTGGTGGCCAGAACCCGAGGCTCTTGTTGTTGAAGTCGATGATGGTGAACGGCACGAGTCCGCCGATGTCGTCGAGGTTCTGTCGTTGCCAGGTGGAGCCGTCGTTGCTGAACCACATGGCGGGAAGGCTCTCGGATACTCGTCCTGCGTCGAAGTCGAGACCGGCGGCGTAGAAGCGGGAGTCGACTCTTGTGACGGCGTACACCTCCATGTAGCCAAACTCGGCGGCGGTGTCGCCGGCGGGTGGAGGTTGTCGTGTCCAGTCGATTCCGTTGGGGGATGTCCAGACGGCCATCAGGTTGGTGCCGAACGGGCTGCCGCCGAGGGCGACAAAGCCGGTATCGGTTTCGGTGATCGTGTACATGTAGGCGTCTTCAAAGCCTGCCCCTTGTGGGGTCACGAGTTCCCAGTCAAGGCCGTTGGGTGATGTCCAGACGGCAGCGGTGGGGACGAATTCGCCCCACGGGGAAGCGCCGACTGCGATTAGCCCGTTGTCGCTGGTGATCACTTCGCTGATCGCGGAGTTGTTGAACAGTTCGGCATCGCTTGCGGGGGCCTGTTCCCAAGTGGTGCCGTCGGTTGTGGTGAACAGTGTTGCGATGGTGGATTCGGCTTCGGCGCCACGCCGCAACAGCACCGTCAACCGGTCCGGGGTGTTGAAGACGGCATCGACATATCCGATCGAGTACCCCTGGTCGCTGAGGAACTCGATCGGTTCCCACCTACGCCCGTCATCAGACCGCAGCAGGGTGGAGCCGTATGTGAATAGTCCGAATGGGCTCTCGATCATGTCGGTGAGGCAACCGATGCGCATGTCGCCAATCCTGGTCGGGCCTTCGGTGCGTTCCCAGGTCACACCATCGTCGCTTACCCATACCGGGAAACCGGGTTCACTCTCGACAGGGCATCCCACGGCAACGATCGATCCGTCGATGACTCCAGCATCGGTGATGGTGACAGCACCAAACGCTCCGGGGTCTGCCCCGGTCGAAGTCCACCCGTTGATCGGTTCCGCCGGGAGAGTTGTCGTTGTTGTCGAGCCGGTCGACGGTGTTGGCGATTCGGCGAGGACTTCGCCGTCTCCGTTGAGGGCGGCGACGCTGGTGGGGAGGATGTCACCCGCCCAGCAGTATTCGAAGAACTGCGCCGGGATTGCCTGTCCGTCGTAAATCGCCGTGTACACCAGGTCCCCGTCGGGGAACGTCACCACGACATCAGACACGCTGTAATGGATCGCCCCGAAGACGCAGGACAGTGGCGGTTCAGCAAGATGGTCGGTTGTCATGAACGGTCCAGAGAGGGGAGCGTCGGTGCTCGGCTCCAGGCCGCAGAGGGTGCCGTCCAACTCCATACAGATGGATCCGTTCTCATCGAAGTACGCGGTCAACAACCAGGACTCATCGGCACCGTCGTAAGATCCGTCGGCGATGACAAAGGTCGGTCCCCGGGTAACGGGCTCCTCGTCGACCTCGGCAGCGGATGTCGTGCTCGTTGTTGTCGATTCGGGAGGCGCGGTGGTGATGACGGTGGGCGCTACCGGAGTAGGACCATCGGTGCGGGTTAGCCACAGCGCAGCACCACCCACGGTGATGGTCACCACCGCAGCGATCGCCAGCACCTTCAACCTTCCCATCGTATGGGGAGGCTGCGGCACCGGGACCTGCTCGAGTTCAGAGTTGAGACGTGCTCCTGCCCGGCGTAGTTCATCGTCGAGACTCATGCCCGGTCACCTCCCATCTCGAGACGTTTCGCCAGCGTCTGCTTGGCCCTACTCAGGTGGGTCTTGACCGTTTCCTCCGAACACCCCATTACCTCGGCTACCTCACGACGAGACAACCCATTCAGATATACCAACGCCACCGTCTGGGCCTGCCGGCGAGGCAGCCGGCGCACCTCCCGCCACAAATCAAGATCAGCCTCCACATCCAACCCCGGATAGTCACCCGGTGGCGACCCGAGTCGCATCAATGCTCTCGCCTGAGCCGCAGTCCGACGGAACCACGAAACCGAGCTGTTCGCCACGACGGTTCGCACCCACGCCCCCGGATTGTCCATTCCGCTCACCCGGTCCCATTGGTAAAGCGTGGTCAGGAATGCCTCTTGCACCAGCTCCTCAGCCACGGACCGGTTTCCCGATAGGACAATGGCCAGCCCCAGCACCTGGCGGTACTGGCGGCGATAGAACACCTCAAAGGTCTCCCTGGCCCTAACAACCGGCAGGTCATCCACCAGACTCAACTCACCCCATGTCTGAATCGTTGCCACACCCAGTAAAACGCATCAGACCCACATTATGGGGGACAGCAACCCAATAAGGTCTAGAAAAGCTCTGCCGTCGCCCCCAACCAACGATCAACAGATCCCGCTCGACAAGCACTTCGCCGGGGCCGGGCTTCTTCATGGACGGATGTGCACAAGAGATTTCGATCGGTTCATCAACGGCCGCAATGGTGCGTTGGCCCGCATTTGGTCCGCGAGAGGATGGAGAACGGTCACAAATGATGACAAATGCCGGAGGCTGAAAACGTCTACGACACAGAGCATTTCAGCGAATCGCCAGTGTCGCCGTTTACCCTCCGCATTGATTTGTAATCAGCAGGTCATGGGTTCGAATCCCTTCGCCAGCTCAGTGGAATCCCCCGTTTTGACGGGGGATTCTGTCTATGGGCCGTCGAGGCCGGCACACGGCACGGTGTCGCCGTACCAACTACCCGTCGAGCTGCCGACCGCATGGTCGGCAGCCTTTGGACCCGACGAGAAACTCGCACTTGGCCTCTCGACGAACGACGTGGCCCTGATCTCCGGGTCCGACCTGATGATCCTCGACGGGCTTCCGGTTGACGGATCACCCATCGACATTGCCTGGACCGATGAGGGCGCTGGGCTGCTCGTGAACGTGTCGGCCGCGACCGTCAACGACTCCGGAATATACGGCTGCGACATATCAATGCTGACACCCTGCCAGAAGGTCGTGGACTGGTCCCCCGATGTCCGGCTCGCCCACAACTGAGTCGTGATGTGGCCTATGCCGCTCAACAGCGAGGGCCGCAAGGAAGGGACGGGCCCGGTGGGGTCGACTCCCACCCAGTCGACTCGCGTTCCGCTAGTCGACTCCGGCACGCAGGCCAAGACCAACGGTGCAGATACGGGCCAACGTCTTGAGAAGCTCAGCCGTCGAGAACCGGCGACGGTGTCCTTGGCGGCCCGACCTCCAACGAGGGACACCAACGAACGGGGAGGCCCCGCCCGCTCATGGCATCACTTCTCTGCTCGGCTTGTCGGATACAGACTGTGGTGGAGAGGGAGGCTGGCTGCCGGCAAAGACTCTGGACGTCTTTGCGTATCGCTGTGGCGAGATCATCTTGGTCGGTAGACGTCACGGCGGTGCTGGATCCTGTGGATTAGGACGGTGTCGTCGTTCTCGAAGATCTCGTAGATGATGCGGTAGTCACCGCGCCGTGCGGAGTGGAGTCCTTCGAGTTCGCCGAGTAGTGGCTTCCCGAGCCGCTGGGGATTCTCAGCGATAGGTCCGAAGATTGCCGCTAGGGCAGCGTTGCGGACTTTCTCGGGGAGCTGGTTGAGGTGGCGCAGACCCTCAGGTGTGATCTCGACTTCGTACACGAAGTCACCTCAGATGTGATCTGATAGGCGGAGTCGCTTGCCTTTGGCGGCTTCTCGTCTTGACCGTCGCAACGACTTCATCAGTTCGTCGTCTCTGAGGATGTCGAGTGACTCCTCGAGGGATTCGAGATCGTCGAGGCTCATGAGCACAAATGAGGGTCGGCCGTTGCGGGTCACCAAGATTCGGTCGTGTTCGACTTCGACCCGGTCGGCCAACTCAGAGAGATGTGCCTTGACTTCTGAGAAGGGGAGGGTGTCGCTCATGCCCACCAGTATAGGTCGGAATATTGACCTATCAAAAGCCTCGTTCGGTATCAGCCAAGCAGCGCATATTTACGAGTCTCGAGCAAGCACGAGCACGACACCTAACCACGCAAAGCGGCACGTCGAGGAGCGGGTCGTCAGACACGCAGCGTAGTCCGGTCAAGTATGCCGGCGTGCAGAGGGGTGGCTACAGCTGCCGCAGGCGTAGGCTGCGCACATGCTCGAAGTCGGATCTGTTTCGGGTAGCGAGGCCGAGCCCATGTTCAATGGCAGTTGCGGCGATGAGTGCGTCCGGAAGACGGATGCCGCGCTCACGACGAATGCGGCCGGCTCGTTCGGCCACGGTGCGGTCCACCGGGAGCTCCCGAAACGGGGCAAGCAACATGCTGACCAGATTGGTGGCGGTATTGCCGGCGAAGAGCTCGGCCCGGGTGATGACTGAGTAGTGCAATCGGTGGCGACCGGGGGCAAGCTGCCGTGCTCCTCGAAGATGGTCGATGAAGATGTCGGTGTCGACGAGGATGTCAGCCACGATCCCATTCGTCCCGGCTAGGTGCCGTCGCTCCTGGTGCTGCTCCAAAGGTGGTCGCGAGCGCCGGTTCTGGATCGGGTGCTTCGTCCTCGAGATAGAAATCGAGGGCACGGCGAATGATCTCCGCCATGGTTACGCCTTCGTCCTCGGCCAGGGCGTCGATGCGTTGGCGCTGCTCCTTAGTGAGGTATACCTGCGTGCGAATTGCGGACATACATCACAATATACAGCACCACTAGGCTCAGATCAACGGCCTCGGAGCAGAGACCAGCATGTTGTCGACCACGCAGAGCGGCACCGCGTAGCTCGGCCGGGTGGGGGTCTAGATCCCTCGATGCCGGTGGTGTCGGGTGAAAGGACCGTATCGATGTCCTCTGATAGGAACCCTCCAGCGGAAAAGGACCGTGATGCTGGCTTGGCTGTGCCCGATGCTGACATGTCGGAGTGGGCTGAGGCTTTGGTGGCTCAGGCCCGCACCGACGGGATCGAGCTGACTGGTGAGGGCGGCTTGTTGACGGGTTTGATCCGGCAGGTCCTCCAGACAGGTCTTCGAGGTGGAGATGGCTGATCATCTCGGCTACGACCGCTATTCGCCGGAGGTAGGGGTTCGGGGAACTCCCGCAACGGCCATTCCCCACAGCGGGTGACGACCGATGTTGGTGAGGTCGAGTTGCTGGTCGCGAGGGATCGTGCCGGCTCGTTCGAGCTGACGAATGGGGCGGCAAGTATCCAGCGATGATCCGCTCCTGGGAGAACAGCTGCACCGTAGTCGGCCGCTCAACCTTGGTTTTAGGCGGCTCCCGATTCGGCGGTCACCCCGGCCATGAGCAACCCGACCTGTTCCCGGGTCGTCGTCTTGGGGTCCACGATGCCCATCACCTGGCCCTCGTACATCACCGCGATCCGGTCGGAAACGCCGAATACCTCATCCAGGTCCTCGGAGATCATCAGCACCGCCGTCCTGGCGTCACGCTGCTCGATCAGCCGTTGGTGGATGTACTCGGAGGCGCCGATGTCGACACCGCGGGTGGGCTGGGCGGCCACCAGCGCCTTGGGAGTGCCGGACAACTCACGGGCGATGATCATCTTCTGAATGTTGCCGCCGGACAGGTTGCGGGCAGGCGTATCCAGGGTCGGGGTCTTGACCGCATACTCGCCGACCAGTTGCCGGCAATGGCTGGTGATCGCCCCGAAGTCGTAAAGACCCCGCTTGAGGAACTTCTTGTCGCTGTGCTCGGTCAGGAGCAGGTTCTCCGAGACGGTGAAGTTTGATATCGCCCCATCCTGCATCCGTTTCTCGGGGATGTAGGCGAGGCCGGTCGCTCGGACCTCAGCAGGCTTCATGCCCGTCACGTCCACCCCGTCAATCGTGATTGTCCCCGCGGTGGGGGTGCGCAAGCCGGCGATTGCCTCAGCGAGGAGCATTTGACCGTTGCCGGACACCCCGGCGATGCCGAGGATCTCGCCGGCATTCACATCGAGGTCGATGCCCTTTACCCCTTCCTGGCCCCGGTCCTGCAGCACCCGTAGCCCGCGAATCTCGAGGGTCGCGTTTCCAGGGTTGGCTGCCGCCTTGTCAGGGGCGAGCTTGACGGCTCGACCCACCATCATCTGTGCGAGGCTCTCCCGGGTAGCGCCCGCGACGGGGACGTGTCCGGTCACCTTGCCCTGGCGGAGCACCGTGATGCGGGTGCTCAACGCCAGTACCTCGTGGAGCTTGTGTGAGATGAAGATCAGGCCGCGACCATCGTCGCATAGCTGGCGGAGCGTATCGAAGAGTTGATTTACTTCCTGCGGTGTGAGGACCGCAGTCGGCTCGTCGAGGATGAGCAAACGCGCATCGCGATATAGGGCCTTGATGATCTCGACCCGCTGCTGCTGACCCACCGCCAACTGCCACACGTATGCGCTGGGCTCAACCTTCAGCCCGTAGACCTTGCCGAGCTCCAGGATGCGGGCCGAGACCGCATCGAGGTCTGTGACCACCCCGCGGCTTGATCGCAGCCCGAGGGCGACATTCTCGGCAACGGTCAGGCTCGGCACCAGCATGAAGTGCTGGTGGATCATCCCGATGCCGTTGGCGATGGCATCCGTCGGGCTGGCGATATGAAGGGGGTTGCCATTGAGGAAGATCTCACCCTCATCGGGGTCGTACAACCCGTAAAGGATCTTCATCAGCGTGCTCTTGCCTGCTCCGTTCTCGCCGAGCAGGGTGTGTACCTCGCCGGGGAAGAGATCGAAGTCGATGTGGTCGCTGGCGAGAACACCCGGGAACCGCTTGGTGATCCCTCGCATGTCCAGCATCGGGGCTCCGGTCAATGTGATGCCTTTCGCTTGCTTTGGGTGGGGAGACCGCCAGCGTCTCCCCACCCAGGATGATCACCGGAATTAGGAGCCGGTGACGATCGAGCCGTCGATGATGCCGTTGATGGCGGCATCTGCCTTGGCCCTCACGTCAGCGGGAAGGTCGTAGCCGTCGTTGAACTCGATGACCTCGCCTCCGTTGGCGAGATTGATGCGGTAGATGTGGTTTGCGTCCGCCGCTTTGTTCTGGACCTGAGCGATGATGTCGCGCAGCACGACCTCCCAGTGATAGACCTGCGAAGCGACGACGATGTCCGGAGCGAGCTGCGTTTGGTTGGCCTGAGTGCCGAACCAAAGGACGTTGCTCTCTTGGGCAACTCCGACTGCGCCAACCATGCTCTGGGAGCTTCCCGTCAGCACGTCGGCTCCGGCGCTGATGTCCGACTGGGCCGTTTCCGAGGCCAGAGCAACATCGCTGAATGAGCCCGTGTAGACGATCTTCACGTCGGCGTTCGGATTCTCGGCGAGCGCGCCCTTATCAAAGGCGTCGATATACAGCTTGGCGTCACCAACCTCCACCGGTCCGACCACTCCAATGACCCCGGACTGGCTCAGGGCGGCAGCCATGACGCCCATCACATATCCGCCCTCGTCGGCCCGCGCCTCATAGGAGTAAACGTTGTCGAGGCCGAAGGTGTCGGTCGTGGTGCCCCACGCAAAGGTGACGTCCGGATAATCGGGGGCGATCTCCTGCAGCGATCCGCCGTACTGCGAGCCGTGGGCGATGACCAAGTCGTAGCCCTGGTCGGCGTAGTCGCGAAGCGCCGCGGCGGCATCATCGACCACAAACAGGTTGTCGCTGATCGCGATCTCGACGTTGCCCATCTCGCTCTTGATCACGTTCGCGGCGTCAACCATCGATTGGGTGAAGGCGAGATCGTTCTGGGCGGACGGCGCCACGATGGCGATTCGCAGCGGTGTCGTCGGCGCCGCGGTGGTTTCGGCCATCGTGGTTGGCGTCTCTGCCGCCGTCGTTCCTGGCGCGGCGGTGGTTGCGGCCGCCGTTGTGGTTGTTGGCGCGGCAGTAGTGGTAGCAGCGGTGTCGTCACCGCCACAGCCGGCGACAGCCAGCGCAACCGCCACAAAAACGGTAAACAAAGCGTATCTGCTTCTCATTGGTTTGTTCCTTCTCTCTGTCTTATCCGGGTCCGGCGAACCGGCCCGGGAACTCATGTACCTCTCTCGAACGGTTTGGTCAGAGCCGTGGGTGCGCGGAATCGCTGGGCAACGACGACGAGGGCCAGGATGGTGACCACCGCGGGAGCCATGGCCGCGATATCGGACCAGCTGCGCGGGATGACCCCGATCGTCTTCAGTTGCAGCACGATTGAGTTTACGAAGCCGTAGAGCAATGCGCCAGCCATCACGCCCAGCGGGCGCCAAGCGCCGAAGTAAACGAGGGCGATAGCGATGAACCCGGCAGCGTTTGTCAAGTTGCCCTGGAAGATCTTGAGGTCGATCGCCAGCGCGGCACCAGCGATGCCGGCGAGCGTCCCGCCGATCATCACCGTTGCGTAGCGAATCCGGTTGACGTTGACCCCGAGGCTGTCCGCGGCCTCCGGGTTCTCACCGACGGCCCGGATCCTCATCCCAAATGTGGTCCAGTTGATGATGAAGATGCTGATCGGGACCGCGGCGAACGCGAGATAGACGATGATGCTGTGCCGGAACAGCATCTCGCCGACGACCGGGATGTCGCTCAGGCCGGGAATGTCGAGCTTGGGGAAGCTCGCGATCGGAAGTGGGGAGCCGACCCATCGTTGGAAGAGCAGGTCGCTGAAACCCAGGCCGAACAGATAGACGCCGATACCGCTGATGCCCTGCTGGGCTTTGAGGGTCACCGACATGATCGCGGTGAGGATCCCAAACAACAGACCGACCAGCAAGCCGACCAACAGTCCGATCCACACGTTGCCGGATTGCAGGACCGCGTAATAGCCACCGAACGCACCGAGCAGCATTACCCCGTCGACTCCGAGGTTGAGGACACCGCTGCGCTGGCCGTACATCTCGCCGAGCGATGCGATCAGGAGCGGGACGGCGAGCCTGATTCCGGATGCGACCGTTGCGATGAGCACGGCCTGGGTAAAGAATTTACTCATAGCGCTACCCCGGGCGGGTCGGGCGAGTCGAGTTCCGGTGGTCCGGCGGCCGCGGTGTCTGCCGAAGCCCCGGTGAGAGGAGTGGTGTCCTCGCCGACGACCGGCCGTCGCTCCAGTAGTCGCTGCCGGAAGCGCTCGGTCGAGACCACGAAGATGACCACGATCCCGTTGAGCGCCAGGATCAAAGCAGAGGGGACCTGGACGGCGCGTTGCAGCGAATTGCCACCAACCAGCAGGCCACCGAACAGGAAGGAGGCCGGGATCGTCCAAAGCGGATGGAGACCGCCGAAGAGGGCGGCGACGATCCCGTTGAAGCCGGCCGATCCGGTGAACCCTGCCGTCGATCCGTCGGTGATCATACGGTGGCTCTCGCTGCCAAAGACGAGCACGGCGCCGGCGAGTCCCGCCATCGCGCCGCTCAGGGTGAGCGCAAGGACGATCGTTCGCTTCACCGGGATTCCGGCATAGCGCGAGGCGTCTGTGTTCTGACCGACGGCCCGCAGCCGGTAGCCGAGCGGGGTGCGCCACAGCAGGATGTAAGCGCCAATTGCCGCCACAACCGCCAGCAAGGGCCCGATATGGAACCGGCCCGATCCCAGGAGGAGGGGAAGGTCGGCGCTCTCAGTCAGCCGCTGGGTTTGTGGGATCAGGTTGGCTCCATTCGGGTCGATGAGCGGGCCGCGCAGCAGATAGTTCATCAACTGGACCGCGACCACGTTCAACATGATGGTGCTGAGGATCTCGTTGACCCCGTAGTACGCCTTGAGCGCTCCGGGGACCGCGCCCCAGATGGCGCCGCCGACGATACCCGCCGCGAGGACTAGCGGGAGCATGACGATGGCGGGCAGTGAGGGTGCGTTGAGGGCGACGATGGTTGACAGCAGCGCTCCGGCGACCATCTGACCCTCGCCGCCGATGTTGATCACGTTCGCCCGGAAGGCGATCGTGATTCCGACGCCGACGAATAGCAGCGGGGTGGCCTTGAGGGCGGTCTCGGTGAGGGCCTTCCAGGAGCCGAATGCCCCGGAAAGCATCGCCCGCAACCCTTCCAACGGGCTGGCGCTGAACGCGAGGAGCATGAGCGCTCCGAGCAGGAGGGCGGCAAGCACCGATCCGATCGAAACCGCGTATGCGATGATCCGGCGCTGGCGGATCCCACCGAGCGAAGTCATCCGCGGCGCTCCTTTCGAAGTTCGGCTATTCAACCACCGGGATCCGGGTCAGGCTGCTATTTGCTTTACGAAATGTCAAGTCGAAGGCGATGCGTTTGCGGCGTCGTGGTCGCGATCGAGATCAATAGCTCCGGGCTCCTCGCTGATCAGGTGCGGCCATCAGTTGTGCTCGCTCGGGCCCATGATCGTGATGCCCTCGGTCTCCTCGACGTGCCGGACGAAGGCGTAGGTGTCCTCACGGCCGTCGGAATGCTTGCGCGCTATCCCGGGTTCGAGTATGCCATCGGTCTTCGCGACGACGACATACGGTTCACGCGCCGCTAGGCCCGCCGCACAGTGCATGTCGAATTCATCCAGGTCGCTTGTGACAAACGCTTTCTCGATCCCGGCCCCCCGGGCGATCGCCGCCAGGTCGACCAAGCCCGAGGCGGTGTGGGTACGCGGGCCACCGATGGACTGGTACTGCTCGTTGTCCCAGACGACGACGAGCAGGTTCTCCGGGCGCTCGTTGCCCAGCGTCGCAAGAATGCCGAGGCCGAAGAGCATCCCGCCGTCGGTGTCCAGCGAGACGATCTGCCGGTGCGGGAGCCCGACCGCCAGCCCGAACGCCTCGGGGGTCACGCAGCCCAGCTGCTGCTGGAAGAGGCTGGCCCGGCGCATGTGCGGGGCGGCGTTGTACCACTCGTCGACGGCGCCGCCTAGGGACAGCACCACCAGTTCGTCGCTCAGGCGCGCACCCAGGCGTTGCATGCACGCGAACCGGCGCAGGCGTGGGCTCATCGAACGATTCCTCCGCCGAGCACAATGGCCGAGTGGTGGTAGGCGGCGTAGGACCAAGCATACGCATCGGTGATGGCCCGCTCGATCTCGTCGACGTCGCGCACGATCCGGTACGGTGTCCGCAGCGCCTGCAGGATCGGCTCCATCGTGATGCCGTGCGGCACAGCCCACCAGTTGTTCTCTCCGAGCTCACCGCGATAGCTCATGACCATGATCACCGGGATTCCGGCGCCCAGGCCCATCCGGGCCAGGTGCTCTGTGGCTGCCCGGAGCCCGGAGTTCTCCATCACCAGCGCGGCCCGCTTTCCGGACAGGAAGACGCCGCCGCAGATGGCGGCCCCCTCGCCCTCGTTAGTCACCGGGATGGTGCGCAGGTCGGGGTCCGCTTCCAGGGCCGGGTACAGCTCCTTGAGAAGCGAGTCCGGCAGGTACGCGACGACGCTCACGCCGGCAGCCTTCAGGCCCCGGACGACAGCGTCGACGGCATCGGGTGTCATGAGCGCTCCATCGGATCTGTCCTCGGACGGGTTCTCGACCGGGTGGTCACTGTAGCCCGATGACTCGGAGGCTGATTCGTGTCCGATCGACGTTGTCCTGGTCGTCAAGAGCCCGGGCCGCTGAACGAGGATCAGCAGGGTTTCGACGAAAGGTGTCGACGATGCGCTGGCGATTGCCAGCCGTTGCCCCAAGAAAAGGCATGCGTGTTACATGTACGTTGGTAGAATGCGGCGTTGAGCGAGATTGAAAGGATTGTTCACCCGTGGTCTATGAGACTCTCAAGTCGATCCGGCCCGGTCGTCTTCTTGCCGATGAGGCCTACGCACAGCTGAGCGAGGGCATTCTGCGCAACGAGCTTCCGCCGGGAACTTCGCTGTCGGTGCCGGAGCTTTCACGGCAGCTTGGGATCAGCCGCAGCCCTGTTCGTGAGGCTGTGCAGAGGCTTATATACAATGGGCTTGCCGACTATCGGGGACGGCGTGGCACGGTCGTTTCTTCGATAGGTATCCCTGAGTTCGTCGCTCTGCTCGATGTTCGGGAGGTGTTGGAGGGCTTGGCGGCTCGAAGAGCGGCGGAATTGGCCACGTCTGCTGAACGCGCACGTCTCGAGCAACTCCATGCCGGGTTCGGTGGCATCCCCCGGGGGGCCGAGGCATCGATTTCGGGTTTCGTTGAGCACGACATGGCGTTTCACCGACTCATTCGTGGAATGGCCCGAAACGAGGAGCTGGCGATGATCCTCGAGCGATCACAGGCGCGCGCACATCTGTCTATGCATTCGCTGTGGGGTGGTACTCACAACGTTGATGCCGCGCAGGCAGAGCATGGCGACATCTGTGCCGCGATTGTGGCGGGAGATGGTGAACTGGCCGAAGTGGCGGCGAAACGTCACATCGCTGGGCTTCGAAGCCGGACGCTTGCGTTCTCGGCCGGGAAGACACTGCCGGTCACAGAATCTGCTGCTTCTGGTTGATGGTTCGGCCGGGTCTGTCAAATCACCCGGGTCGAGGATTCTCGGTGAACCGCAGGTCTACTTGACGTGAAACATCTTACATGTAACATACATCAAGAGTTGGAGGAGGTGCAGAGTATCTTGACGTACGGCTCAGTAGAGGCAGTCAGTCCCGTCGACTCGGTCCCTCGACCAATGTCATGGGACGAGGCTCTTGCCCTCCGATCGGCACACCCCGAGATGGTGCCGATTTGTGGTGGAACAGATCTCATGGTCGAGATCAACTTTGGCCGCACGCGGCCCGCACGACTGCTTGACCTGACGCATATCCCGGAACTGGACTCCTGGGAGCTAGTAGGAGACGGAACTGCTGTGCGTATAGGCGCCGGCGTTTCGTACACCAGGATCATCTCTGAGCTCAAAGACCTGTGCCCCGGTCTGGCGCAGGCCGCGCGTACCGTCGGGTCACCTCAAATTCGCAATCGTGGGACCGTGGCCGGCAACCTCGGGACCGCATCGCCCGCTGGTGATTCGCATCCGCCGCTCTTTGCCGTGAGGGCCACGGTCGAGGCAGCGTCGACACGGGGTACTCGATTGATCGCGATCGATGACTACTTCCTCGGTCCCAAGCGGAATGCACTCGAACCCGACGAGCTCATCCGGGCGATCCTCGTCCCGGTCGCCACGGGCCCGCAGCAGTTTGCCAAGGTTGGGCCCCGAACCGCCATGGTCATAGCCACCGCGTCGTTTGCGGTGAGTCTCGACCCGGTCGACGGCCGGGTCGGCACCGGCATCGGCTCTGCGGGGCCGACTCCCTTGCGTGCGAGAGCGGCAGAACAGCTGCTCGAAGCTGTCTTGCGGGACCGCTGGTCGGTTCCCGGTCTTCCGGATGCCGACACGCTTGCTGACTTTGGGAGGCACGTGGCCGCTGCGGCTTCGCCCATCGACGATGTTCGTGGCACAGCCGACTATCGCCGTCACGCCTTGTCCGTAATTTCGGGGCGCTGCCTCAAGTGGGCATGGACGCAGCTACACGAGGAGTCGCAGCAATGAGGGTGCGGCTGACGGTCAATGGTATCGATCAGGTCATTGATGACGCTGCGGAGATGGAGAGCCTGCTGTTCCTGCTTCGGGAGCGGCTGCAGCTGCGGGGAAGCAAGAATGCTTGCGAACAGGGAGAGTGTGGCTCGTGCTCGGTGCTTTTGGATGGCGTGCTGGTATGCGCCTGTCTTGTCGCGACGGGTCAGGTCGACGGGGCGAATGTCGTCACCGTTGAAGGGCTCGCAGGAACGGGAGAAGGAGAGCCTCAACACCCGATTCAGAAGGCGTTTGTGGACAGCGGCGCCGTCCAATGCGGCTTCTGCACGCCGGGCATGGTCATGTCGACGCTTGCCCTACTCGAGGCGAATCCGTTGCCCGACGAATTAACGGTTCGAGAAGAGCTTTCGGGGAACCTCTGCAGGTGTACCGGCTACAAGAAGATTCTCGATGCGGTGAACATGGCTGCGGCGCAGATGGGAGGTAGCTCATGAAGGCTACCGAAAAGATCCCGGTCACCATCCTCACCGGCTTCCTTGGTTCGGGCAAGACCACGCTGCTGAATTACATCTTGCGTGAACAGCACGGTAAGCGCATCGCCATCATCGAGAACGAGGCCGGCGAGATCGACATCGACTCCGACCTCGTGGTTGCCTCAGACGAAGAGATCTACAAGATGGCCAACGGCTGCATCTGTTGCGTCACTTCGGTTCGTGCGGACCTGCTCGATGTCATCAAGAAGCTGATGAAGCGCGAGGACCGCATCGACTACATCATGATCGAGACCAGCGGTCTCGCCGATCCGATGCCGGTTGCCCAGTCCTTCTTCCAGGAGGAGGCGGTACTGGATGAGGTGAACCTCGACGCCATTGTGGCCCTCGTAGACTCAAAGCACATCGAGCAACACCTCGACGATATTCGCTACGACGGCATAGACAACCAGGCGGTCGATCAGATCGTGAGCGCCGACCGCATCATCATCAACAAGATCGATCTGGTCGATGCCGCCACAGTTGATCGCATAAAGGCGAGGGTCAGAGAGCTGAACCAGCGCTCCGAAATCGACACATCTAGCTACGCAGAGGTGAACCTCGACGGGGTTCTGGGGACCAGGGCTTTTGAGCTGTTGCAGCGAGCAGCCAGTGATCCGACCTTCCTGGAGAACCACTACGTCCACAGTCACGATCCCGCTGTTGAAACCCACTCGATTCGTTTGAGTGGCGAACTTGATGGCGACGCCGTGGAGCGGGTTGCCGCGACCGTTGCAGAGGACTACGGAGCAGACCTCTTGCGCTGGAAGGGTGTTCTCGCGATAGCCGGCAACCCGAATCGAGTGGCGCTGCAAGGAGTACACCAGGTCTACGAGCTGCACGATCTCGATGAATGGCCGACCGGTCACCGGGACAGCCGGGTCGTCTTCATTGGGAAAAGCCTTCGCAAGGATGATCTCGTCGAGAGGTTCGAGAGCTGCGCTGTGGACTCATCTCAGGTGGTGCCGCAATGAGCGCGGGGGGAACCACCCTGAGCGACAGAGCGACCCGTCAGAGCGCGGCAGGTGTCGGTACGTCGGCATCTCGCCCCGACGGGATTCCGAAGGTCGATGGCTCATTCATCTACTCCTCCGACGAGTATCACGAGGGGTCGCTGTGGGGAGCCACCCTCCGTAGCCCCCATCCTCGGGCTCGCATCGTGTCGATCGACACCTCGGCCGCCGAAGGCGTTGACGGTGTTGCAGCGGTGTTGACGCATCAGGATGTGCCGGGATCGAAGACGTACGGAATGAAGATCTCGGATCAACCTGTCCTCGCTTTCGACGAGGCCCGGTACCAGGGCGAACCAGTTGCGCTGGTTGCAGCTACCCATCCCGATATCGCGCGCCGGGCCTGTGGTCTCATCGAGGTGCAATACGAGGAGCTGATTCCGAATACGGATCCGGAGGCGTCCTTGACAGGCACCGTCGACGGTCTTCGCAACGGTGGTTTGGCCCGTCATGTGAAGATCCGTCATGGCGATGTGGCCGCGGCCCGTGACCATGCCGACGTGGTGATCGAGGCCCGGTATGAGCTCGGGACCCAGGACCCAGCGTTCCTCGGGCCGGAATCCGGTCTTGCCGTTCCGGTTGGCGACGGTGGCGTCGAACTCTACGTCTCTTGCCAGAACCTCCATCTCGATCAGAAGCAAGTCGCGGCGAGCCTCGGGTTGCCGTTGGAGAAGGTCCGACTCGTCCTCTCGGGGGTTGGGGGAGCGTTCGGTGGCAAAGAAGACCTGAATGTTCATATCCACGCCTGCATGCTCGCGCTGGCAACCGGCCGACCAGTCCGCATGGTCTATAACCGCGAAGAGTCCTTCTTCGGGCACGTCCACAGGCATCCGGCGACCGCTACCGTGGAGCTGGGCGCGACAAACGACGGGAGGCTGGTCTTCAGCAAAGTCCGGCTGGTTCTCGACGGTGGTGCGTATACCTCTACCTCAGAAATAGTGATTGCCAACGGCTCGTACTTTGCGGCCGGTGCCTATCGATGCCCCAACGTGGAGATCGATGGCTATGCGACGTACACCAACAACCCTCCGTGCGGTGCCATGCGTGGATTTGGTGCCGTGCAATCTTGTTACGCGATCGAGTCAGCCATGGATCGTCTGGCTCGTGAACTCGGCCTGCACCCGCTGGACCTCCGGATGCGCAACGCAATCACCGCCGGTGACCTCCTCCCCACCGGTCAGCTCATCGATGGTCCAGCGCCGGTGCGGGAATTACTGATGTTCCTGCGCGACCTGCCTCTTCCAGAGGAACCTGCCGATGAGTTGTGCGACCTTCGATCCCGTCCCGGCGGTGTCGGCAACGTCACTCATGGCGAAGGCATCAAGCGCGGGATCGGCTATGCGCTCGGCATGAAGGCCATCGGGTTCTCCGGCGGAGTCGATGACACCTCGACGGCACAGGTCACGCTGTTGATTCACGACGGCGAGCCGATTGCCGAGGTGTACTGCGCAGCTGCAGAATTGGGTCAGGGCATCGTGACTCTCGAGACCCAGGTGGTCCGCACCGAGCTCGGAGTCAGCAAGGTCGTGCTGGCGGACAAAGACACCCTGATCGGCGAAGCCGGGGCATCGTCCGCCTCGCGCCAGAGCTGGATGAGCTGCGGTGCCGTGCTCGGAGCCTGCGAGTCGGTTCGTGAAGACCTATTGGAACGGGCCGCTGTGATGGTCGGCGAGCCCGCCGGGTTGTTGCGGTTTGACGGCATCGACATCTGTATGGCGGAAGACGGTCGACCCCTGATCAGCGCTGCTGAAGTTCTCGGTGAAGAGCCCGTCTCCCACACCTTCACCTATCACCACCGTCCCACCGAAGCGATCGACCAGGAGCGCGGGCAGGGCGACGCCCATATAGCCTTCGCCTATGCGGCCCATCGAGCGGTGGTGGACGTTGATGTCGAGCTCGGGTTGGTGCGTGTCGTAGAACTCGCCGTTGCTCAAGACGTCGGTCGGGCATTGAATCCCATCGCGGTCGAAGGGCAGATCGAGGGGGCATCGGTGCAAGGTCTCGGTCTGGCCGTCATGGAGGAGATACAGATCGACGAGGGCCATGTCCGCAATCCGTCTTTCACCGACTACCTCATTCCGACGATGCTCGACGTTCCACCGATGCCGATGAAGGTGTTCGAGTTTCCCCACCCCGACTCGCCGTACGGGCTCAACGGAGTTGGCGAACCGTCCAGCTTGTCCTCGACTCCCGCAATTCTCAATGCTCTGCGTTCTGCCACAGGTCTTGACCTGCGGCGGGCACCTGTCCGACCGACCGATTTCCTATCAACCGATTTCCTATCAACCGATTTCCTATCAACCGATTTCCTATCAACCGATTTCCTATCAAAGGAGGAAACTGCATGATTATCGACACCCATCTACATCCAACCAACGTGGTGGATGAGGCGTGGCGTCACACGGGCACTCCGTTCACCGGTGAGCGGATGATCGAGATGATGGATGGCCCCTATTGGATAAACGGCAAGCCGCGGCGTATCGACATGGGGTTCATCCAGAACCCTCCCGGGAACACGGTATGGCGTGACGGTCGTGCTGGTGGCCGCGAAGGTATTCGCGACTACATGAAGTACATCACCGAGCTGACCCAGACGTACCCGGACCGGTTCATCGGCAACTTCACGTACAACCCGCGTTATGGACCGGAGAACGGTGCTGCCGAGCTTGAGTTCCATGTCAAGGAATTCGGCTTCAAGATGCTGAAGCTGCATTCGAACATGCACGCGTACCGTCCCGACCGGGCCCTGGACTGGCTACGGCCGGTAATGAAGAAATGCGACGAGCTTGGTGTGATCGTCCTGATCCACACCGGTGACGGGCCCTATTCGATTCCGACACAGTTCTATCCGATCATTCGCGAGTTCCCGAACGTCAAGTTCATCATTGGGCACTTCGGCGTGCAGACCGGTGGTGTGTATTGCTTCGAGGCCTTCTGGATGATCATGGACTCACCAAACGTGTGGGGCGAATCCGGTTGGCTGCTGCAATCACGGATCGTCGAATTCGCCAAGGAGATGCCGCGCGATCGTCTGGTATTTGGCACAGACTCGCCACCAAACGACCCGGGCATGTGGCTGACAGAGCTCGAAGTTCTCTGCCATGAGCCACCGCAGGGCCTTAATATCGGCGAGGACCAACTCGAGGACTACATGGGCAACAACATTGCCCGACTTGTCGGAATCACCCCGACGGCCCCACCAAAGGACGTCGAGGCCGCCAAGGCGCAACTTGCCGCCGGTAGCTACGGCACCCCGATTACATAGCGGAGCGAGCAATGTCCGGACGCGAGACAGCGGGATCGAGTGGCGCAAGCACTCGCCCGCGTCTCGTGGTCGGGATCACCGGCTCGAGCGCTCCGCACTACGGACTTCAGCTGCTGAGGTGCCTCCATGAATTGGGTTCAGTAGAGACGCATCTGGTGGTTTCGGAGCAGGGCAGGGAGAACATCAAGATCGAGGCGGGCCTTGATCCCACTCTAGTGAGCGGCTGGGCCGACGTCGTCCACGATCCACGCGACTTCGCAGCGGTGATCTCGTCGGGTTCGTTTCTAACAATGGGAATGGTGATAGCTCCGTGCTCGATGAGCACACTCGCCTCGATCGCTCACGGGATCACAACGAACTTGTTGGTCCGTGCCGCGGACGTGTGCCTGAAGGAGCGACGGCGGCTGGTGCTGGTTCCGCGGGAAACACCGCTTAGCCTGATTCATCTCCGCAACATGGTGGCCGTCACCGAAGCGGGCGCCACGGTACTACCCCCGACGCCCGCGTTCTACCACGACCCACGCTCAATCGATGACCTCATTGCGCAGACGACGGGCAAGATCCTTGATCAATTCGGGATACGTCACGACCTTTTCAAGAGGTGGCGAGAGGAGCCTGACCTCACGTGAGTGCATTCACCGCCGATCAAGACCTTCACTCCTTCGTTGCCTCATACGAGGAGGAGTACCCCGATGATGTGTTGATAGTCGACCAACCCGTATCTCCGGTCCAGGATGTTACGGGCGTCGTCTGGGAACTCGCCTCGGCGGGCCGTCACGAGATGCTTCACTTTTCGAACGTCGTCGGTATCGAGCACGACGTCGTGACCAATATTTTCGCGTTCGCGACGGCGGATCGCACGCCTCCTCGGGGTGGATGCAGGATCGCTACACGAGGAGTTCCAAAGGCGCGCCACGAATCTGATCCCACCCAAGGAGGTGGCTACAGCTCCTGTGCTGGACGAAGTCCATGCGTCGGGAGGATTCGACCTACATGACTTGCCGCTCATCACCCATTTCGAAACCGACCGTGCCCCCTACATCACGAGTGGAATCGTCGTCGCTGAGGATCCGAACGGTGTCGGCAACCTGAGCTACCACCGGGCCATGGTCCACTCCTCTTCCGAACTGGCCACCAGCCTCCATTCCCGGGGCGATTTGTGGCGACTGCTGCAGGGAGCCGGGGAGCGGGGCGAGGTGCTCCCCGTGGCGATGGTGGTGGGCGGGCATCCGCTGTTCATGCTGGGAGCTGCGGCCCGTGTTCCGATCACGGTGGATGAGCGTCAGGTTGCCGGGGGCCTCTTTGGGGAGCCGCTCCAGGTAGTGCGCACGCCACTCCACGGGATTCAGGTGCCGGCCACATGCGGAACTCGTGCTCGAGGGCTTCATTGATCCGGCCGCCCACGCGGCGGAGGGGCCATTCGGGGAGTTCAGCGGATATTCCTCCGACCGATCGACGAACAACGTTATCCATGTAGAGAACGTGCTCAAACGCCGCAACGCAGTACTGGTCGATGTCGTTGGCGGCAACTCGGCGGAGCATTTGAACCTCGGTCGAATCCCCCGCGAGTCCGAGATGAGCGAGAAGCTCAAAGCCAGGTTCCCGTCAGTCACCGCGGTCCACTATCCAAGCTCCGGTACGCACTTTCACTGCTATGTCGCGGTGGACCAACGCCGACCCGGAGAGGCACGGCAGATCATGCTCGCCCTTCTCGGTTGGGATCCATACCTCAAGACGGTGGTGGCGGTCGACTCCGATGTCGAATGCTCGAGCGATGCCGATGTCCTCTGGGCGCTGGCGACACACTTCCAGCCGGCGCGCGACCTATTTGTCATCCCGGGCCTTCCCGGCAGCGCGCTGGACCCATCGTCGATGCCCGACGGATCAACCTCGCGCATGGGCCTTGACGCTACCCGCGGGGCGGATTTCCGCGGCACGCGCATTGCCATATCGGCCGAAGCGCGATCCCGGGCAGCCGAAATTGTTGCTGACCGTATAGGCGGAGGACGGTGACCGTCGAGTGAACTCCACACCACTGTGGCGCGGTGCCGGGTCGAGGCGCAACGGGTCGCATTGCCGGTGCTGGCCCCGTTGACAGCAGGCATGTCCGACCGTCGTGATGAGGCATTGGCCTACGTCGAGAGCCACAACGTCATGACGCTTGCCACAAATGGCACTCGAGGGCCGTGGGCCACTGCCGTGTTCTACGTGAACGAAGGTTTCACGCTCACGTTCCTCTCCTCGCCGCGGAGCCGACATGCGAGTGATCTGGCTGTAGATTCTCGCTGTGGCGCAGCAGTTCACGAGGACTACTCAGATTGGCGGCAGATCAGGGGCCTCCAACTGGAGGGGAATGTCCGGGTGTTGTCAGGCACCGAGCAGCGCAAGGCCATCAAGCGATATGCACAGAAGTTCCCCGTAACCCGTCTCGATCAAGCACCCGCGGTGGTACGGGCGGCTCTGGAACGAGTGGCCTGGTACGAGTTTGTTCCGGATCGTTGCTTCTTCGTCGACAACACACACAGCTTC
This sequence comes from uncultured bacterium, assembly GCA_963801165.1. Lineage (GTDB taxonomy): Bacteria > Actinomycetota > Acidimicrobiia > Spongiisociales > UBA5794 > JAAETI01. The sequence goes on from CAWDDT010000004.1 coordinate 435,731, forward strand.
GGCCGTCGGGACGAAATCCTGCTCGCATGAACTCCGCGGATGATTCGCTAGGAAGCCGGGACTTGGTAGCCGACGCGTTCCTCATCGATCTGTGTGGGTTCGACAGGGGCCGGGCGCTCCCTCCGCGGCCCCGTCACGCAACTTCACGTGAGTGTGCCGGGCTCATGGTCGCTTGTGGTGTCGGTTCCAGCGAGTCTGCAATTGCCGCCCACGATGTGTCGGCGGCGATTCTCGCCCACACCTTGCGGACTTTGCGGATGTTGGCATGAATCGTGCGCATGATGTTGTCCGCCTCTTGCACCGATATCTCATCCTGATCCCGGCTGAGGAGCATGCTCAGTTGGTCCCGGCAGCCGCCGAGCACCTCAGCGAGGGCCGAAGCCGGGCCGCGGACGTGCCTCGGGCGGAACGTGCCGGCAAGGTCGTCGACGGCGTCGAGCGCCTTGCCGAGCTCCTGCCGATAGAGATCATCCATTGACCGTTGGTCTGCGAGCCATCTGCAGCGAGTGACCGCCGCCAGAATCCGGTCGAGCGCAATCTGCCCTGTGTGGAGGAGATTGGTGGTCGAGATATTGGTCGTCGAGATAGTAGTGGTCGAGACTGTCTGGTCCGGGTCTTTGCTCGGCGCCAGGTCGGCGGGTGCCGATGCAGGCTCGACGAAGCCGTGCGCGGCTTGCGGCAAAGCCGTGGATGGAAGGCGACCGCCCGGCGATGTGAGTCTCGGAGTCGATCCGGCTGCTGCCCTTGCCATCACGGTGGCGTGGACCCGCTGGATGCGTTGGGCGACATCCTGTGCCAGATCCACCACGACCATGCGCCGGCCCCCGGTGAGTACCAGGACCGTCTCCGGCATCTGTTCGATTTGCTCTATCGACTTGACGTTGATGAGGACGGTCCTGTTGCGGAGTGGCGTGATCGGAATCATCGCGGCCACAAGATCAGTGATCGAAGTGTGTTGGCCCAGCGCAGCATCTCGAGCACAGCCGGCGGTGGCTCATCGGCGTCCACCTTCGGCGGTGTGGCGTCCCGTTTGATCTCGACGGCGCCGGCGGCCATCGTTTTGGATTGGTCGGGCTCGCTGACCTGGTCATCGCCGCGTCGATCAGCTGTTGCCACCGCGGGCGCGTACGGGATCGGGGCGTACTCGTCTGGCGGTGGTGAGGTCATGATCGGGGCTGCCGCCAGCCACAGTCTGATCACTCTGACCGCCTCGGGGGAGACTCTGAGGCTGGTGCTGTCGGCGCCGAGGATCGAGGTGCTCATCGCCTCGGCGAAGTGCTCGACGGGAGCCTGTTCCCATCCTGCGGAGTAGTCGAACCAGTCGCGATCGAGAGGGAGTTGCTGCGCCGAGAGGAACGCTTCGGTGAGGTTCTCGTCGGCGAACGCACCGCACGAAAGGAAGGCGTGGTGCGACAGTTCGTGAATAACGATCCCGGGCAATGTGGCGACGTCACCGCTTGGATCGATGACCACCTGTTGGGTGGCCACCCGGTACTCGCCCCGACGAGAAGGCAGCTCTTCGAGGGTGATTGTCACCCCGGAAGCGCATCCCTGCCTTGGACCGAGTGCGTCCCACCATTGCTGGTACGCCTGTGCGATCACCGACTCGGCCGTGACCGAAGTGGCTCTTGCAACACCCGGCACAACGCCAATGCTGCCAAGTACCAGCATTGCTGTGATTGCTACTCGAACACGCATTTTCGACCGTCCCCTGTCTTGGTGTCTGTCTTGTCTGTCGGCGGAAGTGATTGGTGGTTAACTAGTTATTTTGTGCCGCATGGTGATAGTCACCAGATGGCCATGCGCGAGTCGTCTGGAGTTGGTGGGATCGCTAGCGACGGTCACCCAAGACGGGCAACCGTGCACTGGCTGCAGCGTTCTCGATGGCTACGGTGAGTTCCTCCGGGCGCCACGGCTTTGCCAGGCGGTGGTCCAACCCGACTGTCTGGAACCGGACGGGATCGGTTTGTCCTGAGTAGGTGGTGATGGCCACGATCGGTACATGAGCGCCGCAGTCGCTGGAGCGGACCATCGTGGCAGCGTCCACGCCGTCTGCCGATCGTGGCATCTGCATGTCCACGGCAACCACATCAAACGATCCCGTCGAGAGAGCGTCGACGGCTGCGGCGCCATCGGCAGCGGCGGTGACCGCGTGACCTCTCGCCTCCAATATGTCCATGACGAGCCGCTGGCTGGTCGGGCTCGGGTCGGCGAGCAGCACTCGTAGGCTGGACCGGCCTTCGCGCAGCCAGTGGCGTGTAACGAGTGATGTGTTCGTGCCGGCATTCCGAGATTCTTGAACGGTCGCGACGACGGCGTCGGCGAGGTCGCTGTCGACGACGGGCATTGCCAGATAGCCGGCGACGCCGAGCGCGCGGCACCGCGCCGCGTCGCCGCGCCTACCTGAGGGAACGACGAGCGTGACGGGTATTCTCCGGTGAGTCCGGTTCAGGAACGCTTCAGCGGTGTCAAAAGGATGTTGTGACCCGTAGATAACTGCCGCCCTCGCCGTTGCCACGCCATCCTGGTCCGTCCTCCATGCAGCCGGGGCTTCATCGGGGTGGGCCACGGCGATCGGTGCCATCCCGGCAGAGCCGAGTGCCGCGAGCAGTCCTCGTCGATCGTCAGCGGACTCGGAGACGATCAGCACGGCCAGACCCGTCGTTGTTAGGGGCGGCGTTGCCACCGGCTGGTCCGGCTCGCTGGCGTCGCCGACACCGAGCTCGACGAGGAAATGAACGACCGCCCGATCGTCGGTCCATACCTGTCCACCCATCTCCGTCACTACCGCGGATGTGAGCATACGCGACAGGCTGTTCTCTTTGCCCTGGCTCGGCCGGGCTGGGTGCGGGACGGAATCGACGCAGTGCTGTGTGGCGAGATCCTCGATGTCAAACCGCAGGCTCACTGTGTTACGCGGACCCTCTACTCCCGATACCGTGATTGCGATGGATCCGCGTTCGGAAGCGTCAACGGCCTGGCGGAGGAGCCGGATGATCACGTCTCTCAGTCTGCCGGGATCTCCTACAAGCGTGTCGTGGAGGTCGGTGGCGACGGTGCCGCCCAGTTGCACGAGCTTTGCTCCCGCCCGTGGGGTAGCTACTGCGACTGCATCGTGGAGCAATCCGCGTAGGCTGAACGCCACTGTCTCGAGTGCGAGTTCACCTTTCCATGCGTTCACGAGATCGCCGAGACCGTTGATGATGGTGACTAGAGCGGCAGCTGAGGATTCGACCTCGTTGAGCTGCAGCACGTGGTCGTAGGCGAGGTCGGAGACACGTGCCCGCGCTGCTGCCACCAGGATTCGGTCGATGGGCTCGGCGAGTTCGCTGCTGACGCTGCCGACCAGAGTGGCCAGTATCGATGCGAAATCATCTGCATCTGCTAACGGGCCATACCCTTCGATACCGAGCGCATTTGCGGCGCCGGATTTGGCGGACATCATCATGGCGTGTAGGCCTCCTCGGTCGAGCGGATGACCGGTGATCTTCATCGACCGTGGATACCCGGGTCTCGCCTCCGCGTCCTGTCGGTCGCCGAGAACGTTCCAGCATCGGTGGAGAGTTGCCACTCGCGTACGCATTCTCGACCGTCCCCTGACGTTGCGTACTGGTCGTTCTTCGGCACAAGTGACCGCCGGTATGAGTGGTCATTTCGCGCGGGGTGCCAATAGTCACCAGGTCTGCTCCGAGACCGCATGGTTGGGTCCGTCCGCCAGGGTGGGCTGTCGTAGATTCCCCATCGGCTCGCCGTGAACAAGGCGCAGGCAGGGGCCGAAGCCCAAACGCATCGCGTCCCTGCTCACACTAGGACGGCGTCGGTGATGATCTCCACCAGGGCGGGGCCGGGATGGGCCAGCGCCTCCGCCAGGGCAGGGGCGAGCCCATCCTCACCTTCGACCCGTAGTCCCATTGCCCCGCATGACCGGGCGAAGGCGGCAAAATCGGGGTTCGTCAGCGAGGTTTGCCACACGTCGTACTCGGCGGCTCGTTGTTCCTTGCTTATCTTCCCCAGCTCGCCGTTTGTGAGCAGCACGCAGGTGATGTCCATCCCGTACTTGGCGGCAGTGGACATTTCCATGGAGTATTGGCCGAAACCGCCGTCACCACACACGGCGATGACCTGCCGCTCGCCGTCCACCGCGGCCCAGGCACCCATCGCCGCGGGCAACCCGAAGCCGATTGATCCCAGGTACCCGGACATCAGCACCGTCTGGTTGGTGACCTCGAAATAGCGGCCGAAGGAGTAGGTGTTGTTTCCCACGTCGACGCAGATCACCGCGTCGTCGTCGGCGGCTGTGGTCAGCTCCGCAAACACCGAAGCGGAGTTGAGGCCTTGGCCGCGATCGTCTCTGGCGCGGCGTGACGTCTCTTCCCGCCAGATCGCCCACCGATCGGCGAGCTCGGGCCGCTGATCGACCCATTCGCCGCCGTTCAGACCCGCGAGCAACTCCCGGGCGGTCAACCCGACGTCTCCGAGAATCCCGAGCTCGACGGGATCGTGGCGACCGATTCCCCACCGGTCATGGTCAATTTGGATCGTCGGCTTGTAGGGAGCGATTCCCGTGTGGTTCGAGAAAGACGCACCAAAAACGATGAGCAGGTCCGACTCGTTCATGAACCAGCTGGCGACCGGAGTGCCGCTGCGTCCCAGCACACCACACCCGAGCGGGTGCCGATCGGGGATCTGACCCTTCGCCTTGAAGGTGGTCATCACCGGAGCGCTGAGCCTCTCCGCCAGTTCCACGACCGCGCCCATGTGGCGCCGCGCTCCGGCGCCCACGATGATGACGGGCCGTGATGCCGACTCGATCTTCACGCAGGCAGCGCGCACCACATCCAGATCGGGTGTGACCGGGTCGTGCGCCCACCGCCCATCCGGCGGTGTAGGCGGGGCGTCTGTGACCGGGAGCGCTTGCACGTCGTCCGGGAGCATCAGATGCGTGACGGTTTGTTCGACGATTGCGCGTTTGCAGGCGAGGGCCATCAGCTCGGCATGGTTCGAATGCGCCTGCACCGTCTCCGACGAAGCGGCTACATCACCGAACACGGCTTCGAGGTCGAGATCCTGGAACGCTCCGCGTCCCTTGACCTTCGAGGGCACCTGGCCGGAGATGGCGAGAACCGGCGCCTGATCGAGCTTGGCGTCGTAGAGACCAGTCAACAGGTTTGTCGATCCGGGTCCGGCAATGCCGAAGCACGCTGCCGGGCGCCCGGTCAGCTTGCCATACGCGGATGCGGCAAACGCGGCGGCTCCCTCGTGACGGACCCCGATGTATCGCAGCTGCTTGCGCGTCTCGGCGCGCCGCATGGCATCGGCGAACCCGAGATTCGAGTGGCCGACCATGCCGAACACCGCGTGCACGCCCCACGCAACCATCGTCTCGACGAGCACGTCCGAAACAGTGCGCCGATGCGCGACGTCGTCCGGTAGGGCGACGTAAATGCCGTCGTCACGCCGCTCGGTGGGATATGCGGTTGGGGCGTCGGTGAAGCTGGGGGGCGGGAGACCGTTGCATGGGGAGAACTCATACCCGTGCCACGGGCAGCGCAGCCATCCGTTCTCGATCGACCCTTCTCCGAGTGGACCGCCCTGATGCGGGCAGCGGTTGTCCAGTGCCCCGACGCAGCCCTCGTATTTGCTCACCGCCAGGCTCCGGTGCCCGACCGTGACCGTCATGACGCGTCCCTCGGATACGGCATCGTGGTCCGCAAGCCGGTGCCAGGACCAGCTTCCCGGCGGCGGTGTCGGCGGCTCTGTCGATGGGGCGCTGTTCGTTGCCACTATGTCTCCTTCGCTTCCACAGATTCTGGCGGTGTGCGGGCGGCGTTACACCCGGGCACCCGCGCCGAGCCGGGTGCAATTGTCGGCGGCAGCTTCACTTGACGGTACACGCCAGTCCCCAGTCGTACTCACGTCGAGAAGAACCAGATGCGACCCGGGTCTGTTCCTGCGGAGCCCCGGGCGAACCAGAAGGTTTCGAGTTGGGGAACCGCCTCGAGCCAGCTTCCTGCCAATCGCCCTGACGTCGCCTGCCCGGTGATGTCCCACGTGGAGCCGGTCTCCGCTTCGTGCGTAGATCGTGCCGGTATATCGAAGTGGTGTACGCCGGAACAGGAGGGGTCACAGCCCGCGGGTGAGGGTGACGACATCGACCGGGGTCTCCTCGACCAGCTCGAGATCGGTGCCGATGACGTCTAAGCCGTGGTGCTGGTAGAAGCGGATCGCTCGCTCGTTGCCGGTCTCGGTGCTGACGATCATCGTGGTGAACCCGTAGCCCTTTGATGCCGCCACCGTAGCGTCGAGCAACCGGGTGCCGATCCCGGCCCCGATTGTCTCCCGGAGAACGACGATCCCCGACAGCTCGACCGTGTCCGCGGTCTCGGCGCGGGTCGAGGCGAAGCCGATGATCCGGTCACCCGACCTTGCTATGTACATCCGATGATCGGGGCCGCCAGTGCGCGACCGGATCAGGTCGGGATCGGCGACGTCGGCGATGACCTCCTCGGTGGCGCCGGCAAAACCAGGGGCACCCGGCCCGGCCTGGCGCCATGCCTCCCACAGAAACGCCGAGATGGCGTCGACATCGCCATCCTTTGCTTCGCCAACCATCGGGGTGCTGTCCGTCATGATCCCATTCAACCGCACCGAATATCGCCCCCAAAGTCGCGAAATCCGCATTTCTGTCACACCCCACCGATAACGTGGCCACATGCTCTCAGAGAAGGACATACAGGTCCTCGATTTCGAGGCAGGCTGGTGGCATTTCCCCGAGCCGAAAGATCGCGCGTATCCGCGACTATCTCGGCATGAGCTCCACGCGCTACTACCAGGCGTTGCGCCGGCTCGTCGAAGACGAGGAGGCTGCTCTCAGGTATCCACTGGTTATCAAGCGTCTGCGCAAGATGAGGGAAGAGCGGAAGAAAGCGCTCGCCAGGCGGATCGACACGCCGGTCGGCGGATGAGCGAGACCTCTCCCGACGTCGTCCCCGAGACGACCGAGGTGAGACGCGAACGCGACCTGAACGCGGTGATCACGCGGATGGGCATCGCCGCCTGGAGCTTGGTCGGCGCCGCGGTCCTCATCTGGATCGTGCTCCTGGTGCTGGGACGAATCCAGATCCTGCTGGCACCGATCGTGCTGGCGGTCGCCATCATCTATATTCTCAACCCACTCGTCGGCTGGCTCTCGGACCGCCATGTTCCCCGGATCCTGGCGGCCATGCTCGGGTTCCTCTTTCTGCTTGCGGTGCTTGCCGGTATCGGGGCCGCGGTTGCCCCGGTCGTTACCAATCAGGGCTCCGAGTTGACTACCAGTTTCCCGCAGATATACGAGGACACCGCCTCAGACCTCGAGAATATGGCCGCCGACATGGGCTTCAACGTCGATCTCTGGTCGTACGACCAGTTGCAACAGTTCATCCACGACCCGCAGGCGCAGGATCAGATTCTGTCTGTTGTCTGGTCCCGTCTCGGTGACGTTACGAGCGGCGTGCTCGAGGCCATCCTTGTCTTTGTGATCGCACCGGTTGTGGCGTTCTACGTGCTCATCGACCTTCCCCGCGTCCGCAAGGAGGCGACCGCCCTCATACCGGAACGGCACAGGGCCGAGGTACTGCACGTGACGCGCCGGCTGGGCGGTGCGGTCGGTGGGTTCCTACGCGGCCAGATGCTGGTGGCCCTGATCGTCGGCGTGCTCACCAGCACCGGCTTCTGGATCATCGGTCTCAACTTCTGGCTGATCATCGGGATGCTCGCCGGTGCGCTCAACATCATCCCGTTCGTCGGCCCCTGGGTGGGGGGCTTTCTCGGGGTTATGGTCGGGTTCGTCACCGCAGACGCACGCACTGCGGTCCTTGCCGCCCTGGTTGCGCTCCTGGTCCAGCAGCTGGACAACCACCTCATCAGCCCGAACGTTCTCCGGGCGACGGTTCATCTGCACCCGGCACTGATCATCTTGTTGATCCTGCTCGGTGGTGGTGTCGGTGGCATCTGGGGCGTGCTGCTGGCGGTCCCGGTGGCCGCCAGCATCAAGATCGTCGCCGGCCATTTGTGGCGCACCCGCGTGCTTGGCCAGACCTGGGAGGATGCCTACGCAGACATGATGGAATCATCCCACCCGCCCGAACCTCTGCTCGATGAGATCATCCGGGAAATCGTCCATGCCGACGCCGGCGCCCAGGAGACGGATGAGGTGGGGGCACCCGACGGCGGCGACGAGCCGACCGAGTAGCCACTCGTCATGCTGGACGTGATCCTCGGTGCGTTGCTTGTCGGGTTGGGGATCCGCGGCTGGATGCGGGGTCTGTTGCGCGAGGTGATCAGCCTGGCGGTGCTCATTGTCGGAACCGTGGCTTCCTTCCGGTTGTCCACCCCGGTGGGAAGGGTACTGGTGAACATGTCCGGCATCTCCCCGGACGTCGGGCGCTACATCGCGGGCATCGGCATCTTCCTTGCCATAGCAGTGGGGGCGGGGATCGTCAGCCGGATCATCCACGGCGGCCTGCGTCTCCTTCCCGGTGTATCGACGCTGAACCGGGCCGCAGGTGCGACGCTCAGCCTCATCGCGTTCACCCTGGTGGTAACGCTCGCTGTGTCGATGGCGACCGTTGTCGATCTGCCCGACGCAGCGAAACGCCAACTCGACGAGTCGACGGTGGCGGCGGCTCTCACCGATCCGGGCGGGATTCCACAACGTGTGCTCGGCTTCCTCTCGGGTGATCGAGTGGTGGAGGTCTCGCTGCGTATCCGCTCGCTCACCGGCGCCGACCACGCCGTCGCGTCGGCCGGTGCGCCTCTCGAGCTGCCCGCTACGGATCGGGAGGATCTGCAGCGACTCCCCGCCGCGGAGGCAACGATCCTCGATCTGCTCAATCGGGAGCGAGTTGCCGCTGATGTCGAGCCGTTGCCGGAAGCTACCGGTCTCGGAGACGTCGCGTTCGAGATGGCGGCGGACGGCTATAGCCGTGGACGAATCGAGGTCCTGGAGAGCGAGCACCTGCGCGCCATTCTCAACAGCGCGGGCATTCCGACGACAACGGCGGTGGAGCTCGTCGTCCTCACCGCAGGTCCCGAGTCGGCGCATGCGGCACTCGTCGAGGAGATGAAGGACGAGATGACTGCCGCAGGTTTCACCCGGGCCGGGATCGCAGTCGTGGAGGGCCCCTTCGGGTTGCTCGTCGTCGAGCTACTCACCGACTAGGTGTAGTCGGTCCTCGGGGATAAGACCCGAATCATCCATGCGAAGGAGGACGCGCAATCGATGGTTCTCGTATGCTGCATCGGAACGGGTGTAGGAGGAAGCTTGAACGTCTTGGAGTGCGAGGGTCTGGTCAAGACCTTTGGTGATCTGGTCGCGGTCGACGATGTGGGGTTCCAGATCGCGCCCGGAGAGACGTACGGTCTGCTCGGGCCGAACGGGGCAGGCAAGACGACCACGATCTCGATGATCGCCGGGATTCTGGAGGCCGATGCCGGCTCGGTGACGGTTGCCGGCAAGCAGATCACAACCCGGACGACCGAAGGCAACGTCGAGATCGGGTACGTGCCTCAGGACATCGCGATCTATCCGGATCTGTCCGCACGGGAGAACCTGCGCTTCTTCGGCAAGCTGTACGGTCTTGGCAAGGCCAGGTTGCTGGGTCGAATCGAAGAGGTACTGGAGGTGATCGGGCTCACCGACCGCGCCGACGATCGCACCGATGAGTACTCCGGCGGGATGAAGCGGCGGCTCAACATTGGCATCGGTCTGCTCCATGAGCCGAGCCTGTTGATTCTCGATGAGCCGACCGTCGGCGTTGATCCGCAAAGCCGCAACTCGATCCTCGAGAGTGTCGAAGCGCTCGGCTCGGCCGGTACCGCGGTGCTCTACACGACTCACTACATGGAAGAAGCAGAGCGGTTGTGCGATCGGGTGGCCATCATCGATGCGGGAAGGATCCGCGCTGAGGGCACCCGGCGGGAGCTGGTCCAGCTCATGGGTCAGAAGGACACCATCAACCTCAGCGTCGTCGGGTCGGCACGGAGGCTGGTAGAGGCTCTGGAGCCGATAGAGCAGGTGGCCAGCGTCACCGCGGCCGAGGGTTCTGTGGAGCTGCTCGTCGACGGCGCCAGCAGCCTGCTGCCCAGGATTCTCGACGCAGCCCAGGGCGCGGGAGTTGCCGTTTCTGGTGTTGAGGTGATCGAGCCCAATCTCGAATCGGTATTTCTCCACCTGACCGGGAAGGCGTTGCGCGACTGATGCGAGCCGCAATCATCATCGCGCTCAAGGACTTGTCGCAGAGATTGCGTGACAAGTCGGCGATCCTGATGGGCATCGTCGCACCGCTCGGTCTGGCTTTCATCTTCGCCGCCATCATCCCCGATGCCACCGCCGGCTCCTTCGATATCCACGTGGGTGTGGTCGACAGCGACGGTGGCGAGATCAGCGCAAGCTTCATCAATGACGTGCTTCCCTCCGTCGAGGCGCAGGGGCTGCTCACCGTCACCAAATACGACGATGTCGACCAGGCGTTGACGGACGTCGAGAACGGCGACGAGGACGCCGTCTACATCTTCCCGGCGGGCTATTCCGCCTCGGTGCAGAGTGGGGCCGGTGGGACGGTGCGGATGGTGCGCAACGTAGATTCCACCATCGGGGGCCAGGTCGCCAAGGCGGTTCTCGACGGCTATCTGTCCGAGGTGGAAGCCGTGACCGTGTCGGTGGGGACGGCGATGGTCGACGGGGCGCGGGATGCCCCGGCAGTCAGGGCGCTCGCGATGGAGACCCCGGCCGCGGTGGTGCTCGCCGACACCGAGGCGTCGAACCGGACGCTCGACTCGACGACCTTCTTTGCCGCAGGCATGGCGGTTTTCTTCCTGTTCTTCACCGTTCAGTTCGGGGTGTCGTCGTTGCTCGAGGAACGGCTCAACGGCACTCTTCCCCGGCTGCTCGGCGCCCCGATCAACCGGTGGAGCATCATCGGGGGCAAGGCCATCACCAGCTTCGTCCTGGGGCTGGTCTCGATGGTCGTGCTTGCGGTGGGGACAACACTGTTGATCGGTGCCAACTGGGGTAACCCGGTCGCGGTGGCCATCCTCATGGTCGCAGGCGTGTTGGCCGCGTTGGGGATCATGGCCATGGTCGCCGTGGTTGCGAAGACCCCGGAGCAGGCCGCGAATTGGCAGTCGATCATCGCCGTCGTTCTCGGTCTGCTCGGTGGAACGTTCTTCCCGCTCAGCCAGGGCCCGCGGCTGCTGGCGGCGCTGTCGAAACTGACCCCCCACGCCTGGTTCATGCAGGGTCTCGGGGACATCTCGTCTGGAGCCGGGCTGTCGGCGGTGATCACCCCGACCGTCGCCATGCTGGCGTTCTTCGTCGTAACGCTGGGGCTGGCGATCTGGTTTGGTCGGGAGAGGGTGCTGGCGCCATGAAAGCTCTGGCCATTACCGCCGTGAACGTCAAGCGGATGCTCCGTGAGCCTTCGACGATCTTCTTTGTGTTTGTCTTTCCGATGCTCCTCATCCTCGTCATTGGGGCCTCGTTCGGTGGCTCGTTCCGTCCCAAGGTCGGGCTGGTCAACGCCGGTGATGGGCAGTACGCCGCCGCGTTCGCGGACCGGATCACAAGTGACGCGGACTTCAACACAATCAGCTACGACGATTCTGATCGGCTGCTGACAGATGTCGAACGAGGAGTCGTGAATCTGGGTGTCGTTGTGCCTGCCGACTACGACCAGCAACTCGGGAGCGGAGCCGTGGCGAAAGTCCAGTTCCTGGGGAGGGCCGACCAGAGCGTCGTGGAGTATCGCGCCACCATCGAGGCGATTGCCGCAAGCGAGAGCGCCGTTTTCCGGGCGGCCCGCGTGGTGAGTGGTGAAGGTCTTGCCGGCTTCGACGATGCGGTAGCCACTGCCCGGATAGTTGCCGCAGGCGCCGGGGGTCTTGACGTTGCCACGGAGTCGAGCGGGGAGTCACTGTTTGGTGAGGGCTTGGGCCAGTTTGACCTCGGTGCACCATCGAACCTGATCCTTTTCGTGTTCCTCACCTCGCTGGCCGGTTCCGCAGCTCTAATCAACACCCGGCGTCTCGGAGTCTCCCGGCGCATGGTGTCGACACCCACCTCGATTGGTCAGATTCTCCTCGGCGAGACCGGCGGTCGGTTTGCGATCGCAATGATCCAGGGGCTCTTCATCATGATCGGAGCCGCGGTTGCGTTCAACGTGCACTGGGGCAATCTGCTCGCGGCCGGGGTTCTGCTCGTCATGATTGCTCTGGTCGGCGCCGGCGGCGGCATGTTGATGGGATCGGTCTTCGACAACGACCAGCAGGCGGGCTCAGTCGGAGTGTTTGCGGGTCTTGGCCTTGCTGCACTCGGCGGCTGCATGGTCCCGCTCGAGATCTTCCCCGACACGATGGTGAAGATCGCTCATCTCACCCCTCATGCATGGGCGCTGGACGGGTTTACCGAGTTGATCCGACAGGGCGGCAACCTCGGCTCCGTAGTTCCTCAGATCGGTGCACTGATCGCTTTCGCCGCCGTGTTGCTGGCGTTGGGCACCTGGCGCCTCCGTGCCAAGTTGACCCACTGACGGGCCAGGCAGGTCACTCCTCGAGGTCGAAGAACGGTGTCCGGCCGACCTCCTCGCGCCCCGCGTCGAGAGCGCCGTCCTCCAGAGAGGGCGGCTCGGGTGCTTTGCGCGTGGTCGCCGCATTCCTGTCCCGACGCACCGCCGCCAGCCAGACCGCCAGCGCTAGACCGCCCGACAGGAGGAGCAACGCCAGCAGCCAGAGCGGGAAACCCGACTTGGGGTAGGTCGTGTTGGCGAACATGTACAGCTTGCCGTCGAGCGGGATGTTCCAGGAGAACCGCCCGTCGGAGGTGATCTCGTCGGCGTTGTTGTCGGCGGCCTCGCCGGGCAGCGACACGAGGATGCGCGCTTCGAAGGTCTCCGGATCGATCGAACTGGGGTTGACGGGGAACTGCGACAGATCCAGGTCGCCTACCAGGTCGAGCGTCGCCTCGAGCGACGTCCCATTGTCATTCATGTCGAGGCTGAAGGACGTGAAGTGACCGGCCGCCGCGTCTGAGATCTTGGTCTCGTCGGCGAACGTTACCTGGGTGGTGTAGATCGTCATATCGCCTTCGACCCGCGTGCTGCCCTCGCCGACCAGACCGAGGTCGAGGGCGGAGATGATGGCCTCGCTGTCGCCGGTGAGCTGATCGATCAGGTCCTTTAGCTGGTTGTTGATGCCCACCTCGGCGGCCAGTGTGCCCGACCCGTTCTCGTTGACATCGAGAAGCAAGCGAACTTCAGCGCGGCAGCCCGCCATGAGGAGGGCGACAACAACAGTGAGCGCAGCAAGCCGTTTCATCGAACCTTCGAGACTCTAGTGTCGCCACCGCACCCCGGTTCTCCCCGTTCGTGCGGATTTTCGACGCCTCAGGGCAGCGGATGTCCGCAAGAACGGCGATGCGTGCCAAACCGGCGGACGCTCTTATGCTGGCGGGATGGAAGACACGGAGACCGAGCGCTTTGTTGCGGCGATGCTTGCGGCGTTCCCGGGATTTCTGGAAAGCAAGATCGCAGACCTCGGAGTCGTTGCCGACGACACTGTGACTGCGGCCGTTCGGATGGCTGCGGATCAGTTGCACGCCGAGCTGGAGAGTCTGCTGAGCCGGCCCGCAGTCGAGCAGGCGGACTCGCCGCTGGAGCTCGTGCGGCGCGCCACACAGCCCGTCTCCGCCGCGTTGGCAGCGTTGGGCGTTGCCGCTGCAACACGTGACGATTGGGAGGTCGACGCCCATCCGGAGGATCGCTACGGTCTCTACCCCGCATCGTCTCAAGAGCTGGGGGAAGAGGTGTGGCGCCACCATCTCCAGTGGGGTGTGCGCAAGGCCGGGTCGGTTGCCGGGGTGGTTCCGGCCCGGGAACCGCTGGCGGCGCTGCCTTCGATCGCGCTGTTCGGAATACCGGTGGAGCAGCGTGACCGTCTCCAAGCCGAGATCGAACGCCGCGAATTCCGGGTTCTGCTGTGGCGCAACCCGGCGGCTCTGGAGGCTGCGGCCGCAGAGCGGCCGGTGCTGGCGCTGGTCCATCTGGGACACCCAGCGGCGCACGAGGCAATCCGGGCGTTGGTGTCCGGCAACATCGGCGTGGTTGCAGTCGGGGAGCGGGTTGACGACCTGATGACCCCGGGGATCCTGGCCCTTGGTGCCAGGGAGGTGGTCGCGTCAGGCCGTCTGATCGCCGGTCTCGACCGGTTGCTTCCCCGGCTTGCCTGATCCCGGTCGCCGCAGACTGAAGACCACGAGCCCGGCGAGCACGAGGCCCGCTCCGATCCATTGGCTGACCCCGAACAGCTCTGTGTAGATCAACCGTGCCCAGACAATCGCCAGGAGAGGCTGACCCAGCAGAAGAACCGAAGTGTCGAGAGCCGGCAGGTTGGGGAGCGATCTCGAGATGAGCAGCCACCCGATGACCTGGGCGATGATCGCGATCAGGATGATCCATCGGTGCGTGGCCCAGTCCACCGTGAGTTTGAAGTCCGGCGAGAATACGAGCCCGATGAACAGCGAGGCCGCGGCAGCCCCGACGGTCGAGTCGAACAAGGGGCCGGTGGGCGGCGCCTGGTGGCCTCGGTTTGCCTCGCGGAGGGTCAGGACGAATCCGGCATAGAAGAACGCCGATGCCAGGGACTCGATGGTGCCCAGTCGCGGGTTCGTCCCGTATGCGTCTGAGCTGCCGGCTCCGGAGATGAGGAAGATGCCGAGCAGGATCGCCGGAACGAGCCAGATCGCCCGCCGGCCGGGCCGCTCCCGATACAGCGCCCAGGCGATCAGCGCCACGATCACGACCTGGAGGTTGGCGACGACGGTGGCGAGCCCGGCACCGATCAGACCTATCCCGGCGTGCCAGAACGTGAGGTCGAGCGCAAGGAAGACACCAGAGGCGACGGCGATCCACCGGCTCTTGCGAGGCCGCCGGTCCTTACTGCGTGTCCCCCAGTAGAGCACGGCGAGGACAGGCAGTGCATAGAGAAAGCGGAAGAACGCGATTGTCACGTCACCGGCGTCTTCGGCGGCGCGCACCAGTACCGGTACGAACGAGATACAGAAAACGCCGGCGACCGCCATCAGCCGGTAGGAGAAATCGGACATCGGGCGAGGTTAGCGGTCGCCTGGCTCGGGACCGCCGCGAGTGTTCTACGCTGCCAAGAAGTCGAGAGAACGGATGCCATGTCGGACATCGAGTCGGCCTTCACCACCGCCGTCGCACAGGTCAAGCAGTTGCGGGAGCGACCCGGCAATGACGACCTGCTCCGGCTCTATGCGCTCTACAAGCAGGCCACGTCCGGGGACGTGTCGGGTGATCGCCCCGGGATGATCGACTTCGTCAACCGAGCCAAATACGACGCCTGGGCGGCGCTGCGAGGAACACCCCGAGACGATGCGATACGTTCCTACATCGACGTTGTGGATGGTCTGAAGGCTACCCAAGCCGACTGAATCGCGGCTAGCACGAACGTACGACGATCGGCCGACACGCCAGAAAGCGAGCCGTTCCATGACCGAAGATCGAGTCGAATTCAGGACACCGAAGACCATGCCCCCGACCGCCGGCTACCACCACATCGCGGTTGTTCCTCCCGGGGCCACGACGCTTTATCTCTCGGGTCAGGTCCCGTTCGACACCGAGGGGAACCTGGTGGGACAGCACGATTTTGCGGGTCAGGCGGAACAGGTCTTTCGCAACATCGAGGCAGCGCTCCGGGCCGTGGGGGCCGACTTCGGAGACGTGGTGAAGCTCGGCATGTTTGTGTCGGACATGTCGAACATCGGGGCGTTGCGGGAAGTACGTGATCGTTTCATCGACATGTCCAACCCGCCAACCAGCACGCTCGTGGAGGTCTCCGGCTTCATCCGGCCGGAGATAATGCTGGAGGTCGATGCAATAGCGGTTCTGGGGCCGACCTAGCGATAGGAGATCACCGTCGGCCCCCGCCAATTGTGTCGATTCAGCCTCATGGACGCAGGTCGAGTTCGGCCAGTGGCTCCGCTACCTCCCGGGCCACAGCTTGCAGCCCCCCGGGAGCCTGGCGAGCCGGGACGCCCAGGATCACCTGGTTTGCCCCGGCGCGGATGAACGCTCGCGACGTCTCGAGGGCGGCGCGGCGCGAAGCCCGGCTCGACCCGCAGGAGACCTGGGCTGCGAACATGAATGCCGAAGGGTCACGGCCCTCGGCCTCGAGAGCCCGGGAGATCTCGGTGCGTTTCCCGGCGAAGTAGGCGACATCGCCCGGGCGGTTGCCGGGCATGGGCCATCCCTCGGCGTAGCGCGCCGCCAGGGCGATACCCCGCCGTTTCTGCCCACCGAGCCAGATCGCAGGCCCCCCGGGCCGTACCGGTGGCGGCTCGTTGGTGGCGTTCTCGAGCGGGAAGAAGGGATCGTCGAGGCTGACGCCGGGCGGGCGGTGCGCCTCATCCGAGAACAGTGAAGTGAGCACACGCAATGCGCTCTCATAGCGATCGAAACGCTCCGGCAACGGCGGCAGTGGAATCCCGAACGCATCGTGCTCGCCCTGGTGCCAGCCGGCGCCGAGACCAAGCACGAACCGGCCGCCCGTTGCGTTGTCGATGACGGTCGCAGCCTTGGCGAGCACGGCCGGGTGGCGGAAGGTGTTGGACGCGACCGCAATCCCCAACCATTTGCCCGGCACCTTTCCGGCCAGGGCGGCGGCAGTAGTCAGGGATTCGAACGCGGGGCCGTTTCTCTTGCGGTTTGCGTCAGAGAGGTGATCGCTCATCCAGCCCGCCGAGAACACCGGCGTAGATCCGGCCAGGGCCCAGGTGTCCTCGAGACGGCGCCAGTCGAGGTCGGTCGTTTCAGTGGCGGAGATACGAAAACCGATCAACCCGGGCCGGGCCCGGCCGGGAGTCTCGGCTTCAGGGGAGCCGGAGCGGCGAGTCATGCAATCTCCAGTTGTGACGGCATCAAGCGAGGCTAGGCCGTTTGTCCGCTCATGAGGGCGAGCCACCTCCTGGCCGTGTTCAACCCGCGCCGCGGCGAGCACATGTCATCGTAGAGGTCGCCGGTTCGCTCACCCGATGAGCCGGGCCCGCACGGTGGCGGAGATGTTGAGCCGTTGCAGCCGCCGTACTGTGAAGAAGGTGGGGATCAGCGCCAGTAGGAGCGCCCCGGCGACGACGGTGAAGTCGGACGGCTTTGCATCGAGACCGATGTGGAACCAGGCCTCTCCCATCCGGGCGACCAGCGGTGCGGCAAGCAATAGACCGGCCGGCACCGATAGGAGTGCGGCGACTGCCGTCTGGAGAACCGTCTCGACGGTGACGATCGTCGCCAGGGGCCGCCTGCCGTACCCCATTGCCCGCAGGGTGGCGAACTCGTCGCGTCGGTCGAGGAAAGCGAGCGACAGGCTGGAGACGAGGAACAGGAGGCCGACCGCCAGGCTGATGGCGAGCATCGTGTCGATGAGCCCGGTCAGCTCGGTGACCAGCTCGTGGACCGCCTGTTGCACCTGAGCCTTCGAAGCCACCCGGGCCACTTCCGGCTCGCTACGGAGTGAATCGGCCTGTGCGGCGTCGGCCACCACAAGCACCGTGGAGATGTCACCACTGCCGAGCAGCCGGGTCGCCACGTCGTTGGTGGCGTAGGCGCTATTGGAGGCGAGAGTACGGATCTCACCGCCGACCGTGAGCTGCGTCGTTCCGGTGGCGGACAGCACCGTTATCGAATCCCCGACACTAACCCCCAGCGTCTGCGCCGTTTGCTCGCCGAGGTCGATCATCCCCGGTTGTGGGGGAGAGCCGGCAACGACGTCGAGATTCATCAGCTCCCCGGCGCCCGGTACGCCCACGACCTGGAGGTCCACGCTCTTGCCGGCAACGGACGTGATGCGAGCCGGTCCCTCGAGCAGCGGTTCCGCACCGTCGATCCCGGCCGCGGCGACGAGCCGGTTCGCCTCCGGCTCGGGCAGGGGTGTGGCGAGCGTCACGCTGTAGGTCCAGGAATCGCCGCTGAAGGCAGCGTCGGTGGCCTGCGCCGCCGAGCTCGCCACGATGTTGAGAGCCGCGCCGAGACCGATGGCGGCGCTCACGCTGACCACGGTTGCAAGAGTCAACACGGGACGCCGTGCGAGCGAGCGGGTGGCGTACGCCCATGGTGTGCTCCATGCTTTGGTGCTTCGCTCCAGCCAGTGGGGGAGGTGGACGCCCACGGCGGCTTGGCCCCGCATCGCGGCGGCCGGGGTGAGCCGGGCCACCCGGTAAGCCGGAACGATCGCCGCAATCAGGGTGGCGCCCAGGGCGACTGCGACGCACAGCAGCAGCGAAGCAGGCTCCAGCTGGTGTACGGTCGCTGGGAAGCCGACCGCGGTGGCGTACTGGGCGCCCACCAGCCGGCTGATGCCCGCGGTGACGCCGATCCCGACGACCGCCCCGGCGATACCGAGAAGGGCGGCAACGAGGACGACGCTGACGGCCACTGCGGTGCGGGAGTATCCGATGGCGAGCAGGGCACCGAGCTCACGCCGCTGGTGTTGTACCAGCCGCAGGAGACTCAGCATCACGAGGATCAGCCCGGAGACGGCAAACACACCGCCGAGCACAGGAGCCAGCAACGAGAAGATCCTCACGTCGGCCTCGGTGAACCTGAGTGAGTACTGCTGGGCGCGGGGAACGATGCTCGCCACCGGCAACGTGGCTGCGAGGTTGGTGGAGGGTGCGGTGGCGTCGGTGGCAGAGTCGAGGATCAAGTCGTTGGCCCGGTCGGCGAGTCCGGTGACCTCCTGGAGCCGGGCGCGGGTGGTGAAGACGACGGCGAGCGACCCGCGCTGTGGGATCAGATAGGCAGGGTTGGCCGTCGCCAACAGGTATTCCGGGCTCCGAACCAGACCGGCCACCCGCCAGTGGCCGGTCTGCCCGGAGACGTTGAGGGTGACATCGTCGCCGACCTTCAGACCCGTGTAGTGAGCAAAATCGGCCTCGATGAGGACCTCATCGGGTCCCAACGCGGCGAGGTCGGACCCTACGAGAACGTCGAGCCGGTCCAACTCGGCGTCGGGCTGCATGCCGACGATCTCGGCCGGGGTGGTCTCTCCGTCGCCCGGAAAGGCGGTACCGCTCACGATGAGACGGGCTTCACTGCGCGTCGCTTCCATGCCGATCGCAGCGCCCGTCAGCTCGGTCAGCGGCACCGGGTCGGTGAGCCGGACGTCGAGGTCGGCGAGCGCGTAGTCGGTGAAGAAGTTGTCCCGCGTCGTCTCGACGTCGTGCAACGCCTGGGCGATGCCCGCCGTGGTGCCGGCTCCGGTGGCTATGACAGCGATGATGAGGAGGGCTCCGATCCCCAGAGCGCGGAGATCACGAAACGCCTTGAGGATCAGCATCATCCTTCCCCGGCTACGAGGTGCCCGTCGGCGAGGCGCACGACCCGACCTGCGGTGGCAGCCACCGTGGGGTCGTGGCTCACCACCAGGAACGTTGCCCCCGTTTCTTCGTTCAGGCGGTGCATCAACTCCACGATCTCGCCGCTGGATGCGGTGTCGAGGTTGCCCGTTGGTTCGTCGGCGAGCACCAGCCGTGGTCCCTTCGCCAGGGCGCGGACGATTGCCACGCGCTGTTGCTCCCCACCCGAGAGCTCGCCCGGGAGGCGGTCCTGCAGCGCCGCAAGACCCACGCGGTCCAGGAAGGCTGCCGCCTCCTGCTTCGCCCGGCGGCGGGGGATGCCGGCAACCGTCATCCCTGCGACCACGTTCTCCATTGCGGTGAGCGTCGGCAGCAGGTTGTAGAACTGGAAGACGAAGCCGACCGATCGGGCCCGGAAGTCGGCCAGCTCGCCGGGGGTGGCCCCGTCGAGTTCCGTTCCGCATACGGTCACGGTGCCCGTGTCCGACGCGTCGAGAGCACCGATCACATTGAGCAGGGTGGTCTTGCCCGATCCGGAAGGGCCGAGCAGGACCACGAACTCACCCGCTTCGATTTCGAGCGATACGTCCTGCAAGACCGTCTGGCCGGTCCCGTCGCCGCGGTAGGTCTTGGACACACGGTCGAGCACCACCAGCGGCGCTGTGGCGGTGGCACTGCCGACCGGGTCATGGTGCTGGTCTGTTTTCATCATCGCTGCTCCTCATCTCGTCCCACCCCGTCGAGTACCAAAGCGACGACGTAGCCGGGGATCTCGTCCAACGTCGGCCAGCCGCCGCCGGCCCGCCAATGCTGGGCGAGCATCAGCAGTGTGAGCCCAACGAGCGTGAGCGTCAGCTGCTCGACGGCGACGTCATCGTCGATCTCACCCCGCTGCACGCCTTCGACGAGGATGATCACGACCTTGTCCATGAACGGTGCCGCCGCCTGGACGATGCGGACGTATACGTCGATGTCGGCGGCCAGCGCCTCGCGCACCAGGACCCGGGCGAAGGCTTCGTTGTTGCGGGCCCAGTCGACGTCGGCGGCCACAGCTGCCAGCAGCCGCTCCCGCGTCGAGGCGGTGGCAGACACCGAGTCGGCGCCGGTCGCCGCTCGCTGGCAGGCTTCCTCCACAACCGCAAAGAAGAGGGCGTCTTTGGAGGTGAAGTAGTTGTAGACCGTTCCCTGGGCGAAACCGGCGGCGCGGGAGATGCGATTGACGTTCGCGCCGTCCCTTCCCTCCCGAGCGAACTCGTCTGCCGCGGCCTCGAGCAGGCTGGCCCTGGTTGCTTGCTTTGTCTCCCCGGTGATCCGAGCCACAGGTTCGCTCCTAATATGACTGACTGCCCACCCATATTAGCGGACGGATCCGTGGCAGGCAACTGGTTCCTCAGTGCAGCAACGTGGAGACATGTCTATGGTCGCTCGCAAAGGGGTGGTGTCCGGGAGGGAGCCCGACACCGTGACTAGGCGGAGGCGACGTGTGAGCAGGCAACATCGGCTGTATGGCTACCGCTGGGTGGTGCTGGCGGTCTTCATGTTCATCAACCTGGCCATCCAGCTGTTGTGGATCTCGTACGCTCCGATCACCGGTCCCGCAGCGGACTTCTACGGGGTGAGCGACCTGCTCATCGGTCTGCTGGCGATGTCGTTCATGATCGCCTTCATCCCGCTCTCGATCCCCGTGTCCTGGGTGATCGACGCCTACGGCTTTCGGATTGCGGTCGGGATCGGCGCCGGTCTGATGGGCGTCTTCGGTCTGCTGCGTGGCTTCGCCGGAGCCAACTACGCCGTGGTTTTGACGAGCACGATCGGCCTCGCCGTCGCCCAACCGTTCCTGCTCAACGCGTGGACCACGATCCCCGCCAAGTGGTTCCCCGTGGATGGCCGGGCCACCGCTGTCGGATTGGTGACGCTGGCCAACCTGGTGGGCACGGCTCTCGGTCTGGCGCTCACCCCGGTGCTGATCGAGAGCATGTCGATCTCGACCGTGCAGTTGATCTATGGCGCAACTGCGGCCTTCGCATCCGTGCTGTTTCTGCTGCTGGCGCGCGAGACCCCGCCCACCCCGCCCGCAGAGCCCGGCCGGGAGGAGCGGGCGCTCATGCTCGACGGTCTCAAGCACGCTCTCAAGGTCAAGCCGTTTCTGCTGTTTCTCGTGGTCGCGTTCGTCGGGCTGGGGATATTCAATGGGGTTACCACCTGGATCGAGAACATCGTCCGACCGCGGGGGTTCACACCAACAGACGCGGGGACCATCGGAGCGCTGATGGTCGCCGGCGGGCTCGTCGGTGCGATCGTCCTGCCCGCCCTCTCGGACAAACAGCACAAGCGGCAGCGCTATCTGATGCTCGCCTTCGTTGGTGCGATCCCAGGGCTGTTTGGTCTGACGTTCGCCACGTCGGGTGTACTGCTGTTCGGTTCGGCAGTTGTGATGGGGTTCTTCCTCATCAGCGCCATGCCGGTAGGGCTGCAGTACGCCGCCGAGATCACCTACCCGACACCCGAGGGGACCTCCAACGGGCTGATTCAGCTCTCCGGCCAGGGCGCCGTCGTCTTTGTCTATGTAATGGAAGCGATGCGAACCAGCGACGGCTCCTTCACTCCGTCGCTGGTGCTGGCGATGGCGATGCTCGTGGTCAGCGCCGGGCTTGTTACGCAGATGAAGGACCCGGAGCGGATTCGACCAGAAGCCGCGCTCGCCCTTGAACCTCAATCTGCGGATTGGGGAGGAGAATCGCTCGATTCCGCAATGCCCTCCGGGGGATTCTGCACTGGGTGGGGCACTGAAACTGTGAATGATTCAACGGATTGAAATCGCCCGCGACGTCGAGCTGATCGAGCGATCCGACAATCTGCAACCGTGGATTGGGGTTGAAGAGCCGGGTGGCCCCAGGGCAGTGTGAGCCCGGATCGCGCCCGGTGGAGGAGACACGATGGTCTACAACGGAGATCCCACAGGCGACGTCGGCGCGGTACGCCGCACCGCAACATTCGAGCTGTTGTTCGATCTGGTCTTCGTCTTTGCGATCACCCAGATCACGAACCTGATCGAATTCGCTGACGGTCCCGCCGATTGGATAGCGGCGGTGTCGGTCCTGTTGTTCCTCTGGTGGATGTACGGCGGCTTTGTCTGGCTTGCCAGCCACGTCGACGATGAGCGCAAGCTCGAGGCAGCGATGTTTCTGGCAATGCTCGCGTTCTTTCTTCTGGCAATGGGGATTCCCGGTGTGCACGCCGGCGACACGGTCCAGGTGGGCTCTGCCGCGATCGTGGTTGTCGTCATTCACTTCGTGGCGTTCTGGGTCCTGGCAGGTGCCCGGTACGGCTGGCCGATGGTCCGGGTCGGTGTGGTGAATCTCATCGCCGCTGTTCTCGTTCTGGTCGCCGGGTCCCTACCGAGCGGGCTCGAGTGGATTGCCCACCTGGCTCTTGTAGTTCTGCTGTCCGGGATGGCGCTCGTCTACGCAGCGGAGCCTTTCTCGCTTATCCCGTCGCACTTCGTGGAGCGTCATGGTCTGGCGTTGATCATCGTCTTCGGCGAGAGCATCATTGCCGTCGGCAGCGGCATTTCGGGGCCGGCACCGGCGCACGTGCTGGCCGAGGCCGGCCTGACGCTTTGTCTCGTGATCGGGCTCTGGCTGACGTATTTCGCCCGGGACGACGAGCGGGCCGAGACCGTGATGCTGGCGACGCCCGAGAGCGAGAGGGGGCGGATTGCCTTGCTCGGGTATTGGGCGGCCTTTGCCGTCATGATCGGCGGTGTGTTGATGCTGGCCGCGGGAGCGAAGCTGCACTTCGGCGGCCGGAGTTCCAGCGACTTCGGCGGCTGGATTGCAGCGGGGATGGCGCTCTACCTCGCCGGCACCGCAGGATTCCGGGCCGTGATGAGCATTCGGGGTGCGCTCGGCCGGCTCGCCGGGGCAGGCGTTGCGCTCGCCATCGCAGTTGTACCGTCCCGTGAGAATGCTATCGCTCCGCTCCTTTTGGCCGTCGTTCTGGTCGTTGCTCTGTTCGCTCTAGACATCCGAATGGCAGAGGAAACGTAGCCGCCGGTGGTGTCGGTCACGAGTCGCCGAGAATCGCCGCCCGGTTCGCGTCGAGGAGCTGGCCAGGTTGTGTCCGCGGGGGAGAGTCAGTACCGACGGCTAGGTTTCGGGATGACGGGGATTGCGTCTGGCGTGGCGGCGATCACGGAGCAGGGTCCGGACGCACCCGTCGGCGGTGCGCGTGGATGACAATGCCACAGCAACCATCACGCCGGGTCTGGAGGATCTGCATGGATGACATGTTCAGTCTTGACGGCAAGCTCGCTCTCGTGACCGGCTCCTCTGCCGGTATCGGTTTCGTGCTGGCAAAGGCCCTTGGCTCCGCGGGCGCGGCGGTTCTGGTCAATGGTCGTCGGCGGGCGCCGGTACATGAGGCCGTGGAGAGACTCCAGGGTGTCGGGATCACGGCATACCCGCTGTGCTTCGACGTGACGGATGCATCGGCCGTGGGTGAAGCCGTCCGGGTGGCGGAGTCTGAGCACGGGCCGATCGACATCCTGGTCAACAACGCGGGGGTGCAACGACGCGCCCCGTTCCTCGAGTTCACCGATGACGACTGGGACCTGCTCGTCGACACGAATCTCACCGGCCCGTTCATCGTGAGCAGGGCCGTCGCCCGCTCGATGGCGGAGCGCGGTGCGGGGAAGATCATCATGGTGTGCTCGGTGCAGAGCGAGCTGGCTCGCCCGTCCATCGCCCCCTACTCGGCGACAAAGGGGGGATTGAAGATGCTCATCAAGGGCATGTGTGCGGACCTCGGTCCTCTGGGCATCCAGGTCAATGGCCTCGGTCCCGGGTACTTCGATACCGAGCTCACCAAGGCGCTTGTGGACGATGCCGAGTTCAGCGCCTGGGTCGCGGAGCGAACGCCCGCAGGCAGGTGGGGCCAGGTCGAGGAGCTGGCAGGTACTGTCATCTTCTTGTCGTCCCGAGCGTCCGACTTCATCAATGGCCAGATCATCTACGTCGACGGCGGGATGCTGGCGACCATCTAGCGGCCGTGCGACACCGACGTTTCCCCGGTGGCGTAGATACAAGGCTGCGATGCTCACGACCGAGACGCAAGAGGGGGCTTTCGGGCTTCGGATGGCTCCGTCTCAGCAGACTCCCAGCGAACTCTAAGCTCCCTCACTGGTTCTCGCTCAAAGGTCGGCGCAATGAATTCCAAGACAACTCCTCTCCATTCACGCGCCGCCCTTGCGGTGGTTGCCATGGTCCTCCTCGTCGCCGCCTGTGGCTCCTACGAGCCCGGCACCGTCGGCCAGGGGGCCGATACGAATGGTGCGGCAACTTCGACATCGACCACAACGACATCCGCCTCCGCCGTCGGCGCTTCAAGCTTCACTGCCGAGGTGTGGGCCGACAACTGGTTTGCCCTCTACGTCGATGGCGAGCTCGTGGGCGAGGATTCAGTTCCGATCACCACCGAGCGCTCGTTCAACTCCGAGACGATCACGTTCGAGGCCACCTACCCGTTCACGATTGGCATCGAGGCCAAGGACTTCAAGGAGACCGACTCGGGCCTGGAATACATCGGCACGGACCGCCAGCAGATGGGGGACGGCGGGATGATCGCCCAAATCACCGACAACGCAACCGGTCAGGTGGTGGCGGTCACGGACGGATCCTGGACGGTGCTAGTGGTGCAGCGCGCTCCGCTCAACACCGAGTGCGAGAAGGCGGCCGATCCCGACACCGCGTGTCAGCACGAGACCATTGAGATCCCGGCCGATTGGGGGGCGCCCGGCTTCGACGACAGTGGCTGGGTCGCGGCAACCGAGTGGAGTGCGGCCGACGTCGGCCCCAAGGATGGCTACGACGAGATCAGCTGGGACCCGGCAGCCAAGCTGGTCTGGGGCTCGGACCTCAAGATCGACAATACGATTCTCTTGCGAGCAACGGTCGACGCATAACGTAGCGAGCGCGGGGCGGATCATCGCCCCCGAGCTCTCCTCAGGAACGTCCGGCATTTGTCCTCCCCTCGACGCCGCCCTTCAACACAAATGCGTCACCCGTGAGAAGGAGTCACCGAGTTCCGAGGAGAACTCACAGTTGGCCGTCACCCATTTCCGTGGTCCGGGGAGTGCCGGCCGTCAACGTTGAGCCTTCTCGTCGGTGGTTGGTCGATGCCCGATCTCCAACCCGGCGAGGTTGCTCTCGCCCCGATACTCGAGACGTCCGGTCACCTCGAGGGAGAGGTGTCCGCCCAGGTACTCGAAATCGGTGTCGATGTTGCGTCGTTGTGCCGGTAGCGGTACGGGCAGTACGTGTGGTTCGCCGACGCCGTGCCCGATGATGCGCACGCGATAGCCGTGACCGCGACCATCTACTTCCCACCGTTGGCCGTCGGTCTCGCCGCGCACGCGGGAGAAGGGCGGAGCGAGGCGGATCACCCTGGCGCCGATGCGGACCACGATCCCCCCGACCTGCGCGGAAAGAGGTCCTGCTGTCAGCAGGCCCCCGCCGAATGCGACGCATACATCGGGCCGGTCGAAGCCTTGGGCCTGACCCCACCACCAGTGCTCTGGAAACCCGGCTCCCCAGTTCTTCTCGGCGTACACCTCGGCGTCGATGATCTCCCATTCCTGATCACCGACGCGGGCGGTGCCTTCTGCTGCACCACCGAGCAGGTGCGGGTGCCAGTACTGGCCGAGAAATGGCAGTGCCGAGAACAGGCCGCCGCCTCCGAGGACCAGCGGCCACGTGACAGGCCGACTCAACGACAGGTCGGCACCGGCGTCGGGACCGAGATCGATGTGGACCCCGGTCTCAGTCGCAGTGAACTTTCCGTCCCCCGCGGTGACGAGGAATCGGTCCGAAGCGGCGGCGGCTCCATCGAGCACCGCGGAGCGGACAAAACCACCAGGATGCGCAGCGATCGCCACCGTCGCCCATTCACCATTCGGATGTCGGTTCACGCCGCACAGCACGACGAGCACGCGCTGGTGGGCCACGTCGGTGACTCGCCAGAAGTAGCCCTCCATTTCCGCTCCATGGGACGGCCGCGGGTCACCGAGGGGGAGGTTTGCGCCCGTGCGCCGATAGATCGAGTCGAGACGGGCGAAGACTGTCACGAGGCAGGGACGGCCTCGTCCAACACCTGCAGAGGCTCGGCCTCGAGACGCATGCGGCAACCCTCGCCGTCGGGGGTCAGCGCCTCCGTGAGCGATGCCCGACCGTTGCTCTTCGATCGGCCCTCGATCCGAATCAACTTGTCGGTCTCCACCTCGACGGTCATTTCCGAGAACTCCGGAAGGCGCTCTACGTACGACCGCAATGCGAATACGCGGTCCGGCGAGCACGAAACGACAGCTTCGTCGGCGATCTTGCTCATCTGGCTTCCTCCGGGTGTACAGCCGTTGAACAGACCGCACGTGGCAATACCCGCTACCCGACTTGGAGCGCACCCTACCATCGCAGGTGGGCGTCCGTTATGGGGACCATCGTGAAGCGCGATGGAGCGGCATCGTCACGCTGGGAACGTTCCACGGGGCCAACCAATCGGCGTCCCGGGAGGATTCGAACCTCCGATACCCGGTTTAGGAACGTGTTGCAGCCGAATCCCTGGGTGCTCATGTAGGGCCACGAATAGCTGGGGGTTCCCATCCGAAATGTTGTCGATTCGCCCCATATTCATTGAGGAATCAACAACTTGGGTTGTTGTTCGGCGTGTCGAATTCGCTGGTTTCTCAGGCCTGCGAAGTGCCCAAGATTCTCCATGCCGGTTGCTGCGCGGCTACTCCTTCCATATTTTGAGACGCATCTCAACCCAGTGTTTGGGGATCAGCGCATCATTGACATTGCGCAACCGGCGGTTCAGAGCGTTGTTGCGGCTGGGAGCGCCGAGCGCGCTCCTCAGACCCGATCGACAAAACGATTCTCTTGCGGGCAACGGTCAACGGATAGCGCACCCAGCGTGTGCCTTCGGGGTGGCTGCCTCGACAACCGGTCGCACGAACGACTTGAAACAACGGAGGGCGGTACCGCCGCACTCCCCTCCGATTTCAGCCCCACACGAGCACGAGGATGGCTGCGACCACTACGAACAGTGTCGAGTACTCCATCCCCCATAGGGCTACCGGTGACCCGTCGCCGATGATGAACACCAGACCGGCGAGGGTGGCCGCGATGGTCGCGGCCGCCGTCACCCCGGTGGCGACACGCCGGCGGGTGTCGGGGAGCCGCAGCGTGTAGACGAAGCTTCCGGTGCTGAGCCCCACCAACAGGAGGCCGATTGCGATGTGAAGCCCGAGGTCCCGGTGGCCGAACGGGGGACCGCTCATCAGGGCGGATCCGAGAAGACCCTCCCACACCACGAGGATGAGGATCACGAGCGCCAGGATCCTGAGCACTGTGTTCTTCTGCCGGCGGACGTTCACGCCGGTGGGCTGTGCGGATTGGTGCTCGGTCATGGGAATGGTCCTTTCGTCGCGTCGGCCCGGATAGGCAAGTCGATGCCGAGGATCCGCCACACGGAACGGGTGAGCGCATGTAGCGCATCGTCAGGGCTCATTCGCCCGCCTCCGACTTCGTTTGCGGCCGCGTGGGTCAGACTCATGAGCGCGGCCACGATCCAGTTGGCTGAGAGGCGGGGGTCGAAGTCGCCGGTGCGTTGGCCCCGTTGGATCAGCGGCACCAGCCGATCGAGGATCGGGCCATGCCCCGTCTGCTCCTCCTCGGGTCGCATCGGGAGCGTCGGCAGCGTGAATACCCGGTTCTCGATGGAAGTATCCCAATTGGTTTCGATGAATCGCTGCAGCGCAGCGGCGGGAGGACCTTCATTTAGCGTGGCGCGGTCCAGCGCCGTGATCGCTCGGTTCAACGTGCGCGTCAAAACGGCACGGATCAGCTCGTCTCTCGAGGGGTAATGGGAGTAGACGGTTTGTCGAGCCAAACCTGCGGCTCGAGCGATGTCTTCGATGGTTGCGTCGGGCCGCTCGCCAAGCGTCTCGGCGGCGGCATCGAGAATCGACTCCATGTTGCGCTCGGCGTCCGCACGGAGCCGGCGAGCTGGCGTATGTGATGTGTTCGAGGACATGAGTGTCTATGTTAACAGCGTGATGTGTCATTCTAGCGAGCAAATTCGAGTTAACTACGACAGCCTCGTCTAAGTTATCGTCGACCATGATCGAAGCGTGGCCGGGACCGTCGTCACTCGAGATACAAGATGGGATTGACCTTTCGACTCCCTCCGCGATTCCCGACCGATATTCCACCGACGCAGATCTCCAGTGTTTTCAGCGCCCGGGAGGATTCGAACCGCCTTCACCGTCTTGGGAGACCGGTTCGCGTAGGTTTAGGAAACCGGCCAGGACACTTTCCGGTGTCTCTCGTCGATTGTCGTCTTCTGCGAGATCGTCAATGTTTACGGGGGATTCCCACCGATTCGCTGAATGCGGCCTTTGCGTCGTTTTGTGTCGTTTCTCGACCTGTGACGGACCGTTGAAGCGAGATTTGCTGATAGGGGTTCAATCGGTCTCTCGTTACATGTAACATCAGAGCATGGCTACACCCCAAGAGAGGTCTTCCGTCTCGAATCGAGTACGCAACTACCGCAAGCGGATGCGGGCACAAGGAATGCGGCCAATCCAGATCTGGGTGGCGGACGTCCGCTCTCCGGACTTCGCTGCTGAAGCACACCGCCAGGCCGCGGCCGTCGCCAACAGCAAGCACGCCGCCGACGATCAGGCATTCATCGATGCGCTCAGTGTCGACGACAAGTGAGACGCTCCGAGGTCTGGACGGCCGCAGCCGGGACTGGCTACAGCGGCAAACCGCGGCTCGTCGTGATCATTCAGGACGACCGGTTTGATGCCACCGACTCGGTGACGGTGTGCGCTTTCACCACTGACCCGACAGAGGCGCCGCTGATCCGTCTCCCCGTTGTGCCCGATGAGCAGAACGGTCTTCGCGAGACAAGCAGTCTCATGGTCGACAAGATCACAACCGTTCCCCGATCCAAGCTTGGTGAACGAATCGGCCGCCTAGCCGACCAAGACATGCTTAGGCTCGGGCGTGCCGTCGTGGTGTTCTTCGGACTGGCAGGCGACTGACCACTCCAACCATGGCGTGAAGCCCTGCAAACGCGATACAGGATGTCAACGGTCAGTGTTCGCCCAGCAAGCGGATACGTGAGGATCTCGCTCACTCGAGAAACTGATCGTTATCACCCGATATTTGTTGTATGTGCTTCCTCGCTTTGCTCGGGCATCCCTGGGGAGCATTCAGGCCGTTGACATCCGGGAGTGGTTGGCAGACCTCGATCGTTCGGGTCTGTCGGCGTCGCGAATCCGGCAGGCGTACTTCCTGCTGGCGCAGATTCTCCGCTCGGCCGTCGAGTCCGGTCATCTGGCGAAGGACCCGTGTGTCGTGGTGAAGCTTCCGCGCATGCAGGTACCCGAGATGCGATTCCTGTCCGTGGAACAGGTCGAGGCGCTGGCTTCAGCCATTCGTGAACCGTATGGTGTCCTTGTCAACACCGTTGCCTACGGCGGTCTGCGATGGGGCGAGGCGGTAGCCCTGGACGGGAACGATGTGAGCTGCTGCGTTCCCGGGTCCATGTGGCGGAATCGCTCTCCGAGACCTCCGAAGGGCTTCTATTCGGTGCCACAAAGACATATCAGCGCCGAACGGTGGTGATACCGGGATTCCTCCGGGATCAACTGGCGGAGCATCTGGCGACTCGCGTCGAAATCGCCGAGGATGCACTCGTCTTCACCTCCCCAGGCGGCGAGCCCTTGCGCCGAGGCAACTTCAGCCGGCGGGTGTGGAAGCCCGTGCTCGCGGCAGCGCGTCTTGACGTTCGGCCGCACGAACTCCGCCATACCTGTGCCGCGCTGCTCATCGCCGAGGGGGCGCATCCCAAGGCGGTGCAGGCTCAGCTCGGACACTCGTCGATCCAGGTCACTATGGATCGGTACGGGCATCTGTTTCCCTCTGCCGCTGAGGAGCTCGCTGGTCGTCTGGATGCTGTGCATCGACGGAAGCAGACGCTCGAGACTCCGGGGATTTCTATTGCATGAAAGAAACAAGTGTTCGATTTATGACGGGTGTTTGTTATCATATGGACATGGATTTCGTTCGACCCGTTGAGGCAATCGTTCCCGGTGTCCAGGGCCGGGTTCTGTCCGTGCTGGCGGAGACAACTGCCGACCTCAACATGAGGACGATCGCTCGTCTCGCTGATGTCAGTCTGGCGCAAGCCTCGCGCGTGCTGGCGCGGTTGGTCGACCTTGGCGTTGTGGAGCGGCGTGACGTGCCTCCTTCGTCACTCTTTCGTCTGGTTCGCCAGCATGTGGCCGCGGGTCCGTTGCTTGCTTTGGCGAGAGGCCGGGATGCGTTGATAGGCGAGATGGGGCGCCTCGCGGCCGGGCTCCCTGTGGTGCCCTTGTCGGCGATTGTCTTCGGATCCTTTGCGCGAGGCGAGGCAGATATCGACAGCGACATCGACATGGTGCTCGTCCGCCCCGCGGGTGTCGATGAGTCCGACGAGTCGTGGTGGGAGGCGGTCGAGCAGTGGCGGACTTCGGTGCGCCGGGCTAGTGGCAACCGGGTTGAAGTCCTCGAGGTTGGCTCCGACGAGGTCGCAGCGTTGCTGAACAGCCGGCGGCAGGTATGGCGTGACATTCGGCGCGATGGCCTGGTCGTGCACGGCCTGAGCCTCGCCGATCTCAAGGATGGATCACGTGGCTAGGAGCGGGCGAACCCGGTCCGTCACGGCGAGTCAAGCGCGGCGGTATCTGGCGAAGGCCGAGGAGTACGTTGAGGCGCATCCAGCGAACTCGACGCTCAACGGGGCATCGCTGCGACGGGTCTGGCCATCCATGCCGCGATCAACGCTGCCGATGCCGTGTGCGGTGTCCGCCTCGGGGAGCGAGCCGTCGGCGAGGATCACGATGAGGTGCTCGTACTGCTGAAGACGGCCGGCAAGGATGGTGTCGAAGTTGAGAAAGAGCTTCGACGGCTACTTCCGTTGAAGACCAAGGCTGAGTACGACCCCGACAATGTCTCGCTCCCGACGGCATCAAAGGCAGTTGCGCGAGCGCAAAGATTCGTCGCAGTCGCTCGACGTGTCGTGGCGTCGCTGAGGTGATTCGCGGCTTGTCGGCGGCGGCTTCCAACGAACTCTGACGGACACTAGACGGACAGTACGGGCTCTAAGCGTCGCTGTGGGCATCGCCCGAAATGCCGATATCCGTTCTCACACAGCGAATACCTGAGGCGCCCCCGGGAGGATTCGAACCTCCGACACCCGGTTTAGGAAACCGGTGCTCTATCCCCTGAGCTACGAGGGCGAAATATCAAGAATAGCCCGAAAAATCAGCCTTTCCGGAGTCCTCGGGTAGGGCAACAATGTTGTCAGATGTGCGCTTGGGCCGCACCTGGGCCGCACTGTAACGAGCATCCATCGATTCTGCGAGGCTATCGAGGTCGTCTTCGAACAGATGAGCGTACCGATCGAGAGTGATCTGCGCCGACGAATGGCCCAGCATTCTTTGCACCGCTTTCACGCTCGCGCCGGCCGAGATCGCCAGACTTGCCGCCGTGTGTCGCAAGTCGTGGGGCACGAGATCGCCAAGCCCGAGGTCGGCCACTGCAGGCTTCCACACCCTCCGCAAGAAGTTCGGGGAACGGAGAGGTTGACCGGTCGACGATGCGAACACGAGATCGCCGCCGGCGAGCGTAGGAGCCAACTCGTCCATCAGAAACCTCGGGATCACAATCGTTCGGGACCGATGCGACTTCGGAGTGCCCCAGACGAGCTTGCCGTTGACCAGGGTGGCCGATTCCCTCACATAAACCCGGTGCCGCAAGACATCCACGTTGTCCGACCTGAGCGCCACCGCTTCGCCCCAGCGCAGGCCACCGTAGGCGAGGAGCTTGACCAGCTGGGCACCTCCACGCATCCTCTGCTCCACCGCATCGGCCAGCTCGGTCACCTGCGTCGCGGTCAGATACCGTTGGTCCCGTTCGGCCGTCTTGGGCACTTTCACCGTCTCTGCCGGATTCCGCCCGATGAGGCCGTCATCCACTGCTTGCGTCAGCACCGCGGAGACGACCCGTTTCGCCTGGCCCATCCGCGACGCCGAAAGCCCGTCCGCGGCCATAGCGGCGACCCACGCCCTGAGGAAGTCCGGGTTGATCCGTCTCAGTTCGACGGAACCCAGCGCAGGCAAGATCCGTGAATCGAGCAACGAGCGGTAGCCGGCGATTGTCTTTGGCTTGAGGACGAGGCCTTGAAACCATTCCTCGGCATAGTCTTCGAATCGAACGGCGCCGGCACTCGGGTCAACCCACAGACCGCGGTCCTGCTTCTGGAGCTCGTCGCGCAGCCATCGCTCGGCATCGACCTTGCGGTCGAACGCCCTCGAGTGTTCCCGCCCGTCAGGGCCCCGGTACCCAGCCCGCCACGGTGTGGGTCGATCAGGTCGTTTGCGAATCCATCCCATTAGAACTCCGGAGCGTAGCCGTCTGTTGTGACGGCGGACTAGGCGAAGACATCTGTTCATCGGTCGGCCCTCTTCTGGTTCTCGATCCACTCCGCGACGTCGGTCCACTGGTAGCGGATGTGCCTTCCCACACGGAACCCACGTGGTCCTTCCCGGCGATACCTCCACTGATACAGCGTCGTCGCCGGAACGCCGAGATAAGCGGCGAGGTCGTGCACGGTGAGCAGCCGGTCGCGAGGTGTCATGACCCAATCGTCTGCTCCGACCCTGTCATCAGCCTGTTATTTCGTTGCACCTGGACCTGTCATTGGGTCGGAAACGCTGATTTGGCGGGCGAATTCGACGGGTGGGCCTTTTCGTTATCGCGGCCGGCTGGGACCCCAATGACAGGGTAGATGGCAACGAAATAACAGGGTCGGCACGTCTACTCACGGGTATGAGACCGCCGACAGGCCCCAACCATCGCCGAAGATCCCGCTACGGCAATCCTCAAGCCGACACGACCATGGTCGCCGCCACGGCACTGGTACCGCTTCGACTGTACCGACGGCCTGATCGACACACGCATCTGCAACCAGTTGCTTCAGGTGGTGTTCCGTGTTGAGTCTGGCGAAGGCGGTCAAGGACTACTACCTGCAGAAGCTGGGTGAGATCTCACCACGGGAGGACTACTACCTACGGGGCGGTACGGCGACCGGTCGTTGGTGCGGCTCGGGAGCCGCCGAACTCGGTCTCACGGGTGCCGTGTCGGCGGAGGGTTTGGTGCGGCTGTTTGACGGGAACCATCCCGACACGGGCGAACAGCTGGGTCGCCGTCTCCGTGAAGACGGGGTGGCGGCGTGGGATGTGACCTTCTCGGCGGACAAATCGGTGTCGCTGTTGTGGGCGTTGGGTGACGAACTGACCCGCAAGGAAGTCGTCGAGGCGTTCGAGGAAGCAACGTCACAAGCATTCGAGTATCTGGAGTCGGTAGCCTCATTCACTCGCGGCGCCACCAAGACACCGATCACCGACGAGAACGGGAACCCGGTCCGTGGCCCGAATGGTCGGCTGAGGTATCGGGTGGAGACCTGGCCGATAGCGACATCGGGGTATGTGGCGGCGGCGTTCACCGAGTACACGTCACGGGCCGACGACCCACAACTGCACACCCATGTCGTCGTTGCCAACAAGGTCAAAGGCGCCGATGGGGTGTGGCGCACCATCGACGGCCGCCTGTTGTATCGGCATCAGCTCGCCGCCGGCTACCTGCACGAGGCGGTACTACGTCGCGAGTTGACCCAGCGGTTGGGGGTGCGGTGGCAGCCGATACACCACGGTGTCGCCGACATTGCCGGGTTCACCCTTGGCCAGATCGAGGCGTTCTCGCAGCGGCGCCGACAACTCGAAACCTGGCGACAGGAAGAGAGTCTTCCGGATACGGCGGCGGCGCGGCAGGTAGCGGTGATCGCTACCCGCACCGCCAAGACCAACCGCTCTCTCGACGAGCTGGAAGAGGTCTGGCAGCGACGAGCCGTAGAGGTCGGTCTCACCCCAGAGAGGATCGGTCGGATTGTCAATCGGAGCATGGAGGTCACGTCACCCGACCGTGAAGCACTGTTTGCGGACCTGGCATCACCAGACGGGCTCACCGCACACAAGTCGACATTCGCCGTACCAGAGGTCATCCAACATGTCGCCGCTGCACTCCCCGAGGGAGGCACCCGGACCGAGATCGAAGCCCTCGCCGACACATTCCTGAAGGGCAGCGACATCATTCCGCTCCTCCCCAGCCCGCAACTCGAACCCCCAGCTCAAGCCGGAACGAACTCGCTTGCCGAGCCGAACGGCCGACAGCTCGTCGATGAGGCACGGGTGCCTGTGATGCGTACCCGTCGCGGTGAACCGTTCCCCGCACCGACCCTGCCCAGCTACACCACCGCCGAGCTCCTGGCCACCGGGCAGCGGATCGTCGACTACGCAATGGCCGGCGTCGGTCAGGGTCGTTGGCAGGCACCGCACCGGCTCGTTGAAACGTGGCTACGCAACAGACCGGAACTCACCGACGGGCAACGCCAGATTGTGCGCAGCTTCGCAACCTCCGGCAACACCGTCGATATCGGTATCGGTCCTGCCGGCAGTGGCAAGACCGCCGTTGTCGCCGTCGTCAACCAACTCGCCCAACTCACCAGACGACCCATCATCGGAGCTGCCCTCGCCGCTCGCACCGCATCCGGCCTCCAAACCGACACCGGCGTCCCCTCCACCACCCTCGCCCGACTCCTCAGCCGAGCCCAACACGGATCCAGTCTTCCTACCGGTGTGGTGGTGGTCGTCGACGAAGCTGGCATGGTCGGCACCCGGCAGCTCGCTGCCGTCGTCGATCTTGTCGACCAAGCAGATGGCAAACTGGTCCTGGTCGGGGATGACAAGCAACTCCCCGAGATCGACGCCGGCGGTCTGTTCCGTGCCCTCGCCATGAGGCTGCCAGCCGTCGAACTCACCGACAATGTGCGTCAGCAGGCGGCCTGGGAACGCCAAGCACTCGACGAGCTCCGCAACGGATCCGTACAACAGGCAATGCAGGCCTATGTCGAGCATCGGCGTCTCGTCCTCGGCCGCAACCGTACCGATGCGGTCACCAGAGCCTGTGCTGACTGGTATCGGTACGTCCGGTCATCCGGCGAGATAGGTTCGGCGCTGCTCATCGCCCACGACAACGACACCGTCACCCAACTCAACGAAAAGGCACGACAGCACCTCGCCGCCTCCGGGCACCTCCACGGACCCACACACCAAGCGGCAGGCATCGTGCTCCAGGCTGGTGACCGGATCCTCTGCCGCCGAAACCGATATGAGCTCGATGTCCTCAACGGCGACCTCGGCACCATCACCGTCGTAGACCAGGATGCGGGAACGGTCACCGTCCGTCTCGACCGAGACCCCGAAACCCGAGAGCTACCGGACTGGTATCTCAACGACGCGAAAGTCGGCTACGGATACGCCCTCACCGCCCACAAAGCCCAAGGCATCACAACCGGGCGCACCTTCACCGTCATCACCGGAACCACCGACCGGGAATGGGCCTACGTCGCCCTCAGCAGAGGCCGCAACGCCAACACCCTCTACCTCGCATCTCCCGAACCCGGCCACCAGGAATGCTCCCACCTCACCCACCAGACACGGCAGCAGAGAGCTGATGCTCCTTGTGCATTCCTCACCCGCAGCAGGGCACAGATCGCGGCTACCGACAGAGAAGAACCGCGAGGGGCAGGTCTCTTCGTTGTTGTTGGCCACGACGGGGCAACCTGTGCGCGCCGGTTGACACAGTCCCGCCCAGGGTTGCCGGTCTTCGGTTGGTAGGCGACGTGGCAAGGTTGATGGCGCGCTGAGGTGTGCTCGAGCACCGGTGCCACCGTGCCATGTGCGACACTGACGTCGGTCGACGCTTGGCACCGGCGGGTGCCTGCTATTGGTCGGTGAGGACGCAGAGCGCGAACGGGTAACCGTCGATGAGTTCGGCGGGTCCGAGGACGTCCGGGCAACGGTGGGTCCACTCGTCGATCGTGTCCTCGTAGCCGGGTGGTGCAGGGCCGTTGTTGACCATACCCCAGGAGGTCCAGAGACGTTGTGAACAGCTGAAACCACCGTCGGCGGTCGCGACGTCTATGCCGCCGTCTTCGGTATAGACGGTGAAGTTCATCGTGGCAGCCAGTTCGTCGGCGATACCGCTTGTCGAGACGATCAGCGAGCGGAGCACGAAGCTTTCGTCGCGGCTGGCCCGATCCGTCAGGTAAGCGGCCAGAGTGGCCCTGTCGAACGACTCGGGTTGGATTCGGGGCTGGCTGTCACCTGTGATGGAGAAGAACAGGAACCCGCTCTCCGCGATCTGGCTCTCGGCGGCGGCCGGATCCGAGGTCAAGTCTGACAGGAGCCGCTGCGACGATTCAGCCACCGTAGTGGCATCACATTCGCTCGACGCAGGAGCGGCTGAGACCGGTGCCGACGTGGTGACGACAGTCGTGTTGGCCGACATTGTGGTCGCGGTCGGTCCAGTCGTGGTGGTCGCAGATGTGGCGCCTGCGGATCGAGGCAGCTCAGCCGTGTGCGTAATCCAGAGCATCGAGCCAACGAGCGCGACTGTCACGAACGCGGCAAGTGCGAATACCTTCAACCGTCCTCTCGCATGGGGTGGCTGCGGTACCGGTACATCCTCGAGCCGTGCGTTGAGACGAGATCCCGCCCGAAGTAGTTCATCGTCGAGGCTCATCCTCGTTACCTCCTATTCCGAGACGCTTCGCCAATGTCTGCTTGGCGCGGCTGAGATGGGTCTTGACTGTTTCGTCGGAACAACCCAACACCTCGGCCACTTCTCGCCGAGACATTCCGCCCAGATACACGAGTGCCACTGCCTGCGCCTGTCGGTGAGGCAACCGCCGAACCTCACGCCATAGGTCAAGCCGGGCTTCAATGTCCAGCCCTGGATAGCTCGTGGGCGTGGAAGCGAGACGTAGCAGTGCACGAGCCCGGGACCTAGCTCGACGCAACCACGAAACCGAGCTGTTCGTCACCACCGTTCGTACCCACGCACCCGGATTATCCATCTGACACACCCTGTGCCAATTGCGGAGCGTCGCCACAAACGCTTCCTGCGCCAACTCTTCGGCCACGGCTTGGTCGCCCGAGAGCACGATTGCCAGCCCCAGCACCTGGCGGTACTGGCGGCGATAAAACGTCTCGAAACTCTCGCTAGCTCTCACCAGCGGCAGGTCATTCACCCGACTCAACTCACTCCATGTCCGAATCGTTGCCACGCCTAATAAAACGCATCAGCGACATCATTTGGGGGACATCATCGCGAAAGAAGGCCAGAAGCCGGCTTGCGGGATCTGCTACCGCTGCGCCACCTACAGGCGATGCACCCAATGACCGGGCTAGCTACCCAACACACCGCGCCAGTTCGTCGGCCAGTAGCATCTCTCCGCTGCGGGCTTGGGCCGCACCTGGGCCGCAACGGACGTGAGAACATGAGAAATGATGAAAGACGATGAGAGGCGAAATCGCCCGGAAAATCAGGCTTTCCGCCGGTTTGCCCTGGTAGACAAAGACCCCCAAAACGGTTTAGGAAACCGGTGCTCTATCCCCTGAGCTACGAGGGCGAAATGTCAAGAATAGCCCGAAAAATCAGCCTTTCCGGGATCCACGGGCAGGTCCACAACATCGTCGGATATGCCCCTGGGCCGCACCATAACGAGCATCCATCGACTCTGCTAGGCAATCCAGGCCACCTTCGAACAGGTGTGCCAACCGACCTAGAGTGGCCCGGGAACCGTCGGCGGCTATCGGATCGTCCAAGTCACCGAGAGAACTCGCCCGGGGGTACACAGAATGAACCGGTCCGTCCCTGTCCTCATCGTCGTGGCGCTTCTGATCGGTGGCTGCGTGGATTCGCGTCCAGAACAGGCGAACGACACCGGCTCCGGCGTAACGGTGTCCGCATTGCAGGCTCCGCACGTCACCGACTCGGGCGATCAGAAACCGCCGCCCCTCGAGATTGGCACGTCGGCCGAGCGAGTCGAGGTACCGGGATATGACTACACCTGGGGTGCCGACGATTCGGAGATGGGTGTTTCTGCCGACTCGTTTGGTCGCGAGGAGCCAACCCCGCTAACGGTCGATACCTCGACAGTCCCGGTGCAATGGATAGACGGGGCGGTATTGTCGGCGTCGGTGTCGCTCGAAGGGGATAAGTGTGACACCCCGCTGCTCGAGCCTTCCGGGCCGGGCGAATGGGTTCTTGCCATGCCGCCGGCTCCCGGTACCTACCGGGTCGGGTTCTATGGCACGTCAGGTCGGTGGAAGAGTCTATTTGCCATCATGTTGACCTCGACGGTGGAAGGCCCGCCCCTGACACCGCACGCAGAGGTGTGGTGGCCCGACACGATCGACCGGTTCCAGCCGTACGTAGAGATCGCCGGTCCGCCAGACAACGCAACCATGACGCTGAGGGTCTCGGCGACGGGCGCCGATGCGACGACTCTCGTACTTGACCGGGTACCGCCGAGCGAGCACCCCCAAAGTTGTCCTCCGACGTTCCGTATCGGCGACGAGACTCCCTTCTCACGCAACACGGAGCTACCCGGAAACCCTCCGTACACCATCTCCCTCCTTGTCGAATCCCCTGAAGGTGATTATGAGGCGAGCTGGCGCTGGCCCGACGACCTCAACCCAACTGGCAAACTCGTGGGATCGATGACAGAGACATCGAGCTGACATGACATCCGACACCAATTTCCCCCGTTCGACCATCCGCGGCAGATTCTTCGGGCTCTCCGTTGTAGACGAAACGCCCCAACGCGGTCGACGAAACGGCGCCAACGCCGCCGGATCGCATAGACCGCCGGGTTGTCTCCGCGTGGCCCGCCACCGAACTCCCATTCGACCATCCGCTGCAGTGGTGGCCTCTACGTGGCTGCGAACCCGCGAGGTCCAGCCGTTGTCAAACACGGATTCCTCGTCGACCTCGACGCTTGACTGCACCCACATCGCCCTGCGTTTTATACGTCGCGAATGTAGATGTAGGAACTCGTCCGTTGAGCGCCCAAGGTCGCGAGCGGGCAGCTGCATCGACCGGTATCGCTCCCTCGCGATGTCGCTGTCGACCGCTTACAGGAGAATCTCCAGGTCTCGTCGAATGGCGGAGGCCGCCTCCCGGAAGTGGGCCGCGACCTCAAGGAGCGCGGTGGGATGTGATCCCGGTTGGCTGACCCAGTTTCTCGAACGCTGCCCGGCAGAGTTCAACGCCTTGTGTGTGCATCACTCGATCCGGATCGCAAATCGATCGCCCAGGAGAATACGAGCCAATAGGGATCCAGAGCGCTAGCCGCGTCGCAGAATCGCCTCCGCCAGGTCATCCGGCATTTGGATCGTCTCCATCCATCCTGCCGGCGCCAAGTCGTCCGGGCACGAAGGCCTCGTCAAGTTCCACGATCGCTCCACCGCAATCAGCGGCCTCGAGAAGCTCCAAAGCGGCATTGAGAACGGCGGTCTGACGCAACCTGTCTCGTGGTGCGCCCATCGGTCGGCCCATCGGGTGGCGGGTGATCACCGTCCGGGGTACCCCCATCGTCTGCGCCAAGTGGCGGAAGGACCGAACGAACACCGACACAGTGGGGATACCGCTGGCTTCGATTGCTCGCGCGACGTGTCCGACCGACACGTGGCATGCTGGTCAGACGGGTACCAGTAAGACCGCGTCGATCTGATCACGACCGAGGATGGCGGCCCATTCATCTGCCGCCTTCTTGACCCGGCCCTGGGCGGCTGCTCCCGTGAAGGAATAGAGTGTTTCGGCAACGCTGCCGATCCTTCCCGCGGCCTCCGCTTCGAGAATACGATCGAGGGGAAACGTCACATTCGGATCGTGCCTGACGGATCGAACATCGTACCCACCATGACGTACGACCAGGTCCGCGGTCGGGGTGTCCGCGGAATTGCCGAAAGCGTTGGTGCTGCCCGCAGGAAGTCCGTAATCCGGTCCTCCGCTTCTTGCTGGGTCATCCCCTTGACTCCGAACGGTTCGGGATCACGGCCCACGACGAAGTGCCCACTGGAAGTCAACAGACCGAGTTTCGACTCGGGGAGGGATTTGCGTAGGGGGGCGAACGGTCGATCATCGTAGCTCCAGCGTGGCTCGGTGCCGGGTCGCGGGGAGTAGGCGGCCACTTCGGTCTCGTACACCAGTTGCACGACGGGTCGAACGTCGCCCGTATCGTAAGCCGCTCCCACCTCCCGGAATAGCCGCTGAATGAACTCCGTCGCGGCCTCGTCGGTCATCGACTTCAAGAACTTGAAGGAGAGGTCCGACCGGGATCCGTAGAAGAAGGACTGTCGGAACTCTTCCAGCGATTCCGACATCAGGCTCAGGTTGCTTCCGTG
Organism: uncultured bacterium; assembly: GCA_963801165.1. GTDB lineage: Bacteria > Actinomycetota > Acidimicrobiia > Spongiisociales > UBA5794 > JAAETI01. The sequence goes on from CAWDDT010000004.1 coordinate 476,551, forward strand.
AGCGCCTCAGCGCGGGCAGCGACTGCAGCGCTGGTGAGCTCCTCGATTTGGGACCACGCCTCATCGACAAGAAGCTGTTTGGGAGCAATCCAACTTCCACCGATTGCAGCTATTCCGGGGACTCGCCAGTAGGACGGTGCTCGCTGAGCATTGATGCCGCCCGTAGGTATGAACTCGACGCCCAGGTGCCGATACGGACCGAGGAGAGCCTTGATCATGGATGGGCCGCCCATGGCTTCGGCAGGGAAATACTTGAGCAACTTGCACTCAGCCGAGAGCGCGGTCTCGATATCAGTGGGAGTGGCGACGCCCGGCCAGAACGGCATGCCTGCTTTGGTAGCGGTTGTCACAACGGACCGATTGAAGCCGGGGGAAACACCGAATTGCGCACCGGCGGCCACGGCGGCGGTTGCCTGCTCGGGCGTGGTGATGGTTCCGGCTCCGACGAGCATCTCCGGCAGATTGCTACGGATGGCTGCGATTGCCTCGGATGCGCCTGCCGTCCTGAAGGTGATCTCGATCACATCGAGCCCGCCGCGAAGCAACGCCCTGGCGAGAGGGAGCGCGAGGGACGGTGCCGGAAGTGCCACTACTGGCACCAGGCCGGCTCGGCGTATCCGCTGCTCTACTTCATCGTGCGACACGCGCTGCTCCTCCTCTCGCGACACGCTCAACGTCAGCGAGCGTGGCCATGGTTGTGTCACCTGGAGTTGTCATGGCCAGGGCGCCGTGGGCGGCCCCGTATTCCACGCAATCCCGTGGAGTCATTCCCTCCTGGAGACCGTATATGAGGCCAGAGCAGAAGCTGTCGCCGCCGCCAACACGATCGTAGATCTCCAGCCCGGGACGGGGTGTGGCGCGGTGGAACGAGCCTTCTGCCCACAGGACGGCACCCCAGTCATTGTGGGAAGCTGATGGGGCTGCTCGCAGGGTCGTTGCGACGCACCGTAGATCCGGATAATCCGCTGTGACCCGTTTGATCATTGCCTCGAACGCCGTCGGATCGAGTGCGGCGAGATCCTCATCGACGCCCGTGACTTCATAACCCAGGGCGGCGGAGAAGTCCTCCTCGTTTCCGATCATGACATCGACATATGGCGCGAGAGTTCGATTCACCTCTTGAGCGCGGGCTTTGCCGCCGTGATCCTCCCATAGCGAGGCTCGGTAGTTGAGGTCGTACGAGACAACCGTCCCCGTCTCGCGCGCAGCCTGCATCGCCTCCAGGATGACTTCGGCGGTCTGCTCACCGAGCGCGGCCATGATGCCACCGGTATGCAGCCACCGGGCTCCCTCCTTCTCGAATATCTGGCGCCAGTCGATCTGGCCGGGGCGGAGTTGAGAGGTCGCGCTGTGGCCTCGATCGGAACAGCCTTTGGCCGCACGCACCCCGAAGCCACGCTCGACGAAGTTGAGTGCGTTGCGAGCGCGCTTTCCGATGCCGTCGAACGGAACCCATTGCACGTGCCGCATGTCGACACCGCCTTGGAGAATGAGGTCCTCGAGCAACCTCCCAACTTCGTTGTCGACGATGGCGGTGACGAGGGTGGTGCGCTTTCCGAAGCAGCGTCGCAGCCCACGACTCACGTTGTATTCCCCGCCGCCTTCCCAAACTCGGAACTGACGTGCGACACACGTGCGAGTGTCACCGGGGTCGAGGCGGATCATTACCTCGCCGAGGGAAACGCAGTCCCATCTGCATTCTTTCGCCGGTCTGATTGGCAGAGACATGATTCTCCCAGTTGCGGTGGTCGTGGCCGAGACGAGCTCAGTACTCCGAATCCTCGGGCGACCGTTCTTCGGGAATCGCCGAGTAGGCAGGGAACTCCGGGTCGACGGGCTCGGTGATACCGAGTCCCCGGGTGACCCGGTTGATGTAGTTGAGGTGTGCGCACTGCGAATTCGCATCGAGGATGTCGAGATCGGTGAAGCCCTGGGCGCGCAGGCGTTCGATGTCATCTTCCGTTATCGAGCCCGGGCTCCTGGTGAGCTTTGTCGTGTAGCGGACCAGTTCGCGGTCGGCGGGTGACATGTCGAGCTCGTCGGGGTGGCTGGCGAGCATGATGATCTGGTCGTTGTTGAATCCGGTCTCGCGCAGCTTGATCGTTGCCTGGCTCGCGCAGTAGTCGACGGAGTTCAAGGACGATGTGACGAAGCTGATCAGATTGCGCTGGTGGGGGGTCAGATTCGAGGGGCACCGCTCGCTGGCGGCGTAGAGATCAAGCCGGGTGCCGGCGAGGCGTGGATAGAGGGACCCGAGTAGCGTCGTCTTTGTTGGTTTGCCGAGCGCGCGCGCCTGCCGGTCATAGACTGCCTTGAGCTCGTCGTCGGCATCTTCGTACGGAATCGTCTTGATCCACATCGCATCCTCCGCTCGTCGGTTACCGCGGTCTATCTGAGCATGATGTCCCACTGGCTATCCTACCAGATGTCTGATAAGTTGCGAAGGGACGCGTGACGCAAAGAGAGGCAGGTCGTTCTGATGACATTCCCGTGGGGGATCTGGTTCGAGCCGACGCAGCCGGTGCGGCGCATACTGGAATTGGCCCGCCTGGCGGAGGCCGAAGGAGCGTCCATATGCCTCGTCGCTGACGAGGGTACGACACGTGACGTCTATGTGACCATGACCGCGATCCTCATGGGGACAGAGCAACTGACCGTCGGTCCCGGCATCACGAACCCGTTTTCTCGGCACCCGATTGCCACTGCCGCGGCGATCGCGACCCTTGCCGAGATGTTCCCGGGTCGCGTCTGGCACGGCCTTGGAGTGGGGGGTAGCCGGGTCATGGAGCCTTTGGAGCTCAGTCCTGAGAAGCCGTACACAGCGTTGCGAGACGCGGTGGACGTCAATGTTCGTCTCCTCGCCGGAGAGGCGGTCGGACCGGCCCGGCTCGACTGGTTCAAGGGGTCCGTACCGCTGGCGCTGGCCGGCCGGGGCAAGCGGACGCAAGCTCTAGCGGCAGAGCGGGGCGACTGGGTGATCCTCACCGCCAAACCCCTCGCCGAACTGCCTCGAGAGGCTCAGCGCATCCGTGCCGCGGGAAATGCAAAGATCGCCTGGTCGGCCTACATGGCCTTCTCGGAGGAGGAGCGCAGCCTGGTTCTCGCGCATTTCTCCTACATGGCCGTCGATGCGCCTCCCGACATTCGCGCCGCCGCTGGTCTCGATGATGTGCGCCTGCAAGAAGGTTCGCTCCGCGATGCTTGCGGGTGACTTCGAGTCGGCGATCCGCCTGCTGCCGCTGGCACTCGTGGATGCCTACGCCTTGGCAGGGTCGCCAGAAGAATGCGCGGTCAAGATTCGTGCCTTGCGCGGATCATTCGATTTGTTCATGCTGCCGATCCCTCATGACGCCACCGCGGAGGAGCACATCGCGACCACGGCCCAAGTCCTCCGCGCGGCAGCGGTAGACCCGTAATGAGATCGCCCGAATCGTCGTCTCGCACCTGCTGTATGCGAAGGAGTTGTTGAAATGTTCAAAGGCTTTGGAATCTCGATATCAAATGAAGACCACGTCGATACCACGTTGGGCATGGTCCAACGTGCCGACCGGTTGGGCTTCGATGAGGTTTCGCTCCCGGAGAGCCGCCACTTTCGATCGGTGTTCAGCGTTGCAGCAGCCGGTCTCGCCACGACCGATCAGATCACAGTCCGTATAGGGGTCGCCAATCCGGTTACCCGCCATCCGGCAATTCTCGCAATGGAGGCGGGGACTCTGGCCGAGATCGGTCCAGGGAGGATTCGGTTTGGTATCGGCGCCGCGGCGTGGACCATGCGCAAGTTCGGGTACGTCTCCGATAGCTGGAAGCCGTATACCAACACCGTCGAGTCTGCGAAGGCGATTCGCCAACTCGTGCGTGGCGAGCCCCTCGGATTCACTCCCAAGACGTTTCTCGCGACGCCCGCAACCACCCTCGACTTCACGCCACCGCAGCCGATCCCCGTTGACCTGGGTGCCGTCAACGAGAGGATGATGGAAGCAGTAGGCGAGGTCGGCGACGGAGTACAGCTGGGTGCGTTGGCGACCCCGGGCTACGTGGCGTGGGCCCGGGAGCGGATCGCCGTTGGCGCGGCGCGCTCCGGTCGTGATCCTTCCGGCATGCGGATTGCGTCCAACGTGCTGACTTCGGTGGGCCGCGATCGTCGCGCCGCCCGCCTCGCGGTGCGTGAAGTCCTTGCGTACTATCTCCACCGGGTGGAGTCCGTCATCATCGAGAAGAGCGGTGATGTGGACCAGGATCAACTAGCCAGGATCGGGGCCACGGTTAGAGAAGATGGTGTCGAAGCGGGGGCCAAGCTGGTGAACGATGACCTGATCGACGGCTTCGCCGTTGCCGGCACTATCGACGACGTTGTCGAAGGCTTCGGCCGCTACATCGCAGCAGGTCTCGAGGTACCCCTCGCGTGGTACACGTTTGGACCCGATCCCGATTGGGCGATCGACGTCCTCGCCAGCGAGGTCCGACCCGCACTTCTCGGTCTCGTGAAGGGGGGTTTGCATGACTGATCGATGGAGGCGCAACTGGCGTGATCTAGCCAGCGAGGTTATCGACCTGGGCCTTTGCACCGGCTGCTCGGGGTGTGTGGTTGCTTGTCCGCAAGGCGTCCTGCACCTGGATCGGGAGACGTGGATACCCGGTCTCGACTCGGATGCGTGGCATGAAGACCAGGACTCGTATTGCCGTTTCGGGGATCGGGGGTGCACGCTCTGCGCTCGTGCTTGCCCGCGTCTCGGCGCCTGGGAGACCGAAGCGGATTTGGCACGGTGGTCGAGAACGCGCCGGGTCGACGAGGTGCTTGGCGTCTACCGGCGGATTCTGATGGTCGACGCGACCGACCGTGCGGTCGCGGCCGCCGGTCAGGACGGCGGACTTGGCACGGCAATGCTGCTCTACGCCATCGAGAAGGGCTACATCGATGGTGCTCTGATCAGTCAATACGACGAGAAGATGAACACCCGACCGGGCATCGCCCGGACTCGCGAGGAATTGCTCGCCTGCGCCGGCTCTCGCTACACGTACTCGCCCAACCTGCTCGCCATCAAGGAGGCAGACCGTGCAATGAGGATCGGTCTGATCAGTGTTGGGTGCCAGGTTTCTGTTCCCGCCATCGCCAAGAGCAGGGGCGCCAACAAGCTTGCCAAGCGCTTCGAGCTTGTTGTCGGGCTGCTCTGTTCGAAGACGTTTGCCGACCGCATCTACGAGGATCTGCTGGAGAACCAGTACGGCATTGCGCGGCACCAGATCACGAAGGTCAACATCAAGGGCATACTCCAGGTTTGGTACGAAGGCAACGACGCCGAGTCGTCCTATGTGGAGGTGCCTCTCTCGGAGTGCAGGGAGTACTCTCGGCTCGGCTGCTCCCACTGTCCAGATTTCGCGGCCCAGCACGCTGACGTATCGCTCGGCGGGATCGGAAGGGAGCCCGGTCGTACGCTGACGATCATCCGGAGTGAGCTCGGTGATGAGATCATCACGGCCATGCAGCGTGACGGTCTCGTTGTTGCCTCTGACGCAATGGATGATGACCCTGGTGCAGTTGCCCTGATTGAGAAGCTTGCCGCCCGGCAACGCAAGCGATGGCCGGGAGCCTCTTCGTCGTTGGAACTGGTCGACCCAGCGCCGGTAATGGTGTCCTCTACTTGAGGTTTGGTTTGTTCCCAATCAACAGGAGTGTTGCGAAATGGCGTACATACGGCAGATCGAGCCCGCCGATGCGACTGGAGAGTTGAGGGCGTTTTACGATGCTCTCTTCGATACCGTCGGCAGCATCCCCAATATTGTGAAGCTTTCCAGCCTCAAGCCGTCCGCGGCATCCGCCGCGCAGGATCTCTATCAGAGTGTCCTCTACCACGACTCGGGGCTGGCGATGGAGGAGAAGGAGATGGTGGCGACCGCCGTGTCCGTCATCAATGGCTGCGTCTACTGCTACGAGCATCATGGTGGGGCGCTCGCCAGACTCACGGATGATCCCGATCTCGCCGCGCAGGTGATTTCGGATTTTCGGTCGGCGCGGATCGGCCCGCGGGCGATGTCTTTGCTCGAGTTCGCCGACAAGCTCAGCCGCACGCCGGGTGCGATGACCGAGGCTGACATCGACGCGCTGCGTCCCCTCGGCTTGTCCGACGAGGATATTCTGGACCTGGTCCAGTTGGTTTCCTACTTCGCCTACACCAGTCGCCTTGCGGTCGCGCTGGGGGTTGACCCGGAGATTCCGAAGGAGCCACCTGGTCCGGATCCCACGTGATGCGGTCATGACGCGAATCGGCTATTGTCAGACATCTGACATGAATTGTGGTCTCCAGCTGCTGGCTACTGTCTGTCGGTTCCGGAGCGGTGGTTCACGCCAGCCCTAGTACGTGCGAGGTCGCCGATGGCAGAAGTACACGGACAGAAGGGACTCCGGGCGGACCGCGTCCTCTGTACCTGCAGCTGGTGGATGCGCTGCTTGACTGGATCGTAGAAGAAGGGAAGGGGCCGGGGGACCGAGTACCGGGGGAGCCGGAGCTCGCGCGCCGATTCAAGGTCGGTCGATCGACGGTGCGTGAGGCCCTGGTGTATCTGGAATACGAAGGAATCGTAAATCGCTCCCAGGGCTTCCATACCACCCTGACTTCGCTGGCGCGGCGCCCGGCGTTGGGTTTGGAGGTGTTGGAACCAGTTGAGGCTCTCGCGACGCGGCAGGGATGGGAGTGCAAGACACGAGACCTGGTCTTGATGCAGAGTACTGCTGATGAAGTCCGGGCCGACAAGCTTCATGTCGAGCCCGGTTCCGATGTGTCGATCATCCGAAGAACGAAGTTCACCCAGGATGGCCCGTTTGCCTTGATGGAGAGCGTTGTCCCCAATGCAGTCAAGTCGTACGACATGCTGCGGAGCGAGTTCCAGGATTCCATAACGGTACTACTCGACGATGTCGCCACCCTTCGGTTTGCGGCGGCCGAGATCACCGCGGCGACCGCCGAGGGTCACGTCGCAGAGGCACTGGCCCTAGAGGTCGGGTCCCCGGTGCTGCTGCTCGAGGAGCTGTTCTATGGGGATGGTGAGGACCCTCTTGCCTGGAATCTCAACTACTTCGTACCGGGAACGATCCGGTTCGAGTTGCTGCGCAAGGTTCCGAGCGTAAAGTTGTCGGACCGCCGCTGAGTCGCTAGCTGAGTTACCGTTCGGCCGAGTCAATCGGCTCACGGAGGGTCACCTGGAATTCAACCTGGCAACTTATCAGACATCTGGTAGGATACCACCTTGAGAAGCAACCCATCCCAGAACGGGCGGTGTCTCTCGGGATGGACATCAGGAGAGATCGGTGATCTGGGTGAACAACTCCAATGGTGTGGCCCTCAGATTCGAAGAGGTAGGCCTCACGTATCCGGACGGAACTGAGGCATTGCGCAATGTCAGCCTCGACGTTACCCCCGGCGAATTCGTCAGCGTGGTCGGTCCTTCAGGCTGCGGTAAGTCGACTCTCCTGAAGCTGGCATCGGGGCTGATCCCGGAGACTGTCGGCAAGGTCGTGGTGGATCGTGCCCGTCTTGGCTACGTGTTTCAAGACGCGACCCTGGCGCCATGGCGCACGGTGCGGAAGAACGTCGAGCTTTTGCCAGAGTTGCATGGAATCGCGAAGGCGGAACGGAGTCGCATCGCCACCGAGGTGATCGGCCTGGTCGGATTGGGTGCCTTCGAGGACCACTACCCGAAGCGTCTCTCCGGCGGGATGAAGATGCGCGTCAGCCTGGCGCGGTCCTTGACTCTGGATCCGACCGTGTTCCTGTTCGATGAGCCGTTTAGCGCTCTCGACGAGATAACCCGGCAACGGCTCAATGCAGAGCTGCTCTCTCTGTTCCTGGCGAAAGGTTTCGCGGCCTTGTTCATCACTCACAACGTCTTCGAATCAGTGTTCCTGTCGACTCGGGTATTGGTGATGTCGGAGCGGCCGGGTCGGATCCTCGCTGAGATCGAGGTTCCGTTCCCCTTCCCCAGAGATGACGAATTGCGGTTTCAAGCGGAGTTCGCGGCAAAGGGCGACGAAGTGTCGCGGGCATTGCAGGAGGCGTACTCATGACCGCAGATCCATACGATGGAGTCGATGTTGCGTTGCTGGTAAAGGAAGAGGAGCAGGAGATCCCCCGGGAGGGATCGCAGCCCACCAGAAACTCCGGACTTCGGGGCCACCTCAAGAAGCTGGTTGCGCCGGCGATCGTCTTCGTGGTGTTCGTCGGGATCTGGTATCTGCTGTCGTGGAAGTATCTCCCAGTGCTTATGCGCCGCGATTCACCTCCGCAGTTCATGCGGAGCATCCTCCTGCCTTACCCGCACGATGTGGTGAAGGTTGCCTACCTCGACTCGGCGAACCTCCACGAGATCCTTTCCGGACTGTGGCTCGACACCCGCCTGGCGTTCACCGGCTTGGCGATTGCGATTTCGATCGGGATTGCGGCTGCCATCGCTATGAGTCAGGCCCGTTGGGTCGAGCGTTCCTTCTATCCGTATGCGGTCTTCTTGCAGACCGTCCCCATTCTCGCCCTCGTCCCGGTGATCGGACTCTTTCTGGGCTGGGGATTCACCTCACGTGTCGTCGTGGTGGTGATCATCTCGTTGTTCCCGATAATCACGAATACGCTCTTCGGCTTGAAGTCGGTCGATCGCGGTCTCGACGACCTGTTCGCATTGCACACGTCGTCGCGGTGGGTCCGGCTGTGGAAGCTGCAGCTGCCCGGCTCGCTACCAGCGATGTTCGTTGGGTTCCAGATCGCGGCGGGCCTGTCGGTCATCGGCGCCATCGTCGGCGACTTCTTCTTCGCTCGAGGGGCGAAGGGGCTCGGGAACCTCATCGGTATCTATGCCAACCGCCTCCAACCCGAGCGGCTCTGGGGAACTGTGTTCTTCTCCACCCTGCTCGGCCTCTTCGTCTTCACAATATTTGGGACCCTCCGGACCCGCCTCGTCGGCCACTGGCACGAATCGGCGGGACCGGAGAAGCAAGCGTGAACAAGCGAACGGCGCTACGGAACCTGTTGAGAAAGGAAATAAACCCTATGGGTATCCCGCGTAAGGCCATGCGGTGGGTGGTATTGCTAGCGACACTCGCCATCGTCGCATCGGCATGTGGTGGCGACTCCGAGCCGGAAACCACGCAAGCAGCGACGACCACGGAGGCGACGTCGACCACACAAGCCGCGACTAACACGACTAGTACGGTGGCGGCCACAACCACGGAGGCAGCACCAGTTGGGGATCTGTCGACGTGCCCCAATCCGCTCGTCATCCAGACGGCGTGGTTTCCTGAGCCCGAGTACGCAGAGTTGTACCAGCTAACTGGTGGGGAAGGATCCATCGATCCTGAGAGCGGCATCTTCAGCGGTCCGCTCGCCGCCGACCCGAGCATCACGGTTGAGGTTCGTACCGGCGGTCCGTATGCGGGCTATACCCCGGCGCATGTTCACATGTACGCCGACGACGAAGTCTTCCTCGGACTGGTACCGACGGACGCACAGCTGACGGCCCAAGCGGCAACTCCCGTGATCGGCGTGATGGCCACGATGGAGAAGAGCCCGCTCGGCGTGATGTGGGACCCGGCGACCTACACGATCAACTCCTGGGAGGATGTTGGCAAGACGGGTGCGGTTGTCAACTACTTCGAGAGCGCCTTCTGGCCCCCGTTCGTGGTTGCCAAGGGTTACGTCTCAGAAGACCAGCTCGACGGCTCGTACGACGGCTCCCCATCGCGGTTCGTCTCCGAAGAGGGCGCCATCATTCAGCAGGCATACATAACCCAGGAGCCGTACAAGTACGAGAATGACCTCGAGGGGTGGAACAAGCCCGTTCAGATGCTCCTCGTGCACGACTCGGGATATGAGTACTACGAGCAGCAGCTCGCGATTCGTGCCGACCGGCTCGAGGAAGCACGCCAATGCCTGACGGCGTTCATTCCTCTCGTCCAGCAGGCAACCGTCGACTACATGAACGATCCCAGCACCGTGAATGCCACGATGCTGCAAGCCGTTGAGGACCTGGCAACCTTCTGGACCTTCACGCCAGAGAGCATCGCCTACTCCAGCCAGGCCCTGGACGAATACGGCATCTTTGCCAACGGCGCGAACGACACCATCGGTGATTTCGACATGGACCGCCTGAACAAGTTCATCGAAGACATCCGCATCGTGCCGGCCTTTGCCGACATGACATGGACCGCCGAGGATCTGGTGACAAACGAGTTCATCGATCCGTCGATCGGAAGGTGAGTCGAATCCATCGAACGTGGCGCCCCGGTGACGAACCGGGGCGCCATCCCATTCGGGCTTTCGACGACGCCCGGGTCGTGCTGCATGATGGGCTGTTGACCACGGGGGACCGGGTCGACGTCGTCCTTGCCGGCGCCTCGATCGACGAGGTTGTTCCGACTGGGGCGGGCGTGGCTCGAGAAGCCGAGATCGTCGACCTGGAAGGCAGGCTCCTGCTGCCCGCTCTCGTCGAACCGCACGCACATCTCGACAAAGCACTGACTGCCGACACCTTTCCCAATCCTGCAGGCGACCTCGCGGGTGCGATCGAGGTCATCACTGGGGCCTGGGAGACGTTGACCATTGAGGACACGGTCGAGCGGGCGGTGGCCGCGGCTCGAAAGCTGGTGGTGGCGGGGACGACGGCCATTCGCACCCATATCGATGTGATTCCGGCGAACGCATCGAAGTCGCCGGAAGCTCTTGCCGAGGTCAAGCGGCGGCTTCGTGGTGTCTGCGATCTCCAGGTGGTCGCGCTGGTGCACCCGCTGACCGGGCCTGATGCGGCGCAGGGCCGCGCTGCGTTGAAGAAGGGTCTTGCGTGGGGAGTCGACGTAGTAGGCGGTGCTCCGCACTTCGAACCGGATCCTGCGGCTGCCATGACCTTTGGTATCGAGACCGCAGTCGAGAACGGACTCGCGGTGGATTTCCACTTGGACGAGGTGCTCGATGTGAGGGTTCAGCACCTCGCCGAGCTTGCGCGCCAGACGGCGAAAAACGGGATGGAGGGTAGAGTCACCGCCTCACATTGTGTCAGCCATGGGCTTTTGCCACCGGCCGACCAACGCGAGCTTGGCCGGATCCTGGCGGACAGCGGCATCTCGGTCGTGACCCTGCCGCGGACCAATCTCTTCATTCAGGCAAGGGGTGTCGAGTCTGCGCCGCCACGCGGTCTCCCCGGACTGCGTGCTCTTCTCGATACAGGAGTCACGGTCGCCGCCGGCGCCGACAACGTTCAGGATCCGTTCTACCCGATCGGTCGGTCTGACCCGCTGGAGACGGCGATGTTTCTCATCGCGGTCGCTCACCTCGATGTGGCGGAGGCGCTGGCGGCCGTGTCGGGTGCGGGCCGTCGTGTGTTGGGCTTGGAGCCGCTGGCAATCGAGGCGGGGTTCCCGGCTGAGCTGGTGGCGGTGCGCGCGTCTTCGCCGCGCGAGGCTATAGCCGAGCAACCCGGCGACCGGGTCGTGATCCACGAGGGGCGCGTCGTAGCCTGCACCAAGACGGAATCCTGGGTCATCGATGGGTGAGTGATGCCGCGTAGGTCGCCGCGTAGCTGAAGGGTGTTGAAGATCTTGAACCGGAACACCGCCAACGAGAACGAATCCTTTGCGTATGTCGATTTCGCGGGTTCGATTGGTCGAACCTTCTTCGACTCGGAACCGGATTGGCCCGCCGAATCGATAGTCGTCGAGCTCAACCAAACGTCGTGATCGTGCTCGTTGACGACATGGGATACTCCGACGTGGGCTGCTACGGGGGAGAGATCGATACGCCGAACATTGATCGGCTGGCGGAACGTGGGCAGCGGCTCACGAACTTCCACGTCACGCCGATGTGCGCTCCGACGCGGGCGTCCCTGCTGACCGGAGTCAACCACCATCTGGCGGGAGTGGCTGACGTGCTCTACGACGATCCAGGCTTCCCGGGCTACCTTGGAGAGCTCCGAGAGGACGTCGTCACGTTGCCCGAGATCCTCCAGTCGGCCGGGTATCGCACGCTCATGGTGGGCAAATGGCATCTCGCCAAGGAGTCCCACACATCCTCCGGATCTCCGAGGCGCTCCTGGCCATTGCAGCGTGGCTTCGACGAGTTCTACGGGGTGCTCGGTGCCTGCACGAATCTGCACCATCCCCACCAGCTCGTCGAGGGCAACTCGATCGTCGAGGTCGACACCTACCCGAGCGGCTACTACCTGACCGACGATCTGACCGATCGAGCCATCCGGATGGTTCGCCAGCACCGAGCGCACGACCCGGTCTCGCCCTTCTTCCTTCATTTGGCCCACCTCGCGGTCCACGCGCCGCTCCACGCCAAGCAGGCGGACATCGCCAAGTACGCAGACAAGTACGGGCTCGGGTGGGATGTGATCCGGCGGGATCGATACGATCGGCTCGTCGCGCTGGGAATCCTGCCGGAGGGGACCGTACTCCCCGACAACGTCGAAGATGGTTTGGATGTCGTTCCGTGGGATTCGCTCGACGCGAAGTCCCAAGCAGTCTTCGCCCGGTACATGGCGGTCTATGCGGCGATGGTCGACAACATCGACCAGAACCTCGGCCGGCTCGTTGCTGCCTTGGATGAGATGGGCGAGATGGAGAACACCATCTTCATGTTCCTCTCCGACAACGGATCAACTCACGAAGGTGGTCAGGTGGGCTCGGTTCACTACCTCGACTACATCGCTGCCGTCCACGTGCTGTCCACCGAGGCCGAGACGTCTCAGCATGCGGTGCAAGACGCGTTCAGGCGGCTCGAAGAGATCGGCGGCCCCCGCACCATGCCAATCCATCCCCGGGGTTGGGCCCAGGTGAGCAATACGCCTTTTCGGCTCTACAAATCGTTCACTCATGCCGGGGGACGTCAAGTCCCGTGCATCGTCTCGTGGCCATCGGCGCTTGCCGACCTTGGGTCGCTGCGGTCCCAGTACGCCCATGTCACCGACGTGCTCCCGACGGTGCTCGACATGATCGGTCTCAAATCTCCTGCCTGCCGCAAAGGACGCCCTGCGGTGCCGATCTCCGGAGTGTCGTTCCTTTCCGTGTTGCGGAATGGCGATGTTCCATCGGATCACCATGAGCAGTACTTCGAGCGCAAGGGGAACCTGGCGTACTACCAGAAGGGCTGGGAGATTGTCGCCGCGGTGGCGCCCATCCCGGTCTCGAACAGCCGGCCTGGGAGCTCTATCACGTCGCGACGGATCCAACCGAGGCCCGCAATCTCGCTGGCGCCCATCCGGATCGCATCGCAGAGCTGGCCCAATCCTGGGAGCGGGCCGCGTGGCGAATCAGGTGTTCCCGCTCGATGACAACACCGGTCTCCGGCGGGCCTTTCGAAACCCCGCATCCGCACGCGACCGGGACCGATCGGTCGTCCTATACCCAAGAACGGCAACGATGAGTCACCATCGGAGCATGGAGCTGATCGGAACTCGATCATTCCGCATCATCATCCGCCTGGATCACGCCCGGCCGACGAGGGGGTGCTCGTCGCTCACGGAGATCAAGGCGGTGGCTACCTGATCTATGTCGAGGATGGTCGTCTCCATTTTGCCCACAATCACCGGGGCAAGCTCAGGGTCGTGTCGACCGATGCAGTGCTTCCCGAAAGTTCCCTTAAGGTGGAGGTTGATGTTGCCGCACCTGGAAGTTGGTTGTGGGACGTGAGGCTGTTGGTCGACGGCGACGCGGCCGCACCCACCATGGAGGTCCCGATGCTATGGGGCCAGGTCCCATTTCAAGGCATCGATATCGGCGCAGACCGCGCCTCGCCGGTGTCCTGGCCGTTGCGCGAAGCTCACGGGGCCTTTGGGTATCGCGGCAGAATTCGCAGTGTCACATATCAGCCGGGCGAATTCGCTCCGGACTCGCCCTATCGAGCTGGCCCCGACGAAGTCAGAGCGATGGCTCGGGCGATCTTTGATGCGATTCAATGACGCCGACGGCGCCTTTTCGTCAACGAGTTGGGGGAGACGGAGTGAGGTTCAGCTACTGGAGCACTGCCGGGGATCCGTCGGTCGAGTTGCGCGGGATCGCCGCTACGTCGAGCAAACCGGGTGGGATGGATTCTGGATCGGCGACCACTTCATGCCTCCGCCCGGCGGCTTCGGGGATTCTCCCGGTGATCGATCCGGGGAACTGCGAGAACGCATGAGGCATGGACTGTTCTCGCCGGGCTGGCGGCGTTGATCCCGCGCATCCGGATCGGGCCGCTGGTGAGTGGAATACTTACCGTAACCCATGCGTGCTGGCGAAGATGGCGGCGACGGTGGACCACATCTCAGGGGGCCGCGCGGTGCTCGGGCTAGGGGCCGGCTGGCAGGAGAACGAACATGTCGCGTACGGCATCGAGTTCCCGCCTTTGGGGGAACGGATGGACTGTCTCGAGGAGGCGGCTGCCATCATCAAGGGCCTCTTTGCCGACGAGAGGACCGATTTTGCAGGCCGTCACTATGAAGTCATTGCAGCGCCGCTGGCTCCCAAGCCGATCCAGTCTCCATTGCCGTTGCTGATTGGCGGAGGGTGAGAAGCGAACCTTGCGGATAGTGGCCGAATACGCCGACGAATGGAACGTGTGGGGTACGCCTGAGATCGTGCGAAGGAAGATGGACATTCTAGATCGTCACTGTGCAGAGGTTGGGCGAGACCCTGCCGAGATCCAGCGTTCGTCTACCGCTCTCGTCTTCTTGACGTCGGACCGGCTACGTTGCGAGCCCTGCGGGCCAACCCGCCCGCACGGCCGAGTCTCATCGGTACCGCCGATGAGATCGTGGCGCGGATCGCCGAGTACGGCGAGCTTGGGGTCGACGAGGTGATCGTGCCCGGATTCAACGTCCCGGTGTCGCGGCGCCGAGAATTCTCGATGAATTCAGGTCCGAGGTTGCGGCACCACTCCGCTGAGGTCTGCGATGCAAGGATCTCGGACCGCGGAGACTCGCGCCGATCTCCGAGAACTGGGTTGACGAAGACCCCGGGCCGCTTGGCTTGGCCGGGCAGTTTCCCGCAAGCTGCGCCCGTCCCGGCGTCCCCGTGGTTCGGATCGGCCCCGTGTTCCGGACCGGCCCCGTGTTCCGGACCGGCACGAGCCCATCGGTATGCACCCTCGGTAGGCAACTTCTCAGACATCTGATAGGCTAGGGGAAGTTCGCAACTATGGTCATCCAACCTCGGCGAAACCACACTGGAGGTACCTCTTGGACATCGTGACAGTCTTTCGGCGATCGGCGGGCCGCTACCCGGACCGGTGTTTCGTCTTCGACGCGAATGGCGCCGTTACCTATGGCGAAGCCGAAGCGCGTACCGACGCCATCGCTGCCGAATTGGTCACCCACGGCGTTCCCGCCGGTAGCCCACTCGGACTCTGTAGCCCGGATCGGGTGTCACTGTGGCTAGCGATCATCGGGGCGTGGAAGGCCGGGGTTCTCCCGGCGTTGATCGATGCGAGAACAGTCCGGAGGACCTGCCTTTCTTCGTCGAGGATATCGACGCTTCACTGGTGGCCGCCGCCTCCGAACTCCACGATGGGCTTTCCGCTGCCGGGGCCACCGACCTGGTAGACCTCGACTCCCTCGGAACCGGCGGTGCCGGTGTCGCGGTGGATGCCCATGGTCCCGAGGCACCTTTGTACCTCTCCTACACGTCGGGGACGACCGGCGCCCCCAAAGGTGTCGTTCTCCTTTCGGAACCGGTGACCCTCGGCACCGCGGTATCGCCGATCGGCTGGATTGACGAAAGACGACGTTCTCATCGCTGCAACACCGACTTCGAGCAGCTTCCAGCTTGTGCCGCGATGATCCCCGTGGTTCACGTGGGTGCGTCGATCGGGTTGGCGGACAGAAGCACGACCGATGGCATCTGGGCGATGGCCTCGCGAGCCGCCGCGACCGTACTGGTTGCGTATCCGTTGACCCTGGCGGATGTGGTGAACGCACACAGGCGCTCTCGGCTCGTCATCCTTCCGGCTCGCCATGTCCGGTGGCTCACCGTTGGCGCCCCGGATCAAGCGTGAGTATCGGAATCGGCTCGGCATCGATCTCGTGGAGAGCTACGGCCAGAGCGAGATCGGCGGCTTCATGGCCATGGGCAGCCCCAACGACGGAGAGCGCAGCCTCACAGGATACGCGGGTCGGCCGCTCCCGGATCGTCCCACCTACATCGGGGCCTCGTCGGGCGACGAATTGCCGTTTGGGGAGGTTGGCGAGGCGCTGGTCCCAGATGGGTATTTCTCTCACTACAAGGATGCGCCCGACAGAACCGCCGAGACTCTCGCCGGCGGCGTGCTCCATACCGGAGACCTAGCGGTTTCAGATCCGGGTGGCTACTTGAAAGTGCTGGGCCGGACGGGCGAAGCCGATGCTGCAAAGCGTCGGGGCGGATTCCTACGGCAAGTCGAAGACGCCTACTACGAGCACGACGACATCCTGCATGCAGCGGTTGTTGAGGGCAGCGGCGGTGAGGTCGAGGCGTTCGTTGAGCTGCTGGTAGGTCACGTGGCAACGGCTGCAGACATCGAACAGAAGGTGTGCGCCGACCTTCCTGCGGAGCTCGTGCCACGCCGGACCACGATTCTCAAAGCGATGCCGCGTACCTTCAGCGGCAAGGCGGACCGAGCCGGGTTGTCGGCAATTATTCACGAATAGCGAACCCTACGAGTAGTGGAGGTAAGGAATGAGCGATCTCACAGTCAGATTCCGCGAGCGTACACAGGTGTCGTCGCAGACGTTCTCGACGGCAGAGGTCATCGGAATCAGGTCCTTCCGCGGCGGATCGCTCCGATGGCAGAGGGCTTGAAGATAGCCGGGCCGGCCTTTCCCGGCAGGGGGGAGCCGACCGACGACCCGACGCAGGACGATAGCTTGCGGCGGCTCGCCATGCTCGAGAGCGTTCCGGCCGGGTCGGTGTCGGTATGGGACTGCGGCGGCCATGAGGGAGCGGCGCATTGGGGCGAGATCATGTCCCGTGCCGTCATGGAGCGGGGATGCGTCGGTGCGGTGGTCGACGGCGGGCTTCGTGACAGCGACTTCGTGACCGA
The DNA here is from genome assembly GCA_963801165.1 of uncultured bacterium. Lineage (GTDB taxonomy): Bacteria > Actinomycetota > Acidimicrobiia > Spongiisociales > UBA5794 > JAAETI01. Next base: position 493,578 of record CAWDDT010000004.1, read on the forward strand.
GATCGGCTTCCCGGTGTTTTCCGCGTTTCGATCGGCGGCATCGTCGATAGGTCGATGGAACATAGTGGAATGGAACCAGGAGATCACAGTGGGATCGACCCTCGTACGACCCGGCGACTGGGTCTTCGGAGACGTCGACGGAGTTGTGATCATCCCGGCCGACCTGGTTGAGGACGTTCTGGCCGAGGCCGAGGAGCGTGCTGGAGCGGAAGCGCAAATGCGCGCCGAGCTCGCCACTGGCGCCTTGCCCAGTGAGGTCTACGCCCGCCTCGGCACCTTCTAGCGAGGCGAGGTGAGCCAGAACCCTGAGGCCCGTCAGGATCAACACCGACAATCACCCCCTGGTCAACCGGCACCATCCACCCTGGCCGGACTGGAGCAGAAGCTATGAACACAATCGAACGTGCTGTTGTGCTCGGCAGTGGCGCCGGCGCTCTCACCATCGCTGCCGAGCTCGGATTGGGAGGCGCCGCGGTCACCCTCGCCGACCTCCCGCAATTCGGTGATCGGCTCGAACCGGTCGAGGCGGCCGGCGGTGTCAAGATCGCGTATCGCGACCTACCCGAGCTTGGCGTGCAACATGCCCCGATCGCGGCCACTTCAGTTGACGTCAAAGGCGCGATTGCCGGTTCACCGCTGGTTATCGTTTCGGTTCCATCATTCGGTCACAGGCCGTTCGCCGAGCTCCTCGCACCGACTCTCGAGGATGGACAGACGTTGATGTGGGTTGGCGAGGGCGGTGGCGCCTTCGCAACAGTTGCCGCGCTGCGAAAGATCGGAAGTCGTCCGGCGATCCTGCTTGCTGAAACGAACACACTGCCTTACAACGGTTCGTTGGTCAATGGACCGGGCAGCGTGACTACGGTTCACAAGATCGGGGAACTTACGTGGCCGGACTTCCCGCTCGCCTCACCCAAGAGGTCGCACACACGGCGTCGCAGATCTGGCCCTGGTCCGCGGCTGCGACCAATGCCTGGGAAACGGTGCTGATCAACTACAACGCCATTGACCACGTTGCGACTGTGGTGGCGAATCTGGGCAGCCTGCAGAGTCGGTCCGATACGATGTTGCTGTGGGGCGAGGGAGCCTCGGTTGGGGTAGCCAACTTGATTCATGCAGTCGACGGTGACTACCTGGCGCTGCGCGCCGCCTTGGACCTCCCGACCGAATTGCGATATCACGACTTTCTCATCCGCCAGGGTGTCGCCGCCAAGAAGGCGGAGACGCTCTACGAGACTATCCACGCCAGCGATCTGGCCAAGGCCCGGTTCCAGTGCGGTCCCGAAGCGCTCGAGCATCGCTATATCGCAGAAGACGTGCCCTACTCGTTGGTGCTTGCTTCATCGATCGCCGCCGAACTGGACGTCGCGGTACCGACAATCGATGGTCTGATTGCGATAGTGTCGGCGGCCGCCGGAAAGGACTACCGAGCCAGCGGGCGCACCTTGGCAGACTGGGGATTGGAGGGTGTTGGACGCGACGGCCTGCTTCGCGCAGCCGTCGATGGGTGGTGGTAGCGCCGCCAGATTGCCCAGATGCAGACGGACCGGATAGGAACGGCAGAGGACCGGAGTTAGATCTATGACAACCGAGAGTGTCACGACACCAACAAGAACTCGTTACGTCGGCCGTTCGGTGCCGTCGCGGAGCGCGGATGTTGTGGTTACCGGGGAGCTGGAGTATCTAACCGACATCTCCCTTCCCGGCATGCTCTATGGCAGAGTCATTCGTGCCAAGGTAGCCCACGGTCGTCTTCTGGGACTCGAGACGGAGGCGGCCCGGCAAGTACCCGGTGTGGTTGCGGTGCTGACCGCCGCAGACGTTCCCAACAACGTCTCGGGAGCGATTGTGGTTGACCAGCCGGTCCTGGTCGACGGCCTGATCCGCCATTCGGCGATGCCGTCGCGCTCGTTGCGGCCGATACACCTGCAGCGGCGGAGGCTGCCGCTGCCGCGATCGAACTCCACGTAAGGCCATCACCCCCATCACCGACCCCGTTCAGGCGTTGCAGGCGTCGGCACCGTCGCTCCATGAAAACGGGAATCTTCTGCTCGAGCTGAATCACCAACGGGGTGACGTCGAGGCAGCGCTGGCGGCGGCGGCAGTGGTCGTCGTGCGCACGTTCCAGACCCAGGTCCAGGAGCACGTATGCCTCGAGCCGGGTGGCGGCGTCGGCGCGGACCAGAACGGTCAATTCACTATCTGGGTGGGTACCCAACTTCCCGGTAATGCGCAGCATGAGGTGGCCAGAGCACTACAGGTCGAGATCGAAGACGTGCGCATAATCTCGACCCCTATCGGCGGCTCGTTTGGGAGCAAGAGCGAGGGCCCATTTCCCATCTTTCTCGCCCTGCTGGCCAAGGCGACGGGGCGGCCGGTGCGCATCGTCCTCACACGTGAAGAAGTGATGGCCGTAGGCGCAAAACGCCACCCATTCCGGGTGCATTTCGCCTGGGACTCAATGAGGAAGGGGCAATCGTCGTGCTCGACACAGACGCCGTCGTCGATGCGGGGCCCTATGCGGGCTTCACTCCTGCGGTGCTGGGTGTGGCCGCCGAGGCTTCCTCGGGGACCTATTCCATGCCGAACGCCCGTTTCCGTGGTCGCGCTGTCTACACGAACAACAGCAACGGCGGGGCGTTCCGTGGCTACGGTGTCCCTCAGATGACGTTCCCCCTGGAGAGCTCTCTCCTCGAGGCGGCGGAACGGCTGGGGCTCGACCCGGCGGAGGTCAGAAGACGCAACATGCTTCACCCGGGTGATGCGCACGCCCTCTATGGTCACACGATCGGGCCGAGCTTCCGCGGCGCGGAGGCACTCGACGCTATCGTCGCTCATCCGTGGTGGCAAGACCGGGTCGCATGGAAGGAACAGGCCGCCGATCCGTGGAGGCGCGGTACCGGAATTGCGGCCGCACTGAAAGGCTGCGGATACGGCAGCGGCAAGGGAGACCGTGCCGGAGCACGACTTCAGATCGGTGTCGACGGGTCGATCACGATCTGGGCCGGCCCGAACCACTCGGGTCAGTTTGTCGAGACCGCATACGCCCAGGTTGCCGCCGATGCTCTGGGTCGGGACTATGACGAGGTCACCGTCGTCGTCGGGGATACGGAGTTGGTGCCAGAGTCGGGTGCCTGTGCGGCGTCCCGGAGCCTCTACGTGGGGGGCGGGGCCGTGTTGCGAGTCTGCGAGGAACTGAAAGCCCGGATCCGCGCCGGGGGGATCGAAGGCCCGATCGACTGGCGAGAAGCTGGGGCGCTGACTGGGGGCGGCCGGTCAAGCGCTCGTCGAGGTCTATCACGACGCTCCAGACGTGACCGAACTGGGCGAGATGGATCTCGAGGATGTGAAGCGTCTCAACCCGCATCGTGTCTTCTCCAGCGCGGTCCAGGTGGCGCGGTTGAAGTCAATCGATTCACCGGACAAGTGGAGGTTCGCGGCATCGTCTGTGCCGTCGACTGCGGCGTAGCCGTCAATCCTGCAGGTGTGGTCGGCCAGACCGAAGGAGCGATGCTCCAGGGTATGGGCTGGGCTCTGATGGAGGACTTCAAGCTCGAAGGCGGCGTGCCTCAGACCGGCTCGTTGGAGACATACTTGATTCCCACCGCAGGTGACGCGCCTTATCTGGAGACGATCATCATCGAGGGAGGCGAGGAGACCGGACCGTTTGGCGCCAAGGGCATCGCAGAGGTTGTCCTGGTACCGACGGCTCCAGCGATCACGGCCGCCATTCGCGATGCTGTCGGTGTGACGGTAGACCGGCTACCGGCGAGCCCGGAGCGGGTCTACCGGCTCATGGAAGGGTTGGAATTGTGAAAGTCAACGGACGCGACGTCACGCCAACCGACCCGGCGCTGCGACTGCTGGACTACCTGCGCGACACGCTCGAGCTCACCGGGGCCAAGGAGGGATGCGGCATGGGTGAGTGTGGAGCGTGCACCGTCCTCGTGGATGGGATCCCCGTGTGCTCGTGCCTGGTCCTTGTCGGCCAGGTTGCCGACGTGGCAGTGGTGACGGTCGAGGGCCTGGCGGACGCCGAGGGTCTTCACCCCGTCCAGCAGGCGATCGTCGACCATCTCGCCAGCCAATGTGGGTACTGCACGCCCGGTGTCGTCGTGTCTGTTGCTGCGTTGCTCGCTCGCGGGCCGTGGCCGGATGATGAGGCGATGCGGGAGGCGCTTGCGGGCAATCTCTGCCGCTGCACCGGCTACCAGGCGATCTTTCGTGCGATCGCCGCGTTGGGAGAGTGACCATGGCAGAACTTCTCACCCCAAAGTCGTTGGCAGAGCTGAGGGCGGTCGCCGGAAGTGGACGGCTGATCGCCGGAGGGACGGATGTCATCGTTCAGATGCGGGCAGGTCGCCGCTTCACTCGCCTGATTGACATCAGCAACATCGGAGACCTCCCTCCTGCCGTCAAGGCGGATACCGGTCAGATCGAGCTGTCAGCGATGGCTCCGATCACTGCGGTCGTGGGCGAGTTGGGTGGCCAGTTGCCGGGGATCGCGGCGGCGGCGCGCGTCTTTGCCTCACTCCAGATCCGCAATCGGGCAACGATCGGCGGCAATCTGGCGAACGTGTCACCGGCAGGCGACATGATCCCACCTCTCGTTGCCGCTCACGCTCAAGTCGTGGCCGACGGTCCAGCGGGCCCGCACGCTATCGCGGTGGAAGATCTCGCAACCGGGCCGGGGCACACCGTGCTGAATCCAGATGAGTGGTTGTCGATCATTCGCCTTTCTCCTCCTCAGGGCGAGGAGGGCTTCATCAAGCTGGGCGGCCGAACCGCGACGGCGATATCCATTGTGAGCCTGGCGTGGCGCTGGCGGAGAACGGACGATGGATCGCTCGCCGGTGTGAGCCTTGCAGTGGGTGCGGTGGCTCCTACGGTCATCCGGGCACGACAGGCGGAGTCGGCGCTCGAAGGCAAGCAGCCAACGCCTGAGGTAGTAGCCGACGCGATCGAGGCTCTCAGGGCTGAGATCTCTCCGATCGATGACGTGCGCGCGAGCGCATCGTATCGCCGCCAGGTGGCGGGCGGCCTACTGCGACAGGCGCTCTCGAGATGATCGCGATGAACCCGACGGCAACCGGGCGCCGCGGGATTCCGGCGGTGGCCCTGGTTGCCCTGGCCGCTGCGCTCTGGGGCACGGATGGTGTTTTCCGATTCTGGCTGGCCGTCGAGATGCCCGCGACCGTGGTTGTGCTTCTCGAACATGTCGTCCTCGTACTCATGACTCTCCCGTTCTTGATTCGCGTAGGGCCGGCGTTGCGGCGGCTGAACGCTGGGGATTGGGTTTCCGTGATCCTGGTTGGCGCGGGCGCGGTCGGTACTCGGCACCGTGCTGTTCACAATGGCTTTCTCCTACGGAGACCCGAATACACCTCTGCTTCTGCAGAAACTACAGCCCGCGTTTGCCGTGTTGGCTGCCGCCCTCATCCTCGGCGAACGGCTGACCAGCCACTACTGGCGCTATTTTGCGTTCGGGATTGGGGGCGCCTATCTGATCAGCTTCCCCGACCTCACTCCGAGTTCGGTTGACCAGGCCGCACCGGCCCTGCTGGCACTCGGAGCCGCAGGACTCTGGGGCCTGGGGACTGTCCTGGGGCGCCGCCTCACCGAGAAGGTGCCTTTCGCCCAACTCACCGCACTGCGGTTCGGCATCGGTATGCCCGTGGCTGCGATTGCAGTGGCGCTTCGCGGAGAGTGGCCTCGCCTCACGGAGGTCACGCCCGCAGAGATCTGGGGCGTCGCGGGCTTGGCATTGGTTCCTGGTTTCCTCGCCATCATGCTCTACTACCGCGGTCTCGGTGGGACCCCTGCCTCGACTGCAACGCTCGCCGAGTTGGCTTTTCCGGTCAGCGCTCTTCTCCTCAATTGGCTGGTTCTCGGCAGTACCCTCGAGGTCGGTCAGGTGGTGGGGGTGGTGGTCCTCGTTGCGACGATCACGGCAATGGGTTTGGCCCAAGCGAGATCACCGATCCGGCTGGGAGTGCGGGTGAAGAGAATGGCGGCGACAGAGGGCGAGCTGATCGGGGCTCGCGGATCTGGCCAAGTGTCCGACGAGTTGTTGAGAACACGAGATTCGATGGAGGCGTAGCACACCATGAAGGTTGGAACAGCAGTTTGGCTCGATCGTCCGGCGCGAGACGCGGCACGCATAGCCGCGGCCGCGGAGCAGGCGGGGTTCGACGCCATGTGGGTGCCGGATCACTACTTCCTACGCGACTCGTTTGTTGCTCTGGCGTTGGCGGCGGAGGCAACGTCCACCATCAAGCTTGGCACGGCAGTAGCGAGCCCGCTGCTGCGTCATCCTGCGCAGCTCGCCGGTTCCTTCGGAACCCTCCAAGAGGTATCCGAGGGCAGGGTGATTGTCGGGATCGGTCCCGGGGGAGCGGAGTTCGGTCGGCAACTCGGTCTGCCGATCAGACGACCGCTCAGCTTGATCGAGGAATCGGTCGAGATCATTCGCGGCCTCGGGAATGGCCCAATCAGCATGGCGGGGGATCATTTCGAAGTCTCAGGTGCCGAGCTCGGTTGGCGATGCCAACCGATGCCGGTGTATCTCGCAGCCAGGGGGCCCAAGATGCTGGAGCTCTCCGGCCGGATCGCAGATGGGATCTTCGCCCACGGGCTTGCTCCGAGCTGCGTGGAGTTCATTCAGGACCGGGTTGCCGCGGGGGAGGAAAGCGCCGGCCGCAAAGGCGCTTGCGAAATCAACTTCATGTTTGTCTATGAATACGACACGGATCGAGAGGCGGCGATCGATCGGCTGCGATCGAGTGTCACCTACATGGTGGCCGGCAACTACCCCGAGGAGCTGATTCCGATATTCGGTCTGGACCCAGAAGAGGTTCTTCCGATTCGGGAGGTCGTTGCCAGAGGAGATCTCGATCGCGCTAACCAGATGATGACTCCGGAGATGATCGAGGCATTCAACGTTGGGGGGCCGGAATCTGCTCTCATCGACCGGCTCCGCTTGTTGGCGGACCACGGTGTCGAAAGCGTGACGCTCCAGTTGGGTGGAGACACAGTCGAGGAGGCCATTGCCCGAACCGAACGCGTTGGACGAGCGATTGCGACGTTGGTATGACGGATCTTCAGATCAAAGGCGGAACAGTCATAACGATGGACGACGAGCGCTCTATCGTGGAAGCGGACGTCTATGTCGACGCCGGGCGGATCGTCACGATCGGTGGTCCGCAACGTCCTGCCCGCAGGACAATCGACGCTACCGGGATGGTCGTCATTCCGGGGCTCATCAACCTTCACGATCACTTGCGCGACCTTACCCCAGGGATCCGGATCGGTGAGGGCCTCAAGATCGACGAATTGTTGCGGGCCTACTGGCGGCTCACCGAAGCCATGGGTGTTGTTGAGTACCGGGTCGGTGCAATGCTCGGCGCCGCTCGCCTCGTCAGGGCCGGTGTCACCTCGGTGGTCGATCACGTGTATCCGTTCCATGTTCCCGGACTGGCGGAATCGACGGTGGCAGGTTATGAGGCCGTCGGCATTCGATGGTTCATGGCCCGCGGCATAATGACCCAACCGTACGAGCCGATTTGCGAAACCGAGGCCGAAGCCTTCCGGGGAATCGACGAGCTCTCCGAGATTGTGCCCACCGAGCGCCTGTTCGTAGCACCGGTGTCGCTGCGACAGGCACCACCAGAGCTCTATGCAGAGGCTCGGCGGTTTGCTGACCAGCGGGGCCTGCGTCTCTACACCCACATCGCCGAGACACCCGACGAGGTGACCAAGACGAGGGAGGAGTATGGTGCCCGCCCCGTCGAGTTACTCCACAAGCTCGGATTCGCCGGCGAGGACACCGTCTTGGTCCATTGCGTTCAGCTGTCTGCGCAAGAGATGCGTCTTCTGGCTGCGAGCGGCAGCCACGTGGTTCACTGCCCCACGAACCACATGAAGCTTGCCAAAGGAGTGACCGCCGTCCCGAAGCTACTCGAGCGTGGCATCAACGTGGGGATGGGCGTCGACACAATGGGTGACATCATCGCCGAGATGCATCAGGAGGTATTGATCCAGAGCTTGGCCACGGGAGATCCGGGTGCGATTGACCCCGTAACGGCGCTGGAGATGGCTACCCGAAACGGCGCTGCCGCTTTGGGACTGGCGGATGAGCTGGGATCCATCGAGGAGGGCAAGCGGGCGGATTTGGTATGCGTCGATCTTCGCGCCATCCATCTGCGGCCAGTCCTCGATCCGATCTGGACGCTGGTGAATCGCGCCCAGGGACACGATGTCGCGCATGTCGTTATCGATGGCCGCCTTGTCGTACGCGCCGGCAAGCTGACCATGGTTGACGAGCCGTCACTCATGGAAGAGGTAGATACCGTCGCATCCGCGTACCTCCGCAGGACCGGCATGGCGTGACCAGCATCGCCATTCGGATCGTCTCCTGCGGGGCCGGACAGCGCTTGGCGTTTCCGTGTCTCTTGCGTGCCGCCAATGATCGGACCGACCAAGAAGGGCCTTCCGGCCGTATTCAGTGGTGTCGCTCCGCGATACCGTTATATCATCCATTAGGGAGCAGGACGTGATGGCATCTGTAACCAGATTCGGCGTCAGTGTCGTTGATGGCGACGGCATGCAGGTACCTGGTTTGCAACTCGGTGCCCGTTTCAAGTACGACAGCGAGCCAGCGTCGTGGGACTGGGAGACAACCGATGGATATGGAGTGGCCACCTTCTGCGACGAGCATCTCGAGCCTCCGCGCGAGGTGAGCATCTATGTGGGCGACACCTTCTGCGATAAGTTCCCAGTCGTGGATGGCGCAAACCTGGTCTTGGAGATGTGATCGGCGCTAGCCGGTTGCATTCCCTAGGCGTACCGCGCATCGCTGCGGTGCGGCCATTTCATATTGCCAATTGTCACTCGGAACGAGTCGTGCGGTCGGGCCGTCGCCTCAGCTCCGTTAATAGTCGGGTGGAAAGGACAATGGCAAGCCCAAGCACCTGCCGGTACTGGCGGCGATAGAACGCCTCGAAGCTCACGCTGGCCCTCACTACCGGCAGGTCATCCACCAGGCTCGACTCACCCCATATCTGAATCGTTGCCACGCCTAGTAAAAACGCATCAGCTACACCATTTGGGGGACACCGGCGCAAGGAGGAGGCCGGGACTCGCGTGATGGGGCGGCTTGGTCCGGGCTTCTTTGGTCAGCGGTCCGGGTGGGGGACGGCGACGACGGTGAGCCCGTCGATCCCCGTGAAGTCACGCGGGGTGCGCGTGTGGAGTGGTAGATCGTTGGCGAGGGCGATGGCGGCAATCATTGCGTCGTAGGCGCGGGTTGCCGGCTTGCGCCCGGCTCGGCGTAACCCGGCGGCAACTTGGCCGAAGCTGCGAGCAGCGGCAGCGTCAAAGGGAAGCGGATCGAAGTCGGCCTCGGCGTGCTGGAGGTGCGCCTGCCGGGCGGCCCGTTCCTCGTCGGCCGAAGCTACGAGTGGTCCCACCGAAAGCTCGGCGAGTGTGATTGCCGTTATTACTGGCTCGTCCGGAAGTGGGTCGGTCTCCCGAAGACGTCCGAGCAGTATGAGTGTGCTGGTATCGAGTATCCCGCGCGCCATGAGCTAGACGGTGGGGTCGAGGATCTGGTCGAGATCTTGGCGCAACCGGTCCGGGTCTAGGAACGAGAGATGCCGACGTCGCCCAAGAATGACGCTGAGCGACACAGGTTCGCGACCGAGGCGTCGGATTTCGGCGACTGGTTTCCCCGATCGTGTGATGGTGAGTCGCTCGCTTTTGGCAGCGCGGTCGACCACGTCGCCGCCATGGTTGCGTAGGTCGCGGATAGATACTTCTGACATACCCCAGATGGTATTACGCGTGATACAAGCATGGAAGGCAGCCGAGTTGACCTCACAGATCAATGATTCCCGAGTGATGAGACACATTTCGGAGGGTGCGCGAATGCGGCGTGCGGGAGCAGGCTGTGTTGGCAAGGGCGGCTTCGGGCTGCATCGGCGGCTCCCAACGAGATGCGTTCTACTGGCGGCGAAGATCCCCGCACCGCGTTTGGGCGGCACCCGGGCCGAAACGCCGCCGGATCGCATAGACCGCCGGGTTGTCTCCGAGTGGCTGCTCAGGGAGGACGTGTTCTCGGCTCAGACGTCGGTGTCTGCCCACCACAGGCGGAGCACGGTTTCACACCCCAACCGGGCGAGACGATCGATATGGTCGGCGCCGTGCTCCAACTGGTCTTCGGGGTCGAAAGCACCTTCGTCCCCGCTCACGCGGAGCACGTTGTCGAGAACCACGGCTGCGCCACCGGAACGTAGTCCCCAGACGCGTGCCAGCACGAAGATGAGGCTCGCCTCCATCTCGGCGGCGACGACGTTGAGACGCTTCAGGTCTTCGAAATGATCGCGCCACCATCCTTGCCAGAAGCTGTTGAAGGACGATCCCGGCCTCGGATGGCGGGCATAGAAGGTGTCCGCCGAGCGCGTCGTTCCGATGTGGTACGTCAGCCCGAGAGCCTCGGCAGCATCGGCCGCCGCAGCGACAACGTCGTAGCTGGCCACCGCCGGGAACTCCGGTGGGGCGTAGCCGTGGGAAGCGCCATCGAGCCGTACCGCCGAATCGAAGATCGCCATGTCGCCGTTGGCGACGGTGTCTAGGAACGTGCCGCATGTGCCCACCCGGAAGAATGTCGTGGCCCCGCAGCGGGCGAGCTCTTCCATGGCGATCGACGTCGACGGCGCACCGATGCCGGTCGATACACAGCTGATGGGCGCCCCTTTGTAGCTGCCGGTGTATGTGACGTACTCCCGGTTGCTGGCAACATGTCTCGCCTCGTCCCAGAACGAGGCGATTGTCTCTACCCGACCCGGATCCCCGGGCAGAAGGACATACGGGGCGACGTCGCCGGAATCGATCTGCAGGTGGTACTGCACCGCCACGGGGATCTCCTTCGTTGGCTCTGTCTCAACCTAGCTGAGCAGGCCACCCGTGGTTTGGTCTTGACCTCCGGGTATGGAGTTCGGTAGGTCCGCCGACCCTTTCTCGCCAACTGCCTCGTCCGGACGCCGGAGATCGTCGAACCCACGGCTTCCCGGCGATGGTGCCGCCCTCACCGCCTTCGCTTCGCTCGGCACCCCTCCCAGAGGGAGAGGGATTCACCCTCCCTCTGGGAGGGTCGGGCGCCCGAAGGGCAGCCCGGGGAGGGCCTTCGCAGCTTCGCTCAGCCGTCAATTCCTGTTGACGGCGAAGGTGGACCCTGATCGTCCAGAAGACGCCAGGGAATCAGCCTCCCGACGTATTTCGGCGCAGGGAGTGGCAGACGCAGCCGCGCTATTCGTCGAGGATGTCGTCGGTGTTGAACCACTCGAGCGTGTCGAAGTCCTCCGGCGGTGGGGGAGGCGTCGGTTCCTCGGGGCGGCTGTTAGCGCGGGTGGCTAGAGGCGGAGGCTCGTCTCCCGGGGCCGCCTGCTGTGGCTTCCAGGTGCGGTAGCGCTCGATGATCGTGGTGTCCGCGTCATCGTCGTTGTTCCAGCTATGCGCCAGACGGTCCTTGAGATCGGTCCAGGTTGCTGTGGCGTTGGGAGGGTTCTCTCGCAGATACATCGGGACCTGTTTCGCCCAGCCGACCGCACGCAGGGTGAACATCATCACCGTGCCCGTGATGGCCACCACGCCGATGGCGGCCACGAGCACGACGGCGCGGGGCAAGTCGAGCTCGAAGAATCTCTGCGAGGCACCGGAGAGAAGGAGCAGCGTCAGCAGCGCGATCATCGCCCCGATCAGGATCTTTTTCCACGGCAGAAGCGGGCGGCTGACGATGCCGAGGGCAAACAGCCCCACCGCCGCCAGCACCAACGTTGCTGTGGTGCGGGCTTGCTGGAGCGATACCTCCTCCGTGATTGCCAGCTCGTAGGCCGCATAAGTCGCCAGACCGGCGGCGAGGCCTGTCGGGAGCGAGAAGCTCAGCACCCGGCGTACGAACCCACGGCGGGCTCGCTCGGCGCTGGGAGCCAGCGCCAGGAAGAAGGCGGGGAGCCCGATAGTGATGGTGCCCACCAGCGTGAGGTGGCGGGGGAGGAACGGGAATGGTCTGCCGGCGAGCCCGACCGCCAGAGCGATAAACACGGCGTACACGGTCTTGGTGAGAAAGAGGTTGGCAACCCGCTCGATGTTGGCGATGACCTTCCTGCCTTCAGCGACGACCTCGGGCAAGGTGCTGAACTGGCCGTCGATGAGCACCAACTGGGCCACGGCACGGGAGGCGGCGCTGCCACCGCCGACGGCCACCCCGACGTCCGCATCCTTCAGTGCCAGCACATCGTTGATCCCGTCGCCGGTCATCGCGACAACGTGGCCGCGTGACTGGAGCGCCTGGACCATCACCCGCTTCTGATGCGGGGTCACCCGGCCGAAGACGGTCCCCTGCTCGATGGCGTCGGCAAACCCCTCGGGGTCGCGGGGCAGGTTGCGGGCGTCGACAGCCTCAGCCGAACCGGGCACACCGACCTCGCGGGCGATGGCTGCGACCGTTTCCGGATGATCGCCAGAGATGACCTTCGCCTGCACACCCTGAGCGGCGAAGTAGCGCAGCGTCGCCGCCGCATCCGACCGGATCTTGTCGCCGAGTGTCACCAAGGCTGCCGGCTTGAGTTGCCGCGGTAGCCGGTCGCCGCTGAGCGGGTAGTCGGTCCATGCCAACAGGACGACCCGGTTTCCCTGCTCGGCGAGTTGCTCGGCATGGTCGTTCACCCTGGCGTTGCTGGAGAGGACGATCTCGGGTGCGCCCAACACCCACGTGCCTTCGCCTGCGAAGGAGGCTGCGCTCCACTTGCGGTCGGAAGAGAACGGGACCACACCCGTGTTGTGCCACGTGTGCTGGGCGGGATAGCGGGCTGCGATTGCCTTGAGGGTCGCGTTCGGCTCCGGCTCGGAGGCGACGAGCGCACCCAGCGCCGCTTCCGGGTCCACGTCGCCCAACTCGATGACCCCGCGTACGACCAGGGTCCCTTCGGTTAGCGTTCCCGTCTTATCGAAGCACACGGTGTCGACCCGGGCGAGACCCTCGATGGCAGGCAGCTCCTGCACCAGCACGTTGCGTCTTCCCAGCCGGATCACCCCGACCGCAAACGCCAGAGATGTCAGGAGCACCAGGCCCTGGGGGATCATCCCCACCGCACTGGCGACTGCGGAACTGAGGGCGTCGTGCCAGCCCGTATCGAGACGCATCTGGGTCCACAACAGCAACAGGATCATCGGCCCGACGATCCACGACACACCGCCGATGATCCAGTCGACGCCATCGCGCAATTCGGATCTGACCAGCACGAACTGCTTCGCTTCCTTCGCCAGGGCGGCCGCATAGGCGTCATCGCCGACCCGGCGGGCACGGAACCAGCCGTTGCCCGCGACGACGAAGGAGCCCGAAAGACAGGTTTCGCTCTCAGACTTGGCGACGGCGTCGGATTCCCCGGTCAGCAGCGACTCGTCGATCTCGAGACCGCGGCTCTTCGTCACCGTTCCATCGACAGGTACCTGGTCCCCGGTGGCGAGTGCGATCAGGTCGTCACGCACGATCTGGTTGACCGGGATCTCGATCTGGCGGCCGTCACGGATCACATTGGCCACCGGTGCCGTCAGCAGGGCCAGCCGATCGAGCGTCCGTTTCGCCCGCAGCTCCTGGATGATGCCGATGGCGGCGTTGGAGACGAGCACGAACCCGAATAGCGCATCCTTGGGTTCCCGAATCACCGCCAGGACGACGACGAGCAAGATCCCGAGCAGGATGTTGAACCGGGTGACCACGTTGGCTCGGACGATGTCGGCGGTCGTCCTGGCGGCGGTCTCCGTCACCCGGTTTACCTGCCCGGCGGCCACCCGCTCGGCCACCTCTGCCGAGGTCAAACCCTGCGGGCCGGCCGCAACCTGTTGCGTTTCCGAGGTCATAGAGAGAGCCTACAGCAGCGGGGTTTGTCCGCCCTCGGTGTCGTTGGCCGTTGCTGGTTCCACCGGGTATGCCACTCAAAGTGTGTCGTGACGAGGCCCTCACCTGGCTTCGCTTCGCTCGCCATCCTCTCCCAGGGGGAGAGGGAAAGATCACTGTTGTTTCTTGTGGTGGCGGGATCAGTGACCGTCCCTTGCGGGGGGTGGGGACGGCGGTGGGCGTCGTGTGTCGTTCTCCCTTTGTCCGGGTTGCGCCGGGCCGATCTCCCCGAGCTGGGGGATCACTGTTGTTTCGTGTGGTGGCGGGATCAGTGACCCTCCCCTAGCGGGAGGGTCGAGGGAGCGTAGCGACCGAGGGGAGGGGAGAAACAACGGCGGTCGCGATGTCCTGCTCCCTTGAGAACCGCTCGGGTGTTTACGGATTGTGGCCGATGAACTACACTGTTGTAACTTCCCGAGTGTAACTTCTGCAAGATGCTGGACCAGGAGTAAGGGGCAGCCGATATGGCTATGGCGGTGCAAGTCGGTCTGATCGGAACCGAGCGTGTGGTCGATCGGGTCTTGGCAATTTATCGCGTACATCTGGAGCGGGCCATCGAGGTGCCGCTCGGCGATATGGTCGATCGCGAGATTTCCCTCGATGCGGCTCGACTCTCCGTCGTGGCCGCAGGTGACAGCAGGACGGCCGAGATCGTGGTGGACCAGACGGTGCAATGTGCCGAGCTGACGACGGCACTGTGGTCGCTCGAAGATCAGGGCTGGCGGGCCACCGTCGTTGTGCCCACCGCACGGCTCGGTGAGGCGCACACCGCCCTGCGTGGGGTGCCGTGCCGTCTCCAGGGATGGTGGGAGGATTCCACCGGAATCTGCTTCGGCAGCCACGAGCTCCCGTAGGCCACTCCGCAGAGTCGCAAGCGTGTTCTCGGCACTACGCTGATGGAACTGATGCCTGTTCCCCTGCACACACAGACAGTCATTGCGTTCATCTGGGACTTCGATCGCACGCTGATCCCGGACAACATGCAGTGGCCGATCTTCCAGGAATACGGTGTCGACGAGGCAACCTTCTGGCGAGAGGTAGACGGCCTCATCGACTACCACAAGGCCCTGGGTGAGACCATGGGGCGCGGTCTCGCCTATCTCATACATATCCTCAGCTACGTCGAGCAGGGTGTCTTCAAGGGTTTGAGCAACCGCAAGCTCCGTGAGCTCGGGGCGAAGCTCGAGTTCTGCCCCGGTATCCCCGAGTTCTTTGCGGAGACCCGGAACCGGGTCAAAGACATTCCGGACTTCGCCAAGGAGGACATCAGCGTCGAGCACTTCGTCGTCTCGACCGGGATCCGGCCCATGATCGAAGGGTCGGCCATCGCCCCATACGTCGATGGGATCTGGGCGAACAGCTTCATCGAGCAGACCGCCCCGGCCGGCTTTCTCGACCAGCTTCCGGTCGCCGGCAAGAGCGGCGAGATCAAGTACATCTCGGATTACATCGGCCACACGTCGAAGACCAGGGCGCTGTTTGAGATCAACAAGGGTGTCAACGTGAACCCGTCGGTCGATGTCAACGCCAGGATGTCAGAGTCGCAGCGCCGCGTGCCGCTGCGGAACATGATCTACATCGCCGATGGGCCGAGCGACGTCCCCATGTTCTCGATTCTCAACAAGGCGGGCGGCAAGACGCTCGGGGTGTACAACCTCGAGCCCCGCAACAATCATCGCCAGGTCAAGCAGCTACAGGAGCAGGGCCGTATCCAGGGGATGGCCGAGGCCGATTACCGGCCCGGTAAAGCCGCCCATCTATGGCTGATGGACAGCCTCGATCAGATCGCCTTCGAGATCGTAGAGAACCGGAGGTTGGCCTTCGCCGAGATCAAGAACCCGCCGGGCCACACCTGAGGAGGAACCGACAATGAGCATCGACAAGGTAGGGGTCGTAGGCGGGGGCCAGATGGGCGCCGGAATCGCCGAGGTCTGCGCCAAGGCCGGTGTCGACGTGGTCGTCCACGAGGTCACCGAGGAGTTGGCGGCCGCGGCGCAGGCCCGGGTCGAGAAGTCGCTGGCCAAAGCGGTCGACCGTGGCAAGTTGAGCGGCGAGGATCGCACCGCGGCGCTCTCCCGGATGAGGTTTGTCTCGGATCTCGGTCTCATGAAGGACCGGCTACTGGTTGTCGAGGCCGTCGTCGAGAACGCGGGCGTCAAGGCCGACGTGTTCGGCAAGCTCGATGAGATCGTTGCCGCACCGGACGCAATCCTCGCTTCCAACACGTCATCGATCCCCATCACCAGGATCGGTCAGGCGACGAGCCGGCCCGGGTCGGTGGTGGGGATGCACTTCTTCAACCCTGCGACCGTCATGCCGCTCGTCGAGATCGTGCACAGCGTCACCACAAGCGACGATACCGCAGCGCGGGCAACCGGGTTTGCGCAGGAAGTACTCGACAAGGTCGTGGTGCACACCAAGGACCGGGCGGGGTTCATCGTCAACATGCTGCTTTGCCCGTACATCTTCGAGGCGATCAAGATGTTCGAGTCGGGGTTTGCCACCCGGGAGGACATCGATGCGGCGATGGTCAACGGCGCCGGGTACCCCATGGGGCCGCTGACGCTCAGCGATCTCATCGGTAACGACACCATGCTCGCCGTGGCCGAGTCGTTCTACGAGGAATACGGCGAGGCCCGGTTCAAGGCTCCTCCCTTGCTCAAGCGCATGGTCGAGGCAGGAATGCTGGGCAGGAAGAGTGGCCAGGGCTTCTACTCGTACACCTGAGGCCGATCGGCCGGAACTTGCGTACTTACGTCGCCCTCACGGGTGTACGCCAGAAGGGTGGACGGAGGCCATTCAGCCTCCGATCTGGCTGGCCCCGTTGCTCTCTAGCAGGCGTTGCAGCGCGTTCTTCTTCACCAGACCGATGGTGCGCCAACGCGAGGTGATCTTGCCCGTCGGAGCGGCCGGGCCGCCGTCCCGCTGAGCGCGCTGGCGGGCCTTCTTCGATTGCTTGGCCGGGGCGGCTCCGAGCAGCACGAACGTCGGTGTCGACCGCACGTTGAACGCTTCGGCGGCACCGGCGACTTTGGTTACGTCGACCTTGACGATGTGCGCCGTGTCTGCGTACTCGCGGGCCAGCTCGTTCATGATGCCGTCCATCACCTGGCATGGAGCGCAGCCGACCTGGAAGAAGTCGAGGAGCACGGGCTTGCCCGATTTGAGCATCGGCTCGAGCTCATCGAGCGAGATGAGACGGTGCGGTTTCGGTTTGCGGGAGAAGACAGCCATTCGACCTCGTGTTGTTGATGTGAACAACCAGCATGATCCTGCAGTATTCCCGGGAGAAGAAGACCCGGGCAACTTGGCATGATCGGTTATGCCATGATGGACACTTCTGTCAGACCAAGGTTTTTGCAGTGGACATCTTCATCAATCAGAACGCCGGCGTCGGTCTGAGCACGCAGATCTATGAGGAGATTCGGAGCGGGATTCTCGAAGGAAGGCTCGCACCCGGCGATCGGCTCCCACCCAGTCGGGAGCTCGCCGAGACGCTCGGTGTCTCGCGGTCCACCGTTACTACCGCGTACGGCCACCTCGCCGCCGAGGGGTTTCTGGAAGGGCGGCGCGGTGGAGGCACCGTCGTTTCCGAGCTGTCGGTCCTCGTTGCGGCCGATGCCCCGGCACGGCCCGTCCTCAGTCCGACGAGGCGTGACCGGGCCGAGGATGCAGTTTTCGATCTCCGTCCGGGGACTCCCGATCCGCGGCTGTTCCCGACGACCGAGTGGAAGCGATATACCCGGTGGGCGGTCGATCGGCATCTCGCGATCTACGGCGACCCGGCTGGTCTGCCAGACCTGAGGCTGGTTCTGGCGCGGTGGATCGGACGCTCCCGCGGGATCGCGGCGGGTTTTCGCCAGCTCGTGGTGACCTCGGGAGCCCAACAGGCTTTCTATCTACTGACGGCTACGAGCATCACGCCCGGAGACGTCGTCGCGATGGAGGATCCCGGCTACCGCCGGTTTCGCAGGCTGGCCGAGGCCTGTGGTGCCAACGTCGTCCCGGTCCCGGTGGATGAGGAGGGCATCGTCGTCGCGGACATCCCGTCTGAGGCACGGCTCGTTTGTGTCACGCCGTCGCATCAGTTCCCAACGGGGGTAACCATGTCGCTGCCACGGCGGCTGGCACTTCTCGAACTGGCGGCGCAGCACGGCATGGTTGTTGTCGAAGACGACTACGACTCCGAGTTTCGCTACACCGACCGACCACTCGAGCCTCTCTACCGCCTCGACCGGACCCGGACCGTCGCCTACGTGGCGAGCTTTTCCAAGACGCTGTCGCCTGCGCTCCGTCTGGGCTACATGGTCGTTCCGCCCGGGCTGCTGTCCCGGGTGCTCGAGCTTCGGCAACACATGGACTGGTCACCGGCCCACATCGAACAGGAAGCACTGCGGGCTTACATCGCCGATGGAGCGCTCGATCGGCATCTGCGCAGGACGCGTCGCATCTACGAGCGCAGGCACGCGCTCTTGACCGCGTTCCTCCGGCGCACCGCCGCCGCTGGTCTCATGTATCCGATGGCTTCCAACGCCGGTCTTCACGTCTGCGGGCGGCTGGATGAGCAGGTGGACGAGTCGCAACTTTGTCTTGCTCTTGCGTCGCGCGGCGTCGCCGCTGAGGGTCTTGCCGGGTATACGACCGGGTCGGTGAAGATCGCCGGTCTGGTGCTCGGCTTCGGCCGCGTCGACACCGTGCAGATCCCGGAAGCTCTTGACATTGTCGGCAGCGAACTTGGTCTGGACAAATAGCCCTCTCTTGGCTCTAGGCGCCAAACCAAAAGTGACATACCGTCTCCTCACAACAACGAGAGAAGGCGCACGATCATGACCGACAAAGACGTCCCAACAACGATGAAGGCCGTTCGGATACACCCGCCGGGTGGGATCGGCGGCATCACATTCGATGACGTCGCAACGCCCGAGCCGGGACGAGGCCAGTTCCTCGTCCGGGTTCATGCGGCGGCCATCACCCGGGACGAGCTGAGCTGGCCCGCCGACCGGCTGCCCGCAATCCCGTCATACGAGCTCTCCGCAACCGTGGTCCGCGGAGGCGCTGGTGCCGTCGGGTTCGAGCCGGGCCAGGCCGTCTGGGCGATGACCGGGTTCGATCGCGACGGTGTTGCCGCCGCGTATGCGGCCGTCCCGGCGGATGAGCTGGGCCCGAAGCCGCAGTCGCTCCGCCATGCGGCGGCCGCAGCCGTGCCGCTGCCGGGTCTGAGTGCCATGCAGGGCCTTTTCGACCACGGTCGGCTGGCAGCCA
This sequence comes from uncultured bacterium, assembly GCA_963801165.1. Taxonomy (GTDB): domain Bacteria; phylum Actinomycetota; class Acidimicrobiia; order Spongiisociales; family UBA5794; genus JAAETI01. The sequence continues at coordinate 512,794 of CAWDDT010000004.1, forward strand.
ACGAGCGTGTGCTGATCCACGGCGGAGCGGGGGGAGTCGGAGCCTACGCCGTGCAGCTGGCCCGGCTGCATGGGGCCTACGTGATCGCCACGGTCTCGTCCGAGCGGGTGGGCATGGCTCGCGAGCTCGGTGCCGATGAGGTGGTCGACCACACGACCACGGACTTCACCCGGATCGACCCGGTCGATCTCGTCTTCGATACGGCCGGTGGCGAACGTCTGCGCCGCTCGCCGGAGGTGCTGCGACGTGGGGGCCGTCTCATTTCGGTTGCCGAAGAGCCGCCGGCGGGAAGTGAAGAGAACGGGATCACGGCCACGTGGTATCTCGTGGAGCCCAACCGGGCGCAGCTTGCCGAGCTCGCCCGACTTGTCGACACCGGGGCGCTTCAGGCGAAGGTCAGTCGGACCTTTCCGCTCGCAGACGCCCGGGAGGCGTTTTCGTTCCTGGCGGTGCAAGGCGGCACCGGTAAAGTCGTTCTGACAGCGATCGAGGACGAGTCATGAGTGCAGAACCCTTTGCCGATCAGGAGCTCGCGGATTTCATCCGCGGTCTCGCGGACTTGCCTCCGATGACCGCCGGGGGCGACGCAGTCGAGATGCGGCGGATCACAGAAGAGCGCTCGGCGAATCGGCCGCCCGGGCCGGCGATGGCTATGCACGACCTCAGCCTCGGCGGAGGCGTCCTTCCTTGCCGGCTGTATCAGCCCGACGGTGCCCTCGATGCGCTCATCATCCTCTTCCACGGCGGCGGCTGGACCATCGGCAGCCTCGAGACCCACGATCGAGTCTGCCGGCTTCTCGCAGATCGCGCCGCGGTTCCCGTCCTTGCGGTCGAATACCGCCTGGCGCCTGAGTACCCCGCACCGGCCGCCATCGATGATGCGGTTACGGCGCTGGAGACCGCCGCGGAGGCCGTTGGCCCGTTCGGAGTGCGACCCGAGGTCATCGCCATTGTCGGTGACAGCGCCGGTGGCACGCTTGCGGCATCGGCAGCGCTGCGCACCCGCCAGCGCGATGTCGCCCCCGATCTCGTGGGGCTCATCTATGCCAACACCAACCTCACCGCCGACGACGGTTCGATGATCAGCAACGGCCACGGGTTCGGTCTGGAGAGGGAGGACATCGAGTGGTTCCACGAGCAATGGGTGCCGGACCGGTCCTGCTGGTCCGACCCTGAGGTGAGTCCACTGTTGGTCGACGACCTCTCCGGCTTCCCCGAGACGATCATCGTCACCTGCGAGCTCGACCCGCTACGCGATCAGGGCGAAGCATTCGGTAATCGGCTCTCCGCAGCCGGGGTGAACGTCACCGTCCGACGGGAGCCGGGCATGGTGCACAACTTCCTGTTGTGGGACCTCATCTCGCCGGCGTGTGCCGCCGCCGCGGATCGCGTCGCCGACGACATCCGCCGGGCTATCGAGACGATGCTCGGTAGCGCGGCCCCATGACCCGTCGACGGGGGATCCTCGATCATCGCGGTACAGGCCCGGCCTATGACGGCAGCACGACGGACTCGGTGGTGGGCTCCCAGGTGGCCTTGACGTAGAACACCTCCACGAAGTCGGTTGGGGTGTCGGCGATGGGATCGGCGGGGAGTACTCCTCCGGAGACGGACACGGACAACCCCCAGCTGTCGGCATAGAGCGGCGACGGGTTGCTCAGCGTGATGCACTCCTCAGTTGTGGACGAGTGGGTTGTCGAGTCGTTGACCACGGAGTCGAAGCCCGTGCCCAGGTGTGCCACCAGCGCCAGGTTGTCGATAGAGGCGGCGCCTTTTGCCTCGTAGCACAGCTCGATGCCGGAGAGACCGTAGGTGGTATCTCCCACCGAGATTGCAGATGTGAGCGACAGCTGTGACTCATTGAACAGGGCCGTGCCCCGGAGGTAGTACAGGGGCGCGCCGGCATAATTGCCATTCTGCACCCATTCCGACGGACCATGCGTGGTGACGATGATGCCTGCGGCGAGCAGATCGGTGCTGTCGAGACCGTCCAAGGTGTCGGCGTTGTCTGCTTGGGCTGGTGTGCCGTCTTCGGCGCCGAGGTATTGGGCGAATCGCTGCATGAAGGCTGCCATCTGTCCCCGGGTGACGTTGTCGTCGGGGCAGAACTGAGTGTTGTCTGGTGGGTTGCAGCCACGGGTGATGCCGGCGGAGGCCAGCCATTCGATGTTGGATTCGAAGACACTGGTGTCGTCGTCGGTGAAGGCGCCGCCGGCCGCCCAGACGGCAGGCGGGATGAGAACGACAGCGATGACGGCGGCGATGGACATTCTCCGCAGCCATTTGGCCGGGACGCGGACATTGAGATCCTGCATGAACTCACTCCTCCCTCTCCCAATCGGAGGCTCGAGGCTCGAACCTTGTCAGGCACACTATCGCCCAGGGGGTCCAGACGGGACCGGAAATTCACGCCGGTCGTGAGCGCTTCGCTGCCTGTGTCCCCCGTGGCGACGCGACCCTACACGATGATCAGGGCAATGACACCGGCGATCATGCAGTAGACGCCGAATGGTGAGAGCCCGCTCTTTCCGATCAGACGCAGCAGAAACGAGATGGCGAAGTAACCCGAGATAGCGGCGACGGCGACACCAACGAGGACGTTGCCGCCGATTCCCGTGCCCGCGTCGATCAAGTCCTTGGTTTTGAGGAGACCGGCGCCGGCTATCGCCGGGATCCCGAGGAGGAACGAGTAGCGGGCCGCCTCTGTTTCGCTGAACTTGCGGGTCAGCCCGGTTGCGATGGTCGTCCCGGATCGGGAGACGCCCGGGATGAGCGCGACCGATTGGCCGAGGCCGATGAGGATGGTGTCCTTCATCGTGACGCTCTCCACGTCACGTTCCCCGACCTTCAGCCATCGGGTGGCAAACAGCACCACCCCGGTCAGCAGCAGCGCAAGAGCGACGACCTTGGGGTGCTCGTCGACCCAGTTGAGCTGGGATTCGAAGGCGAGGCCGAACACGGCAGCCGGGATGGTACCGACCACCAACAGCAACAGCAGCCGTCTGCCCTTCTCGGTGAAGGTGACCATTTCCCGCACCTCGGAACGGAAGTAGATCAATACCGCCAGCAGCGTGCCGAGGTGCAGCATGGCAGTGATGTCGAGACCGGGCGGATCCTGGCCGAGCAGGGCAGGCACCAGCACGAGGTGACCACTCGATGAAATGGGTAGGAATTCGGTCAGGCCTTGAATCAGACCCCAGAATGCGGCTTTGAGCATGGCGGCGCAGCCTAACCCGTTGTGTTCTCAATGGCGGTAACCGCAGGGGGAGATGACGCTAAATGCGCTATGGCGCTGACGGGCCGGGAGGTTCGGCGTCTCAACGTCTCGGGGTGCCGATCATGACCACGACGGTGCTGTCGGCGGTCATGGCCGCGACCAGCGATGCCGATTCGGGCGGGAACGCTACCGGCGCAGTCAGTTCGTAGCCGGCGTCGTTGATACCGCCGGCGACTATGCCGTCGGCGAAAGAGTCCCCCGCGGTCACCCGCACGGGGGTGCCCGGTGCTGCTGGTTGTGGCAGCGCCAGCGACACTGCCCACCAGCCGGCGGGCATAGTTGCCTCGGTGACGAGCGACGGGAGCAGCGGGCTCCCGGCCGGTATGTCCGTCACGGCAACACCGGCAACGGGACCTACCCAGGCGGGCAGGACGTCGCGTGGAACATCGCGCCAGGCGACCCCCTCGACGACATCACCGGTGGTGACCGGGGCGGCCGTGAACGGGTAGGCGACCACCGGTGCAGGCCGCATGTCGAGGTACATGCCACTGCACAGCATGAGCGCGGCGGAGATCCAACGGAGGTACGGGGGACGGCGAAGCCAGTACATGAACCGAACGTATCGGGTTGTGGCGGGCGAAAAAAGACCCTCCCCGTGTTTCCCCCACAAGGGAGGAAGCCTCACGCAAGCAGGGGGAATGGTGGGGGACTTGCGTTCGGCACACGGGGAGGGGACCTGGTGATCTTGTGTGCACCGTAGCCACAGTTGAGAAGCTACATGTGTTCCATCGGAGAGCAATGCAAATGTTGCCCGGTGGTGCTGCCTCCTGATCTGATGGGCATCTGCTTTATGTTGCTCTCCGCTCAGTCTATCTATGCGCGCTCAGAGTAGCCAAGAGAATTCTTTTTCGCGACTCGATTGTTCTCAACCCCCGTCCGTATCGACTGTCATCGCTGTGTGCGGGGAGAGTCACTCCTAGACTCAGCGGTCGTGGACACCGTCGTTCGGCTCCTAATCGCATACCTTCTCGGCAGCATCTCCTCTGGCGCCTTCGTTCCGAGGCTGATGGGGGTTGACATCTATGCCCACGGCAGCGGCAACCCGGGTGCATCCAACGTCATGCGGACGCTCGGCAAGAAGGCAGGCGCAGTGGTGATGTTGGTCGACGCGTCCAAAGGTCTGCTCGCCGCCCTCATCGGTGGAGCCGGTGGCACCGAACTCGGGTTCTGGTGTGCGCTGGCGGCCGTGATCGGTCACGTCTTCCCCGTATGGCAGCGGTTCCGGGGCGGGAGGGGGGTGGCGACGGCGATCGGTGCTTCGCTTTTCCTGGCGCCGTGGTTCGGGCTTGTGCTCGCCGTCGCCTGGGGAGTGACCGTGGCGTTGACCAAAACCGCGTCCATTGCGTCATTAGGTGCCATGGTCCTGTACGTGCCCGGATATGCCCTCTACGGTCATCGGGGCTGGGCCCTGGTAGCCGCCGCGCTCACGGCCGCGCTCGTCGTTGCACGCCACGCAGCCAACATCCGCCGTCTCCTCGGCGGCCGCGAACAGACTGTTGATACTCAATGAGACCACTCTCCGAAGCGCAGCGCGACGTGCTGGCCGCCCTCGATCGACTACCCGTGACGCATGTCGAGTTGGCCGAAGCGAGCGGTCTTGCCCTGGCGGAGCCAATCGTCGCCACCCACGACCTGCCTCCGTTCGCCAACTCGGCGATGGACGGGTACGCCGTTGTTGCTGCAGATACTGCTCGAGCACCGGTCGAGCTCGAAGTGCTCGAGGATGTCGCCGCCGGGAGCGTACCCACCAGGGCTGTGACCGCCGGTGCCTCGATCAAGATCATGACCGGTGCACCCATGCCCGAGGGTGCCGACGCGGTTGTTCGCGTCGAGGACACCCAGCCGGGTACCGGCAAGGTTCTCATCCTCGTCCCGGTTCCAAGCGGCGGGTCCGTGCGACCCGCCGGCGGCGACGTCGCTGCAGGAACGAGGGTGCTCGGGGTGGGCGAGCGGCTCACCCCGGCACGGTTGGGGATATGTGCGTCGCTCGGCTACCACGCGCCACTGGTGCGCCGGCGGCCACGAGTGGCAATCATGTCGACGGGCGATGAGATCGTCCCGCCGGAGACCGGGATTCTCCGCCCCGGGAAGATCCGGGACGCCAACCGATTCATTCTGCGCGGTGCTCTCACGGAGTTGGGAGCCGAGGTGCTCGATTTCGGGATTGTCGGCGATGATCGCGACGAGCTGCGCGGGCGGCTGGCCGCAGCGGCCGCTGAAGCCGATGTCGTCGTTACGAGCGGTGGCGTGTCCATGGGCGAGTACGACCTGGTCAAGCATCTTCTGGCCGAGCTCGGCTCGGTCGACTTCTGGAGGGTGGCGATGCAACCGGCCAAGCCGTTCGCCTTCGGTCGAGTCGCGGATACACCTTTCTTCGGCCTCCCTGGCAACCCGGTCTCGGTCGCCGTGGCCGTCGAGCAGTTTCTGCGACCCGGGCTTCTCCACATGATGGGGGCAACCCGGCTGTTCCGGCCCCGCCTCAAGGCCATCCTGGAGGAGGACGTCAACACAGAACCGCAACGGACCGTCTTTATGCGGGTCCGGTTGACCCCGGGTGACGACGGGGTGCTCCGGGCCCGGCTCAGCGGTGGGCAGGGCTCCAACATCATGACCGCACTGGCCGCCGCAGACGCCTTCGCTGTGATCCCGGTCGGTACCGCCGAGGTGAAAGCGGGCACCATGGTCGATGTGGAGATGATGCACATGCCGGAGGCGCGAACCGCCTCGGAGGTGACTGATGGCTGAAGGATTCACCCATCTCAACGAGAAGGGCGACGCCCGGATGGTCGACGTAGGAGCAAAGGAGACGACGGCGCGAGTTGCTGTGGCCGAGGCCCACTTGAGGATCTCACCCGACGTCAAGGCGCGGCTCTTTGCCGGGGACCTGCCCAAGGGTGATGCCCTCGGCGTTGCCAGGATCGCCGCCATCATGGCTACCAAGCGCACGGCGACGCTGATCCCGCTGTGCCATCCCATACCGATCGATGGCGTCGACGTGACCGTCGACGAGACCGACGACGGCGCCAGGATCGAGGTCACGGCACGCACGTCGTCCAAAACCGGGATCGAGATGGAGGCGATGACGGCCGCGGCCATTGGTGCGGTTGCCCTCTACGACATGGTCAAAGGTGTCGACCGGGGTGCCGAGGTGACCTCAGTGCGGTTGCTGCACAAGAGCGGCGGCAAGTCGGGGGAGTGGAACCGGTGAGAGCGATCGTTGTCACCGTCAGCGATCGGGCTGCCGCCGGGGCGGCGGAGGACCGGTCCGGCCCTGCCGCGGCGGCGAAACTTGCCGCCTTTGGCTTCGAGGGAGCGGAGGTGCGGGTCGTTCCCGACGGGATCGACAACGTCAAGGCCATCCTCGAGGAACTGGTCGTGGACTACGACCTGATCATCACAACCGGGGGCACCGGCTTCTCTCCGCGAGACGTGACGCCGGAGGCAACCCGGCTCATCATCGACCGCGAGGCACCCGGTTTGTCCGAGGCGATCCGCGCCGACACGTTCGGCAAGTTCCCCCACGGCATGTTGTCGCGCGGTGTCTCTGGGATCGCCGGGTCGACCCTCATAGTGAACCTCCCGGGCTCGGTGAAGGCGGTCGATGAATCGATGGATGTCATCGGCCCTGCCTTGAGACACGCCGTCGAATTGCTTATCGAAGGCACGAGTGACCACAATACGTGATCACCCGCGAGGGACGGCGGGTCCAGAATGCTTGGTTACGTGCAGAGGCGTGCCTACGCTTTGCGGCGGACGGAGTAAGGACTAGATGGACATATTGGCCTTCCTCATCATCGGGGGCGTGTGGGCGGCATTTCTGCTGCCCGCTTTCTTCGAGACCAGCAAGAGCGCTCCAATGCGATCGACGCGCAATTTTGCGCGTCACAACGATCTGCTGGCGTCGGTAACCAGGCAATCTGCGGCTGAGGTGCGGGCAGCTCGTCTTGCCCGTAGCCGTCGCCGCCGCACTGTCGCACTGCTCGGATCCGGGGCGCTGGGATCGCTGAGCGCCGCCGTGATGACCGGAAGCACCCTCTGGCTGACGGTCACCATCGTCTTCGACATTCTGCTCGCCGGCTTCGTCACGGCGCTGCTGCAGGCGAAAGCCGCCCGGTTCCATCCCGTTGCTCCAGTCGTCGCGCTGGACCTCACGTCACCCGTCGTCGCAACCGCCGTCGAGCCCATCCAGACCATCCGCATCGTTGGAGCCTGATCGGTGTCTGAACCGCTGGACCTCGACGCCCTCGAAGCCGAAGTGCGTGCCGAGCTCGACGGGAAGTTCGCAGCCCGAGAGCTGGCGTTGCAGAACTGCCGCAAGATCATCCAAGCGGCGTCGAAGGCGATCCGGGCAATGCACCGGGGCGACGTCGAGACGGCAGACCGGCTGCTTGCGTCGGGGCGGGCGCTCATCGAGGAGGCCGAGGCCCCTCTTGCCGATCATCAGGACATCTATCACGCCGGCTTCTTCTACGACGCGGTCAAGGAGTACGCCGAGGCCGAGCTGACCAAGGCACTCGTGTTGCAGAAGCCGCTGCCGCTTCCCTCCGAGCTCGGCCTGCATGCGGTCCCATATCTCAAGGGGCTCGGCGAGGCGGTAGGGGAGATGAGGCGGCGGCTGCTCGACCAGCTTCGCACCGGCGAGCTGTCCGAAGCCGAGGTCACGTTCCGCTATATGGAGACGATCCACGAGTTGCTTGCCGCACTCGACTATCCCGACGGGATGACGAGCCAGCTGCGAAGGACCACCGATGTGGCGCGTTCGTTGATCGAGCGCAGCCGCGCCGACCTCACCACCACGATCGTCCAGGAGCGTCTCCGCCGCCAGCTCGAGGCGAAATAGCTTCTGGCGTCGCAGACCGGAATATGTTCCGGTCCCGGACGCCAGAAAGGTCTTCGGCGTGTCAGTTGGAGGGGTCGGGGAGAAGGTCGGCGATCCGGTCGAGAAGCTGTCGGTGGCTGAATGGCTTGTGGATCAGTAACGCTTCGTCAATCTGCGTTCCCGCACGCCCTTCGGGTGCATAGCCCGACATATACAGCACTGGCATCCGGGGTATCTGTTGGCGGAGTTTGGCGGCCAGTTGGGGCCCTGAGAGCTCCGGCATGACGACGTCGGTCAACATGAGGTCCGGCCGCTGGCCGCTCGCCACGAGCTCCTGTGCCTCGCCCGGTCCCAGCGCCTCAATTACTCGATATCCGGCGCCGCGAATTATGTCGGCGGTGATCTCGAGGATGGTTGCGTCGTCTTCGACAACCATTACCACCTGCCCGCGCGGCGCCGGTTGGTTCGAGGTTGGTGTCGTGTCTGCGGGACGGCTTGTGGAGCGGGTGCATGGGAGGTCTATTGAGAAGGTGGTTCCCTGGCCGGGGACCGATTCCACCTCGATGACGCCGCCGGCATCGATGACGGCGTCATAGACCGACGCCAGACCCAACCCGGTGCCGAGGCCGGGTGCCTTGGTTGTGAAGAAAGGCTCGAAGATCCTCGCTCGCGTCTCGGCGTCCATTCCGATGCCCGTGTCCTCCACCGTCAGGCGCAGCCATGGCTGTTCTGTTCCGTCGGGTGTTTGCTCGGTTGCGGGCGTGGTCGCAGTGGCGATCGTGAGGAGTCCGCCGACCGGCATCGCGTCTCTGGCGTTGGTTGCGAGGTTGATCACAACGGCGGAGAGGCGACCTTCGCCGAACCTGACGAATGGCGCCGTGGCTTTGAGCTGCAGTTCGATCTTGACATCTTCGCCGACGATCCGTTCTATCGACACGACCGTCGCCTCGAGCACTTTGTTGACGTCGATCAACTCCGTCGTTGGAGCCTGGGGCTGTCCGAGCTGCATGAGTGACGCCACCATTTCGGCGCCCTTGGTCACCGCACGCTCGATCGATTGGAGGCGGACGGCGGCCTTGTCCGAGAGGCCTGGCTCACGGCCCACGAATTCGACTTGTCCGCGGATGACGGCAAGGAGGTTGTTGAAATCGTGGGCAACACCACCGGCAAGGTTCCCGAGCGATTCCATCTGTGCGGCATGGAGGAGTCTTTCGTCCATGCGCTTGTACGAGTCTATGTCGCGGACGGCTCCGACCAGGCGCGCCTGTGGCGTTTCGCCGTGCAGGACCGAAGTTCCGTGCAATCGAAGCCAGCGGGCGCGACCCTGAACGGACCGAACTTGAAGTTCGATGTCAAGGGTTGACTCGTTCTCGACTGCCGTGTTGATGGCTTCCTCGAGCCGGGACCGGTCGTCTGGAAGGACACGCTCGAGGTAGTCGGCGAGCAGGTTAGATCTTCCCTGTTCGCTTACACCAAAAAGGCGCCGCGTTGCCGGGTCGCTAGCGATGGTGGCGGCATTCAAATCCATTTCCCAGATACCAAGGCCGGCAGTGGCAACTGCCACTTGCAATCGCTGTTCTCGATCGCGGAGTTCTTGCTCGGCTCTGCGGGCGTCGGTCACGTCTCGCATGATCCACACCTCTTCGTCCCTTCCGCGATACGCGCTGAATTCGACCAGACGGGGCGAACCCTCTCTGCGATAGACCGTCAGGACCACTGGTCGAGGGAAGCCTTCAGCCCGGGCGGTGACGTATGCGGCCTTGGCCTGCGGCTCATCCAGGCGATGGACGGCGTTGCCCCATTCGTCGAGCGTCGTCAGCTCCGATGCACGGTATCCGACGATCTCCCCCGCTAAGCGGTTCAGCCAAATCGAGTCGCCCGTGATGTGCGCGGCGGCACCTGGAAACCCTTCTACCAGAGCGCGGAGAGGTGAGGCTTCTGCCCCTGTGGCGCTGCGATCGGTTGACGAATCTGACATGTCAATCACTTCTATCGTTGTCTCGGCAGCCAATTCGGTCGAATCGCCTATTCCGCCACTGTGGCGGGGCAAGGTCAACAGCCACTCCCTGCTCCATCAACGGAACATCAACGAACCGGCCCGGGGACTCCCCAAACGGCTTCATCAGGGCGCGAATCGATATCCCGCCCCACGCATCGTTTCGATCCATTTTGGCTTGTCGGGATCCGTTTCGATCTTCCGCCGCAGCCGGTGGATGTGCTCACTCACGGTTGCTGCCGTCTGCCATTCGCCCGAGGAGCCCCATACGCGATCAAGGAGGACTTCTCGGGAAAAGACCTGCCGCGGTGACGAAGCTAGAAAAGCAAGGAGTTCGAACTCCAGGGCGGTCAGGGCAACGGTACGACCATCCACATTGACGTCGCGGCTCTTGAGGTCGATAGACAGGTCACCGAAGTCGAGTACTGCGGGAGTTCCCGTATCGGTGCTGCGTCGCAGAACAGCGTGCACCCGAGCGAGAAGCTCACGGTGTGAGAAGGGTTTCACCAAGTAGTCGTCGGCGCCCAGTTCGAGCCCAACAATCCGATCAGCTTCGCTTCCTTTCCCACTCACGATGATCGTGGGAACGCGGCCACCCTCCTGTATGCGCCGGAGTACGTCGAGTCCCGGCACCCCCGGCAGGCCCAAATCCAGCACAACTAAGTCGGGGTGGTGGCCGGGGAGCAGCCCGAGCAATGACTCTCCGTCGCCAACCGCGGTGACCTGAAAGCCGTCCTCCTCCAAAACGTCGCGGATGATCGCGCGGAGATCGAAGTCGTCGTCAACAACAACGATGTGGGATGTCCTACCACTTGCCACGGAGTGTCCGATCCGGTGCCGTCGTCTGATGTCGGCCTGATGATAGAAGCTCATTCCGGGGCCGGCTTCACAGTTGATCTGGAGTTGAAGTTGCGTTGAGCGCGTCTCGAGTCGCGTTCGTCACCATGGCAACAACGATCTTGTCAACGCGAGGAAGAGACGACTCATGAGCTTTGTCCCGGGACGCTGGGTTGCCGCACGGAATGAAACGCCCACAGCAAGGCCGCGATCGCCCGTCTGGCGGGCGGTACTGGTACTCGCTGCCACAGCCACCCTTGCTGGGTGCGCTACCTCGCACATTCCCTCGGCTCCCGCCGTGCCGACGTCACCGCTACCGACAACGCCGGTCCCTGTAACTGCGGTGACCGGCCCGGCACTGGCCCGCCTGCAGGAAGCCGTCGATCAGGCCCGCCTCGCATACGGCGCCCCCGGAGCGCTAGCCGTTGTTCACCGCGACGCGGAGCGTTTCGAGATCGCGTCCGGTATGGCCGACCGGTCGGGCACCCTTGTCTCGGCCGACATGCAATTCAGAGTCGGCAGCATCACCAAGTCCGTCGTCGCCGCTCTCGTGCTCGATCAGGTTGCACAGGGTCATCTCAGTCTCCAGGACGCCGCCGGAAATATCGTTGGAGATCCGCTGCGACCCGAGCCCCCGATCACTATACGCATGCTGCTCAACCACACCAGCGGGATCTTCGACATCGGAAACGAAGGGGACCCGGTAGCCGACATCGCTCGCCTCGACAGCCGCGATCTGATCGATGAAGCGCAGGCCCTTCAATACGCGGCCGCTGCCGGCCAGATGGTGGTTGCCTCCGATCGATTGACAATCGGTCTCGCCGAAACCCACGACCGCTACTTCCAGCCCGGCGCCGGCTTCCATTACAGCAATACCAATTACCAGGTTGCCGCGATGGCATTGGAGGAGATCAGCGGTCGGGCGCTCGCCGAACTCGTTGAAGAACGGATCAGCCGACCCCTGAACCTCAACCAAACGACACTGGCCCCGGATGATCTGCGCTCACCGGCGTTTCGCGGTAACGCCGTGGACACAATGACCGGCGAGCTCATCGACGCCACGGATGACCTGCTGGCGTTCGGCAACGGAGGGAGCGGCGGGCTGCTCTCTACCGCCGACGAGTTGACCACAATCATGCGCGCTATCGTCAACGGACCGTTGCTGCCTGCGGACCTACGAGCCGAGATGATTCGGCCCACGCCCCAATCAGGTGACTCATACGGGCTCGGTATCGCCACCTACATCCTTCGCTGCGGAGTCTTCTACGGTCATGAGGGCAGCGTGAACGGAACGGCCTCGATCGCGCTCATCGACGGCTCCGGACGCAGCGTGGTGGTCGCCTTCAATCGGACCGGCGGAGATCCTCACCTCATCACTCTTGCGGAGCAGCTCGTTTGCTCATCGGTCCCGACATCATGAAGGTGGGTCGCATCCCCGACCGCGTTTCCCAGCATCGTGTGTTGAAGGGCAGTTGAAGTTGCGTTGACCGGAACGCCAAGTCGTCCATGCATCGTGGGCCTTGGTGATTGAGGGAGTCCGCAAATGTCGATGACCACAAGCCATGAGACGGCGGTTATCCCTCGACCATCGGTGACCGGCCGGCGTACTGCCACGGTCTTCTCAGCAGCCCACACATATCCGTTGGGCGGTTCAGAGGTAAGGAGCACAAATGCAATTAGTGATTTCCAGTGGTCTTGCGGCTGCTGCGGCTGCCGCGGCTGCTGCCGCCGTAGTCATCGTTGCCAGGCGACGCCAACCGTCTCCAAGCAGCAATCGATCTCGCATATCGGATTCGGTAGCCCTGGCCATGCGGGTCGGGATGCTGGTCGGCATGCTCGTCGGACTCGCTGTCTGGTACTGGACCAAGAAGCCCGATCTCGGGATCTTGGTCATGGCGACAGGGGTGACAATTGGAAGTGGCATCGCCCGCAGAAGAGCCCGGTGAGCTAATGCCGCGGCAGCGAAACCCACTCCTCCACGTGTTGATTGGGAGTTGAACTTGCGTTGACCGTGGCGCCAGATGTCCTCTCCATCATGTGCATCAAGTAACTGAAAGAGTCTCTGATGACAATGACCGATACCCCCGAAACGGCTGCCGAACAACTCCCACCGGCGGTGGCGAAGCGTGCGACTGCAGTTGGCGCGTCAGGCGTGAGGAGAGTCTTGGAGCCCGTATGGGCCGACTGGCGCATTGGTGTCGCCAACGCAGTATTCCTTGCAGCCGGTTTCGCGCTGATGAGCGCTTGGATCACTCCCCGCGGCCCGATAACGACGGCAGAAGCGCTGATCTCGATGGCGTTGGCGCTCATCGTGGGTGCCGGAGCCGGCCTGGCGACGGGGAGTCGGTGGAGCCTGTTGATCACGCCTGTCGTGTTTGCGATCGTTTTTGAGCTCGCGCGGGTTGGAACCAGTGGCCCGACAGTCGATGGGATCCACATCGACTCCATGCTGGAGGTCGTTGCCTTCGTAGTCGGTCGAGGCACCCACGGTGTCCTCGTGTTCATGCCGATGGTGGTGGGATCCTCGCTTGGTATCTGGATGGCCGGGCGGTTGGGTCGGCCGGCTACTCCCAGGCCGAGCCCGATCGCATGGATCATTGTCGGGCTACTCGCTGCATGCGTGGCCGTCGTTGCATTCTCCGTCGCCCGCCCGGCGTCAACTGCGCCGATCCTCGGAGCGGACGGGCAGCCGTTGGCAGGCAGTGTCGCCGAGTTGGTCTCGGTATCCATCGGGGGTCACGACCAGACGCTGATGATCCGAGGCAGGAGCGTCGACAGCCCGGTGCTGCTGTACCTCGCCGGCGGACCCGGCGGGACCGACCTTGGCGCTATGCGCGCGGACACCACGTTGGAACAGGGTTTTGTCGTCGTTACGTGGGACCAGCGAGGCGCCGGTAAGTCTTACGGCGCCCTCGACCCGATCGACACTCTTACCCTGGACCAGGCGGTCGACGACGCAATCGAGGTGACCAACTACCTGCGGGAACGCTTCGACGAAGAGAAGATCTACATCGTTGGCAACTCATGGGGCACGACCCTCGGAGTCCTCGCGGCACAACGCCACCCTGAGCTGTACCACGCCTATGTGGGCACCGGCCAGATGGTCAGCCAAAGAGAGACCGATGTGATGTTCTGGGAGGACACCCTGGCCTGGGCAGAACGCACCGGAAACACGGGACTCGCCGAGACGCTACACAGCAACGGCCCGCCCCCATACGACGACGTCACCCGCTACGAGTACGCCACCTCCTACGAACATGACTGGAATCCCTACCCGGAGTTTGATCCGGGCACCGAGATGCCGGCCGTCCTGTTTGTACCCGAGTACACATGGATGGATCGCGTCAACGGCTTCCGCGGTTTCTTCGACTCGGCGGCAGTGCTCTATCCCCAGCTCCAGGACATCGACTTCCGTGTCGACGTTCCTCAACTGGACGTGCCTCTGTACATGGTCCTCGGTGAGCACGAGGCCCGGGGCCGCGCCGTGCTCGCCGATGAGTGGTTCAACCTGGTCGAGGCACCGTCGAAGGAGAGGATTGTCTTTGCGGGTGCCGGGCACCGGCCGCAGTTCGACCAGCCGGGCCAATTCGCTGAAGTGATGAGCCAGGTTCTGGCCGAAACCTACGCCGATACCGCGGGAGGGAACTGATGGACGCCTCCTCGAAATCCAGCACCACCCGTACCGGCGAGCGCGAAATTCTTCGAAAGGAAGGAACACAATGATTGCGATCGATTCTCCACCAGTCCGGTTGCCGGATCCGGGCCATCTGTCTTCCGATCTGGCGCCTGCTGTCAAGATCGAGCACCTGACAAAACGGTACGGCCACAACACCGTTGTTGATGACCTGTCGTTCACCGTCCAACCTGGACGGGTCACCGGGTTCCTCGGACCGAACGGCGCCGGCAAGTCCACCACTATGAAGATCCTGCTCGGGCTTGCGTCGGCCGATCAGGGCCGGGCATTGATCGGAACCCAACCCTACCGTGACCTCCCCGACCCGGCACGGACCGTCGGCGTTGTCATCGAGGCGGATGCGTTCCACCCCGGGCGGAGCGGACGCAACCACTTGCGCATCGTTGCCGATGCCGGCGGCTTTCCCGCAGAACGTGTCGACGAGATGCTGGAACTGGTCGGGATCGCCGATGCGGCCGACCGACGCGTCGGCGCCTACTCGCTCGGTATGCGGCAGCGTCTCGGATTGGCCGCTGCATTGCTCGGGGATCCGCCGATGCTCGTCCTGGACGAGCCGGGTAATGGGCTGGACCCACAGGGCATCAGAACGCTCCGTGATCTGCTGCGAGCTCGAGCCGCTGCCGGGAACACGGTATTTGTCTCCAGCCACCTGCTCGGAGAAGTGCAGCATCTTGCCGACGATGTCGTCGTCATCAACAAGGGACGTCTAGTCGCAAGCGGCTCGATCCGCGACCTGGAACAGACGGCCGCACTGGTGCGGACGGCTTCGCCCGAATTGCTCCGGGCGGTGCTCGAATCCGCAGGCGGTATCGCACAACCACAAGACAAGGACGCGCTCATCGTTCGCGGGCTGCCGATTGAAGAGATTGGCGACCGAGCCTTTGCAGCCGGTCTGGCTGTCCATGAGCTGTCGCAACATGCAGGTTCGCTCGAGGAATTGTTCCTGGACTGGACAAGCGCAACACCAAGCCACGCCGGCACGATCGAAGAGGAGATTGAAACACGATGAAATGGTCATACCTCGTACGAGCTGAACTCCGCAAACTCACCAGCACCAGAATGCCGTGGGCGTTTGTGATAGTCCTTCTGATAATCAGTGCGCTAACAGCGACGGCGGTCATCGCTGGAACCGACATGGATGGCAGCAAAGGGTTCATCGCAACCACCGCTGACCAGCAATCGTTGATGGCGTTCGCCTGGAACGCAATGATGGGAGCGGTCATTTTCGGCGCTATCGCTGTGGCCCGCGAGTACGGCCACGGAACAGTCGTTCCCACGTTCTTGAGCGCTCCGCGCCGGCATCGAGCTGTGCTCGCGCAGCTGACGGCCGTGTCCGTCGTCGGTGGCCTGCTTGGTGGTCTGGGCGCCGGGCTCACCGTTGCCGCGGTTGCAGCCGCGCTCCCGATGACCGACTACAGCTTCCTGCTGTCCATCGGAACCACAGCCCAACTGATCGCAGCTTCGGCGTTTACAGGAGCAGTCGGTGCGGTCATGGGGGCAGGCATCGGCGCAGTCGTTCGCAACACCGGCGGCGCCGTCACCGGAGCGTTCGTGACCCTCATTGTCGGTCCGCCTCTGGTCGTGCAAATGGCGAGCGGTGCCGCGTCCTGGGTGCCCGGCACTCTCGCCGGTGTTCTGTCCGGCATTGGCGGCGAAGTCGGCTTGCTTGCGGCGATTGCCGCCCTCATCATGTGGGCGGCCGTTCCGGCGGCGATGGGGCTCATCTCCACAATGAGGCGAGATGTGGTGTGAACCCGGCGAGCGGTGGTCTGAGCAAGCCGGACGACCGAGAGACCTCCTATGACGGATCGACACGACAACACAATTGGCGGATCCTCTAGCCTCGACGGGTGGCTCGCCATCGGGCTCGTCATCTTGGGATTGGGCACGGCCGTAGTAGCGCTTCTCGGTCCACTTGCAACAGAAGTGATTCGCTACCACGCCTCGGACGCAGCCATAAACCAGGTCGCCGGTGGTGACATGGCCGGACTGGTGCTGGTGGCGCCAATCAGTGTGATCGCCGGCATTCTTGTATGGCGGAGGAACAGGGCGGGCCGGGTCCTTGCATTGGGCCCGGCGGTCTATGCGCTCTATGTCAATGCCCAGCTATCGCTGGGCGGGGACGTCACTCGCTATCCGGGCAACAGCGAACGGTTCTTCCCCCTCTACCTCGGGCTGTTTGTGCTCGCCGGTGCCATCGCCATCCGAGCGTGGACCGGCGTAGATCCCACAGCGCTACCGGCTACCCAACGGCGGATCGGCCGGGTGCTCGGCTGGTACGCCATCGTGGTCTCAGTTTTTCTCGTCGTCGGGCTTCACGTGCCGGGTCTGATCGATGCTTGGCGAGACCATCCGACAAGTACTGAATACTTAGCCGACCCGGTTGTGTTCTGGCTTGTCAAGATGATGGACCTGGGCCTGGTGGTTCCCGCGCTGATGGCCACAGGAGTCGCGGCTCTCCGGGGCCGCGGAGGGTTAGACAGGGCCGGGTATGCCGCTGCGGGTTGGATGGCGCTTCTTGGAACCTCGGTTGCTGGCATGGCGGTCGTCATGCAGGCCACCGACGACCCCGCAGCGACGACGGCAAACACGGTCGCCTTCACGCTCTTCGCACTCATCGGACTGGCCATTGCCGCAGTCGTCTATCGGCCGCTGCTGGCTAGCGGGCCATCGGCATCAAAGCCCGACACTGCTTGTGATCGGCGACTGTCGAAGGGAGGGGCCGATGCTTGAAGGACGTCTTCAGTTGACCGATGGGCGCAGCATTTCCTACTCCGAGTGCGGGAGGCCAGCTGCGTCCGCGGTCATGTACTGCCACGGGTTCCCCGGCAATCGACGCGAGCTCGAGCTGATCGAGCGCACGCTCGACAGATGCGGGGTGGACGCCCGACTGATCGCCCTCAACCGCCCCGGCTATGGGAGCTCAACATTTCAGCCGCATCGCACGATCCTCGACTGGCCGGCCGATGTTTCAGAGGCAGCAGATCAACTCGGCATCGACCGCTTCGCCGTCCTTGGTGTCTCCGGCGGCGGTCCGTATGCGCTGGCGTGTGGATATGGCCTGCCCGATCGAGTGACCAGCATCGGCATCGTGGCTGGCATCGCACCCATCGAAGCGCCCGGTATGGACCAGGCATCGTCGATCTCAGGACCATCCCCTCACCTGGCTATCCGCAGGCTCCAATTCGCGTTGGCCGCATTCGCCTTCAGGAAGGGTCAAGGATCGCGTTTCGTCGATCAATCCGTCGCCACGATGGGACCGGCCGACCAGGCCGCGCTGGCTCAAATCGACATACGATCATGGTTCACGGACACTCTGTGCGAATCCTTCGAACAAGGCGGGCGCGCCGCCGCCCACGAGGCAAGCCTCTACCGAAGGGAATGGGGTTTCAACCCGGGGCGAATCACGGTCAAGACGCGCCTCTGGTATGGAGAGGCCGACCGAACCGTGCCGGCATCCGCGGGGCGGTGGCTGGCCGACCGCATCCAGGGCGCGGACTTCTCCTACTGGCCTGACCAGGGACACTTCACCTGGATGCTCACCGACCATGGCGCGGAAGTGATCAACTCCACAGTGGGAGCTCTGCGCTGATGCCATCACAGCGAAAGTAGTCCGGTTATCTCGTGTATGACGAACAGCATTCTGACCTCGAGCCCTCAAGGGCAAGCGTCGACCTGTACTGGATTCCGCTCGGCGCAGGCGGTGCCGGCTTTGTTCGGTTCAACGGACGGGTGTACGAGGCCATCAAGGCTCGCGCAGAGCGGCGGAGGGCTCTCGATCTCTGTCACACGGCACTCGAGGTGCGGGTGCCTGCGGGGCGTTTCACAATCGAGAATGCATGGCCCAGCCCGGACAGCGACACCCGATCGCGAGGGGTGGTGCTCGAAGGCCCTGTCGGCGCTCGCTGGAACGCCCGCTTCCGAGCGCTTCGATACGAAGTGCGGTGCTGGCGCGACGGCATCATCCCCGACGCCGGTGAGGCGGTAGGGGGTCCGCAACATCTCAGCAACGATCCAATCCGGGCCCAGCGTCTTGTCGATCTGGTCGCCTCAGTGCCGCTACTCGCCTGGGGCCGGGACGAGCTGAGATGTGGAGACATGTGGAATTCGAACTCCGTGATTTCGTGGCTGCTGGCTCGTAGCGGGCTTCCGGTCGATGAGATTCATCCCCCTGTCGGTAAGCGCGCACCAGGATGGGAGGCAGGCAGGGTCGCGGCCCACCTCGGTGAGCAGGTCGAGCGCATCGCCCGACACGTCAAATGAGCACCGACGCCAGCTCTAGCCCGTTCTGGCGTGACGGTCCGCACCCTTCGTCATACCAATAGAGGATCGGTGAGAATCTCAACGAGGGCCGGGCCTTGTGAGCGAGCGCCTCCGCCAGGGAAGCGCTGAGATCGTTCTTGCTCTCGACTCGCAAACCCATAGCCCCGCAGGATCGAGCAAACGCCGCCAAAATCGGGATTCGTCAACGATGCCTGCCACACGTCGTACTCCGCCGAGCGCTGCTCTTTGCTGATCTTGCCCAACTCATCTGCTGCACTCCGGCACCAAATTCCTCGGCGGCCGATCGGTGACAAGCGGCTCCGGTCGCACGATTCGCTTGGGGAGATCGATGGCGACGTCCTCTACGGTCTCGGAGCCGCCGACATGAAGGCTGGGCTGGTGGCTGCGGTCAAAGCGTTCACCGAGCTGGCCACCGGAGCTCGTGATTTCGCCGGTGAGGTGCGGGGTGCCGCCACGCTGGTGTTCGGCCCCGGTGATGTCGCACATGCCTACGCGGTCGATGAGCGAGTGAGCCTCCGTCAGGCCGGGCAGGTCGGCGAAGTGTTGGCAGCAGTGGCAGCGATTGCTCGTATCGCCATGAAGGCCCGCTTTTTGGCGCCGATTTCCGCCGCCATGTATTCCGGTCCCGGACGCCAGAGACTGTTGACCGTTCGCTGAGTTTGCGTTGCAAACCCAAAACCTCGGCGAAGCTGAGGCGGCTACACTTGCGTCTCGCCTTCGGGGGTGTAGCTCAGCTCGGCAGAGCGCCACGTTCGCAACGTGGAAGTCAGGGGTTCAAATCCCCTCACCTCCACCAAGGGACCGTCCTATTCGGCCGGTCCCTTTTCTTGGCTTCGCCGTCGCCGGGCTGCCACGATGAGCACGTCGTTTCGCAACTGGAGGAATGTATGTGGCTGTTTGCGGTGGTGGCCGGTCTAGTCGCAGCTGTGGTGGACACGGCAGTCATGATCCCGCTCGAGTTTCCAACAGGCGCTGAGAAAAGAGAGGCAATGACGGCGGCCTTCGTCGAGCGCTTCGTCCTCGGCTTCGTGATCGGTCCCGTCGCGGCCGGTCTCGATGTCAACGGCGTTGCCATTGGCGCGGCCCTCGGTCTCGCCGCCAGTCTCGGGCCTGCCATCATCACCAAGACCTGGGCGCCGATTCTCGCCATGGGTCTGGTCACCGGCCTTGGTGTCGGGATCGCATACCAGCTGGTCTACTGAAGAAGGACCGGCGTCCGGCGGTGCCCACATGTCACACCGCCCGGGTAGGTTGGATCGCAACGGATCCGGGGGTGTGATGAGCCAGTCTGCCGATGAGCAGGTCGATAGAGCGAAGGAACAGTTGGAGCCGGTGCGTGACGATTGGCTACGCCGCGCCGGGGTGACCGGGATCGACATCGGGTTCCTCTGGCAGGGCTCGACCATGTCGGACCAGGTGGGGATCCGGGTCAAGGTGGAGAAGCTTCTGGAGCCGGGGGACATACCGGAAGGAGAGCTCTTCCCCAGGTATCTCGGGGATGTTCGGGTCCAGGTCCGCGAGGAGTCGGCGATGGGTCCCCAGCCCGGCGGCTGATCCGAGCACCTGTATTTCCGGGAACCGACGACTGTCTACTACTGGTGACGAGGAGGGGAATCCCATGCCAAGAAAGCCGGCAGACAAAAGAATCGAAGAAGCAACGGAGTTGCTGCGTCAGCGGCGAAGTGATTGGCTGCGACGCCCCGGGGTGACCGCCGTCGACGTCGGGTTCAAGATCTCGGAACGCGAGATCACAAGCACCCTCGCCGTGCGAGTTCACGTTGAGCGCAAGAAGCCGCTTGCCGAACTCGAGGACTACGAGATCTTCAACGTGTCCCAGGCCGACGCGACCGCCAAGAACAAGCCAAAGAAGGTCGGGGATTTCCCCGTGGATGTCCTGGAGGCGACCTACGTTCCTGCACAAAGGGTGATTGTTGACCCGGAGAACGTCGCCGCCGTCAACGAGGCCATCGACCGCACCGGGGTGGTTACGCCGCTAATCGGCGGGATCAGCTGTGGCAATGCCCGGGTGACCGCAGGCACTCTCGCCGCCATTGTCTTCAATCGCACTGATGGTTCCCCGCAAATCCTGAGCAACTGGCACGTGCTGGCGGGGAGTTCCGACGCGGCCGCGGGCGAAGAGATCTGGCAGCCGGGACGGGTCGATGGCGGCAACTCATCGCACCTGGTTGCCCGGTTGGCGAAGTGGCGGCTCAACAAGGACATGGACGCCGCCGTCGCCAAGCTCACCGGTGACCGCGACTACGTGCGCGACATCATCGGTCTCCACCCCGTGTCCGGAATGGAGGGGGCTCAGCTCGGGATGAATGTGGTGAAGTCGGGGAGAACCACAGGCAACACCGAAGGAATCGTCGACGGAGTCAGCTTGTCGACCTCGATCAACTACGGCGGCTCGACCGGAACCGTGGCGTTTCGCGACATGATGCACATTGTGCCCCGTCCCCCGTGGCCCAGTGTCGACTACGAGGTGTCGGCGGGTGGCGACTCGGGATCGGTGTGGATCAACGAGGGCACCGGCAAGGCAATCGGTCTTCACTTCGCCGGTGAGACCGATGCGTCTCCTACCGCGGAGAATGCGATCGCCTGCCCGATCATCCCCGTGGCCGATGCGCTCGACTTCTCGTTCCTACCGGTTGTCGCCCCAACCCCGCCAACACAGCCACCGCCACCCCGCCTCCTCCTCCGGCACGTCCGCCCCGGGACACGCTGCGCGACATCATTTGCCGAATACTGCCGTTCCTGTGCGGGTCAGGTTCGCAAACGGCGGCATCCGGGCCGGTTACCCAGGGCGGTCGCGATCTTGTCGACATGATCATCGACGCCATCTACGAGGACATCGCCGACAACCAGAAGTAGCTAGTCCTGGAAGAAGCCCTGCTTTTTCAGGTAGTCGAGCACGGTCCTGGTATAGCGGGCGTGGCCTTCCCGGGTGTACTTGAGCTCGGTGTAGATCTGGGCGAGGTTCTCCACCCCTTGTTCCTCGACGAGCCTGCGGAGACGGGGGATGTTCATGTAGCGATCCCAGCCGGTCTGGTCGCGATCCCGGTAGATCTCTCGGATCTCATCGTCGGAATGATCGTGGTATACGTCATGGTGCACGAGACCCGCAAGCGGGAGCCGATCTCTCTGCTGCGGGTCTTCATCGGGCCAACCGAGGACGAAACCGACCACAGGCACGACACCCTCGGGAAGCTCGAGGATCTCTCCGACCTGGTCGGCGTTGGCAAGGGTCGAGCCCATGTAGCACACACCCAAACCGAGCGCTTCGGCAGCAATAGCCGCCGTCTGCGAAACCAGCACGGCATCGATTGCCGCCACCAGGAATGCGAAGAAGTCGTCGAAGTTGTCCGGTGCGTCGTTGAGACGCAACCACTTGCGCATACGGCGGAAGTCGGCGCAGAAGGTGACCACGAGCGGTGCTTGCCGCACCATTTCCTGCTCCATGTGTGCCCGGTAGAGACGCTCGCGCAGGGCGTCGCCGGCGGTGACAACGATCGAGTAGGTCTGCATGTTTCCCGACGACGAAGCCCGGATCCCGGCGTTGAGGATCTCATCCACGAGATCCTGTGGAACCGGGTCGGGCCTGAACCGGCGAATCGAGCGATGGCGATGGATCACATCGAAGACGTTCATGGCGGCGGAATGGTAGGCGAGATAACCAATATCGAATTAGGCGGAGTGAACAACAAAAGAGTAGTGTATAGGCAGCAAACCCTGAGCCGAGGAAGGTGTCCTACATGGCCGAGTTCTTCACCGACGTTGTCGAGCCGATCCGCTACGAGGGTTCGGACACCGACAACCCGCTCGCCTTCCGCGTCTACGACCCGGATCGCATCGTCGCCGGGAAACGGCTGGAGGACCACCTGCGAATCGCCGTGTGCTACTGGCATTCCTTCACCTGGCCGGGTTCTGACATCTTCGGAGAAGGCACCTTCGATCGGCCGTGGCTGAAGAGCCCGGGCGACCCGATGGCGGCGGCTCGTGCCAAGATGGACGCGGCCTTCGAGTTCTTCTCGAAGCTCGGCACCCCCTTCTTCTGCTTCCACGATCGTGACATCGCACCCGACGGAGCCGACTACAAAGAGACGGTCGCCAACCTGCACGCCATGGTCGACTATGCGGCCGAGAAGATGGAGCAGACCGGAGTGCGGCTGCTCTGGGGGACGGCCAACCTCTTCAGCCACCCGCGGTTCGCTGCGGGCGCCGCCACCAACCCGAACCCCGAAGCCTATGCGTTTGCGGCTTCCCAGGTGCGTCACGCCCTCGAAGCAACCAAGCGACTCAATGGCGAGAGCTACGTTCTCTGGGGCGGCCGGGAGGGCTACGACACCCTGCTGAACACGGACCTGAAGCAAGAGGGCGCGCAGCTCGCTCGCTTCCTCGAGATGGTCGCCGACCACAAGAGGAAGATCGGGTTCGACGGGCAGCTGTTTATCGAGCCCAAGCCGCAGGAACCGACCAAGCACCAGTACGACTATGACGTCGCCACGGTTCACGGGTTCCTCGAGAGGTTCGATCTCGTGGACGAGTACAAGGTCAACATCGAGGCCAACCACGCGACCCTCGCCGGGCACAGCTTCCACCATGAGGTCGCCTATGCGGTGCAGCATGGTGTCTTCGGCAGCGTCGACGCCAACCGCGGCGACCCGCAAAACGGGTGGGACACCGATCAGTTCCCCAACTCGGTTGAAGACCTGGTGATGCCTCTCCACGAGATCTTCGGTGCCGGCGGCTTCAAGAGAGGCGGCTTCAACTTCGACACCAAGCTGCGCCGCCAGAGCATGGACCGGACCGACCTGTTCCACGGTCATATCGGCGGTATCGACACGCTGGCGAAGGCCACCCTCGTCGCTCTCGACATGCTGGAGAAGGACACCCTGCTCGAGGCGCGGCGTCAGCGATACGCCGGCTGGAGCGGTGAGCTTGGCCGGTACATCTTGTCGCCCGACTCCTCACTGGAGGCGCTGAGCGACAAGGTGTACAACGACGGGATCGATCCGGCACCGGTGTCGGGGAGACAGGAGGCGCTCGAGAACCTGGTCAACAGAGCGATCTGGTCGGAGCGTTCGTAGCAAAACTCCAGCCGATCGGGTCCCCGGCCGATGACGTGAGTCATGGCAAACCCTGCAATATCGCTGATGCGGTACGCTCATCGCCTGATGAGAGGCACACCCACCAAGCTCGCACGCTTTGGCGCGCTCTTCATCGCTGTGCTGTTGTTGGCGACCGGCTGCTCCTTTGTGACCGGGAGCGATAGCACCGGGGCGCCTACGACGACAATCGCGGACACGGCGCCGAGCGGCGAGACGACGACTACAGCGTCGGCGACGACGACTCCGACCGAATCGACGACTGCCCCGGACTCGACCGCCGCCCCGACCGTGACAGTAGGCGCCGGCGTCGATCCGGAGGTGGCCGACAGGCTCGTCGGCGAGGTCGATGACCTGATCACCGCCACAGAACAGCTGCGCGGCCTGGAATTCCTCGCCACGCCCACGATCACAATCCTTTCCACCGCCGAGCTGGCCGATCGTGTCGCCGCAGACGTCGCCGATGAGCTCGTCCCTGAGGACCTGGCCGTGGATACCCGGGTGTACCAGCTCCTGGGGCTTCTAGATCCGGGAGCCAGCCTCGACGACATGCTCGTCGCGCTGTACAGCGAAGGGGTCGCCGGTTTCTACGACGGCGATACCGGTGAGCTCGTTATCGGCGGAGAGGCCGCCGATCTCTCGCCGTACACCAAGGATGTGATCGTTCACGAGCTGGTGCACGCTCTCACCGACCAGAACTTCATCTTCAACGACGACTATCAGGCGATGTTCGACGAGCAGAGATACGACGAGGCGGCGGCATTCCAGGCACTCATCGAAGGCGACGCCACCTACTTCCAGTACATCTATCTCCAGGACATGCCGCTGGCCGATCAGGTATCGGCTGCGATGGAAGAGCTCGACCGTTTGCGTGCCGCCCCGTCCTACTCGACCACCCCGGGCTGGCTGCTCAACGATCTCTCGTTCCCGTATGAGACCGGGCGCACCTTCGTGGCGGACCTCGTCGAGTCGGGCGGCATCGCCGCCGTCGACGAGGCATACACGAACCGGCCCGTATCGACCGAGGTCGTGATGCACCCGGCGCGCTATGAGGGCGGCGAGGAGGTGTTGCCGGTGACCCCACCGGAAATCACGATCGACGGGTTCGACACGCTCGAGACCTCGTCGTACGGGGAGTGGGGTCTGCGTCTATTGCTCACGAACGCAGCACCCGGGGTGGCGGTCCAGGCCGCCAACGGCTGGGGCGGGGACGAATATCAGATTCTCTACGACAACAAAGACGTGGTGCTCGCGCTGGCGTTCAAGGGTGACACCACCGATGATGCGTTCCAGATGGCAGATGCCCTCCAGGGTTTGGTTGCCTCGCTTGGATTCGGCGAGCCCGTCGCCTCAGGAGGCGGTGTCGCCTACAACGCCGAAGACGGACGGTACGCCTATCTCAACAGGATCGGTGACGGCTTCGTCTTCGTGATCTCTACCAGCGCTTCGGCGGGGGCTGCGGCTGTCGATCAGATGCGGGTCCCGTAGCACGAGGGTCTTCACCCGGGTTGGGGAATGACGTACGTTCGCCTCATGTTCCGGGCGCGCGCAAACAGCACCGATCGTGTGAGTCGAATCAGCGCGGCGGATCAGCCGCGACCGGCGTTGGGGCGGCGCCCGTGGTTTGCCTTACTGCGGCGGGCGCGAAGCTTGCGTCGTTTTGCCTTGGCCATAAGGCCTGGAAGCGTAGCATGCTTGCCTGATCCGATCACCCTTGCCTCCCGCGAGGGCACGTGGGATGCGTCACCGGTGGCGATCGCCGGTACCGCCGGGCAGCGTCTTCTCGGGGTCAAGACGGGTGCAGACCGGGTGCTGCTCCGCACCAGAGCGGTCCACGGGCGTGGCGTGCGGCGCGGGCTACGGCTGGTTGCGATCAACGACGCAGGGGTCGTCGTTGCGGTCCGGGCGCTCGGTCCGGGTGGGTTTGCCTGGCTTCGCGGGGCAACCTGGGTCCTCGAGCAGCCGCTCGACGCTTCCCAGCCCGCAGTTGGCACCCGGTTGGCAATCTATCCTCACCGCTGTGCCCGGACGTCTTCTTCTTTGTGCGACACCGATAGGAAACCTGAGCGACGCCTCTGACCGCTTGCGGACCGCGTTGCTCTCGGCCGACATGATCTACGCAGAGGACACCCGGCGCGCCGCCAAGCTGCTCCAAGCCCTCGGCGTCTCCACCGGAGTGCGCTCGTACTTTGTCGGTAACGAGGAGAGACGGGCGATTGAGCTACGGGAGCGGCTCGAGGCCGGGGAGACGGTTGCGGTGATCTCGGACGCCGGGATGCCGGCGATCGCCGACCCGGGGCTCACTGCCGTGCGGGCCGCCCTGGCAGCCGACGCAGAGGTGAGCGCCGTCCCCGGACCGAGCGCGGTCACCACTGCTCTCGCCGTGTCCGGTCTGCCAGCAGAGCGATTCGTCTTCGAGGGGTTCCTGCCCCGAAAGGCCGGTGAGCGCAAGGCTCGATTCAAGGAGTTGGCCGCCGAGACCCGCACCACGGTTCTGTTCTCGGGGAAAGCACATGTGGTCGCCGATCTCGCGGATCTCGCCAAGAACGTGGGTGGGCACCGCACCATCGTTGTGGCCCGCGAGTTGACGAAACTCTATGAGGAGGTCTGGCGGGGCACCCTGAACGAGGCCGTCGCTCACTGGTCGTCACGCGACGTGCGTGGCGAATTCACGCTCGTCCTCGGAGGAGCAGAACAGGCACGCACCAACATCGACCAGGTCGTGGCCGAAGTGCGCGATGCAGTTGTGACGGGGGAGTCGATGGCCGATGCGGTACGTCGTATCGCGTCGGAATCAGGGGTCAGCCGCCGACAGCTATACCAGGCTGTGCTAGACGTCCAGGAGTAGCCCCGGCGCTCTCGGTTCGGTCGTTTCTATCAACCGGCCAAGGCGGAGCGGCAATTGGAGCAGACTCCACGTCCCTTGAATTCGCCGACCTCATCAGTCGATCCGCAGAAGACGCAGGTTGCGTCCAGTTTGCGGATGATGATGGAGTCGCCGTCCACCGAAATGGCGAGTTCATCCCCCTCACGGATATTGAAAAGTCGCCGAGTCTCGGCCGGGACAACAATCCTGCCGAGGTCGTCGATTTTGCGCACCATTGCGGTGTTCAAGAGCTTGTACCTCCATTCGACGGTGGTGAATTGCACCGCCCATGTCTTCGTCTGTCACTATCGAGTGTACCCCGGAAAGTGGAAACGGGGTGGCGGTTTTCTCATGAAGGTAAGTGCATTTACTGCGCGTTTCTCGGGTCGGCCCGCAGACAACAGGGCTGCGGCGTGAAGAGAGACGACCAGTGAGGCTGGTACCATCCGGCGCCCGTGGAGACTTCACACCAACCCCGAAAGATCCTTGTGGCCGTGGCCTGGCCGTATGCCAGCGGATCACGCCATCTCGGTCATCTCGCCGGCGCCTACCTGCCCGCGGACATCTTTGCCCGCTACCAGCGCGCCCGTGGCAACGAGCCCCTCATGGTGTCCGGCTCTGATGTGCACGGCACGCCGATCACGGTGCGCGCCGAAGCCGAAGGCGTGAGCCCACAAGAGATCGTCGACCGGTATCACCAGGAATTCGTCTCGCAATGGGATGCCCTCGGATTCGACTGGGATCTGTTCACCACCACCGGCACCGAGAACCATCACGAGGTCACCCAGGACATGTTCCTGCGCATCTATGAGAACGGTTACATCGACAAGCGCACGTCCGAGCAGTACTACGACCCGGAGGCGGAGCGCTTCCTGCCCGACCGCTACGTCGAAGGGACCTGTCCTCACTGCGGGTACGCCGAGGCGCGGGGCGACCAATGCGACAACTGCGGCCGGACGCTCGACCCCATAGATCTGATCAATCCCCGCTCGGGCCTCACCGGGACTCCGCCGGTGCGCCGGTCGACCGAGCACTTCTACCTGCGTCTCTCGGCCTTCGCCGACGATCTCAAGACGTGGCTGCATACTCGCGAGGGCTGGCGTAAACACGTGCTCAATTTCTCGCTCGGCTGGATCGAGGAGGGCCTGCACGACCGCGCCATCACCCGCGACATCGAATGGGGAGTGAAGATTCCCGTCGAGGGTCTCGGCGAGGGAAAACGGATCTACGTGTGGTTCGACGCCGTTATCGGCTACCTCTCGGCCTCAAAGGAGTGGTCCCTGCTCCAGGGCACCCCGGAGGCGTGGAAGGACTGGTGGCACAACGACGAGGCCGACCACTACTACTTCATCGGCAAGGACAATGTGCCCTTCCACACGATCATCTGGCCGGCCATGCTGATGGGCTACGGGGGTCTCCACCTGCCCACGGACGTTCCCGCCAACCAGTACGTCACGTTCAAGGGCGGCAAGGCGTCGGCGAGCCGCGGCATCGGTCTGACAATCGGGGAGGCGCTCGAACGCTACGAGCCCGATGCGCTGCGCTACGCCCTCGCTGCCAACCTACCGGAGACCTCCGACGTCGATATCACCGAGGCGGAGCTGGTCCGGCGGATCAACGAGGAGTTGGTCGCCACGTGGGGCAACCTGGTGAACCGGGTGGTGGCGATGACCCATCGCTATTTCGACGGGGTCGTCCCGGAGCCGGAGACCCTCACGCCGGCCGACGAGGAGGCATTGGCAGCCGTAGACGGCGCACTGGATGAGGCGGCCGGTCTGCTCGATGGCGTGCACCTGCGGGGCGCGCTGGCGTCATTGCTCGGGGGCGCCCAAGCGACCAACCAATACCTGTCCGAGCTCGAGCCGTGGAAGACCGCCAGGACCGACGTGGCGCGCACCGGTACGACTCTCAACATCGCATTGCAAGCCATTGCCGGGCTTGCAGCCGGTTTTGCGCCGTACCTACCCGTCACGTCCGTGCGGGTGCTCGACACGCTCGGGATCGATACCACGGCACGTCAGCCCGCCTGGGGTCGCGCCCCGGTCCCCGCGGGAACAGAGCTCGGACCGGCGGTTCCCCTGTTCGCCAAGGTCGAGCTTCCCGAAGACGTCGGCTGACGATGTGGGTTGACAGCCACTGTCACCTATTTGCTTCGGATGACACGCCGGACGCCCTGTTGCAGCGAGCAGCAGATGCGGGCGTCGACTGGCTCATGTGCCCGGGAATCGACCTCGAGACATCTTTGCAGGCACATCGCATCTCGGC
Source organism: uncultured bacterium (assembly GCA_963801165.1). Lineage (GTDB taxonomy): Bacteria > Actinomycetota > Acidimicrobiia > Spongiisociales > UBA5794 > JAAETI01. The sequence goes on from CAWDDT010000004.1 coordinate 541,940, forward strand.
AGAAAATCGCAGCCGGGTGCTGTGGGCTGCCGGGCTGCATCCCCACGACGCAACCCGATGGGCAGACGAGGGCGGCAGGCTGACGTCGCTCATCGCTACGGCCGACGCGATCGGTGAATGTGGCCTGGACTACTACCGCGATCTCTCGCCGCGCCCGGTGCAGCGTGATGTGTTCCGGGAACAGCTCCGGCTCGCCGCCGAGATGGACAAGCCGATCATCGTCCATTGCCGTGACGCGTTCTCCGATGTCTACGAGGACGTCGCCAATGCCGGGCTGGGGGATCGGGTGGTCCTGCACAGCTGGACCGGCGGTCCCCGCTGGACCAAGCGCTTCGACGAGCTCGGCGTGACGTTCTCCTTCGCCGGCATGGTCACATACCCGACCGCCGACACGGTGCGGCGGGCCGCCGCAGTCGTGCCGCCGGATCGCTGCCTGATCGAGACCGACACCCCGTACCTGCCGCCCCAGGCTCATCGGGACCAGCCGAACGAGCCCGCCTTCGTGCCTCTCGTTGGCGAGCAGCTCGCCGCGACCTGGGACACCCCGGTATCCGAGGTAGCCCGGCTGACGGCAGACGCTGCGGCGCGTGTGTTCGGACGCGACATCTGATGCGCCAGGGCAGGGCGAGCATCAAGGATCTATTGGCGGCCCATGGCTTGAAGCCCCAACGTGGGCTTGGTCAGAACTTCCTCGCCGACCCCAACCTGGTGGACCGGATCGTTCGCACCGCCAACCTGGCGATTGGCGATCGCGTTATCGAGGTCGGCGCCGGAACGGGGGCGCTCACCCGAGCGCTTGCAGATACCGGAGCCTCCGTCGTCACCTATGAGATCGACAGAGGTCTCGTACCGCTTCTCGAGAGCGTGCTCGCCGGGACGGGTGTGGAGATCAGAGCCGAAGATGTCACCCGTGTCGACCTGAACGCGGCTCTCGGCGGTGGACCGTGGACGATGATTGCCAACCTCCCGTACAACGTCGGAACTCCGCTCGTCCTCGACGCGCTCCGGCACGTTCCCGCGATCGGCAGATTCGTGGTCATGGTGCAGAGAGAGGTTGCCGATCGTTTCCTGGCTGAGCCCGGGACACGGTCGTACGGCGTCCCCTCGATCGTCGTGGCCCTGCATGCGAAGGCGCGGCTGGCGTTCACCGTTCCCCGGGAAGTCTTTTACCCGATGCCCGATGTGGAGTCGGCAGTGCTGGAGATGAGCCGGATCGAGCCCTCGCCACTCGCCGAGCGTGCGATCGAGCTTGCCGGCGCGGTGTTCCGGCAGCGACGAAAGATGCTGCGCAGATCGCTCATCGGCGTTATCGCAGACCCACGTGACGTCTTGCTCCGCCTCGGCATAGCAGACACGGCCCGTCCCGAGGACCTTGCTCCTCGGGATTTCATCGAGCTGGCGGGGGCAGTTGCATGATGCGCGCCGAGGCGTACGCCAAAGTAAACCTCGGGCTGCGGGTAGCCGGCAGGCGCGAGGATGGGTTTCACCCGGTCTCGGGGATCTTTCAATCAATCGGAATTGTTGATCGGCTGGCTCTCGCCGGTGCCGAGGAGGACTCGATCATGGGGACAGGGGGGCGCCCGGTGGCGGACGGCCTCGACAACCTCGCTTTTCGCGCCCTGGCGGCTGTACGTGCTGTCGCCGGATCATCTGCTCCGCTGGAGTTGACCCTGGACAAGGAGATCCCGGTGGCTGCAGGCCTTGGAGGGGGCAGTGCCGATGCCGCCGCTGCCCTCGGCCTCGCCGGTCGGCGTCTGGGAGTCGAGCCGGCGACGCTGGCGACGATCGCCCCGCAGCTCGGCTCGGACGTCCCCTTCTGTCTGATCGGCGGCACCGCCCGTGTGTCCGGGCGGGGCGACATCGTCACCCCTCTCGATCCACTCACGGACATTGTGCTCGCCGTTGTGGTACCGCCCGTCGAGATCGCCACCCCCGCGGCCTTCCGCGCTTGGGATGAGCTGGGGCAACCCCAGGGCCTGCGGATCAAGCAATCGGCGCTACCGCCGGTGTTGCGTGACCAGGGAGATCTGCAGAATGACCTCTATCCCGCCGCTGTATCGCTGGCACCGGAACTCGACGATTGGCGGGCTGATCTGGAGGAGCGCTGGGGGAGACCGGCGATGTTGTCCGGCAGTGGGCCGACGCTGTACTCGTTCTTCGTTGACCAGGACGAGGCAGCCGGGGCGGTGGCGGCAGTGCCGGCCGGGAGCCGGTTCGCCGAAGCCTGCGACCTCGTCGCCTTCGGGTGGCGAATCACAGACGACGGGTAGCCTTTACACTGCTTGCCGCCCCGAGCAGAGGCGGCCCACGACGAGTGGGGGATGGTGTAATGGCAGCACACGTGGTTTTGGTCCACGCAGTCCAGGTTCGAGCCCTGGTCCCCCAGCGAGTTCCTGCTTCAAACAGTGGTGTTACCCATGGCAATCAAAGCAATAGTCCTCGGTGCAGGCAAGGGCACGAGAATGAGATCGGATCTGGCCAAAGTGCTCCATCCGGTTGCCGGGCGCCCGATGTTGCTGTGGACTCTCGACGCCCTCGCCGCGCTCGAGCCGGCGGAGACGGTCGTCGTTGTCGGTCACCAGGCCGATGCGGTGCGCGCCGTTCTGCCCGAAGGTGTCGATTCTGCGCTTCAGGCCGAGCAGCTCGGTACCGGACACGCCACCCTTGTCGCGTTGGAGGCGCTCGATCTCGATCCTGATGACGATGTCCTCGTCATGCCGGGTGACATGCCGTTGGTCAGCTCTGCCACCCTGGCCCGGCTCGTCGGCCAGCATCGGGAGACGGGTGCGGCGGCGACACTTCTCAGCGTCGAGCTGGACGAACCGGGCGCCTACGGTCGGGTTGTCCGCGGCGACGGTCGTGTGCTCGGAATCGTCGAAGCGAAGGACGCCACAACCGAGCAACTCGAGATCGTCGAGGTGGGGACATCGGTTTACGTCTTCTCCGGTCGGTCGTTGCCGGGTGCCCTCGCCCGGGTGGGCACCGGCAACGCTCAGGGTGAGTACTACCTGACTGATGTGATCGCAATCCTGGTCGCCGACGGGCACCGCGTCGAGGCATGCATCGCCGATTCGGAAGAGGGTCTCGGCATCAATGCGGTCGACCAGATTGCAGTGGTCGAAGCAGTCCTGAATCGGCGCGACGAGAACGTGTGACCGCGTTGGTCGAAGTGCGCCGGCGCCGCTACCCTGCCTCGCGGCAGCCAACGGGAGGGCCGACAGCGTGGAGATCACGAGTCGCAAGCGTCTTATGGTGTTTTCCGGCTCGGCGAACGAGGGCCTGGCTCGGGAAGTAGCCAACATTCTCGGCACTGACGTGGGCGGGGTGGAGCGCGAGGTTTTCGCCAACAGCGAGCTCTACATACATTTCACCGAAAGCGTTCGCGGCGCCGATTGTTTCGTGATCCAGAGCCACGTCTCTCCGATCAACTTTCACATCATGGAGCAGCTGATCATGATCGACGCCCTAAAGCGGGCGTCGGCAAAGCGGATCACCGCCGTGATCCCTTTCTTCGGCTACAGCAGGCAAGACAAGAAGGGGCGACCCCGCGAGCCGATTACGGCCAAGCTGATGGGGGACCTCTTCGTGACCGCCGGTGCCGACCGGCTCGCCTCGGTCGATCTGCACACCGGTCAGATCCAGGGCTTCGTCGACGTGCCTTTTGACCACCTCACCGCACTCCCCGTCTTTGTCGACTATCTGGCCAAGACCCTCGATGGTCCGACGACCGTCGTCTCTCCAGACACCGGTGGTGTGAAACGAGCCGCCCGGCATGCCAGGCATCTCGACGCTTCCGTTGCATTCATCGACAAGAGACGCAGCAGTGACGTGCGCAACAAGTCCGAGTCGCTGGAGGTCATCGGTGACATCCAGGGCAGGCATTGCATCATCGTCGACGACATCATCGATACCGCAGGCACCGCGGTCGGAGCGGCCAACCTGCTCCAGCAACGCGGCGCCCTCAGCGTCCGTCTGGCGGCGACCCACGGAATCATGTCCGATCCCGCCGTTGATCGCATCAAGAACTCGGCCATCAGCGAGGTGGTGATCAGCAACACGCTGCCGGTCCCGGAAGATGCTCGGGAGCTGCCGAACCTGACCGTCCTTTCGATCGGCGCGGTGCTGGCGGGCGCGATCAACGCCATCTTCACCGACGCCTCGGTCAGCGCCATCTTCAAAGGCGAGAACATGTGAGCGAGCCGGCAGATCCGGTCGTTCGGGCCATCCGCAACGGGTTCGAGCGCTACGTCACCGAGTTCGCCGCGATCACCCGTCGGGCCGAGCAGCGCTTTTCAACCCGCGATTGGAACGGGTTGCAGGACGACGCCGCCGCCCGGCTCAGCCTCTACAACAGCACCGTGTCGGACGTCGTGGCAAGCATCAACGGCGAGCTGGGGTCACGCGCTCGGGATCCGGCCATCTGGGCAGCAGCGAAGGATGGGTTCTCCGCAGCGATGGCAGGGCATCCGTTGGGTCCCATCGGCAAGACCTTCTTCAGCTCGGTCACCAGGAGGGTCCTCGAGACCGAGGGAACGAATCCCGCAGTCGAGTTCACCGACGACCGCGACCCCGATCCCGGCGGCGAGCCCGAGCTGCTCCGTGCCGGCACAGGCAGCACCGGGGACAAGCTCGTTGACGTTTGCGACCACGTCGTCACCGGCGCCCGATGGCAGAACCTCGAGCGCGACGCCCGTCTGGCGACGCTCGAGATCGACCGGCGGTTCGCCTCCCACGGTGTCACGAGTGAAGTCGACAGGATCGAGGTCTACCCACAACCGTTCTACCGCGGTCGTGCCGCCTACGTCGTTGGCACAATCACCGCCGGGGACCTGACGCTCCCGCTCGCCATCGCTGTTCACCACACCTCGCGGGGTCTCATCGTCGGGGCCGTTCTCACCGAGCCCGACGACATCTCGGTTCTCTTCAGCTACACCCGCTCATCGTTTTTCGTCGTGGTTGAGGATCCCGGGGCAATGGTCCACTTCCTCCGCAGGCTGATCCCGCACCGGAAGGCATCCGAGCTGTATAGCTCGCTCGGGTTCAACAAGCACGGCAAGACTGAGCGCTATAGGGACTTGCGCGCCTTCATCGAGAGCTCCGGTTCCCGCTTCGAGTACGCCAGGGGGATCCGGGGAATGGTCATGATCGTCTTCACCCTCGAGGGCTACGACGCGGTGCTCAAGGTCATCCGGGACCGCTTTCCATATCCGAAGCAGACCACGAGACGGCAGGTGATGTCCAAGTACCGGTTGGTATTCGGCCACGACCGCGCCGGCAGGCTCATCGATGCTCACGAGTTCGAGCACATGCGGTTCGACCGGGAGCGGTTCGCGCCGGAACTGCTCGCCGAGCTCGAGGAAGGTGCCGCCCGCTCGGTGGTGGTGTCCGGCGACACGGTGATCCTGCACCACGTGTATCTGGAGCGAAAGGTGATTCCGCTCGACATCTACCTACGCGAGAGCAACCCGCTCAAGAGTAGGGCTGCCATCGTCGACTACGGCCGGGCGATCAAGAACCTGGCGATGTCGAATATCTTCCCCGGCGACATGCTGCTCAAGAACTTCGGAGTGACCCGATCGGGAAGGGTCGTCTTCTACGACTACGACGAGCTGGTCCAGCTGACCGAGTGCAACTTCCGGGAACTGCCACAAACAGTGGACCCGGAAAGGGAGATGTCGGCGGAACCGTGGTTCGGCGTCGGCGACCACGACGTCTTCCCCGAGGAGTTTCGCAACTTCCTCGGCATCCGCGGCGAGCTGCGCGACGTGCTGGAACGCCACCACAGTGACCTTTTCGAGGTTCGATTCTGGAAACGAATCCAGGATCGGGTTCGTGCCGGCGAAGTCATCGAGATCTTCCCTTACGACCGCAGCCGACGGCTCGGCTCGGCGATCCGGGCTCAACCATCCGCCGGGGCGCTTCCGGGTAGGCGCACGGTAACGGCGGCCCAGAGCCCGAGGAGGATTGGATGAAGACTGAGGTCATCACGTTACGCACGGGGAACCGGCGCGCCGTTGTCGACATCACCCGGGAGGCGGGCGAGTTCGTGAGTGGTGAGGGCGACGGTCTGCTCAACGTGTTCACCCCCCACGCCACCGCGGGAATCGCCATCATCGAGACCGGAGCCGGCAGTGACAACGACCTCATGGATGTGCTCGACGATCTCGTGCCTCGCCACGATCGTTACCACCATCGCCATGGCAGCCCGGGGCACGGTGCCGACCACGTGCTCCCCGGCATCGTGGCACCGAGCACGGTCGTGCCGGTGATCGACGGCAGGCTGTTGCTCGGGACGTGGCAGTCGATCGTTCTCGTTGATCCCAACGTCGACAACCCGAACCGGCAGGTGCGGTTCAGCTTCGCTGCCGGTTAAAGGGGAGCGGTCGGGGCGTTCCCTTTGCCTCCGGCGACGCGATGACGCATAATGTGGCCGATCTGGTGTTCCGCGCCCGGTTTTGCGCGGCGCAAAGACCCCCTATCTGTCAGTCATGAGGAGACACACACCATGGAGCAGGTGACACTGAGCGCCCAGCCCCGCGCTGGTCTCGGGACACGCGAGTCCCGGCGCCTGCGACGGCAGGGCAAGATTCCCGCCACCGTTTACGGGAAGGACTCGCAAGCGAAATCCATCACGGTCGACGGCCGTGAGCTGTACTCGGTCCTGCACACTGAAGCAGGCCGCAACGCTCTCATCAATGTCGACATCGAAGGCGGCGAAAGAGTGCTCGCCGTCGCCCGCGAGGTGCAACGAAACCCCGTGCGGGGTGAGGTCATCCACCTCGATCTGATCCAGATCTCGCTGGACGTGGCTATCGCCGCCGAGGTCGGTCTCGAGTACATCGGCACGCCGATCGGAGTCCGCGAGGACGGCGGTTTCGTCGAGGCGATCGCCTCGACCGTCAACATCACTGCGCTGCCCACCGCCATTCCAGGATCGATCGTCATCGATATCGAGCACATGCACACGGGCGACACGCTCAAGGTATCGGATCTTCCCGCCATCGAGGGTGTCGAGTACACCGACGATGAGGATCGGGCGCTGGTGACGGTGCTCATGCCCCGCGTCGAAGAAGAGCTTGAAGCTGGCCTCGAGCTGGGCGAAGAGGGCGAAGCGATCGCAGGCGAAGCCGGCGAAGGCGACGAAGCCGGCGCACGGGCCGCGGAGGAAGAGGAGTAGCCGTCTCCCCCGACACTGTGGGACCGCGCCAACCGGTCGTGGTCGGGCTCCGCAATCCCGGCCGGGCCTACGAGCGTACGCGTCACAACCTCGGTGCCGACGTGGTGGCGGTGGTTGCATCTCGCTGGGCAGCGAGCTTCAAGCGTGCCCGGCGCACTATCCGGGCCGAGGTGAGCGAAGCCCACATTGACGGCGTGCGCTCGGTGCTGGCGATGCCGACGACGTTCATGAATGACTCCGGCCGCGCGGTGGCTCCGCTGTTGCGGTACTTCGACGCCGAGCCGGGCGATTTGCTTGTTGTCCACGACGACATTGACCTACCTTTCGCCCGGCTCCGGCTCCAGTACGACCGCGGTTCGGGAGGCAACAACGGTGCTCGCTCGGTGATCCGCTCGCTCGGTACGCGGGAATTCTGGCGGCTGAAATGCGGGGTGGGGCGTCCACCGGGCAGAATGGACCCGGCAGAGTACGTGTTGCACCGTTTTGCCGGCAGGGAACAGCCGGAGATCGATCTCCTGATCGAGCAAGCGGCGGACGTGGTGGAGAGGTTCATCACCGATGGTGGGCTCGCAGCCCAGCAGCTCACCGGTGGCGGCGACGGTACTGGCTAGCTGGCCCGCCCGGAAGGAGTCGAGACGTGGCATACGTCGGAGCAATCGATCAAGGAACGACGAGCACCCGGTTTGCCATCGTCGATCACACGGGAGCCTTCGTCGGCATGGCCCAAAAGGAACACGCCCAGCTGATGACCCGACCCGGGTGGGTTGAGCACGACGCAGCTGAGATCTGGGCAAACACCGAAGAGGTCATTGGCGCCGCGCTGAGCGAGGCCGGGATCGAGCCGGCAGACCTGGCAGCGGTCGGGCTGACCAACCAACGGGAGACGACACTCGTCTGGGATGCCACCACGGGTGAGCCGCTGGCGCCGGCGATCGTGTGGCAGGACACCCGCACCGATGCGTTGTGTCGGGAGCTGGGGGGCGACGAAGGTGCGGCCCGCTTCCAGGCCAAGACCGGTCTCCCGCTGGCCACCTACTTCTCCGGTCCCAAGCTGCGCTGGCTGCTGGACAACGTAGATGGGTTGCGGGCGAAGGCCGAGGCAGGTGGTGTCAGGTTCGGGACCATGGACGCCTGGGTGATGTGGAACCTGACCGGGGAGCACGTCACCGACGTGACCAACGCCAGCCGGACGATGCTCATGGATCTCGACACCCTCGACTGGGACGCGGAGATCCTGGACATCTTTCGTATCCCCGCAACGATGCTGCCCCGGATCGTGCCCTCCGTCGGCCTCATCGGCCGGGGCCGGGGGGTGCTCCAGGGTGTGCCGATCGCCGGCATCCTCGGCGATCAGCAGGCGGCGATGTTCGGGCAAGCGTGCTTCAACCCGGGCGACACCAAGAACACCTACGGGACCGGATGCTTCATGCTGCTCAACACCGGGACGACGAAGGTGATGTCCACCCAGGGTCTGCTCACCACCGTCGCGTATCAGATCGCCACCGGCAAGCCCCGGTATGCCCTCGAAGGCTCGGTTGCGATCGCCGGCTCCGGCGTGCAGTGGCTGCGCGACCAGCTGCGTCTCATCGACGCAGCGCCCGACGTCGAGCCACTAGCGCGGACGGTCGCCGACAACGGCGACGTCTACTTCGTGCCTGCCTTCTCGGGACTTTTTGCCCCGTACTGGCGGTCCGACGCCCGCGGGGTCATCGCCGGGCTCACCAGGTTCAGCGAAGCCGGCCACATCGCCAGGGCGGTTCTCGAGTCGGTGGCGTACCAGAGTCGTGACGTACTCGAGGCGATGGAGGCCGACTCCGGCGTCGAGATGTCCGAGCTGAGGGTCGATGGCGGAATGGTCGTCAACGATCTGCTGATGCAATTCCAGGCCGACATCCTGGACGTCGATGTTGTGCGCCCCGGCACTATCGAGACGACGGTGCTCGGCGCGGCATACGCGGCGGGTCTCGCCACCGGGTTCTGGCGTGGGATCGACGAGCTGCGCCAGCATTGGTCTGAGGAGCGCAGGTTCACACCGGCGATGGAGACCGGAAAGCGTGCGTCGCTCTATCGATCGTGGAAGAAGGCGGTCGACAGGAGCCTCGGCTGGGTGGACGAGCAGTGACACCCCGGCTCGGTCTTGCGGCGCGCACCGCCAACATGAACGTGAGCGCGATCCGCGAGATCCTCAAGGTCGTGTCCCGCCCCCGGGTGGTGTCGCTCGCAGGCGGTATCCCGTCACCGGACAGCTTCCCGATCGAGGTCATCTCGGCGCTGGTCCCGACGGTCCTGGACAAGTACGGCAGCGCGGCGCTCCAATACGACCTGACCGAGGGCTTTCCTCCGCTGCGGGAAGCCGTATCCGGTCTGCTCCGCGAGCGCGGGATAGAGGCCTCGCCGGACGACATCCTCATTGCCAGCGGATCGCAGGGGGTCCTGGACGGGATCGGGAAGATCCTGATCAACCCGGGTGACCTGGTTGCGGTGGAAGCCCCGACCTATCTGGGGGCGATCCAGGCATTCAGCCCTTATCAGCCCGACTACCTCGAGATCGCCACCGACAGCGACGGGGTGATACCGGAATCGCTCGACGAGGTGCTCGCCGCCAACGAGGTAGCGCTCGTCTATCTGGTGCCGACGTTCCAGAACCCGACCGGGCGCACCGTCCCCCTCGAGCGGCGGATGCGGATCGCGGAGATCATCCGCCGTCGTGGCGTGCTGCTCGTCGAAGACGATCCTTACGGTGCTCTCCGCTTCCGGGGCGAGCCGGTGCCTCCAATCGCCAGCCTGGCGCCCGAGCACGTGGTGTACGTCAGCACCCTGTCCAAGGTATTCGCCCCCGGGCTCCGCATCGGAGTCGCAGTGGTGCCCGGAGAGCTGCGCGACTGGCTCGTCATCGCCAAACAGGGCGTCGACCTGCATACCAGCACGTTCAACCAGGCGCTGGCCGCCGAGTACATCACCGGGGGATTCCTCGCCGAGCAGGTACCGCGCATCATCGAGATCTACCGCCCGAAGCAGGAACTCATGATGCGTGCGCTCGCCGAGGACTTTCCCGACGGTTTCACCTGGTCGCAGCCGGACGGCGGGATGTTCGTCTGGGTCGAGGGACCGGCCGGGTTCGACATGGATGGCGTCTACGCCAGGTCGGTGGCGGCTGGGGCCGCATTTGTGCCAGGCAAGTACTTCTTCACCAAGCCTGGTGCCGGCGGTGCCACGATGCGGCTCAACTTCACCACGGCGGAACCCGACGAGCTGAGCCGGGCAATAGCCATCATCGGCGCCGCCATCGAGACCGAGCTGGTTAGTTCTCCGTAAGGGCGAGCTTCACCGCAAACCCGGCGAGCAGCAGCCCCATCGATCGTTCGACGCGGCGCCTGATCCGGGTGCTGGCCGCCCACGTCTCGCCGAGACGGGCGGCGAGCGTGGCATAGACGGCGAACACCGCCAGCGTCATCGCCATGAACACCAGGCCAAGCCCGAGTAGCGAAGCCAGCGATGCGTCCCGGGAGAGGAACTGGGGGAGGAAGGCGAAGAAGAACAGGGTCAGTTTCGGGTTGAGTAGGTTGAGCAGAACCCCGCGCCCGATGACCGATGCGGCGGCGCGTTCGGGTGCCTCGGTGGTGGTGGGCTTCGACTCCGAGCGGATCATCGTGAATGACAGGAACAGCAGGTAGACGACACCGACGTACTTGAGGGTACGGAAAGCCAGAGCCCCGGTCTGGAGGAAGGCGGACAGCCCGAACACCGCCGCCACGAGATGCGGCACGATGCCGAGCGTGCACCCGAAGGCAGCGATGATGCCCTGTCGCCGGCCTCTGGCGAGGGCGACCGACACGGTGTAGATGACCCCGGTGCCGGGAACGACGACGACGATCAGCGAAGTGAGCAGGAAGGCGGGGCCCATCGGGGCACTCTAAGCGCGTTCGGAACTCGGCCGCGACGAGCGGTTACCATCCACGCCATGTCGGAACGGCTCAACGTACCCAACCTGCTCGCGCTGACGCGTATCGTCCTCACCCCGGTGGTGATGACGTTCGTTCTGCTGTCCAAGCACATCGATCACGCATTCGGGATTGCCCTTGCGATCTTCATACCCGCGGCTCTCACCGACTTTGCCGACGGCTACCTGGCGCGACGGTGGAAGCTGACCACGGTGTTCGGGGCGTTTATGGACTCGGTCGCCGACAAAATCCTCGTCACCGGGAGCCTACTGGTGCTGATCGAGGTCGGCAGGGCGTGGTCGTGGGCGGCGTTCCTCATCATCTGCCGGGAGATCGCCGTGATGGGGCTGCGCGCCGTCGCCGCTCTCGATCGGGCCACGGTTCCCCCGAGTTTCTGGGGCAAATCGAAGACGACTTTTCAGTTCGTCGCCATCGGTTTCGCCATGATCCGATCCACCACGGAGCTCGGCCCGTTCTTCGTCGACGAATGGCTCATGTTGGTGGCAGTGTTCGCCACGGCCCTCTCCGGCTGGGATTACTTCCATCGCTACTGGAGCGCCTTCAAGACCGACGAGCGCGTCGAGATCCCCGTCGACGAGTAGCTTCGTGCGTAGCGTGTGCCGGCATTCCGGCGCCGTCTACGCATGAACGGGAGAGACCACTAGCCTGTCAGCTCCCGTGGTTGCTGCACTCGAAGCCCTTGTTGCCGCCTGGCCACAGTCGCTGGTTCCCAAGGCAAGCGGCCGTCTCGTCGTACCCCCGGGTCTTCGCGCCCTGAGCCTGGCGGGGATGGCGGCGCATGTCGACCGGCCCATACTCGCGGTGGTGCCGGGAGAGCGGACCGCAGAAGAGCTATTCGACGACGTGGCGCTCTTCACCGAGTCCGCCTGGCAGCTACCTGCCTGGGGCACTCTTCCTTTCGAGCACGTCTCGCCGAATCAGATCACGATGGCGCACCGCGCCGAGGCGCTGTACCGGCTCCAGCACGGAGCGCCGGGAACCATCGTCGTTGCCTCGGTGCGTGCCGCCGTCCAACGGCTCAGCCCTTCCCCGGTCGATCCGATAGTGGTCACCGCCGGCGCCGATCACGGATTCGAGCGACTCGTTGCCGAGCTGACCGTGCACGGTTACCACCGCACGGACCGGGTCGAGGCGCGGGGTGAATATGCGATCCGCGGTGGCATCGTCGATGTCTTTCCCGCCCAGGCAGATGAACCGTTTCGGATCGAGTTCTGGGGCGACGAGATCGACGAGATACGCAGCTTCGCCATCGGGTCGCAACGGTCGACCGCCTCGGCCCAATCGATCGAGGTGTTCCCGGCCCGGGAGCTGCGTCCCGACCCCGGCGTGCGCAAGACCGCGGAACAGCTCCTGAAGGACCATCCGTGGGCCGCCGGGACGTGGGAGCGAATAGCCGCAGGGATCACGTTCCAGGGAATGGAGTCCTGGTTACCCTGGTTCGCCCCGGACATTTCCGCTTTGGATCAAGGGATCGAGTGTCACACGGTCGTGTTCGATCCGGTTCAGTCCCGGGCGCGCAGCGAGGAGCTGCGCAAGGAAGAGTCCGACCTGGCGGCAGCCCTGGCACCGACGTGGGGGAGCGGTGCCCCGGACGCGGAAGACCACCCCATGCTGTTCCTTGCGATGCGGGACGGCGACGTCGTGGAGGCGCCTCCGATCGCCACCGGGCCGGGAGATGACGCAGTGGAGGTGCGCGGTCTCGACGCCGTTGCCGGCGACGCAGAGTCGGTGGCCTCTGCCCTTCGTCACTGGCAGGAGCGGGGGGTCGACATCATCGTCGCCATGGATGGGGCAGGAGCCGCACAACGGGTCTCCCGTCTGCTCGCCGAGGCGGGTCACGCGATGCCGGTCCGCGATCATCTCGACAAGATCGAGTCGGTGGTCATCGGCGAGGGGATCCATCACGGGTTCGTGTCGCCCCGGCTCGGTATCGGCATCGTGGGAGAGCGTGAGATAGCCGGGCGGCGCCGGGCCCACCGTCGCAGTCGCCGCACCGGTGGCGAGGACGTCGGTGAGGCGTACCGCGACCTGAGTTCCGGCGACTTTGTCGTCCACCATCACCACGGCATCGCCAAGTTCGAGGGGCTGGTTCATCGCGAGATCGCAGGTGTGGAGCGCGATTACCTGCTGATACGGTTTCACGGCGAGGACCGGATCTACGTGCCGACCGATCAGCTGTCGGCGGTGGTGCGCTACACGGGCGGGGAGACGCCGCGGTTGTCCCGGATGGGCGGCGCCGACTGGGAGAAGACCAGGACCAAGGTGCGCAAGGCGGTTGCGGTGGTGGCCGAGGCGGTGGTTGACCTCCACAGGAAGCGAGCGGCGGCAAGCGGGCATGCCTTCGCTCCCGACACCCCGTGGCAGAGCGAATTCGAATCGGCGTTTCCGTACGAAGAAACCCGCGACCAGGTGACAGCGATCGCCGATGTCAAGACCGACATGGAAGCCGAGGCGCCGATGGATCGGTTGATCTTCGGCGATGTCGGTTTCGGCAAGACAGAGGTCGCTCTGCGGGCCGCGTTCAAGGCGGTGCAGAGCGGCAAACAGGTAGCCATGCTCGTGCCGACGACACTTCTGGCCCAGCAGCACTCTGCCACGTTCGAGGACAGGTTTGCTCCCTACCCGATCCAGGTAGCTTCGCTCAGCCGCTTTCTCACCTCCGCCGAGCAGCGTCAGGTCGTCGAAGGCCTCTCCCTCGGCACGATCGACGTTGTCATCGGCACTCACCGGCTCCTCTCGGAGGACGTAGCGTTCAAGGACCTCGGTCTGTTGATCATCGACGAGGAGCAGCGCTTCGGCGTTGTCGCCAAGGACAAGCTCAAGGCCCTGCGCACCTCCATCGACGTCCTCACCTTGACCGCCACACCCATCCCGCGCACCCTCGAGATGGCGCTTACCGGGATCCGTGAGGTCAGCCACATCCGGACGGCTCCCGAGGATCGTCACCCCATCCTCACCTACGTCGGTCCATACGACGAGCGGGCCATCTCGGCGGCCATCCGGCGCGAGATGCTGCGTGAGGGTCAGGTGTTCTACGTGCACAACCGGGTCCAGTCGATTGACCACGCCGTCGCCAGGCTCAAGGAACTCGTCCCCGATGCCCGTTACGCCGTTGCTCACGGACAGATGAGCGAAAGCACGCTCGAGCAGGTCATGTTCGATTTCTGGAACGGTGACTATGACGTCCTGGTGGCCACGACCATCATCGAGTCGGGTCTCGACCTCCCGCAGGTGAACACCTTGCTAGTGGAGCGAGCGGACCGGCTTGGTCTCGCCCAGCTCTACCAGCTGCGGGGTAGGGTCGGGCGCTCTAGCCAGCGCGCCTACGCATACCTGTTCCACCCCCGGGATCAGACGCTCACCGAACCCGCCTACCGCCGGCTGGAGGCAATCGGCGAGTACTCCGACCTGGGCTCCGGTTTCGAGCTGGCGATGCGCGACCTCGAGATCCGGGGAGCCGGGTCGATACTCGGCGAGACTCAGGCGGGCCACATCGCCGCGGTTGGGTTCGACCTCTACGTCGAGCTCGTCTCCGATGCCGTCAACGAGCTCAAGGGCGAGCTGTTGCCGGAGCGACCTCCCGAGATCCGGATCGACGTCCCCGTCGATGCGCATCTCCCCGATGGGTACGTCGACAGCGCCGCCGAGCGTCTCGAGGCATACCGACGTTTGGCGGCCGCCGTCACCGAGCCGCAGGTAGCCGACGTCGCGGCCGAGTGGCGGGACCGGTTCGGCGAATTGCCACCGGAGGCATTGGCGCTCATCGATGTCGCCCTGCTCCGGGTCGAGGCGCTGCGGGTCGGGTTGACCGAGATTGTCAAGGTGCGCAACGAGGTCCGTCTCGGCCCGGTTTCTCTGCGAGCGTCGCAGGAAGTGCGTCTCAACCGGACGGCGCCCCGGTCGGTCGTACGGGGCCATATCGTGTTCCTGCCTGCCCCGCGCCGCGACCTGGTGCAGTTCTTGATCGAATTCGTTCGTAAGATGTGGCCACCAGAACAGGAGAGCTGATGTTCCGCCGTGCACTCATCGTCCTTGCCGTCGCGCTGCTCGCCGCCTCGTGCTCCTCGAACGACACGCTGGCGACGGTCAACGGGGTGGCTATCAGCAAGGGCGATCTGATCGCGCTCGACCCGGCGTATGAGGAGCCATTGGGTGTTGTCACCGGGGAGACTCTGCGCCAGAACGTGGCCGACCTGATCATTCTGGAGATCACCAAGCAGACGGCCGAGGCCAAGTACGGGGTGACCATCGACAGCGCCACCATTGCCGACCGGCTGGCGAACCCGCCCGATCGCTGGGTAAACATGCTGACGGTTTCTGGTGAGACCCCGGCGGCCCTGCAGAATCGGGCGATCTCGACCCTCGTCGTCGATGGGGTCTCCCCACAGCTCATTGCCAGCCAGTACGACGGCTGGGCGGGAGTGCTTGAGCAACGGCCCGACCTGGTCTCAATGGAATGTGTGAGGCATATCAACGTCGCTACCGAAGACGAGGCCAACGATGTGCTCACCCGGTTGCAGAACGGAGAGGACTTCATCGATCTGGTCGGTGAGCTGTCGCTCGACCAGACGTCTGTGGACGGGCTGCTGGTCCCATCAGGCAGTACCTGTCCCAACGCCTTCTCCTCGGCGCCCGAAGAGCTGGCTATCGCAGCCGCCACCGCGGAGCTGAACGTACCGGTGGGGCCGATCGCGTTGAATGGCGGGTATAGCATCATTCGCGTGGAGGATCGGGTCATGCCGGTGTCCGCCGACGAGCTCGCTGCCGACCCGATGAAGTATCTCGACCTGGCGGCGGCCAGGGACGCCTACCTCACCTGGGCATCCGACGAGGTGCGCGCCGCCAACGTGAGCGTCACTCCGGAGCTGGGTACCTGGTCGGCTGTCGGGTTCGGCATCTCACCCCCAGGCGGCGAGTGAGCGCTTCGCTGACCGTCGTCGGGCTGGGGCCCGCAGGACTCGACCGGCTGTCGCAGCAGGCGACCCGGGTGGTCATGGATCCGGGTCGGGCGGTGATCGTACGAACCGGGCGGCACCCGGCCGCGACCGAGCTCGGCGTGGCCAGACCGATCGAGACCTGTGACGATCTGTATGACGTGGGCGGCGATTTCGATGAGGTCTATCGTGCCATCGCCGACAGGGTGGTGAGCAGCGCTCGGGCGCAGGCCACCGTGTACGCGGTGCCGGGGAGCGCCGTGGTCGGAGAGCGGACCGTTGCCGGTATCCGGGAACAGGCCACCGCGGCGGGCATCGAAGTGGAGATCATTCCCGGCGAGTCATTCCTCGACCTCGTGTACCTGGCCGCAGGAATCGACCCCATCGTGAGGGCGGTCAAGATCCTCGACGGAAGGGACCTGCCCGACCCGCTGGTCTTCGACAGCGCGCTCATCATCACCCAGGTGGATCGTCCCGAGGTACTTGCCGACGTTGCAGCCGAGCTCGGGCGAGTGCTCGAGGACGCGACGCCCGTCCTCGTGCTCGACCGTCTCGGCGATGCCGACGAGGATGTCCTAGCGACGGACCTCGCCGGTCTCGTCGCCTTCCGGCCGGGCCCCCGCACCACCATCTTCCTCGACCCCGACCCGGCGGGGTGGTACGGGCTCGTTGTGACCAACCGCATCCTCAGACAGGAATGCCCGTGGGATCGCAAGCAGACCCATCACAGCCTGGTCAGCCATCTGATCGAGGAAGCCTACGAAACGGTCGACTCTCTCCGGTCCCTGCCCGCGGCGGCGCCCGGCGGCGACCCGGATTACGGCGCCTATGCCGAGGTCGAAGAAGAACTAGGTGATCTCCTGTTGCAGGTGGTTTTCCACGCCACTCTCGCCCGCGAGGTTGGCGCCTTCGATGTCGAGGAGGTGGCTGAAGTAACCAGACGAAAGCTGGTGCGTCGCCATCCCCACGTCTTCGGTGACGTGGTTGCGGAGGATTCCGAAACCGTGATCGCTAACTGGGAGGCCATCAAGGGGGAAGAGAAGAGACGCGAGTCGATCATGGACGACATCCCGACGGGGATGCCGGCAGTGGTGCGTGCCGACAAGATGCAGCGCCGGGCGCGATCCGTTGGTTTTGATTGGTCCGAGCCGGCTCCGGTCTTTGCCAAGCTACGTGAGGAGCTCGACGAGTTGGCGGCTGAGTCCGATGATCCGGTGCGAGCGACTGAGGAGTTCGGCGATCTCCTGTTTGCGGCCGTCAACCTCTCCCGACATCTCGGTGTCGATCCCGAGATTGCCCTCGCCGGTGCCAACGATCGATTCAGCGCCCGGCTCCGGCACATGGAGGCGACCGCGGCAGCAGCCGGCAAGTCGCTCGCCGCCTTCACTCTCGACGAGCTCGACGGGCTGTGGAATAGGGCCAAGGAGGCACTCCGCAACTGAGCGGGGTTGCCGGAAGTTGCAGTGCGAATTCCCGGGTCTAACCTCGGGGGCGTGGTAAATTCGGGCGCATAGAGAGGGCCCTATTCATGACGACAATCACACGAGTATGGGCCCGCGAGGTCCTGGACTCCAGGGGTAACCCGACGGTTGAGGCCGAAGTAACGCTTGCTGGCGGTGGCTTTGGCCGAGCACTGGTTCCCTCGGGAGCATCGACAGGGGCACTCGAAGCCAACGAGCTTCGGGACGGCGGCGACCGCTTTGGCGGGAAGGGCGTGTTGCGGGCCGTCGACAACGTCAACAACACCATCGCTCCTGAGGTGATCGGTCTCGATGCAACGCGCCAGGAGCTGATCGACCAGCTCATGCTCGATCTGGACGGCACCCCCAACAAGGAGAAGCTGGGGGCAAACGCCATCCTGTCGGTGTCCCTGGCAACGGCGCGTGCCGCCGCAGCAGGGCTCAACATTCCCCTGTTCCGCTATCTCGGCGGGACGGCAGGTCGTGTGCTTCCCGTGCCTTGCTTCAACGTTCTCAACGGCGGAGTGCACGCGGCGAACTCGGTCGACATCCAGGAGTTCATGCTCGTTCCCGGTGGTCTTCCCAGCTACAAAGAGGCAATGCGCGCCGGTGTGGAGACATATCACGCGCTGAAGAAGGTTCTCGCCGGGCGCGGTCTCACCACGAACGTCGGCGACGAGGGTGGTTTCGCTCCCAACCTGCCTGCCGACCGGTCGGCGCTCGAGCTGCTGTCGGAAGCGGTACAAGCTGCGGGCTACAAGCTGGGAGAGGACATCTCATTCGCCATCGATGTAGCCGCCTCGGAGTTGTATCGCGCCGGCCGGTACGAGATCGACGGGCGCCAGCTCACCTCAGAGGAGATGGTCGACTACCTGGCCGAGCTCATCGAAGAGTTCCCGGTGGTGTCGCTCGAAGACGGTCTTGCCGAAGACGACTGGGACGGGTGGAAGATCCTCACCGAGCGGCTCGCCGGCAAGATCCAGATCGTCGGCGACGACATCTTCGTCACCAACATCGAGCTGGTGAAGCGCGCCATCGATCAGAAGGTCGCCAACGCAGTCCTCATCAAGGTCAACCAGATCGGCACGCTCTCCGAGACGCTTCACACCATGGAGCTCGGTGTCGCCAACAAATACGGCATGATGATCTCCCACCGGTCGGGGGAGACCGAGGACTCGTTCATCTCTCACCTGGCGGTGGCTACCAACGCCGGTCAGATCAAGACGGGGGCGCCGGCCCGTGGCGAGCGGACCGCCAAGTACAACCAGTTGCTCCGAATCGAGGAGAGGCTCGGGTCGGAAGCGCGGTTCGCCGGTTGGCAGACCTTCAAGCGATAGGACGACCATGACGACAGTGGACACACCGGTGGTGCAGGAGGCGAGCGGCGGGAAACGAGGCGCATTGCTCGCCGTAATCCTGCTCGTCGGTCTCGCCATCGTGCTCGCCGGTGTGTTCCCTTTCCGTCAGCTCATTGCCCAGCAGCGCCTTGTCGCCAACACCCAGACGAAGCTGGATGCGTTGGTGGCCGAGAACGAGCACCTCCAGGGCCAGATCGACGCAGTGCAGACCCCGGCCGAGTTGGAGAGGATCGCCAGAGAGCAGTACGGCATGGCGCGACCAGGCGAGACGACCTATGTCGTGGAGCTCGAGGGGGGTCCGACCTCCGACGGCATTGCCACCGTTGAACCCGTCCTCGACTCTAGATCACCGCTCCAACGCTTCTGGGACTTCCTGACCGGGCGCGATCTCGTTCCGGATGGATGATCGACAAATAGTCGCCGTCCAGATCGAGAGAGAGCCGCGATCGCCCGTTGATGTCGTGGTTCGTTGTCCCCTCGGTCTACCCGTCGTCATCAAGGTTCCCCCGCATCTCGACGACGGGACACCGTTCCCCACTACCTACTGGCTGACATGCCCGCTGGCCGATCTCCGGATCGGGCGTCTCGAGGGTGGCGGCGGGGTCAAGGAGGCCGAGGCGCGCATCGAACGCGATTCCGATTTCCAAGCGGCTTATGTGCAGGCGATGGAGCGATACGCTGCGGACCGCGATGCCCTGGTGGCGCCGTATGCCCCTGCGCACAGACCGACCGGTGGCGTCGGCGGCTCCCGAGGCGGGGTCAAGTGTCTCCACGCCCATTACGCCGACCACGCGGCAGGAAACCAGAACCCGGTGGGGGCAATGACCGCGGGGGGCGTCGAGCCGTTGGACTGTGTCGTCGAATGCGTCGTGGAGATCGAGTTCGTCGCCGTCCGCAACCCCAATTGGAGCGAACCGTGAGGGTGGCCGCGGTCGACATCGGAACCAACACAGTCCGACTGCTGGTGGCCGATGCCGTCTCGACCGAAGGCGGGGTCGTGCTGCAACGCACGGAGCGTTACGAGGTCATCACCAAGCTCGGCGAGGGTTTGGATGCAACAGGACGCCTGGGCCGCGAGCCGATGACCAGGGCTCTCGCCAGCTTGAAACACTACGCCACGATCATGCAAGCTGCTGGTGTCGATGCCGCCGCCGGTGTCGCCACCGCGGCCACCAGGAGCGCGGCCAATGGAGCAGAGTTTGCCGGCCGGATCGCCGAGGCACTTGGTTTCGCCCCGCGGGTCATCGACGGTGTCGAGGAGGCTCGCCTCACATTTCTGGGGGCAACCTCGCATCTCAACATGACGGCTGTCTGCTGTGTGATCGACGTTGGCGGTGGCAGCACCGAGTTCGTTATCGGCCACCAGCATCCCGAGTATGCGGTGAGTATCGACATCGGATCGGTACGACTCACCGAGAGGATCGGTGCGCTTGGTCTGGCCACACCCGCAGAGATCCGCGACTACGTAGATGGGCTCTTTGCGGAGGTCACGCCGCCCGCGGCTCCGACGCTCGTTCTCGGCTGTGGTGGCACGTTCACCACACTTGCGGCCGTCGCCCTTGACAAGGTTCCTCATGATGTTGAGCGGCGCGATGACATCACGCTCACGAAGGACGCGGTGTCGGGGGTGGTTGACCGTCTGCTGGGTATGAGCGTGGACGAGATATCGAATCTCCCCTCGGTTGCTTCCGGGCGGGCGGAGGTGCTGCAGGCAGGCGTCATCTGCGCCGAACGTGCCGTTGTCCGGGTGGGCGCACCATCGATACGGATATCGATAAACGACATTCTCGACGGGGTGGCGATCGAGCTCTGCGCCGCAGCGACCGGTCGGGGCGCTACATGACGATAAGCGCATCGCTTGCCATTGATCCGGGGTCGGTGATCGCTCCGGTCAATCCGCGCCTCTTTCGGATCGTTTGTCGAGCACATGGGTCGCTGCGTCTATACGGGGATCAGCGAGCCCGGTCACCCTGCCGCCGACGAGGACGGCCTCCGTTCTGACGTGCTCGAGCTCGTTCGTGGGCTCGGCGTCACGATCGTTCGCTATCCGGGTGGCAACTTCGTCTCGGGATATCGGTGGGAGGATGGAGTCGGACCAAAGCCGGATCGCCCGACCCGACTCGACACGGCCTGGAGGACGATCGAGCCGAACACATTCGGGCTCGACGAGTTCGCCAGGTGGGCCGCCCGGGCACAAGTCGACATCATGATGACGCTCAATCTGGGAACCCGTGGCGTGGCGGAGGCACTCGACCTCCTCGAGTATGCCAATCACATCTCTGGAACTCAGCTATCCGATCTGCGGAGAAGCCACGGTCGCCAGTCTCCCTACGGTATTCGCACGTGGTGTCTCGGCAACGAGATGGACGGGCCATGGCAGCTTGGCCACAAGACCGCAGATGAGTATGGACGGCTTGCCGCGGAGACAGCGCGGGCGATGCGGATGCTCAACCCCGATCTCGAGCTCGTGCTGTGCGGGAGCTCCGCGTCGACCATGCCCACGTTTGGCGACTGGGAGGAGGTGGCCCTCGGCCACGCCTATGAGCTAGTCGACATGATCTCCGCACACGCCTATTACGACCCTGAGGCGATGAGCGTCGAGAGCTTCCTGGGAAGCGCCGTTGATCTGGATCGATACCTCGGGAAGGTCATAGCGATTGCCGATCGCGTCGGTGACCGTATCGGTTCGAAGAAGCGCCTGAGTCTGTCCCTCGATGAGTGGAATGTCTGGTACTTCCAGCGCCACATGGAAGAGGGTCCGCCGCCGGGGTGGCGTGAGGCGCCTCGGATCTCAGAAGACAACTACACCGTTACCGACGCTGTCGTCGTCGGGTCGCTGCTGATGACGTTGTTGCGTCGCTCAGACCGCGTCGGCATAGCCTGCCTGGCGCAGCTGGTGAACTCACTCGGCGTCATCCGCACCGAGCCAGGCGGTCCGGCGTGGCGCCAGGCCATTTATCACCCGTTTGCACTCACGGCGGCCAACTCCGTCGGGTGGGTGCTGGCTACCACCGTCGATGGACCTGGATACGCTACCGGCGAGTATGGCGAAGTACCCGTCATCGACGCCGTCGTCACACACGACGCTGTGGCGGGGAACCTGTCGATCTTTGCGGTGAATCGGGCAACTACATCGGTTGGGAAGCTGAGAGTCGACCTGGGCGAACTCGACGGTTACCAGGTGCGTGAGCATGTCACTGTCGCCGACGACGATCTCGGCGCAGCCAACACCGAGCGCGAGCCGGATCGGGTCGCGCCTCGTCCGGGGATTCATGTCCGTGACGGTCGCCAGCTTTGTCTCGAGCTTGCTCCCGCTTCGTGGAGCTTTGCCCGGCTGGCATAGCGCGGATTGCTTTTTGACACCTCGTTTTGTGGGCGGTTATCATTGAAAACGTTATCGACACCGTTATCGACAACGTTCTCGACGGGTCCGGGGACAGGCTTCCCGCCCGATCGACCAAGGTGACGATCGAAGACGTCGCTGTTGCGGCACGCGTTTCAATAGCGACGGTCTCCCGAGTCATCAACGCCCGCTATGGCGTTGCCCCGGCCACCGAAGCGCGGGTCAGAGCTGTGATCGCCGATCTGGGGTACGAATCCAGCCTCGTCGCCCGATCGTTGCGAAGTCACCGCACCAACGTGCTCGGTGTAGTCGTCAGCGATCTCGAGCCCTTTAGCGCCGAGCTGCTCAAGGGAGCGGCGCGTTTCATTCGCGGTACTCACTACGAGCTGATCGTCTACTCAGGCGCCGGCCACGTCGGCTACGAACCCGGCTGGGAAGCCCGATACCTGGCTCGCCTCAGCGGTACCCTCGCCGACGGTGTCC
Organism: uncultured bacterium; assembly: GCA_963801165.1. Taxonomy (GTDB): domain Bacteria; phylum Actinomycetota; class Acidimicrobiia; order Spongiisociales; family UBA5794; genus JAAETI01. The sequence continues at coordinate 564,657 of CAWDDT010000004.1, forward strand.
TGCTCGTGACCCCGACCGTTGTCGACGTACCTCACAGCTCGCCGGTTGTTGCAGTCGATCCTCACCTCGGACCGACCAACCTGCCAACGGTTGACTCGCAAAACTTCGAGGGTGGCGTGAAGGCGACGCGGCATCTTCTAGATCTGGGTCATAGCCGTATCGGGTTCATCACCGGCCGCACCGATCTCGAGTCGGCCCGGCTGCGCGAACAGGGATATCGAGCCGCGCTGGAGAACGCCGGTGTCGAGTTCGACCCGCAGCTCGTCAAGGTAGGGCGGTACACGGCCGAGTCGGCGGAGACCCCCGCCAATGAGCTGCTCACCCAGGACGATCCTCCAACCGCCATCTTTGCGGCGAACGACGTCATGGCTATTCGTGCGATGGAGGTCGCTTCCGGTCATGGTCTTCGCGTACCGGACGACATCTCGATAGTCGGGTACGACAACATCCCCGAGTCCGCACTTGCCGAACCGTCGCTCACCACGATCGATCAGTCCATAGCGCAGATGGGATACGAGGCGGCCAGGCTACTCGTGGATCTCATCGCCGATCCGGACCAGGAGCCGCAACATGTGAGCTTGCCGGTCCACCTTGTAGAACGACAGACATGCCGTGCGATCGGACCGGCTGTCACCTCGGATACGGAAAGAAGCAGACCATCGCCCGCACCGCAAACAGCGGTATCTGCGGGCTCAGACGGAAACGAATAAGGAGGAGGCAAGTGAAGACCGTAACAAAACGGTTGCTCGTGCTGTTGGCGGCTCTCGTCGTTCTTATGGCGGCCTGTGGAGACAGCAGCGGAGGAGACACCACAGCAGCACCGGGCACTACGGCGGCGCCGGGCACCACAGCAGCACCGGGCACCACGGCGGCGCCGGGTACCACAGCGGCACCCGACACCACCGAGGCGATGGAACCGGTGACTATACAGTGGTGGCACATCCAAAACGAGGAGCCGATGCTCAGCCTGTGGCAGGACATGGCCGATGAGTACATGGCTCTGCACCCCAACGTGACCATCGAGATCACGGTGATGGAGAACGAGGCGTTCAAGTCGGCGCTGCAGGCAAACATGCAGGCTGGTGATGTGCCAGATCTGTTCCAGTCATGGGGCGGTGGCGGATTGCGAGCCCAGGTCGAGGCTGGTCTTGTTCGAGACATCACGGATCTATCGGCCCCCTGGATTGACACCATCAACCCGGGTGCGCTCCCGATATGGCAGGTCGATGGACGCCAATACGGCATCCCCTACAACCTGGGCATGGTCGGTATGTGGTACAACAAGGCGCTCTTTGAACAGGCCGGCGTCTCGGCCCCGATTGCTACGTGGGATGACTTGCTCGCGGCAGTTGATTCCCTCCAGGCGGCCGGCGTGACGCCGATCGCTGTTGGTGCTGGTGACAAGTGGCCGGCCCACTTCTGGTATTCGTATCTCCTGGTTCGCTACCTGGGCCAGGCGGGTATGGACCAGCTCGCCAAGGATGGGAACTTCAACGCACCGGGTGCGCTGCAAGCATGCGAGACGATGAAGCAGCTGATCGACAAACAGCCTTTCCAGGATGGGTTCCTGGCTGCGACCTGGACGGGTCCCGACAGCGAGGCCGCCGTGATGGGGACGGGGGCGGCTGCCTTCGATCTCATGGGTCAATGGGCTGCGAACTCGTTCAAGGAGAGCGCCCCCGAGGGTGCGCTGGTCGCTGCGGGCGACAATCTCGGATGGTTCCCCTTCCCCGCCGTTGATGGCGGTGCCGGCGGTCCGAAGGACGGCTTCGGTGGCGGCGACGGCTTTGCCGTCGGCAAGGATGCACCGGATGAGGCGGTCGACTTCCTGGCGTTCATCAGCTCACTCGACAACGCAAAGCGGGTTGGTGCTACCGGTACGTCGCTTCCTGTGACGATCGGCTCCGAGAGCTCGGTCGCGGATCCGAACAACCAGCTGGTGCTGGCCGGCATGTCGGAGGCGCCGTTCATCCAGCTGTATCTGGACCAGTTCTTCTCGCCGGCGGTTGGCGCGGCTGTGAACGATGCGGTCCAGACGGTGTTTGCGGGTACGGCGACGTGTGACCAAATGTCGACCGCAATCTCCGAGGCGTGGGCAGCAGACCAGTAAGCAGGGATCAGGAGCCCCTTCGCGGAGGGCTCGTCTTCGGGCGAGCCCTCCGTCCTCCCATGATGGCGATGCAACCGTGACGACCCATGAGGACAACCGCATCAAGACCGCCGGCTCTCGTAGGCGGCGAGGGCCCGCCGGTGGCCGTGGCACCGCGCCCTGGCTGATCATCGTCGCGTTCCTCATTCCTGCGTTGGTGCTGTACGCGGTCTTCGTGATCTACCCCATCACCCAGAGCGCGCGTTACAGCGTTTTCAATTGGAACGGTCTCGAGCCCCTCACCAAGTTCGTAGGGATGGACAACTTCCGGACGGCGTTTGGCGATCCGATCTTCCTCGGGGCGATGCGGCACAACGCGATCATCATCGTTCTGTCGCTGCTCGTTCAGATACCGTTCTCTCTTCTTGTTGCTGTGATGCTCAACCAGCGACTGCGGGGCCGCGCGATGCTCCGTATGTTCTTCTTTGCCCCTTACATCATGTCAGAGGTTGTAACCGGTGTGGTGTTCCGGCAGATCCTCCGCCCCGGCGGCTTCGCCGATCACGCGCTCGCCGCGGCGGGAGGACAGAGCCTCATCCAGACATGGCTCGGTAACCCCAGCATCGTTCTGTACACGCTCTTTTTCGTTATCACCTGGAAATACTTCGGGTTCCACATGATCCTGCTCCTCGCGGGCCTGCAGCTGATTCCCCATGAGCTCGACGAGGCGGCATCGATTGATGGCGCTTCCTTCTGGCAGCGGTTCCGGTATGTGACGCTCCCTCTCGTCGGTCCCACGCTGCGGGTGTCCGTCTTCCTGTCGATCATCGGTTCCTTGCAGCTCTTCGACCTCGTGTGGGTGATGACGAAGGGTGGTCCGGTCAACGCGTCCTCGACTATGGCAACGTATCTGGTCGACTGGGGCTTTCGGCGTAGTGAGTTCGGGTACGCCAGCGCGGTATCCGTCATCATCTTCGGGGTGTCACTCGTCGTCGCTCTCCTCTACAACCGCTTCGTGCTGAGCCGAGACCTCGAAGGGGCGGTGACCGGATGAACTCGGCGACTGCAATAGGCGGCAAGTCTTCCCGAGTGCGGTTCGTTGTCGGTCGGGTCTTGCTCTATGCGGGGGCCTACGTTGTACTCGCCGTCATCGTCATCCCCGTGCTGTTCACGGTCCTTGGCGGATTTCGAAGCACCGGTCAGATTTCAGCCAACCCGGTTGGCCTGCCCAATCCGTGGGTGTTCAAGAATTACGCGGATACGTTGACCAACTCTGCCTTCTGGCGGCAGATGCTCAACAGCGCTGTCATCGCGCTTCTCACCACCGCTTTCGTGCTGCCGACCGCTTCGCTTGCGGCCTTTGTGATAGCTCGCTTCCGTTTCCGTGGCAGGGAGGCCATGTACACGCTATTTACGCTGGGTCTCCTGTTCCCCGTGGCGGTGGCGATAATCCCGCTGTTCATCGTGCTGCGACAGCTGGGCATGCTCAACAACCCACTCGGTGTGGCCCTCGCCCAAGCCGCGTTTGCGTTGCCCCTTTCGATTGTGATCCTCCGTCCGTTCTTCCGGAGCATCCCGCGTGACCTCGAGGATGCCGCCGCGATTGACGGTTGCACCAGTTTCCGGTTCTATTGGTCGGTGATCCTGCCGCTCTCGAGACCGGCACTGGCTACTGTTTCCATCCTGGCAATCGTGACGAGCTGGAACGCCTTCCTGTTGCCGCTCCTAGTACTGATTCAGCCCGACCAATGGACTCTCCCGATTGGCGTCAACAACATCTCGGCCCAATACACATTCGATACTGCGCGAGTGCTGGCTTACACAACGCTCTCGCTGATCCCGGCGTTTTTGTTCTACCTGCTGGCGGAGCGCCAGATCGTCAGGGGTCTCACCGCGGGATCGGTGAAAGGATGACCATGCCCGGTGAGGAATTCCCCTTTGCGGATCCAGCGCTGACAGTCGACGAGCGGATCGACGATCTCCTGGGTCGGATGACTCTAGAGGAGAAGCTGGCACAGCTCGGCAGCGCCTGGGTGTTCGAGCTCGTCGAGAACGGAGAGCTGCGTGAGGATTGGGCGTCGGAGAAGCTTCGAGTCGGTCTCGGTCAGGTCACCCGCATCTCGGGGGCGAGCAGCCTGGGCGCCGGCGATGCCGCACAAGTCGCCAATGCCATCCAGCGCTTTCTCGTAAAGGAAACCAGGCTCGGGATTCCGGCGATCGTCCATGAGGAGATCAACTCGGGTCTCATGGCGAAGGACGCAACAGTCTTTCCCCAATCCATCGGTGTTGCCAGCAGCTGGGAACCAGATCTCGTTCGTGCCATGGCCGACATTATCCGCCGTCAAATGAGAGAGGTGGGGGCCCATCAGGGTCTGTCGCCGGTGCTCGACGTCTGTCGGGATCCCCGTTGGGGTCGTACCGAGGAGACCTATGGGGAGGATCCCTATCTCGTGGCGCGCATGGGAGCCGCATTCGTGCGAGGTCTGCAGGGCGACGAACTCTCCGATGGTGTGATCGCGACGGCGAAGCACTTCGTCGGCTACTCAGCCTCGGAAGGCGGTCTGAACTGGGCACCGGCCCACATTGGGTCGGCCGAATTGAAGGAGGTCTACCTGCACCCTTTCGAGGCCGCGGTGCGTACGGCAGGTTTGTGGAGCGTCATGAACGCATACAACGAGCTGGATGGGCTGCCCGCCGCAGCAGACGCCTCCCTATTGGGAACCATCCTTCGTGACGACTGGGGCTTCGGTGGTTTCGTAGTGTCCGATTACTTTTCCGTTCGGCAGCTCGCTGAGTACCACCGAATCGCAGGCGACGTCTCCCATGCGGCGACCATGGCTTTGACCGCCGGCATCGACGTGGAGCTGCCGGGCACCGACTGCTACGGAACGCCGCTGTTGAAAGCCCTCAAGGAGGGAGCGCTGGCGTTGTCGGACATCGACGCGGCGGTGGTCCGGGTGCTGCGTGCCAAGTTCGAGCTTGGTCTCTTCGAGCACCCGTTCGTCGATCTCGGCACGGCCGCTGTTGCGATGGACACGGCGTCGGAGAGGGAGCTGGCGGCGGTGCTGGCGAGAAAGAGCATCGTCCTGCTCACCAACGACGGCATCCTGCCCATAGCCGCCGGCACCAGGTCAGTCGGCGTAATCGGACCCAACGCTCACGTGGCCAGAAACCTGTTCGGCGACTACTCGTACCTCGCCCACATGGAGTCTCTCGTCGAGATGCAACATGTGGATAATGTGTTCGCCATCCCGCTTCCGGACAAGTACGAGATAGCCGCCACCGGAGCCACTGCTCCCTCAGTCCTCGATGCTCTCCGCGATCGCTTTGGCGCCGGCGTCGAATATGCCCGGGGATGCGCCGTTATGAGTGAATCGACCGATGGCTTCGCCGATGCGGTCGCCCTAGCCGCCCGCTCCGATGTCGCCGTGATGGTTATGGGTGACAAAGCGGGCCTCACCAGCGACTGCACGAGCGGAGAGTCACGCGACCGCGCTTCGCTCGATCTGCCCGGGGTGCAGGAAGACCTGGTTCGTGCAGTAGTTGCCACCGGCACGCCGGTGGTGGTGGTGCTCGTGGCCGGCCGGCCCTGCGGAAGTGCCTGGCTGCACGAGCATTGCGCCGCAGTGGTAATGGCGTGGCTTCCGGGTCAAGAGGGGGCAGGCGCCATTGCCGATGTGCTTTGCGGCGCAGTCAATCCCGGCGGCAAGCTTCCGGTCTCGTACCCGCGGTCTGTTGGACAGATACCGGTGATATACGGTCACAAGATCTCGGGAGGGAGGTCTCACTGGAAGGGCGACTACGTTGATCTGCCGTCGAGCCCGCTCTATCCGTTCGGCCATGGGCTCAGCTATACGTCATTCTCCATCGGCGAGACCCTGCTCAAGCAGGAGAGGCTCACTTCAGCCGACGTCGCCACGATTGAAGCGTGCGTTACCAACACGGGATCGGTGGCCGGTGACGAGGTGGTTCAGCTCTATATTCGTGATGCTGAGGCGGCGCTGACCCGTCCCGTGCTGGAGCTGAAGAACTTCATCCGAGTCGTGCTGCAGCCGGGGGAGTCCAAGAACCTGTCTTTCCGGCTTCCCATCGCCCAGCTCGGGTATTACGACCGGGAGGGCTCGTACGTAGTGGAGCCCGGCACGGTCGAGGTGTTCCTGGGTAGCTCCTCGGCGAATCTGATCGAGGCCGGTACGTTGACGATCATCCCCGGCGACGGGCAAACGAATGTGGTCAAGGTGTTCGATGGAGCCGTGACGGTGTCTTGAGCCGCGGTGGCTAGTCGTCCTTTTTGGCCTCAGCGACAACCCTATCGGTGAGGTGGGAGGGGAGCTCCTGATAGTGATCGTGCTCGGCGGTGAACGTGCCCCAGCCCTGTGTAAGCGATCGGAGATCCATCGCATAGGTGATGATCTCTGAGGTCGGCACCAGAGCGGTGACGATCTGGCGCCCACCCGCTCCGGCCTCGGTGCCCTGGACCTGGCCGCGTCGCGAGGAGAGGTCGCCCATAACGTCGCCCTGATAGTTGGAGGGCACAGTGACGATGACTTTCGAGACCGGCTCGAGCACAATCGGGCCGGCGCTTTCCATCGCCGCCTTGAAACCGAGGCGACCGGCCATCTTGAAGCTCATCTCTGACGAGTCGACTGAGTGATATTTGCCGTCGTAGCACCGCACTCTGACATCGACGACCGGGAATCCGAGCACGCCGCCGTCCTGCATCGCCTCGACGATGCCGTGCTGTACCGCGGGGATGAACTGGCGGGGGATAGAGCCGCCCTTGATCTCGTCGACGAACTCGAAGCCCTCGCCTCTGGTCGTTGGTTCGACCTTGAGCATGGCGACGCCGAACTGGCCGTGGCCACCGCTCTGCTTCTTGTATTTGCCCTCGGCCTGGGCCTCGTGGGTAATTGTCTCCCGGTAGGGAACCCGCACCGACTCGGTGTCGACCTCGACGCCGAACTTGCGGGTGAGTTTCTGCAGGGTGATGGCTAGGTGAGTCTCTCCCATCCCGCGCAGCAGCGTCTGGCGCGTCTCGGCGTTGCGCTCGACCACAAGCACCGGATCTTCCTGCTGAATACGGCGGAGCGCATTGGCGAGCTTGTCCGTATCGGCCTGAGTCCTGGCATGGACCGCCGTGGCAAGCACCGGGGTCGGCCTTGTGAGCCGCGGAGCGAACACCGGCTGTCCCTTCACCGACAGTGTGTCGCCCGTATCTGTGTCATCCAGCTTGGCGACGGCGCCGATGTCACCCATGGCGAGCGAGTCGACAAGCTCGGATTCCTTGCCCACCATGACCGCGATCTTGGCGAACTTCTCGTCCTCGCCCGAGCGCTGGTTGTGGAGGGTCTGGTCTGCCCGGACGGTTCCCGAGAGCACACGGAAGATGGAGATCTGGCCGACGTACGGGTCGGCGACCGTCTTGAACACCTGGACGAGAGGGTCACCGTCCTTCTTCAGGTCGACCTCGACCTCGGCGCCCGCCGCCGTCACGATCAGCTTGTCCCTGCGCAGCGGTGAGGGGCCGATCTCGACTATGAAGTCCGCCAGCCTGTCGACGGCGATCGGGCCTGTCGCCGAGCCGCAGACAACGGGGAACACAGTTGCCTCGGCCACACCCTTGGCCATGGTCTTCTCGAGCTCGGCGGCGGATGGCATGTCGCCCTCGAGATAGCGCTCCAGCATGTCGTCGTCGGCGACCACGATGCCTTCGATGAGGTTGTCGCGTACCTCATGCTCTCTCGACTCGAGCTCGTCGGGAATCTCGGCCTCCTGCGCCTGGCCGCTGTCGTAGATATATGCCTTGTCCGTGAAGAGGTCGGCGACGCCGTGGAAGGCGCTCTTCTCGCCGAGCGGGAGCTCGATGGGGGCAACGCCTGCGCCAAAGGTGTCTCGCAGCGACGCGAGGGTGTTGTCGAACGAAGCCTCGTCCTTGTCGAGCTTGTTGATGAACACCATCCTGGGGACGCCCGTCTCCTCGGCGATCCGCCACGCCCGTTCTGTGCCGACCTCTACGCCGTCCACCGCCGACACCACGAACACCGCCAGGTCGGCGACATGCAGCGCGGCATACACATCGGCTACGAAGTCGGCGTGGCCCGGTGTGTCGATGATGTTGATCTTGTGACCCTGCCATTCGACGGGAGCGAGTGCGAGGCCAACAGAGTGGCCCCGCTCATGCTCTTCCGGGTCGAAGTCGGTCACCGTGTTGCCGTCTTCGACCTTGCCCAGCCGGGAAACCGTGCCGGCGCGGTAGAGCATTGCCTCCGCGAGAGTGGTCTTCCCCGCTCCGCCGTGGCCAACCAGAGCAACATTGCGGATCTTTTCAGATGGGTAGACCTTCACGGATACTCCTCGACGCTAGGCAAGAGACGTGGGCATCGAGAATACTCGAAGCCGGGAACGTAGAGCCAGCCCGCTACGCTTTCGTAACCTGATCGCCTCTGGCGATCTGGGCTTGCCCGGATGGCGGAATCGGTAGACGCTGCGGACTTAAAATCCGCTGCCCCCAAGGGTGTGCAGGTTCGAGTCCTGCTCCGGGCACCTCACGGCGAGACCTATTCGGTCTCTCCGTTTCGGTCCCCTGCAGGCCGGTTTTATGCCTCCGGGTGGTGTGGTTGGTCGCCGTTGGTGGCCGAGTTGGCGGGCCCGCGGTTGACGGGGCGAGGGTTCGAGTCCTGCTCCGGGCACCTCACGGCGAGACCAAGGTCTATCGCCCGTGTGTCCGTTTCTCGCGTTTGCGGGGATCCCAGTCCGGGTTGTAGGGAACGTACGGGGGCGATTGACCTCCCGAACCGCCGTGGGTGCCCTGCCCGGGCAGCCATCCGACGGTTTTGCTGTTCGGATCACGCTCTTCAAACACAATGAAAGCCAGGCGGTCGAAGGCCCTTTTCAGGGGTCGGGATCTAATCCAACGCCACACCGGCCACCTCTTGGTCTGTCCGATGGCGCCACAAGCCATCTATGGAGAAGCCTACACGCCGGTTTCCATGATGCCCGCTTTCCGTCGGAGGTTCCGCCGGGCGCATTCGTCGACCCGAAGAAGCACGATGATTGATTACCCAGACGAAGCGTTCACGGGTACCCGTGTCGATTCGTTGCTGTTTGCCGGGAAGTCATCGGGCCAGCGCAAGGGCGTGCTTGTGAACGTTTGCCGTTCCATGGTGACCGTGAGAATGGCGGAGAATGGTGCAGGCCCGAGGGCGACGACCCTGGCGGTGAAGTCCGCAGGGCCGTCCAAACCGATCGTCGAGGTTGGGCAGCCGCCGACGTCCCCGATCGACAGGTCGAACTCCGCCGATGCCCCGTTGGAGGCTGTGACCAGTGCGGTGGCCGACACCCCGGTTGGTGGAGAGGTGATGTTGCCCACCGAGGCGGAGAACGGCGCATCGGCCTCCAGCTCGCCTACGCCGGGGGACCAGAAGACCTGCCAGAACGGCGATGGTGCGGGACGATCCTCGCTACTCACCAGCTCGAACGCCCAGCCCGCGTCGCCGCCGTCGCCCCGGCCGAACACGTCGACGCGATAGGTACCTGCAGGCCCAATGGGCCCGAGTGGAGATCCATGCGGGTCGGCGTCGATCACCATGACACCATCGCATGGCCGGCCGGCGCTAGACAAGCTGGCCGTCAGTTGCCAGTCGAGGGGGAATTCGACGGTCAGCTCGGAATCGCCGTTGAGGGTCACTGCCGGGAGCGGTTCCTGCGGTATGCCATCGGCGCACACCCCTTTCTGCTCGACAGTCCAGCAGTAGCTGTACGGGTGGAGCGACAAGACAGTGGTCCCTGCCTCGACTCGGAGGTCCGGAGGACGCTCTGTGCCGCGCGACGACGCGGTGGTGGACGTCGCCGTTACCGACGGGTCCGTGAGTCTCTCAGGGGTTGCGTCGGGAGAGGCAGGTCCCGACGCTTCGCCGCACGCCGCCAACACCATGGCCAACGCAGCGACGGCAATCGCGCTTCTCTTCATGCGGCTACGACGCTACCGCACCTCTCCCGAGTTCCCGGTGAATGTGCAGACCGGGGTGGAGTTGCATCGATCTTGCCGTGGTCACGGTACCCACGAAACGGGTCCATGCTGCTGGCCGACCTATCGAACGGGAGGCAGGGAACAACCGAGCGGATCCATTTACCCTGCCGCGTGGTGTGCTGCTCGGTACGATTGCTGCATGTTGCTCGATTGTGTGTCCTGCCGGATTGCCGCCGCCGACCATGCCGGGTACAGCCTTAGATCGACGTCGTCTACCGCGATGACGGTGTGGCTCCCAAGTCAGTGGAGAAGGAGTACATGAACGACGTGAGGCGCGCCGAGTACACAAGACGGCTTCGTTGCCACGTCGCCGGAAGAGTCGAGGGATGCCGGCAATGACGACGGGTCATGCCATCGAGCTGCTGTTCGATACCGACTCCGAGCGACGCATCGTCCACGTGTGGAGAGCAATCGGCGGTGGCAGCGATCTCGAGGCCGTCGGAGGCCGCCCGCACCTCAGCCTCGCCCTGATTCGACCGCCCGGCGATCCCGAGGTCCTCGCCACCTGCGTGGAGAAACTCTCCGGGAAGATGAAGCCCATGCGGCTGGAGCTATCTGCGGTTGGGGCCTTTCCCGGTGACGAAGGCGTTGTGTTCCTCGCCCCTGCGGTCACGAGTGAGCTGGTGGATGCCCATGCCGAGCTCCACGAGATCCTGCGGGAGTGCGGCGTAACCGCAGACGAGCTGTATCAACCGGGTCGATGGGTACCCCATTGCACAGTGGCTCTCCACGTGCCACCCAACGAGGTGCCCGCTGCTGTCGAGGTCGTCCGGGGATCGGCGGTCTTTGGGCCAATCAACGTTGAAGGAATCAGTCTCGTCGAGTTCCTCCCTGTTGAGGTGATCCTCAGCACGCGGCTCGGGAATGAGGAAGCCTGAGAAGGTAGCGGTGGTGTCCCACGCTTTGCTGTGGCAGCATTGCGGCATGGGCTACGACATCGAGACTGTAGAACGCATCCGCAGGTTGCTGTCGGCGCGATCCGATGTGGTGGAGAAACGCATCGTGGGCGGTGCGCTTGGCTTTATGGTCGGCGGCCATCTGTGCTGTGCTGTGAGCGTGAGGGGTCTCACAGTTCGGGTAGGGGCGGAAGGAAAGGCCGAAGCGCTGGGTGAACGCCACGTGGGTCGGCACCTCGTCGGCAATCGGGAGACCAGGGCATTTGTTGTTGTCGAGCCCGACGGCTACCGGGACGACGCCGCCCTCGCCGTTTGGTTGGAGCGGGGTCTGCGCTTCGTTGGATCGCTGTGAGGCTCGGCCTCAGGAACCTCGAGCACCCTTCCGATCGTCACACCACCATGCACATGTTTGTTGGCGTCGTAGCGGTGTCCCTGGTGGTGGCTTCCTGTGGGGGAGCCGATGGCACGGAGAGCAATTCGACCCCGACTACTGCGGTGGCCCCCGGCGACACCCTCGGCGAGCCGGGTTCGCCGTCTGTCGAAGCGTGTGGTCTCAGCGATCCGTGGGGGATGGTGGAGACCGCCTTCGTGGGGACGGTTGCGGCCGTCACAACGCGGGACCGTATATCGCAGGAAGCTATCGATGGTCGAGCAGCTAGCGGTGGCGAATGGCAGTGGGTGAGTTTCGAGGTCGACGGCTGGTACACCAAGGACTTCGGTACCGGTTTCTCCATGTGGGCACCGGGGTTTGCCGGCAGGGTGGGGGAGCGGTGGCAGATCGCCGGCGCGTTGTACTTTGTCGACGGAGAGCAGTCGGGCGAGGTATTCCCCTGTGTTTCGACCGCCGCGACGACCGACGATCTGGCGGCCTGGGACGCTCGGTATGGGGGCAGCGTCGCTGCCGGCAACGGGACGCCGGAGCAACCGGCCGATCCGCAACTCGTTGCAAATATCGACGCACACGAGCAGACCTGGGAGCAGCGCCGACCGAATAGCTACACCGCCATCATCTCGGCGTCGAGCGGGTCAATCCGTTCCGACGAGTGTGGCGCCTCAGGCCAAATCCGGGTGGTGGTGGAGGCGGGACGCGTCGTCGAAGCCGTCGATTTGCAGCGGCGATGCCGGGTCGACGACCCGACGCAAACGCCCACCGTCGACGACCTCTTCGATCTGGCTCGGGGGGCTGCAGGCGCCGTCCAGGGCGACGTGATCTTCGACCAGGACCTCGGGTTCATCACGGGGTTCTCCGCCTCCGATCGGAGTGTCGATGTCTGGGGTGGGGCCGATCTCCTCGCGGACGTTGCCGTCCCGGTGACACTCGGGACAGATGAGTCGCTTGCGGCTGCCGAGCAAGCCCGTTCCCGGTGGGAGGATTCCGCGATCGACTCCTATACCCTGGATCTGGAGGTCCAGTGCTTCTGTTCGGTGGGCGGCCGGTTCGAGGTGACTGTCACCGACGGGGTGATTGAGTCGGTAACGGGAGCGAGCGGACGAGGGGCTCCGCCCGACGTTGACTCGTTTGATTTCACGGTCCCGGGGCTGCTCGACAGCCTGACGGGCTGGTCGGGGAGCACCCCGGACTTCATCGCTGCAGGCTTCGATGAGCTGGGCTACCCGGTCGATATCCATATCGATGCGATAACCGAGGCCGTCGACGATGAGCTGACCGTACTCGTCCGCAGCCTCACGCCGACCAGCTGAGCCGCGGAGTGCGACGTACGAAATCGCCGCCATATCGCGGCAAGTCCCCGGGTTACAGTGAACGTCATGGTCGCCGCGTCGTCTACCGGTCGTCGGGAGCCCCCGGCCTTTCGCCGGCTCACTGTGTCTCGTCTGCAGTGGCTCGGGCCACGGATGATCCGGGTAACCGTCGACGGTGGCGAGCTATCGGGATTCGAGATCGAGCAACCGGCGGCGAGTATCCGTCTGCTCATCCCGGCCCCGGGATCGACCGAGCTGGTCATCCCCAGATGGAACGGCAACGAGTTCCTCCTGGACGACGGGAGCCGACCTGTCATCCGCACCTTCACGCCGCGTGATCTGACACCGCGCGGCCTCGACCTCGACATCGTGATTCATCCGGGTGGAGCCGTCTCGTCTTGGGTGGAGAACGCCCACCCCGGCTCGAAGGCGGCGGTTAGCGGCCCCGGCCGCGGTTACGGGATAGACCAGGCCGCATCGGGTCTCGTGCTCGTTGGCGACGAGACCGCGATCCCGGCGATTAGCCAGCTGCTGGAGCACCTCCGCCGGCCCGCTGATGTACACCTGGCGGTTCACAACCGTTTCGGTCGCGTCGAGCTACCGCAGAAATCCGACGTGAACGTCGTCTGGCACGAGCTGTCAGATCCGGGCAAGATGGGTGAGGTGATGGTGGCCGCGCTCGGCATGACCGAATTGGAGTCAAAGCCGATCTGGTGTGCGGGTGAGGCCGCGGCTATGCAAGAGGTCCGCACGTATCTGCTCGAGGAGATGGGCATTCCCCGGTCACGAGCCACCGTGCGCGGGTACTGGAAGGCCAGGGAATAGCCGGATGGCTCCGTGATAGGCTTTCGAGGCATCCACCTCCGGGCGTGTGCCCGGAAATCTCAATGCAAGCACCCGCAGAACCGATACGACCCGTAGCCGTCTTTGGGAGTTGAGCCATCGCCAGGAGATCCCGCCAACCGGACATCGATGATGCCGGGGACACCGCAGCACAGGCGGCGGAACGAACCGCGTCCGATGAGCTTCCCAAGCGGCCGGTCGGACGATACATAGTCGGCCTGGCAGCCATCGCCGTCGCCGCCGTTGTCTCCACCATCCTCACCTCCACCGCCATTGCCCGCCAGGGACAAGACGCCAGCCTGCTCGAGGTCGTAACTCAACAGATCTCGCTGAGCGAGTCGATGGACAGCTCCGCCGCCACCCTCGAGGCAACTGAGGATCCGGCTGCACGGGAGAAGGAGATCAATCGGCTGCGGACACCGCTCATCGAACTCCGCAACAATCACAACGGCCTCCGCTACGGGAGCAAGACACTCAACCTGCCCACCGACCACAGCACCGAATTTGACGAACACATTGCCGCTCGGGTCGAGCCGCACCTGGTCGAAGTGGGTCGGCTGGCCGAGGAGCTGATCACCAATGCGTCGTCTGGTGCCAAGCTGCGGATCGGCGCCGCCGCAGAGCTGGCGCGGGCTTCAGAGGAGTTCCGCGAGGGAATGAAGGGTCTGGCGACCCTGGTGAAGGATGAAGTGGAGGATCGGGTTGCGGGGCTCCGGATCACCCAACTGGTGCTGCTGTCGGTGATGCTCCTGCTGCTGATCCTCGAGGGGCTCTTTCTCTTCCGACCTGCGGTCCGCGACGTGCGCAAGGAGTGGGAGCAGCGGGCCGCAGAACATGAATCAGCCCGAGCCCAGGATCAGCAGAAGCTCAGCTACCTGGCTCGCTACGACCCGCTCACGGGGCTGATCAACCGATTCCTGTTCGGAGACAGGCTGGAGAGCGCGATCGCCCGCGCCCGGCGCGACGAGACCCTGGTGGCTCTCATGTTTCTCGACCTGGATGACTTCAAGGCAGTCAACGATCACTACGGTCACGGCACAGGCGACGCCCTTCTCAAGCAGGTGGCCAAACGCATCGTCGGCTCGGTCCGGGAGACCGACAGCGTCGGCAGGATCGGCGGCGATGAGTTCACGGTGATCCTCGAAAGTGGCAACCGGCTCGAGGATGCGGGCCAGGTGGCCACCAAGATCCTCGATGCCGTATCCGAGCCTTACGTGATCGGCACCAGGGAGCTTCGGGTGACGGCGTCGATCGGCATAGCCATGTACCCGCTCGACGGCGAGGATTCCCAGGCACTTCTGAGGGATGCCGACATCGCCATGTACTCGGCAAAGGCAGCCGGCGCCAACACGTACCAGTATTTCACCCCCAAGCTCCGCCAGAGCGCATCGGAGCGTCTCGGCCTGATCGACGGCCTGCGGCGGGCCGTGGCGACGGGTGAGGGTCTCCGGCTCGTCTACCAGCCATGGATCGACACCGACACCGGGAAGGTTTCCGGGGTGGAGGCGCTCTTGCGGTGGGAGCACGAAGAACTCGGCATGGTGCCCACCGAGCGGTTCGTCTCGCTTGCCGAGCAGACGGATCTGATCGTGCCTCTCGGTCTGTGGGCGATGAACCAGGCGTGCCGCCAACTCAAGACGTGGCACGATTCCGGGCTCGAGCCGTTCCGGGTGTCTATCAACGTCTCCCCGCGACAGCTCAAGCGGGGCAACCTCGCCGAGGTAGTGGAACACACACTCGAAAGGACCAAGCTCGATGCGTCTCTGCTGATGCTCGAGCTCACCGAGCGCACCCTCGTCGAAGACACCGAAACCGCACGTCGCACCCTGGAACGGTTGCGTGCCATTGGCGTCTCGATCGCCATCGACGACTTCGGCACCGGCTACTCATCGCTCAGCTATCTCAAGAGCTTCCCCATCGACGCCATCAAGATCGACCGCGAGTTCGTACGCGATTCGGTGCTCGACCCCGACACCGCAACCGTTTCCGAGTCGATGGTGCGGCTGGCAACCGATTTGCGCATGAATGTGATTGCGGAGGGCGTCGAGACCCGCGAACAGCTAGACATGTTCCACGGGTTCGGATGCCACCTGGTCCAGGGGTTCTACATTTCTCGCCCCCTCGCCGCCGACCGGATGCCACGCGCCATCGAGAAGGGCTTCGGGTTCACCGCCTCGGCAGGCAGGGGCACCTCCCCCGCAGGCCCGCGCTAGCCGAAGCGACGAGAGCGCCGGCGACGCCCAGCGTGTTGATCGATCGAGCCGTCAGGTCAACCCGGAAGCCCGGCGAAGCATCGCTGCGCCGAGCGGATCGATAAAACTACTGCAAACTGCTGTAGATATCGGGACCAAAGACTCTATATGGTCCGTCCCTCCCGGACTTGATTGTTATGGCGGAGAGCCAGACGGTTCCGACACGGCATTGCGGGACTTCGCAAGGAGATATGCATGACGACTGAGGCCATGATCCGGAGAGAGGCAGATCGCGATCTCGAATTCGCTGCCTGGTTCACCGGACTTATTGGAGAGGAGAAGCTGCGGGAGTGTATCCACTGCGGCGTGTGCAGCGGTAGCTGCCCGCTGGCAGGACACATGGATTTCGGTCCCCGCAAGCTCATGTATCTGGCCAGGGAGGGTTTTGCCGACGACGTGCTCGGATCGAACACGCTCTGGTTGTGCACGAGCTGTTACGCCTGCACGGTCTCTTGCCCCCAGCAGATTCCGGTGACCGACGTGATGTACGCGCTCAAGCGCAAAGCCATCGAGTCCGGCAAGGCCCAGAAACGGCACCCGGTTGCGGTAATGGCCAAGGGCTTCACCAAGATGGTGCGCAAACGGGGGCGGTTGACCGAGGGATATTTGATCGCAGGTCTGGCGCTCCGGACCGGTGTGCACAAGTACCTGGGGATGGCCGGTATGGGTATAAACGCCCTTCGCACCGGTCGGATCTCGCTACGCCACGACTCCATCAAACGGCACGACGAGCTCACGCACCTGCTCGACGTTGTGGACCAACACCGCGAGGAGGTGGCAGCAAAATGACGGGCTACGACTACTACCCGGGATGCTCACTCAAAGGCACCGGGAAGCCCTACGAGGAATCGCTACTTGCGGTGTTTGGTGCCCTCGGAGTCGGCCTCGACGAGCTCGAGGACTGGAACTGCTGCGGTGCCACTGCCTATATGGCGGTCGACGAGTTGAAGGCCGTCGCACTGGCGACGAGGAATCTCGCCCTCGCCGAACGCTCCGGCAAGGATCTGGTGGCGCCGTGCAACGCGTGCTGGCTGGTCTTGAACAAGACCAATCACCGCCTCGAGGACGACGAGAGCTTGCAACGCACCGTGTGCTCGGCGCTCGGTGCCACCTGCACGGTTCCCAATACCGCAGACAAGGAACCGCTCACCTACACGGGCACGGTCAACGTGCGGCACCCGCTCGACGTGCTGGTGAACGACGTCGGGGTCGATGCTATCGCCGAGAAGGTCACCAAGCCCCTCGAGGGCTTGACGGTCGCCCCGTACTACGGCTGCCAGATCGTACGCCCGCTGTCACCGTTCGACGATCAGGACAACCCGGTGACGATGGACAAGCTGCTCGGAGCCACCGGCTGCACCGTGCTCGAGGACTATCCGTTCAAGACTCGTTGCTGCGGAGCGAGCCAGATGATGACGATGCCGGATGTCGGCTTGGATCTGGTCTCGATGCTTCTCGAGGATGCTGTTGCGCGCGGTGCCGACGTCATTGCAGTGGCCTGCCCACTCTGCCAATTCAATCTGGAGGGCTACCAGCCGAAGGTCTCGAACCTGCTCGGCGAGAAGGTCAACGTCCCGATCCTGTACTTCACGCAGCTGATCGGGATGGCGATGGGCATCGACCACAAGACGCTCGGTCTCCAGCGAAGCTTCGTGAAAGTGGAGCCGGTGCTCGCAGGGAGGTCGGCCCATGAGTGAAAGCAACGGCACGCCCCGTATCGGGGTGTATGTGTGTCACTGCGGCACCAACATCGCGGCGACAATCGACGTGTTTGCCGCCCAGGTGGCGGCCGAGAGCATGCCCGGCGTGACGATCTCCCGCGAATACAAGTACATGTGCTCGGACCCGGGCCAGGAGATCATCAAGGAGGACATCAGGGAACTTGGTCTTGACCGCGTCGTTGTTGCCTCTTGCTCTCCGTGTCTGCACGAGGAGACCTTCCGCAACGCCATCGCCGACGGTGGGATCAACCCCTACTACTTCCAGATGGTCAATATCCGGGAGCATGCATCGTGGGTCCACAAGGACAAGGCGGCCGCAACCGAGAAGGCCGTCGACCTGATCCGGGCGGCCGTGCGTCGGGTCCGGCTCCATGAGCCTCTGGAGGCGAGGCGTGTGCCGATCGAGCCCAAGGTGATGGTGGTGGGCGCTGGCATCGCAGGTATCCACGCGGCGCTGACGATGGCCAATGCCGGCAAGCACGTCTACCTGGTGGAACGCGAGCCGAGCATCGGCGGTCACATGGCGATGTTCGACAAGACGTTCCCGACCCTCGACTGTGCCGCCTGCATCCTGACCCCGAAGATGACCCAGGTGCGGGCACATCCGAACATCGAGATCATGACGATGTCTGAGGTAACCGAGGTCGACGGCTTTGTCGGCAACTACACGGTCACCGTCAAGCACAACCCCCGATACATCATCGAGGAAGCGTGCGTCGGCTGCCAGGAATGCATTGACGCCTGCGTGTTCCGCAACGGGAAGACGCCCGACGAGTTCAACCTCGGACTGTCAAAGCGCAAGCCGATTTACATGCCCTTTCCTCAGGCGGTGCCGCAGGTCGTTCTCATCGACCCGGACGGCTGTATCGAGTTTCGGACCGGAAAGTGCAAGAAGACCTGCGTCGAGGTATGTGCCGACCGCAACGCCATCGACTTCCAGCAGGAGGTGACTTTCGAGGACCTGAACGTCGGGGCGATAATCATCGCCACAGGTTTCAAGACCTTTGACGCCACCCGGGTGCCCCGCTACGGATACGGGAAGTTCGACGGGGTGTACACCGCGCTCGAGATCGAGCGCCTGGTCAATGCGTCGGGTCCGACCGAAGGCGACATCGTCATGCGCGACGGGCGCAAGCCAAAGTCGATCGGTGTCATTCACTGTGTCGGGAGCCGCGACAAGAACACCAATGAGTACTGCTCGCGGGTGTGCTGCATGTACTCGCTCAAGTTGTCGCATCTCCTCAGGGAGAAGACCGACGCCGAGATCTACGAGTTCTACATCGACATGCGGACGCCGGGTAAGGGTTTCGAGGAGTTCTACAACCGGGTCGAAAAGGAAGGTGTGCACTTCATCCGCGGCAAGGTCGCCGACGTCTACCCCGAGGCCGGGAACACCGGGAAGCTGGTGCTCCAGGCCGAGGACACGCTGGCCGGCATGGTCCGCAAGATCCCGGTCGACATGGTGGTCCTGGCCACGGGCCTGGAGCCCAAGGATGACGCCGAGGACGTGCGCCGCACCTTCAACATCACCTGCTCGGGCGGTGGCTTCTTCATGGAGCGTCACCCCAAGCTGGCGCCGGTGAGCACGTTCACCGACGGGGTGTTCCTCGCAGGCGCATGCCAGGGACCAAAGGACATCCCCGACACCGTCGCCCAGGCCGGAGCCGCGGCAGCCGAGGTGCTGGCTCTCGTCGACGCCGGGTTCATCGAGCTCGAGCCGAACACGGCGTTCGTCGTCGAGGAGGAATGCTCCGGCTGCAAGACCTGCGTCGGTCTGTGCCCGTTCCATGCCATCGCCTACGACAACGGCAAGGCGCACATAAACGAAGTGCTGTGCAAGGGATGCGGAACCTGCGTGGCGGCATGCCCGTCGGGTGTCATCCGGCAGAACCTGTTCGAGGACGGTGAGATCTTCGAGGAGATCGTGGGAGTACTGACCAATGCTTGAGGTAACGGACGCCCGGGAGGTTGCCGTGGACCAGGCTTTCGAGCCGACCATTGTCGCCTTCTTCTGCAACTGGTGTACCTATCTGGCCGCCGATCTGGCGGGAACGTCACGAATGAAATACGCACCGAATGCCAGGGTGATTCGGGTGATGTGCTCGGGTCGCGTCGATCCGCAGTTCGTCTTCGACGCCTTCGCCCGTGGCGCAGATGGCGTGCTCATCGGAGGCTGCCATCCTGGTGATTGCCACTACCAGGAGGGCAACTACAAGGCGCTCCGCCGATACCAGTTGACCAAGCGGCTGCTCACCGATCTCGGTGTCGAGCCGGAGCG
Source organism: uncultured bacterium (assembly GCA_963801165.1). GTDB lineage: Bacteria > Actinomycetota > Acidimicrobiia > Spongiisociales > UBA5794 > JAAETI01. The sequence continues at coordinate 584,466 of CAWDDT010000004.1, forward strand.
GTTCCGGCTCGAGTGGATCTCAGCTGCAGAAGCGGATCGTCTGCGGGACGTCATGAACGAGATGACGGCGCAGATCAAGGCCCTCGGCCGCGCCGACTTCAGTGTGCCGGACGAGCCCTTTGATATCCCGGAGCTCGAGCCCGAACCCGAGATCGAGGAGGCCGTTGTCTCATGAGTGATAAGCCAAAGGTCGCCTTCTACTGGTGCGCCTCATGCGGCGGGTGCGAGGAAGCCGTCGTCGACCTGGCCGAGAAGCTGCTCGACGTCGCGGACGCGGTTGACATCGTCTTCTGGCCGGTCGCGCTCGACACCAAGAAGGCCGATGTCGAAGCGATGGGCGACGGCGAGATCCTGGCAACCTTCGTCAACGGGGCGGTCCGCACGACCGAGCAGGAAGAGATGGTTCGCCTGCTCCGGCGCAAGTCGCAGCTGTTGCTTGCCTTCGGATCGTGCGCCCACATGGGTGGCATACCCGGTCTCGCCAATCAATGGGATCGGGAGACGATCCTCGATACCGTCTACCGCCAGTCACCGTCGACGGTCAACCCCGAAGGCGTCGTTCCCCAGCAGGTCACCAGGGAGAACGGCTACGAGGTTTACCTGCCCGGGTTCTACGACACGGTGCGGACGGTCGGTCAGGTTACCGACCTCGACTACGTGGTGCCGGGGTGTCCCCCTACTCCCGGGATCATCGCCGGTGCGGTAGCGACACTGCTGAGCGGAGAGGTACCCCCCAAGGGGTCGGTACTCGCCCCGGATGTGGCACTGTGTGACGAATGCGACCGCAAAGTCACCAAGCCGGAGACGGTGTCGCTCACCGAATGGAAGCGCCCCCACCTCGTCGACGTCGACGAGGATCTCTGCCTACTGGCACAAGGCCTGGTCTGTCTCGGCCCGGCGACCCGGGCGGGCTGCGGAGCCCAATGCGTCGGCGCCAACATGCCGTGCACGGGGTGCTTCGGGCCCACTAGCCGGGTCCGCGACGGAGGCGGCAAGGCGCTGGCGGCAATCGCCTCCCTGGTGGGCAGCGACGACCCGGACGAGATCGAGCGCATTCTCGATGGGATCCCCGATCCGGTCGGCACGTTCTATCGCTATAGCCTCCCGGCGTCGCTGCTGCGGCGAGCCCCCATGGCACAGCCGGTGAAGATCACAACACAAGGAAGTGACGCAAGGAAAGTGACGCGGTAATGGAGCACGAGAATGCAACGCAGGACCCGCTCCGCACTGGTGCGGAACGGGCGAACGCCAGCTACATGCAACAGCGGCGGGTCGTGATTGACCCCATCACCCGTCTCGAAGGTCACGGCAAGATCGACATCTTCCTCAACGACTCGGGTGGGGTGGACCGCGCCTTCTTCCAGGTGCCCGAGCTGCGCGGATTCGAGCAGTTCGTCGTCGGCCGTCCGGTGGAGGACATGCCACAGATCACCTCGCGGATCTGCGGTGTCTGCCCGACCGCCCACCACATGGTTGCCGCCAAGGCGCTCGATGCGTTGTACGGTGTCGAGCCGACCCTGACCGGCCGTCTCATCCGTGAGCTCGTCTATGCCGCGTTCATGGCCGAAGACCACGCCCTGCACTTCTACTTCCTCGGTGGACCCGATTTCGTGATGGGTCCCGACGCACCGGCAGCGACTCGCAACGTCCTCGGTGTGATCTCCAAGGTTGGCAAAGAAGTAGGGCTCAAGGTCATCGAGATGAGACGGCGTCTCCGCGAGATCACCGCTCTCGCCGGCGGGAAGGTGATCCATCCCGTCCTCGGTCTTCCCGGTGGCGTGTCGCGGCGGATCAAGCTCGACGAGGTCGACCAGATCAAGCAGGTGGCCGACGACGCCGTCGAGTTCGCTGAGTTCTCCCTGCAGCTATTCCGCGACGTCGTCCTGGGGAGCTCAGCGTACGTCGACATGATCACATCCGATGTGTACAGCCATGAGACCTACTACATGGGTCTCGTCGACGAGAACAACAAGGTCAACTTCTACGACGGTGATGTTCGAGTTGTCGCTCCGACCGGGGGCGAGTGGGATCGCTTCGCCGGCAAGGACTATCTCGACCACGTGGCCGAGCACGTCGAGCCGTGGTCATATACGAAATTCACATATCTCAAGCAGCTCGGCTGGAAAGGATTCGTCGACGGTGCCGAGAGCGGCATCTACTCGGTGGCGCCTCTGGCACGGCTCAATGTGGCCGACGGCATGGCGACGCCGAGGGCGCAAGCGGCGTACGAGGAGTACACCAAGACCCTCGGCATGCCGGTGCACCACACCCTGGCCAACCATTGGGCGAGGCTCGTCGAGCTGCTCTACGCAGCCGAGCGCCTCCAGGAGCTTGCCAACCATCCGGAGCTGACCGGTGACGACTACCGGCGGATACCGACCGCGACGCCATCCGAGGGCATCGGCGTGATCGAGGCCCCCCGGGGAACGCTGTTCCATCACTACCAGACCGACGAGCGGGGGATCGTCGAGAAGGCCAACCTGATCGTTGCCACTCAGAACAACTCGGCGCGTATTGCTATGAGTGTCGAGAAGGCAGCAAAGGGAGCCATCTCCGGTGGCCACGTCGACGAGGAGATCCTCAACAAGATCGAGATGGCGTTCCGTGCGTACGACCCTTGTCACGCCTGTGCCACGCACACCTTGCCGGGCAGCATGCCGCTGATCCTGAACGTCCACGACACGGCCGGATCTCCGATGCTGGAGATTCGACGTGATGCGGACGGAGGGGTCTACCGGAGTGCCTGAGCGCACCGACCGGGTTCGGGTCCTGTGTCTCGGCAACGACCTCATTGCCGATGACGGGATCGGGATAACCGCGGCGGAGCTCATCCGCCGCCGCCTTCCCGGTGTTGCGGTCGTCGAGGAGGCCATGTCCGGTCTGTACCTGATCGAGGACGTGATCGGGGTCGACCGGTTGATCGTGGTCGATGCGGTCATCACCGGTGAGGCGCCGCCCGGTACGATCCACGTGCTCGGTGAGTGCGACGTTGCGGTCGTGCCCGGTGTCTCGCCCCACTACGTGGGGCTCTTCGAGACGCTCGAGCTCGTCAGGGCACTCGAGCTCGATGCGCCCGACGAGGTCACCCTGGTGTGCATCGAGATCAAGGACGCCGTCACAATCGGCGGCGCCATGACCGACGACGTGCTGCGGGCATTGCCGGGGGTGGTCGACATCGTTGCCGACCTCGTCGCCGGTGCCGTCCCCGTGTAACCGAAACGGACCGAGTCAGTAGGGAGACAGCTACCCTTTGCGCTCGTGATTACCGCGGATCGGGTTTCCATCGGGCTCGGTGTCGGCACCCAGCCTCCTCTTCGACGCATCGCCCTCATGGCGCGCGTCGCTCGTTTGGCGCGCTTTGACGCCGTCTGGACGGTCGACCATTTCCAGGGGTGGTTCCCGCAGGAGCTGTGGACGAAAGACATGTCATGGCTCGCCTCCAAGGAGTCCACCCCGCACGCCTACTTCGACTACCAGGCACTCATCGGGCACCTTGCCGGCCGGGTGGGCAGGATGCATATCGGCGTTGCGGTCACTGAGCCCATGCGCCGCCACCCGGTGCTGCTGGCGCAAACCGCGATGACGTGGTCACATATGACCAAGAGCGCACCGATCCTCGGTATCGGTGCGGGGGAGCGGGAGAACACGGTCCCGTACGGGATCGGCTTCGACCGGCCGGTGGCGCACCTCGAAGAGGCGCTTCCCATCATCCGCCGCTGCTTCGAGTCGCGCGGACCATTCGATTTCGACGGCGAGTTCTACGACCTCGACAAGGCCGTCATGGATCTCGCTCCCGTCCCCGGGCGGCGCCCCCGTATCTGGGTCGCAGCCCACGGGCCGAGGATGCTGCGTCTCACCGGACGTTACGGCGACGGGTGGTACCCGACGTTCCCGATGTCTCCGGAGAAGTACGCCGCGTCGCTGGCGAGTATCCGCAGCGCCGCCAGGGAGGCGGGCCGCGATGGTCGACTGATCGTTCCTGCGGCGCAGATGGTTGTAGTCGTCGGCAGGACGGAGCGTGAGGCCCGCAAGTACCTGGGGGAGCGGATCATGCGGTTTCTCGCTCTGCTGGCGCCTGCGTCGTTGTGGGCCGAGCACGGTTTCGAGCACCCGCTTGGAGCCGACTTCCGGGGTCTGGTCGATTTCATCCCTGCGGAGCATCCTGTCGATCGGCTAGAAGAGGCACTCTCCCGGGTCCCCGTCGCTGCGGTTGCCGAGACGGTCATGTGGGGTACGCCCCACAGGGTGCTCGACCGGCTCGAATCGTACGTCGACGCAGGGCTGCGCCACATTGTCCTCAACCCCGCTTCTGCGGCCGTGTCCCGGCGCAGCGCCGTCTACTCGTTTCGGGCCGTCGCCAGCATCCTGCACCGGCTGCGCCGGTCCGCCAACGCCAGGCTCGGATCGTCATGATCATCGCCAGCGAGCTTTCCATAGAGGCCGGAGCGCGTCCCCTGATCGAGGAGGCGTCTTTCTCGGTGCACCCGGGTGACAAGATCGGTTTGGTGGGAAAGAACGGGGCAGGGAAAACGACCCTGCTGCGAACCCTTGCCGGTGACATCGAACCCGCCTCCGGCACGATCCGCCGCAGCGGGGTCATCGGCTACCTGTCGCAGGAAGCTGCGCTTGCAGAGCTAGCCGACGGGCAGGTCACGGCGCTCGAGCGCGTGTTGACAGCTCGTGACATCGGAAACCTAGAGCGACATATGGAGAAGGTCCGTCTCCAGATGGAGGCCACCGCAGGTGCCGAGCGGGACCGGCTCATTGCGCGATTTGGCAGGCTCGATGATGAGTTCACCGCCCGGGGTGGTTACGTGGCGATTGCCGAGGCCAAGCGGTTCGCCGCCTCGGTTGGTATCAAGGGAGCCGATCTCGACCAGCAGGTCGCCACGATGTCCGGCGGCCAGCGACGCAGGGTCGAGCTTGCCAGGGTTCTCTTCGCCGACACCGACGTGCTCATCCTCGACGAGCCGACCAACCACCTCGATCTCGACGCCAAAGTGTGGCTGATGGACTTCCTGGCGTCCTACTCGGGCGGGTTGCTCGTGGTGAGCCACGACCTGCCACTTCTCGACAAGGCCATTACCTCGGTGCTGGCGGTCGACGGGGGGACGCTCGAGCCGTATCGCGGCAACTACAGCTATTACATCGCCGAGCGGGACCGGCGCCGGGCACAGCGGCTGCAGGAGCGGAAGCATCAAGACGAGAAGATCGCTCGCCTCGAGGAAGGGATCCGGCGCTTCAAGGGCAGTACGGAGAAGATGGCGAAACGGGCTCGCTCGTGGGAGACCAGGGTGGAGAAGCTGAAGGACCAGCGGGTCGAGGTCGGCGCCAAAGATCGCAAGGTGGCAGTCCGCTTCCCACAGCCTGACCAGTCGGGACGGACCCCGCTCAAAGCGACCGGTCTGGCCAAGGCCTTCGGGCACAATGTGGTGTTCGTCGATGTCGATGTCGACATCGACCGGGGGGAGCGGATGATAATCATGGGTCTCAACGGTGCCGGGAAGACGACGTTGCTTCGTATTCTCGCCGGGGTCGAGACGGCCGATATGGGCGAGGTCGAGATCGGTCACAACGCGACGGTTGGCTACTACGCCCAGGAGCACGAGCAGATCCACACCGGGGTGACGGTTCTCGACCACATGCGAGAAGCGTCGATCTTGCCCGATCGGGAGCTGCGGACGATCCTCGGCCACTTCCTGCTCGCCGGCAAGGTAGATCAGGATGCCGGGACGCTCTCGGGTGGCGAGAAGACGAAGCTGGCGTTGGCCCAGTTGGTGGTACGCGGCGACAACGTCCTGCTTCTCGACGAGCCGACCAACAACCTCGACCCGCAAGCGAAGCAAGCTCTGCTCACGGCCCTGCGCCAGTACACCGGCACGCTACTTCTGGTCAGCCACGACACCGATTTCGTCGAGGCGCTGCAACCGGATCGTATGATCCTGATGCCCGACGGGGACGCTGAGTTCTTCGATGAGTCGATGCTCGATCTGGTGGCGCTGGCGTAACCAATAGTCGGGCAGCGTACGCCGAGTTGCGCCGGCTAGCTCTCGTCCTGGGTCAGGCCACCTTCGCGGGTCTCGACCACTAGCCCTTCTTCGTCGTCCCAGGAGGCGATCAGCATCGACTCATGGGAGCCGTCGGAGAGGACGATTGTCACCTCGCCCTGCTTCGTATCCGCCCGATCGGCGGGGAGGAGGGCATAGCCGTGGCGGGGGATGAGCCACAGGACCTGGACCTTGCCGTCGGCGCCGGACACGCTGACCTTGCCACCGGTCAGATCTACGACCTCGGCCCGCGGCGCCGGCTGGTCGCCGGGAGTCGTGTCGGTCGGGGGTAGCAGGCTCTCGTCGATCGTCGCACCGGGATCGAGTGCGTCCTCAGAAGGCGGTTCTGTCGTCGTCGTAGAAACGGTGGTTCGGGAGACTCCGTCCTCGCCGCCATCGGGGCTCTGGTTTGATTCCGCCGCTGCATCCACTGTCGAATGTGAGCCAGACAAATCGTCGAGCTGCCGGAGGCAAGGCGCCCGCTCGGTCGAACCACACTCTTCAGTTAGAGCAGCGACTTCCGACGCCGAAAGGGGCGGGAGGGGTCGGTCCATGACCTTGCCTCCTGCTACTGCAACGGCGCCCGTTGAGACCAAACTGGCCACGACGGCAGCTGCAGCCCATCCGGCGACGAGAAGGAGTCTCTGCCGCATTGAACCCATTGTGAATAACTGCTCCTTTGGGACCTACCAAGAATAGATTAAGGAGTTGCTAAGGCGGTCTTGAGATTTCTTTCAGGAGATCTACAGTTGGGCACATATGGCCTCTGTTGTGATAATCGAAGACGAGCAACGAATACGCGAGCTCGTGGCCCGTGTCCTTGCCGACCGCGGTCACGACGTCGAATCTACGGCTACCGCGATGGAGGGATTGCAGGCTGTTGTACGGATCTCGCCGCAGCTCGTCATCCTCGACATGGGGCTGCCCGACCTCGACGGCGCCGAGCTGCTCAAGATGATTCGTGCGGTCAGCGACGTCCCGATCATCGTTGCCACCGCACGCAGCGAGGACCGCGCCGTCATCCGGACCCTGGATGCCGGCGCCGACGACTACCTGACCAAGCCGTTCTCGGTCGATCAGCTCGAGGCCCGGGTTCGTGCGGTCCTGAGGCGGTCGGGGAGCGAGGGGAGACAAGCGCCAATGACGGTGGGTGACCTGGCGATCGACGTCGCTGCCCGGGAGGCGAGGTTGGCCGGTGAACCCATCGATCTCAGCCCCAAGGAGTTCGACGTGCTGCGCTTTCTCGCCGAGCGACGCGGCGAGGTCGTTTCCAAGCGCGAGTTGCTCGCCGAGGTATGGCGGCAGCCCTATGGAGGCAGCGAAAAGACCGTCGATGTTCACATCTCCTGGCTGCGCAAGAAGCTCGGGGAGTCGGCCGCCGAGAGCAGATATCTGCAGACTGTCTTCGGGGTCGGGGTGAAGTTGGTAGACCCCGCCGAATGAGACAACGGCTCGCCGTTCTGTCGCTTGCGATCAGCACCCTGGTCGTGATCGCTTTCATGATCCCGCTCGCCCTAACTCTCCGTAATCAGGCCCAGAACCGCGCCCTATCTCGCGCCGAAACCCTCGGCCAGGCGATTGCTACCGCCCTCATCGTCAACGCCGGCGAAGGGCAGGTGTCGATCGAAGCGGCCCAAACCGCCCTCGACGTGTTCGGATCCGGTGCCGATTCGGTCACGATCGTGTTCGCCGATGGCGATGCCGTGGGAGCCTCGATCCTCAACACGGACAACATCGACGTGGCGTTTTCCGAGGCAAGGGCGTTCACAGCGTTCACACCGGGCGGTGCCGAGGTGCTGGTACCGATCTTGTCGGCAGATGTACCCAACGATGCAGTCGACGTGGTGGTCCGGTCGTTCGTGCCCGAGGCGGATCTGAGCAAGGGAGTGTGGGTGGCGTGGCGGATGCTGGCTGGTTTGGGTGTGTTTCTCGTGATCGTCGCCGTTGTAGCTGCGGACCGCCTGGGGCGTTCGATCGTCCGCCCGTTTGTGGAGCTGTCCGAGGCGGCGCTGGCTCTCGGCGGTGGAGATCTAGACCGTCGGGTCACTCCGGCCGGTCCTGAGGAGATCGCCGACGTAGGTGTGGCTTTCAATTTCCTGGCGGAGCGGCTGCGGTTGCTTCTCGCCGAGGAGCGTGAGTCAGTCGCGGATCTGTCGCACCGGCTGCGCACTCCGCTGACGGCACTCCGGCTGCAGGCAGAGACGCTCACTGACCGGGACGCCGCCGGCCCATTGCTCGAGGACATCAGCCGGATGGAGACCGCCGTCGACCGGATGATCGAGGAAGCCAGGAGACCGACGGAGGACAGGGGCCCGGAGCAGGCCGACCTCGGTGCGGTTGTGCGACACCGGGCGACTTTCTGGAAGGTGCTCGCCGATGAGCAGGAGCGCCCGGTAGACGTACACACGTCGGGGGGGCGGCTCTCGGTTGCCATGAGCGCTCAGGACCTCGGTGCGCTCGTCGATACCCTGCTCGAAAACGTCTTCTCGCATACCAGTCCCGGCGTCGGGTACCGGATCGAGGCTCGTCCCGGATACGTCGATAGCCAGGTGGTGCTCGTCGTCGAGGACAGCGGCGCCGGATTCGAACACGATGGTGCGCTCGAGCGTGGTGAAAGTGGCGGTGGGTCGACCGGGCTCGGTCTGGACATCGTCATGAAGGCAGCGCAACGGACCGGCGGTGGTCTCACCATCGGGGAGTCGGCACTTGGCGGCGCCCGGGTCGAGGTTGTATTCGGGCCCGGAAAATGACGCCCCGTCGCGCAAAGGACCCGCCGGGCTGAGGCGGGTCCTTTACATTCGCAAGAATGATGGGCAGATGGGGGGCTTCCACCCTTGCGAACTGTTGCTTTGCTGCGTGGCGTAGCAAGAGTAAGCATCGCAGCGGTTTGGTTAGGGTGGCGTCGGCGTGGTGCTAATAAACCCTAAAGGAGCCTGAGCCTTGCTCAGGTTTGAGTTCGGGCCCGGGCTTTGCTCAGCTTTGAGCTCCGCACAGCGGAACCCGGCTTGGGGGCGGCTCTGCTCCGGGTTTGGCCGGTTGTCTCAGCCACCGATGTCGACGGCCCAGTCGGAGGCATGGGTGGCCGGATAGATGCCTGTGGAGATGGACGGTGTCTCGTCGATAATCTCCACGGACGATCCGTCCCACAGACCGGCTTCGGTTGCCTCTTCCGAGTGAGCGTGCAGGCCACGGCCCCATGCGACATAGGCGATCAGGCTGTTCGGGTCGTTGAAGGCGTCGGAGTTGTGAAGGCCCACCTCCCCGCCGGTCTGCTCGATCGGACCCAACGAAGGCCCGATGTGGATAACGGCGGCCATGCCCGCCAGATCGAGCGGCGGTTGGGCTCCCAGCCCGAGCACGGCCTGCTCTCCGGGAGCGAGCTCTACGGCCGGAAGTGCCCGCACGGCCTGACCCTGGGTGAGCCAGAGCCCGTCTGTCGTTCCCGGAGCATCTCCCCTGTTTGTGATGACGACGAAGGCGAGATCTCCAAAGACGACCTGTGACAGCGCAAACCCCGCGGCGGCGTTTGGCGGCAGGGTGGTTGTCGTGGTTGTCGTAGTGGTCGTCGTGTCCGTTGTTGCGGTTGCCGATGTCGTCGTGGTCGATGTCTCCGCCGCCGTCGCCGGGGGGAGCGTGGTGAGCGCGGCGGGCTGGGTTGTCTCCGCCGGCCCGGTATTCCCGGTGCACGACGTCAGGATGAGGAGGGCGATCAGGGCTATCCGTCGCATGCGCGGCAGCGTACACCGGATCAGGGCGTGTGCCGGTGTGGAAGAATCAGATGTGATTGCCCTCGTGAAGGAAGCCAGACGCCTGCCGGGCGTACAGGAGTATCGATGACCGCCGAGACACTGCCGCCTCCGCATTATCCCCAGGGTTGGGATCAGAACGTTGCATTGCGCGACGGTACGACCGTCCGTATTCGCCCCATCCGGCCCGACGACGCCGATGGTCTCCAGCACATGGTCTCGCGCATGTCGCGGCAATCCGTGTACCACCGCTTCTTCCAGGTCAAGAAGCGGTTTGAACCGGAGGAGCTGGAGGCATTCACCAATCTCGACTACATGGACCGGATGGCCTTCGTTGCTACCCGCACCGATGACATTGTCGGCGTCGGCCGCTACTGGCGGGACGAGGACAATCCCGAGATCGCCGACGTTGCATTCGCCGTCGTCGACGCTGAGCAGGGGAAGGGTATCGCCACCCGCCTCGTGCGCTATCTCACTACGTATGCCGATCAGCAGGGCATCAGTGCCTTCCGCGCCTCGGTTCTTGCGGACAATCACGTGATGATCCGTGTCTTCCGCAACGCCGGGTATCCGATGCGACGTGAAGAGGGTGAGGGGCTGTACAAAGTCGAGTTTCCCACGACAGAGATCCCCGTCTTCGGAAAGTCGGACGAGATCGACGAGCAGAGGGCGATCGCGGCTTCGCTCATGCCCGTCTTCTACCCCAGCGCGGTGGCCGTGATCGGCGCAAGTCGTGACCCTCTCTCCATCGGTGGCCGTCTGTTCACCAACCTGATCAACGGCGATTACACCGGGCCCGTGTTCCCGGTCAATCCGAAAGCGAACGTGGTCCGTTCCGTGAAGGCGTACCAGACGATCCTCGATGTACCCGACCGGGTAGACCTGGCGTTCATCGTCGTTCCTTCCCGGTTCGTCAACGACGTCGTGCGGCAATGCGTTGAGAAGGGTGTGCGAGGGCTGGTGGTGATCAGTGCCGGCTTCTCGGAGACTGGCAAGGCCGGTGCCGAGCTCGAGGATGAGCTGATGGAGATCGTCCGCGACGCCGGGATGCGGATGGTGGGCCCAAACTGCATGGGGTTGATCAACATGGACAGCGCCGTGTCGATGAACGGCCAATTCGGCCCGCTGTCGCCGCCACCAGGGAATGTGGCGATGTCCAGCCAGAGCGGTGCGCTCGGCATCGCCATTCTCGACAACGCCACCCAGATGGGGATAGGCATATCGACGTTCATCAGCATCGGGAATCAGGCGGATGTCTCGGGTGACGATCTCTTGCTGTACTGGGAATCGGATCCGGGCACCGACGTCATCCTCCTGTACATGGAGTCGTTTGGTAACGCGCGACGCTTTGCCAGGGCGGCGAGACGTATCTCGAAGAAGAAGCCGATCGTGGCCGTGAAGTCCGGAAGAACCGCAGCCGGCGCTCGCGCCGCCTCCAGCCATACCGGTTCGCTCGCAAGCCTGGATACCGCCGTCGACACGCTCTTTCGCCAGGCGGGTGTGATCCGGACCGACACACTCACCCAGCTGTTCGACGTCACGGCGCTGTTGGCCAACCAACCGCTGCCAAAAGGCGGGCGCGTTGGCATCCTCACCAATGCAGGCGGTCCCGCCATCCTCGCGGTCGATGCCCTGGAGGCGAACGGGCTACGGGTGGTCGAGTTCAGCAACGATCTCAAGACCGAGTTGCAGGCATTCCTCTCTCCGGACGCGTCGGTCATCAACCCCGTTGACATGATCGCCTCGGCGGGCCCTGTCGAGTATGCAGCCTGTATCGACAAGCTGCTGTCCTCCGACGAGATCGATGCGCTCATGACCATCTTTATCCCGGCGGCGCCTGAGGGTGCGGAGGAGATGGCACAGGCGATCCGCGATGCGGCCGCAAAGCACCACGGGGAGAAGACGTTCCTAATCGTTTACATGAGCTCGGGGGGTGCCTCTGCCCTCTTCGGCACGGGCCAGCATCGGATCCCGACCTTCCCGTTCCCCGAGCAAGCGGCGTTTGCGCTCGCCAAAGCCGTGGAGCACGAGCAATGGCGGCAGAAGGACGAAGGGGTCATCGTCGATCTCGATGGGATCGACGCCGCATCGGCGCGTACCATCGTCGATGCCGCACTTGACAAGCACGGAGCGGGCTGGCTCGACCCTGAAGATGTCGAGGGCGTCCTCGCTGCCTACGGTCTGCCTATGCCCGGCTCCGCCATAGCCGATTCGGCTGAGGCCGCGGTGGCCGCAGCCACCGCGATCGGAGGGCCCGTCGTCATCAAGGTCGTCTCGGATTCGGCTTTGCACAAGTCCGATGTCGGTGGCGTCGTGCTCAACGTCGAAGGGGAGCGCGCCATTCGGGACGCCTACGACGCGGTCACCGCCGCCGTCGATGACGCCCAGGGCGTGCTGGTCCAGCAATACGTCGAGGGCGGTCACGAGGTTCTCATCGGGATGACAGAGGATCCCAGCTTTGGCCCGCTCATCGTGTTCGGCATTGGCGGCGTGTTCGTCGAGCTCATCGGCGACGTCGCCTTCCGGATCCATCCCCTCACCGACCTCGATGCGGCAGAGATGATCAAAGAGGTCAAGGCGGCGAAGCTGCTCCTCGGCTACCGGGGCGGCCCGGCCGGAGACGTGCCGGCTGTGCAGGACGCATTGTTGCGGGTGTCGGAGCTGGTCGCCGACCTACCCGAGATCGTGGAGATGGACATGAACCCGGTGAAAGTGGCCGAGCCGGGCAATGGTCTCAGCGTCGTCGACGCCCGGATCAGGGTACGCCCTGTGAAGGGCCCCTACCTGCCTTCGCGGCGTGACGTGCTGGCTGAGTTGTAGATCAGGTGCCGAGCTTCGCTCCGGCTGCCAGAATGGGCACACGCCAGCTTTGAAGGGACCCACCCCATGCGTGTAGTTGACCTGATGACGTCAGACGTCATCACCGCCTCGCCGGATACGCCGATAAAGGCGGCCGCCCGGCTGATGGTTCGCAACAAGGTGAGCGGCCTGCCCGTGGTTGACGAGAACACCAAGGTTGTCGGCATCATCACCGAGGCCGATTTCCTGCGGCTCGAAGTCGCTCGCGAGGAGGCCGAGGATCCGAAACCAGTGGAGCGGGTGGAGCAGGTGATGAATAGGTCGGTGCTCACCATCACCCCGGATGCAACCGTGACGGAAGCCGCCCGAATAATGGTGGTTAACGACATCAACAGGTTGCCGGTAACCGACACCAACGGCAGGAGCCTCGGGATCATCTCTCGTCTCGACGTGGTGGCAGCGTTCACCAGGCCCGATGAGATCATCGAGGATGAGATCCGCGAGGATCTGTTGCGGCGGGTGCTGTTTGTCGACCCCGACGACATAAGTGTCGACGTCACGAACGGTGTCGTCACCTTCAGCGGGGAGATCGGGACCCGCAACGAGGCACGGCTGCTTGCCGAGCTGGCGCGGCGGCTCGATGGTGTTGTCAAGGTTGCCACCGATCTGACCTGGCGTCTGGATGACGGCGAGTAGTCCCGGCGAGACCGCATACCTCAGCGCACGGGACGGTATGCGGATCGCGTATTCGGTGTCGGGCACCGGCCCACTAACCGTTTTCGTTCATGCCACCGGGTTCTGCAAGGAGGTTTGTGAGCCCGTCATCGCCGAAACGCGAAACCTGGGCGTCGAGCTGAGCGCCCTGGCGTTTGACCAGCGTGCCCACGGTGACTCGGGTGTTCCGGTGCCGCCGTTCGATTGGTGGGATCTCGGCGGCGATATCGTCGAGCTGGTAGGCGAGTCGGCTCCCGCGATCGGCGTCGGTCATTCCTCCGGGGGTGCGGCCGTGGTGATGGCCGAGTTGCTCCGGCCGGGAACGTTTGCGGCCCTCGTGTTGGTGGAGCCGATCATCCTTCCCCCTCCGTATGAGCGGCGTCCGGACAACACGATGGCTCATCAGGCGCTGCGCCGGAAGAGGGGATTCACGAGCCGCCGGGCGGCTCTGGAGAACTTCAAGACGAAGCGGACATTTGCTCACTGGGAAGAACGTGCCCTGCACGCCTACGTCGACGGAGGGTTTCGTCAGGAAGGCAACCGGGTGGTGCTCAAATGCACTCCTGAGTCTGAGGCTGAGTTCTTCTGGGCGGCGACCACGCACGGCGCCTGGGAACGGCTCGGTGAGGTGACCGTGCCAACCTTCCTGCTCGCCGGTGAGCACTCTACGACCCATCAGGAGCCGTTTCTCTCCGAGCTCACCGGCCGCTTTGGAGACGGGCGCTCCGAGATCGTTCCCGGCACCTCGCACTTTGTCTGGATGCAGCGTCCTGCCGTCGTGGCGGAGCATGTCGCGGCCGCAGTCCGCCGGCTGGGCTAGCATCGACCTTCGTGCTTTTCACAGAATCTGAGCTCGCCAGGGTTGCCGAGCAGCTATCGGGGGACAAGACGAGGCTGCGCAGCGCATCGATCGCCGTGACCTGCGACCCGTTTGCGGTCGTCCGCTCCGGGGGAAGGCTGGTGGCGCACAGCACCTACTTCCGCACGCCGGCGGGAAACGAGGTCGCCAGTCTGGGAGTTGCCATGCGACTCACTGCGACGGGGGCGGACCGCTTTGCCGGCCTGGAAGCGCAGCTCGCCGATCTGCCGCGGCTGGCAGAGGGGGCCAAGCTGGTCACCGGTTTCTCTTTCAGCCCCGACGGCCCGTTCTCGCCAGAATGGGCCGGGTTTGGGGCGTGCGATGTCGTGCTGCCCGCGGTGACGGTCACCCGGGACGAGAAGGGCACCCGGTTGGTGATTGCACTTGCGCCCGGCACTGAGCCCGGGCCGATCCTCGATACCCTTGCCACCCTCAGCCCGTGGGATCCTCCGCCGCCACCCGACCCCGGGGTGCATACGGTTGAGTCGGTACCCCCGACGAGCGAGTGGCAGTCCGAGGTCGCCGAGGCGGTAGGGGCGATCCGGGAGGGCTCGTTCGAGAAGGTGGTGCTGGCCAGGTCCGTTCTGGTTCACTCGGAGCGGGCCGCCGACCCGTTCGACCTTGTCTATCACCTCGGTCTGGCCAATCCGGCCGGCTACATCTATGCGACCGTCGTTGGAAGCTCCGCTTTCGTCGGTGCCAGCCCCGAGCTGCTGCTGGCTCAGGACGGCAGGAGCATTCGGCTGAATCCCCTGGCCGGCTCGGCTCGGAGAGGCAAGGGTGACGATGACGTCGCCGTCGGCGAACAGCTCTTGGGAAGTCACAAGGACCGCGCTGAGCACGCCATTGTCGTCGACGATCTGATCGCCCGGCTCCGACCGCTGACCACCAACCTCGAGTACCCCGAAGGGCCGGCGTTGCGTCGCATGGCAACCGTCCAGCACCTGTCTACAGAGATTGCCGGACAGCTCGCCGACGACGTCACCACTTTCGACGTCCTCGCCTCGATTCATCCCACGCCGGCGGTCGGGGGCATGCCCCGGGTCGAGGCGCTCGCTTTCATAGACAAGGCCGAAGGCATGGACCGCGGGTGGTACTCGGGCGGGATCGGTTGGCTCGATCCCCGGGGAGCCGCGGTGGTGACGCTGGCGCTGCGCTGTGCGCTTGTCAAGGACCGGACGTCGCGTCTCTATGCGGGCAACGGCATTGTTGCGGAGTCAGACCCGGCAGCCGAGCTCGACGAGACGCGGCTCAAATTCCAGCCACTGCTGACCTTGCTGGCCGCTACCTGATCAGCTCGCGCACCGCCCGGGTGATCCTGCGATGCAATTCGACGTTTGCGGTGCGGTCGGTCGAAACCTGAATGAGGCGAGGTGCCGACGGGACGATCGCGATGAGGGAGCCCAGCTCGCTCGCCTCGGTGACGTCGTGCGACTCGATGCCGAATGCCGTGGCCAGATCCGGGAAGTCGGTTCCGTGCGGTGTGGCGAGGAAGGTCTCGAACACCGCGGGATCGAGCACAGCCGGATCGTTCTGGGGGAGAAAGTGGAAGATGCCACCGCCGTTGTTGTTGACGACGACGATCGTGATCGGCAGCCCGAGCTGGCAGGCGGTTCCGAGTGCATTGAGGTCGTGAAAGAGCGCAACGTCTCCGAGCAGGACGACTGAATTGAGGCCCGCCGCCGCCGCTCCGAGAGCAGTGGAGACCAAACCGTCGATGCCGTTGGCGCCACGGTTGCCAAAAACCCGCAGCTGGCGGTCACTCTTTCCGCCGAACGCGTCGACGTCGCGGATCGGCATCGACGAACCCAGGGTGATCGCCGAGTGCGGCGGCGCCGCGGCGGCGACCGCGCGTGCCACAGCGGGCTCGTTGGGAAACGCTGCGGCCGTTACCTGGTCGTCGACTCGCTGAGCGACCCTGGTGTCCAGACTCCGCCAGGCTTCGAGCCAATCGACCGGCGACCGGCGACCGACAGCGGCGCCCAATGCTGCTGCCACGATCGTGGGTTCGATCTCGAGGACGGTGCTGGCGCTGTCTGTCGCGTCGCGACTCTGGGTGTCGATCAGTATCTGGTCGACGTCGGGATGGTCCTCGAGCCATTGCCATATCGGCTTGGACGTGGGCACCGGTCCGAACCTGAGGACGACCTCCGGTGCCAGCTCGTCGAGCGCTCCAGCCGCGGCGAGGCGGTCTCCGTAACCGAGCACGTTTGTCAGATCGTGGGCCCCGAAACGCAGGCCAGACAGCGGGTCGGCGAAGACCGGAAAGCCCAGTGCCGCGGCAAGCGTCGAACAGGCGGTGGCGAAGTCGACGTCGTTGCTTCTGCCGGCGACGATTACCCCCCTCTTGCCCTCGAGCCTGCCGGCTATCCCGGCCAGATCGGGTGGCTCCTCGGTTGCAGGCGGTAGCAGAGGGGTAACCGTGGCGGTGACCGGCTCGTCGCGGGCGAGCAACGGCTCGCGGAATGGCAGGTTGAGGTGTACCGGTCCGGGCGGGACTGCGGTGGCGTGGGCCCAGATGTCGATCGCGATATCCGTAGGAGCTCCGGCGGCGGTGTCCTCGTCGGGAGCGAGGGCATCAGCGAACATCCGCACCGCGGTGCCGTAGAGGGAGATCTGGTCGATCGTCTGCGGGGCACCCCGGCCACGCAGCTCCTCGGGGCGATCTGCTGTCAGCACCAGCAGGGGCACGTCGCCGAGTCCTGCCTCGACAACCGCAGGGTGGTACTCGACCGCGGCCGTTCCCGAGGTACACGCGAGGGCGACCGGAACCCCGGTAGCCCTCGCCAACCCGAGCGCAAAGAACCCTGCCGAGCGCTCGTCCAGTATCACCCACTTCTTTATGCGCGGCTCGGCGGCGAACCCCGCAATCAGGGGAGTGTTGCGCGATCCGGGCGATATGCAGACGTGGTCGATTCCCAGGTCGGCGAGGGCGGAGGCGAGGGCAAATGCAAAGCCGCGGTTGTGCATGGGCCCGTCAGGTTACCGTGATTGACCGCCGGGCAACATTGTTCTACTATAACTAGAACAATGTTGTTGAATCTCGATCCGAGCAGCGGACGCTCCCTCTATGTTCAGATCGCCGCCGCGGTGCGTCGCGCTGTTGCCGACGGCGACGTGGTGGCTGGTGATCGTCTCCCCGCTGCCCGCGATCTGGCCAAGTCACTCGATGTGAACATGCACACCGTCCTGCGCGCCTACAGCGACCTGCGCGATGAGGGCGTCATCGAGCTGCGGCGTGGGCGCGGTGCGATCGTGCGTGCGGGTTCGCAACCCATTGCCGGCATCAAGCATCTTGTGGCGGAGCTGGCGGCAGAGGCCGGCAGACACGGAGTATCCGCCGAGGAGGTTATAGAGATGATCCACGAGGAGTTCCCATGAGACGTACGTTGCTCTTCTTCGTCGCACCCACCGTGTTGCTGGTTCTGATGGTCCTCCCGTTTGCGCTCTATTGGTCGTCGCTGCCGGGTCCCATGGCGATCCACTGGGGTGTCGACGGGGCGGCTAACGGCTCGGCACCTCCGCTGGTGCTCGTTCTGAGCCTGGCCGGTCTGTACTTTGTCATCGCGGTGTCGATCCAGCGTGTCGTGAATGCGGCCCCGTGGGAGGCTCCCTCGTTCGTCGCCGGGTTGCTCGCGATAGGTGCACTCCTTGCGGCTGTGTCGTGGATGTCGGTTCTCGCCAACCGTGATGTGGCCTCGTGGCAGAACGCGGCGTCTGTCGGCTTCCCCCAAGTAGCCATCTTGATCGCGGTCACCGGTCTCGGCGGCACGGCCGGTTGGTTCCTCGGCCGGACCGATGCCGCCAGACCCGGCCACGGAGCAGGCGAAGCTCCCCGGTTGTCCGTTGCCGATCCGGCGAGCGCGGTGTGGTCGGGGAGGGGAGTGGGCAGGCTCGTTACCGCGATCGGAGTCGTTGTCATCGTGCTCGGCGTCGTTCAGTGGGGACTCACCGGGTTGAGCCTGGTGCTGATCGGGGTGATCGTGCTGATGTTCGCCGCGGTGCGGGTGACCGTCGCCCGGGGTGGTGTGGTTGTCAGTCTCGGTTGGTGGGGTTTCCCGCTCTGGAAGGTCTCGCTCGATAACCTCGAGCACGCCGAGGCCGAAGACGTCAAGGCGCTCGCCTATGGCGGGTGGGGCTACCGGATTCGCCCCGGGGTGCGGGCCACGGTGGTCCGGTCCGGCGAGGGGTTGCGGCTCGTCCGTACCAACGGAGCAGACCTCGTCTATACGGTCGACGACGCTGCCACGGGTGCGGGTCTGATCAACGCCCTTGTCAGCTCCCGGCGGTGACCAGAGCGTCGGCGATGCGTCGTGCGTTTGTTGTCAGCATGCCGATCAACGTGTCGGCACCGCTACCCGGTGCTCCCAGTGACCCTGCGTAGAGCTCGATGACCTCGACGGACTTACCCGCCTCCGCAGCCAGGGCATCTGCCAGTGTCGTAGGTTCGGTGGTCTCTGCGAAGATCGCGGTGACTCCCTCCGCCCGCATCTTGTCTACCAGTGCGCTGAGCTCGGCCGAACTGGGTTCCGCAAGGGTCGATCCGCCCGGGACGACTGCTCCGATGATGTCGAATCCGTATCTCGCGGCGAAATAGCCGAATGCGTCGTGGTTGGTCACCAGCTTGCGGCGGTCGGTGGGAACAGCACTGAGGATGCTGGTGATCTGTGCGTCGGCGGAGGTGAGCTCGCTTGCGTAGGTCTCGGCCTGCGCCGCCCAATCGCCATTTGGATCAACGGCTGTGAGAGCGGCGCCAATCTGGCGGGCGGCCTCGGCGTCACGTAGCGGGTCCATCCAGAAGTGGGGATCTTCGGTGAAGTTCTCGCCATTGCCGTCATTCTGGGCGAAAAGGATTGGGTCGACGTTGGGGCCGATCTCGAGGACGTTTGCCCCGTCGGCCCTCGCAGCGTCGATTACGTGGCCCAGGCCCTCTTCCAGACCGAGACCGCTGACGATGACGAGGTCGGCTTCCTGGATCGCGGCCGCATCGCGTGCCGAGGCCTGGTATTCGTGGGGATCCGCGCCGGCGGGGATCAGTGTCGTCACCGTTCCCGAATTGCCGACGACGTTGGACGCGATGTCGCCCAGCATTGTGGTGGTGGCGAGGACCGAGATCCCCTGCAGGGCGTCGGTATCGTCCCCGCCACCGCACGCCGCGGCGAGAAGCGCTAGAGCAAGAGCTACGAGGGCGGCCCTATGTCGTATGCCCGATCTGGTCATCGCGTTCTCATCCTTGTTCTATAATGAGAATTATTATCAATAGATGGATCACGGTACCGCAGAGGGGTCTGTTTGACAAGTGGGGCAATCGGCCGCTCAGGCCTTGAGTAACCTCTCAAGACGGCGGGCGGTGATCGTCAGCCCGATCAGGGTCATAGCCAACAGAAAGGCGATGTGGGCAAGGATGACGAAGCCGACGCTGCCGAGAGTCAGCGCTCTGATGATCTCGACGCCGTGATAGAGCGGGGAGATCTGGGCAATGGTACGAAGCACCGGCGGGTAGACACTCAGCGGGTAGAAGGTCGCCGAGAAGAGAAACAGCGGCATCATCACCATGTTGACCATGTCGAAATCTTGCCAGCTCTTGAGGAACGTCGTCGTGGCGAAGCCGACGGAGGCGAAGGCTACCCCGATGAGCAGGGCAGCCGGTAGGGCCAGGATTGCCCACCACGACTGCAGCAGACCCATGACCAGCGCCACGATGAGGAAGGCTCCCGCATAGAGCCCGCCACGGATCTGGGACCAGCCGATCTCGCCGATCGCTATGTCCCAGACATTCAGGGGGGCGGCCAGCATGCCGTCGTACACCTTCGCCCACTTGAGCTTCCAGAAAATGTTCATGGTCGACTCATACACTGCCCCGTTCATCGCGGATGCGGCGAGCAGGGCCGGAGCGACGAAAGCGGTGTATTCGACCGGCCGCCCACCCGGACCGGCGACGTCGCCGACGAGCTTGCTGATACCGATCCCGACGGAGAACAGATAGAAGACGGGCTCGAAGAAGCCGGAGAAGACGATGAGCCACAGGCGGCGGTAGACGAGGACGTTGCGTTCCAGAACGTAATGCGCGCGGATGCGGCCGATCCGGGGCGGGGCGATGCGACGGTTGACCGTTGTCGTCATACCAGCAACCTCCTGCGGAAAAGACGGTCGGCAACTACCGCACCGATCAACAAGAATGCCAGCATCACGCCGTAATTGATGAGCGGCGAGAAGCTCGTCGGTGTGCCGAGGGCAACCGAGCGGGTGACGTCAACCGAATGCCACAACGGCGTGACGTAGGCGAGCGGCCGCATCCAACCAGGCAGCTGATCGATCGGGAAGAACGTCCCGGAGAACAGAAAGAGCGGTGTGACGACGAAGCGGAACACGGACGACAGCCCGGATTCATTCTCCAGTCGAGCCGCGTATGCGGTGATCGGCCCTGCGAAGGCAAGCCCGCCCATCACCGCAGGGGGGATGACCAGAGGCGCGGTCTGCAGGCTGATAGTCCCGAACGCCACCATGACGCCCGTGAAGACGACCGCGGTGAACAAGATGCGCATGGTGACCCACGCGAAGTGGCCGATGACGAGATCGCGGATCGAGAGCGGGGTGGCGAGCGCCGTCTGGTAGTACTTGTTCCACTTCATCCCTCCCATGACCGGGTACATGGACTCGCCAGCCGCCGTCATCATCGTGGCCGCTGCCAACAAGCCCGGAGCGAGCCAGGTGAGGTAGGTGTAGTCATGTGGCAGTTGAGCGCTTCCACCACCCTGGTCGACGAGACTGCCCAAACCGAGACCCATCGCCAGCAGGTACAAGATGGGGTTCAGGAACGTACTGATCACCGATCCGCGCCAGGTGCGGCGGTACACCCGGGCGTTGCGTTCCACAAAAAGGAGCGAACCGGGGGTAGCCATCAGTCGATCAGGCTCCTCCCGGTGAGCCGGAGGAAGACGTCCTCGAGCGTCGACCGGCGCACGATGGTGCTCTCGATGGACAGGGCTCGTTCGGTGAGGTTGACGAGCGTGGTGTCGGCGTTGTCTGTGTAGAGCAGGGTCCGGTCTGGGAGTGTTTCGATACGCTTCGCCAAACCGTCGAGTTCGTTCTCCACCGGCTGCTGACCCATCGGGAAACGCAGCTCAACAACGTCGCGCGTGGCGAAACGCTCGATGAGGCTGCGCGGCGACCCCTCGGCGACGATCTTGCCGTTGTCCATGACGACGAGGCGATCGCAGAGCTGCTCTGCCTCGTCCATGTAGTGGGTGGTGATGATGAGGGTCACCCCTTGCTGTTTGAGCCGGTAGAGACGATCCCACAGGGCGTGGCGCGCTTGAGGGTCGAGACCGGTGGTGGGCTCGTCGAGCAGGATCAGATCCGGCTGGTTGATCAGAGCCCTGGCGATGGTCAGCCGCCGCTTCATCCCGCCGGAGAGCGGCTCGACCAGATCGTCCTTCCTGTCCTCGAGGTGAGCGAACGCCAGGAGCTCCTCGATGCGCTTCTTGATGACCTGCTTGGGCAGGTCGAAGTACCGGCCGTAGATGTAGAGGTTCTCGAATACCGTTAGCTCGGTGTCGAGCAGGTTGTCCTGGGGAACGGAGCCAAGCCGTGCCCGGATCTCAGCACCGTCGTGTGCCGGGTCCATGCCGAAGACCGTCAGCGAACCCTCCGTGATGGGTGAGACGGCGCCGATCATCTTCATCGTCGAGCTCTTCCCGGCACCGTTCGGGCCGAGGAAGCCAAAGACCTCCCCGGGGCTCACCGCAAAGTCGACGTCGTCGACCGCAGTGAAATCGCCGAATCGCTTGGTGAGGCCGGTTGCCCGGACGAGAGGCTCAGTCATAGCCGATGCAAGTTATCACAGAGGTCCGTCAACAACGGCCTCGGCTTGCGGTCGTCAGAACACGATTCCGAGGGCGAGGAGAACACCTGCGACCATCTGCAGCCGGCTCGTACCCTTGAGAACGGCGATCAGTGGCGGTCCTGTTCGCTCTCGATACAGGTCACGCAATAGCGGCCAGCCGAGGGGAGTGGCCACGATGGTCAGGATCGCTCCGGTGGGCAGCCAGCCGGCAAGGACACCGATGGTCGGGGCCACCAGCCCCCCGGCTATGCAGAAACCGTACAGCCGGACTCCGGCGTTTCTGCCCAGCTTGACCGCCAGGGTCCGTTTCCCGGAAGCGGTATCGGTCTCGACGTCGCGTACGTTGTTGGCCAGCAGGATGGCGCTCGCTAGTAGCCCCATGGAGATCCCACACACCCAGGCACCCGCCTCGATGGTCCGGTCGAACACAAAGCGGGTTCCGACCGTTGCCACCAGCCCGAAGAACACGAACACGAACAGCTCGCCGAGACCGTAGTACCCGTAGGGAACCGGCCCGTTGGTGTAGCCGAGGGCTGCGGCGATCGACACTATGCCGATGACGAGGATCCACCACCCACCGAGATAGATGAGGTAGAGACCGGCTAGTGCGGCAGCACCAAACACGAGGGTGATGCCGATCCACATCTGGCGGGGTGAGATCAAACCTGCCGCCACTGCCCGGGTGGGGCCGATGCGGTTCTCGTCGGTGCCTCTGGTTCCGTCGGCCACGTCGTTGGCGTAATTGACCCCAATTTGGATCATCACCGCCGAGAACATCGTCACCACGAACGCGTCCCAACGGAAGACGTCCGCCCGGACCGCAAGCGAGGTCCCCACAAGAACAGGCGCCACAATGGCGAACAACGTCGGGGGGCGGGCGGCCAGGATCCAGGAGCGCAGCGGGGGAGTCATGTCCGTCTCAGAAGTGCCAGGGGAAACGGCTGTAGTCCGGTTTCCGCTTCTCGAGGAAGGCGTCCCTGCCCTCCTGGGCTTCCTCGGTGCCGTAGGCAAGGCGAGTCGCCTCTCCTGCGAACAGTTGCTGCCCGACGAGACCCTCGTCTGGCAGGTTGAACGCATACTTCAGCATCCGCTGTGCTGTCGGGCTCTTCGCCACGATCTCACCCGCCCATTCGAGGGCGACCTGCTCGAGATCGGCATGGGGGACGACGGCGTTGATCGCCCCCATGGCGAACGCTTCCTCTGCCGAGTAATCGCGGCCGAGGAAGAAGACCTCCCTGGCGCGCTTCTGGCCGACCTGGCGCGCCAGCAGCGCCGATCCGTATCCACCGTCGAAGCTGGCGACGTCGGCATCCGTCTGCTTGAAGACGGCGTGTTCCGCCGAGGCAAGGGTCAGGTCGCACACGACATGCAGCGAATGTCCACCTCCCACCGCCCAGCCCGGGACGACCGCGATGACGACCTTTGGCATGAAACGGATGAGACGCTGCACCTCGAGAATGTGAAGCCTTCCCAGCCGCGCCGGATCGACACCCTCTTCGCCTTCGTACTTGTAACCGTCCTTCCCGCGGATGCGCTGGTCGCCGCCCGAGCAAAATGCCCAGCCGCCGTCCTTGGGTGACGGCCCGTTGCCGGTGAGCAGGACACAGCCGACGTCTGACGTCATCCGGGCGTGGTCCAGTGCGGTGTATAGCTCGTCCACGGTATGGGGCCGGAAGGCGTTGCGGACCTCAGGCCGGTCGAACGCGATGCGTACCGCCCCGATCCGGCGTGCCCGGTGATAGGTGATGTCTGTGAAGTTGAAGCCGGCGACCGGCTCCCACGCACCCGGATCGAAGATCTCCGAGACCACGTAACCTCCGTTGTGTAGCCGAGCCGATACTGTAGTGACCACCATGGCGGACACCCCTCCCGACCTCGACTGGCTGGCGCTCGCCGCCGCAGCCACACCCCGGGCGACGGCGCTCGTGGACGACGACGGCGTCCACGTGTCCTATGCCGATCTCGACGCGCTGGTCGGGGCTGCTTGTGACCGCCTTTCGGGCTCGGGAGCCGCTCCGGGGTCTATCCGTCTGATCGCCGTCGATCGGGTTGATCGCCACCTGATGGCCGAATTGTGGGCGTCGTGGCGGCTCGGGATAGTGCCGTTGGTTATCGACCGGGACTCGCCGGTTCTGTCCCAGTCGCCGGCATTGGTGGACGGATGGTTGGGTGCGCCCGCACCGGAGGTGCACACCATCGTGCTCACCTCGGGCAGCGGCGGTGCCCCGCGGCCGGTCCGAATAACCCGATCCAACGTGGTAGCAGCGGTGGCCGCGGCCATCGAGCGCCTCGGGAACACAGCCGACGACCGGTGGCTGTTGACCCTACCGGTGTTCCACATCGGCGGGTTGTCCGTGCTGTGGCGCTCGGCGGCCGTCGGCGGGACGGTCGTGCTTCACAACCGGTTCGATGCGGCAAGGGCGGCAGCCGC
Organism: uncultured bacterium; assembly: GCA_963801165.1. GTDB lineage: Bacteria > Actinomycetota > Acidimicrobiia > Spongiisociales > UBA5794 > JAAETI01. The sequence goes on from CAWDDT010000004.1 coordinate 608,908, forward strand.
TATCACGGAAGGTGCGGTCACCGTCGCCAGCTTCGTGCCGACGATGCTCTTTCGCTTGCTCGAGTTCGATCCGGGTCCTTACGAAGGGATGAGGGCCGTCCTGTTGGGTGGGGCGGCGGCAAATCGGGAGCTCGTGGAGCGAGGCCTGGATGCCGGCCTACCCATCTTGCAGACCTACGGGATGACCGAGACGTGCTCGCAGGTCGCAACCGTGGTTCCCGGCGAAGCGGCTGAATCGCTCGGCTCGGCGGGGCGTCCCCTCTCCGGGGTCACCATCACCACCGGGGAGGCGGGCGTCGGCGAGATCGTGGTGACCGGCCCTTCCGTGTCGCCCGGCTACCTGGGCGAGCCCGACCGCACAGGTGGCTACCAGACCGGCGACGTCGGATACCTCGATGACAACGGGCGCCTTGTGGTTCTGGGACGGATCGACGACATGATCGTCACGGGCGGTGAGAACGTCTATCCGCAGCGCGTGTCCGAAGTGCTCAGCGGATTTCGTCATGCCGGCCCGGTCGAAGTCGTGGCCGTCCCCGACCCGGAATGGGGCCGGGTACTCGTTGCCGTCGTGGTAGGCGACCCGACCTCCTCGACCGCACTCGAGGACTGGGCCGGAGAACGGCTTCCCCGCCACGAGATCCCAAAACGCTGGATCTTCGTTGACGAGCTGCCGATGCTTTCGGGTGGCAAGGTGGACAGGATCGCGCTTGCCGCTCTAGCGAGGAGCGCCAATTGAGATGGACAACGGGCGACGCGGTAGTTCGCCGAGAGATCCTCGGCGGCACCCCCTGGCTCGGATGGATGGTCAACGTAGTCGAGGACTCGCCGGATCTCCTGGCGACATACTCACCGTCCGGCTCCCCGTTCTCCTTTCCTCCCGGTGACTGGCCCACGCAGGATGGGCGTCATCCATGGCACGGCTACGGCGGCTGGCGTGGCACGGGCACCCTGATGCTGCAGCGCCCCGCCGACTGCTACGCGGTCTGGTTCTTCTGGGACGGTCCCGACCGGGAGTTCCGGGGCTGGTACATCAACCTGGAGTCTCCGTTCACGCGTACCGAGATCGGTTTTGACACACTCGATCTCGAGCTGGACATCGTTGTCGCTCCGGACCGCTCCTGGGAGATGAAGGACGTCGATCTCCTGTGGCGGCGCCGCGACGAGGGCAGATTCACCACGAGTGAGGTGCAAGCGATCCTCGATCTCGGAGACCAGATCGGGCGGATGCTCGACTCTGGAAACTGGTGGTGGGACGATTCGTGGGTGGAGTGGCAGCCCGATCCGAACTGGACGGTGCCTGTGATCCCCGACGGCTGGGAGCGTGTCGAGACACCGATGCTGACAACGCGTGTCGCCAATGCGTCGCGTTCTCTAACGCGGCCGGCGTCGCAAAGGACCACGTCGCACCGGCTGCGGCATCTTGCTCCAGATCGGCACTCCGGCGCACAACGCCCGTGACCTACCGGGCGGTTACTCGGCGAGACCCAGTTCTTCCAGGAAAGCAGCCGGGGACGGTTCCCGGCCCAGGAACGCACGCAGGTGCTCGATAGCGTCGCGTGAATAGCCTCGAGCGAGGACCTCGTCCCGGTAACGCCTGCCCACCTCGGGGCTCAGGATGCCCTCTGTGGCGAACACCGAGAACATGTCGTCTCCGTATACCTTGGACCACAGATACCCGTAGTAGCCGGCGTCGTAGCCTCCCATCAGGTGACCAAAGCTGGCGCCAAAATGCGTGTCCTCGTAGAAGTCGAAGCCGGTCAGCTTGTATGCCTCGCGATAGGCGGCATCGACGTCGACCGGGCCGGGCGCCGCATGGAGGTTCAGATCGAACTGTCCCAGGAAGATCTGGCGCATCGTGAACAAGCCGATGTTGAGGTCACGGGCGGCGACGAGTCGCTCCACGAGATCGTCGGGGATCGGCTCATCGGTCTTGTAGTGTCTGGCGAAGCGTTGCAGCACCTCCGGCTGCCACATCCAGTGCTCCATAATCTGCGACGGCGCCTCCACGAAGTCCCATTCCGTGTCGTAACCGGCGAACCGTCGCAGCTCCACCGTCGTCAGACAGAAATGGAGAACGTGGCCGAACTCATGAAAGAGGGTGAGCGCCTCGTCGTGTTTGAGCAGAGACGGCGATGTCGCAGTCGGCTTCGTGAGGTTGGCGACGATGACGGCAACCGGCTTCTCGTAGGTACCGTCGTCACGCATTCTCCCGGTGACAACGGGGAACGCGGCCGCGTGGCCGAACTTGCCTTCCCGTGGAAACAGATCCGCATAGAAATAAGCGATGGGCGCGTCGGCGGCACGGTCTCTGATCTCATAGAGATAGACGTCCGGGTGCCAGGCGTTGACGTCCTCGACCCGGCGATAGTCGAGACCGAAGACGTCGCCGGTGATCTCGAACATGCCGTCGACAACTTGGTCCAGCGGGAAGTATTCGGCAACCTCGTTCTGATCGATCCCGTAGTCGCGTTTCCGGAGTTGGGTGGTGTAGTAGCCGCTGTCCCACGATTGCAGGACGTCGCCGCCCCACTCGGCGGCGACCATGTCGGTGTCACCTCGCAGCATCCCGGTCATCGCTGCGATGTTCTGGTCGCGTTTTTCGATCAGCTTGGGAACGATGGATGCATAGAAGTCGTCGACCGTCTCCGGATTCCTGGCCATCTTGACTTCCATGGCGTGGTGCGCCCACGTCGGCACTCCGAACAACTTCGCCATCCTGGCTCGGAGCTCGACGGCCTCGGCGAGGAGGGGGTTGTTGGCCTCTGCGGCGCGGTTCCAGAACTTGAATTGGAGAGCTTTGCGGAGGTCGCGGCGCTCCGCCTGCTCGACGAACGGGATGTAGTCGGGGTACGACATTCCCACCTTGAGCGTGCCCGGCTTGGAGCCCTCGCTGAGCCCGTCTATGTATTCCTCGGGGAGACCGACCAGATCGTCCCGGGTCATCTCGATGGAGTCCTCCCACTCGTCGAGGTTCTTGGAGAATGCCACCTGTAATTCAATGAGACGCTGCAGGAGACGTTGCAGTTCCGCCCTGTCCTCCTCCGACAATTCGTGGCCGGCGTGGCGGAAGTCGCGCATCCAGTGATCGACAAGCCGTGCCCTGATCCCGGTGAGAGCAGCCGCTTCCTCCGTCTCGCTGTACTCGCGAACCGCCTTGTAGAGATCAGATCGGAAGATCAGATCGGTTCCCCACTTGGTGAGACGCTCGCCCACCTCGGTCGCCTTGTCGCGTATGGCGCGATCCGGGTGGACTCGCGCCATGAAGGGCGAGCGACCGTATGCATCGCCCAGGATGGTGCCGGCCTCCTCGAGCGGGACGATGGTGTTGTCCCACGTCCTCGGGGTGGAGGCGATCGCGGTGGTGACCAAAGCCTCGGCACGGTTGATGGCGTCCTCGCCGATCGTTTCGACGAGCTCGGGGCTGGTTGCGGTGTAGTCGTACAGCATGGCGGCAAGGCTACTCGCCCGCCGGGTGTCAGGCCGCGGGTGCCAACTCCACGACGATCGGTCGATGCTCGACCCCCAGGATCGGTCCGAGATAGCGATCCACCGTGGTCAGGTCGGCCGAATGAACGAGATGGTCGTAGGGCAGACGGAAGAACGTCCACCGGTCGGCAGGCCAGGTCGTCTGGATCCCGTACCCCGTCAGAGAATCCACCAGGTTCCCGTCGGCGAGCAAGGCATGGAATGAGTGCGACCAGGAGGTCGATTCGAAATCGCCGACAACGACCGTTGACACCGTCTCCTGTTTGGCGAGCCTGGCGACCTCGCTGAAGTACTCGTCGTGAAGCGCCGCGTCTCTCTCGTTGCTTGCCGCTGGCGATTGCACCGCGTAGATGACGACGGGGCGATCGCCGATCGACGCCTCGATCCGGGCAACGACGTCCTTCACCGGGGTGACCCGAAAGACCTCAACATCGAGATCCTCTCGCGCCAGGATGGCAATGCCGAATGTGCGGTCGACCGGGAGATCGTTGAGGAACCGGTAGGGGGCAGCCATCTCCGTAGCATCATGGACCCAATCATCCGTCACGTTTGTCAATACGACCACGTCGGGATCCACCGTATCGATCCAACGGAAGGTGACGTCCCGTATAGACGCCCGCTGGTCGACGTTGAAGCTGATAATCGTAAATGTGTCGCCGTTGGCCGCAGGAGCCGGATTACCCAGATAGAGAGGAAGGATCACGAGCGCGTTGACGGCGGCCATGATCATGAAGAAGAGACCCGTCGCCTTGGAGAACATGAGCGAGTAGGCCAGCGCAACCAACAGCAGCACTACGGCCAGATGAGCACGGAAATTGGCGACGTAGTCAAACAACCACCATGTGGAGCCGAAGAACCCGAGGAGCGTTGCTATCGAGCCGACGACACCTATGGCGACGAGGGCGAATCCGAGGAATCCCTGGCCGACGGCCATACCTGCAGAAGTCCTCGATTTGGTAGCCACTAGTTCGCTCCCAGCGCATAGAAGAAGCCGTCGCGCGATCCGACGTACATCGTCCCGTTCCACACTCCGGGGGTGGACTCGATGCAACCGCCGGTGACCCGGGATTCCCAAATCTGTTCAGGCTGATAGGGATTGGAAATGTCGTAGGCACGGAACCCTGAATCCAGGTCGCAATCCACGGCCACGACCAGAGTGTCGTCGACAATGACGGGGGACGACCAGGCGTGGAGGCCGATGTTGTCGCTCCACACAACGGTGCCGTCTGTCGTGTCGACCGCCAGCAGGTCGCCGGTGTTGGTTGCCGCGTACAACACACCGTTGCCAAGCGCGGGTGTGGCCCAGATGCCACCAGCGACACCGCCCACCGACGGTACGGCGACGCTCCACACGAGCGGGTCGGCGAGGTCGGGATCTAGCTTGACTAGCTGCCCCACCTCGGCGCCGCGAGCGGTGGTGAGGTCGATCTCGCTTGCGACGTACAGCTTCCCCTCGGCATCGATCACGATCGTGGCGTCGACGTCATCACCCATCCAATAGTCAAAAACCAGCCGGTCCCGGTTCCAGTCTCCCTCGGAGATGTCGAAACCGACGACCCGGCCCGCGCTGTTGGCCACATATGCCGTGTCGCCGAAGACGGCCGTCGACGTCTCGACCGATTGCTGGCGCCCGACGGCCCGCAAGAGCTCGTCGGTCCACATCGGTGTCTGGTAGAGGATCTGAGGTTGGACTGTCACCAGTCCTGTTTCGTCTCGTTCGCGGTTGAGCTTTACCGCAAACCACCAGGAGTTTTCACCGCCCTCGAGGAGCATGTCGTTCAAGATCACGGCGCTGGAGTCCCAATCGTTGTTCCACATGCCGGCTACGGCGGCTGCATCCAGGCTCCACAGCTCGACCGGGGTCTCCCGATCCAGAGCGATTATCCGGTAGCGGGGATCGCGTGAGCCGGCGTAGAGCAGCGGGTAGCCGTCCGGATCGAGCACCACCGAGCCCTTGATGATGTCGCCCATGTAGAAGTCGGGTCTGGTCCGCTCCCCGGTGGCGGCGTCGAGAAAATGGATGTTCTTGTCATACCCGCCGAAGATCACCTCGGTCACGCCGTCGGGGCGCTCCCAAATGACCGGTTCGCCCGTCCACCCGGTGCCGCACCACACCTTCGGCTGGCCGCCGACCGGCGAGTTGCCGCACATCGGTTCATCGGGAAAGCGCCACAGCACCTCGAGCCCGTCGGGGAGCGGTCCGGTGCCGTAGAAGGTGCGGGTCGGGTTGCCGCGGAACATGGTCAGCCCGGTGACTTGACCCCAGGGATGCCCGACGACGCTCGGCGGAACAAGTCCGGGGGCGATCGTGGTGGTGGTGGTCGTGGTTGTCGTGGTTGACGTCGTCGTCGCGGGCGCCGTGCTGGTGGTGGGCACGGTGGCATCCGGGAGCGGTGTCAGCGCCGCGACCGTAGTTGTCGTAGGCGCCGGCGAAGAGCCCGGGGAACAGGCGGCCAGTGCCAGGGCTACGAGCAGAGCGGTGATCGTGCGACGCATCGAGAAATCATAGGAACCACCTGTGTGATAGCACGGGCATCCGCGGCCGGAGCATCCGGTCTACCCTGCGCCCGATGGCAATCAGCAACACCTACCTGAGCGAGTTCTCCGAGCCCGTCGGGTACCTCGACTTTGCGGCCGTGGGACCACCATCGCGCCGGGTTCGCAACGCGGTGGCTGAAGCGTATGCCCGCGTTTCCGAGCCGGAGGGCCGCGTCGGGCCGGTCATGCTCGGTAGGTACGAGATCGCGTTGGCGATGTTCGGCAGGTTTCTCGGGGCCGCACCGGAGCTGGTCACCACAGTGCCGAACACCTCGACTGCTCTGTTCCACGTGGCGTTTGGTCTTGCTCCCTTTGGCGGCAACATCGTCGTGCCCGCACACGAGTTTCCCGCCAACCTCTATCCCTGGTTGCGTGCCGCCGGCATGGGCGGGCCTGAGGTGCGGATGATCGAGATACCGGACCGGCGGGTGACTGCGGGAGCGCTCAGCGTGGGGGTCGACGACGAGACGCGAGCGATCGCAGTCAGCGCTGTCGACTTCCTATCCGGTTTCCGTCCCGATCTGGCGTCGTTGCGCGAGCTCGCCGACGATGCGCTCTTAGTGGTCGACGCCGCACAGGGGCTCGGCGGTGTCGAACTGGCTTTGAGCGCAGCCGACGTTGTCGCGGCAACAGGTTTGAAGTGGCTGCGGGCGGGTTTCGGGACCGGAGTGATGGCCGTATCGTCGCGATCCATCGAGATGCTGCACTCGACCCTCACCGGCTGGTGGGGGGCTGAGGACTCCTTCGACTGGGATGTGCGGCCGCCGCACCCGGCGCGGGGCGACGCAGAACGATTCCACGATGGCGGTCCCTCGTTCCTCGCCGCCTCTGCTCTGGCGGCCGCACTCGAGCTGATCGAGGGAGAGGGGATGCCGGCCATCTCCACTGCAGTCATGGAGAACATCAAGGCAATCGAGGACATCGTGCGTAGCGCTGGTGGTGAGGTGCTCGATCCGTGGGATGACGACGACGAGCGTTCCGGGATCCTGTCTTTCAGGCTCCCGACGGAGCCGAGCTCGGTGACCGCACAGCGGCTCGACGACGCCGAGATAGTCGTCTCGCCACGAGGCGACTGGGTGCGGGTTGCCCCTCACGCCACGACCGATCCCGCTGTGTTTGACGTGCTCGCCGAGGTCCTCGACATCGAGCCTTGAGACGACGATACGAACGCTCCGGTCTCGCAACGCCGGTGAACGCGGTCAGGGGTGCCGGTCGGGGCACTAGGCTCCGCGGATCGAGTTCGGGAGGATTCATGTACACGACGAAGAAGGCCTGGATACAGGTGCTGGTGGCTCTGGCCGCCTTCGCCCTGCTTGCCGGTGCCTGCGGCGGTGATGACGGGGCCAGCGGGACGACGGCCGCTCCCGGGACGACCGCCGCTACGACCACCGCAGCTCCTGAAACGACGGCCGCAACGACCACGACGGCTGCTCCTGTGACGACGGAGGCAATGGACGCGTGCGCCGTTGACAGCCTCAACCTGGTCACTCCCGGGCAGCTGACGGTTGCCACCGGCGAGCCGGTGTTTCCACCATGGATGGGTGTCGGTGACGACTACTTCGACGTCCCCGAATCGAAGACCGGTTACGAGGGTGCGCTCGTGTACGCGCTCGCCGAGGAAATGGGTTTCACCGACGATCAGGTTGTGTTCGTCCGCACGGGCTTCGACGAGGCCATCGCCCCGGGCCCGAAGGACTGGGATTTCAACATCCAGCAGTATTCGATCACCGATGACCGCAAGGAAGTCGTCGACTTCAGTGATCCGTATTACACGACCCGTCAGGCGCTGGTGGCTCTGCCAGACAGTCCAGTTATCGGAGCGACAACGCTTGCGGATCTCGCCGACGCCAAGCTGGGCGCGGCAGTTGGGACCACAAGCTTCGATTACGTCGAGAACGTGATCGGTGTGCAGGCCCAGGTCTACGACGACAACGTGAATGCGATCTCGGCGCTTATCGCCGGCCAGCTCGACGGCATCGTCGTCGATCTGCCGACCGCCTACTACATAACCGCGGTACAGATCCCCGATCAGGGCGCCGAGGGCGTGATCGTCGCCCAGTTCGAGGCGGCGGCTGCGCAGCCCGACCAGTACGGGATGCTGTTCGCCAAAGGAAACGAGCTCGTGCCTTGCGTCAACCAGGCCCTGGCCACTCTGAAGGATCAAGGCATGCTCGACCAACTCGAGGCCGAGTGGCTGACTCAGGGCGGTGAGATAGTCACGATCTCGGAGTAGCCAATCACAACTCCCGGGGCGCCTATAGACGATGTCGTACGCCGGGGCCCGCAACAGCTGTGGCCCCGGCGCACGCCAGGTCGCCGCGAGGAGGGAAGCCGCGCCGCCTTGATCGCGGCCGCGTCTACCGTCATCGTGCTCGGCATCATCCTCTGGGTCATCCTGACCTCGGACGCCTGGCCGGCGGTGCAACGCCAGTTCTTCTCCTGGAAACACTTCAAGCAGTCCTTTCCGGACGTGCTGGCGGGCTTCTGGCTCGACATCCAGATGTTCATCATCGCCGAGATCCTCATTCTCGCCTTCTCCCTCCTGCTGGCGATGATCAGGTCGCTTCGTGGCCCTGCCTTCTTTCCGCTGCGCGCCATGGTCGTCATCTACGTCGACTTGATACGGGGAATCCCGATGTTGCTGCTGATCCTGCTCCTGGGCTTCGGAGTCCCCGCCCTACAGCTTCAGGGTGTCCCGTCAAGTGAGCTGTTTTGGGGTGTCGCCGCGCTCGTGATCAGCTATTCGGCCTACACCGCCGAGGTCTATCGGGCGGGCATCGAGTCGGTGCATGAGAGCCAGCGGATGTCGGCGCGCTCGCTGGGTCTCACTCAGGTACAAGCTCTGCGCTACGTGATCGTGCCGCAAGCTGTGCGCAACGTGATCCCGGCGCTGCTCAACGGTTTCGTCAGCCTGCAGAAGGACGTTGCTCTTGTGTACGTGCTGGGCGTGCGCGAAGGGCTCCGTGCGGCCAACATCTACAACCACAGCACGTTCAACTACACGAGCTACATCGTGGCCGCTGTACTCTTTCTCATCATCAGCGTCCCCGTGGCCCGGTTCACCGACTGGTACACCGAGCGGGATCGGCGGCGCAGACAGGCGATGAGCACATGAGCGAGGCGAAACTCCAGATCTGCTCCGTGTCCAAGGCATTCGACGGCAAGGTGGTACTGCGTGATGTCGATCTGGACGTCGGTGCGCACGACGCTGTCTGTCTCATCGGCTCTTCCGGGTCGGGTAAGTCGACCCTGCTCAAGTGCGTCAACCTGCTGGTTGACATCGACGCCGGCGAGATCCACCTCGACGGTGAGGTAATCACCGACCGGACCGTGAACCCCAACGACGTGCGCCAGCGGATGGGCATCGTTTTCCAGGCGTTCAACCTCTTTCCCCACATGACGGTGTTGGAGAACATCACGCTCGGTCCGGTGAAAGTGCACGGAACCAGCCGCGATGAAGCCAACGAAACGGCCAAAGCGCTCCTGGATCAGTTCGGCTTGATCGACAAGACCGATGAATATCCGGATCGTCTCTCCGGGGGTCAGCAGCAGCGGGTTGCAATTGTGAGGTCGCTGGCCACTCGACCCGAGTTGATGCTGTTCGACGAAGTCACCTCGGCCCTCGACCCGGAGTTGGTCGCCGAAGTTCTCGGTGTGATCCGGAAACTCAAGTACGAGGGGATGACCATGGTCATCGCTACCCACGAGATGGGGTTCGCTCGGGACGTCGCCGACCAGGTCTGCTTTCTCGACAACGGAGTCATCCTGGAGAAGGGTCGGCCGGCGGAGATCTTCCGCAATCCGCAGCAGCCCAGGACCCGCCAGTTCCTGCAGCGGATCGTCGAGGCGGGTCGGCTATAGGCGGCTGCATCTCACGACCGGACTGCAATGCCCTGGATCAACCCGCCACCCCGCGACGACCACATACTGTCGATCGACCACGGTGAAGCGTCCAGCAGCGCCCCGGTGTCCTGGTTGATCCGGCATCCACCCGAGACGACCTTCCACGCCCCGGATAGCCGATCCTGGAACCGGGCCGCGTGCCGGCCGGCGGAGCGCACGTGCTCGAGGAAATGCAGCGTCCCGCCCGGATTTGCCACCCGGGCCAGCTCGTCGAGCGCCGCCACCGGATCGGCGATGGTGCACAGAGCGAAGGCGACCACGACGGTGTCGAAACAAGCCGCAGGGAATGGCAGCCGCCCGGCATCGGCGGCTATGAGACGAACCGGCACCGTGCTTTCCCAGCTCCGGTGAATGGCCCGGTGCAGCATCCCCCGGTCGGCATCGATACCGACCACCAGGTCGGCCCGCCGGTACTGGCGGAGGTTCAGACCGGTACCCACGCCGATCTCGAGGACGGCTCCCGCTGCGTTGGCACACAACCGGGCTCGTTGGTCACGCAACCCGAACCGGTCGTTGGGAACCATGAGCAAGTCGTATGCCCGGGCAAACAACGAGTGAGCGGGCGCGGTCATGGGGCCAGGTTACAGGCGGCTGGTCGCCGGTCATTCAGCGAGGCGTCCGGCCGCTAGCCTCCCGCCGATGAGCGAAGCCGCCAGCGACCGTACCCGGCTACATCGACTCCCGGAGCGGGGGCATTACGACCGCGGGGTCATCAATGCCATCCTCGATGAGGCGCTCATCTGCCATATCGGTTTTGTTCATGAAGGTGCTCCTGTGGTCATTCCGACCATCCACGCCCGGGTGGGTGACACGCTCTACTTTCACGGCTCACCGGCCAGCCGGATGCTGCGGTCTCTGGGTCTCGAGGACCAGGTCTGCGTGAACGTGTCCCTCATCGACGGTGTGGTCGTTGCCCGGGCGGCGTTTCACAACTCGTTGAACTACCGCTCCGTCGTCGTATTCGGTGTTCCCAGGATCGTCGATGATGCCGATGAGAAGCTGGCAGCACTCGCAGCAGTGACCAACCATGTCATCCCGGGACGGTGGGCCGACTCTCGCCCGATGACCGACAAGGAGCGGAACGGCACGCTTGTGGCTGCACTACCGCTGACCGAGGCGTCGGCAAAGGTGCGTGTCGGTGGCCCCAAGGATGACGACGGTGACTACGACCTGCCCATCTGGGCGGGTGTCATCCCACTCACGGTTGCCGCAGGACACCCGGTCCCCGATCCCGGTATGCGCGCCAACGTGGAGGTGCCCGGCTACGTCGGCGATTACCGCCGGCCCGGAACACCCGAGGTTTAGACGGCCTTTGTGCAACGGTTAGCGATGGCTTAACGCAGCCTCCTGCATGGTTGCATCGACGGATCTCGGTAGGGACTCCGTCCTCGCAACCAAGGAGATGAACCGTTGAACAACAAGACCAAGAGCGGAGGATTCCGATTCTCTACCTCATTGATCATCGGCCTGTTGCTCGTGCCGCTGAGCGCGGTCGCAGCCGTAGCCCTGGTGAGCCCGGACGCCCCGGCGCAGACCGACGCCCCTGCGGTGGTTGCGCTGACTCTGCCCGAGACCTCGACCACCTCCAGCACCGTCGTCCCGACTACCGTCTCTCCAGTGATCGCAACCGCAGAGGATCTTGCGGCTGCCTGTGGCGATCAGGGTCTATCTCTGGTTTCCAAAGAGGGCGACGGAACCATTACACCGCTCGAGCAGGCAGCGCTCGACTCGCTGCGGGCGATCTGCGCCAACGAGGGTATGGAGATGCCCGGCAAGCCGGCGCCCGACGCAATCGTCGAGACAGTCACCGTCGCGGCGGCCCCGGGCAGCCATGGCTCCTCCGACTCCACCGCCTCAACAACTGCTCCCGAAACCACCACCACGACAACGACCACGAACGACCTGGCCGCCCAATTCGAGGCCGACTACGCCTCGACTGTTGCCTACATCAACACAGCGATCGATGCGGGAGCGCACGGCTCGATGATCGATCTGGCGACACAGCTCGTCGCCGATGCCGCCAACCTCGCCGATTCCGGTGATTATCAGGCAGGCATCGACAAGCTGGCGGAGGCCCGTAGTGCGGCCGACCAGGCCGACCGCTCCACGCAGCATCACGACGACGACGACGGTCACGGTGGCGATGACGGCGGCGAGCATGACGACTGATTCCGATGGCCGATAAGCCGAGCAGCTTCGTCTCGCTCCTGGCGGCATTGGTGATAGCCGTGACCGGTCTGATCCCGGTTGTGTGGCTGCTCACTACACCGTCCGCAGAGCCGGCCGGCGCCGGGGAGGTCGTGGTTGAGGAAACAACCACGACCCCCCCGCCACCAACCACGATGGTGGTGGCGACCGTACCCGAGCTTCGAGTAGACGAGCTGAACCGATCAATCGTTCGGGTGCTTCAGGCGAACGGATACGCCCAGTTGACAACCGAATCAGACATTGCCACCGATCTCCCGCAGGCAGTCACCCGTGTCCTCATCGATCACGGAGCCGTATTGACTGTCGTTGAGGGAGACCCAACTTCAGGAAGCTGACAATGCCAAAGCGACTCTCTCCCAGCCGCTGGGCCAGGATCTTCGCCTGGACCGGTGCCGCCGTCGCCTGGGGAACCTCCGTAGTGGCGGTCCAGGCGTCCACGACACAGACGACCGCAGACACGCAGACCCTTCCGGAGCCCCAACCGGAAGTGCAGCAGGTGCCCGAGCCCGTAGCCGCGGTGCCTGCTGCCCCCGAGGCGGGACTGGTGGTGATTCGGTACACACCGGTCCCGCCTCCGCCCCCTCAGGTGATTACCCGGACCGTCACTGTTGGCGGTGGCGGCGGGGGGACGACGGCGAGCTCAAGCAGTTCGGGTGGTGGAACCACAACGGCCTCTTCGGGCAGCACTGCTTCTTCAGGTGGGACAACGTCATCAGGTAGCGCCACCACGCCCCGTCCCGCTGTCAAAGTGGCCAGCAGCGGATCATGATCACGGTCGAGTTTCCTGCGATGGGCACCAGGGTCGTCGCCATCGGCGACGACCCGGCTGAGGCGGAGCCGTTCTTTGCCGCGGCAGAGGCAGTTTTCAGCCGATTCGATTCCTCGAGCGAGCTGAGTGCGTTGAACCGCGATCCTCGCGTGTCGATTGAGGTGTCGCCGGATCTCGCCGCCTGTCTCCATGATGCCCGGGAACTCCGGGATCGGACAGGCGGACTGATCGACCCTGCCATCGGCAACGCTGTCATCGCCTGGGGATACGACCGCACTTTCACCGAGGTCGAGGATCGCGGCGAGGCAGGCTCGATCGCCGCGATCGGAGAATGGTCGATCAGCGACAACGTCGTGACACGTCGACCGGGGACCCGGCTCGATCTCGGCGGCATCGCAAAGGGATGGACGGCCGATCGAGCCGTAGCCTCCGGGCTCGCCTACGTCGTCTCGGCAGGTGGGGACGTCAGTTCCCGTCTCGACGAGACGGCTGTGTCCATCGAGGATCCGTGGGGCGATGTCGCCGCGACCGTGCGGCTCGGATCAGGGGGTCTTGCCACTTCGTCTTCAACGCGCCGACGCTGGCAGGTCGGTGATGTGACCGCCCATCACATCATCGACCCCCGTCGGTTGGCCCCTGCCACGTCGCCGATATTCAGCGCCACCGTGATGGCCGCGACCGCGGTGGAGGCCGAGGCGGGAGCCAAGGCTGTGTTGCTACATGGTGAGCACGGGCTGACCTGGGCAGAGACACAAGATTGGATTGCCGCCGCATTGGTGGTCTGGCATGACGGAAGCGTCTACGCCACCACCGGATGGGAAATGGCCGCATGAGAGGAATACCGAGATGAGTGTTGAGTGGATGATCATCCGCGGGTCGGGCATCATCGCCTTCCTGCTTCTGGCCGGATCAACGATCTGGGGTCTGTTGATCTCGACCAAGGTGCTTGGACGCGCCGTCAAGGCGAAAGGCGTCACCTGGTTCCATGAGTCGCTCGGGATTGCATCCTTGGTCGCCACCGGCGTGCACATGTACTTCCTGTTCAACCACGATTTCATCGACTTTGGCTACCGGGCGATCTTCGTCCCGGGTGCGTCGTCATTCCGGCCTTTGGCGGTGGCCCTGGGTGTTGTGTCGTTCTACTCGATCTTTGTCATCGCCACCTCCTTCTACGTCAAGCGGTGGATCGGGCAGAGCGCATGGCGAACGATTCACTTCCTTTCGTTCGGCACCTTCCTCACCGCCGGTTTGCACGGTGCATTCAGTGGAACGGACACGTCGAATCCAGTGGTGATGGGGATGTACATCGGTTCTCTTGCCATCGTCACCATGCTGCTGATCATCCGGATCGTCCAGGCCGCCAGCCCGGAGCGGCAGGCCGCCGTTCCCGCCCGGCGCGTCCCCCGGAGCGCGGTTACCGCGACGCCGCACCAGACCGAAAAAGCGGCGGAGGCAACGGCTCGCAGCTGACCGGCCGCCGCGGTCTGGTGCTTACAAAGCCATGGGGGTCGGGTAACCTGATGCGACGCTCGTCCCGCTCTCGATTTGGGAGTCCCCCATGGACACCGCCGACACCACCGACAACCTGAAATCTGTCAACGCCCAGATCCCCACTAAGGAGTATCTGGCCGAGATGTGGGACCGACGCGACTTCGCTGTAGCCGTGCCGCTGGAACAGCTCAGATCGGAGCACAAGACCACGCTGCTCGGCAACGTATGGCACCTGGGCAACCCGTTGTTGATGATCGCGGTGTACTACTTCGTCTTCGGGGTGCTGCTGGACAGCAACCGTGGGATCGACAACTTCCTGCTCTGGCTGACCATCGGTGTCTTTACCTTTCGGCTCACCAACAGTTCGGTGCTCGGGGGCGCGGCCTCGATCACCAACAGCAAAGGGCTGATCAGGGCGATCAAATTCCCTCGTAGCCTCCTCCCGATTTCAGTCGTGCTGAGCCGGCTGATCACCTTTGCCATCGAGCTGTCGCTGCTGGCAGTGTTCACAGTGCTTTCGGGTGTCGGCCTGTCGCGCCGTCTTCTCTTTCTCCCGCTGATCATCGTGATCCACACTGCCTTGAACCTGGGAGGCGCCTTCATTGCCGCCCGACTGAACGAGGCGTTTCGTGACATTCAGCAAATCATCCCGTTTCTGTTCCGGCTGCTCCAGTACCTCTCGGGAGTCATGTTTCCGATCCAGCGCTTTCTCGGCGACAAAATAACCGGGGTGGCGGCGTCTGCTTTGTCGCTGAATCCCTTGATGAGAATCATCGATCTGTACAGGTGGGTGTTCCTCGGCACCGACTTCGATGTGGGCGCCACTGTCAAGACCGCCGTTATTTCTGTCGGGATCCTCTGGTTTGGTTTCCGGTATTTCCGTGCGGCCGAGTGGAGGTACGGGCGAGCATGACAGCGCCGGTGTCGATCAGTGTGCGCGATCTCTATCTCGACTACGAGATCTCCGAGGACCGTCGCCAGGCCCTGCGGGAGCGGCTCGTCAACCATCAGGGCACCGGTCGGCGTGTTGTCCGCGCCCTCAGGGGTCTCAGCTTTGACGTCACCGCGGGCGAATCCGTCGGTGTGATCGGATCCAACGGCTCCGGCAAGTCGACCCTGCTTGCCGCGCTGGCCGGTCTGTTGCCTCCGACGTCCGGCGATATCCTCGTCTCCGCGGAGCCAAAGCTGTTGGGCGTGGGCGCCACTCTGTTACCCACCGCAACAGGTTGGAAGAACATTCGGATCGGCTGCATGGCTCTCGGCATGACCGCCGACGAAGTCGAGGAGCACATCGAAGAGATCGGGAAATTCACGGACCTGGGGGAGGCACTCGATCGTCCGCTTCATACCTACTCGTCGGGGATGCGAGCCCGCCTCCACTTCGCCGTTGCCACCTCTGTCGAGCCGGAGATCCTGCTAATCGATGAGGCTCTCGCCGTCGGAGACGAGGCGTTCAAGAGGAAGTCGGCTGATCGCATCGAGAAGCTGCTGGCGAGGGCGGGGACGCTTGTGTTTGTCAGCCACTCGCTGGGTGATGTCATGCAGCGGTGCAACCGCGTTCTCTGGGTCGAGCAGGGCAGGCTACGCGCCGACGGGGACCCGGAAGCGGTCACCGAGAAGTACATGGCGTTTGTCGGCTGAGCCGGAGTCGTCTTATCCGCCGCCGACCAATGTGTCGGCGATCGCGTCGGCCGTGTTGGCGCCGCGTCCGACAGTGCCGTTGGATACCGCGGTGACCCCGAATAGGCGTGGGGCGGTCGTGTTGGCGGTGCCGGTAACGATGATCGCGCGAGCCCAGATCATCGCCCCGTCGAGTGGCAGAGGAGTCATCGGCCCGAACTGCACAACAGAGCCGTTGGCGTTCAGCAACGTGAACTCTTGTGCCAACTCTGGATCGGTGTCGATGGCGCTCTGCGCTACCAGCGGGCTCGAGACCTGCCTACCCAGCCGTGGCTCGATCCGGACCAGCAGTAGCCGCTCCGGATCGTCGTGATCGGCGATGGCGACCGCAGAGAGCACGTCGCGGCTCGCAGACGGGTTGGAGGATGCGCCGGGTCCGAACGGCCGTATCGCCACCCAATGATCCTGCATCTCACCCTGGGTCGGGAGGAAAAGCGACACCGCTTGCGACAGCCCGGGCGAGTCCTTGGCGACACCGTCGCCGGGTGCAGGGGTTATGGACCAGCGGTCGGAGCCGTTGAACAGCGTCTCGGCGTCGGAGACGTGGTAGCGGCCGAGGAGGCTGGTCTGTACCTTGAAGAGGTCGGGCGGGTAGAGCAGATGCGCCGCGAGATCGGCCGGCATGGTGGAGATGGGCTCGATGAGACCGGGGAAGATCGACTCCCATGCCTCGAGGATGGGGTCATCGGAACCGCCGACCTCGGTGCGGTAGAGGTGGACTGTGCCGTCGTAGGCATCGACGGTTGCCTTGATCGATCCGTGCACGTAGTTGAACGACCCGTAGGAGAGCGAGCTCGGCGCCGACACCCCCACCTGGCGGGCGAACTGTGAGTAGGGGTACGTGGCGGCTCTCGTGTAGCCGTCCATGATCCATACGATCCGGTCACCGCTGACGACCGGATACGCCTCGCCATCCCACGAGACGAAGGGCGCCACCATGCTGAGGCGTTCCCGAAGGTCGCGCCGCATCAACAGCTGCGACGACGTCGTGAGCTCGCTCGAGGTGAGAGGCTCGATGTCACCCAGCCCGATCGCGGCCACCATTCGCTGCCAGAAGCCGCCCACCGAAATGCCGGTGTTGCCGTCGAACACGGCACCTCCCTGCTCGACCCGCTTCGTCCCGACGATGGCATACCAGCCGGTGAGACCCTCTCCGAAATAGAGTTCGGACCTCTCCGGATTGAGCGACGCCAGGGTATCGACATCCGGTCGCCCGTCGGTTGCGGCGACATCAGCCGGTACCGCGACTATCCCGTTGCCGTGTGTGTAGACGAGATGCGACTGCACCCAGCCCTTCTCGGGCAGATCCTGCTGGTAGGCGTTCCTGGTCGCGATGAGGACGGGTCGCCGCACTCCGTCGATCGTGTAGCGGTCGAGGTCGACATCGATGATCCGGGTAGCAGTCGTTCCCTCCAGCACCTGCAAGGGAGCGACGAGCTGATCCATCGTGAAGACGGGAACCCGGTCGAGCACAGCAGCGGAGTCGGAGGTCACGGGGGCGTCCAGCCCATCGGTGTAGGACTCGGTGACTTGCTCGACGGCGTCGAGCCGGTAGGCGGTTCTCGTAGCCTCGAGGTTGTGGGCGATATAGGGAAGCTCGCGCTCGGCTTCTGCCGGCTTGACGATGATCTTTTGCACCACGTAGGGAGCAACCCACATCCCGAGAACATACGCGACCGCCCACACGCCGAATGCCAACTGGGTGGCGCGCCATTTACCGGTGCGAACCCCGTAGATCGTGATAGCGGCGGTGGCGAACGCGAGCAGCGCCAGAATAATCAACACCGGACTGACCACCTTCAGCTCGGTGAAGCCCGGGCCGTCGAAGGCTCCGTTCTGGTTGGTGGCGAGGCCGGGCCGCTGCACGAGCAGATACATCAGACCGCGCAGGGTCGCAAAGGCTGCTGCCAGCATGGCGAGATGTGCGATTGCCCGGCGCGCCGAGCTTCGACCCCGTCCCGGGAGTCGAAGCGCCCCATTGGCGATGTATCCCGCCGCAGCAATGAATGTGGCGAGAGTGAGCAGCCTTTGCAGCCAGCTGCCCAGGTAGATGAGGAAGGGCAGACGGAAGAGGTGGAAGCCGAGGTCGAATCCGATCTCAGGTGCCTTCACGCCGAGGTTAGGCCCGTGGAGGAACAAGACCCATGGCTGCCACCGACCCATCGCTGTCGGGATCGTTTGCACAGTGAACAACACCGCAAGGCCGATGATCAGCCAGCGATGCGCCGGGCCCATCCGTTGCCGGTAGCGGACAACGAGGCGGTTCGGGCCGTTGTCTGGTGCAGGTCGGACGCGCAGACCGAGATACGCAGATACGCCGAGCACCAAACCGGTGATCAGCGCCGAGGCAACAGCCAATTCGATCTGGGCGATGAGCCGGGTGGACCATACCGGCGCTTTCGTGACCGAGTCATACCACCACTTGTCGAGCAGGGTGGCTGCGGTGAAACGGAGGAGCCACACAACGCCGACCAATCCCAATAGCCCGGCTGCGATCCAACGCTGGACGCGGGTGCGTCGCTGCAGGAACGCAACGATGGGGTACACGGGGGCAACGGGTCGGCTAGACACAGCCTCGGTAGGTTAGAAGCGCCGAAAAGAAATGCCGAGTTCTATTTGCCCTTGGGCATCGTGACGGTGACGCGGCCTCCGCCCGTCTCGCTGGTGCCGACGGTCATTTGTCCTCCGCCCACCCCCGCGGTGCGGGCGGCGATGTCGAGCCCAAGACCGGTTGACCCGGCAGCACTGATGCCGCGTTCCGCCATCTCGGAGCCGAAACCTGGTCCCTGATCGTCAACGACGAGGATGGCGTCACCGTCGAGCGATGCCACGGCCACGGTGAATCCGACGCCTTCGTCTGTGTGGGCGAAGACATTGCCAACGAGTGCATCGATCATCGCGACGGCATCGTCGCTTCCGATGGCAACCTGCGTTTCCGATCCGTCGGAGATGTACTCGAGCTCACGCTGTTGCTCCTCGGCGAGTGCGGCCCAGAAGCGGACCCTTTCGGCGGCAACCTCCCCGAGGTCGCACTTTCCGGCAGCATCCGTTCTGCCCGGGCGTCGCGCCTCCCGGATCACGAAGTCGACCGTCCGGTCGAGTTCGTCGAGGTCGTCACGCAACCGCTCGGCGAGAGGGCCCTCGGGGAGGGCCTCGGCGTCGAGCCTCACGGCGGTAAGCGGAGTGCGGAGCCGGTGCGAAAGGTCGGCGGCCGCTTCCCGCTCCATTCGGAGAAGGCGCACGATGCGGTCGGCGAGGCCATTCAGCTCGATACCGACTTCCATGACCTCCGGCGGGCCGGATGGCGTCACCCGCGCTTCTAGGTTCCCCTCGCCGAGGATTGACGCGGTCGCCGAGAGCTCCTTGACCGGCTGCACCATCGATTGGCCCAGCCGATCGGCGACGGCGATGGCAATGGCGATGATGGCGAGTCCCAGGAGGATGAGAACCACGATCGATCTGGCGACACCATCTGTGAGAGCCGTCTCGGGCACGAATACGCGAACGACGACGGTCTGGCCGGCCGTAGGGAGCAGAACGGAGGTGTAGACCGCCTGCCCGCCCCGAACCGCGGCGCGATAGGCGGCCCCGTTGCGGACGGCGTCGAGGTTCTCGCCTTCCGGTATCGGCTCGCCGAACACCTCCTCGCCGCCGCTGTCGGCGATGAGGATGACCGACGTGGCATAGTCGCTCCGGTTCAATAGGGCGGCCTGGATCACGTCGGCCGTATTGGAGTTCGGGGCGCGCAACGCGATGAACTGGGCGATCGCTTCTTCCTGGTTCTGCGCGAGTGTCACCGCCTTGTCGTAGGCGAGAGCACGGACCGTCAGAGTCAAAGGGAATAGGAACGCGATCACCACCATCGTGGTGACGGCGCCGACGACCAGGTTCAGCCGCGCTCTCACGACGTGGGGTCGACCAGCTTGACACCGACGCCGCGGCGGGTGTGGATGTAGCAGGGCTCTGCTGCGGTCTCGCCGAGCTTCTTGCGCAGCCAGGAGAGATGGACGTCGACGGTCTTGTCGGCGCCGCCGTAGGGTTGCCGCCACACGGCCGCCAGCAGCTCCCTCTTTCCGATCATCTTTCCTGGGCGCTCTGCCAGATAGGCGAGCAGCTCGAACTCCTTGGCCGATAGATCCAGTCCCTCGCCGTTCAGGGTCGCTTCGTGTGCAGCGGCGTCGATACGCAGTTCGCCTATCGCGATCACGGGGTTGTCGGTGGTGGTGGCCGCCCGTCGGAGCAGGGCGCGGATGCGGGCCTCGAGGTGGTCGGTCGAGTACGGCTTGATCACGTAGTCGTCAGCGCCGGCGTTGAAGATCTTGACGATCTCGTCCTGATCGTCGCGGGCTGTGGCGACGATCACCGGAACCTCGCTCACGGCCCGGATCATCTGTAGGGCGTCGACGCCGTCGACGTCCGGCAGACCCAGATCGAGAACGACGATGTCGATGTCGCCGCTCACGGCCTTCTGCACACCCTCCATTGCAGTACCGGTCGACTCCACGTGGTGGCCTCGCTCGGCGAGGCGGGTCGCCAACGTTTGGCGGATCCGCTGGTCGTCTTCTATTAGCAAAACTGATGCCATGGACCTGAAATTACACCCGATCGGGTCGTCAAGGCGCCCGATAGCCGGGGTTTCATCGTCGTTTAGCCTTGGGTTAACCCAGCGAGCCGGGGAGTAATGCATGCTGGAGCGAATGAGACGGTACTTGGGTCTGGGCGTGGCGTGGCTCGGTGCAACCGTGCTGTCGGTGCTGATAGCGTCGACCGCGGTGGCCGGGATTCGCGACCGCGTTGTGGAGACCCCGGTGGCCGTCGGTCCCCCCACGACAACGACGACATTGGCTCCGGCGACGACCACGCCGACGACCCTTGCCTCTACGACTACCTCCATGTTGGCACCGACGACAACCACCGAGACGACGGCGCCGCCGCAGACGACAACGACCATCGAGTCGGCGACGACCACGACGGCACCGCCGGAGACCACCGGCACTACGCCGACGACCACCACGGCGACCACGACGACGACGACCACCGGCCCGCCATCATTCTCTTACCCGATCTATGCACTGAAAGGCGGGACGGTCACGCTGGAGGTCGGCGATGGCACCGTACGCGTTTATTCCGCCGTGCCCAACGCCGGTTACGCCTACCACAATGAGAAAGACGGGCCGACCGAGGTCGAGGTCGAGTTCGACAGCAACGACCACAAATCCACCCTGACGGCGCACTTCGAGGGTGGAGAGCTCAAGGTTGTGCAGAACGAGGGTCGCGAGGGCGGCGACGATGGCCACGGCGACGACTGAGCCGCCATACTGGCCGCATGTGGGAGATCGACGTCTGGGACCCTCTGCCGATTGATGACGTCGCGGCGCTTCTCAACGGAGCCCCGTTTCGCTGGTGGGTGAGTGGAGGGCGGGCTCTCGAGCTTCATGTGGGCCGGTCCTGGCGGAGCCACGAGGACACCGACGTAGGTGTCCTCGGCAGTGAAGTTTCGCGCGTCGCAAAACGGCTCTCCGGTTGGGAGCTGGCCGTAGCCGCGGGCGGACGGCTGAGTGGCTGGCACGGACGGCCTCTACAACCCGGCGAGAACAACGTGTGGGCAGGTCGGACTGCGTGGGAGATCGACTTCACCGTCGGTGCCGACAGCGACGACGAATGGGTGTATCGACGTTATCCGGCTATTAGACGGCCGTGGTCGGCGGCGGTTCTGTTGTCTGCACGGAACGTGCCGTACCTGGCGCCGGAGTTGCAGCTCCTGTTCAAGAGCAAGACAGCACGACCGAAAGATCACGACGATGCGGAGGTAGTGATCCCCGTGCTGGGTCGTGCCGCAAGGGCGTTTCTCGAGGAGAACCTCCCCGCCGGGCACGCGTGGCGTCGGCTGCTCCACGACGCTGGATAGCGCCCTCAGCCGACCTTCCTGACCTTGTCGCCACGCCGGATGGCGCCGGGCACAACGACCCTGGCGTTCAGGCCCCGGAGACGGAATGCCTTGCCTGTCTCCGAATTGGCAAACTTGCGAGCTTCCAAGCCGAATCGAGTCGAGAACTTCTGGCAACCGGTGTGGGGG
This sequence comes from uncultured bacterium, assembly GCA_963801165.1. Taxonomy (GTDB): domain Bacteria; phylum Actinomycetota; class Acidimicrobiia; order Spongiisociales; family UBA5794; genus JAAETI01. Next base: position 631,059 of record CAWDDT010000004.1, read on the forward strand.
ACCGCAGTGACCTCGATGACCGCTTCGCCGATGGCCACCTTGCTCCCAATTGGCAGGTTCTCCTCGCTGATGTCGAAGTCCAGATAGAGCTGGTCGCCGGCCAGCTTCCAGCGATCGTCGGAACCGGCGATCAGGGCGGTGAACCGAGCGTTCATCACGTTGAGCTGCGTCTCGGGGTTTGGCGATTCGCCGTCGCTTCGTGCCAGAGCGCGGGCACGCCACGAGTCACCCACGAGACCCTCCGCCAACGAGAGCTCTCCAGTCTCGAGCACCTCGCGTTCGTCGATATCCGGTCGGCGCACGATCAAGGCGAGCGTGCCTTCCTCCTTCGGGGCGGCCGCGACCTCGGTGAGACCGGCCTCGAGCTCATCAGTAGATAGGTGATCCATGGGCGACAAACTACCCGTCGATTGTGAATGCAAACGACGCGTCGGTGACACCATCCTCGCCGATGAACCAGGTGCCCGGTGTGAGCCGCAACGTGTAGTCCCCGGCAGGGGAACCGTCGACGATGAATTGCAGCTGCCGGTCGGCCGTTGTCACGCCTTCATCCGATCCGGGCAGCGAGCCGATGTCGGCGCGGTCGGGGGCGATCACCGTTCCGTCAGGAAGGGTCAAACCGAAATCGGTGGCGAAGATCTGCCAGTTCCCGCCCTTGCGGCTGACGACGTCGAAATCGAGGATCAGAGCCTGTTTGCCGGCGTCTACCTCTCGGTGCCCGACCGGGTCGTCGTAGCGCAGCTCAGCCGTCTTGAAGGTGAGGTCGACAAGCTCCATCGACATGGTGCCGGCGACGTCGACCGACCGGGGCTCGAGCCGCACCGGCTCGGTACCTCCGGCCAGAGGGACTCGGGCCTGGTTCACGTCAGGGCCACCAACCATCAGCACGGCGCTAGGCAGGTCGAAACCACCGTCGATGAGAAAGGTGAGCTCGCCCTGCGCAGTGGTGCCTGCCGCGACCTCTCCGAGGTCGTTGAGGGGGCTAGCGGGGTAGGAGTTGTCCGCGGTGACGATCGTCATCTCCGTGTCGATGAAACCCGCCGTGGTTCCCGTGTTCTCCAGAGTGAGCCCGAGGGTCAGGAAGTACGTCACCTCGTCGCTGAAGTCGTCCTTCTTGGAGCTGATCTCCCCGGAATCGGCGGATATGTGGAAGCCGCTGTGCCAGAAGTCCTGGCCGACGTCAAAGGTCTGGTTCTCGATGCCGGTAGCTTCGCCACCGGCTGTGGTCGTGGTTTGCGCTGTCGTCCGCCCCTCGTCGCTCGATCTCGTGGTGGCCGTGTCGTCGCTGCCACCGCACCCGACGACGAGGGTGAGCGACGCCGCAAGAACCAGCAGCAACCGTGTCGCCCGTCGATCCATCGCCCAACCCCCGTGCTAGACACTCCCTGATGTCACCCTACCGACGGACAGTCACGGGTGGTCGGGTAAACCGGTCGTGGTACTAGTCGATATCTGCGGACAGCCGGGCGAGCAGCCGACGCAGCGCATCCTTGAGCTCGTCGGGCTCGAGGATCCGGAACCGGCACGGAAGCCCGGCGAGATACCGGGCGATCCAATCCAGCTCGTCGGCCCCGATTCGGAGCAAGGTCCCGCCTCTTGTCGGTTCGATGACCCCGAGGGTCGGCGAGATGATCTGTGCCGCCTCTGCGGGTTTCACCCGGAGCAACACGCGCGCCTGCCACTTGTAGACGGAGACGGCGAGTCCTTCGGAGACCTGTGCCGCCGCGTCCGGGGGCGACTGATGGGTGAACCGCATGCCGGTGAGTACGGGCTTGCTGATCCTGTCGACCCTGAAGGTGCGCCATGCCTCCCGGTCCCGGTCTCTGGCGACGAGATACCAGCGACGGGCCGCATAGACGAGCTGATACGGCTCGACGTGTCGTTCGGTTGCGTTGCCCTTGAAGTCGACGTAGCCAAACCGCATCCGCTCCGGGACCCGACACCCCCGTGCGATCGTCACCAGCAGCTCGGGGTCGAGTGACTCGCCCGGCGCCCCTGACGGCCGAAGCGCCACGGTCGATCCCCGAAGATCGCTGATCCGCTCTCGTAGTCTCACCGGAAGCACCTGCTCGATCTTGGCGAGAGCAGCGATGGCCGAGTCCTCGAAGCCGGGGAGACCGCCACTGGCCACGCGGCGCAGCCCGAGCGCCACCACGACGGCCTCGTCGTCGTCGAGCAGGAGCGGGGGGAGGGCGCCCCCGGGGGCGAGCATGTAGCCGCCCGCCGGGCCGGTGTATGCCTCGACCGGGTAGCCGAGGTCACGAAGACGGGCGATGTCACGGCGGAGCGTCCTGTCGGTCACCTCGAGCCGGTTGGCGAGCTCGGGCCCGGTCCAGCTTGGTCGTGCCTGCAACAGCGAGAGCAGTTTGAGCATGCGTGCCGAGGGATCCATTGGCCGTCAAACTAGTCGAAATAGCGGACAGGTTCTGTCCTTAATGCATCGCTAGTTTCAAGGCTGTAGTTCACGAATAGAAGGACCCGACGATGAACCCATATGCCCTCCACATGCTGGCCCGCATCCATCACGAGGAGCGGCTCGTCCAGGCCGAGGCCGCCCGGCGTCTGCGTTTTGCCAAGAGGGCGCAGCGCCGGGAAGCGCCGGCCATAGCCGGTACGGCGGCGTCTGCAACTGTTCCCGCCTGCTCGACCGGATAGATCAAGGGGAAAACTCGTACACCTCGTAGCCTGCTGGTGCGTGTTCTCTACATGAGTGCAGCTACAGGGGTGTCGAGGATGTCAAAGCCATTGCCGCTGGTTGCGGTAACGGAGGATTTCGAAGCTTTCTACAAGCGCCAGTACCCGCGGGCCGTCGGGCTCGCCTATGCCCTGACGGGCAGAAAGCATGTGGCCGAGGAGATCGCTCAGGATGCGTTCATCGCCGGCTATCGGCGCTGGCAGCGCATCTCGCAGTACGACAAGCCGGATGCGTGGTTGCGCCGTGTGATCGTCAACCGATCGACGTCGGTGTTGCGCCGTGGGCTCACCGAGGTAAAGGCAATCCCTCGTCTCCGTGCGGGGATGGAACACATCGCCGACATCGAGCCCGATGCGTCTGAAGTATGGGACGAGGTGAGGGCGTTGCCCCGAAGGCAGGCACAGGCGATCGCACTCTTCTACCTCGAAGACCTCTCACTGGAACAGATCGCAAATGTCCTCGAATGCAGTCCGGGGACGGTCAAGGCCCATCTGAAGCGGGGGCGAGACCGTCTCGGCCGCAAGCTCACAGCCTGGAAGGAGGAAGCATGAATACCGAAGACAGACTCCGCCGTGCTTCCCGGGAAATGGACAAAGTCACCGCATCGATTTCGGCGCCTCCCATGGCAGAGCTACGTCGCTCCACCCGATTGCGGGGGATCGCCGTCACGATTGCCACCGCCATCGCCGTGTTGGTTCTGGTGGGTGGCACCTTGCTCTTGCTCAGTGGCAGAGGCGCAACAACGCTTGAGCCGGCGGCTCCGGGGGAGACAACGACGACGTCCACGATTCCTCCGACGACAGCAGAGCGTTCGGACAGCCCGTCGGAGACGTATGTCTTCCCTGCTGCCGACCCGCTGCCTCCTGTCGAGCTGGATGCTCGTGACGAGAGCCCTCTCTATCCGGTAGACGACTACACACGCCCAGCTGATATCGATCAAATCGGCAACGAGGGCTATCTGGGCCCGTTTGTGGGGGATGTCGAGATCGTGGTCGTCGGTCAGGTGTCCACCGATGTGCTTTCCCCGCGGCTGTATGCGGTCCGCGGCCTTTTTGCCAACGACACGGACGCGCCTCTTGCTGGCCGACGCGGCGAGTGTCTCGTGCTCGTCGATCGAGCTGGGCGCAGCGCAACGTGCGGCCAGGGAGAGGCGTATGGCCTGATGATGACGGGGGACATCGCTGAGGGCACATATGTCGCCGGTCGGGCGGCCGAAGGATCGACGCTGGTCGTAATCCGTAGCGGAGCTGTTAGGTCATGGCAGTCGACGCGAGATGGGTATTTCTTTGCCACCATCGGCACCGTACCGGGTGACGCTCTCGCATACACGTTCTTCGACCCCGGGGGCGAGGTCGTGGATGAGGGGGCGCTGACGGACGTCACAGCGGTCGACGATCCAACCACCCAGTCTGTCCCATGTTCCGCCGGCGAGGCTGCGGTTCCGGACACCTTCGACGCTGTCCCGGAGGATGTACTGGCGACGGTGCTCGACATTGTCGATGCGGCCCAGCAATGCGACTACACCCGTCTCGAAACGATCGCCGGTGACGAGTTCACTGCATCCTATGGCGGTAGTGAGCCGTCGGACCTATGGACCCAGCAGGAGGAGAACGGCGACAAGCCGATGTACTGGCTGCTGTCGATCCTGAACCTGCCGTACGGGACGATCGAGACCGACAACGGGCCGATGTACGTCTGGCCGGCTGCGTATGCACACCAGGGCAGTTGGGAGACGACACCGCAGCAGGACATGGACGCCCTCCGTTCCTTGTACACGGAAGACGATCTCCAGAGCTTTGCCGACTTCGGTGGCTACTACGGTTACCGGGTGGGAATCACTGCCAGTGGTGACTGGTTATTCTTCGTAGCAGGAGATTGATCACCCCCGAGCTTTTACTTGAAGCCGCCCGTTGCCGATATAGAAGGCAGTGTTCCCCCGAAAAGGGGGACGCGGCGGGCCAAGAAGCGATCGCCCTCCGGTGGGGAGGGCGATCGCCGGCGCGTTCCAGCCCCGGCACCGCGGATTGCCGGAATCACCACCGGGTCTGTGGGTCCCGAGGCCGCAACCGGGAGTGAGGGCTTTATCTCCCGACTTCGTGAATCGACGCGGAGCGCGTGTAGAGCGGCATCGGAGATGCCCGTTCGATCGGAGCATTCGCCTTGCGGCGGCCTCAGCTCGTATCGGGTGGTACGGCCCGGTCTTCCGGTCCTGCTGTCATCCCGGCCAGGCGACGCCCACGCCTTCGCGCATGATCGGCTTTGGTCTTGCGGACGTGGCAGGGGTGGCAGCGGTCGGGGAGGTTGTCGAGCGAAGTCGGGCCGTGCTCGACAACTGGCAGGTCGTGATCGTGTTCCAGGCGGTAGCGGTTACCGCAATCGACACAGCGGCGTCCGTCGAAATCCGGTGGTGACCCAAGGTTGAGGGCGAGTTTGATCTCGACCGGGATGTGCCGGGTCCAGCGTCGCATCTGTCGAAGATCCTTGCCGTCGGAGATGACTCCGGTGATGAACGCGTCCTGGGCGATCTCTCTCGCTACCTGCGGGTCGATAGGCGCGACCCCGGGGATGTGGCAAACCTCGCCGGGCTCGATGCTCGTCCAGCCGCGTTGCGCGACCTCGTGGCTGACGACCGCGACCATCTCCGGTTTGGACGATCGACTCTTGCCGGGCCTGCCGAAGCCGGCGGCGAAAGCGTCGGCGATGTAGGCCTCAAACGGCTCCTTCCACCCGTCCCGGTTTGCGAGCCTCTTGGCTTCGGCTTCGAGATCATTGACGATCGGGGTACCGATGTGGGGCTCGAGGTCGGCTTCGACGTGGATCAAGCCAAGATCGGTTATGTGGTGTCCGCCCGCGGGCGCCGTGTTGACGGGCTCCGATGTTGCTGCGGTCGTGAGCCAATCGGGCTCTGCGCGCCTGATGGCGGAGCTCGTGGAACGGCTCCTGCTGTGCCACCTGGACGAGGGTGTCGGCGCAGCCGGGGGCGTCAGTCTCGGCCTTGGCGATCTCGGTTGCCTGATCCAACGACACCCCACCGGCCCTCACCGCGCCAGCCAAGACCGGAGTGTCGGCGAGCCGCTCCGACAAACCGAGGACCGCTCGGGCCTTCGTCACCGTCGTCCCCTGTTGCCTCGCCAGCAGCCTCGGGTCACCGATGCGACGGGCCAACACCGCCGCTGCCCCTGCGGCCGCCCGCTCGGCGCGGCCGAACAGCGTGATCAGCCGATATGCCGACTCCCGGTCGAAACGGTCGGCGTCCAGGTCGTGGACGGCGGATTCGAAGATCTCGACGGCACTTTCCACGGGCTGAGCTTCCATACCGCCATCATGCAACCCGGGTGTGACAGATTTCGTGTGCCAGTTCGCAGTCGTGACCGAGCCGAGTACGGCAACCAGACGAGGGCCGGCTCGCCGTCCTACGCGTTCTTCTGGTCCCGCCATTTCAGCCATGGTTTGATCCCGGTCAGGTCGTACTCAGGACCGTTCAAACCGAACGTGAACAGCGTGAACCCGAGCGCATAGAACTCCTCGGCGAGCGCCACCGGGTCGCTTGCGCGCCCGAGGTCGATTCCCACCGAGCGTTCGATCTCACCAGGGTCGCGCCCCACCTTGGAACACCAGTCGTCGAGCACTCCGGCTTTGTGTTTCATCGTCGTCGGGGAGCCGAAGCTGTGCCAGATGTCGCCCTGCTCGGCCACGATTCGCAGCGTCACCTTCTCCCCACCGCCACCGATCAGCACCGGGATCTTGCGGGTAGGAGGCGGGTTGCCCTTGCCGAGACGCTCTTTGATGATGGGCAGATCTCGGTCGAGGTCACGTAGCCGGCCGCCGGCTGTGCCGAAGTCGTATCCGAACTCGTCGTAGTCGCGCTCGAACCACCCCGACCCGATCCCGAGGATCAGCCGGCCACCCGACATGTGGTCTACGGTGCGGGCCATGTCGGCCAGGAGCTGCGGATTGCGGTACGAGTTGCAGGTGACGAGCGCCCCGATCTGTATGTTGGTCGTCTGCTCCGCCCAGGCACCGAGCATGGTCCAACACTCGAAGTGCTTGCCGTCGGGCTCGCCGTAGAGCGGGTAGAAGTGGTCCCAGTTGTAAACGACGTCGAGACCGAGGTCCTCTGCCTGCGTGACGGTGCGCCGGATATCTGAGTACTCGGCGTGCTGGGGATGGATTTGGGCGGCGATACGTACCGGATGCACGGATGATTCCCTTCGTGTGGATGACGTTGTTGTGGATGACGTTGTTGTGGATGACGTCGTTGCGGATGACGACCGAGCCTAGAAGGTCTGCGATTCCGCTTACGACGCGTGCGATGGCCACGGGCTGATAGCGTTGCCGCCATGAGTTTCGAGATCCGTCCCCTCACCATTGAAGACATCCCCAGGTTCCGTCAGGCAATCTCGGCAGGTTTCGGCCATGATCTGGACCCCGACGACAAGCAGGCCGCAGAGCGGTTCGACGCGTTGTTTGCCCGCGATCGGGCGTTTCCGGTCTTCGATGGCGACCAGCTCGTCGGCACCGGAGCGGACTACGCATTCACGGTCACCGTTCCCGGTGGTGCCCAGGTGCCGATGGCGGGGCTGACCATCATCACGGTACGACCCACCCACACGCGGCGTGGTGTGCTCACCATGATGATGCGCGAGCATTTCCGGCGTGCCCGGGAGCGGGGCGAGTTACTCGCCGGGCTGTGGGCATCCGAGGCGAAGATCTACGGGCGTTTCGGGTACGGGCCCGCGGCGCGGCATCACGAGGTCAAGTTCGACGCGCGGTACACGGGGCGAGGTGGCAGCGAGCCGGGAGTGATCGTCCGTCTGGTCGAGAAGGCAGAAGCCGAGAAGCTGCTCCCCGACATGTTTGCCCTGGCACAGCAGCAACGGCCGGGCATGTTCCAGCGTTCCGAGGAATGGTGGAGGTACCGGCACTTCTACGACCCGGAGAAGTGGCGGGAGGGTGCGAGCGCTCTCCGCCACGCCGTCGCTTTTCAGGATGAGGAGCCGATCGGGTACGTGTCCTACCGGCAGAAGGAGGATTGGGGTCAACTCCCCGACGGCGAGATTCGGGTCAGAGAGCTGATACCGGTCACCGATGCCGGTTACCGGGCGCTGTGGCACTACGTCACGAGCGTCGACCTCTTCCCGATCGTCAAGCACTGGAACATGGCGCCGGATGATCCGTTGTGGCTGCTGCTCGAGGACGGTCGAGCGGTTGGTACCACGGCCGTCTCCGATGCGTTGTGGGTCCGTCTCGTTGACGTACCCCGGGCGTTGGAGGCGAGGGCCTACGAAAGCGACGGCTCGATTGTGATCCGGGTCACGGACGGCTTCTGTGATTGGAACGAAGGGACGTACCGGATCGAGGTCGATGGGGGCCGGGCAACTGTAGCGAGAGTCGCGGAAGATCCCGAGGTGTCCATGACCGCCAGCACGCTCGGGGCCTTGTATCTGGGTGGCCGCGATGCGATCGCCTTTGCCCGGGCGGGACGGATCGACGGCGCCGCTGCCTCGGTGCGAGACCTCAATCGCATGGTCCGCTCGTCACCCCAGCCCTGGGTTCCTGAGATCTTCTGACGGGCGCCGGGCGGCCGCCTCGAGGTCGGTCACCTCGGACACTATCTGGTCGATGCTCTTGCCGGCAGTGTCGACGTGGTGGTATTCGATGGCGGCTTTGTGGAGCGGGTCGGGGCTGGGCAGCTCGCGCTCAGCGCCGACGACGATGATGCGGGCGATTCCTGCCTCTGCGAGCCCATCGGCCCACTGCCCGAACAGCTCCACGGTGGTGGCCGCAAAGTAGCGCTCCCGGTCATCGTGGGCGACGGCGGCAATAACGATCGCACAGAAGGCGCCGGTCGCAGCCCCACCGACATGGGTTCCATCCGATATGTCGCCGATGGCCACCTTGGCGAACTCGCGGTAGCGGGCCACGGCGTCGGCGTCGGAGGCAAAGATCCGCAGCTCACCCGAGGCGGGTCGCAGGGCGGGCACGATGGCGTGACCGAGGTCGGTGTCTGCTCCAATAACAAGCACTGGCACGGCGATAACTCCCAATGATGAGATGGCCACTCAGAAATGTCGGGATCAAATCCACATCCGTCGACGTTATATCCTACGAGGATGATCCTCCGGAACGGCACCCGGTCTTCCCCCCACTCCCACACCACCGTTCCGGCGGGATCATCCGAATGTTCTCGGCGGCTTGATGTCTGGATCGACGCACCACGCCCGCCTCGATGGGGAAGCCTGCCACGAGGGAGTGACCCAGAGACGATGTGACCAGAGGCGATGTGACTAGAGGCGATGTGACTAGAGGCGATGTGACTAGAGGCGATGTGACTAGAGACGATGTGGCTGGAGCCATTGGCGATCCGGGCCTCGATGGGGCAGAATCGGGCGCCGAAACCGCCGATCATGCTATTGCCCTATCGCTATAGTGGTAATTAACCCGCGAATCTCTCGAAGGGACCCCGATAATGACAACTATTGACATTGATCTCGGTGGCTATCAGCTCGGCTGGGCCGACGCTGAGGATTATGTCTTCAAGCCTGATAGGGGTCTGAACGAAGACATCATCCGCCAGATGTCGGCGATGAAGAAAGAGCCCGAGTGGATGCTCGAGTTCCGGCTCAAGGCGTACAAGCGCTTCCTCCGCAAGCCGTTGCCGGACTGGGGTGGGGTCGCGGAGCTCGAGGCAATCGATTTCGACAACATCTACTACTACATCAAGCCGATGGAGGGTCAGGCCAAGGACTGGGACATGGTTCCCGACTCCATAAAGAACACCTACGAGCGGCTTGGTATCCCCGAAGCCGAGCGCAAGTACCTGGCAGGGGTTACGGCACAATATGAGTCGGAGGTGGTCTACCACCGTAATCGGGAGGATCTCGAGAAGCTCGGGGTCATCTTCTGCGACATGGATACCGCCTTGCGCGAGTACCCGGACCTCGTCAAGGAGTATTTCGGGACGATCATCCCCCCGAACGACAACAAGTTCGCGGCCCTCAACTCGGCCGTCTGGTCCGGTGGGAGCTTCATCTATGTCCCGCCGGGCGTCCATCTCGAAGAGCCGCTCCAGGCGTACTTCCGCATCAACGCCGAGAACATGGGGCAGTTCGAGCGCACGCTGATCATCGTCGACGAGGGCGCGTTCTGCCATTACGTCGAGGGTTGCTCGGCACCGGTGTATTCGAGTGATTCGCTACACGCCGCCGTCGTCGAGGTCATCGTCAAGCAAGGTGGCCGGGCTCGCTATACGACTATCCAGAACTGGTCTAATAACGTTGTCAATCTGGTTACCAAGCGGGCAGCGGCCTACAAGAACGCCACGATGGAATGGGTCGACGGCAACCTCGGCAGCGGTCTTACCATGAAGTACCCCGCCGTCTGGCTCATGGAGGAGGGCGCCCACGGTGAGGTGCTCTCGATCGCGTTTGCCAGCGAAGGCCAGCATCTCGATGCCGGTGCCAAGATGGTGCACGTTGCGCCGAACACCTCGTCCCTGATCACTTCGAAGTCCATTTCAAAGGGCGGGGGTCGGTCCGCTTACCGCGGTCTGGTGCGAGTGGAGGACGGCGCCGAGCATTCGAAGTCGTTTGTTCGCTGCGATGCACTCATCCTCGATGAAGACTCGCGGTCTGACACCTACCCGTACATGGAGATCGAGGAGTCAAAGGTCGACATGGGTCATGAGGCAACCGTTTCCAAGGTCGGTGAGGAACAGCTCTTCTATCTGATGAGCCGCGGCCTCACCGAGCAGGAAGCAACGGCGATGATCGTCGCCGGCTTCATCGAGCCGATCGTCCGCGAGCTGCCGATGGAGTACGCGGTGGAGCTGAACCGTCTCATTGAGCTCCAGATGGAAGGATCCGTCGGGTAGGAGGTCGGGTAGAAGACCGTTCAACAGCCTCCTCGAGGGCGACGAGTACGCTGCGACGTATGCGGATTGTTGTTGCCGAATGCGCCGTCGACTACGACGGCAGGCTCAGCGCCCACCTGCCTATGGCCACCAGGCTCGTGATGGTCAAGGCGGACGGGTGTGTCGCCGTGCACGCCGACGGTGGGGCGTACAAGCCCCTCAACTGGATGAACGCACCGAACACGCTTGTCGAGAAAGACGGGAAGTGGATCGTCACCAACCCCAAGGGGGAGACCCTCACCATCACCTTCGGCGAGGTCCACTTCGAGAGAACACACGAGATGGGCGAGGACCCGGGTCTGCAGAAGGACGGTGTCGAGCTCGAGCTGCAACGATTGCTGGCAGAAACGCCCGGCTACCTCGAAGAGGGCCTCGCCCTGATCCGCCGTGAATATCCCACGCCGATCGGGCCGGTCGATCTGCTCTGTCGTGACGCCGACGGTCAGGTCGTCGTCATCGAGGTGAAGCGCCGTGGCGAGATCGACGGTGTCGAGCAACTGACCCGCTACCTCGAGTTCCTGAACCGGGACGACCGGTTGGCGCCGGTGCGGGGCATGTTCGTGGCGCAGGTGATCAAGCCGCAGGCCCGAACGCTCGCATCAGATCGTGGCATCGATTGCGTCGACATCGACTACGACGAGCTGCGCGGCATCGATTCCCCGATGCTCAAGCTGTTCTGACGCCGATCACGCCACACTGGCCGGCGAGGCTGACGCCTAGAGCAGGCTCTCGAGGTCGTAGGCGAAGGAGGGGTGACGCAGCTTGGTGAGCGCCTTGCGCTCGATCTGGCGGATACGTTCCCGGGTGACGTCGAGCTGGCGGCCTACGTCGGACAGGGTCCGCGGGCCCCCTCCGGAGAGACCGTAGCGAAGCTCGATGACCTCGCGCTCGCGGGGATCGAGCATCGAGAGGGCACGATCGAGCTCATCACGGCGTGCCATATCCGCCGCCACCACGAATGGGTCGTCGGCCTGGGTGTCCTCGACGAAGTCGCCGAGGCTGGCGTCGCCGGCATCACCGACGGGATGATCGAGTGACACGCAGTCGTCGGGGCACTCCATGGCAATGACGACCTGATCGAGGTCGAGACCGCTGATGTCTGCGATCTCGAGCGCCGTGGGTTGTCTTCCGTTGCGCTCGTGCAAAGCGGCTCGGGTTTCCTGGACCACGCGGACCACGTCGACGAGGTGAACGGGAAGCCGGATGGTCCTGGCCGTGTTGCCCAATCCGCGCGTTATTGCCTGGCGGATCCACCAGGTGGCGTACGTGGAGAACTTGAACCCCTTGCGCCAGTCGAACTTCTCGACGGCACGGATCAGACCGAGGTTGCCTTCCTGGACTAGGTCGAGGAGATCGAGACCCCGACCTGTGTACTTCTTCGCAATCGAGATGACGAGACGCAGGTTGGAGCGAATGAACTCGGCTCGCGCCTCTTCCCCTTGATGCACTGCCCGGCGAAGCTCAAACCGTTCTCGGGAGGGGAGCTGCTCGGTTTCCAACCGGACTGCGGCCTGCCGTCCGGCTTCCATGGCTCTGGCCAATCTCACCTCATCCTCTGCGGTGAGAAGACCGTGTCCGGCTACCTCGTCGAGGTACAGACCAACACCGTCGGCCTGGAGAGACCTGTGCACCCGCTGTGTCATAGAACCCCTAACCCTGATGACGGCCACCCTTAGTTGTCAAGGTAACACGCTGGGGCCGCGTCCTCAACGAAACGTGGAGTCCTTGAATATTGATTATGCGGAGATGTCGACCGGCAAAACGTAGGCGCCTACTACGATGGCTCGAGGCGAAGACCAACACCCCCGGGTCCCGGTTGTGAGAGGGCACGCCCTACCTATGAGACGAATCGCAGTATCCCTTATTGGCGGCGCATTGCTGATGTCAGCATGTGCCGGTTCTTCCGTCCTCCTGGCCGGGGAGTCGATGCGTTCACCCGAACCGCCGCCTCAGCTGGTCAACCTCCTGGTCGTGGGGTCTGACGACCTGACTCCGATTGATGCCACGGTCACCTCCGCAGCGGAGACCGTCGTCACCGACGACACCGGCGTGGCCGCGCTGACATGGGACGAGCGCCCGATAGATGTCACGGTTACTGCACCCGGGTTTCATGAGGCATCGACCACGGTCGCCGAGAAGCCGGCCGAGGGCGTCCCGGTACAGATCCGGCTCGACCCGGTCGTATTGACGGGTCGGGTGACCTCCCAGGATGGCCGCGGTCTCTCCGGTGCTCACGTCAGCCTGGGCAGAGACGTTGAGGCTACGACCGACAGCGACGGCCAGTTCGCACTGTTCCGGGCCGTTCCCGGCACCATCGAGGTGCAACGCCCGGCGTGGAACGCCGAGGCCGTCACCTGGGATGGCTCGACCGAAAACGTCGACGTCTCGCTCGATCCGATGATGGTCAGGGCACTACGGGTCGCCGGCGACGCCTCAGGTGCCGGCGATCTTCAGAAGTGGCAGTACCTGCTCAACCTCGCCGATACCACCGGGATCAACGCGTTCGTCGTCGACACCCAGGACGAGGGCGGTTGGGTGTATCACGACACCGATGTCCAGCTCGCATACGACATCAACGCCGTCAGGCCCAGCTACGACGCCACGCAGCTCATCGCCGACATGGATGCGCATGGTCTCTACAAGATCACCCGCATCGTCACCTTCCAGAACAACCAGCTGGCAAGGGCCGAACCGGATATCGCCGCCATCAACACTCAGACCGGATTGCCGTGGACCAATAACAAAGATCTCGCCTGGCTCGACCCCACCGACCACAGGTCGTGGGAGTATCCGCTCTCGCTGGCCGAAGAGGCGTGCAGCCTGGGCTTTGATGAGATTCAGTTCGACTATGTCCGTTTCCCGTCCGATGGTCCGATCGACCAGCTGAGTTTCGACGAGCTGACCGCAAATGACTACTACGGCGCTGCCGCCGAACAGAAGCGCGTCGAGACCATTGCCGCTTTTCTCCAGGAGGCGCATGACCGGCTCAACCCGATGGGTTGTGCAGTGGCAGCCGACATCTTTGCGATCACGCTGGAGAGCACAACGGACGAGGGGATCGGCCAGTCCCCGTCGGTGTTCTCCAACTATGTAGACGTGCTCAGCCCGATGATCTACACCTACACCTACGGCGCCGGTTGGAAGGGCTGGTCCAACCCCACCGACCACGCCACCGAGCTGGTCACCGATGCGCTCGACGCCGGGATCCCCCGGCTCGAAGGCTCTGCGATGTACCGGCCCTGGCTGCAACGGGCTTTCCTCGACGACAGCGAGATACGCAATATCCAGCAGGTCGCCGAGGCGCGCAACCTCGGCTGGATGCTGTGGAGTGCCGGCACCATCTTCGACTCCGGCCTCCTCCCGCCGAATCAATGACCGCCGAGCTCGAAGCTCTGACCGCAGAGATCGTCAGCTGCCGCCTCTGCCCGCGGCTGGTGGCATGGCGTGAGCAGGTGGCTACCGAGAAGCGTGCCTCTTTCTCCGATGAGGACTACTGGGGTCGCCCGGTGCCGGGATGGGGCGATCCCGACGCCGCGCTGATTGTCGTCGGTCTGGCGCCGGCAGCCCATGGTGCCAATCGCACCGGTCGGATGTTCACCGGCGATCGGAGCGGGGATTGGCTGTACCGGGCAATGTATGAAGCCGGGTTCGCCAACCAGCCCGACTCGACCGCTGTGGAGGACGGGCTGGAGCTGCACGATGCCTGGGTAACCGCTCCTGTTCGCTGCGCCCCGCCGCAGAACAAGCCGGAGACCACCGAACGGGACAACTGCGCAGAATGGTTTCATCGGGAGCTCGACTTGCTGGGGTCGGCTCGCGTTTTCGTGGCACTCGGGCAGTATGCGTATGTCTCGTTGTGGCGCTACCTAGGTGCTTCGATGGTCTTGCCCCGACCCCGCCCCAGGTTTGCTCACGGTGAGGAGATACCGTTAGCGGATGGCAGAACCGTCCTGCTGTCGTTTCATCCGAGCCAGCAGAACACGTTCACCGGACGGCTGACCCGGGAGATGCTGGCTGCAGTCTTCGCCAGAGCAAGGGATCTCACCGCGCTTCATCGCGCAGATCGAGATAGCGCACCCAACGGTGGTGTGCGTCGGCCAGGTAGGGATAGGGGTTGACAGCACGGTTGCCGTGGTGCAATTCGAAGTGTGTATGTGCCGAGGACCCCTCGGCGTTGCCCGAGTCGCCGACATAGCCGATCACGGTGCCGGCGGCGATGTACATGCCAACTTCGAGATCGGCCGCATAGGCGAACTCGGGGGCGCCCGCTCCGTCGTCGGTTCCCGGTGTGTCGTTGTTCAGGTGCATGTACCAGCTCTCCCAGCCGTCACGGTGCTCGATGCGCACGTAGTAGCCGGACCGATTGCTGTCACCGATTGCGGTGACGAAACCGTCGGCGACGGCGACCAACGGGCTGTGCTTCTCGGCAAACACATCGGTGCCCTGATGGTGGCGTCCCCCCGATCGGGCGTTGCCCCAGTCGTTGCTGAAATGCGCCATGACATCTTTGGTCGGGAAGTATGTGAGAGCGAAGGCGTCGTCGGCGGCGGCGGCAGCTGCGGCCGGTGCGATGAGCGTGGTGCAGCTGACGGCGACCGCGACGAACGTGACAATGAGCGAGCGGTACAAGTGGTTATTCCTAGGAGTTGGGGAAGTTCGCTGTTTGGGTCCGGCACGCTATCCGCAGCCGGGAGCTATGCAATATCGGCACCGGGTAGCGAAACTGGAGCGTCGATTGGCCGTGGCTCCGTCTTCGGCGGGCCCTGATGCAAGTAACCTCGTGGCTGCTCGCAACAGGAGAAATTGTGAATACCCTCGATTCCAGGGCCTCAGCCGCGCTCGGAGCGTCCGACCCCGGCTGGCTCGCCGACCGTCGGGCTGCGGCGCTCGGCTTCTACGAGAAGCTCTCGATGCCATCCTCGAAGGAAGAGGTGTGGCGGTACGTCGACCTCGATTTCTCAGTAGACGACTTCTCGATTCCGGACCAGCCCGGACCGGCCGGAGTGCTCGACGGCGGGATTGCCGCCTCGTTCCCGGAAATCGCAGGTTCTCTGCTGATTGTCGACGGTCACGCCGTGTCCGCGGAGCCGGGCTCCTCCGGGGCGATCTTTGCCCCGCTGAGCAGCGTGCTCACCGACCAGCCCGACTTGCTCCAGCCATACCTCGGGGCGGTAATCCCGGCAGATCTCGACAAGATGGCTGCTGCCCACGCTGCTTTCGGGGGCGAGGGCGGTGCCCTGGTGGTCCCCAGGGGTGTGGCCGTCGAGGAGCCATTCTTTGTGGATGTCCAGGCCGGCACCAGTGGCGCTGTTTCGTTTCCGCACCTGTCCCTGGTGGTGGAGGAGTCGTCGCAGGCGTCGGTGGTGATCCGGTATCGCTCCGACGACGACGTCGATGCCCTCGTCATTCCGCAGCTGGAGATCAATATCGGCGCCAACTCCAGTCTCAAGGTGACGGTGGTCCAGCGTTGGGGGAGGCGGACTCGTGCCATCTCACATGCCCGGGCTGTGATCGGTCGTGATGGATCACTCCACATAGGTGAGGCTGGTCTCGGCGGCTCCATCTCGCGGTTGCAGCTCGCCGTTGATCTCCAGGGCGACGGCTCGTCGACGAACGTGATCGGGGCCTACTTCGGTGACGAGAAGCAGACGCTCGACTACCGCTACACCATGCACCACGAGGGCGTGAACACCAGCAGCGACATGTTCCTGAAGGGCGCAGTCCAGGACGAGGCGCTGTCTGTTTTCACCGGCATGATCCGGATCGAGGAGGATGCGCAGAAGACCAACGCGTTCCAGACCAACCGCAACCTCATCTTGTCCGACGGCGCTTCGGCACAGTCTGTCCCGAACCTCGAGATCCTGGCCAATGACGTGCGGTGCGGGCACGGTTCGACGATGGGGCCGCTCGACGGGGAGCAGCGCTACTACCTGATGAGCCGCGGTCTGGATGAAGATAGGTCCGACCGGCTGCTCGTGCACGGGTTCTTCAACGAAGCGCTCTCCCGGTTCCCCGAGCCGGCAATCGCCGGCGTGGTCACGTCGTGGATC
Organism: uncultured bacterium; assembly: GCA_963801165.1. Lineage (GTDB taxonomy): Bacteria > Actinomycetota > Acidimicrobiia > Spongiisociales > UBA5794 > JAAETI01. The sequence goes on from CAWDDT010000004.1 coordinate 647,716, forward strand.
GACGCCAAGTACCGTGCCGCACAGGCGGCAGGGAGGGTTTGATGGCCCGGGTTCGGATTGCACCCCTCGCCGATTTTCCCGACGAGGCGGGGCTTCGTGTCGACGTGGGCGATCACCGGATCGCAATGTTCCGCGTCGGCGAGGCAATTTACGCTCTCGGCGACCGGTGCAGCCACGCCGAGGCGTCACTCTCGGAGGGCGAGGTGTTCGACGACGAGGTCGAATGCCCCCGCCACGGCGCTGTCTTCGGGTTGGCCGACGGCGAGCCGCGGGCCCTACCCGCCACCAGCCCTGTGCCCACATACAAGGTCGACGTCGAAGATGACGTCGTCTACCTGATCATCGACGAGGTGTTCTGATGTCGCTCGCACTGCAAGTATCCAATGTCCGCGCGTCTCTTGGGGATCTCGAGATCCTCAAAGGCATTGATCTCGAGATCCCTTTCGGCGAGGTGCATGCGCTGATGGGACCGAACGGGTCTGGGAAGTCGACGTTGTGTCACGTGCTGATGGGCAAGGACGAGTATTCGTCGTCGGGGTCGGCGCTGGTCGGGGGAACTGAGATCATTGGCCTGCCGGTCCAAGACCGTGCCCGGGCTGGTCTCTTTGAGGCGTTCCAGTACCCGGTGGAGGTGCCGGGAGTGGCCCTCAGCGACCTCGTCCGTGAGATGGGCGAGGTGCGTGCCGATCCCGGGTTTGACGATCGGGTTTCGGTCCTCGCCGAATCGCTCGACATGGCCAGGTTCATGGAGCGGTCGGTCAACGGTGGGCTCTCCGGCGGGGAGAAGAAGCGTTCCGAGATGTTTCAGCTGGCGCTGTCACAGCCCAAGGTGGCGATTCTCGACGAGATCGACTCCGGTTTGGACATAGACGCGGTGCGGGAGGTTGCCGGCCTGGTCGAGGAACTGAGGAGCGACGACCTCGGCATCGTCATCATCACCCATTACAGCCGCATCCTGCGGTACATGAACGTCGACAAGATCCACGTGATGGTGGCAGGCAAGGTGGTGCTTAGCGGCGGTCCCGAGATTGCTGCTGAGCTCGAGGCGAGCGGCTACGTCGATCTCCAGGACGGTGGGGCCACGGTGCCGGAACCGAAGGTGCGAACCCCGTTCGACATCTGAACTCGACCCGACGATCTGCAAACCGAGGGTTGAGATCTGACCCGGGGCGTTAAGCTCAAGCGACACCGACCCCGGAGACACGTGGATGAGCTGACCTACACCTTCGACAACCCGGCTGATGCGAGCCGGTATCTCCGCGAGATCGGTGTGCTGTGGGGAGCCTGGGTGGTGGGCCTGGCCGGTCTGCTCGTCACCGACGCGCTTCTGCTTATCGTGTGGGGTGTTGTCGTCATCGCGGCGCTGGTATACCTCGCCCGTCCCATTCAGCGGCGAGCGGAGCGGTTGGTGCCGGACAACAAGATCGAGTCCAGCCGTCTCGAGGGGCTCTTCCGGGGTGGGACCACTCGCGACCGGGCGATCCGTGATCTTGCGTACGGCGCCGAGCCGCTTCGGGCTGCGTTGAGCACGGCAGGGCTGAGCGAGAGGTGGATGACGCTCCGGCAGGTGATCATCGCACTTTCCCTCCTTGCGCTGATCTACGTGCTCGCCAACCCGATACCGTGAACGGGGCGGGCCGGTTTGGAGTCGGTTTCCTCATCGGTGTCATACTGGTATCGGCCGTGACGACCCGCCTCGCCGGCGACGAGGCCACTACGACTACGGAACCGCAGACGAGCCTCGGTACCACTCCGACGACGATCGAGCCCTGGTTCGAACCCGGTGAGGTGATGATCGGGGCCACGGCGCTCCTGCCGGGGTCACTCGACGTCAAAGACGGCATCGTTACCTTCCACTACGACCTCGTTGGGCTGGCTCCCACGCTGGTTGAGAACGAAACGGCGCCGGGCCTGGCAATGCCGGCCGGCGACGTCCTCGAGTTTCCCGAGATCTGGCAGCTCACCACGGAGTCGGGCAAGACGGTCGGTTCCAGTACCGGCCCGTGGGACTCCTCAGTCAGGTTCGAGATGCCGTCTCCCGACGACGAGGTAGCTTCGATCACGCTCACCGGATGGCGTGTCCTCATTCACATCGGCGATTCGGTGAGCGTGCCCCTCGAGAACGGGGCGTCGGGCGAGCTGCGGCGGGGAACGGTAACAGTGTCGGCGGTGCTGGAGCAGAGCATCTCGACCGTTGTCCATATTGACTTCGAGGGTGCCGAGGATCCGTGGCAGGTCCGGGTAGACCTTCGTCCCCTGGATCCGCATTGGAATGTCTCTAGCCGTCAAGCTGGTATGCAACTGACCTGGAACGGTACCGACCCACCTCCTACCATCGTGCTTGAAGACGCCGGGTACGACTTGGTTCCCGTTTCCGGCTCGCTCCTGGTCTACGACGCGGCGGCAACGCCGTGAGCCGGATCGACTACGAAGAGCTACTTCGCTCCCCACTGGACGACCTGGACTCGCGGCCACCGTCGCGGGTAGCGCCGTTGGTGAGCGGCCTCGTCGTCGGTCTGCTCACCGCTTATCTGGTTTTCACTCTGCTGGGGGGCGACGGAGGAGCCGTTGCAGAGGCTCCGCCGGAAACGACGACCACGACGGTGACGGCCGCAGCAGTCGCGCCGGAATATGCGGCAGGCTACGTCGAGTATGCGCCGGATCTGGCCGCTCGTCCGGAGAAGATCGTCGTCGAGGACAACGTAGTGACCGTGGCCTTCACGAGTGTGGTAGCCCGTGGCGCCGACCCCGCGACGACACCCTGGCCACACGGTGGGTCATGGTCGCTGGAAACCGCCGCCGGGGTGGCGCTCAGGTCCGATCTGGTCGAGTTTGGCGTCTCAAGTCCGGGGGCGTTCTCGGTTCGATTTCCTGCTGCCACGCTCGGGCCTGGCGAGTTCGATACAGTCCGTCTGCTCGAGCGATGGGACACTGATGAGCTCACGGCGACGGTTTCGCTGCCGTTCGTTGGGGAGCCGATGCGGATCGACGAGCCGTTGTCGGTTCCGTTGAGTGAGGAAGTGACTCTGCTGATACCGACTTTGGAGTTGGGGCGCTATCAGGGGTCGATCGACTGGACCATCAGCGGCGCAGAACTGGGGGCGACGGTGACCTGTGTCGCCAGGCTGCGCGATGGCGACGGCGGTCTCGTGGGAACGTACGAGGCGTCACCGTCGGTCGACGCTCTGAGCCAGAGCGGACGGATCGATCTCGACTGGCAGCGGCCGTTCGCCGACACCCAGGAGGGTGCCGTGACCGTCGACCTGGAGTGGGTCGTGGACGCCGCCACGGCCACGCCGACGGCCGTCGAGTTCTCGCTCGATGGAGTGGCGGTGGGCGCGTGAGCGAGGATCTGACCGCCCTGCTTGCATCCGCCGGGCGGATCCTTGTGTTCACCGGGGCGGGGATATCGACGCCGAGCGGCATCCCCGACTACCGCGGGCCGCAAGGGGTGTGGAAGACCCGCACCCCCGTGTATTACCACGAGTTCATGACGTCGGCGGAGCGCCGGCGGGCCTACTGGCAGCAGAAGATGGAGGACGCCGGCACGTGGGGCGCCGCACCGCCGAACCCGGTGCACCACGCGATCGTCCGGCTCGAGCGGGTCGCGAAGGTGGAGATGGTGGTCACTCAGAATGTGGACGGCCTGCATTCGGCTGCCGGCACGAGCCGCGGAAAGCTGGTCGAGATCCACGGCACCAACCGCGAAGTCGAATGCCAGACGTGCCGGGAGCGGACGCAACCAGAACCGCATTTTGCGAGCTTCCGGGACACAGGGGAGCCGCCGGTGTGCCATTGTGGCGGGTTCCTCAAGCCGGCGACGATCAGCTTCGGACAGGACTTGAGAGCGGACGAGATAGCACGGGCCTACGAAGCTGCCGAGCATTGCGACCTCGTCGTGGCGCTCGGGTCAACGCTCACCGTCAACCCGGCCGCCTCGATTCCGCTCTATGCCACCCAGCGGGGCACGCCATACGTGATCATCAACCGGGGTCCGACCGATCACGATCGGCGCTCGGTGGTGACGCTGCGAATCGAGGGCGACGTCGTCGAGGTCTTCCCGCCGGCAGTCGACCGGGCACTCTCTACGCAGCGTTAGTCTCGGGACAGGTCCAGCGAGGAGAACAGCGATGCGCATCGAGCGCGATTCCATGGGCGAGGTCCAGGTTCCGGACGACGCCTACTACGGCGCTTCGACACAGCGCGCCGTCGACAACTTCCCCATCTCCGATCTGCGGTTCAGCCGGCGCTTCATCTGGGCGCTCGGGTTGTTGAAGGGATCCGCAGCTCGTGTGTCGGGTCCCTCTGGATACGTCGACACGGCTAAGGCGGACGCCATCGCCGCCGCCGCCGATGAGGTGCGCGACGGTGACTTCGATCACCAATTCGTGCTCGACATCTTTCAGACGGGATCGGGCACCTCGACCAACACGAACGCCAACGAGGTCATCGCGCATCGAGCATCGGAGCTGATCAGCGGCGACTTCCTGTCCAAGGACGTTCACCCCAACGATCACGTCAACTTCGGTCAGTCGTCCAACGACGTCATCCCGGCCGCCATCCATATCGCGGCGGTCGCCGCCATCCGTGAGGACCTGATCCCTGCGCTCGACAAGCTGGGTGGGGCGCTGCGAGCCAAGGCGGAGGAGTTCGAAGATGTGGTCAAGTCGGGCCGGACGCACCTCATGGATGCCACTCCGGTGACCCTCGGCCAGGAGTTCGGCGGATACGCCACGCAAATCGAGAAGGGCAAGGAGCGCATCGAGAGGATCCTGCCCGAGCTGGAGGAGCTGGCCCTGGGCGGCACGGCGGTTGGCACCGGGCTGAACGCCCCGAACGGGTTTCCGGCAGCGGTGATCGCCGACATCGCGGCAATCACGGGCTATCCGTTTCGGGAGGCCGGCAACCATTTCGAAGCCCAGGCAGCCAAGGATGCGGCTGTGAGTACCTCCGGTGGCCTCAAGACCGTCGCCACTTCTATGTTCAAGATCGCCAACGACCTGCGCTGGCTGTCGAGCGGTCCCCGGACGGGTATCGCAGAGATCCAGTTGCCGTCTCTGCAGCCGGGCTCGTCGATCATGCCGGGAAAGGTGAACCCGGTGATGTCTGAGATGGTCATGCAGGTTGCGGCGCAGGTCATCGGCAACGACGTCGCCATCACCTGGGGTGGCGCCAACGGCAACTTCGAGCTCAACGTGATGATGCCGGTCATCGCCTACAACCTGCTCCAGTCGATCAGCCTGCTCGCCAATGCCGCGGACAACTTCGCCGACAAGTGCGTGGCCGGCATCGTCGCCAACGCCGACCGGGCTCGTGAGCTCGTTGAGCGCAACATCATCGTGGTCACTGCGCTCAACCCGCACATCGGCTACGACAAGGGTGCGATCGCCGCGAAAGAGGCATTCGCCACGGGCCGTAACGTCGCCGACGTAGTAGTCGACAAGGGCTGGCTCACCAGAGAGCAGGTCACAGAGCTGCTCGACATCAAGCGATTGACAGAAGGCGGGGTCGTCGCCTGATTGGCGCTGGGCGACCAATCAGATTCTTTCCTCTCCCTTTGGGAGAGGATGCCGAGCGGAGCGAAGGCAGGTGAGGGCCTTTCCTCTTTCCTCTTTCCTCTCCCTTTGGGAGAGGATGCCGAGCGGAGCGAAGGCAGGTGAGGGCCTTGGTTGTCGCACGGTTCGCCAGGTGGGCCACCGGGTGAGTTCGAAGCCCAACTCGAACCTGACTGAAGGTCAGGCGATGGCAGGTGAGGGCCTTGGTTGTCGCACGGTGTCGCAGGACGGTGGGGCGTTCCCGTCGGGGCTAAACGGCGAGTAGCTTTCGGACCGGTAGCGATCGGGAGGGTGGATGGAGACCAAGCGGCTAGAGGCGTTCAGCGATGGGGTACTCGCCATCCTCATCACCATCATGGTGCTCGAGCTGAGGGTGCCCGAAGGGGACGATCTGTCGTCGCTACGGGGCCTGTGGCCGGTGTTTCTCAGTTACGTGCTCAGCTTCGTCTTCCTGGCCATCTACTGGAACAACCATCACCACCTCCTTGCCGCGGCCAGGCGGGTGAATGGTGCGGTGATGTGGTCGAACATCCACCTCCTGTTCTGGCTGTCGCTGGTGCCGTTCGTTACCGGCTGGATGGGCGAGAACCGGTTCGCACCGGTGCCCACCGCCGCTTACGGAGTCATCCTGCTGCTGGCGGCGATCGCTTACGTCATCCTCCAGGGCCGGATTCTGGCGCTGGAGGGGCCGGACTCGACCCTTGCACGCGCCGTCGGAACCGACTGGAAGGGGAAGCTGTCGCCCGTCCTGTATGCGGTCGCCATTCCATCGGCGTTCATCCACCAGGCGATCGCAGGCGGGCTGTACGCGGCGGTGGCGCTGATCTGGTTGATTCCCGACCGCCGCATCGAGCGCGCCCTCGCCGACGCCCCGTGAGCCTCCTGGATTCGTCACCGCGGCGATCCGTGCCAGACTCACAGTGACGCTTGGAAACAGTGACGCTAGGAAACAGTGACGCTAGGAAACAGTGACGCTCAGGAAAGATAACAATGACCATTGATTTCGGCCGGGTGCGTGAGGGAATGCTGTTCACTGATCAATACCAGCTCACCATGGCGCAGCTGTACTTCCGTAGGGGGCTCCACGAGCGGTCGGCGGAGTTCGACTATTACTTCCGCCGCTACCCCGACTACGGGCGGCATCAGGCAGGCTATGCGGTCTTTGCCGGGTTGGACCCGCTGCTGGAGTGGATGGAGGAGGTCCACTTCACGGACGTGGATCTGTCTCTGTTGCGCAGCCAGACCAGCGCAACCGGGGAGCGGAGGTTCGATGAGGACTTCCTCCAGTGGCTGGCCGACAACGGGAGCTTCGGCCAGGTTGTGATCAAGGCCGTTCCCGAAGGCAGGATCGTCCACGCCAACGCACCGATCGCACTCGTCCAGGGCCCGCTCGCCATCGTCCAGATCCTCGAGACGTCGCTGCTGAACCATCTCAACTACCCAACTCTGATCGCCACGAAGGCATCACGTATCCACGAGGCGGCAGGCGGCCGACCCGCGCTGGAGTTCGGGATGCGGCGCGGCCCGGCTTCAGGCGCAAACCCGGGTGGGCGGGCCGCCCTCATCGGTGGCGCTGATTTCACATCGAACGTTGCGGTCTCCCACCAGATGGGTGTCGACCCGAAGGGGACCCATGCTCACTCGATGGTTCAGGTGTTCATGGCGCTCGGTGAGGGCGAGTTGGAGGCCTTCCGGGCCTATGCCGACGTCTACCCGGACGACTGCATCCTTCTCGTGGACACCATCAACACCCTCAGGTCGGGGGTGCCCAACGCCATCAAGGTGTTCGAGGAGATGCGTGCCTCAGGGCATGAACCGGTCGGCATCCGGCTCGACTCGGGCGACCTCGCCTACTTGAGCATCGAGGCGGCCGAGATGCTCGACGCTGCGGGGTTTGAGAACGTTCAGATCGTCCTGTCCGGCAACCTGGACGAGCTCGAGATCTGGCAGATCAGGGCGCAGATCCTCGACGAGTTCGCCCGGGCCGGCAGGGATCCGTCCCATCTCATGGGTAGGCTCGTCTACGGGGTCGGGACCAGGCTGATCACATCTCAAGGTCACGAGGCGCTAGACGGTGTCTACAAGCTGGTGGCGCTGCGCGATGGCGACGAATGGGTGCCTGCCATAAAGGTCTCGGATAGCCCGGAGAAGGTACCGATTCCGGGAGACAAGCAGATCTGGCGTGTCTACGACCGGAGGGGGCGGGCCACGGCCGATGTGATCGGCACGGCCGATGAGACATTCCCGAGTGGCGACGTCATGCTTCACCACCCTCACCGTATCGGGGTGAGCCGGGTCATCGAGGGCAAAGACATCACCCGGATCGAGGACCTGGTGGTCGAGGTGTTCCGCGCCGGCAAGCGGGTTGGCGTGTCCCCGGATCTCGCCGAGATGCGGGCCCGCAGGATCGACGATCTTGACAGGCTCGATGTCGGTGTCCGCCGTCTGGTGAACCCGCACATCTACCACGTCTCCCTCACCGGCAAGATGAAGCAACTCCAGCTGGACCTGATCGCCGAAGCCAGAGGCAAGTGACTCCATCGTTCCGACGTACACCACGCCTACATCCAGGCACGAGGTCCGCACGACGACGGGAAGGGGGTTGGTCAGCCGGCGTGCTGGAGGGCGTCGGCGAGGGTCGTCCAGGGAAGATCGGCGCACTTGATCCGTACCGGGAACTTGCGGACGCCTTGAAGCGCCTCGAGGTCGCCGAGCACGGCACCGGGACGGGCCGGATCGACCGGGCTCTCACCGTCCTCGATCGCCATCATCCGCTTGAACAGCGAGGTCAGCTCGCGTACCTCGTCGAGTGATTTCCCCACGATGGCGTCTGCCATCATCGATCCCGACGCCTGTGAGATGGAGCAACCCTGACCTTGTGTGCCGACGCCGACGACCACGCTGTCCTGCACCGTTACGTCGAGCGAGAACTCGTCGCCGCACGAGGGGTTCAACCCTTCGGCATGGAACTGGGCATCATCCAACTTTCCCCGATGTCTGGGGTTGCGGTAGTGATCCAGGATCACTTCTCTGTATAGCTCTTCGAGTGCCATTTCGTCTTTGCTTGGTTTGTGAGTACACAACGATACCGTCGGTCGTCCCCGGTCGAAACCGGGAGGGGCCCGTTGCCCGGTGTGCGCTGCGTCTCGCCACTGCCAAAGCGAGGGCGGCCGGGTCAGTTCAGCCCGAACAGCTCCCGAGCCTTGTAGAGCGAGGTGACGAGTTGATCGATGTCCTCTCTGACTGTGTAGATATAGAACGACGCCCTGGTGGTGGATTGCACGTCGAGGTAGCGCATCAGGGGCTTGGCGCAATGATGACCGGCACGCACCGCCACCCCGTCCTGATCGAGGATCGTGGCGACATCGTGGGGGTGCACGTCGCCTAGCTGAAAGCTGACAGCCCCACCCCGGATGGCAACGTCGGTGGGCCCGACGATCTGGACATCGGGGATCTCGGAGAGCCTGTCCAGGGCATAGGAGGTGATGTCGACCTCGTGCTCGCGGACAGCCGCCATCCCGATCTTCTCGAGGTAGTCGACCGCGGCGCCGAAACCCACGGCCTGTGCGATCGGTGGTGTACCCGCCTCGAATTTATGGGGTATGGGCGCCCAGCGCGATTCGTAGAGCTGGACGTCGGCGATCATCTCACCGCCACCATCCGCAGGCTCCATCTCTTCGAGGATCTCGCGGCGTCCCCACAGCCCACCGATCCCGGTGGGGCCGAGCATCTTGTGGCCGCTGAAAGCCAGGAAATCCGCTCCGATGTCAGTTACGTTGGTGGGCAGGTGTGGTACCGACTGCGCCCCGTCGATGATGGCGATGGCACCGATCGAATGGGCGGCCTGCACCAACTCGGTGACCGAGCCGATGGCCCCGGTGACGTTGGACATCCCGGTAACGCTGACGATCTTGACCCTGGAGTCCATCACCTGGTCCAGGCGGGATAGATCGACCTGGTAGTTCTCGTCGAGGTCCAGGTAGACGAGCTCCGCACCCGTATGACGGGCGATGATTTGCCACGGTACGAGATTGGAGTGGTGCTCCATCACCGTCAGGACCACCCGGTCACCCTCGTGGAGCCGGTTGAGCCCCCAGCCGTATGCGACCATGTTTATGGCCGACGTGGTACCCCGCGTGAATACGACCTCGCTCGACGAGTCGGCCCCGATGAAGCGTGCGATCTTGGCGCGGGCGCCCTCATATGCGGACGTCGCTTCTTCCGCCAGCGTGTGGGCGCCCCGATGGACGTTGGAGTTGTAGTTGCGGTAGTAGTCGGACACCGCGTCGATAACCTGGTTTGGCTTCTGCGTGGTCGCAGACGAATCCAGGTAGGCGAGACGCTTCCCATTGATCTTGCGGTCGAGGATCGGGAAGTCGGCCCGGAGATGATCGAGCATCAGCCGGCTCCGACCCGGTAGTCGTCGTATCCGGTCTCCTCGATTGCCTTAGCCAGCTCCGCGTCGCCCGTTTCGACGATCTTCCCGTCGACAAAGACGTGGACGATGTCGGGTGTGATGTAGTCGAGCATCCGCTGATAGTGAGTGATGATCAGAAAGGCGCGCTCGGGAGAGTGGAGACGCTGGACGGCCTCGGCAACGGTGCGCAGTGCGTCTATGTCGAGGCCCGAGTCGGTCTCATCGAGGATGGCGAGCTCGGGGTCGAGCACAGTCATCTGGAGCACCTCGTTTCGCTTTCTCTCACCGCCGGAGAATCCTTCGTTGAGGTAACGGTTGGCAAACGACTGGTCCATGCCGAGCTCCTTCATGGCTTCGGCCACCTTCAGCCTCAGCTCGAGCACGGTGTAGTCGGTACCGGTGCGGTTGGAGAGGGCGGCCCGAAGGAAGTTGAGCACCGACACGCCCGGGATCTCCTCCGGGTACTGGAAACCGAGGAACATCCCGGCCCGACCGCGGGCGTCCGAGGTCCATGCCGTGATGTCATCGCCCTTGTAGTAGATGCGTCCCTGGGTGACCACATAGCCGGGATGACCGAGTAGTACGTTCGACAGCGTCGACTTCCCGGATCCGTTTGGTCCCATCAGCGCGTGCACCTGGCCCCGCTCGATTGTCAGGTTCATGCCTTTGATGATCTCGACATCGCCCGCGGAGGCGTGGAGGTCGTCGATTACGAGTAGAGGTGTCGTCATGAGGCGAAGGATAGCTCGGTTGTTCACGGTTCTAACCACTACGCGGCTAGTGCTATTTGGCTCTCAACCACTGAGGGCGCTGAGCAGGTTGGCGGCTCGTGCCATGTTGATGTCGGCCAATGGTGACAAGTGCTGGAAGTAGATGCGCCCAACGCCCTGCGCGGAATATTGCGTCACCGTCTCCGCTACTTGCTCGTAGGTGCCGTGGAGCACCCGGTGCTCTGCCAGGCGGGTCTCGAACTCGTCGGGGTCGGTGTTCCGTTCTGCGGCCGCCTCCCCGAGCACGTCCCGATATTCGGGCTCGTCCTCACCAACCAGCACAGGCGACATGATCGAGACCTTGATGCTGGACGGATCACGACCGATCTCCCGGGCGGTCGCCGTCATCACCTCGATGCGGGCGGCCAGATCTTCGGCGTTGCAGGCGAACATGTTGTACTCGTCGGCAAACCGACCGGCTATCTGTGGTGTCCTCTTCATGCCCGAGCCGCCGATGATGATCGGCAGCTGGGAGATCGGGTGAGGGAGGACATCGACGTCATCGAGCCGGTGGTGTCGCCCGGTGTAGCCACCGTCGCTCCTGCCGAAGACGGCATGGATGTAGGCGAGTGTCTCGAACAGAAGGCTGAAGCGAGTCCGCAACTCGGGGAGTTGAATGCCGAAGACGCGGTGCTCGCCTTCCATCCAGCCGGTACCTACCCCAAGCTCGAAACGTCCTCCCGACATCTCGTCGAGCGTCGTGGCCGTCTTGGCGATTACGGCGGGGTGGCGAAAAGTCAACGGCGTGACCAGCACCGTCAGTTTGATCGTGTCGGTCTCGCGAGCGAGGCCTGCGAGGGTGGTGAGTGCATCGGTCGCCGGCATGCTCTTGTCACCGTTGAGGTAATGGTCGGACCGGGCAAAGGATGTGAAGCCTGCGCTTTCTGCACTCCTGGCGACAGCCAGCAGTTCCTTGTAGGTGCCGCCAAACTGTGGCTCGACCATCAAGCCGAATTCCATCGTTGTCCCTTCTTGTCGCCCGCAGGAACGTTACCGGTAGAGACCCCGGCTCACCAACGGCGCGCCCGCCATTCCGGGAGTGATGGTCGCTCCGTGCCGATCGTCGTGTCGCGACCGTGGCCGGGCATGACGATCGTCTCATCCGGCAGCGTGAAGTACTCACGCTCGATGCTCTGCATGATCTCATCAAAATCTGAGTAATCGAAACGGGTGGCGCCCGGGCCGCCGGGGAACAGGGTATCGCCTGTGATCACCGCGCCGGCGGTGACGATGCCCATTGACCCCGGAGTGTGGCCGGGGGCGTGGACCAGCTTCACCTCGGTCGTCCCGATGCGCAATGTCCCTGGATTGAGGTCCTCGTCCGGCTCGATCGGACAGATGCCCCGGTCGGCGGCGTGCAGCCGGACCGGTATGCCGAGCCGTTCGGCCACCTCGCGGGCCGCGCCCACATGGTCATGATGGCCGTGTGTCGTGATGATTGCGATCGGCTCGGTGCCGGCCGCGAGCGCAACGACGGCGTCAGGGTCTGCTGCTGCGTCGACGATGACCGACTCAGCGGTGGCAAGACACGCCACGAGGTACGCGTTGTTACCGAAGGTCCCGACCTCCGCCTTGCGGATGCCGAGTGTGTCGTTCTCGAAATGCCAGTCGTTTGGCACCGCTACCTCTTGACCCGTGGCCTGCTCACCCGGTCGCCTGCAGCGACTCCATCACGGTCTGCAGGGTCGTTACCTCGGTCTCACCAGCGAGCCGGGCGGCGACTGTGCCATCTCCGTTCAGGAACACCCAGAACGGGAACGAGCCGCCGCCATAGGCGTTGAACACGCTGTTGTTCTTGTCGTCGCGAATGTTGGGCTGGGTCCAGCCCTCGTTCTTCAGCCACTGTGACGGTGGCCAGTTGGGTTGACCGGAATTGGCCGCTGTCGTCACCGAGATGATGTTCACCCCCTGGACGCCGCCGCCCGAGTTGATCCACGCCTGGACTCGGGGAACTTCGGCTCGGCAATGGGGGCACCAGTGGGCGATGAACAGAACCGCCGTGGGTGTCCCATTGGGGTTGATGGCAACGGTGTTGTCGCTGAAGTCCTGACCTGTGACCTCGGGTGCCACCATCCCGACGGCCGGGTCGGCCGACAGCGTTGATGTGGCGTCGAACGCCGGCAGGGAATCACCGCTTATGACCGGGTCTCCGTATTCACCCGCGCTGCCGATGGGCTCGTTGGAGCTGAGGACGATGGCAGCGATCAACGCCACCGCGATCAGCCCGAAGACGATCAAGAGAATGCGGCCACCGTTGCCGCCGCTCTTCTTGTTGGCTTGCGACCTGGTCGCCGTCTTGTTCTTGGTCTTGGTCGTCATCGAGCGCAGCCTTTCCCAACCATTCCTGCAAGCTTCTCGTTGGTCGTGGACGCATCTTGGCGCATTTCCGACGGCACAAATGACGGAATGCCATCAAATGCCAACACCCGGTCGTCACCGATTCAGTCGGCGACCCCGTCGTTTTCTCGCACCATCCACATCATCAACAGCACCAGAGCGAAGGCGCTCCCCGCCATGTACGGGATCGACATGAACCCGAAGACCCGAAACAAGAACGAAGTACAGGGGACCGCGGAACTGCAAGCGGTGCCCTCCAGGTTGGGGAACCATTGAATCAGGTAGTGGTAGGTCGATATGATGCCACCGATGATCGCCAACGGTGCGACGTACACCCTGATGTCGCGATCGCGACGGTAGGCGGCGATGCCGAGGATGATGGCAATCGGGTACATGGCGATCCGCTGGTACCAGCAGTCGGTGCACGGTATGAGGTGTGCCACCTCGGAGAGGTAGAGGCTCCCCAGCATGGCGACTCCGGCGACGATGGCGCCAAAGAGCAACTCGTAGCCTGCGAGCATCTCGTGGATTCGATCTCTCGTCTCTGCGGCGCTGGATGACCATCGGGCGGCAACTGCGGTGAGCAAGTAGCCGACCACCGCCACGTTGGCGCAGAGTGCCAGGATGGCAAAGAACAGCTTCATAGTCTGCAGATCGAACAACGGACCTCCTCGGCGGGTCGCAAGACTAGATGCCACGGGGACAGACGGTGACCGGTTCCCCCCGCTGCCGGTAGCATTGATCGGTGATGGTAGGCCTTGCGTTCGCCCTGGGGCTTCTCGTGCTCCTCATTCTCATCGGTCTTGCTTTCATGTGGCAGGGCACGATCCGGTTGCCGGGAGCGCCGGTCGCCTATGGCGTGGAGGAGTCGATCAGATACATCGCGCCCCGCCTTTCGGAGGACATCCGGGCAAAGGTCGGTTCGAAGAGCGTGCGGCGCATCCTGGAGTGGGAGATGAACTACCTGCACGAGCGTCTGGATGCGGGCTCCGGTGAGCCGGTTGTGCTCGGCGGCGAAGAAGCGATCGGGTACGTGCTGCAACAGACCGCCAGGCAGGGGTACGAATACGACAGGGAAACCGTCGCCGAGGTGATGCGCCTCCAGGCGGAGTATATGGAATCAATAGGCGCGCTCGATCGTCCGGTCGGGAAGGATGAGATGAAGACGCTGGGATTCGACGATGGATGACCGTAGGCAGGAGGACCGTAGGCAGGAGTGGGAGGATGCCTACGAGAACGGCACGAAGCGGCAAGACGCCTTTGTCACCATGTCGTTCGAGCCGGTGCCGGTGCTGGGCGCGCCCGATGAGCCGCCCCCCGAGCACATCGGCTACCCCGGTCAGTACCCGTACACCCGGGGAGTGCACGCCACCGGCTACCGGGGGCGTCTCTGGACCATGCGGCAGTTCGCCGGCTTTGCCTCGGTTGCCGAGACCAACGAGCGGTTCCGTCACCTCCTCGATGCCGGCCAGGGCGGGTTGTCCGTTGCTTTCGACATGCCGACGTTGATGGGACTCGACGGCGACGACCCGCTGTCCCTCGGTGAGGTCGGACACTGCGGCGTGGCGGTCTCCACAACCGCAGACATGATTGACCTGTTCGATCGGATTCCCCTCGGCGACGTCTCCGTCTCGATGACGATCAACGGACCGGCTGAGGTGTTGTTCGCTTTCCTCCTTGTCGCGGCCGAAGAGCAGGGTGTGGCCTGGTCCCGGCTGCGAGGGACGCTGCAGAACGACATTCTCAAGGAGTACATCGCCCAGAAGGAATGGATCTTCCCTCCCGAGCCTCATCTCCGGCTCATCGTTGACATGATCGAGTTCTGCGGGGAGCGTGTCCCCCAGTGGAACACGATCTCCATTTCCGGCTATCACATCCGCGAGGCCGGGGCGACGGCCGCCGAGGAGCTCGCTTTCACGCTCGCCGACGGGTTCGCCTACGTGGAGGCGTGTCTCCGGCGCGGTCTCGACCTCGACGACTTCGTCCCGCGCTTGTCCTTCTTCTTCGACGCCCATATCGACTTCTTCGAGGAGATCGGCAAGTTCCGGGCGGCCCGCCGGATCTGGGCACGTTGGATGCGCGACCGGTACGGCGCAACCTCCGACAACTCGCTGAAGTTGCGATTCCATACGCAGACTGCCGGGGTCTCACTGACCGCCCAGCAACCGGAGAACAACATCGTCCGCACGGCCGTCGAGGCACTCGCCGCCGTGCTCGGGGGGACACAGAGCCTTCACACCAACGCCATGGACGAGGTCTATGCCCTGCCGACCGCCAGGAATGCCGAGCTGGCGCTGCGGACCCAGCAGGTGCTCGCTGAGGAAACCGGGGTCGCCTCGACCATCGACCCGCTCGGTGGCTCTTGGTTCGTCGAGGAGATGACGGACCGGATCGAGGCGAGGGCAGAGGAGATGTTTGCGACCATCGAGCGGATGGGCGACGGTTCGATGCTCGACGGTGTCCTCGCCGGTATCGACGAGGGCTGGTTTCAGTCGGCCGTCGCCGACTCCGCATACGAGTTCGAGAAGGCAATCGACACGGGAGAGCGCACCATCGTCGGTGTCAACAAGTACATCAGTGAGAACGAGGGCTCGCTCGAAATCCTCCGGATCGGCGCCGAGGTCGAGGCCGAGCACAGGGCGAAGCTGGCGCGCCTCAGGGGCGAACGGAACCAGGCTGAGGTCGCCGGCGCACTCGAGGCGATCCGTGCCGGAGCCGCAGGTGACGCCAACCTCATGGAGTTGATCGTCGCGGCAGCCCGGGTGCGAGCGACGCTGGGCGAGATCGTTGCCGCCATGAAGGACGTCTTCGGCGGATACCGGGAGCAGGCTCGTGTCTAGGAGTGCGCTGAATAATTCGAGTTCAGGTTCGATGGCATGCTCGAAGACCATGATTTCTCGGGCACTGCGAGCCTTCACCGTGATTAATCACCACCCTCCTAGCCGGTCCCAGTGGGTTCGCAGGCTTGCCGGGCAGATGTTCCTGGCGATGTATCTGACGTTGGCACCGTCGACCGTTCCGGACTGGCGAGCCGACCCCGGATTGCGCACCGTAGCTGTTCTGCCGATCGGGGAGCCGATGACCGGGCTCCCGCCGCTATGGCTGGATGGGCGGTAGACTCTCGGCCCGCTTCAAGGATGCGGTTTGAAGGAGGCGTTTGTGTCCAAGCTGAGAGCGGTGCTCGTTGCGATCGTCGCACTCGCCATTGTCGTGACGGGCTGCAGCAGGTCGTCGGATACAACGACTACCTCTGTCGCCGGGTCATCATCCGAGGACGTCGTCTTTGGGCAGGGCGAGCTCCCCGCCACCATCCCCACCGGGTTTCCGCTGCCCGAAGGAAGCGCCATTGGTTCCACGATGGTGGTCACGAAGACGGGGCTCACTGAGGTCGTGATCCGCGTTGGCACCGACCAAGGCGCCGCGGCTGACTATTTCAACCAGGCTCTCAGCCAGGCCGGGTTCACGGTCGATAAGTCGGAAGCCAATGGCGAGAGATGGTTGATCGAGTTCAGCGACGCGTCCGCCAGGGGAACCATCGAAATCTCAAAGGCGGCTTCTGGCATAAGCGACGCGGTAGTGCGCTACAACGTGCCGTAGGTGACCAGGCTCTACGCAAGCCGGGCGAAGGGACGGAGAGGCAACGGCCCCGGCCGCCTTTAGACTGCGTTAACGACACATCAGGAGGAAGCCGTGGGTCGGCTCACCCGTTTTGAGGAACACCGGTACGTTGGGACGCGCGATGACATGGCTGTCTACGACTGCGACGATGACGCAATGCTGACCAGATTGCAGCAGCGCGCCTCCGCGGAGGAGTTGCTGCGACGGAACCTTCTGCAGGCTTTTGCGCCCGACACCGCGGCGGAGGCGGCAAACCGGGGGTTCATCCTCGCGTGACCCGCTTCATCGACGCCCACGTTCACCCGCCCGTTCCCGCGTTCCTCGACGGGCCACTGGCTCAGTTTCGGGCCGGCTTGGAGGAGTTCCTCGGTGTTACCTTCACTCCCAAGACGGGGGAGGAGATCGCCTCGTTCTACCGGGAACGCGACGCCCGTGCAGTGTTGCTCGGCTGGAATAGCCAATCCGGTAGCCGGAACGCATCGCTGGGCAATCGCCAGATAAAGGCACTGGTCGACATTGCGCCCGATGTGTTCTACGGCTTTGGGGCCGTCGATCCGAACGGTGGTGCCGGGGCGGTTACCGGAGCCCATGAAGCGGCCAGGATGGGTCTTTCCGGGTTGTCGTTTCACCCTGCCGCCGAGCGCGCCGCACCACTGCCCCGAGAGAACCGCCATCTTTGGGAGACCGCGGTCGAGCACGGGCTGATCACTCTCGTCCACACCGGTTTTACCCGGCTCGGCGCCGGGCTGCCAGGAGGCGCCGGGGTGGCGCTCGAACCGGCCCACCCGATCAACGTGGATCGGCTGGCAGCGACTTATCCCGCGATGAAGATCATCCTCGCCCACACCGGCTCCCTGTGGCTCGACGATGCAATCGCGGTGTCGATTCACAAGCGGAATGTGCACCTTTGCCTGTCCGGGGTATCGCCCAAGTCGATGAGTCCCGACCTTCTCGAGCTGATCAGGGGGCCGCTCCACGATCGGGTGCACTTCGGGAGCGACTACCCGTTTGGCAACCCCGACGAGTGGCTTGCGCAGTGGGAATCGCTCGGCCTCCCCGAGGAGCTCAACCGGGCGGTCCTTGTCGACAACATCACCGCGCTGCTAGAAGGCAGGTGAGCGGTGCCGAATCTCGGTCAGTTGCAGGCAGCTTCGATTTCCGCCGGGGGCAGCTGTGCGCCGAGCCCGGCGTCGACCAGACACGCCACTTTGCGCTCTCGGAAGTAGAAGAAGTGGTCGCTCCCGTGTAGCACGTGCAGCGTCGCCCCCGCCCGCTGTGCGTATTCGATGATCGGGCCCGGTGGCACGACCTGGTCGCGATCACCGACGATGAAGGTGCGCGGCGCCGGCTGAAGCGATTCCGGCTCGGGGAGACGGATGCCCGAGTCCGGGGGGAGTCCCGGCGCTATCCCGACGTAGTTGAGCTCGGACCGGTCCCTGGCGTGCCAACGCAGTGCCGTGGCCGCCCCGAACGACCATCCGGCAACCCCGAACCCCAGATCGGGGAACTGATCCTGTGCATGATCGACGGCAGCTGCGACGTCGTCGATCTCGGCTATTCCGAAGTCGTGTTCGCCAGTTGAGAGCCCGACGCCGCGAAAGTTGAATCTCAGCACAGCGACGGCCCTCTCCAGCAGAGCCGCGGTCATCTCTTCGAAGAGCGGGACGCGCATAGTCGCTCGCTGCATGGGGTGGGGGTGGCAGAGCACGACCCCGCGAACCGGCTCGGCCGGTAAGTCCCAGCGCGCTTCGAGCTCGACGGATGACGAGACCCGGATCGTGGTCATAGACGCGTTGCCATCCACACGGCGCCGGCGATGAGAATCACCAAGCCCGTGACCAAGGATGCGACGAGCAGGTACCGGGTCTGCATGGAGACGAGGTTACCGGGTCTACACAAGAGGTTGCCCGCTCCTAACCTGGGCATCTCATCGGGTTCTAGTCATCGGGTAGGTGGATTGGACGTCAATCTCGGCCGTCGGCAGTTGTTAGCGATGTACAGACGCATGATGGTCGCGAGCCGTGATGTTTGATCCTGTTGCGGTGCTCGCCGATCTGATCCAGGTCGACACGACCAACCCGCCCGGGAACGAGACGGCGGCGATGGATCTCATTCGCAAGCTGCTCGAGGAGGCGGGGATCACGCCGATGATCCTGGCCCGGGACCCTGCCCGGCCGAACCTGGTAGCCCGCATCAGGGGCAGGGGGGAGGCGCCCCCATTCCTGATGCAGGGTCACGTCGATGTCGTGCCCACCGGCGACCAACAGTGGGAGCGCGATCCGTTTGGTGGCGAGGTGATCGACGGCGAGATGTGGGGCAGGGGCTCGCTCGACATGAAGGGTCCCGTTGTGATGATGCTGCATGCATTCATCCGGTTGGCCGGATCGGGAAGCCCTCCCGCGGGTGACATCATTCTTGCCATTGTCTCCGACGAGGAGGACAGCGGGTTCTACGGTGCCAGATTCCTCGTCGATGAGCACCCCGGGCTATTCGAGGACGTCAAATACTGCATCGGCGAGTTCGGCGGTTTCTCGTTCCCGTTTGCCGGCGCCCGCTTCTGCCCCATCCAGGTGTCCGAACGAATGGGCATTCGCTTCGAGCTGACCTTGACCGCCGAGGGCGGGCACGGCTCGATGCCCCGCCGGGGCGCCGCCATGGCTCGTTTGGCCAAGGTACTCACCGACTTGGACCGTAAACGCCTGCCGATCCACATCTCGCCGGCAACCCGGCTCATGGTCGAGGGGATGGCCGCACACGCAACGGGGGTACGGCGAAGGGTGATGCAAATGCTGCTCGACGAACGGAGCGCGGCGGCCGCTTTCCGGCTCATGCCCGGTCAGCTCGAGGCCATGGAGCCGCTGTTCCGCAACACGGTGAGCCCCACCATCGTTCACGGCGGCGACAGGTTCAATGTCATTCCGGGAAGGATCACTCTGACCCTCGACGGCCGGATGGTCCCGTCCAGCAACCCCGAGGAGATGGCCGGCGAGTTGCGGCGCGTCATCGGCGACGACATAGCCGTCGAATACACCGTCGACGGCGAACCGGGTCCGGAGCAACCCGATCTCGGGCTGTTCCCGCTGCTGGCGGACGTGATGACCCGGCGCGACGCGGGCCTGATCCCGGTGCCGTTCATGATGCCCGCCGTCACCGACGGCAGGTGGTTCGCCCGGCTCGGCATCCAGCCGTACGGGTTCACTCCGCTGCTCCTGCCCGATGGCTTCGAATTCCAGAAACTCGCCCACGCTGCCAACGAGCGTGTGCCAGTGACCGCCATAGAGACGGGTGCCGGCATCATTTACGACCTGTTGCAGCGGTATCCCGGGTGACCCGCTGCTCGGTGCAGGGCTTGCGACGCCGGTTCTCCGGTCGGGCCACAAGGCCCCCATTGGCATCATTGGTGATGCTCCCGGCGGCACTGAACGCGGCAAACGCTTATGGTCTGGGCACTAGGCTCATTGCTGACCCAAATCTTCCTGCGGAGGCATGGTGTACGACGTCGTAATCATTGGTGGCGGACCGGGCGGATACGCAGCCGCGCTGTATGCCCACAACTTCGGTCTCAGTGTCGCGCTCGTGGAGAAGGACAGGGTGGGTGGGACCTGTCTGCTCCGTGGCTGCATCCCGGCCAAGTCGTGGCTAAAGACTGCCGAGGTCTTCACTCATATCCAGAAGGCCGCGGAGTTCGGTGTGAACGTCGGCGAACCGAGTCTCGACTGGGGAGCCGCCCTTGCCCGAAAGAACAACATCGTCGACGGTCTGGTCAGCGGGCTGGGTGGTTTACTCAAGACCCGCAACGTCGAGGTTATCGACGGTTACGGCACGCTCGCCGACGGTGGGGTAGAGGTGGTGGGCGCGGACGGTGAGACCCGTCGGTTGGAAACCCGCAACGTCATTCTGGCGACTGGATCCAAGCCGCGATCCATCCCCGGGTACGAGTTCGACGGCAACAGGATCGTATCGAGCGACGAGGCGCTGGATTGGGAGGAGCGTCCCAACCGGGTGGCCATTATCGGCGCCGGGGCCATCGGCTCCGAGTTCGCCTTCATCCTCGGATCGACGGGCACGGAGGTGCACCTGTTCGAGATGCTCGACCAGGTCGTCCCCGGTGCCGAGCCCGAAGCAGCCAAGGCACTTACCCGGGAGATGAAGAAACGGGGCATCAAGGTCCGTACCGGGATCGGTGTCGGCCCCGCCGAGGTCAACCAGGACCGGGTGGTTGTGCCTTTCGAAGGTGAATATGTAGACGTCGACAAGGTGCTGGTCGCCGTAGGCCGGGCGCCGGTGACCGACAACATCGGTCTCGAGACGACCAAAGTCGAGGTCGACCGCGGGTACATCCTGGTCGATCTCAACACGATGATGACCGCAGAGCCCAACATCTATGCCGTCGGGGACATCGTCGCCGGGACCCCGCAGTTGGCCCACGCCGGGTTTGCGGAGGGGATCGCCGCGATCACCCACATCGCAACGGGCGAGACGGCGCCTGTCGACTACCGGGCGATTCCGCTGGTGGTCTACACCGACCCCGAGGTGGCCGCGGTAGGTCTCACCGAGGCCAAGGCGCGCGAGGCCGGGTACGACGTCGAGGTTCATGATCACGGGATGCGCGGCCTGGGGCGGGCCATCATCCTCGGCGAGGTCGGGGGTCTGGTGAAGATCGTCAGCGAGAAGGACGGCCCGATCCTGGGAGCCACTGTCGTGGCCCCGGCCGCAGGTGAGCTCATCCATGAGCTCATGTACGCCGTTGCGTGGGAGGCGCTCCCGGCGGAGGCGGCCGCATTTATCCACGCCCATCCGACGATGTCGGAGGCGATCGGGGAGACTCTGCTGTCGGCGGCGGGCCGCAGCCTGCACTGAGGACTAGAAGGAGATCTGAAATGGCGACCACCGTCGAGATGCCCCGCCTGGGCGAGACCGTAACCGAAGGCACGATTCTCAGCTGGGCCAAGCAGCCGGGAGACACTATCGCGGCTGACGAAGTGCTGCTCGAGATCTCAACGGACAAGGTGGACACGGAGGTGCCTTCCCCGGTAGCCGGGGTCGTGCTCGAGATCCTCGTCCCCGAGGGTGAGACCGTGAGCGTCGGTACGCCGCTGGCCGTCATCGGTGAATCCGGTGAGTCAACCGGGTCTGTGGCCGCCTCGACCGCCGACGCCGGGCAAACCGAAGCGCAACCCGAGCAGATGGCACCAGCTCCGCCGCCGGTACCGGCGCCGCCTCCGGCACCAGCGCCAACTCCGGCCCCGGGTCCGCCAGCGGCCCCGGCTACGCCACCGGCGCCCGCGGCCCCGCCGACGCCGAGCGCTTCCGCCGAGGAGCCCAAGCGCTCGGTGCTGTCGCCGGTGGTGAGAAAGCTCGCCGCCGAGAACGACGTCGACCTGAACCTGGTCGCGGGCACCGGCGAGGGGGGCAGGATCACCCGGAGGGACGTCAGCAGGTACATGGAGGCACGCAAGGCGGGCTCGCCTCCTCCGCCACCAGCCGCCCCGACGGCCGAAGTCACCTTCGAACCTGCCCCGGCCGCACCGGCGGCCGCCCCCGCGCCTGCTCCCGCCCCGGCGGCACCGGCGGCCGCTCCCGCGCCTGCTGCCGCCCCGGCGGCGGAGGTTCCGGTGCAGGAGGAGCCTGCGCCTGCCCCGGCTCCGGTTGCTGCAGCCCCGGTCGCCGGCCCTGGAAGCCGGACCGAGGCGATGCCCCGGCTGCGCAAGGTCATCGCCGAGAACATGGTCAACTCCAAACGAACCGCCGCGCACGTTTGGACGTCGGTGGAGGTCGATTACGAGCGTGTCGAGCGGGTGCGCCAGGCTCACAGGGCCGAGTGGAAGGCAAGGGAGGGATCCTCGCTGACCTATCTACCGTTCATCGCCAGAGCCACGATCGACGCCCTCGGCGCTTACCCGGTGGTCAACAGCTCCTTCGATCTCGAAAAGGGCACACAGACGTTCCACAGCGTCGTCAATCTGGGTATTGCCGTTGATCTCAACGAAGGCGGTCTTGTAGTGATGAACATGCCCGGTGCAGACGGGCTGGGTGTCACCGGTTTGGCCCGGGGTATTCGCGCCGTTGCCAACAAGGCACGCGCCGGAAAGCTCGAGCTGGACGACCTGTCGGGGACCACCTTCACGATCACCAATCCGGGACCGTTCGGCTCATTCATGTCCGCCCCGATCATCAACCTTCCCAACGTCGCGGTCCTGTCGACCGATACCGTTGCCAAGCGGCCGGCAGTGGTCACCCAGCCGGATGGCACTGATGCCATCGCCATTCGCCACATCGGCTATCTCGGGCTGACCTGGGATCACCGTGTGTTCGACGGATCTACCGCAGTCCTGTTCCTCCGCCGGATCAAGGAGAACCTGGAGACCTGGGACTGGGATCAGGAACTGGCGTGACCGCGCCGCGGTTGAGGGTGCGCTGGCTGGGGCGTCTGCCCTATGGCGAGGCGTGGGATCTGCAGAAGGCTTTCTGGGAAGGTCGGGTCGCTGGCCGCACCGCCGATGACTACCTGTTGCTGCTGGAACACCCTCACACCTATACGGTCGGACGCAACGGCGACGGCTCCAATCTGCTGATCCCGGAAAGGGACCTCGACGGTATCGGCGCCGAGCTCCACTTCGTGGATCGGGGTGGCGACATCACCTACCACGGGCCGGGCCAACTCGTGGGCTATCCCATCTTCGCCGTGCCCCGGCTGCCGAACGGGTTTGACATGGTCGGGCACGTGCGCAGGATCGAAGAGGCGATCATCGCCGCTCTGGGCGATCTCGACATCGAAGCGAGGGCGGAAAAGGGTCTCACCGGGGTTTGGACGGCGCGGGGCAAGATCGCGGCCATCGGCGTCCGCGTCGCCCGTGGCGTGTCGATGCACGGCTTTGCGATCAACGTCGATCCGGATCTCGGCTACTTCGGCAACATCGTGCCGTGCGGTATCACGGACCGGGCCGTCACCTCGATAAGGGAGATGACGGATGCGAACGTGACCATCGAGGATCTGGTCAATGTTCTGGTCTCGCACATCGGCGCCGTGTTCGACCACGACGACGTCGACGTGCAGCTCGGAGCTTTCGCCCGCGGCGCCGGCCGGGAACCGTATGCCGTCGACGCCATGGTGGCGGCAGGCGTCTTCTCGGGGAGCAAACCGGCCGAGGTCCCGATCGCCATCAACGGGCTGCTGCCTGGCGAACCGGCCCGTCCCGAATGGATGCGGGTCAAGGCCGATATCTCTTCGCAGGGGTATCGCGATCTGCGGCGCCTGATGCGGAGCAAGGAGCTCAACACCGTCTGCGAGGAAGCGGGCTGCCCCAACATCTACGAGTGCTGGGCATCGGGAACCGGCACCCTGATGCTGTTGGGTGACAAATGCACCAGAGCCTGTGCATTCTGTGATGTCCAGACCGGCAGGCCGGGAGAGGTCGATGGCGACGAGCCGCGGCGGGCCGCCGACGCAGTCGCTGCCATGGGTCTGCGGCATGCGGTGCTGACCAGTGTCAACCGCGACGATCTCGACGATGGGGGCTCTTTGATCTTCGCCGAGACGATCAACCGGATCCGGGAGCTCGTTCCCGACTGCGACGTCGAGGTGCTGATCCCGGATTTCAAGGGCGATCGTGATGCGTTGGAGACCGTGATGTTCGCCAAACCGGCGGTGCTCAACCACAACACCGAGACCGTGCTGCGGCTGCAGCGGGAGATTCGAACTGCCGCCAACTACGGGCGGTCGTTGACCCTGCTGGCTCGGGCCAAATGGATCAACCCTTCCGGCACCGTCAAGTCCGGTCTGATTGTCGGGATGGGCGAGACCGAGGACGAGATCATGGCCACCCTGGCCGACATGAGGGCCGTCGGCGTCGACCTGGTGACGATCGGGCAATATCTGCGGCCCACCGCACGGCACCGGCCCGTGCACCGGTACGTCCACCCCGACGAGTTCGCCCGCTACAGCGAGGAGGGCAAGAGGTTGGGTTTGGCCCACGTCGAGTCCGGGCCGCTGGTACGTTCCTCGTATCACGCCCGTGAGTCACTGGAGAGCGCACAGGCATGATCGACCCCGACTATGCCGTTCGGGTCGCCAGGGCTCGGGCCGAGCTGGAACGACAGGGAGCCGACGTGCTGCTGGTCTCGCTCGGCTCGGATCTCCCGTACCTGACCGGCTACCGGGCCATGCCGCTAGAGCGTCTGACCATGGCTGTCGTCCCCCGAGACGGGACTGCCGTGCTCGTAGTGCCCGAGCTGGAGGCTCCCCGCGTTGTGCCCCGGCCCGGTGTCTTCGAGATCAGGCCCTGGGGCGAGACCGAGGACCCCGTCGCCATCGTTGCCGGGCTCGCCGGCACGTCGGAGCGCGCGCTCGTCGGTGACCAGACCTGGGCGGTGTTCCTGCTCGAGCTGCAGAAGGCGCTTCCGGCCACCGATTTCGTTTCGGCGCGGAGCGTCTCGAGGTCGCTGCGGGTAGTCAAGGACGATGCCGAGATCACGTTGCTGCGCGAGGTCGCCGAAGTTGCCGACACCGTCGCCGGGCTCCTGGTGGGGCACACGTTCGCCGGCAAGACCGAGGCGCAGGTGTCGCACGAGGTTGGCGAGATGCTTGTCGCCAACGGGAACGACACCGCCGAGTTCGCCATCGTTGCTTCCGGGCCCAACGGGGCGTCGCCGCATCACGAGGCGGGGGGGCGGACGATCGGGCCCGGCGATCCGATAGTCGTCGACTTCGGTGGGAAACGCCACGGGTACACCTCGGACACGACGCGCATGTACCACGTTGATGAGCCGTCGGCCCGCTATCTCGAGATACACGGGATCGTGCTCGCAGCCCAGCAGGCGGCCGTTGCCGCGGTCCGGCCGGGCGTTTCGGCAGAGGCGGTCGATGCCGCCGCCCGCAACGTGATCGAGAGTGCGGGATACGGGGAGTTCTTCATCCACCGCACGGGACACGGCATCGGTCTCGACACGCACGAGGACCCGTACATCGTCACCGGAAACACCGGGTTGTTGCGCAGCGGCATGGCATTCTCGATCGAGCCGGGTATTTACCTGCCTGGTGAGTTTGGCGTCCGCATCGAGGACATAGTTGTATGCACTCCCGACGGCGCGCACCGTCTCAACAACTCGTCGCGAGCGGTTGCCGTCGTTGAGTGACAAGCCAGCGAGGTTGAGTGACAAGCCAGCCAGACCGGGAGTCGGGGTGGGTACCCCGACCCGATCCAGAGACCGATTGCCCATGGAGGAATCGTGAACATCGAACAGCTAGCGGCGAACACCATCAGAGCCCTGTCCATGGACGCCGTGCAGAAGGCCAACTCGGGTCACCCGGGAGCGCCGATGGGTATGGCCGACATGGCCGTGGTGCTGTGGAGCAAGTTCCTGCGGGTCGATCCGACCAACCCGACGTGGGAGAACCGCGACCGGTTCGTGCTGTCCAACGGCCACGCTTCGTTGATGCTCTATTCGATTCTCCACCTCACCGGGTTCCCGATCACGATCGAGGATATCAAGTCATTCCGGCAGTGGGGCTCGGTCACGCCCGGTCACCCGGAGCGCGACGTTCCCCGCGGGATCGAGACGACCACGGGGCCACTCGGCCAGGGATTCGCCACCAGCGTTGGGATGGCCATTGCCGAAGCCAAGCTCAATGAGCGCTTCGGGCCCGAGTTGATCGATCATTACACGTACGGATTTGTCGGTGACGGGTGTGTCCAGGAAGGTGTGACCGCCGAGGCCGCCTCTCTGGCGGGCCATCTCGGGTTGGGCAAGCTCATCTACCTGTACGATGCCAACAAGATCACGCTGGTCGGGCCCCGGTCGTGGAGCGACAGTGAGAAGACGCTGGAGAGATTCGATGCCTACGGTTGGCAGACGCTCGAGGTCGACGGACACGACCAGGGTGCGATCGCCGAGGCAATCACCGAGGCCCGTGCCGATGTTGAGCGTCCGTCGCTGATCGCCTGCTGGACCCATATTGCTTTCGGGAGCCCGCACAAGCAGGACTCGGCTTCGGCTCATGGTTCACCGCTCGGCGAGGAGGAAGTAGCACTCACCAAGCAGGCGTTGGGCTGGGAGTACGAGCCGTTCCAGGTCCCCGATGAGGTCTACACGTTCTTCTCGGAATCCATGGCCGATCGACACCGGGAGGCAGGCGACTGGCAGCGCAAGCTCGAGATGGAACTCGCTACAGACCGGGGTCTGGCCGAGGCGTGGCGGAAGCACTTCGATCCGGAGCCCATCACGATCCCGGTACCCGAGTACGACGCGGGCAGCAAGGTCGCCACTCGTGCCGTCTCGGGCGATGTCATAAACGCCATTGCCCACGAGCGGCCGGATCTGGTCGGAGGCTCCGCGGACCTGGCGTCGTCGACCAACACGTTGATCAAGTCGTCGAGCGACTTCACAGCCGCGGACCGGACCGGCCGCAACATCCGGTTTGGCATCCGTGAGCACGCCATGGGTGCCGCAGTCAACGGCATCAATATCCACGGCGGGATGCGTGCCTTTGGGGCGACGTTCCTCACGTTCTCCGACTACATGCGCGGAGCGGTCCGTCTCGGTGCGCTCATGGGCGCCCCGAGCATTTGGGTCTATACCCACGACTCGATCTTCCTGGGGGAGGACGGGCCCACCCACCAGTCGATCGAGCACGCCGCTGCGCTGCGAGCCATTCCCAACCTGTGGCTGATACGCCCCGGGAACGCCGCCGAGGTGGCGGGCGCCTGGGAGTTGGCGCTGAACCGGGTGGAGGGCCCGACGGCGTTCAGCCTGTCCCGCCAGGGTTTGCCGGTGGGTGGCAGCGATCCGGTCCCCGTGGCCAAGGGCGCCTATGTGGCTCGGGAGGGATCAGACGCGGTTCTCGTGGCGACCGGTTCCGAACTGGCCACCGCCCTCGCCGCGGCCGAGATCCTCGAAGGCGAGGGGAAGGCGGTCCGGGTTGTCTCGATGCCGTGCCGGGAGGCCTTCGCAGCCCAGGATGACGCCTATAAGGCGAGTGTCCTCGGCGATGGGCTCCCAATTGCCTCGGTGGAGGCGGGGACGACTTTTGGCTGGGGCGACATCGTCGGCAGGGACGGGCTCTCTATCGGGATCGACCACTTCGGCGCCTCCGCTCCCGGCCCCGTGCTTGCTGAGAAGTTCGGCTTCACACCGGAGCAGGTTGCGGCCAAGCTGCGTACGTGGCTCGGTTGATTAGCGGGCGTCGGTGGCCTCAGCCATAGGGGATAGCGCGTCCAGGATCTGTCGGCGGAAGCCGACCGGGCCGTCCCGGGGCGCTAGGTTCTACGCCCATGGAGGTGACCCCCGCACTCGTTCTGAGCATGTGGAGCGCCGGCATGGCCGCCGGCGCTGCGGTTGTGTCGAGCTGGGGCGTTGTCGGGCCGGGTTTCAACTGGTTGCTTTCCGGAATCGTCGTGATCGTGGGCGGGGCGACGGCGCTCGCCGGGAATGTGACGATCGGCCTGGCTGCGTGTGCGGCGGCATTGGCTGCCGGCGTCATGGCACGGAGGCGACCGGTAGCCGCCTGGCTCTTCGCATTGTCCGCCCTGGGATATCTGGTAACAGCGATTTCGGACGGTGGTGTCATCCCGGCGATCACGGGATCGGTCTTTCTGGGCGGGATGACCACCGAGATGCTGCTCGGCCATTGGTTTCTGATCGACCCGACGCTGCCGCGATCGGCGTTACAGCGTCTCGATGTCGTTGCAGGCGCCGGCGTCGTTCTCGATGTAGCGGTGATGGCTGTTGCCGGGGCGTTTGGTGCGGGCGACGGAGTGATGATCGCGGCATACGTGGCACTAGCCGTCCTCACGGGTCTGCTCGTGGCCGCGGTGTGGTTCTCGTTGCGCGAGACGGGGTACTCGGGGGTGATGGCGGCTACGGGGCTCTCGTATCTGGGCGTGCTCACCTCGTTCGGGGTCGTCGTTGTGGGCCGCCTGCTGGTTGCGGGTCGGTAGGATCGCGCTGGTGAAGATCTATACACGCCGCGGCGATGACGGGACCACAGGTTTGCTCTACGGGGGGCGGGTGCCGAAAGACGCCACGGCCCCTGCCGCCTACGGCGACATCGACGAGACCGTCGCCTGTCTCGGGATGGCCCGAGCAGAGACCGAGCCCGGATCCGCCCTCAACGACGAGCTGCTGCGTCTGCAGCGGATCCTGTTCATCGTGGGAGCCGAGTTGGCGACGGCGCCGGAGAACCGTCACAAGCTCGTCGATGGTGAGACCCGGGTGACCGAGACGATGGTGAGCGATCTGGAGCAGGCGATCGACAAGATCGACAGCGACCGCGGTACACCGGGCGTCTTTCTCGTGCCCGGCGGCAACCGGCTCGGAGCGACCCTCGATGTTGCCAGGGCGACGGCCAGGAGGGCAGAGCGGAGCATCGTGACCCACTTCCGGGCCGGGGGGTACGAAGACAGCCACGCTCTCGCCTATATCAACAGGCTGACCGACTATCTCTACATGCTGGCCCGTGCCGCCGAGGAGAGCTGGACCCCGAGCAAGGAGACCGATACGTAATGGACATCACCGTCAAGCCCGATCTCGAGGACGCGACCGGCGATCTGCTGATCCTGCCCGTCTACCAGGGCCGCAACTGGGGTCCGGGTGCCGCAGCTGTGGTCGCCGGGCTGGGCGGGTGGGTGGAGGCCTACCTGGATGGTGTGGACTTCAACGGCAAGATCGGGCAAACCGCATTCGTGCCCGGGACCGGCGGTTTCGGCAACGTCCTGTTTGCCGGGCTGGGCGAGGAGGCCGACGCCGATGTCCTTCGCAAGGTGGCGGGCATTGCGGGCCGTGCCGCGCAGCGGTACGAGAGTGTGGCGACAACGCTGAGCGCGTTGGAAATCGACGGCGCCGTCGAAGCCGTGGTGTACGGGTTCCTGCTCGGCCAGTACAAGTTCGTCAAGTACCTCTCCGATCCGAGTCCATCCCGGACGGCGACGCTCCTGCTGGTGGGTTCCGATCCCGGAGGCGACGTCGCCCACGCAACCGCGGTCGCCGCCGGGGTGACCCTGGCGCGGGATCTGATCAACGAGCCTGCGGGTGGCAAGAAACCCGAGGTTCTCGCCGGTATCGCGGCGGACATGGCAAACGCAGCGGGGATCGACATCACCATCTACGACCGTGATCAGGTCGAGGAGGAGGGGTTTGGCGGGTTGCTGGCGGTCTCGCAGGGGGCCACCAACCCTCCGCGCATGGTTGTCATGCGCTACCGACCCGAGGGAGCATCCAAGACCCTGGCGTTGATCGGCAAGGGGATCGTCTTTGACAGCGGTGGTCTGTCGATAAAGCCGGCCTCGGGCATGGAGACGATGAAGACCGACATGTCGGGTGCCGCTGCGGTGTTCGGAGCGATGCAGGCGATCGCTTCGCTCGGGATCGAGGTCAACGTGCTCGGGGTGACACCGCTCACCGAGAACATGACCGGCGGAGCGGCCCAGCGACCCGGTGACATCTTCACCGCACGCAACGGCAAGACCGTCGAGGTGCTCAATACCGACGCCGAAGGCCGGCTGGTTCTCGCCGACGGCCTATCACTAGCCGCCGAGTCCGAGCCGGATCTGATGATCGACGTTGCCACTCTGACCGGGGCATGCTCCGTGGCACTCGGCAAGAAGGTGGCCGGTTTGTTTGGCTCCGACGACCAAACGGCCGAATCGGTCGTGGCCTCGGCCAGGCGCGCAGGGGAGCGGGTGTGGCGTCTGCCGCTCGAGAAGGAATACCGCTCCAAGCTCGACTCACCGATCGCCGACATCAAGAACATCGGCGACCGCTACGGCGGTGCGATCACGGCGGCTCTGTTTCTCGAGGAGTTCACCGGCGGGCTTCCCTGGGTGCACCTCGACATCGCCGGGCCGGCGCGGGCCGAATCGGACGATGGCTATGTCACCAAGGGGGGAACCGGTTTCGCCGTGGCCACCCTGGTGGCCGTCGCCGAGGACCTAGGAGAGCGGTGAAGATCGCCGTTGCGCCCGCGACGTCAGAACTGGTGAAATGCCGACACTATCAGTAGCTAGACGACCTAGGCCGATCGACCTATACCGATAGAGCCAGAATACCCTAGGTAGTCGTCGCGAGAAACGCGCTTGCTCCTCGCCGCGAGACGTTCATGATCACGATGCTTCCCGTAATCATTGGATATTTTCGGCAATCAACCAACTCCGAAGAGCCACTAGGGCCTTAAGTCCCAGCCGACAATGGGCTAACGGCCCACCACTGTGTGTGTTCGATCCCTCAAGCCGGTTACCAAGCACGCCGATACGCAGCGTGTTCGCACAAACCGGCGACAAGAGGATCGAAGCTTATGGCTGCGCTGGCCAAGAGGATATTTACCGTTCTACTCACCGCAGGTCTGGCGTTCGCTATGGTCGTTCCGGCGGCCTCCGCCGGGTCATACGAGAGCGAAGCGCTGACACTGCTCAACCAGGCCAGGGCGGCGGCAGGACTCAATCCGGTGGCCATGAACGCAAACCTGAGCGACAATGCGCTGGCCTGGACACAGCACATGGAGGGCCAGCAGCAACTGTCGCACAACCCGAACCTCTCTGCGGTTACCGGGAATTGGGACAAGCTCGGCGAGAACGTTGGGGTGGGGACCAGCATTGCCTCGCTGCATGAGGCTTTCATGCAGTCTCCGGGACACCGCGGCAACATACTTGGTGACTACGACAGCGTCGGCATCGCCGTTGTTGCGGAGACCCAGTCGAAGTTGTGGATCACCGTCGTGTTCATGAAGACCCTCGGTGCAGCGCCCGCCGGCGGCGAAGACCCTGAGCCCTACGCTGAGCTACAACCGGTCGTATCGACCGGACAGCCGGCGGCCAACGAAGCCACCGATCCGACGCCCCCCGCACCGCATGTCACCGCACCGGCAACACCGGCAGCTGCGATCGTGGTCCGGTGGGTGCGTACCTTCCAGCCGAGAGCTATCTGACCGGCTCCTAGGTCTGCGCCGACGTGCCCGTCTGCCACGATTGGTATAACCGCTGGTAGACGCCTCCATCCGCAAGCAGTTCCTCGTGTGTTCCGTCCTGAACCAGTTTGCCGCCGTCGAACACGAGCACCCGGTCCGCCCGTTCCGCCGTCGACATGCGGTGAGCGATGGTGACAACAGTCCGCCCCGTGGTGAGCTCTCCGAGCGCCCGGTTGATGCGGACCTCGGTCGCAGGATCGACCGCCGAAGTTGCTTCGTCGAGGACGAGCAGGTCCGGATCGGCTATGGCGGCCCGAACGAGGGTGACCAGCTGGCGTTCTCCTACCGAGAGCGCTCCGCCCCGCTCGCCGACCGGTGTGTCTATCCCCTCGGTCAGCTCGTCGAGCCAGTCTCCCAGCCCGAGCCGGTGGAACTCGGCGCCCAGTTCGGCGTTGCTGGCATCGGGGTTGCCCATGCGCACGTTGTCACCAATCGTGCCCCGGAACAGCATGCCCTCTTGCGGAACCATCACAACCCGATCCCGCAACGAATCGAACCGGACGGTGCGTAGGTCGGCGCCACCCACCTCAACCCATCCCTCACTCGGATCCATCAATCTGGTTAGGAGCTTGGCGAAGGTCGTCTTACCCGACCCGGTTTCGCCGACCACGGCTACGCGACTCCTGGGAGCGATGTCGATTGTGAGGTCTGCGAGGGCGGCCGGCCCGGTGGCGTCGGCGGCAATCTCCCCACTCATGGGATAGCGGAAGGTCACGCCGAAGAAGCTGGCGCCGACCGGTTCGTGGGGCAGCTCCACCCCGTCCGGTCCCGGGTCGGAGACGTCCGGGGCGATGTCGAGGATGTCGAGCACCCGGCGCCATCCCGCCACCGCAGTCTGGGCCTCGTTCACCGCCTCGCCGAGCATCTGCATCGGCTGGACGAACAGCTGGACGAGAAACAGGAAGGCAAGAACGGTCCCCACCGAGGTGAGATCGTGGACCGCCAGCACCGTCCCGACAACGAGTACTGCCGCCACGACCAAAGCTGAAAGGAGCTCGCCGACTCCTGAGAACGTGGCGGACAGCGAACCGGCGTAGACGGCTGAGGAGCGATGGTCCTCAATCGCCTCGCCGAGTCGTTCCCTGGTTCGCTCTTCGATTCCGTACGCCCGGATCACCGGTGCCCCCACCACCGTCTCGGCGAGCAGGGCCAGCATCCTGCCCACCTTTTCTCGCACGGTGAGAAAGGCCACCTCGAGCCTGGTCTGGAACCACCACATCGTGACCACGATCAACGGGATCAGGGCGATCACCACGAGACCGAGCAGCGGGGATAGCACCAGCATCACCACCAGCGCCAGCAGCGCCTGCCCACTGTTGACAATCAGCATCAAACCTGCCCACTGCATGAACCGGCTTATCTGGTCGACGTCCGAGGTCACCCGCGCCACCAGGACCCCGCGCTGTTCCGACGCCTGGTGCAGCATCGATAAGTCGTGGATGTGTCGGAACGCCCTGATACGCACCCCGGACAGGGCGGTCTCCGAGACCCGGGCCAGCCGGAGGTCCATCCACCCTGTGGCACCTGCGGTGATCAGCACCGCCACGAGCGCCACGCCGACCATACGCACCACGAAGCCCATATCGACACCGCCGTTGGAGAGGCCGCGGTCGATGATCTGCTGTATGGCGACCGGGACGATGACCCTGCCGGCGGTAGAGACGAGCGCGATGACAATCGTGCCGGCGAGGCCGCGCCGCAGCTCGGGTGAGAGGCTGAGACCGCGCTTGATGGTGTCGAGCGCCCCGGTGGCCCGGCCCGGCGTGTCGACGCCGACCGTCATGTGCCCTCCTCCCGCTCGTAGGCGTCGATCAGCTCGCGGTAGGCCGGCAATCGGCGGTACAGCTCATCGTGGGTGCCCCTGTCGATGGCCCGACCGTCTTCGATGTAGATGACCTCGTCGGCAAGGACGATGGAGGAGCGCCGGTAGGCGACGATGACGACGGTGGTGTCGAGTTCGGCGAGTCCCGCCAGGATCACTCCCTCGACGGAGGGGTCGACCGCCGAGGTGGCGTCGTCGAGGACGAGCAACCGGGGACGGCGGACGATGGCGCGGGCGAGCGCAATGCGCTGCCGCTGGCCACCCGACAGGGATGCGCCTCGCTCGCCGACGAGTGTGTAGTACCCGTCGGGCAGCTCGGCGATGAAGCCGTCGGCCTGGGCCAGCCTGGCGGCGTCGATGACCTCGCCCTTCGGGATCGCCTCCGCAAGGCTGATGTTGTTGAAGACGGTGTCGTTGAACAGGAATGTCTCCTGAAAGACAAGCGTCACCGACCGGGCCAGCGTCGATCTGTCGAGGTCGAGCAAGCCGTGGCCGTCGAGGCAGATCTCGCCGCGATCGGGATCGAACAGTCGCACCAGCAGGTGGGCAAACGTCGACTTCCCCGACCCGGTCGGCCCGACCAGCGCGACGGTCTTGCCGGGTGGGACGTCGAGCGTCACCGATTCAATCCCGCGGCGATCCTCGACTGCCATCTCCGCAGCGGACGTCCTTGTCGTCGCCGACAGGTCGGCGTACTCGGTCTCGGGATACAGGTAGCCGACGGTCTCGGCGCGGGCGCCGGCTCCACCAACGGCGGACGACGCCCGGGCGCCGTAAGACACGCTGCCTTTCTCGTTGAGGACGGCATCCACCCGGTCCATCCCGACAACGGCACGGGGTAAGTCACCCAGCAGCCAGCCGAAGACGCGCATCGGCAACGCAACGAGCCGGAAGAGGTAGGCGAACGTGATGAGCGTGCCCGGAGTGAGGATTCCCTGGTCTACGCGCCAGGCGCCGACCCCGAGCACGGCGAGAATCCCGATGTTGGGGAGAACCTCGATGATCGGGTCGAAGATGGCGCGCAGGCTCCCCACCTCCACCATGCGGTCCCGCAGCGCATCGGACCGGGCCCCGAAACGGCCCACCTCGGCATCTTCACGACCGAGCGTCTTGACGACAAGGGCGGCGTCGAAGGACTCGTGGGCGATCTCGGCTACTTCGGCGCGCAAGCGTTGCGCCGTCGCCGCTACGGCCCGCATCTTCCGTTGGTAGAAGAAGTTGGAGATGAGGATCGCCGGGCCAACCAGGAACCCGATCAGCGCCAGGAAGGGATCGGTGAGGATGAGGAGGACGGCGGTGATGGCGAGCATGACTATCACGCCGAACGCCATTGGGAGTGGGGCGGCGACCCACGAGGAGGATTCCACGTCCTCGTTGACATTGGCGAGCAGCTGGCCGGTGGGGTGGCGGCGGTGCCACTCTATGGGGAGCTCGAGGTAGCGATCCGTGACTTCGATGCGGTCGCGGGCCTGGAGCCGGTACTGAGCGTGATAGGCGCCGAGCCGGCGAAACGTAATCCCGATAGCGCGCGCCAACGCCACCCCGACAACGGCGAGCGCAGCACCGACGAGTGTCGAGGTGGCCACTTCGCCCGCCTTGACCGCGGGGAGCAGCACAGAGTCGGTCACCCATCCGACGACGTATGACGAGACGACCGTCATGGTGGCGAAGAGCACCGTGCCGAGACCGCCTACCGCGAACTCCTTGGTCGCCCGCCTTAGCTGGCGTGCGATCAACGTGCGTCCTTTGCCGAGCAGCGCGACATCGATCTGATCCGGATCGGGTGTGGAGCCGGCCATCAGCAGTACTGCGCCTCTTCCCGGAGCGGTGGTGGCTCGTCGCCCCCACACGACTCGCATTCCGGGTTGCGAACCAGACGGACGGTGTGGGTCGTCTGGTCGAGGGCGTCGTAGGTGAGGAGTCTGCCCAGCAGCGGCTCGCCGATGCCCAGGATGAGCTTCAACACCTCAGCGGCTTGCATGGTCCCGATGATCCCCGGGAGGACCCCGAACACGCCAGCCTCTGCGCAACTCGGCGCGAGGTTGGGCGGTGGTGGTTCCGGGAAAACGCACCGGTAGCACGCAGTCTGATACGGAGCGAAGACGCCCACCTGACCCTCGAAGCGGAACACGGACCCGTGCACCACCGTGGAGCGGGTGTACATCGAGGCATCGTTGATGAGGTAGCGAGTGGCGAAGCTGTCGGTGCCGTCCACGATAATGTCGTAGCCGGAGAGGATGTCGATGGCGTTGTCGGCGGACAGACGGGTCACATGGGCCGTCACCGCTACCTCGGGATTGATGTCGTTCATCCGCCGTGCCCCGCTGACGGCCTTGGGCTGGCCCTCGTCGCCGGTGCCGTGGAGCACTTGTCGCTGCAGGTTCGACAGTTCGACCACGTCGTCGTCGACCAGGCCGAGCGTGCCGATGCCGGCGGCCGCCAGGTACAGGGCCGCGGGCGAGCCCAGCCCACCGGCTCCGATGATGACCACGCGAGCCTTGTTGAGTCGCTCCTGGCCGGCGATGCCGACCTGGGGGAGAGCGATGTGCCGGGCGTAGCGGTGCCGGGCGGCGTCGCTGAGGTCTGTGTCGGCCACCGTTGGCAACCCGAGACCCATCCAGCGCCTGATTCCCCCGGCGAGAGAGGCAACGCGGCGATACCCGGCATCCTCGAGTTGGGCGGCGACGATGGCGGATCGCTCGCCGACCGCGCAATAGAGGACGATCGGGGTGTCGTGGTCGGGGGCGACTTCTGCGATGCGGGCTGCTATCTGTGCCATCGGGATGGAGATCGCCCCGGGGAGGAGCCCGATAGCCAGTTCCCGCGGTTCGCGCACGTCAATCAGCGTCACCACGCTGGTGTCGAAACCATCGGGAGAGACTTGTGTGACCCGTTCCCGGGCTGCGGCGAGGAGGCGTCGATACTCGTCCATTGTCGGCTCACCGTAGCGTGACCAAGCGACGTGTGAGACCGGTCAGCCTGAATCCACGGTTGCAGATTGTCGGATTGGCTCGCTCATCCCGCCAATTGGCGGTTGAGATGATGGTGTCTGCACCTTCTCTGTGAACCGGCCAATAGCGCCGGGCTCAGCGGATGATGGCACCCACGAGCAGGGGGAACACGGTCCCCGCCATGCCGTCGAGCCGGATCGATGCGACACTGTCCAGATCGGTTGGGGCGTTGTTGATGATGACGAAGACGCTACCCCTGGCCGCGATCTCGAGCGGGATGTAAGCAGCCGGATAGACCGAGAGACTCGATCCGATGGCGACCACCGCATCTGCTTCCGCGGCCCATTCCTCAGCCAGACGCAGCTCCTTCTCCGGGAGCACCTCACCGAAGAACACGATCGTCGACTTGAGGATGCCACCGCAAACGTCGCAATGAGGGTCGAGGTCGCCGTTGGCCCACCGCCGCTCGATCTCGGCGGGATCGTACGCGGTCTCGCATTGCACACAGGCGATCCCGTCGCTGTTGCCGTGCAACTCGGCGACGGCGTCCTGGGGGAGACCGGCTGCCTGGTGAAGGCCGTCGATGTTCTGGGTGACACAACCGACCAGCCGTCCCGCCTTCCACAGGTCGGTGACAGCGAAGTGGGCTGCATTCGGTTGGGCGTTTCCGAACATCTTGGGAAAGCGCCTCTGCCAGGCGCGTTGACGTGCCGCGGGGTCACGAATATAGCGATCGAGCTGGAAATCCTCGGGGGACAGCTTGGTCCAGATGCCGTCCGTACCCCGGAAATCGGGGAGACCGGACTCGGTGGAGATTCCCGCGCCGGTGAAGACCAAGATCCTCTTGGCGTCGAGCAGGAGGCGAGCTGCGTAGGCGAGATCCTGGCTCATTCGCCTACGCTATCAGGTGCTGCGCATCGCTCGAAACCGGAATGGCTCCCGGCTATCGGCATCTATGCTTCCCACGCCGGGAAAGCTGCTGGATGGGGCCTCGAGATCACCGCGTCTGAGACAATGAATCGACCGAAGAATCTGCGGTTGGCAGGTTGGCGCCGCTGGCCCGTTGTCGGGGTAGTCCTCACCCTCGTGTTCGGGTTGTTCCATCTTCCCTTCCCGTATCACGGTGACCAGGCGTTGTTTGCGGTCTACGGCCGGATGATGGCCAATGGTGACGTGCTGTACCGCGACATGTGGGACGTGAAACAGCCGGGTGTCTTCATGACGTATCGGTTCGTCGGTTTCGTCGGTTTCAGCGAGGTGGCGATCCACGGCTTCGAACTGCTCCTGCTGCTAAGTGCGGTCGTCGTGGGGATGTACGTGTTGCGCGGGCACTTCAGCCACTCCCTGGCTCTTGGTTCGCTACCTCTGCTCGCCGTCGGGTTCGTGTACCTGGGGGCCCGTACCAACGAACTGGCGCAGTTGGAGACGTTCACGATTCCGTTTGTTGCGATGGTGGTGTGGGCGTTGTTCCTCACCAGGACGCGGCCCGTATTCATGTGGTTTGTCGCCGGCCTTTTCGCAGCGCTGGTCGGGTTGTTCAAGTCGTTGCTGGTGATCATCCCGGTCGCCCTGATTGTCTTTGCGTGTTTTTCCCGACCAGACAAGAAGCAGCGCGGGTCGCTGCAGCTGCTCGCCGCCGCGCTTGCCGGATTCGTCGTGCCGGGCCTCGCATTTGTCGTTTGGACGGCGAACCACGATCTCGGGAGCCGGATCTGGTACACGTTTGTCTCCTATCCGCTGCACGCCTCGACCGGTGGTCTGCGCGACATTGGCAGGCTGATCAAATCAGGGGGAGCTTTCGTGGTGCGGTTTGCACCCTTGCTCGTGCTGGCGTCGGTCCGGGTTCGGCGGCTACTGACCGGGGACCGGGACCGGTTCTCGCTTGCCATGGTGGTGTGGTTCCTGGCCGGCTGCGTCACCGTTCTCGCTCAGTTGTGGTGGTCGTACCTGTTTCTCGTTCTCGTACCACCGCTGGCGATTCTGGCGGCGGAAGGGCTGGACGACCTGCTGGCGCACGGCGCACTGACCAGGCGTTGGACGGTTGCGCTGGCGGTGCTCTGTCTCCCGGTGGTCGGCTTGTTTGCGCTGAAGGTACTGCCGCTTGTGGCCAACGGGTTTGCTCTCGGCGCAACCAACGCCGAGCAGTACCGTGCCGCGGTCAGCGAGCCCTATGCGGCCGCTTTGGCTGAGACGGCGTCCGTCGACGTGGCGTCCGACATCTATGTGCTCGGCGACCCGCTCATACTGTATGTCTCCGGTGCTCGACAGGCGGTGCCGCCGCAGGCGTGGTCGATCGAGGCGTGGGACGACAAGACACGGACCTGGGTCGCTGACTCGCTGAATGGGAGCCCTCCTGCCCAGGTCTTCGTCTCGACCGATGCGGCTCGGCTGCTCGAGGGCACGGACGTTGCTGCCGCGATTACAGCCGGATTCGACCAGATCCACTCGTCCGATCAGGGGATCTGGTACCAGCGCCACGAGCAGTGAGACCCGGCGCCGATAGGGCCGGAGATCACCTCCGTGCTTTACACACCCAGTTGCTCGTTCCGCCGTGCTCGAGAAGCCAGGCGGCCACCGCGATGTTGGCGTAGCCGTCGAACACGTCGGCGCC
Source organism: uncultured bacterium (assembly GCA_963801165.1). Lineage (GTDB taxonomy): Bacteria > Actinomycetota > Acidimicrobiia > Spongiisociales > UBA5794 > JAAETI01. The sequence goes on from CAWDDT010000004.1 coordinate 686,753, forward strand.
GGCAAAGCCGGCACGGGCGGCACGCCCTGGCCAAAGACGGGCAAGGTGCTGGAACAGGCCGCTGGCCGAGCTGTGTGGGTTCTTGGCATTGGGGTCGCCGTGCGATTCGCATTCGATGATCCGGAGCGCCCACTCGACACGGTCCTCCGGGAAGTACAGGGCAACCACGGGTCGCCACCGTTCCACTTCCCAGGGAAACCGGCCGGTGGCGTTGTCGTACGGCCCGTTGATCTGCACGAGGGCGGCCAGCGTTTCGGCCTGTGAAGCCTCGGCCTGTGAAGTCAGGTAGGCCTCGCGGGCCGAGCTCATTTCGAGCGTCTCGATGGCGAGGGCGGGTGGGGCAACGGCGATCAGGGCGATCGCCAGAGCCAGAAATGTGATGGTGATTCTTCTCATAGCACGCATTGGGTAGGGGTCAGTTTCTTGGGGGGGTGGGCACACGCTTGCCCAAACGAAAAGCCCGACGATTCTCGCCGGGCGGAACGTCAGCATAGGCGGGATGTAGCCGCTATCGGAACCAATCCGCTACCGGGCTGGGTTGACTTGGAAGGAGAGTGAGCCGCCGTGATCGAGGGCTTGTGGCCTGATGCGCTGTTGCTCGCACCGACGGCGGGACACTACATGCCGGGGTGGGGCTGCCAGAGCTGTATACGGTTTCCCTCGGGATCCCAGCAGTGGCCGAACCGGCCGTTGTCATCTTCGAAGGTGACTTCGTCTGTGCGCACGCCCGCCGCACGCAGTTGGGCAAGCATCTCGTCGAGATCGTCGACCCGGTAGTTGATCACCCACTGGCGGTCGGCCGGCCACTCGAACGCGGTCGTGTCTGCGGGGAATGGCGCCCAGACCGTGGAACCTCTGACCTCGTCGCCCCACCGCAGGATCACGTATCCATCCGCGTCTACCGGAAGCCCGAGGTGCTCGACATACCATTCGGTCAATGCGGTCGGATCCTCAGTCTTGAAGAACACGCCGCCGATCCCGGTCACCTTCGCCATATGCACCTCCCGCTCTCGATCGATGGTACCGAGTCACATAGCCGGGTGCTGTCTCCGCAGGTCCGGGGGAAGGAGCTTCACCTGGATGGTGTTGAGTGCCGGCACCCTGGTGCGGACGAACACGTGCCCGCTGTAGGTGTGGACCAGGCCCACCCGCACCAGGACGTGCAGGTGGGTGGGGCGGCGTAGGGAGCGGCCGCGGATTGCGGCGGTGGCGAGTCGGAGCAGGTCGGCGACCGCTCCCGGGCCGATTGTGGCGGTCCAATAGAGACGAACGTAGGGATGGGTCGTGGTGTAGGTGGTGCCGTCCGGAGCGTCCCAGTCCCAGGGTATGGGGCGGATGATCGCCCGCTGCCTGGCGGTGGCCCGGACGGGACCAGCGACAGCACCCGGGGGAGGCGCTGGTTCCACAACGGAGGACGGCTTTGTCGTGGTTTCCCCGGGTGCTGCCGTGTTCTGATCCATGACAAAGTAATAACAGACAATGCTATACAACGTCAATAGGTCTATGTCAGAGTGCGAAAAGACAGCCTGTTTGTGTCTTGATCTACGTCACCAAGGCTGAGGGCAGAGTGGGGAAGGCACGGACGGAACAAGGGAATTCCCTCTCCCTCTGGGAGAGGGAGCCTGGCGAAGCGAAGGTGGCGAGGGCCTTCGCCCTTCGGGTCATGATTGGCGCCGGGCGATCGGCGACAACGCCGGGCTGGTCGATGATCCCGGGTCGCAGTTCACAGATGTGATGGTGCAGCCGCAACCCGCTCTTGGCCCGGAGGATCGGGCGCGCGGATTGTGGCCGATCTCGACGCCGCGGGATTCAATCTCGATGTCGTGTTGCGCGACTAGCTTGGCGGCCATGAGCGTTATTGCCGTCCCGTACTTCATGGGCGACCCCATGCCCGGTATCGATGTTCCCGATCCCCACGAGGTCCTCGAGCCGGTGCTGCCCGACGCCGACCCACAACACCGGATGGGGATTCTCTATGACCACCTTGCCGCTCGGGTTGCCGCCGACGCCCACCCTGTGGTGTACGCCGGCGACTGTGTCTCTGTCATCGGGGTGCTCGCCGGTCTCCAGCGCATGGAGATTGACCCGACGCTGTTGTTCTTTGATGCCCACGGGGACTTCAACACCTGGGAGACCTCGCCGTCGGGGTTCATCGGGGGCATGCCGCTGGCGATGGTCACCGGGCGCGGGGAGCAGACGATCGTCACCGGTGCCGGGCTCACCCCGCTTTCCGACGAGCGAGTCTTTCTGGTTGGGGCCCGGGATCTCGATCCGGGAGAGGTAGACGCCCTGGCGAAATCGGCCGTGACCCGGGTGTCTGTCGCCGAGCTCGCTGGTGGTCTCCCCTCGGGACCGCTGTGTATCCATGTGGACCTCGATGTTGTCGACCCCACAGAGATGCCGGCGATGAACTACCCGGCACCGGGCGGGCCATCTCTCGAGGCCGCGTGCTCGGTGATGACACAGCTCGCCGCCACCGGCCGCGTCGCCGCGGTCTCATTCTCGTCATGGAACCCGGACCTGCCCGGCGCCGGCGTGGCTGCCGCTGCCGCTGGCCGGGTAGCGGCGCCGTTCCTCGCCTAGCCGATCGCCTCGCCGGTCTGCACCTGCCACAGCGATGCGTAGAGGCCGTCGCGCTCGACCAGCTCCGCGTGGGTGCCCGACTCGACGATGCTGCCGCGCTCCATGACGTGGATGACGTCGGCGTGCCGGATAGTGGAGAGACGGTGGGCGATCACGATGGTCGACCGGTCGACGACGAGTCTGGCCAGCGAACGCTGGATCGCCGCTTCAGTGTCGTTGTCGACTGATGAGGTTGCCTCGTCGAGGATGAGGATCGGCGGGTCGACCAGCACGGCCCGGGCGATCGACAGCCTCTGCCGCTGGCCGCCGGACAGCTTCTGACCGCGCTCACCGACAACGGTGTCGTAGCCCTCGGGCAACTCGATGATGAAGGCGTGCGCCTCGGCCACGTCGGCAGCGGCCACTATCTCCTCGTCGCTGGCTTCGGGGCTGCCGTATGCGACGTTCTCCCGCACGGTGCCGTGGAACAAGAAGACATCCTGGCCGACGACCGCCATCGCCCGGCGCAGGTTCTGCAGCTCCAGCGATCGGATGTCGCGACCGTCGATGCGGATTGCGCCGTCGGTGACGTCGTAGAAACGCAACAGCAGCTTGACCAGGGTCGTCTTGCCCGACCCGGTGGCTCCGACGAACGCTGTGGTTGTGCCCGGTTTCAGATCGAGGTCGATGTTGTTGAGCACCGGATAACCGGGACGGTACGAGAAGTCGACCTGGTCGAACTCGATGTGGCCCGCCACGTCATCGCGTTCCAGGATCCCGTCGCCGGAGACGATCTCAGCCGGGGTGTCGAGGACGTCGAGGATCCGGTTGGTCGATGCCATTGCCCTCTGGTACTGGTCGAATGTCTGGCCGAGCCGGGTCAGCGGCCACAACAGCCGCTGGGTTAGAAAGACCATGACGCTGTACGAACCAACCGCGAGCGAGCCCTCGAGCGCCCGGAACCCACCCCACAACAGTGTTGCGGTGAATCCACAAAGGACCACAACGCGGATGAGCGGCCCGAACGCCGCCGACAGGGCGATGGCGCTCCGGTTGGCCTCGCGGTAGCGCTCGCTCTCGCCGGACACTCGGGCGATCTCGCGGTCCTCTGCCGTGAACGACTTGATGGTGGCGATCCCGCCCAGGTTGTTGCCGAGCAGGCTACTGATGGCGCCTGCCTCCGCCCGCACCGCGGCGTAGCGGGGCTCCATCTTGCGCTGGAACCGGAACGACCCCCATAGGATCACCGGGATCGGGAGAAACGAAAGCCAGGCGATGCCAGGGGCGATGATGAAGAAGGCAATGCCGATCAGCACGACGGTGGTCAGTACCTGGATCACCTCGTTGGCGCCGATGTCGAGGAAACGTTCGAGCTGGTTGACGTCGTCGTTGAGGATCGCCATCAGGTTGCCCGTCGGCTGGTTCTCGAAAAACGCCATCTCGAGGTGCTGCATGTGCGCATAGGTGTCGAGCCGAAGCTCGTGCTCGATGGTCTGTGCCAGGTTGCGCCAGGCAACACCGAGCAGGTACTCGAAGAGCGATTCCAGTGCCCAGATGACGAAGGTGAGCCCGGCGAGCACCAGGAGCTGGCGACGGGGGGATTCAAAGCCGGCGTGCGCCAGGAACGAGTCTTGCTTGTTGACGACTACGTCGATGGCCATCCCGATCAGCACCGGGGGAGCGATGTCCATCGCCTTGTTGAGAATCGACCACAGCGTGGCGCGTACCACCCGGCCGCGATGCGACTCGGCGTATTCCCAGAGACGGCGGAGAGGTGGCTGCCTTTTCATGAAGTGCACAGCGTAGGGACCGCACGGCGCGTCGGGCGTTCGAGAGGGGTGTCGCTGCCATACTTGGAGGGTGGTTCCCTTCCCGATGTTCCCGCTCGGTGTCGTCCTGTTTCCGGGCGCTTACCTGCCGTTACAGGTCTTCGAGCCGCGGTATCGCCGGCTCGTTGCGGACCTACCCGGCCACGACAACCGGTTTGGCGTCGTTCTCATCCGGCGCGGCCAGGAGGTCGGAGGCGGCGACGAGCGGCACGACGTGGGCACGATTGCGGAAGTTGTGATGCAGGAGGAAGTCGGTGACGGGCCGTATCTACTCACCGCCGTGGGCCGCGAGCGAATCCGGGTGACGCAGTGGCTGGCTGACGATCCATACCCACGTGCCGTGGTCGCCGAGATGCCGTCTAGCTATCACGCGGTGGATCTCGCTGCTGCGCTCGCATCAGCGGCGAACGCCAGAAAGCAGGTGCTGGGGCTCGCCGTAGAGATGGGGGTCGACGGACGGTACCTGGATATCCAGTTGCCGGGCGATCCGGAGCAGGCCGCCTGGACCCTTTGCGATGCGTCACCCATCGGGGCGTTCGACCGGCAACGTCTCCTCGAAATCGACGATCCGGTGCTCCGTCTCGGCATGCTCACAGACGCCCTCGACGCCCATGCCAACGACCTCCGCCGGGCCATGGAGCATTAGACGCCGGAGGCGTGGCTAGCCGCCACCACCACCGCCGAGATTGGGCTCCCCGACGATGATGGTTATCTGCTGGCCGGGTTCGACGAGGGAGCCCGCAGGCGGGTTGGTGCTGATCACCTTCCCGACTTGATTGGGATTGTCGGTGGGCACGTACTGGAAGGTCCAGGTGAGGTTGAGACCGGACGCGTCGTTGAAGGCGGTGATCGCCGCTTCCACATCAGTTAGCGAAATACCCGCGAGATTGACCAGCTCGGGAGGAATCCCCGACGAGAAGTGGACCGTCACCGTGCCGCCCTGGGTCACCTCGACGCCCGCGGCCGGGCTCTGATCGAGGAACGTCCCCTCCGGCTCGACCGAGGCGATGCTCTCGATCGTTGGGCGTAGCCCGGCATGGAGAATCTCGGTCTTGGCGTCTGCCTCGTTCATCCCGCTGACATCGGGGACCTCGGTCTTGGGAACCCGGAAGAACGCGTCCGTACCATCAGGTCCCGGCGGGAACTCCTCCGCGGGGAGATCCTTTGTGATGTAGCTCATGAACTCGTTCCACACCGGGGCGGCGACGGTGCCGCCGTAGGCGCGCCTGATCGAGACCACTTTGTCGGAGCGCTCGTCGTATACCCCGAAGTTGACCATCTCGACCTGGGCGTCGGGGTACCCCACCCACACTGCAGTCGTGTACTGGGGGACGGCACCCACGAACCAGACGTCGTGGAAGTCCTGGGCTGTGCCCGTCTTGCCGAACTGGTCGCGACCGATGTTGGCGGCAGGTGCGGTGCCTCCCGACCGGGGTACCTTCCGCAGCGTCCGCACCACCGCTGCCATGAGGGCCTCATCGGCCACCCGGGTCGGGTTCGTCTCGTGCTGGTAGATGACGTTCCCGTCGGCATCCTTGATGCTCTCGATGAGATAGCTGTCGACCTTGTTCCCGTAGTTGGCGATGGTCGTATAGGCGGATGCCATCTCCAGCGGGGTTACGGCATTCGTCCCGAGAGCGATCGACAGCACCGGCTGGAGCGGCGACTGGATACCCATTTTGTGCGCCACGTCTGCGATCTTCTCCGGCCCAACCGCTTGTGACACCTGTGCGTAAACCGTGTTCTTGGACGTGTACGTCGCCTGTTCGAGGGTAATGATCCCCGAGCCTCCAAGCCCGGCGTTGTTGACGGTCCAGATGTTGCCTTGCGGGCTGCACGGGTAGCCACAGTCGATCTTCTGTGGGCTCGTCTGATCCCAATAGCTGCCAAGGGTGATCTGCCACCCGTACTTGCTCCCGTTCTCCAGCGCCGCGATCAGGGCAAACGGCTTGAACGACGACCCGGCCTGGCGGCGGGCGAGGACCGCGAGGTCGTATGGGCGCTCGCCTGCTGCGAGATCGTTCCCGTAGTCGAGACCGGACGAGATCACCCTGATGGCGCCCGTTTCGTTTTCGACCATGGCAATGGCGCCGGTCGGGCCGTCCGGGTCCCGGAACCAGGAACGCAGCATCCGGTTGGCTTCCTGCTGCTGCTCGTAGTTGACCGTCACCGTGATCGTCAGCCCGCCGCCTCCCTCACATTCGGTGTCACTGGCAGGGCAGCCGAAAATCGCCCGCTTGCGCTGGGTGTACGTGTCGCCGAGCCCGAACTTCGGGTCGGAGAGGAGGCGCCTCTTGGCCTCGATGATGATACGGGGGTCGACCTCCTGGAAGTCCTGGTGCTCGATCGGAGCGAGCGGCTCTTTCACGGCGGCCGTGGCCTGCTCCTCGGTGATGAACCCGTTCTTCTCCATCTGGGCGATCACCGAGTTACGGCGATCGAGCACGCCGGCGACCCTGGTCGGATCCCGCATGTCGTAGACCGAGGGATTGCGAATCGGGACCGAGATTGCGGCGGCCTCGGCGATGGAGAGCTCGTCGAGGCTCTTGCCGAAGTACTCCTGAGCCGCGGCGGTCACGCCGTACGCGTTGTAGCCGAAGAACTGTGAGTTCAGGTAGTACTCGAGGATCTGGTCCTTGGTGTAGCGGCGCTCCAACTCGGCGGCAATGACTGCCTCGCAGATCTTCCGGTTGAGCGTGATCTCATCCCCGAGAATGGTCTTCTTGATGACCTGCTGGGTGATCGTCGAGCCACCCCGGGTGTGGCTCGAGGTGGCGTTGTCGATGGCGGCGCTCAGAATCGAGGTGAAGTCGATGCCGGCGTGGTGATAGAAGTCTCCGTCCTCGGCCGAGATCACGGCGTCCTTTACGACGTCGGGGATCTCGTCGATTGAGACAGGCTGGCTGTTCTTCTCAGTGATCTTGCCGAGCAGCGTCCCGTCGCTCGTATAAACGGTCGAGAGGCTCCCCAGGGTGGGGAAGCTCAGGTCGTAGTTATTGGGGTCGCAGAACAGGTTGTTGGTGACGTCCTGCACGGTGCCGAACGCAGCATTCGACTCGAGGAAGGAGAACATGCCGAACAGCGATGCTCCCAATACCGTGATCACGGCGAGCATCGCGAGACTGGAAGCGCGCTTGCCGCGTCGCTCCCGGCGTTCCGAGAGGTGAATGCTTGGATCCATAGAGCTAACGAGTAGTAAGACGTTTTCGGCGCCGGGATGGTTCCCATGGGTAGCATCCCGGGCAGTCGACGAGATGATAGGTATGTCAGCGGACAACGAGAGGTTTTGGGCCACCAGCGGCTTCGAGATCGGGCCGGTCTACCGACCCGAGGATCTCGAAGAATGGGACCCGGGGGCCGAGCTGGGAGCGCCCGGCCAGTTCCCGTACACCCGTGGCCCCTATCCGGACATGTACCGGGGCCGGAAATGGACCATGCGCCAATACGCAGGGTTCGGGTCTGCTGCGCAGACCAACGAGAGGTTCCGGGGCCTTCTCGAAGCCGGGCAGACAGGGCTCTCGGTGGCGTTTGACCTGCCTACGCAGATGGGGTTCGACTCGGATGCTCCTCTCGCTCGAGGTGAGGTGGGCCGGGTGGGCGTGGCCATCGACACGATCGAAGACATGCGAGCCCTGTTCGACCGGATTCCCCTCGGCGAGGTATCCACCTCCATGACGATCAACGCCACCGCCGCCGTCCTGTTGCTTCTCTACGAACTCGTCGCCGAGGAGCAGGGCGTGCCGGGTTCCGAGCTGACAGGGACTGTACAAAACGACATCCTCAAGGAGTACATCGCTCGCGGCACGTACATCTACCCGGTGCAGCCGTCGATGCGGCTCGTCACCGACCTGTTTGCTTACTGTGCCGCCGAAGTACCCAAGTGGAACACCATCTCGATCAGCGGGTATCACATTCGCGAGGCCGGGTCGACCGCCGCCCAGGAGATCGCGTTCACGATCAGCAACGGCCTCGCCTACGTGGATGCCGCACGCCGGGCCGGGCTCGACGTGGACGACTTTGCTCCCCGGCTCTCGTTCTTCTGGAACGCCCACAACCACCTTTTCGAGGAGGTTGCCAAGTTCCGAGCCGCCCGGCGCATCTGGGCCAGGCTGATGCGTGACAGGGTCGGAGCCAACAACCCGGCCTCGTGGCGGATGCGCTTCCACACCCAGACCGCAGGCTCCACGCTCACCGCCCAGCAACCGCTCGTGAATGTGGTTCGCACCGCCTACCAGGCGCTGGCGGCCGTCCTGGGAGGCACACAGTCGTTGCACACGAACTCATTTGATGAAGCTCTCGGTCTGCCGACAGACGAGTCGGCCCTGCTGGCCTTACGCACCCAACAGGTGCTCGGCTACGAGTCGGGTGCTGGCGACACGGTCGACCCGCTTGCCGGCTCGTACTACGTCGAGTCACTGACCAACTCGGTCGAGCAGGCAGCCCTCGAGCTCATTGGGCAGATCGACGCCCTCGGTGGTGCGGTCGCCGCCATCGATGCCGGCTTCCAGGTCGGGCAGATCGAAGAGTCCGCCTATCGTCACGCCCGGGCCGTCGACGAGGGTGAGACGATCGTCGTGGGGGTCAACCGTTTCGCCACCGCCGACGAGGCCGGCCCCGAGGTCCTCACCATCGACCCGGAGCTCGAGCGTCGCCAGATCGAGTCGCTTGCCCGGGTGAGGGCGAGCCGGGACCAGGCGGCAGTTGACGCGTCGCTGGCGCTAATCGAGGAGACGGCCCGGGGCTCGGGCAACGTGCTGTATCCGATGAAACAGGCGCTCCGGGAGCGAGCCACACTCGGTGAGGTGTCCACCGCTCTGGCAGGAGTCTTCGGCCACTACTGAGCCAATTCCCGAGCCCGGGCTAGCGGAGCAAAGCGTTGCTCCCGAACATGAGCTTCCCCGGCCCGAGTTTGCGGAGCAAACTCAAACCTCACCAAAGGTGAGGCCGTTACTTGACCACCATTAGGACTGCGCCGCTGGCGACGGTGTCGCCGGTCTGGACACGGAGATCGACGATCTCGCCGTCCTTGGTCGACTTGATCTCGTTCTCCATCTTCATGGCTTCGAGGACACAGAGCGGCTCGCCCTCCTTGACGGTATCGCCTGCCGCCTTGTGCACCTTGACGATGGTTCCTTGCATCGGTGCGCTGATGATGCCGCTGTCGTCGCCCGGAGCGGAGCGGCGCTCCAGCTTGGGGGGCCGGCGTCGGGGCGCTGCTTTCTGACCGCCGGCCGCCGGGGCTGCCATGATCGGCGCCCAATAGCGCACGGGGAACCGTCGGCCCCCGACCTCGACGGTGATCGAGCGCTCTTCGAGCTCCTCGTCGCTGGGCAGATGCGGGGTGACCTCGAGGTCGAGATCGGAGAAGTCGACGCTCTCTTCGACGAAGCGGGTGGAGTACTCCCCGGACCGGAAGCCTTCCGTGTCGATGATCGTCTGGTGCGCGGGGATCGTGGTAACCAGACCCGTGATCTCGAACGACTCGAGGGCGTAACGTCCCCTCTCGATGGCCTCGGTGCGATCCCGCCCCCACACGATCAGCTTGGCAACCAGGTTGTCGTAGTACTGGCTGATCACCGACTTTGCCGTGACGCCGCTGTCGACCCGCACACCGGGTCCCCCCGGCTCGTGGTACTCGACGATTGTGCCCGGGCTCGGCATGAAGTTCCGCGCCGGGTTCTCCGCATTGACCCGGAATTCGATGGCGTGCCCGCGCGGCTCGACGTCGCTGAAGGAGAGTGGCTCGCCCGCGGCGATCCGTAGTTGCTCCTTCACCAGATCGATCCCGGTCACCGCTTCCGTGACCGTGTGCTCCACCTGGATTCGAGTGTTCATCTCGAGGAAGTAGAGCTTTCCTTCCCGGGACATGAGGAACTCGACGGTTCCCGCCGATATGTAACCCGTCGCCCGTGCTATCGCCAGAGCCGCGGCAGCGATTTCCTCTCGCTGTTCCGCGGTGACGCTAGGAGCGGGGGTCTCCTCGATCAGCTTCTGATGCCGCCGCTGGATAGAACAGTCACGCTCCCCGAGGAACACCGCGTTTCCGTGGGTGTCGCAAATGATCTGGGCCTCGATGTGGCGGGGCAGCTCGAGATACTTCTCGACATATACCTCGGCCCGGGAGAAGTAGGCGTCGGCTTCGCGGCAGGCGGCCTCGAATGCATCGTTCACCGCGGTTGCCGCCCGTACGACGCGGAGGCCCTTACCGCCTCCGCCGTGAGCCGCTTTGATGACGAGCGGGTAACCGTGCTCCTCACCAAAGGCGGTGACGCCTTCGGCAGACTCGAGCGGCTCCATAGTTCCCGGCACAGCGGCGATACCTGCGGCCGCAGCCGCGACCCGTGACGTGATCTTGTCGCCCATGGTGGCGATAGCCTCGGGCGGTGGCCCAACCCAGATCAGCCCGGCATCGATCACGGCACGAGCAAAGTTTGCGTTCTCAGCAAGGAACCCATACCCGGGGTGTACCGCCGAGGCGTTGGCGGACGCTGCCACCTCGAGCATCCGCTCGATGTTCAGGTAGGAGTCGGCTGCCGGTGCGGGGCCGATGTTCCATGCCTCGTCGGCGAGTTGGACGTGTCGGGCGTTGCGATCGAGCTCGGAGTAGACAGCAATTGCCCGCAGACCGAGCTCCTTTGCCGCGCGGATCACCCGAACCGCGATCTCTCCACGATTGGCAACTAGCACTGATTCCACGAGGGTCATCCTAGAGCCAGTGCACTAGAGAGGGATGTTGCCGTGCTTGCGAGGAGGCATGGCCTCCCGCTTGGTCCGCAACATCTCGAGCGCCCGGATCAGGCGGGGTCTTGTCTCTCGCGGCTCTATCACCTCATCGACGAACCCACGCTCAGCCGCGACATACGGGTTGTTGAACTGGCCTTCGTATTGGTCGATCAGCTCCTGACGCCGCACGGCAGGATCGTCGGCACCCGCGATGTCGCGGCGGTGGATGACGTTGACGGCGCCCTGAGCCCCCATCACGGCGATCTCGGCGGTGGGCCAGGCATACACGACGTCGGCTCGCAGCGCCCGTGAGTTCATCACGACGTATGCCCCCCCATATGCCTTGCGGGTGATCACCGTGATCTTGGGGACGGTGGCCTCCGAGTAGGCGTACAGCAGCTTGGCGCCATGGCGAATGATCCCCCCGTGCTCCTGCTCGATACCGGGGAGGAAGCCGGGAACGTCGACGAACGTAACGATCGGGATGTTGAAGGCATCGCAGAAGCGGATGAAGCGGGCGGCCTTCCCCGACGAGGCGATATCGAGCGTCCCCGCCAGGACCGAAGGTTGATTGCCTATGACACCGACGGCATACCCGTCGATCCGGGCGAACCCGACGACGATGTTGGCGGCATAGTGCTCGTGAACCTGATAGAACTCGCCGTCGTCGACGACCATGTCGATCAGATCGACCATGTCGTAAGGCGAGCTGGAGTTGCTCGGGATGATCGTGGTCAGTGCTTCGTCCATCCGGTCGGGGGCATCCAGCGGGGTGAAGAAGGGTGGTACCTCCATGTTGTTCCGGGGGAGGAAGGACAACAGGTAACGGACTTCCTCGAGGGCGGCCCGGTCATCGGTGGCGACGAAGTGGGTGACCCCCGACTTGGAGCCGTGGGCGTGCGCCCCGCCGAGGTCTTCGAAGGTGACGTCCTCCCCGGTGACCGCCCGGATGACATCGGGCCCCGTGATGAACAGATGGGAGAGACCCTCCACCTGATAGACGAAGTCGGTGATGGCGGGTGAATAGACGGCGCCGCCGGCGCACGGGCCCATTACGACCGAGATCTGCGGGATCACCCCCGAGGCGCGCACGTTGCGCTCGAAGATCCTGCCGTAGCCGTCGAGGGCGGTCACGCCCTCCTGAATGCGTGCTCCCCCCGAGTCCTTGAGCCCGATGATGGGTGCGCCCGTGTCCATCGCCAGATCCATCACCTTGCAGATCTTGTCGGCGACGACTTCGCCGAGGCTGCCGCCAAATGCTGTGAAGTCCTCGGCAAAGACAAACGCGGTGCGCCCGTCGATCGTGCCCCATCCGGTGATCACAGCGTCCCCGAGCGGTCGGTTGTCCTCGATCCCGAACCCGGTGGCCTGGTGCTGGACGAGCATGTCCATCTCGTTGAACGAGCCCTTGTCGAGGAGGGTCTCTACGCGCTCGCGTGCCGTCAGCTTGCCCAGGTCGTGCTGACGGTCCTGGGCGCGCCTGCTGGCCGGTTCCTGTGCGGCTGCCCGCAATCGGCGGAGCTGCTCGATCAGTTCGTCCGTGGTCACAACCCGGTCTCCCGTTAATGTCTCCGTGTGTCTGTATGACTCACAGAAGCGCGATATGGCTACACCCTACGTCACCCTCATCAGGAATGTGGTGGCTTCCACTCAAGATCTAGCCGCAGAGCGGTTCGATGCAACCGATGTACCTGTGCTGGTTGTGGCGGGCCGACAGACCGCAGGGCGCGGCCGCAGCGGCAACGGCTGGTGGCAGGCGGTGCGGGCCGTCGCCGCTTCGCTGGCGTTTTCGCCGGACATGTTTCCGGTCGAGGACTCGTTCTCCCTCGCTGTTGGTCTGGCCGTGCGGGACGCCATAGGCCGGGTATGCGCTGTCGCCGTGAACCTCAAATGGCCCAACGACATCGTGCTCGGCGCGGCGAAGGTGGCCGGTGTCCTCGTCGAGCGCAGCGACGAGCGTGTGGTCGTCGGGTGCGGAATCAACCTGTATTGGCCCGAGCCCCCTGATGGGGCTTGCGGTCTCTTCGACGCCGACCCGGGCCCCACGCTTGGGGAAACGCTCAGCGAAGCGTGGGCATCACAGATCATCGACACTGAGGGCCACTGGGATCGGGCCGCATACGTTGCGGCATGTACGACGATCGGTGCGGACATCACCTGGCAGCCGACTGGCCGGGGCACTGCCGTTACCGTCGACGATATCGGCGGCCTGGTGGTGGAGACCGACACAGGCCGGGTCACCCTGCGCTCCGGCGAAGTCACGACGATCCGCCCCGCCCACTGATCGTTCCCGTTCCGGCGTACATTCGGCGCCCTGGCGACCGCCTGCTGTACGCAAGCTCGGGGAAGCGTGCGGTTAACTCCGGCGTCTCTTGATCTTGGGAGGCTTGCTTTGCTGGGTTCGCTGCTGGACCCTGCGTGCGCCGGAACGTGCCCGCATGGAGTCTGCCACTTCCGTGTCACGGAACCAGTTGGCGATTCTGCGGAAGAGGTTCGGCTTTGGTGGCTTGGCCTGGGTCGTGCGCGAAACCACAGTCTGTGCCACCTTGGTTCGTTTGACCCGCTGCGCCACCGTCGGGCTGGCGACCTTGTTCTCACGGGGCCCGTAGGTGCTTCTGCGGGCATGGCGCCCCGGGGTACCCGCCGCTGCTCCCGCCACGCGTGTTGTCCCCACCTGCCGCTGCGGCTGGAGGATGGCGATGGTGGCGATAAGCGCGATGAGGGTCAGCCCCACGATTGTCAGCCACCACCAGTTGTTGCCAAGGAACGAGTCGCTGCCGGGCCCGTCGGGAGCGATTGCAACCAGTGTCGTCGTGGTGCTCACCACCGGAGCCACCGTTGTTGTGGTCGACGAGGTCGTCGTCGCGGGTGCCGCCGTCGTCGTTTCGGGGGCTTCCGTTGTGGTGGTGGTCGATGTCGTGGTCGACGTGGTCGTGGTTGGCGGCTCTGTGGTGGTTGTCGTCGTTGTGGTGGTCGCCGGGGCCTTCGTTGTTGTCGTCGTCGGCGGGCGGGTCGTAGTCGTTGTGGTGGTCGTTGTCGTCGGGGCGGTAGTTGTTGTCGTCGTGTCTGGATAGTCACGGCGATGGTGCAGGTGCCTCCACCGCCGGCGGCCACTTCGCTCGACCTTGACGGAGCCCGACCCGGTTGCGTTGGCGCCGGCGCTGATCGACACGACCACCGACCAGGCACCGCCTCCGTCGCCCACTGAGCCACCGCCAACAGCGCTTGCGGATACCCCCGTTGCAGAGATCGCGGCAACGGCGGCCCCGTCCGACTGGAAATTGACCGTCCGGGAGACGCTCCCGCCCTGATCGACGGTGGCGGTACCAGGGCATCCACCAGGCGCCACGGCCGCTTCTGCTCCCGGGCTGTGTGCCACCAGGATCGATACAGACGCCAGCAACAACAACGCGGCCGCCACCATCGGGTAGCGAGGAGCGACCATCTGTGATCTGCTACGACTCACCTAATTACCTGCCCTCGGCATTACCTGTCTTCGGCTGCGTAAGACTAGACACCAGCGCAACCCCTTTTCCCGAGAGTAGCGCGGACGCCCAAATGCTCAATCGGCCCGAACCGGCGAATTCTTGAGTGTCAAACGTGCGCATTCTCGTTATCCGACTCCGAAGGTTCGCCGTAAATACCGGCAATCGCCCTGCTGGTTCCGAAAAGCCGTAGCCCGTTGCCGATCGTCAGGCTGAGCGGGCGGGCGAACGCTTGAGTTACCCCGGCGGTTGCCGCCGCCAGCAGCTGGAAGGGGGCTGAGATCATGCTGACGATACCGATGACCCGCGACCGGTTGGCCGCGGTGAGCTCCTGGACGACCAGCACGATTGCGGCCAGGAACACATTGGCGACAACCGTAGCGATCACAAGCCCAGGAACGATGTATGCCTTGGGGACCAGGAAGGCCATTGGGTTGCCCACCCAATCGAACCCGACCGCCAGCGCATAGACGGCGGACGCCCCGACCAGGAAGGTGTTGAACCGGTGATGGTTGTGCCGGGACACCTCGCGGTCATGCGAAATCGCAGCCCTCATGACCCGGGGGCCCATCACGTAGCCCAGCCCGACACCTATGACAATGATCGGGACTGCGGCGATTCGGGCCGCTTCGGCATAGCCGAGTACCTCGAGACCAGCCGTGAACGTGATGATCGACGCGGCGCCGAACGCGGCGACCGGCTCGATGCCCACGCCGATCATCAGCCAGACTCCCGAGCGCATCAGGCTGTGGGGATTGAGACGCTCGAGCGCACGTTCCGCCGACCATGGTCGGGCGAGGATCAAACCGAGGAGCAACGACAGCAGGTTGGCGATTGCCAGCGCACCGAAGGGAATCCATTCTGCTGTGACGTCGAGCAGGAGCATGACCGCGATCGAAGCACCCGATATGGCGACCTGTACAGCTGAGACTGATGCGGCCGCCCATGAGCGATCGGCGATGTGGAGCATCCGTCTGATGTGATCCTGGGTGGGCCACAGAAAAGTCGTGGCGGCTGCGGTGATGGTGAGAGGCGTCACCACATCGGCCGTGGAGGTCTGGGCGGCAACGAGGGTAGCGATCCCGATCGCGAGGGCTCCTGCCAGCGAAGGCAGGATCCCGTAGAAAATGCTCTGGGTGAGGACCCGGGTACGGTGCTCCTGCGGCCAGGCGACGGCAACGACCTCAGAAGGAATGTAAATGAGGTTGTTGGCAATCACCTGGGCGAAGTTGAACGCGGTGAAGAAAATGGCGTACACCCCGAGCTCGGCGCGGCCGAGGATGGTGGCGGCGATGAGACCGGTGAGGAAAGTCGCCAGCGATGACATTCCCGCATCGACGACTCCGGCGCCGATGCCGAGTTTGTTTATCAGCCGATTACGCAGCGAAGGGGCGAACTCGTTATCGGCCATGTCCATGCTCATATCAGCGAACGGCCACTCGGCGCTTTGGCGTTGTCTTTAGCGACAGGGCAGTCAAGGACGGGAAGCGGTTCTGTTGGGCGAGGATCACCAACGCCGCCCCGGCACCGTAGAACGCCCACATGACCATCGCCACCTGCGCTCCCTCGAGAGTCGGGTCGAATATGCAGTTCACCAGGAACGGTATGGGCGTCACCATTATCCATCCCACGATCGCCGATTCGTGGGGCCGATCCCGGTAGCGGAGTCGTCTTCGTAACGTCTGCATCTCGGCCATCCACGTGATCCACAGGATCAACCACAGGATCAACCCGAGCCAGCCCGTCCTTGCCAACACGCCGACATGCGAGTTGTGCGGGTTGCGCAGTGGAGTCTTGTCGTCGGTGGTGATGCCGTAGCGTTTGCCGAGGTCGGGGCCGGGGCCGAAACCCATTATGGGCGACTCATTGCTCACGTCGTTGAGTACCTGGGTCCAGATATTGAGTCGCCACTCCGTCGTCTGAGTCTGACGTTGCCCGCCTTCGTCCGGGTGGATGATGCTTGTGATGTTGTTGGCGAACTGCTCGATCGAGATGGTGCGCTCATCGAACAGAGCGATGTTGACCTTGAAGATGATGCCGATCGCACCGCCAAAGACCAGAACCGCAATCATCATGACCACCATCTCGAGACGATGTTTGCTGAGCATGACCATGACTACCGCGATCAGCACGAAGGAGGAAACCATGCCTCCACGGTTCTGCAAACCGGTGAAGACGATCACGAGGGTCGCTAACGTGGTCAGACCGCCACGCTGGCGTGGTGTGAACAGCCTGCTGTCTCCGTCCGCCAGCCACAAGAACGCGATCGCCACCGCGGCGAGCACAGCGATGTTGCCGTTGCGGTGTTCGAAGATGGAGACGTTGGAATCGGGGACCTTGATGCTCTTTGGTGCCGTGGAACTGAGCACAGTCGCTACCGGAAGCCAGATGAGCATGATCGGCAACAGCTTGGCGTAGCGCACTATCCAGTCGCCCACCCGGCGCGGGTCGGAAACCAATAGCATCGCCACGAAGAAGGCGGTGATCCCGTAGTACCAGATTGCCGAGTCCCGGACTGCGTCGAGTCCCCAGGGGATGATGGCGAGCAAGAGCAGGAGCAACCCCCACAGCATGAAGTTGCGCAGCGCCCGCAGCCCGGCGGTGCCGTGTGTGATGCTGCCGAAGCCGCTCCTGGCGCTGAGGATCACCCATATACCGAGGGCGATGACTGCTTCCCCGACGAATAAAGGTGTTCCGGGGACGTGGACCCAGGCGAAGGCGTGATCGAACAGCATGTAGCCGGCGAGCACCACGAGCAGCGCCTTCTCGAGCCTGCGCATCTGGGGTGGCTCGGGCTTCAGGTATCGCTCGTCGGGAACAAGCAGCGGTGAGGAGCGCAGGGTGGCCAGGTGCGGGGAGACGGCCGGGCGTAGGGCAACTGCGACCGCCCCGATGAAGGCGGCCACCGTGATCGCGATGACCAGCCACGATGTGCTGGCGACCTGTGCGATCAGTGATACGAAGGCTACGTTCGTCATCATCGTCTCTCACGCCGGCGGCGGGTGTCGACCCTTGCCTGGACGGCACCCGGGCAACTGTACCCCCGGGCCGCTTCCCCTGTCCCCGACACCACACCCATTGTGAGGCTCCTATGCCGCAGTCTCGTCACGACCATTTGAGCCGCTTCGCCCCAGCATCTCGCGCCGGAGCGGTGCGAAGTTGTAGACGTAGCCGAGCACGGGCACGCCGACGATGCTCAAATAGCGTTGCAGCTCCTCGGCGACGGAGATATCGCTGCGGTGGGCAACCACGATCATCACCCGATCGGCCAGCCGGACCACGGTTCCGCTGTGAGCGAGACGAAGTAACGGCGGGGCGTCTATCAGCACGAGATCGTACTCTTGCTCGATCTCGTGGATCAGGTTGGCCGCCTGGGTTGAGGCGAAGAACTCGGGGATGCGCGTCCCGTGAGTGCCCCGGCGGAACAGAGTGATGGATCCTCCCGGGGCGCCTGTGATGTCGATGCCGACCTCGGCCAGCGAAGTCTCTCCGGCGACGACGTCGGTCAAACCGGGCCCGTCTGTGCCGTCGGGTACCAGCATCCTGGTGAGGGCAGGGTTGACGAAGTCGGCATCAACCAATGCGATCCGGCGGCCGGATCGTGCGGCCGCAAATGCGGTGTTGGCGGTGACGGTGGTCTTCCCGTCGGCGAGGGTGGCGGAGGCGACCACGACGGACTTGAACGGGTTGTCCGTCGCGCTGTGCTGACGCAGCTCGATGCCGGTTGCCACAAACCGGAACGCCTCGGCCGCGGCAGATTGGGGGGCTTCGGTCGTGGGCAGCGACGTGGTCAGCTTCTCGTTCCCGAACACCGGAACATCGGCGATGAGACCGGTCTGCAGGATCGACTGCGGCTCGCTTCGAGCGTGGAATCCCCTGCTCCGCCTTGCCAACGATTGGGCGACGATCGCCCCGAGGATGGCGCCGCCGAGTATGCCAAGCACAAGTAGTGCCACCGGGCTCGATGGATCCGCTGATTCGGCAGGAGAGGTGAACACGACGATGGTGCTTGCCAGCTCGGCATCGACTTCGAGCTGATCTCTGCGTTCTTGGAGAGCGCCGAGCCGTCCCCGGATCGCATCTTGCTGGGCCTGGAGTGTGGCCAGCTGGTCGGGATCCTTGAACGTCCCGAGTGCGATGTTGAGTATGTCGACCCGGCCCTTGAGCTCGTCGAGTTGAGCGTTCGCTTCGTCAATGACGGCCTGGTCGGAGGTCGCCGGTGGCTTCTCGAAGGTGAGCACCGCATCGAGCGCAGCCTGGAGCTGGTTCTCGATGTCGACCTGGTTGGGGTCGGGCTTTCGTAGCTCCGCGAGCAGGCCGCCGACCTGGTTCAGCTCGACGGTGCGCTCGCTGATAGAGGCGTCGAGCTGGGCGAGGGCGTCCTCGAACGTGCCCTGGGCGCCCTCGCTGCTCACAGCCTGGTAGGCGCTGGCGAGCTCATTGGCCGCGGCGATAGCGGTCTCCGCATCTGCATTGGAATAGGAGATCTGGAGCAGATCGGTCGCCGTCGCGATGCTGACTTTGATATTGCCGAGCATCTCGTTGACGTCGATCACGATCGGTGGGTCGTACGTGGCCAGCTGGGCGAGGGCCCGATCGGCAACGGTGCGTGACTTGGCGATCTCGACCTGATCGGCGACATACCGTTCCGGGCTCAGCTGGTTCTTGACCTCGAAGACGATCGAGCTGCGCGGGTCCTGAACCGCGAGGGTGCTGGTCGCGGTCCAGCTCTCGTTGGTGCTGGAGTACCAAAACGCGAGCACCGTCGCCACTGTGGTCGTCGCCAGCACGAGCCACTTGTAGCGCCACGCCGCACCCAGCAGCGTGGGCTCCAGATTCAGGTTGACGGTCTCCATTGGTTCTCTCAGATCGATGGACGAGCGAGCGTACTACGAACCTCAATTGAAGCTTCGGCCGTAACGTGAATCTGGTCAAGCCCCACTTGGCCGGATCGCACCGCTCATTGTCCCGCCCCGAACCGTATTCTCGCAGCAATAGCCAACGCATGACCAAGGCTGGGCCGCGACGGAACGCCTTATTCACCGGCGGGTGGTGCAGTCGCTTAGGATCAGCGGAGCCGTGGGCCAGAACCACGGGTCAGCAAGCCCAATAACGGGCGGGGGTTGGACCCGTCTTCAACATGAGGGTAGAAAACATGAGAGGTAGGCAAAGGTGAAGCTTCTGATTTTTGGTGCGGGCGGGTTCATCGGCTCGAACCTGGTCGAACATCTGATCGAGCAGGGTGAACACGAGGTCGTCGGTCTTGACATCTCCAGCGAGAAGCTGGCCGGGATCGAGGGCCCGAACTTCAAGTTCATCAAGGGCAGCATCGGCGACGCCGACCTGGCCAATGAGCTGGTGGCGGATAGCGATGTGGTGGTGGACCTCATTGCCTATGCCAACCCCAGCATCTACGTCACATCGCCTCTCGATGTCGTCAACCTCAACTTCTTCGAGAACATGAAGATCCTCGAGTACTGCCTTTCTCACGAGAAGAGGCTCATCCAGTACTCGACGTCTGAGGTCTACGGCAAGCGCACCCGTGACGCGGAGTATTACGACGATACGTCCGATCTGGTCATGGGTCCCGTGCAGAAGCAGCGCTGGGTGTATGCGGCGTCCAAGCAGCTGCTCGAGCGCATCATCTACGCGCACGGTCTCAAGGGCGATCTCGAATACTCGATCGTACGTCCCTTCAATTTCGTCGGCCCGCGGTTTGACTACATGGTTCCCGCCGGTACGAAGGGTGGGCCCCGCGTGTTCTCACACTTCCTGTCGGCGTTGTTCACCGGTGGACCGATTCACCTTGTCGACGGTGGCCAGCAGCACCGTTGCTTCACCCACATCAAGGACGCGTCCGAGGCATTCTCGACGATCCTCGAGCACCCGGGCGGCCAAAACGAGATCTTCAACATCGGCAACCCCGACACCAACGTCACGATGGAGCGTCTGGCTGAGATGATGCAGACGATCTACGGCGAGCTAACCGGCACCAAGCCGAAGAACGAGTTCATCGTCATCGATGGTGAGGCCTTCTACGGCAAGGGCTACGAGGACATGGATCGGGTGCCGCCGAACGTCGACAAGCTGATGAGCCTCGGTTGGAAGCCGACGCGTGATCTCGACACGATCTTCCGCGAGGCGATCAAGTACTACGTGGACCGTCCCGAGCTCACCGCTGAGATCCTCGGCTGATATTCCATTCGCCGGTCTGGGCTTTCCGGCGGGAGGAGGGGATGAATAGTGGGGAAGGGTAAGGCATACAGTGCGCGAGGGTGGGCGTGGGCAACCGGGCTCACCCTCGTCGCAACGCTGTTGGCGGCAACACCAGTAGCGTCACAAGCAGTCGAGGTTGGGTCGGGCGACAGCGTCATGCTCATCTACGCCCACCCGGACGACGACATCATCACTGCGGCGGGGATCGTCGAGGCCGCACACGCCGCCGGCAACGAGGTCGACGTTGCATTCTTGACCAACGGCGATCGCTGCGATTCGCCGTCTCAGTACTACGAGGGCAGCTACTGCACAACCAACAGTATCCCGATGAATCCGCCACCCTCAGGGGTGCGGCAGGACGAAGCCGTCGCTGCCGAGGGGTTGCTCGGCATCACCGAGAGTCATTTGATCTTCCTCGGGTATCCCAACGGGTTCCTTGCCGACATCCGGGCCTTCGACGCACCGAGTGACACGGAGTTGGTTCACACCCAGACGTATGCTTCGCGCGGTCTCGGGTCGACCGACTGGCACAACTACCACTTTGGTGGGCACGGTCAGTACACCCGGGCCGACATGCTCACTGATGTCCAGAGTCTGATCGACTCTTACCGCCCGGATCACATATTTACGCACTCGCCGTGGGATCGTCACAACGATCACTACACGACGTATCTGGAGATCGTGGAAGCGGTCAGCAACATCCAGGACTCCGATCCTTCGTATCAGCCGCTCATCCACACGACAATCGTCCACGTCGAGGACGAGGCGTACTGGGGTATCTGGCCTGCGTCGGCCAACCCGGCGACCCCGGTCAACGAATACCCCTCGCTCAGCAGCGACACCGGCAACGAGCTGGTCTGGGATCAGCGTGAGAGCTTCGCTGTGCCCAATACCAGCCTGAAGTCGCAAGCCATCGAGGCCCACGAAAGCCAGGCCCCAGCGGATGGTGGCTTCATCAGGCGCTTCAACCACAGCGACGAGATCTTCTGGGTAGAGCGGCTCGACAAGGCGGAGGGGATACCCGACAGCTACACCGTCGACGAGGGCGGCTTGCTGACCGTCTCGTCTTCTGGTGTGCTCGCCAACGACGTTCGCGGTGTCGATGTCCCGGTGTCGAACTCGATCAATCCGAGCCCGCTCGGTCCGATGACCGCTCAGCTCGTGTTGGGGTCGGGGCCGTCGCACGCCGGCTCGTTCCTCCTCGGATCTAATGGGTCCTTCACGTACACCCACGACGGCGGCGAGACAACCAGTGACTCGTTTTCCTACCTTCCGGTGCAAGGCTCGACCGAAGGGCTGCCGACCACCGTCACCATCACGATAAACCCGGTGAATGACGGGGGTCCGACCGCCGTCGGCGACAGCTACAGCCTCGACAACGGTGCAACTCTGAACGTGTCCACGGGTAACGGTGTGCTGAGCAACGACACCGATCCGGACAACGACACGCTGACAGCCATCAAGGTGTCCAACCCGTCGCACGGCTCGTTGACTCTGAACAGCAACGGCTCGTTCACCTACACACACGATGGCTCGTCGACCACGAGCGACTCGTTCACCTACAAAGCCAGCGACGGGCAGTACAGCTCGGACACGGCAACCGTGTCGCTGTCGATCGGCGAGGCGCCACCGCCACCGCCTCCGCCGCCCGGCGATCTCCTCGACGTCACTGTCAACGGCCCGATCACCGGGACCACCGGCAGTTCGCAGACCTTCACCGCGGTTGTGACCGGGGGAGAGGGAACCAGGACCTATGCCTGGACGGCGCAACGCAACGGGTCGACCGTGTCTACCGGCAAGCTGACATCGTTTACCTTCTCCTCGGCAACCGCCGGTGACTACACCGTCGGGCTCACGGTGACCGATTCGTCGGGTTCGGCAGGTGACACGCACGATTTGAAGCTGCTCGGCGACATCGCCGTTTCGCCGTTCGCCTCCGACATCATCTGGCTCGCCGATTCGGGAATAACCCAGGGCTGCAACCCGCCCACAAACGATCAGTATTGCCCCAACGATCGTGTGACCCGGGGACAGATGGCGGCGTTCCTGGTCCGGTTCCTCGGTCTCACGAACGTGGACCCTGGCATCGCTTTCGATGACATCGGAGGCACCGTTTTCGAGAGCAACATCTTGAAGATGGCGACGGCAGGCATCACCAAAGGCTGCAACCCGCCGGCCAACGACGAGTTCTGCCCCAACGACAACGTGACTCGTGGCCAGATGGCCGCGTTCCTGGTACGGGCGCTCAGTCTCACCGACATCGACACCAGCATCGGCTTTGTCGA
Source organism: uncultured bacterium (assembly GCA_963801165.1). Lineage (GTDB taxonomy): Bacteria > Actinomycetota > Acidimicrobiia > Spongiisociales > UBA5794 > JAAETI01. Next base: position 709,853 of record CAWDDT010000004.1, read on the forward strand.
CACCGGCAGCTCCGTGTTCGAGACGAACATCCTGAAGCTGGCGACCGCTGGTATCACCAGAGGTTGTAACCCGCCCGCGAATGACCGTTTCTGTCCCAACGACTACGTGACTCGCGGTCAGATGGCGGCATTCCTGCACCGTGCCGATGGACTGGTCAACTAGCCAGCTTTGCCTGAAGAATGTATCAGCGCTGGCATGACCAGCGGCAGGAGGATGCACCACGGCTGGTGATGTCCTGTGAGCCGTGGGCGACGGGCGATCTCGGCACTCTGTAGGTCTGTAGGCTTGTTTTACCGGTAGGAATTCTTGTGGTCGAGAGAGGATCAATGATGGCTCTTGGTGGCGTCAACGTGCGCCGAACTCTTCAGTTGCTCTTGGCTGTGGTGCTCGTGTTCGGGGCAACCTCGGTGATTGCATCTCAGACAGCGGACGCCTCTTTCCCTGGCGGCAACCAGTGGATAGCCTTTGTCGGTGACGGCGACCTCTGGGTGATCAATGCGGATGGAACCAACCTGACCCAGCTGACAACCAACGGTCTGAACCAGACCGAGGCCGATCCCGTGTTCTCCGCCGACGGGAACCGGCTTGCATATGCCCTCGACCCGGGGTCCGGTGACTCTGCTGTCTACGTGGCCGACTTCCTGAACGGGAACACGTCGTCGCCTTCACTCGGTGCCCCCACGCAGATATCTGCCGGCCCGATTGATGGTGCTCCCACCTGGTCGCCCGACGGGACTCAGGTGGCCTACCAGCGGCGCGCCCTGGTTGCGACCGGTACCGCGACAAGTGCTGATGCGGCCGGGGTGACTCTCACCGACACGGCTGCGACTTTTGTCACCGACGGTGTCGCCGCGGGCGACCTGGTGACCAACACCAGTGATGGTTTCTCGAACGGTGTTGTCGCATCGGTTGGGAGTGAGACCCAGGTGACTCTCGTCGCCAAGCTGGCGGGGGGGACGGTGAACGATTGGGGCGTGGGCGACGCGTACATCATCCGCCGCCCGAATCGACAGGTCTTCAAGTCACCAGCCAATGGGTCGAACAAGGCCGGAACACGCTTGAGCCCGGCGGGTTCGGATACCTCCTACACCGATGAGAGCCCGGCGTGGTCGCCCGACGGCACCAAGATCGCGTTCGTCTCGACGCAGGACAATGCAAACTCCGATATCCTCAAGATGAACCCCGACGGCTCGGGCCGTTCGAACCTGACCACTGCCGGAACGCTGGATGCGGTGGCGAGCAGCCCGTCGTGGTCGCCGGACGGAGCCCGCATCGCCTTCCAGACATCCGAGGCGGCGGGCCAGCCATCAGCCAACAACGAGAACATTTGGACGATCACGGCTGCCGGCGCCGGCGAGCAGCAGGTCACCGCCAGCACGGACAACGAGGTCGAGCCGGCATGGTCTCCGGACGGCGATCTGATCGCCTATCGCAGAGCCGACACCGGCGGCGACAAGCTGTTCGCGATCGCGTCGGACGGCTCGGGCTCGGCAGCCCGCATCGGCAGCGCGTCGGTGCCCACGACAAACGGCGCTCCCGACTGGCGCCCGGGCCCTGAGAACCCGCCGGTGGTGACCGTCGCAGGCCCTGCTTTCGGCGCTCCCGGTCTGAAGGCGTCTTTCAGTTCGACGGTCACCGACGGATCCGGTTCGCGGACGTACGCGTGGTCGGTGACGCGAGGCAGTTCAGAGGTTGCCAGCGGTACCGCAGCTACGCTCGATTTCACTCCGGTCGCAACCGGGGCATACACCGTTTCGCTGACGGTGACCGACGAAGTCGGAACCGACACCGATGTCTTCGACTTCACGGTGATGATCGACATCAGCTCGAGTGTCTTTGTCGGAGATATCGTGTGGCTGGCCAACGAGGGGATCACCAAGGGTTGTAACCCTCCGACGAATGATCAGTACTGCCCGAACGACAACGTGACTCGTGGTCAGATGGCGGCGTTCCTGGTCCGGTTCCTTGGTCTGACCGATGACGGCGGTGGGAACCTGTTCACCGACGACAACGGTTCGGTGTTCGAGCACAACATCGATATCCTGGCGACGGCGGGGATCACCAAGGGTTGTAACCCTCCCGCCAATGATCAGTATCTGCCCGAACGACAATGTCACCCGTGGTCAGATGGCGGCGTTCCTGGTGCGGGCGCTTGGTCTGACCGATGATGGCGGTGGCAACCTGTTCACCGATGACAACGGCTTGGTGTTCGAGCACAACATCGACATCCTGGCGACGGCGGGGATCACCAAGGGCTGTAACGCAGCCGGTGACCAGTTCTGCCCGAACGACTTCGTCACCCGTGGTCAGATGGCAGCATTCCTCCACCGGGCCGATGGACTATTCGGTTAGCTAGATCTACCTAAGAACGGATCAGCACTAGCTTGGGTGGGCCATCGGCTCGAACACGCAACGTGGCCGGTGATATGCTGTGAGCGGTGGGCCGGGCGTGTGGTCTCGACACTCTGTACGCTTGTTCTGCCGGTAGGTAAATCTTGTAGTCGATAGAGGGATCAATCATGACTCTTGGTGGCGTCAATGTGCGCCGGACTCTTCAGTTGCTCTTGGCTGTGGTGCTTCTTTTCGGAGCAACCTCAGTGATTGCATCTCAGAGCGCGGAAGCCGCCTACCCGGGCGGTAACAATTGGATAGTTTTTGTAGACAACACTGGTACCACGAACGATATCTGGGTGATCGGTGCGGACGGCTCCGACCTGACTCAGCTGACGACTGACGTGCTGGCCAGAATCAGGCCGACCCGGTGTTCTCGGCCGACGGCAGCCAGATCGCATACACCCTCGATCCCGGAACGGCGCCTCGGCCGATCTACATCGCCGACTTTCTCAACGGTGACACCGCGTCACCGTCGTTCGGCACGGCGACCCAGGTGTCGGCAGGTCCGATCGATGGGTCGCCGACGTGGTCACCCGATGGCGGCTAGTCGCCTATCAGCGCCGGAGCTCGAGTCGCACGGGCACGGCGACTGCCGACCCGACGCCGGTGGCGTGACTCTCACCGACTCGCGCCGGGCTTCGTTCACGACGAGCGACGGGTTGCGGTTGGCGACCTCGTGACAAACACCACCGACAGCTCGTCAGGGACGGTTGTGTCTGTTGATAGCGCTACGCAACATCACGATGACTGCAGTTGATGAGCCGGTGTGACCAGCAGCCGACGAACGTGGACCACTGGCGATGCATACACCATCCGGCAGCAACAATCGCCAGATCTTCAAGTCGCCGACGACCGGTTCCGATCTGACCGGCACGTTGCTGAGCCAGCCGAACTCGGATCTCTCCTATACCGATGAGCAGCCGGCGTGGTCGCCCGATGGCACCAAGATCGCGTTCATCTCGACCGCAGGACGGCAGAACTCCGACATCCTCACGATGAACGCGACCAATGGCATCGAGCCGGAGCAACCTGACCGACAGCTGGGACCCAGGACGCAGTGGCCAGTAACCCGGCATGGTCGCCGGATGGTGCCCGCATTGCGTTCCAGACCGCCGAGGAGGTGGGCCAGCCGTCAGCAGCCAGCGATCGAACATCTGGACGATCACCGCCGCCGGTGCCAGACGAGCAAATGATCATCAGCAGCGCCGACAACGAGGTCGAGCCGGCATGGTCGCCCGACGGGACGTTGATCGCCTTCCGCAATGTCCGACACCGGCGGTGACAAGCTCTACGCAATCGCATCCGACGGCTCCGAGCTCGGCGGCCCGCATCGGCAGTGCTGTCCGTTCCAGCGACGAATAACGCTCCAGACTGGCAGCCGGTGCTCAAGGGCGTAGCCGATACGGCCACGGTCGCCGAGCACGGTTCGATCAACATTGACGTTCTCGCCAACGACCTGACCCTCGCCGATGCGTGTGGGAACCCCCACCACATCATCAACGCTGGTCGTGTCACCAACCAAGGGCCTCACCGTCCGGCAGGGTGACGGGTCATTCACGTATACCCACACAGGTGCGGAGATCGGCACCTCGTCGACGACGGACACCTTCACGTACACGGTGACCCAGGGCTCGTCGTCATCGACCGCGGTGGTCACGGTCACCATCAACCCGGTGGACGACGACCCGGTTGCAGTTGCGGACTCGTACAACGTTGGGCACGGAGCCACGCTCGTCGTGTCTTCGGCGGATGGAGTGCTGGGCAACGACAGCGACCCTGAGGGGCTCGCCATCACCGCCCAACTCGGCACAGATGTCACCAAGGGCACCCTGACTCTGAACGCCAACGGATCGTTCACCTATACAAACGATGGCTCGGTGTCAGGGGCGACGACGGACTCGTTCACGTACATGGCCAAGGACCCGGGTGGCAACACGTCGAGCCCGGCCACCGTCACGCTCAACGTGGCGGACGAGAACGCGGCTCCGCCGGTGGTGACTGTTGCTGGACCGGAGTTCGGGGCTACCGGGGTGAAGGCGTCGTTTGGGTCGACCGTTACCGATGGTGCGGGAGCGAAGACGTACGCCTGGTCGGTGAAGCTCGGGAGCTCCCAGGTTGCGACGGGAACGGCGGCGACGCTCGACTTCACGCCGAGCGCCACCGGGGCATACACCGTCTCGCTCACCGTTACCGACGACGCGGGCACCGATACCGACACGGTCGACTTCACGGTGATGACCGACATCAACTCGAGCATCTTTGTCAACGACATCGTGTGGCTGGCCAACGAGGGGATCACCAAGGGTTGTAACCCTCCGACGAATGATCAGTACTGCCCGAACGACAACGTGACTCGTGGTCAGATGGCGGCGTTCCTGGTCCGGTTCCTCGGTCTGACCGATGACGGCGGCGGGAACCTGTTCACCGACGACAACGGTTCGGTGTTCGAGCACAACATCGACATCCTGGCGACGGCGGGGATCACAAAGGGTTGTAACCCTCCTGCCAATGATCAGTATTGCCCGAACGACAACGTGACTCGTGGTCAGATGGCGGCGTTCCTGGTACGGGCGCTCGGTCTGACCGATGACGGCGGTGGCAACCTGTTCACCGATGACAACGGCTTGGTGTTCGAGCACAACATCGACATCCTGGCGACGGCGGGTATCACCAAGGGCTGTAACGCAGCCGGTGACCAGTTCTGCCCGAACGACTTCGTCACCCGCGGTCAGATGGCAGCGTTCCTCCACAGGGCTGCTGGCCTGAAGTAGGTGGCCTCCAGGTGAGGTCGAAAGGGGTGGGCTCCGGTTTACCGGAGCCCACCCTCAAATCGGGGGAGATGAGGGAGATATGAGATTGCTCGTGACCGGTGGAGCCGGTTTCATCGGCTCGCACTTGACGAGAGCGCTTCTCGCAGAAGGGCACAGCGTTCGGATCGTGGACGATCTGTCCACGGGCTCTGAACAGAACCTCGCCGCGATTCGCGACGACATCGAGTTCCTCGGCGCCGACCTGCGTGATGCGGAGGCGATGCTGACGGTTACGGCGGGGATGGACGCTGTGTTCCACCTGGCTGCCATGGGAAGCGTTCCCCGGTCGATAAAGGATCCTCGAACGACCTTCGACATCAACGTCACGGGCACCCTCAATGTGCTCGAGGGGGTGCGGCGGAACGACGTAGGAACGATAATCTACGCGTCCTCGTCGAGCATCTACGGCGACTCTGAAGCCGAGTTCAAGGCCGAGGACCAGCCCTTCAACCCCATCTCGCCATATGGTGCGTCCAAGGCGTCGGCCGAGCTGAATGTGCTCGCCTTCGGCCGGGCGTTCGGGTTCAACGCTCTGGCACTTCGCTACTTCAACGTGTTCGGGCCCCGCCAGAACCCGGGGGGCGCCTACGCCGCGGTGATCCCGGTATTCATCACCCACGCCCTCAGCAGGGAGCCGTGGACGATCAACGGCGACGGTCGGCACTCGCGGGACTTCACCTACGTCGCCAATGTGGTCGACGGAAACCTCAAGGCTCTGGCTCGGGCGCCGGAACTCGAACCGGTAGCGATGAACGTTGCCTGCGGGGGGTCGATCAGCCTACTCGAGCTGAGTGACGCCATAAGGGAGTTTGCCGGTGCCGGTGACGTGTCACCCGTCCACGGTCCGCAGCGTCCGGGCGACATCGTACGTTCCCGGGCGGCAATCGACCTTGCTCGAAGAAGCCTGGGTTACGACGTGATCGTCGACTGGAAGGAAGGCTTGCGGGAGACGGTCGAGTGGTACCGCAGCGGCGCCGGAGAGGCTTGAGCCCTGGCACCGACGGCAGTTGACTCTGCGCCTCACGCGGTTCGGGTGCGAGCCCGGCGCGCCTCAGGAGAGAGCCGCTGTCTCCACGCCCTTCCTACCACGTAGATCGGCCTCGCCGTGCCTGCCAGGATCAGGTTCAGCACGGTTCCCGCCTTGTGATGCTCGGCGAAGCTGAGCCCGGCCTTGCGGTAGTAGAACTGGGCGAAGTCGTCCCGCCGAATGTCGAGACGCTTCCACCACGGCAGCAGGCGCTCCCGGGCCACGTGCTCATCGCGGGTGGGGAGGCGCTGACCCGCACGCCGCGCCGCTCGCCGTGCTTCCAGGAAGCGGTGGGTCATCCTGCCCTCGCGGAATCTGAGCATGACGTTGCTCGTCCCGTAGATTCTGTACAACACCAGCGGTTCGGTGATGGCGACAACCGGTCCCAGCTCGGACATCCGATCGCAGAATTCGATATCGGCGGCAGCGCGGAGGGTCGAGTCGAAACCGCCGACTGCCTCGAAGTGTCGCTTTTCGAACATTGCCGTGCCGCCAAACACCATTGTCGGCTCACCGCGACGGCTCAGATCCTCGAACTCGGCCACCGACGCCGGTCCCGTCTTGGACAGGCTCAGGATCTCGTCGCTTTCGTTGATATGCGATACGTATGAGCCGACGACGACGATCTCGGGTTCGTCGTGGAGCAGTTTGAGCTGACGCTCGAGACGGTATAGGACCGACATGTCGTCAGAGTCCATTGCTGCGATCACTTGTGCCGACGCCATCGCCACCGCACGGTTGATTGTTGTTGCCGACCCGGAGTTCTCCTCATTGCGGAATACCTTGACTCGAGGGTCGCGGGTGGCGTATTCGTTGATGATTTCCCAGGTGCCGTCGGTGGAGTGGTCGTCGCCGATAACAAGCTCCAGGTCGGCGAGCGTCTGGTTGAGGATGCTCTCGATCGCCCGTTCGATGTACGCCTTGGAGTTGTATGCAGGCATGACCACACTGACGGCGGGCGGGGGGCTACTCACGATGATCGCAATCTTGGGTCGGGGCGGGGTTCTGTAGTGTCGGGCTCGAGAACTGGGTCGGCACCATAGTGGCGGCGCAGCCACCAGCGCCCCCCGATGACCCGTATTGAGCCTTCGACGATGTAACCGAGCGGTCGAGCAAGCGCACCGGTGGACCCTGCTGTGAGGGCAGCGAGGGGGAGAGCAGGTGTCGCCAGGACGGAGATGATCGCAAGTGCCCGGGCATGACCGGCCCCGAGCAGCTCTCGCCCGTAGATCAGGAACACGGAGGCGAGCATGTTGGCGAGGACCGTGGCCAGTACGAGACCCGTGACTGCGTAGGCGGCGGGAACGAGCCACTCCATCGGGTTGAGCTTCCACTCGAAACCGACGATGGCGGCGTACGCACCTGTTGCTATCACCATGAGTCCGATGAACGATCGCCGGTTTCTGGCACCGCTCATCGAATCGCGCCGGGAACCAGCTCGGACGGCACGTGGGCCGAGCACCGCCATCAGCCCCACCGAGAGGACCGTCACCGGTTGAGCCACCTGGCGCGCCGCCTCGGCGTAGCCGTAGGCAGCCGCGCCGGCGAGATGCAGAACGGTGTTGGCAGCCACGAATGCAAACGTTGCGGGGGTAGCCGCGCGGATGACGAGCCACTTTCCGGAGACGACGAGATGGCGCAGCGACAGCTCCGGGTATGTCGTTCCGGAGGGACGATGACCACCGGCGAGCACGAACCCGACGGCAATCGAGACGATGTTGGCAAAGGCAAGCGACCCGAACGGGATCCAGGCACGCCCAACGTCGGCTGCGAGCATGACCGCGATTCCGGCGGCGACGGCGACTAGCTGCACACTCGAGACGGCGACGGCGTACTCCGATCTGTCGGCGATGTGCAGAAGCTGGCGCACGTGGTCCTGCATGGGAGAGACAACGATGGTCACGACCGTCGTCGCTGTCAGCGCGGTTATCACCGAGCTTGCGGCGACGCCTCCAGTCCAGGCGGCGGCGCCGAAAGCGGCGAGGATCCCCACTGCGCCGGGGATGGTCGCCAGTGCCAGGCTGCGCCGGAGCGTGCCGAGACGCTCGGGCAGGGGGAGGTTCACAGCAACCACCTGAGCGGGAACGAGGATCAACTCGGTCACGATCACCGATCCGAGGAAGAAGGCGGTGAAGAAGACCCCGTAGACACCGCGGTTTGTGTCGCTCAGAAGCCTGACCCCGGTGAGCCCGGCGCCGAACGTCGCAACCGAGGCGATGCCGGCGTCTATCACGCTGGCCGCAAGTTGCCTCTTCGGTGGGCTCCCGGTCTCGGACATGTGTGACCAGTCTCCTAGTAGCGCCGGGCTACGACGTCGGCCAAACGGAGTGCCCAGGCGACACCGGTCAGGAAGGGATTGGCGTAGCCGCCGACGGGAAACACGGCCGAGTCGGCAATGTACAGATCACGGACGGTGTGGGCCTGACCATCGATGTCGACGACGCCCGTTTGCGGATCGGCCGACATGCGGGCGGTTCCCATGTGGTGGTGCCCGCCGCGCAAGCTCGATCCCCAATCGTTTGACTCGTCGCGGAACGCGGGCTCCGGAACGAGCTTTCCCAGACCCGACCGATCGAGCTGGGCACCGATGATCTCGTGGGCGCGCACGATGGACTCCTTGTCCGTCCGGGTGAGCCGCCAGTCGAGCTTGATGCGGGGCACCCCGAGCGCATCCCGGTGGGCCGGGTCGATGGTCATCCTGCTCTCAGGGTTCGGAGCCTGCTCGCTCTGGGTGTACAGGGCGAGCTGGGTGGGTTTGCGCAACGCTTCCTGGTACATGACCTGGATGATCTCAGGTGTTCCCTTGAGGAGCCGCATGAGCAGGTTCCCGGAACCCTCGGGCAGTGTCTTGTCACGTACCTGGCGCAGCATCCGCCTTGGCGAGCGCAGATTGTCGACGGCGATCTTGAACGCCTGGTACGCGTCGGAGTCCTCGCGGCTCACCCCGCTCACCGTCCGCAGATGTGTCGAGAAGTTGAGCAGGTGATCGCTCTCCTGACGCTTCCGGCTGATTACGTATGCGGCCTTCATCGAACCGGATGGCCGTTGCATGGCGAGCCGGGCGCGAATGCCGCCAAAGCCACGATCGATGGCGGCGAGATATGGGCGAGTTGTGGGTCCGCCGGGGTGGATGTCGATGCGGGCGGTCACCAGATGCGGATGCTCCATGAAGTATCTGCCGACGACATCGTTCTCATTGGCGAGTCCCGCCGGGTTGGTCTGGTTTGAGGCGAGCAGCAACCGTGCGGTCTCCAGGGCACCTGCCGCGAGCACAATGGCCCTTGCCTTGACGGTGAACTGGTTGCCGTCGATCGTGGCGACCTCCACGCCGGTGGCCCGAGCCCCGTCATTGCTTGTGAGGACCGATGTGGCTGTGGCGCCGACGATCGTCCGCACGCGGGGCGACGACTCCAGTTGCGAGCGGTACGCCGTGCCGAATTTGGTTGGCGGGCTTCCTTGCCACAATGCGATCTCGACATCACCACCGACGAACGGCTTCAGGTAGAGCGGCGGGAGGGCAATGTCCGGCGTCGGTGTCCATTGCTCGCTCTCGAGCTGGCAGAGACGGGCGGCGTCCTCGAAGTAGGGCTTCATGGTCTCGTGGGAGATCGGCCAGCCGCTGTGGGGGATCCACGGTCTCCCGTCGAAGTCGATCTCGTCGAGGGGACGGCACCATCCGGCCCACTTGTGGCTCGATCCCCCGAGAGCGCGGCGGCGGGTTGTGGTCAGGTCGTAATAATCGAGGCCGACGATCTTGCCGGCATTGAGATCCTGGTCCCGTTCTTGTGTGTCGACACCGCCGCTCTCGAGCAGGACTATGTCGAGGTGGGATCGCTCGATGAGGTGGAGCGCGACCGAAATCCCCGCCGGACCTCCGCCGACGATGCACACGTCAGCCTCGAGCTCCGTCCCCCGGGGGAAATCAGATGCCTGCTCCAGGGCCATTTCTCTCCTCGTAGTCGCCACCATATAGTCCGCCACCATCCATCGGATGGCCGGGTTGGTCGGCTTCAGTTGTTCTGTGCAGCCCTGATCGCGGCCTGTAATTCGGTGACGGCGCCCGCTCTGTCGAGCAAGGGCCGATCTTCAACAGGTGCCTCGTCCATGTGCAGCTCGATCGCTTCGGCCAGGCCCGCTGCCGTGGTGGCCACGTCTGAGGGTGCGACGAGGGCCACCCGGGCATGATTTGTCGTAGCTCTGGCGATTGACCCAGCGCCACCATGGTCGAGGACGATCACCCGGCGTGCCGCATACATCGCCTCGGCAAGTGCCAGGCCCCCCTCTTCGCGCAACCCTGTGAAGAGCACTGTTGTCGCTCCTCTCATGAGCCGTACCGCCTCTTCCCTGGGAACGAGACCGGTGAAGGTGACCCGATCGGCGATGCCGAGCCCATGGGCCGCACGCTCCAAGGCGCCACGCTGGGGTCCGTCGCCGACCATTTTCAGCTGAATGTCGGAGCGGGCCCTGGCCATGGCCTCGAGCGCAAGCCGCGGTCCCTTGCGAGACTGCATCGGGGAAACCCACAAGACGTACCGGCCGTCGGCCTCGGGGGCGAATTCGGGGATGATGCTGAACAGGGCGTGGTTGAGTATTCTCGACCTTCCCCTGGCGGCGGCCGGCAGCATTTCCCGCGTTGCCTCGTTTTGGAAGATCCGCTCCGTGGCGGCGAGCGCAGTCCGCTTGGACGAGGGCAGAGCGGCCATGAGACGTACTGAGGCATGATCGAGCAACTCCTGGATCGTGCCGGCGATACCGAGCAGCTTGCGCAACGGCTTCGGCGTGGTGACCGCACCGCCTACCGGGCCCCACACGCTGGGCAAACCGAGGTCAACGGCGGGTGATGGAAGCCAGAAGACCGAGAAGGTGGCATGCATCGCCACGTCGAAGTCCCGCCCGGCCAAGAGCTCCTGTGCCGTCCGGCGCGCCCTTCGCAACCAGGTCATGTAGTAGACGAACTCGGGTATCCGGTGCCACCGGGTCCAGGGCCCGACAACGCGGTCCGAGACTTCGACAAACCGGGTGGCCGCGTCGGGATGCTTGCTCTCCCAATCCCGGATCTCGTCGATATAGCGGCTCCCGGTGATGACCGTGACGTTGGCGAACGTGCCGAGCGCTGTGATGAGCCCCCAACCGGCACCGGGCTCGGTACCCATGGTCGGCGAGCAGACGTACGCAATGACCAGTACCGACGGTCGATCGTCAGCCATTGCCGATCGTGCTCCCTCGTCCCTGACCGGTTGCCTGCCACCCCGACCAGTCGAGTTCCCGGTCATCCCAGGCGAACGCCTTGTGACCGGCCCCGACAAAGGTGTTGTTCTCGAAGACGATATTCCGGTCGGTGAAGACCGATGGATCGCCCATGTCCTGAACGACGCCGGTCTGGCCGTACCACATGGTGATGGTGTTGTCATAGACGTGCAGGTCTTCCAGCCGGTACAGCTCACCATTGTCCTGTCGATCCTGCTGGATCCCGGCGATACCGTCTGCGTTTTCGGTGACCACGTTGTCGTGGACGTCGACGCCACTCGACGCCGCGACCAGAATCCCGGCTCCCCAGAGCCAATCGCCCATGATGAACCCGTTGTCGTAGACCTCGTTGCCCGCGATCACAGCATCGAATGAGATCTCGTAGAAGATTCCGGGGCCGTCGTTGCCGTAGACGACATTGTTCTCAAAGGTGGTGTCATGGCAGTCGATGTCGGCCCACAGGCCGGGGCCCTTGTTGTCGTGTACCTCGAGGTCACGCAGGACCAGGCCGGTGGTAGTGGTGAACTTCGCTCCCGCGGCTTCCCAGCCCCATTCGAACCCCCGCAGGTTGTTGTGGTCGATCTCTGAGGACTCCACAGTGATCCCGGTGCCATTGCCGGTGATCCCTTCCTGCCCGTTGTGGTGCGAATGCACATTGCGAATCAAGGTGCCGTCGCCGGCCCTGATACCCGAAGCGTGGTTGAGACGGGTTTCGACGCTTTCGATGAGCCAGTTGGCTCCCCTGGCGCCCAGCCCGGGAAGCTGAGATTGGATGGCCCCGCCCTGGGCGATTGTTGCGAACTTCTCGACGACGAGGTTTTCGATCGTGACGTCCGCAGCATCGCTGAGGAAGGCGTGTTCGGTGATGCTGACTTCGACCTTGCGGCCGGCAGGGTCGTCGCCCATCACGATCTGATGCCCGTCCGACCACCATGTACCGGATGCCACCTGCTCGCGGCTATCGACCCGCCACAGCATCTGGTCGTCTACGAACAGATCGTTGACCAGCGCACAGGCCTCGTAGCCTGCGACGCATTCCCCGTGTCCGCTGGTGCTCAGGTTGAGACCGGTCGCCACCCAGCCATCCTCGGCCTGCTGAAAGTCCTGCAGCAGCCGGGACCCGTTGAGGACGGCGCCCGGCATGCCGTCGAAGGTCATCCCGTCTTTCGGGGTGACCTGCTTGATCCGGTGTACGCCGGGAAGAAGCACGAACCGGGTTCCCGGCGCCGCGTTGGTGACGAGTGCAGCGAGATCGTCCTCCGGGGCAACGGCGGTCGCGCCATCGGGAACGGTTCCGGATGTGGTCTCGACCGGTTCAGTGGTGGTCGTAGGTCCCAGCGTGGGCGGGGCGATGGTGGACGGAGGCACGGAGGTAGTTGGGATCGTTGTTGTCGTGGTTGTCGTGGTCGTCACCACGTCCGTGTTCGTGGTGGTCGTTGTGACCGCTCCTGTCGACGTTACCGAGGTTTCCGGTGGTGATGATCCGGCGTCACAGGCGGTCACGCTAAGGGCGGCGAGCATCACCAGTGCGGCGCTCAGCATCACAGGTCGGTTGTGTCGTGCCCACATTCGAGATCCCGCCGGCCGCTCGCACCACTCTCGCCTCGTTGCGAGGCCAGACTAAGAGGACGGCTCCGTTATGGCCGCCCGCGGCGCTACGGTAGCAGTGGCTCTGCCGGGTCGGTAGCACGGCTGACCCAATCTGGCCATAGGTCTGCGCTCAAAATGTGGCCGCTCAACCACACAGAGGAGTTGCCGTTTCCTGCCATGGACACTGAGAGTGGTCAACTGACCCATTTTTGTGACTAGTTAGTCGACTATAAGTCGAAATGGTCCGTTACTACGGGGGTTTGTGGGCCTAACATGCCCATTGGGCTAGATACAGGAAGCTTTCGAAGCAGTCGTTTTGCAAAGCGTGAATTGGGGGCATCGGGGATGCTGCAGGGTAGGATCGACCAAACGGTCGAAAGATCAGTCGTTGAGAGCGGGCCAGAGGCTCAGCCTCGTCTTCGTGTAGTTCCGGATATTGCCAAGAAGGGCCTGTACCAGGCGCTCTTCAAGCCGGCGATCGACAGGGTCGGTGGCGTGATACTTTCCATTGTCACCTTTCCGATGCTGGCGGTGATCGTCCCGATGATCTGGTTGAAGCTCGGCCGGCCGGCCATCTTCAAGCAGGACCGCGTCGGGGCTGATGGTGAGATGTTCACCCTGTACAAGCTCCGCACCATGCTGCCGGATCGGCGCACGGGTCTGGTCCCGTTCGACGGTGCCGATCGCCGGGTCAACCACAAATCCCCGGACGATCCCAGGCACGTGCCGCTCGGCCGATTCCTCCGCAAGTGGAGCCTCGATGAATTGCCGCAATTCTGGAATGTGGCGCTTGGTGACATGAGCCTCGTCGGGCCGCGGCCCGAGCTTCCTGAGATTGTCGCCAAGTACGAGGATTGGCAGCATCGCCGCCATCAGGTCAAGCCGGGTATCACCGGTCTCTGGCAGGTGTCCGAGCGCGGTGACGTCCCCATGCACGAGGCGACGGACATCGATATCGAGTATGTCGAGTCGCTCAGCCTCGCATACGATCTACGGATCCTCATGCTCACCATCCCTGCTGCCCTCGGGTCGCAAAAGGGTCACTGAGGCCCCCGCAAACCCATCCGCAAACCCATCCGCACACCCATCGTTGGGCAAACATCGCCGGGTGCGCTCCTGATTCCGTTACGCTCCTGCCGGGCGCGCCGTCTGTCGCGCCGGCAACAGGAGGACATGTGACCTTTGCAGACAAAGCACCCGTGGTCGGCATCCCGATCTCCCTGACGTCATATGACGGAGTGATCGAGAGCTTGTCCAAGCGTCCCTCGGATCGTGCGACTGTCGTCGCCGTGTGCAATGTTCATTCCGTGATGTCGGCGCGCCGGAATCCGGCACTACGCGAGGCGATCACCGCAGCCGAGATCGCCACCCCCGACGGCGTCCCGATTGTTTGGGGCCTACGGGCAACCGCCCGCAAGGAGCAGGCCAGGGTCTACGGCCCGGACCTGATGCGTAAGGCCTTCGTCGACGACGTGGGCTGGAAGCACTATTTGTACGGGAGCACGCCCGAGACGCTTGCGGAGCTACGCGCCAAGTTGAACGAGGTAGCACCGGCGGCCGAGATCGTAGGTGCGTTCTCGCCCCCATTCCGCGAGCTCACGGCGGATGAGACGGATGCGGCCATGGCGGACATCCGCGACAGCGGTGCCGACGTGGTATGGGTTGGGCTCGGGATGCCTAAGCAGGAGCTGTGGATGCACCGGATCCGGCCCGAGCTCCCGGGCGTTGCCCTGCTCGGGGTGGGGGCAGCGTTCGATTTCCTCGCCGGCACCAAGAAACAGGCGCCGCCATGGATGCAGAGAGCGGGTCTGGAGTGGCTCTTCAGACTGGTCCAGGAGCCGCGCCGTCTCTGGCGACGCTACCTGTGGAACAATCCCGCCTACGCAGTCCTGCTGACACTCCAGGTCCTTCGCTACAAGCTGAAGCGCAACTGAGGCTCAAGCGCAACTGAGGCTGAAGCGCAACTGAGTCAGTCCCCGCCTCAGCTTTGCCGATCGTTGCCGTAGCTATTCCACTGCGACCAGGAGACCGAACGGTTGAACCAGAACCAGCCGGAGCTTCCCGAATAGGTGTTGTTCTCGAAACGATTGTTGGCGGAATAGACACCGTCGCCGCCGTAGTCCTGGGCGATCCCTGTCAGCCCGCTGTCGATGACGGTGTTGTCGTGGGCGTAATCATTGGTGAGGGTGTGCTCGCCGTATGTGCCCGAGCCCCGGTTCTGCCGTGTCATCGCGATGCCGTTGAAATTGCCTTCGAGCGTGTTGCCGTAGATCTCGACGTTTGGCGATGAGGAGATCATGATGCCGCCGCCCCAAAGCCACTGAGCATGGCCGAAGCCATTGCGTCGGATCACGTTGTTCCTTATCACCGCGTCGTAGCTGATCTCATGGAAGATGCCGTTGGCCCAGTTGTCCTCGACGGTGTTGTCCTCGTACAGCGTGTCGATGTTGTTGCCGTCCGCCCACAGACCGGGTGCGTGGTTGTGATGAGACCAGTTGCCACGGATGATCGTGCCCTCGGTATTCCATATCTTGAGACCCGCGGCATAGTTACCCCAATCCCAGACAGCGTCGGGGTTGTTGTATGCGATCGTGTTGTTCTCGATCAGGGCGCCATTGCTGTCGAGAACGCTCATCCCGGCTCGTCCATTGTGGTGGATGTTGTTGTTTCGCACCACCGGCGCACCGTTGTTGAGCCAGACCCCCGTGGTCCGGTTGTCGTGGATGTTGCAGCTCTCGACCAGCCAGTCGCCGCCCATCCCGGTGATGGCGCCGGCCCAGTCGCCTGACTGGTAGTTCTTGATCTCGATGTTGATGATCTGCACGCCCTTGGCCGAGGAGCTGAACGCTGAGCCGGCCCAGTTGTCGCCGTTCATCACGGCGCCGTCGCCGATGAACACCTGGTAGCTGCGGGGAGAGACCTGCTGGCCGTGGAACTCCCCGTGGATCATGAACACCGTGCCTTCGGAATGGCTGTTGGCGATGCTGTTGATGTCCTGACCGGCCCAGATGTCGACATCGACGTCGCCGACGTCGACACGCGGCTGCGGGGTGATCGGATCGAGCCCGGATGCCCGGGCGATGAACGTCGCCATCTCATCGCGGTGGACAGCGGAGGTCGGGCAGAATTTGTTATCGAGGGGCGGGTTGCAGCCCTTGGTGACGCCATTCGCTCTGAGGATCTCGATCTGGTCCTCGAACACAGAATTGTTGTCGTCGGTGAACGGGTTTCCCGCGGTCGAGCCGTGCAGGTTGTACCCGCGCACGAGAAATGCCGCCATCTGCTCCCGGGTGACGGAGTCGTTGGGACAGAAATTGCGGGTAGAGCAACCCTGGGTGATCCCGGCCGCGGCGAGCTTGTTGATCGAACTCTCAAATGGCGATCCGTTGTCGTCGGCGAACCAGTCGCGCCCACCATCCCAACTCAGGTTGAGAGCCCGGACGAGGAAAGCGGCCATCTCGCCGCGCGTCACCTTCCGGTCGGGGCAGTAGTGGTCGTTGACCGGGGGGTTGCATCCGGACGTGATCCCGGCCGCGGCGATGGCCTCGATGTAGCCCTCGTGGACGTTGCCATCGTCGTCGGTGAAGGTTCCCCCGGGTGGCAGCGCTGAGGCCGCTACGGCCGGAACCAGCAGTGCGACCGCCAACAGGAAAGCAAAACAAGCTTGTGACACGTTTCTCATGGTCGATGAACTTACTCGGACGGAAGTAGCCACCGCTTTAAGGAATCAATAAGTTTTCCTACAGCGTGCAAGTATTTATTTCCGGCGGGTGTTGATTACCAGTCCTGGTCTCGAACGGTCGGCGGTCTGACACCCCGACCCATGCCCTCGTAGACGAGACCCGCCTCGCGTACCCGGGAGGCGTCGAAGGCATTCCGCCCGTCGATCACGAGGTTCCCTCGCATGCGGTCGGCGATCACGGCGAAGTCGAGATCGCGCAGCTCGTCCCACTCGGTGAGCAGGACAACGGCGTCGGCCTGCTCTACGAGTGTGTACGGGTCGGTGGCCGTCTGCAGCCCGGGAAGCTCGGGGATCTGCTTGACCATCGGATCGTACGCTCTGACGATGGCGCCTCGCTCGGTGAGCGCCTGAGCGATCGTAATGGCCGGGGCATCGCGGGTGTCGTCGGTGTCCGGTTTGAAGGCTAGACCGAGCAATGCGATGCGGCTTCCACGGAGGGGGCGCAGATGCTGTTGCAGCTTTCGCACTAGACGGTGGCGCTGGTGCTGGTTGACGCGCTGCACGGCCTCGAGGATCAGCGGCTCCTGCCCGTGGGCCCGCGCCGTTGCGGCCAGCGCCTCGACATCCTTGCCGAAACAGGATCCACCCCAGCCGACGCCGGCGTTGAGGAACTTGGCGGAGATGCGGGAATCGAGTCCCATCGCATGGGCGACCTCGTTGACATCGGCGTTCACCCACTCGCAGATCTCGGCGATCTCGTTGATGAAGCTGATCTTGGTAGCGAGGAATGCGTTGGCCGCGTACTTGATCGTTTCGGCGGTCGACCGGTCGGTTGTGAAAAGGGTCGGCTTGGTTTCCATGGAGCCGCCCGGGAAGGTCTGGTCGAGGATCGGCCTGTAGGCAGCCACGACCTTATCCACCGCGCCCCTGTCGTCACCGCCGAGAACAATGCGCTCGGGGAAGAGGAAGTCCTTGACCGCTGAGCCTTCGCGCAGGAACTCCGGGTTGCTGACGACGCTGAACACATTCATGTCGACATCGTCTGGGAGAACGCTTTCGATGGTGGATGTCAGCCAATTGCCGCTGCCGACGGGGACCGTTGACTTGGTGACGATCACGTGTGGCGAATGCATCGCCGCGCCTATCGACTTTGCCGCAGACGTAACACTGGTCACGTCCGGGTGGCCGTTCTCGCCGGGAGGGGTGTCGACGCAAAGGAACACGACGTCGGCCTTGGCCATTGCCTCTTCGAAGTCACTCGTGAAGCTGAGACGACCCGACTCGATGCCCGCCCGTAGCCGCACGTCCAGACCGGGCTCATAAAAATACGAAGAACCGCTCTGGAGTTTGGCGAGCTTCTCCTCGTTTATCTCGATTGCAATTACCTCGTGGCCGACTGCTGCCATGCAGGCGGCCACGACGGTTCCTACATACCCGCTGCCGACGACAGCAATGCCGTTTACCCCTTTGACTGCCACCTCTTACCCCCGATTTCTTCCGATTCCTGGCCACGTGTGACGGGGTCACTACGCAACGCTGAGTATACGGTCGCCGACCTTGCGTATCCGGTGGTTGGGCGTTGCCAGCTCACGCTGGGCTAGGTATCTAGCCATACGATACCCAACAGACCTCGCTGATAGGATCGGCAAGGAATACGGCCACACCTCGAGTCGCTTCCGGTCGGCCGGATCTTGACCCGGTTTCGATTAGTCCGCGTCGCTCAAAGCTACACCAGGACTAGGGTTCGGCCGTTCCCCGCGGGTTGCGTGGCCTCGAGGGTCTGAGAGATTGCAGGGCAGATGGACAGAATCGCCGTATACGAGACAAACGAGCAGTTCGAGCCGACCGTTGCAGGCGCCGCCTGGCAGTATCGGTGGCTGGTGCTTCTCCTCGCCGTTGCGTTCGCCGGGCTCGGGTGGCTCTACGGGTCGGGCAACGATTCATACACGGCGACCTCGTCGTTGGGGGTCGAGGACCCTCGGGTGTCAAACCTGTTCACCGTTGGTTTCGACGCCACACCGGACCGCTATGTGCGTAGCCAGGCGGAAATCGTTTCGTCTCGGGTGGTGGCCGCTCGGGCCGTGGAGCTCGGCGCCGAGGCCGATCCGCCGGTCGAGACCACAGTGGAGCACATCCTCAACGAGGCTCTCAGTGTCGACGCGGCCACCGATTCCGACCAGATCACGATCTCGTACGCCGGAACAACCGCCTATGAAGCGATCACGATGGCGAACGCTGTCTCCACCGCCTACCAGCAGGTCGGTCGAGATGCGGCCACCGCGGCCTTCGATGCTGCCGTGCTCGGGCTGGACTCACAGATCACCGAGCTGACCACCCAGGTGCGCGATGTCGAGGATCAGGTCCGTGATCTAGACGCCAGCGATTCGAGCGCGTTGGCCCTGGAGGCACAGCTGCAAACCGCGATATCGAAACTTCTCGTGTTTGAGTCGAGCTCACCATCGGCGACGCTCGATCAGCTCACGGAGAACGCGGCTCGTCTTGATGAGATCCGTCTCGAGATCGAGACCCTGCAGACGGCTCTCGCCAAGCAGGACACCAGCATCTCGCGGCAGTCGCTGCTCGACCAGCGCGATGATCTTCGCCAGCGGCTGACCGGTCTTCAGGAGGTGCGCGACCAGAGGGAAGTCGACGCCCAGCTATCGACGAGCGGCGTCGTGTTCTCCGATCCGGCCGCGGTTGCCGAGAGCGGCAACATAGGCATCCCGGTTCTCGGCGGCTTCCTGTTCGGGGTCATCATCGGGTCCGCCATCGCCTTCCCCCTGTCGCGCAGCCGACGCCGTTTCGGTTCCCGGGTCGAGCCGCAGCGAGCTCTGGGCAGCCCGCTCATATCCGATGTCCCGAACTTCCTCGACGAGCGCCTGTCGACGAATCTGCCGGTCGTGGAGGCACCGGGCAGTGTCTCGGCCGAGGCTTTCAGGTTCGTCTCTACCGCGATCGCGGTACAGCGCGACCGCGTGGAGTCAACCGAGCCCGCCTTCCAGACGGTCGTAGTCACCTCAGCGCTCATCTCGGCGGGGAAGACGACGGTGGTCGCCAACAGCGCGTTCGCCGCGGCGTTGAGTGGCAGCAAGGTGCTGGTTGTCGATGCCGACTTCACCAGCCAGGAGCTGACGAGGATACTCATCGGTTCGGTGGCGCCCCGTCACGGTCTCGCCGACCTCATCCAGGGCAAGACCTCGCTCGAGGACGCCACGGTGAGCGTGAACATGGAAGGGGCCGGATCGGTGGATCTGCTCTCGTCGGGAACCCCCGATGTCGCCGCCGCCGATCTGCTGTCGCTGCCTTCGGTCGCGAGGGTATTCCGCGAGTGGGGCGAGCAGTACGACCTGATCCTCGTGGACGCACCACCGATCCTGAGCGTGGCCTATTCGACGAGCCTGGTTCGTCTGGCCGACCGGGTGATTGTGGTCACTGCCCACGGGCACGACTACTCGAGCACTCAGGATCTCCGCTACCAGCTCGACATGATCGGAACGCCGATGCTCGGCTACATCTACAACTTCGCTCCGTTGCGTGCCGAGATGACGCTGGTTGCCGGCTCGATGGCCCAGTGGGGTCAGGCGGCCACAGATCAGACCGAACAGCACGAGAGCGCCGACAATTAGGAGGGTGCTGCTCAATCGCCGTGAAGGCTCGGCGGCCCGGTGCACCACCGTCGTGGACCACGCTTCGAGCCTGAAGTGGAATCATTCAGCACACTCCTCGCCGGAACGGTTCGCTCTGCAATTAGCCTTGGTGTGACGAAACTCGACCTAGCGAGGCCCTGGTGAAACGTACCCTTATCAAGCACGTGCTGACGTCTGACGCCGTCGGCGAGCCGGTCAAGGTGGCCGGATGGGTGCGCACGAGGCGGGATTCCAAGGGCGGGTTCTCGTTCCTCGAGGTGAACGACGGGTCGTGTTTCTCAGGGCTGCAGGTGGTCGTCCCCGGCGAGCTCGACAACTACGAGTCGGAGGTGCTCCATCTCAGCATCGGGAGCGCAGTTGCCATCGAAGGCGAACTCGTCGAATCACCCGGCTCCGGGCAGGCCGTCGAGGTACGCGCCGGGCGGGTGATGGTCTACGGTCTCGCCGATCCCGATGAGTATCCGCTCCAGAAGAAGCGCATCTCGTATGAGAAGCTGCGTGACATCGCTCACTTACGACCCCGCACCAACACATTTGGTGCCGTAGCGCGGGTGCGGAACGCTCTTGCCTATGCGACCCACCGGTTCTATCAGGAACGCGATTTTCTGTATCTGCACACACCGATGATCACCTCCAGCGATGCCGAGGGTGCCGGGGAGATGTTTCAGGTGACAACCCTCGACCCGGCGTCGCCTCCGCTGCTGGACGGTCAGGTCGATTACGAGCAGGACTTCTTCGGCAAGCCGACGTATTTGACGGTCAGCGGCCAGCTCTCAGCGGAGGCGTATGCCTGTGCCCTCGACAGGGTCTATACGTTCGGTCCGACTTTCCGGGCTGAGAACTCCAACACCCGACGCCATCTGGCGGAGTTCTGGATGATCGAGCCCGAGGTTGCCTTCGCCGACCTCTCCGACAACGCTGATCTCGCTGAGGACTACATCCGCTTCATGTTCCAGTACGTGCTGGAGGAGTGTTCCGACGACCTCGCGTTCTTTGACAAGTGGGTGCAGGAAGGGCTGCTGGACCGGCTTGGAACCCTGGCCACCAGCGAGTTTCGTCGCATCACATACACGGAGGCGGTTGCGGCGCTCGAGAAGTCGGGGGAGTCGTTCGAGTTCCCGGTGAGCTGGGGGAGCGATCTCCAATCCGAGCACGAGCGCTACCTCACCGAGGTGATCTTCAAACAGCCCGTAGTGGTCACCGATTACCCGAAGGACATCAAAGCCTTCTACATGCGACGCAACGACGATGGCAAAACCGTCGCCGCCATGGACGTGCTGTTGCCCGGTGTCGGCGAGATCGTCGGCGGCAGTCAGCGTGAGGAACGCCACGACGTGCTGCTCGAATCGATCCGGGAGAAAGGTCTGCCGGAGAAGGATTACTGGTGGTACCTCGATCTGCGCCGCTTCGGAACGGTGCCGCACTCCGGGTTCGGTCTCGGCTTCGGCCGCATGGTCCAGTTCACGACCGGCATGCAGAACATCCGCGACGTGATCCCGTTCCCGAGAACCCCCAACTCCGCGGAGTTCTGAGAGCCATTGGTTTTGCGGCTTTTCACAAGGCCCCCATCGGCCTCGCTTCGCTTGGCCACTTCCCCCAGAGGGGGAAGGAGGGGGTGGCAGTGGTCTGGAGCTCTTCATGAGGCCCCCATCGGCCTCGCTTCGCTTGGCCACTTCCCCCAGAGGGGGAAGGAGGGGGTGGCAGTGGTCTGGAGCTCTTCATGAGGCCCCCATCGGCCTCGCTTCGCTTGGCCACTTCCCCCAGAGGGGGAAGGGTGGGACTACGACTGGTGTGATTCCCACCAGTCGATCGTCTTGCGGAGCCCTTCTTCGAGACCCGTCTCGGCTTCGAAGTCGAACAGCTTCTTCGCCCTCGTTGTATCGAGCTTGCGTCTCGGCTGCCCGTCTGGCTTTGTCGTATCCCAGACGACGTTGCCCTCGTAGCCGGTTAGTCGGGCGATCAGTTCGACGAGGTCGCGGATGGTTATCTCGTGGCTGGTGCCGAGGTTCACCGGCTGCTCGCCGTTGAACTTCTCGGTTGCCATCACGACCGCACGTGCGGCATCCTCGACATAGAGGAACTCTCGTGACGCCGAGCCCGTGCCCCATGCCACAACCTCGGGCGACCGATCGTTACGGGCGGCGACAAACTTTCGGATCAGCGCGGGTATGACGTGCGAGCTCTCGAGGTCGAAGTTGTCCCGAGGTCCGTAGAGGTTCACGGGGAGGAGATAGATCCCGTTGAGGTGGTATTGCTGGCGGTAAGCCTGGAGCATCACAAGCAAGCTCTTCTTGGCGACGCCGTACGGGGCATTCGTCTCTTCGGGGTAACCCTTCCACAGGTCTTCCTCGCGGAACGGAACAGGGGCGAACTTCGGGTAGGCGCACACCGTTCCGACCTGTACGAACTTCTCTATCTTGTTTTTCCGGGCCTCTTCGATGAGATGAAGCCCCATCGCCATGTTTGCGTAGAAGTAGCGGCCCGGGTTTGCCCGGTTGGCGCCGATACCCCCGACCTCGGCTGCCAGGTGGATCACCATGTCGGGATCGGTGTCCTTGTAGAGCTGCCGCACCGCATCCTGCTCGGTCAGGTCATATTCGGCGCTGCGCGGCACGAACAGCTCGCCGGCGCCCTCGTTGCGGAGTCGCTCGCAGATGAAGGAGCCGAGGAACCCGGCTCCGCCCGTGACGACGATGCGTTTTCCGTCGATCACGAGTTGCTCCCGTTCCACTCGATCTTCTTGAGTCCGGCGTCGACCAGGGCACGCTCCTGTTTAGCCAGCTCGAGATCCGATGCGACCATCATTTCGACGAGCTCCGAGAAGTTGATGTTCGGCTTCCATCCGAGTTCACGGCGCGCCTTGCTCGCATCGCCCTGGAGCAGATCGACCTCAGCCGGCCGCATATACCGGGTATCGACCGCGACGTACTGTTCCCAGTCGAGGTCGAGCAGCTCGAATGTGTGCTCTGCGAATTCGCGCACCGAGTGACGCTCGCCGGTGGCGATCACGAAATCGTCCGGCGTGTCTTGTTGGAGGAGCAGCCACATAGCCTCCGTGTAGTCCCCGGCAAAACCCCAGTCGCGCTCGGCATCGAGGTTGCCCAGGTAGAGCTTCTTTTGCAACCCGAGCTTGATCCGGGTCGCCGCTCTCGTGATCTTGCGGGTGACGAAGGTCTCGCCACGCCGCGGCGACTCATGATTGAAGAGGATGCCATTGCAGGCAAACATGTCGTAGGCCTCGCGGTAGTTGACGGTCTGCCAGTAGCTGTAGACCTTGTCGACCGCATACGGTGACCGGGGATGGAAGGGAGTCGTCTCGGACTGCGGGGTCTCGGCAACCTTCCCGTACATCTCCGACGAGGACGCCTGATAGAACCGGATCTCCGGGTTGGTCATTCGGATCGCCTCGAGGAGGCGTAGCGTCCCCAATGCGTCGATGTCGGCCGTGTAGAGCGGGTTCTGAAACGACACGGCGACATGGCTCTGGGCGCCGAGGTTGTACACCTCGAGCGGCTTCACTTCGTTGAGGAGGCGGCTAAGGCCGCTGCCGTCGGCGAGATCTCCGTAGTGGAGGAAGAGCTTGGCAGTAGGGAGATGGGAATCGAGATAGAGATGATCGATACGCTCGGTCGTGAACGTTGAGGTCCGCCGGATGAGACCGTGTACCTCATATCCCTTGTCGATCAGCTGCTCGGCGAGGTACGAGCCATCCTGGCCGGTGATGCCGGTCACCAAGGCACGGCGTGTCATGGGTAGTCTCCTGTTCTCGGCACTGCGCGCCCGCGCTCTGCCGCCTGGTACGAGTGTGGTGTGTATGGATGGTTGGCACCCACCGTAGACAATCTACTGCCATCTCCAGCGGCCCAGCCGGGGGGAGGCCGCATGTGACCCCCAAAAAAGGTCAAGACTCCAGATCCTCGATTGTCTTCGGCCAGTCGTCCTTGAGAAGACGTGACAGCGAGCGATCGGCGAGGATCTTGCCGTTTGTCTGGCATCCCGGGCAATAGTTGGTCTCTCGAGACGCATAGACGATGCGCTGGATCGGCGTGCCACATACCGGGCACGGCTCGTTGAACTTGCCGTGGACGGCCATTTTTGGGTGGAAGGCGGTCACTTTCTCGGGAAAGCCGTCCCCCGTGTCTTCGCGGCGGATGGCGACCCACTTCTCCAGCGTCGACCGGCATGCAGCGAACAGCCGCTCGATCTCATCTAGCGTCAGATTCGTGTTCATCTGCATGGGGGAGAGCCGGGCGGCGTGCATGATCTCGTCGCCGAAGGCACCACCGATTCCGGATATTCGGCGGGCGTCGGAGAGCGCCCGCTTCAGCGTGTGCCGTTCGGCGGTGAGCGCCGCGGTGAACTCGCCAAGCGTGGCAGTGTCTATCTCGATGCCGCCCGGGTCGAGGTCGTGGAGCGCATCCTCACCGCGGACGACATGCAGCGACGCACGACGCTTGGTGCCTGCCTCGGTGAGCATCAACGTGCCCCGCGAGAAATCAAAGGCGGCGAGCCCGACCTTCGCCGGGATCTTCTTGCGTTCCGTATGCCAGTGGAGACGGCCGGCAACCATGAGATGCAGCACCGCAAACAGATCGTCCTCGAACTCGAACACGATGCGCTTGCCCATACGGCGCAACCCGGCGAGCCGCTTCCCGAACAGTGCGTCTACCGGGGGGTCATAAGTTCGAAGCAGCGCAAATGACCTCACCCGCACCTCTTCGAGGACATCGCCGCCCACGTGCCTGTCGATGGCGTCCAGGTAGGTGACGATCTCGGGTAACTCGGGCATCAGCGGAACATGTCCTCACCGGCCGAGCGCACTAGATCGGTGAGCCTGCCTTCGCCGGGTTGCCACGCCACTCCCCGCACTACGGCTACCGGGATTGCCGTGGACTTCCCCATTGCCAGATCGGCTGCTGCGGCGATCTCGTCCACGATGGCGATCTCGGTTGCTTCCATGATGCGACCGTTGGCATCGGGTCGTCCTCGGTGATCATCGATGGCCGCGATGCCGGAGATCCCGATGGCGATGTCGGTTTGACCGCGGCGCCAGGCTCTTCCGAACGTATCGGTGACGATCACGGGCACGTCGACGCCGGTTGCTTGTCGCACCCGCATACGAATCCCATGTGCCGACCGGTCCGGGTCGAGGGGCAATAACACGGCCCGATCGCCCGTTACGTTGGAGCGGTCGACCCCGGCGTTGGCGCAGATGAATCCGTGCCGCGTCTGGGCGATGACAAGATCACCGCGTCTCCGGATAATCGCCCTGGCTTCCGCTTCGATGGCGGTGCGATAGGCAGTCTCGTCGACAGCTTCGAAGATCCGTCCTTCGGCTTTGGAGACGATCTTGTGAGTGACGACTAGCACGTCACCGGGCTGCACCTCGGGCCCGGACGTCTCTATGGCGGCGATGATCAGAGCAGCGACATCGTTGCCCGGCTCGACTTCGGGAATGCCCGTTACCGGGAAGATCTGGACGGTTTGCATCAGGCCATGGTATCCATCAGCCATGTACCAAAGCGCGCTCCCTCAGCAGCGGTGATCATCCTGGTGTCGGCGGCTACGACCTCGACGCTGGGGGTGGATAGCGCTTCGTCCGCCGCGTCGGTGGTGTCGACGACCAACGTGGAGATGAGCCCGCGGTAGGCCTCGAGGATTCCAGCGGTGCCCGGGGGGAGACCGAGCGACGCGAGCACGCGGTCGGCCGGTCCCTTCAGCGCCTTCCCGGCAAAGAGCGGGCTGACCGCGACTACCCGTTGTGCCGCGGAAACGGCATCACGCACGTCGGGGACGGCGAGGATCGGCCATATCGACAGCGGCGGATTCGACGGGGCGATGACAACGAGATCGGCCGATTCGATGGCTTCCATCACGCCCGGTGCGGGTACCGGCGGCCCGCTCGTCATGTAGTCGACCGCGGTGACCTCATCCTCGTGACGTCGTATGACGAAGTACTCCTGAAACGGCAGCCACGATCCGTCCCGGATCTTCACGGTGGTCCTGAGCTCGGCGTCGGTAGCAGGCAAGATGTGTGCGTCCACTCCGAGCGAGCGGGCGATCGTCGTGGTGATGGTCGACAGCGGCACCCCGGCGCGCAATGCTTCGCTGCGGCGCAGACACGTGGCGAGATCGCGATCGCCCAGCCGGAACGAGACATCGTCGCCACGGCGCTCCAGCTCGGCCATCACGCCGAACGTGTCGCCGGCGATTCCCCAGCCATGTGGGCCCTCGATGCCGGCGAGCGTGTAGGTCACAGTGTCGAGATCCGCCGCTACGTACGCGCCGTACATATAATCGTCGTCCCCCACGTTGACGACTAGCGTCAGTCGGTCGGGTGCGACGACACTCGATAGTGCTCGTGCCATGCGGGCGCCACCAACACCACCACAGAGCACAACCACGTCAAGATTGCTAACGACTTCAAGATTGCTAGCGACTTCAAGATTGCTATAGATCGGTCACAACTCCAGAATGCGGCCTATGCCATCCCCCGGGACCCCACAACCTACCGTTGTTGCTGCCGTGCTCGCGCTCGACAGCGCCGACATCGCTGACACCATCGCCCGGGTGCGGTCTCAAGTCTACGAGACGGCGCGGATCGTTGTCGTCGGGTCGGGGAGCACCGGCCGCCATGCAGCCGACGGTGCCGGGGTCGACTGGATGAGCTCTATCCCCAACCTTCTGGGCACGATCGATCACTCGGTAACGCATTTGTGGCTTTTGTACGCCGGTGCCCTACCCAGACCCGATGCGCTCGAGGCTCTCGTGCTCGAGTCGGAGCGCTCCGACGCCGCGGTCGCCGGCTCGAAGCTGGTCCGTGCCGATGACCCGGAGAGGCTGATCGCAGTAGGAATCGCGACGGACGTCTTCGACGTTCCCTACCTCGGTCTCGAAGACGACGAGATCGATGCCGGACAGTACGACGTCGTGCGTGATGTCGCTGCCGTGGCCGCCATCTCGATGCTGATCCGGCGTGACCTCGCCCGCGGGGTGGGTGGTCCCGATCCGATGATGCCACCCGAGGCCGCCGCCATCGATCTGTGCCAACGGGCCCGGTTGCGTGGGGCTCGTGTCGTCGTGGTGCCGTCGTCCGAGGTGCTGTTTCCGGCGGAGCGGTTCCGGGCCGAATCGTGGCGGGAGGGGGCCGGGCGGATCCGGGCGATGCTCAAGGTGTACAGCCTGCTGACGCTCGTTTGGGCGATACCGCTGCGGTTCCTGATCGGCTTGCTGGAGGCGATCGTGAGCCCGTTCCTCGGTCGCTGGTTGCTGTTCGATTACCTGCGAGCGTGGGCATGGAACCTGTGGCACCTGCCCTCCCTGGTGAGGGAGCGGCTATCGGCACGCAAAGGCAAGGCGTTCGGAGATGCCGAGCTGTTCAGGTTCCAGATGCGTGGCTCCGCGGTCATCTCCGACCTTGGTAGCGAGATCGGGGGTCGTCTCCGCGAGCGAATCGACCGCAGCGACGGGCTGAGCCTCTCGTCCATCGGGAGCGATCTCAGGCAACCCGCCTTCATCGTCGGTGTCTTGACCGTGCTCATATCGCTTCTCGCCGTTCGTTCCCTGTGGTCCGTCGGGTGGCCCGCGGTCGGGCACAGCATGCCGTTGCCCGACTCGGGAGGCGCCGCGGTCGGGGCATACGCCGGCGGTTGGAACCCGGGAGGTTTTGGCTCGGTACAGCAGCTACCGCCGTTGGTTGGCCTCTCTGGTGGCGTGCAGTGGCTTCTTCTCGACTCGCCGCAGCTGGCGGCCTGGACTCTCAGCATGGCGGCGATCGTCGCCGGGATCTGGGGCACGGTCCGGCTGATGCGGGCCTTCGACATCGAGGTCGTTGCCGGGTGGGCAGCCGGTATCGTGCTGGTAGCCGGGCCTGCTGCCCAGGCCATCGGAGATAGAACGGCGCTCGGCCAGTTGCTTGCCCTCGGTGTGCTTCCGTGGGCGATTCGGGTGGCGCTTGCCCGCTGGCCACGCGGCCGGCTGCGTCGTCTGGGGCGTATCGCCGCTGTGGCGTGGGTCGTGGGTCTCCTCGGTGTTCTGGCACCACCCCTGCTCGTTGTGCCGGTAGGCGTGCTGCTCATCAACGCGCTGCTCCAGCCTCGCGGCAAGGCGGCATGGGTTTCGCTGGCGATTGGCATCATCGGGTCGGTGTTCGCCCTCCCGATCCTGCTCCCGTGGATCGCCGTGCAGGACCTGCACACGTACCTGACCGCCGGAAGCGAGTACTGGACGCCGGCGGTGATCCCTGTCGTCGCCATCGGCGCAGCCTTTCTCGCTGGTGTGGTCAGCGCGTCGGGTCGGCAGCTGAATGCGGTGCTGCTCGGGGGGATGCTCGTCGGTGCAGGCGCTCTTGTGGCCCGGGGATACGACCTGGGGCTGGGCAGAGAGGTTGCCGTATCCGGGCTTGCGGTTGTCGCCCTCGGTACTGCCCTCGTAGTCGGTGGTGTCCTCGACTCGCTGCGCCTGGGCGAGATACACGGCTGGCGCAGGATCCTTCTCGGCGTGGGGACCCTGGGTGGTGTGGTCCTGGTGGCTCTGACCTTGGTACCGCTCTATCACGGCCGAGCATCTCTCCCGGCCGACCAGCTCACCGATTCGCTCCGCTTCACCGCCGCCGCCGAAGGCGATGCAACCGCATCGCGGATCTTGCTGGTTGGACCAGAGGACACCCTGCCCGGCGACTCGCGTGTGGTGCGCGGTGCGGCGTACCGGGTGATCTCGGCACCGGTTCCGGCGCTATGGGAGCTCGATCTCCCAGATCCGACGGGGCCGGACGACGCCCTGGAGTCGCTGTTGCTCGATCTGATCGACGGCGAGCAGTCGCGCGCAGGTGCGTCCCTGGCGTCTTTCGGGATCCGGTGGGTAGTAGTAACGGGCGACACGCCGCTGGAGGCGGTTTTCGACGGCCAGCTCGATCTGGTTCGTCTCGGTGGGGCGAGGCGCCCGACGTTCCTCGTCGACAGCGACAATGCGGTGCGAGCGCTCACCTCAGGCGACGAGACGTGGACGCGTTCCGGTACCGGTTACGCGGGCGACGCAGCGGGCGGCGAGAGGGTGTTCGTCGCCGAAACCGCCAACACACGCTGGGGACCGGGGCCGTGGAGTCAGGTCGGCTGGGGCAATGAGGTGTCGGCGGCGGAGGGAACAGCCGGGTTCTCGCCGATCAGGCCGCGGCGCAATGAGGCCACTATGGCGGCCGGGGTATTTGCCTTTCTCGTGCTGTTCTCAGGTTTTGCAAGGAGGCGGCGATGAAGCGGATTCTGGTCGTGATCGTCGTCGCGGCAAGCATCTACGGTGCGCTCGCCCTCAATAGCCCCGACGCACCTGTCGGGCCCGATTTCACCGGCCCCGTCGAGCGGGAGTCCGCGGCATCTGCCACGGCCAGCGTTTGGTACTGCACGTGGGCCGCCAGCGGAGCACTGCGCGACTCGACTGCGATGATTGCTGCCAACACGCCTGTTACCGCCTCGCTGACCCTGCCGCAGCAGATTGTCGGCGAGGATCCGGACACCGATCAGGTGATACTCAGCAGCCCCGGAGCGGTCGCTGTCGACGTGGGCGAGATCGTGCGGCGTGGCGATACGCCGATGTTCGTCGAGTTCGACGGCGGGCCGGCGGCGGTCGCGGTCGTAGTTGAGAGCGACTCGTTGCTCACCGGCGACGGGTGTCTTTCTCGCATCCCCAAGGTCTGGGAGCTGCCGGGCGGCAGCACCAGGCAAGGAAGGACGACAACAATTCGTCTCTTCAACCCGTTCCCGGAGATGGCAAAAGTCACGGTCAGCGGATCGAGCGAATCAGGGGAGACGGGCCTCGTCGATCTCCAGAGCATCGACATTCCCGGCCGTACCTGGCAAGACGTCGATCTCAACGGGCTGATTCCGCTGCTCAACGACCTGTCCTTCACTGTGACGACCAGCGAAGGCAACGTGGTCCCGTCGCTCGTCGTGGCCGGTTCCACCGACGAGGCAAGCTGGCCGGGGGAGGCTCCCTCGACTTACTGGGAGTTCCCGGTGGCGACCAGCAGCGCCGATTTCGCTCCAAGCCTCATGCTTTCGAACAACGGCACCAACCCGGCGAATGCGACGATCGACGTGTACACGGCCGACGGCGCCACTGCCGATGCACGCCAGGTGGTTGTGGACCCGTCCATCCCGAAACGGATCGATCTCAGCGATCTCGCTGACGGTGCCATGGGCGTGAGGGTACGTGCCGATGCACCTGTGTCGGCTGTGGTCCTTGCCGAGGAGTCGCCGGAGGCGATCGTAGCTACCGGCGAAACAGACACAGGTAGCAGCGAGACCCCCGGAGACCGCATCGCAGGCACGGTCGGTGCGTCGACGCCGGCTTCGACGTGGCTACTGCCCGGGCTCCAAGCCGTGGCAGGGGCCGATTCCACCGTGTGGCTTCTCAACACGGGAACCGATGCTGCGACGGTCGTGCTCCAGCCGCTGGGCAGCGGCAGCCTGCCCACCAACAAACAGTTGGTGCCTCCCGGAACTCTGCTCGGCGTGCCGCTCGGCTACGACGCGGCCGTTGGGGGGTACTTCGTCGAGTCCACTGCCCCGATCTCGGTTGCGTGGAGCGCCGAGGAGGAAAAGGGGATCATGTTCGTCTCCGGCACCCTGGTCGATGGGTGACCCGCTGCTCCGGCTGCTGCTCGTCGCTGCCGTCATCGTCGCCGCTGCGGGGTTGGGGTGGCTGGCCCGCCGGAGCCTTGTCGATCACCCGCCCGTGGACATCGCCGGTGCCGGCTTCGAGCCGGGCCTCGTCGTCTTCACGTCGACGGAGTGCGGGCGGTGCCATGACGTGCTCGCCGCTGCCCGGGCCACGGGTGCTCCGCTGCGTGAGGTCACCTATGAGCTCGAGGCCGATCTCCAGGAGCAGGTCGGGGTAGTCGGAGTTCCCCTCACGCTCGTCATCGATCGCTCAGGAGCAATTGCTCGCCAGTTCGCCGGCTTGGTGAGCAGGCGCCGGTTGCGACGCACCCTACGCGACACGGGGTTGTGACCGCCGCCCCGGTCGACTACTCCACATATCCACCGCCGCCCGTGCGTCTGCCGCTAGCGTCACCCTCCTGATGACATGTACAAGACCCGATGAGATGTACAAGATCCCGATGAGATGTACAAGATCCCGATGAGATGTACAAGATGTGCCTCCCCGGCGGAATCGGTGATGTCGTTTGACTATGCGACCCGAGCGATGTGGTTGACCGATATCAGCAGCAGCCTCGAACCGGGCACCGGCTACCCGATGTGCGCCCTTCACGCAGCGCGGCTCGGCGCTCCGGTCGGCTGGACACTCACCGATCGCAGGTCCCCAATGGCCCGCCTGTTCGCCGTCCCCGCCTAGCGATATGCCGATCGATCGTGAGGTGCTCGAAGCGGTCCGCGAGATGGAGGAGCCAGAGCTGCGCCGGCTCCTCATCCTGGCACGGGCGCGGCTCGAGACTTTGGGGGTCTTCGACGCCGCCAACGAACCGGAGGTAAAGCTGCGCAGACAGCTGGTGAAGTGCGGCAAGCCATCATGCACCGCCTGTCCGCACGGCCCGTATTGGTATGCATACTGGTGGGAGGACGGCAAGCGCCGGTCGCGGTATGTCGGCAAGCTCGAGGAGATTCCCGAGATGGCGTAGGAGAACGTCGATTTCTCGGCGTGTCGGTCGCCTGGATCCGATCCGACCGCGTTATCGACGTGGCGTCGGGCTCTAGCCGGAATCCGTCACCACGCACCCGCGACGGCGTTGGCCAGCTGCAAAAACCGCTTTCGGTGGTCGGCGACATGACTACTCTGGTGCCATGAGTAGGAGAAGAGGTACGCCGGTTGCGCCGCTCCAGTGCCAGGCATGCGGCGCCAACAATGTGATACAGATCGAGTTGACGCTTCCGGATGGAACCGAAGTCAATTTCTGCTCGTGCCACGAATGCGAAGAGCGGTGGTGGGACCGTGATGGTGAGCCCCTCGAGTTGGACACGGTTCTAGACCTGGCACGTAACAGCCGATCCTGACTCAGGCCGTGTGGTGCGCATCGCGCCCCCGTCCCCGGCCACTTTCGCGTGACAGCATCGATAACACGTCAGACGACTAGCCTGCCGTCGGTGACACCCACCTCAGTCGATTCCATCGGGGCGACGCGTAACCGGCTATTGGTCGTTCTCGCGATTCTGCTTCCCACTGTGCTGATTCTGTTGATCATGCTCGGGATAGTCGCCAGCGTCACACCCAAGGATGTGTTCCCCTATTTCAACCTCGACGTCCACTGGCCGTCACTTCTGTTGGCGAACACACCGACCGGAGGGGACATGGGGGCCCATGTTGTGCTCCCAGAGGTGCTGCGGGACTCGCTCCTACCCTCGGGCCGGATCCTGGGCTGGAGCAACTACTGGTATGCCGGCTATCCGGTCTTCTACTTCTACTTCCCGCTTCCGGCGCTATTCACTGTTCTACTCGATGTGATTCTGCCCTACGGCGTCGCGTTCAAGATCACGACGATCGTCGGTCTCGTTGCCATGCCTGCGGCCGGGTACTACCTCGTCCGCTCGATGCGCTTCTCCCGTCCGGTTGCGGGGATCGCCGCCGCTTTCGGCTCGATGTTCGTCTTCATGGAGAGCTTTGCGATCTTCGGTGGCAACATCAAGTCGACGCTCGCCGGTGAGTTCTCGTATTCCTGGGCGTTCGCCCTGTCCCTCGTCTATCTGGGAATGGTGATCAGAAACACCGCGAGGGAAAGCGATTCACGCCGGCGGCGGCTGCGGTGCTGGCGTTGACTGCGTTATGCCATATCGTCCCGACGCTGGTGGTGGTCGTGGTGTCGCTGCCGTTGTTCTTGCGTAAGAGCCGGCGGGCTCAGGTGGTGGGTTCCTGGGTGCTCGGGTTCGCGCTTGTCGCGTTCTGGGCGCTCCCGGTCGCGGCGCGGATCGCGGGCGGTCTCTCCACCGACATGGGGTGGACACCACTGACCGGCATAAAGGGCGCCGGCATTTCCAATGTGGGTACGCCCTTTGCCAGCGAGTTCATTCCCATTGTCGTGCTGGGTCTGGTCGGGATTGTCTGGTCGCTGCTCCGCCGGGAAGACGTCCGGGTTCTATTGACCATGACGATCTTGCCCTTCCTCATGTACCTGCTGATCGGCGAGCAGGGGTGGACGATCCTTTACAACGCCCGCTTGCTCCCATACTGGTTCACGGGCTTGTTCCTGTTCGCCGGTATTGCCACCGGGCTGGCCGTCACCAGGCTCGCACGATGGCTACCAAACAGGCACGAGAACACGGTGATCTTTGGCTTTGTGGCGGTTGCATTGACCCTGGCCATAACCATCCTCGGTATCCACGACGTCCCGGGCTGGGTCAACTGGAATTATCAAGGATATGAGGGTAAGAGCACCTTCCCAGAGCTACAGGCGATGATGAAGGACATCGACAAGCTCCCCGACGGAAGGGTCATGTGGGAGTACGACAAGGAAGTCCAGGAGCCGTATGGGACACCGATGGCCCTCATGCTCATTCCGTACTGGAGTGCAGGGCACACCACTATGGAGGGCGTGTTCTTCGAGTCTTCACTGACGACACCGTTTCACTTCCTGAACCAGGCGGAGCTGAGCCGTTCACCATCGGAGCCTGTACGGGGCCTCACCTATCGGGTGGACGATGTCGAGCGCGGGATCAAGCATCTGGCGCTGTTCAATGTCGATTACTACCTGACCCAGAGCGAGGAGATGACGTCGCAGGCGAAGCAGGCAGGGCTGGAGCCGCTAGTCGAGACGGATGCCTACACGATATTCAAGCTACCGGACACGAATCCGATTGAAGTCGCGTCATCTGTGCCGATGGTTTACGACGGTGAGGGCGACTTCCTCGACGTGGCGCTCAAATGGTACGACGATGTTGACCAT
Organism: uncultured bacterium; assembly: GCA_963801165.1. Taxonomy (GTDB): domain Bacteria; phylum Actinomycetota; class Acidimicrobiia; order Spongiisociales; family UBA5794; genus JAAETI01. Next base: position 744,139 of record CAWDDT010000004.1, read on the forward strand.
CTCGATCGCTGGATCGCAGCCGACGGTCCAGCCGATTGGCCCCGCTTCGAGGATGTTGCCGGTCCTTATGACCAGGGGGATACGCTGAACACGCAGAACGCGGTGGTGTCGGATGTAGAGATCGACGACAGCCACATCTCGTTCAAGACGACCGCGGTCGGCGTGCCGCATCTCATCAAGACGTCGTACTTTCCCAACTGGAAGGCGACCGGGGCAGAAGGGCCGTACCGGGCCGCCCCGTCGCTGATGATCGTTGTGCCCACACAGGAGGAAGTATCACTGAATTTCGGGCGCACCTGGACCGAGGATATTGGGAGGCTGCTGACCCTGGCGGCGCTGGTCTTCATAGTCTGGTGGCTACGCCGCTCCCGTCATAGGGCCGGCGACGCCGACGAACTGGCGGCCGGATGACGTCGCCTCCGGGCGGAGAGCCGGCCGGAGGGTGAAGAGCACCCGAAGACAGGACAAGATTCTTGATCAAGTACATACGTTCGTTGCTCACCCCGACGGCCATCAGCCAGCTGGTCAAGGTAGGGATCATCGGAGTCGCCAACACCGTTGTCTCGTTTGCGCTTCTCAACGTCTTCCTCAGCCTGCTCGGAGGGACGAAGACCGTTGACGAGGGGTTCAACTGGGAGCAGTTCTGGGCGATAGCTCTATCGTTCCTCATCGCCACCGAGCTCTCGTACGTGCTCAACCGCCGGTGGGCATTCGACCTGACGAAGGCAGGCGACAAGGCACGCGAGACCGCTCACTTCGTAGGCATCAATGTGGTCGCCTGGGCGGTGACTCAGGCCGTCGTTGGGGGTGCAGACTGGATCTGGGGGCCGCTGACCCGAATCCAGCAGAACTTCTTCTACCTGCTCGCTTCGCTCGTGATAATCGTGCCGAAGTTCGCCGGCTATCGCGACATCGTGTTCCGCAAGGCGATCGACTCGCAGGCGTCACCAGCCGAAGCTGCGCAGCCAGATCCTGATGGTGTCGCGCCCCATCTCCCATAGGGTCGTCATCGAGAGACCGCTCGACGAGCCTTTAGCGAGTGTGACCGGCGATTCCGCCATGGTGCCTCCAGCCTTGCGGATCCGGACCAGCAGCTCGAGGTCGAAGGCGTAGCGACGGGTCATCAGGTCGGGCAGGCTGTCCTCCAGCACGCCACGTCGGAACACTTTGAGACCGGTTTGGGTCTCGTGAACCGGCAATCGGAACAAGACCCGATTCACCGCTACGAAGGAGCGGCTGAGGATGCGTCGCAGCAGCGGGTAGCGGCCGGGAGCCATCGCCGACCGCTTGGCCCCAACCAGGACATCGACGCCCATTCGCCTGAACTCGTTCAGGAATCCGGGAAGCTGCTCGGGCGGGAGGTCGAGATCGGAGTCGAGGAAAATGACCGTCCCTGCTCGGGAGGCGGCGAACCCTTCTCGCAGCGCACTGCCCTTGCCGCGATTGACCGGGTAACTGATGACCGTGACGAATGGATGTTCCTGTGCGGCCTTCTCCGCCTGCTCCCTGGTGCCGTCGGTGCTGCCGTCGTCGATGACGATCAGCTCGACGTCGGGCCAATCGGCGACCACGGCGGCAACCCGCCCGACGTTTGCGGCGATCACTGGTTCGAGTTGGTACGCAGGCATCAGGATGGCGACACCGGCCGATGGAGAATGCGGCATTGGCCCTGGAGTCTAGATTGCCCCGCGTGTTGGGCGACCTCGCTGCGACGAACGTAAGATCGTGCCATGCGATTCAACGACATCTTCAAGGCGTACGACATAAGGGGAACCGTCCCCGATCAACTCGACGAGGAGGCCGCACGCCGGATCGGCGCCGCGTTCGCTCGTTTTGCCGGTGCCGGCCGCATCGCGGTCGGTCAGGACTGTCGTGAGTCATCCCCGGGCCTCGCCGCGGCGCTCATCGACGGCATCACGTCCCAGGGCGTCGACGTCGACGACCTCGGGATGATCACGACCGACATGGTCTATTACGCCACCGGGGCTCTCGATCGACCCGGGGCCATGATCACCGCCAGCCACAATCCCAAGGGCTACAACGGGATCAAGCTCTGTCTGGCCGGGGCAGCTCCTGTCGGGGTCGACACCGGGCTCGTCGAGATCAAGAACTGGGCCGAAGAAGGGATCGAGTCTGCCGGGGTGAGCGGCGAAGCAACCAACACCGACGTGCTGTCCGGCTACATCGACCACCTGATGTCGATTGTGGACACTGCGCAGATGTCGGAGTTGAGCGTCATCGTCGACGGCGGCAACGGGGTCGCCGGGGTGGCCGTTCCCACCGTCTTCGACAGAATCCCGGCGCGGCTGACCGGTCTTTACCTCGAGCCGGACGGGGACTTCCCCAACCATCATCCCGACCCGCTCCGTCCTGAGAATCTCGTTGACCTGGAAGCCCGGATGCGTACCGAGCCGTACGACCTCGGCGTCGCCTTTGACGGAGATGCCGATCGCGCGTTCTTTATCGACGACGGGCTCCGGCCCCTGCCGGGCAGCACCATCACGGCAATCATCGCAGGATGGTTTCTGAGTAAACACCCGGGCGAGAAGATCGTCCACAACCTCATCTGCTCGAAGGTTGTGCCGGAATCGGTGCTCGCCGCCGGTGGTGAGCCGGTGCGAACCCGTGTCGGCCATTCGTACATCAAACAGGTGATGAAGGAGACGGGAGCCATCTTCGGAGGCGAGCATTCCGGCCACTACTACTTCCGCGACAACTACCGGGCCGACTCGGGAATCCTGGCAATGCTGGTGCTTCTCCAGGTTCTTGCCGAGGACGGCAGGCCGCTATCGGAGCTGCGCACCCAATACGAGCCTTATGCGCAGTCGGGCGAGATCAACTTTGATGTTCGAGACAAGGAAGCGGCCATCGCCACGATCGCAGCAGAGTTCTCCGGGAAGCAGGATCGGCTCGATGGCTTGACGATTGATCAGGGCACGACCTGGTTTAACGTGCGTCCTTCCAACACCGAGCCCGTGCTCAGGCTCAACGTCGAGGCGCCCACAGCAGAGGAGGTCGCCGTAGTTGTTGAGCGGGTGAGGTCGATTGTTGCGGCAGGTTCGCGAGGCGGTCCGCGAGAAGGAGGCCTTTTGCCGCCAGGGCTCCTCGACATCCTGAGATGTCCCTCCTGTCACGAAACGCTGCGCGAGATCGAGGATCCGCCCTCGCTGTTGTGCACCGGCTGCGGGCTGCGATACCCGGTCGAGGATGGCATCCCGGTGATGCTCATCGAAGAAGCTCAGCCGACGTAGGCAGCTTGGTGTTCGGATGCGATCGAACTTCAACCGACCCTTTGCGCTAGGGCGCGCTCGTACCCTCGCGGCCGTAGTCGTCTTCCAGGCGGACTACGTCGTCCAGTTCTGGTGATGACACCTCGATGAGTTTGACGTCGGTAATCGCCTCGAAGCGATGGACCAGTCCCGTTGGGATCCGCCGGAACTCGCCCGGGCCCATCTCGATTTGCTCGACCTCACCCCGGTCGTTCTCGAGATGGAGGTTGAGCGTCCCGTCGACCACGTAGATGGACTCATCTTTCTCGCGATGGAGCTGCAGGGAGAGCCGTTTCCGGGCATCGATCGAGATCAGTTTTCCGACGTACCGATCGGTATGTGTCCAGATCAGCTCACTGCCCCACGGCTTTTTCACGAACGTGCTCATCGCCCCTCCTGGCCAGGATCGCGTTCCAGCAGGTTAGCGTTAGGGGACAATCGCCCCGGTATGGAGGAACCATCGTGGATTATGACATCGTGGATCATGACGTCGTGGATCATGACGTCGCGGATTCGACGCTGGCTGAGCTCGGCGACCGCCGCATCGAATGGGCCGAGCGCCGTATGCCGGTGTTGCGGGCCATAAGGGAGCGCTTCGGACGCGAGAAGCCCTTGACCGGTGTGACGGTCGGCGCATGCATGCATGTCACCTCGGAGACCGCGAATCTGATGCACGTGCTGCGTGCCGGTGGGGCCCGGGTGAGCCTGTGCGCATCGAACCCGCTTTCGACCCAGGATGACGTCGCCGCCGCGTTGGTTGCGGCCGGGATACCGGTGTTCGCGATACGTGGCGAAGACTCCGACACGTTCTACCGCCACATCAGCGCCGTTCTGGACACCAGGCCAGATCTTGTGTTCGACGATGGTTGTGACATGACAACGGTCCTTCACGAGCAGCGGGCGGACCAGCCCGTGATTGGTGGCATGGAGGAGACGACCACCGGTGTGATCCGTCTCCGTGCGATGCAGAAGGCCGGCGTGCTCCGATTTCCGGTTGTCGCCGTGAACGATTCGGACACCAAGCATCTGTTCGACAACCGGCACGGCACCGGGCAATCGTCGCTCGACGGGATCCTGCGCGCCTCCAACATCCTGTTTGCCGGTCGGACGGTCGTTGTGGCCGGATACGGCGATTGTGGGTACGGCATCGCCAACAGAGCAGACGGGCTAGGGGCCAGCGTGATCGTCGTCGAGTCGAACCCGGTGCGTGCGCTCTCGGCCGCCATGGACGGCCACCGGGTGATGACCAGCCGCGACGCGGCACCTCTCGGTGATGTGTTCATCTCTGCGACCGGTGACATCCACGTCTTCCGCAAGGAGCACTTTGCGGTGATGAAGGACAGCGCCATTCTGGCCAATGCCGGTCACTTCGATGTGGAGCTTGACCTGAAGGAGCTGGCCGAGATGGCCCAAGGCTACCGTGAGCTCAGGGACAATCTCGGCGAGTATGCCCTCCCGGACGGGAAACGTCTGATGGTCGTTGCCGAGGGCCGGTTGGTGAACCTGGGTGCCGCGGAGGGTCACCCGGCTGACGTCATGGACATGTCGTTCGCCGACCAGGCGCTCGCAGCCGAGTGGTTGAAGGAGAACGGCCCATCGCTCGACCCCGACGTCTACGTGCTACCTCAGGAGCTCGACTACGAGGTAGCCCGGCTCAAGCTGGAGTCGATGGGCGGAGGCCTCGAGATTCTGACGGCGGAGCAGGACGACTACCTGGGTTCGTGGCAGCACGGGACCTGAGACGGAATCCGCACCGGCGTCTGGTCATGACCTGGCTTCGGCTGCCGCCCGGTTGCCGACGACACGCAGATCGACAAGCACTTTGTCGTCGTCGCGGCGGCGTCTGTCGGCGCCGGCGACGATCGTACGGATCTGCTCGTCGCTGAGCCGGTTGTGTCGGAGAAGCGCATCTCGGAGCTCGACAACCAAATGCCGATTTTCCAATATGGTTCTCACCGTGTCCTGCTTGACTGCGCGGAGGAGCGTTTCGAGGTCTTTGCGTGTTCTGGCGTCGTCTAGGACCCTCCTGGTGAACTCGCGCCTGCCCCGTGTTGCCGACGCCAGTGACACCGGCGACTCGGTCATTCCGTACCGTCCGACCATGTTGATGGCGATATCCGTGGCCCGGGCGAGATCTGCCGCCGCATGGGCGGCGCTCTCCCCGGCGAACAGCTCCTCGGCCACCGCACCGCCCAGGATGACCAACATTTCGGATCGCAGCGCCGTCTCGGTAGAGGGTGTCACTACCGACCTCGGAGGGTTGCAGCCTCCGCTCAATGTGACGTTCCGGATACGGCTCGGATCGGTGACGTGGGCGGCCACGATGTGACCAGCCTGGTGGGTGGCCAGCATCTGGCGCAGTGCGGGGATGGCGAGTGCCGATCCGCTCAGCCGGGTGCGCCACAGTGCCAAAACGAGAGCGACAGTGATCGTCGAGAGGAATATGGTCAGCGCCACGTAGGCGCTGCGGACAGCGATCTGCCGGTATGGGGCGATGGTGATCAGACCCCACAGCCCGAGGTTGACAACGACCAGCCCGGCTACAGCTGCTCGATCGCGAAGATATCGGCCGTCGTGCCCGCTCATTCCTACCTACGTCTCTCGTACCCCGGTGGGGTCTTGTACGCCAATCCCAAACCGATAGTAGAACACTCTAAGTATTGCGGTTAGCCACATATAGTGGTCTTCCCGTGGAACTAGTCATCCTCCTGACTCGAAATGCGGGTGTGTCCCCGCCGGTTGATACGGTGCTCAAATGGCTATTTGCCTCACCTGTAGCTCATGGTCCCGGAACCCGTTGTGTGTGCGGTGCCGGCGGCTCCTGGTTCCCGTTGGCCCGGTCGCCGAGCATGGCGTCGAGGTGTGCAGCGGATACCGGCATGAGACGGTTGCCCGTCGCCTTGTCCATCTGCTCAAGTATCACGGGATAGTCGCCGCGGCGGTGCCCCTTGCCGACGCTATGGCCCACCGGTTGCCTGCAGACACGGCAGGTTTGATCCCTGTTCCCCGGGCCCTAGTGCGCCGGTCGCGGTACGGCGTCGATCCTGCCGTCGAGTTGGCGACTCGAGTTTCCCGGATCACAGGTATCCCGGTCTTGACGCTGCTGCGCTCCCGGCTGTGGTGGCCCGCACACGCCGGTAACGATCGTGTCTCGCGCCGAACGCCGCGGTTTCGTCTCGTCGATTGTGCGCCATCGGGTGCGCTTCTGGTCGACGATGTGCTCACCACGGGTGTCACCCTGGCGACGGCGGGCGAGTTGGTCGGGGTGCGCCGTGCGGTCACCGGCACCCGAGCCTGTGTTGCAGGGTTTGATAGGATTGGTGCAGACCGACAGCAACAGCGGAGTAGCTTTGCCAAGAGCACTCGATAGCATCTCGATCCTTCGGGTGGAGACGCGGTTGGGAAGATCCGTAGGTCGATCCCCACGATTTCTGAGTTCGCCCTGTCGAAAGGAGCCAAGGTGGACGTACGCGTACACGGTAGAAACGCCCGAGTCGACGACAAGGTATCGGAGCTGGCCGCCGAGAAGATTGGTCACGCTGGACGTATCTTCGACGACGGTGCGGTTGCCGATGTCGAGCTGTCGGAGTTGCGGAACCCGCGCCTGTCCGATCTGCGTTTCAAAGTGGAGGTGACGACCCATACCGCCGGCAACACCGTACGCGTTGTCTCTACGGCTCCCGACGCTCTGGCTGCGGTCGATCTCGCCGCCGCCAAGTTTGAGCGGCAGCTGCGCCGTCTCAAGGAGAGGCTCATCCAGAGGTCGCGCAAGCGGGACAACAAACTGCTCAATGAGGTTCCGCCGATGTCCGATGAAGACGGGGACGACGGGCCGCTGCCAATCGTGCGTACCAAACGCTTTGCGATGCGGCCAATGACAGCGGAGGAAGCTGGATTGCAGATGGAGATGCTCGGACATGACTTCTTCTTCTTCCTTGACGCCGAGAGCGGCAAGTTCAGCGTCCTGTACCACCGCGATGACGGAGATCTAGGACTTATCGAGCCCGAATGACACGATTGCTTGTAGTTGATGATGTGCCCCTGTTCAGGGCCGGGTTGTCCTCGGCCCTCAACGAGGCAGGCTTCGAGGTTGTCGGTGAGGCCGGCAACGCCGAGGATGCCGTCGCGCAAGCTGAGATGCATCAGCCCGATCTTGTGCTACTCGACGTTCTCATGCCGGGGCTTTCCGGTCTCGACGTCGTCGGTAAGATCGGCGCCGTTTCGGAGGATTCGCAGGTGATTCTGCTCACGGGCAGCGAGTCTGAAGAGGACATGATCCAGGCGATCAAGTCCGGAGCGCGTGGCTACATCGTCAAGGATATGCCGTTTGCCCACCTCGTCGATCTGATCCGTGCGGTCTCTGACGGTGGCGCTGCGTTCTCGCCCAAGATGGCCGGGAAGGTGGTCGACGTGCTCCGCCAACTGCTACGGCACCAGGAGCTGTTCAAGTCACGCAAACCGACTCTCACCGGTCGGGAGATCGAGGTTCTCCAGTTTGTCGCCAAGGGGATGACGAGCCGGGAGATCGGCGACCGCCTCTTCATCTCGGAGAACACGGTCAAGAACCACATCCGCAACATCCTCGACAAGCTCGGTCTCCATTCTCGCAACGAGGCCGTCCTCTACGCCCTACGCGAGGACTTCATAACCCTGGACTGAGCGTCAGTTTCGCTGGCGTTTGAGTTCTGCGCCGCAGAGCTCAGGCCCACGGCCAGGTTGCAGTCTTGCCACGGCTTCGCTGACACGTACCCAATACGCCCTCCTGTCCCTACAATTGGCTTCCACATGGACATCTTCAACAAACTCCTGCGCGTCGGCGAAGGCAAACACCTCAAACAGCTCGAGAAGCTCGCAGTACTAGTGAACGATCTCGAACCGGAATATGAATCGCTCAGCGACGAGGAACTCCGTTCCAAGACCGGCGAATTCCGCGCCCGGCTGAAGGCGGGGGAGACCCTCGACGATATCGAAGCTGAAGCGTTTGCCACGGTCCGTGAGGCTGCAAAGCGTGTGCTCGGGCAGCGTCCCTACGACGTCCAGGTCGTAGGTGCCGGTGCGATGGCGCGGGGCATGATCGCCGAGATGAAGACCGGTGAGGGCAAGACTCTGGTTTCCACGATGCCGGCGTATCTGAATGCCCTGACCGGCAACGGCGTTCACATGGTCACCGTGAACGATTACCTGGTCGCCCGTGACGCAGACTGGATGGGAGCCGTCCATCGTTTCCTCGGTCTCGAGGTTGGTCTCATCCTCTCCAACATGACGCCCGCCGAGCGGCGGCCGGCGTACGCAGCCGACATCACATATGGCACCAACAACGAGTTCGGGTTCGACTACCTCCGCGACAACATGACCATGCGTCCCGAGGACATGGTGCAGCGGGGCCACGCCTACGCCATTGTGGACGAGGTCGACTCGATCCTCGTCGATGAGGCCCGGACACCGCTCATCATCTCCGGTCGGGTGGGCGAAACGGGGAAGTGGTATCGCGACTTCGCCCGTATCGCCAACACCCTTCATCGTGATATCCACTATGAGGTGGACGAGAAGAAGCGTCAGGTGATGACCACGGAGGACGGCGTTCACAAGGTCGAGCAGGTGCTCGGCGTCGAGAACATGTACGACTTCGCCAACGTCGACCTGATCCATCACCTCGACGTTGCGCTCAAGGCAAAGGAACTGTACGAGCGCGACGTCGACTACCTGATCCGTGACGGTGAAGTCAAGATCGTCGACGAGTTCACCGGCCGTGTCCTCGACGGCAGGCGCTACTCGGAAGGTCTCCACCAGGGGATCGAGGCAAAAGAGGGCGTCAGGATCAAGGAAGAGAACCAGACGCTGGCCACGATCACCCTGCAGAACTACTTCCGCATGTACGACAAGCTCGCCGGGATGACCGGGACGGCAGCGACGGAGGCAGGCGAATTTAACGAGATCTACAAACTCAACGTGGTCGAGGTGCCTACCAACGTCCCCATCGCCCGGATCGATCAGGGCGACGTCGTCTATATCGACGAGGACGCCAAGTTCGATGCCCTTATCGCGGACATCACGGAGCGCCACAACAATGGTCAGCCCATTCTCGTCGGCACCGTCTCCATCGAGAAGTCGGAGCGGTTGTCGAACCATCTCAACAAGCGCGGCATAAAGCACGAGGTGCTCAATGCCAAGCAGCACAGCCGGGAGGCGCAGATCATCGCCCAGGCCGGTCAGCCCGGTGCTGTGACCGTTGCCACCAACATGGCCGGTCGTGGCGTCGACATCGCCCTTGGCGGCAATGCCGAGGAGCTGGCGAAGGCGGAGCTCCGCAGACAAGAGATGTACAAGGACAACGAGGGATACGACGAAGAGCTGGCGCGGCTGACCGAGAAGTACGCCGAGGAAACAGGCTCGGCCCGCGAGCGAGTGCTGGCCGCCGGCGGTCTCTACGTGCTCGGCACCGAACGTCACGAGTCCCGGCGGATCGACAACCAGTTGCGCGGTCGGTCCGGGCGCCAGGGTGACCCGGGCGAGTCGCGTTTCTACCTCTCGCTCGAGGACGACTTGATGCGCCGGTTCGCCCACGACCGGGTCGCGTCGATCATGACCCGGCTCAAGATCCCGCGCGACGTGCCCATCGAGCACAAGATGGTGAGCAAGGCCGTCGAACGAGCGCAGAGCCAGGTGGAGGCGCAGAACTTCGAGATCCGCAAGAACGTTCTCGAATACGACGAGGTGATGAACACCCAGCGAAAGATCATCTACGAATGGCGGAACCGCATCCTCCTCGGCGAGGATCCCGGGCCGCTGATCGCCGGATGGCGCACCGAGGTCATCGAAGGTCATGTGCGCGCCCTGACCGAGAAAATCGATCCGGATGAGTGGGATTGGGATGCGCTGACCGAGCAGCTCACGACGATCTACACCCCGTCGATTGGTCGAGACAGCTTCGACCATCCCCTCGATCTCACTCCCGATGAGGCGGTTGACGCCTATCTCGAGGACGCCGTCAATGCCTACGAGGCGCGCGAGGAGGAGCTCGGCGCTGAGGTGCTACACCGGCTGGAACGAACCGTCACGCTGTCAATCATCGACAACAAGTGGCGTGAGCACCTGGCGGATATGGACTACCTGCGTTCCGGCATCGGGCTACGCGCGATGGCGCAGAAAGACCCTCTCGTCGAGTACCAGCGCGAGGGATACGACATGTTCTCCGAGCTCGTGGATTCCGTCAAGGAAGACACGCTGCGATACATGTACCACGTCAGGGTCGAGCGCCAGCAGGCTCCGCAACGGCCGGCGGCGATTCAGACCTCGGGTCCCGACTCATCGAAGCGCACCGTCCGCGTCAAGGACAAGATCGGTCGCAACGATCCTTGCCCGTGCGGCTCGGGCAAGAAGTACAAGGTATGTCACGGCAAGGCCGGCGCCGCGCCACTGGCCGGCTGAGCGAACTCTCTTCTCCCTTTGGGGGAAGTGGCCGAGTGCAGCGAGGTCGATGGGGGCCTTGTGGAATTCGGGATCTGAGAGAAGGACGGCCCTCCCCGACCTGGCCCTTCGGGCCGGTCGGCCCTCCCAGAGGGAGGGTGAATGCCTTTCCCGTGCGGCGGATTTCGCCGAGCGCAGCGGGGTCGGACCGGACGGCCCTCCCCGACCTGGCCCTTCGGGCCGGTCGGCCCTCCCAGAGGGAGGGTGAATGACCCAAACCTCAACGATCCGCGCTGGCCGAGTTCTGCGCAGCCCAACTCAAACCTGAGCGAAGTTGAGGCGTCCCCTATGGCTGAGTTCTGCGCAGCAGAACTCAAACCTCAACGAAGTTGAGGCGACTACCATCGCACAGCCATGAACGACAACGATCCCCGTGCCATGATCGAGGAACTCCGCTCCCGCCTTGCCGATGCCCGGAGGTTCCTTTGACGTCGCGGGGAAAGAAGAGGAGCTAGCCGAGCTCCGCGATCTGGCGTCCGCACCCGATCTGTGGCACGACGCTGATCGCGCGCGGGAAGTCACACAGAAGCTGGCCCGGTACGAGGGGATCATCGAGAAGGTCGATGGCATTGAGGGGCGCATCGAAGACGCCGAGGTGCTCCTCGAGCTGGCTGCCGAGGAACACGACACGCAGACGGGGAAGGAGGCGGCCGGCGAGATAGAGGGGCTCGATCGCGAGCTGACCCTTCTCGAGCGGGAGAGCCTGTTCTTCGGTGAGTATGACGAGAGGCCGGCGATCCTCAGCGTCCATGCCGGTGCCGGTGGCGTCGACGCCCAGGATTGGGCGGAGATGCTGCTCCGCATGTATGTCCGCTACCTGGAGCGCACTCCGTTCAAGGTTGAGATCGACGAGATCCAGCCCGGTGAGGAAGCCGGGATCAAGTCGGCGACACTGACCATCAAGGGCGATCATGCGTACGGTTCTTTCGAAGGCGAGCGGGGAGTCCATCGGCTGGTACGAATCAGTCCGTTCGACTCGGCCGCTCGTCGGCACACGTCGTTTGCAGGTGTCGACGTGATCCCTGAGGTCGACGTCAGCGATGTCGAGATCAACCCCGAGGATCTGCGGATCGACACATACCGCTCGCAGGGTGCCGGCGGCCAGCACGTCAACACTTCAGATTCCGCGGTGCGAATCACCCACCTGCCGACCAACACCGTGGTTGCCTGCCAGAACGAGCGCTCCCAGCTGCAGAACAAGAACCGGGCGATGCAGATCCTGGCCGCCCGTCTCGCCGAGCTGGCGCGTCAGGACAGGCTCGACGAGATCATTTCGATCCGCGGTGAGCAAACCGAGGCGGGCTGGGGGCGCCAGATCCGCTCCTACGTGATGCAGCCCTACCAGATGGTCAAGGATCTCCGGTCGGATGTGGAAGTGGGCAACATCAGCGGTGTCCTCGACGGCGACCTCGACCAATTCATCGATGCCTACCTTCATTGGCGCCGGTCCCAACAGGAGGACTAGACATCAGTTTCCAAATGTGTCGCTGCAAGTGACACACGGGAACTGCCCTCCGCAACACACGTGCTTGGTCTATCTCCCCATCGCAGGTACCATTCGCAGTCGGCGGCGGAGAACGGGAGAAGTTAAACGAGACTCTTGCGACCGGTGCGCTCCGGTCCGCAGAGGGAGTTAGATGATCCGTCTCCATAACGTCACCAAGGTCTACGACAACACCGTCGTGGCCTTGAGAGAGGTGAACCTCGAAGTCGCCAAAGGCGAGTTCGTCTTTCTCGTTGGCCCCTCCGGTTCCGGCAAATCGACCATGTTGCGCTTGATGATGCGCGAGGACAAGCCCGACACCGGTGAGGTGTGGGTTGCGGGCAAGCACGCGTCGGAGCTCCCAACATGGAAAGTCCCGCACCTACGTCGCTCCATCGGCACCGTCTTCCAGGATTTCAAGTTGCTGCCCAACAAAACCGTCTACGAGAACGTCTCTTTTGCGCTGGAGGTCACCGGGCGATCCCGGCACGTCGTCCGCAACCAGGTTCCCCAGGTTCTCAAGCTGGTCGGTCTCTCGAATAAGTCGGATCGGCAGCCCCGTCAGCTCTCCGGTGGCGAACAGCAGCGGGTCTCGATTGCACGGGCTTTTGTGAACAGGCCCCTGATCCTGCTCGCCGACGAGCCGACCGGCAACCTGGACCCGGCGACTTCCGTAGGGATCATGCGGATCCTCGACAGGATCAACCGGACCGGCACGACGGTCGTGATGGCGACCCACGACCATGCCATTGTTGATGCGATGCGTCGACGTGTGGTGCAACTCGACGACGGGCGAGTCATCAGGGATCAGCGCATCGGCGGCTACGAGATCCGCGTTCAATCGAATGTCAGGGCGGCCGACGGTAGGGAAGCCGGCGAGCAGCTCGCAGTTCCTCCGCTGGAGCCGGTCGATCTGTCCGCAGATGCCTCTGAGCCCGAACTGGACCTAAAGCTGGAGCCCGAACGCGCAGCTGAGGAAGACGGCGCTGTCGCCGACGAGAGCGAATCCGGGACCCCGGGTTTCGCTGCGCCCGACACCGACGATGCCAACGAGAACGATGCTGACGAGAACATGGAGTTCGAGAGCTGATGCGAATCACCTACGTGCTCAATGAGGCTTTCAACAACATTCGCCGCAACGGTCTGGTCGTGCTCGGAGCGGTGCTGGCGGTGTTCGTCTCGCTCTTTCTGACGTTCGGCACCCTCATCTTCGGTGAGATCGCGAGGGTCAACACCGAGCAATGGCAACAAGATGTGCGGGTGATCGGCTTTCTCAGCAAGGACTTCACCGACGTTACGGGTCTGCAGGCGGAGATCAAGAGCTGGCCGGAGGTTGCCGAGGTGATCTACGTCAGCCCGTCCGAGGCCTACGACGAAGCCCAGCAAATGTTCGCCGACGATCCGCGCATGCTCCAGATCATCGACGATGACCCGTCGATCATCCCCGCGTCGCTGCGGGTTCGACCGATTGATCTCAACGATTACGAGACGATCAAACAGAGGATGATCAACTCGCCTGGCATCTCGGATGTGATCTCAGCCGATGCAACCGTCCAGCAAATCGCCGCGATTCGAGACGGTTTACGCGTCTTCTTCTGGGTTCTTGCAGTCGCACTTGGGGCGGCCGCCATCGCACTCATTGCCAACACCATCCATATGGCTATTTATGCGCGCCGTGAAGAACTCGAGATCATGCATCTCGTGGGTGCCAGCAGCTGGTTTGTGAGGACACCGTTCGTGATCGAGGGTTTGTTCGAGGGTCTCCTGGGATCGGGGCTGGCTGTAGGCGCCGGCATCCTCGCGTACCGCCTCGCCAAGGATCGGCTCGCCGATCTGCCTGATTTCATCAGCCTCAACGTGCTCGGCTCGTTCATGCTCGCCAGAGGACTCATGATCGTGGTGTTCGGCGCCGTCGTCGGGGTGGTTGGCAGCAGCATCTCGCTTGCGGTCCACAAGTACGTGCGCACATGAAACGGCTGCTCCTCTTCATTTTGGCGGTCGCAATGCTGATCCCCACGGGGGTCGCGGGAGCATGGGATCTCAACGACGACCTGGCAACTGTCAACAAGCGGATCGATTCGCTCAACGATCAGATTGCCAATGCCAACTCGTCGCGCACCGGAGTAATCGCCGATATCGAGAACACCAGGGACAAGCTCGAGCTGCGCCAGGCGGATCTAGCGGACACCCAATCGCAGATCGAGGACACCCAGAACCAGATAGTCGACCAGGAGCGCAACCTGAACCTGCTCAAGTTCCAGCTTCAGCAGTCGTACCAATCGCTCGCCGATACGCGAGTGAGGCTCGATGATTCCAAGCAACAGGCAAAGGCGTGGGTCCGCGCCCGCTATGTCGGCTCGACGACCAGCACCGATACGGTGGCCCTGTCGGCTGACTCCATCACTTCGCTCTATGTCGGTCTCCGATATCTGGACTATGTAGCCGCAGACAACGATCGGGCGATGCTCGAATACGAGTCGCTGCAGACCCAGGAGACCCGCCAGCAAGATCTCATCCATGGCGACGAGGACGAGGTCAACAGCACGATCGACACGCTCGACGCGACCAAAGCCACGCTCGACGATCTGGCTGCGGAGCAAGCCAAGCTGGCCGACGAGGTAGCGGCCGATTTGGCTGATCTGAACGCCAAGCTGGATGATGTCGATTCCACCATCTCGGAGTTCAAGAACGAGCTCGACGGTCTGCAGGAAGAGCAGGCCCGCGTCGAGCAACTCATCGAGCAGGAGGCGTCCCGCGAGGGCCAGCGGCCCGGTGTGCTCGTGCGGCCGGTACCGGGCGCCATCACGAGCGGGTTCGGGATGCGTTACCACCCGATCCTCGGGTACACACGGATGCATACCGGGGTCGACATGCATGCCGCCTACGGTGAGCCGATCAAGGCAGCGGCATCGGGGAGGATCATTTTCGCCGGGGTCCGGGGCGGCTACGGCAATTGCATCATCATCGACCATGGTGGCGGCATGACCACGCTGTACGGGCACCAGTCGAGCCTCAACGTCTCTTACGATGACCACGTGTCGGCGGGTGACGTCATCGGCTTCGTCGGTTCCTCCGGGTTGGCGACGGGCCCACATCTCCATTTCGAGGTGCGGATCAACGGTAAGCCGGTCGACCCGGCGCCGTACTTGTAGGGAGAGCCATGCCTGGAGAGAAGGTCGTTGCCAGAAACCGCAAGGCACGCCACGACTACGAGATCATCGACACATTCGAATGCGGCATCGTGCTGCGCGGATCAGAGGTGAAGAGTCTCCGCAATGCGCAGATGGAGCTGAAGGACTCCTTTGCCGACATCCGGGACGGCGAGGTGTGGCTGGAGCGGGCGCACATCGCACCGTACGGGTTCTCGTCGGGAGGCGGGCACGACCCTGAGCGCACCCGCAAGCTGTTGCTGCATCGCACCGAGATCGACCGGCTCGTCGGCAAGGTCAACGAGGCCGGGCTGACCCTGGTGCCTCTCAGCGTCTACTTCAAGGAGGGCAAGGCCAAGGTGGAGCTTGCCCTCGTCCGGGGGCGCCGCAACTACGACAAGCGGCAGCGGATCAGGGAGCGCGAGGAGAAGCGGGAGATGGAGAGAGCCCGCAGCCGGCGCTAGCCCTCCGACCCGGTCGACATGGTCTCGAGTTGCGTGAAGATCTGCTCGACGTTGTCGATTCCCAGCTCACCGGCGATCCGGAACACGACTTTGCCTTCGGCGTCGGTCACCACCCAGAACGGGAACGCGTTCGTTCCGAATTTGGCCGCCACCTGTCCGCTCTCGTCGACGATCACCGGGAACGAGAACTGCTCGGCGTCGAGGTACTGCTCGAGCGGGTTGCCTCGCGAATTATCAATAGCGGTGGTCACAGTGGCCAGGTCGATTCCCGGGAACCTCGCCGCATTCTCGGGCCACCAGGTGTTGAGGTCGGGGAGCTCCGCCTGGCAATGCGGGCACCAATGAGCCCAGACCAGCCACACTCTGGCGATGCCATCGGTACCGGCGGTGTAGGTGACCTGCTGCCCGCTGTAGTACTCGGGGCCGCTGATATCGGGGAGCTCCATTTCGGCGATGACGGCGGCGTCGTTGGAAGTGCCCTCGAACTGGGGAAGGTTGCCTGAGACGGCTGCGGTGATGGTGGCGGCGGGGGAGGCGGATGCGACAGCGGTGGCGACCTGATCGTCGAGGGCGGTCAGCTGCTCGCCGATGAGATCGATGTCGCGGCGCAGCGGTTTGAGGTCTGTGACGTCCGACTCGAGGGCAACCACTTCACGCCGGAGGTCACGCGACCGCTGCATCCCATCGAACTGGAGGCCGATCACGACGACGAGCAGAACCACAATCAGGCTTAGCAGCGGTGTGGTCCAACTGCGTGGCGGCGTCGGCTCGGATCCCTGCTTCGGCTCCGCCTCAGGAGGCGGCACAGGCTCCGGCTGGAATCCAGGCTCGGTGATCGGCGGCTGCGTTTCGTCCATACGGGGAGTATGCCCTTCTTCTGAATATCACGACGAATCGCGACCCCCGATGCTCACGAGCTGGCCGGGGGCAGACTTTGCGTAGGAATGGCTTCGGCACCTTCGACGCCGCGCATAACCATAACGGGCTCAGCACCGGTCAGGTCGATGAGGAGGTGCTGGCTAGCGAGAACCTGGCGCAGGTCATCGATCGAATCTGCCTGCTCGACGACGATGCCGTCGATCATGATGTTGTTGCCGCCGGGCTCACCGTCGCGGAAGTCGGTCTTGAGTGAGATGATCCGCTTGTTCATCCCCCATGCGATTCCTGCCTCGATGCAGGCCCCCTCGTCGGGAACCCGCCCGTCCAGACAGAAGACAACCAGATCGGCCGTCTTCACCTCGCGGATGTTGAGGTCGAAGATGTGGGTCCGCGCTTCGTCGAGAGTCATCCCGTCCTTCTCGATGAAGTCGGTCAGCAGCCCAACGTCGCGCTGAGGGAACCACGTGGAGTAGCCGAGTTCCTCGATCATCGCGACGACCTTGTCGTTGAACGCACGTTCGGCCTCGTTGAACAGGCTCGAGGCGTAATAAACGCGTGGCTGGCGTGTCATGTGGTCATGTCCCTTCCCCGGTCGACTACGCACCCGCGACCGTTGGTGACTCAGAGTAGCGGCAATTGGGAATCATCAGAACTTCAGTGAGGTTGACAGTGGTCGACATCGGGTATTGTGGTGCTTGACCCGAGCCCCTTCGTGGGGGTGACACGGTTTCGACTGTGAGGGTTGAGGTATCGGAAGCGAGCCGAGGAACCCCGGAGTCCTCGTTAAATTGCCGGGAAACAAATACGTGCCGACAACAATCTGGCACTGGCTGCCTAAATAAGCGGCCTGTCCGACCGGTGGGTTCCTGCCTCGCCGGACCCGGGCAACGCAATGCAGGATGCTCCCGCCTGGGAAGTCAGGACCGGCGGGTCAAGATCTAACTGACTAGGGCCTTGGGAAACTGGCCGACAGAGTCCCTTGGTCCGAAAACTCTCTGTCGGCTGCGCTCGGAGATGCCGGCGCTGAAACCTCATAGGACGGGGGTTCGATTCCCCCCACCTCCACCACGATGGAGAAGCTCCCCGCCAACAATGGCGGGGAGTTCTTCATATCAACGGTGGGAAACGATGCGTACCCGCTTATGGCGGGTACGTTGCAGTTCGGGGGCGAACTGCCTTGTGGGTTGCGCCCGGCTCGTGTCGGACCGTCGACAAGTTCTGAGACGTCATTCGCGTCCACTGTTGCATGGTTGCCACGTCTCCAGCTTGTCGGCCGACAACACGAGGGCGGTGCACGCGGTCTGATAGCGCTCTCGTACCAAGGCTCGTATCAGCGTTTGCGGCCCTGGGCCAGAGCGGCCACTGACTTGGCGATGCGGCGCTCTCTTGTCTCGGGGGCCTTGGCGCCGGCTACCTGGAGCACGTGCCAGGACCTGTCGGAGTACGAGAGGGTTTCGAACTTCGCCCGTGCATTCGGCTCGGCGTCCAGCGCCGCCGCGAAGTCTTCCGGCACCTCGACCGTGCGCGGCTGGGTGTCCACCTCGATCACTACCGTGACGTGGTCACCGGCGGCAACCCCGGCCGCCTCGCGGTTCGCCTTGCTCAGGCTTGCCATGCTCTTGCCGTTCATGACCCCTACCGAGGTGCGGTAGGTGAATCCGTTGATGGTCACCGTGATCGGTGGCCGCTTCCCGGCACCGAGCTTTGCGACGTCGTCCGGGGGCAGCTCGATTCCGGTCGTCGTCTTGCCAGTCTGCTGGATAATTGTCTTCAGCTTCATACCCGCTCGCTCTCTGACGTGTCTGTGCGCTTGCCGACAACCGGATGAGGGACGCGCTTGTAGATGTCGACAGAGACGATGCCCAGCCAAACCCATCCGGCGACGACACTGATCCAGAGCGCCATGACTCCGACGGCGGAGGTGGCCAGAGCCGCCCCGACGAGGAAACCGGCGATGATGATCCACGTCGAGATCCGGGAGTAGGCGGCCATCCGCATTTCGTCCTTCTGTGTGCACCACCGGCCCAGGATGAACGCGGCAACCGCCAGGCTGACGAAACCGACGGCGCCGAATGCAAGATGCAAGATGCCGCTCAGTGTCGCCTGACCGTCGGTGCTGCCTGGTGGGAAGCCACGCATCGGGTCTGGTGTGAAGATCCCGCTGCCGATTAGACACGCCGCATAGACAGTGAGCAAGTTGGATGTAGAGCGAGTTCGTGGCGAACCCGCCAATGCCCTCCGAAACCCGAACGCGGCAGCGATCACCATCGCTCCGGTGATGATCAGGTTGGCTCGCTGTAGCCAACCGTAGTCACCGATTGTGAGCAGGCTGAGCGCATGCCGGGAGAAGTCGAATCCAGTGCGAGTCAAACCGAGCCCGATCCCGACGACCAGGTAGAACACCCCCGACAGCACGCCGTATCCGAGCAGCGATCGGGTCACCGCCGCTGCCCCGTCGAAGCCCCGCGCCGTGTCATGGTTGGTCATATCAGGGCTCCCTCCCGAAGTAGTTGTTACACTGAGGAGGGCAATACTGTACTCGCTAGTGTAATAAGTCAAGGAGTTCGGCTTGAGTCGGGGAACTACGTCAATCGATCCGCGGATCGAACGTTCGCGGGCGGCCATCATTCCCGCAGCTATCGAGACCTTCCTAGCCAACGGCTACCAGGCAACCAACGTCGACGAGATCGCGGCGGCAGCTCGGGTCTCTAAGAGAACCATCTACAACATCTTCGGCGACAAGGAGCGGTTGTTCCGGGAGATCATTGCCGAGACGTTTGCCGCCGCAGAGGCCTTCTCATCCGAGGTGGCGGAGTCGCTGGTCGCGACCGACGACATCCGGGCCACTCTCGAAGCTGCAGCCATCCAGCTGGCGGCGATCGTACTGAGCGACCGGGTGATGAGACTACGTCGTCTCCTCATCGGGGAGGCAGAGCGATTCCCCGAACTGGCATCCGAGTACTACGCCCGTGCCCCGGGGCGAGTCATCTCGGTCATCGCGGGGGCGTTCGAGGATCTCGGCAACAGAGGTCTTCTCCAGATCGACGACCCGCTTCTGGCCGCCGAGCAGTTTGCCTACCTCGTAGTTGGAGCGCAGATCGATCGTGCTCTGTTCCACACACAGCGGCTCGCCCCATCCGACGACGACATCACCGCGCGGGCCCGTTACGGCGTAGCTACGTTCCTGAAGGCACACCAGCCGGACCGGTGATCTGCGGTCACCCGCCGCACCCTGTGGTGGCGTAGGTGGTGGTGGTGTCGAAGAGGGTCCAGGTGGTGGTGGTGAAGTCGGTGGGTTGGGTTTGGTAGATGGAGAAGGCGATGCGGCAGCCGGGGGTGGTGGTGTTGTCGGCTAGTTGGGTTCCTGGTTGGTAGATGAAGATGACTGGGGTGCCGTTTGTGGTGGTGGCGATGGTGGTGGCGTCTGGGCCGGGTTGTCCGTATTGGGTGGAGCGGGGGGTGGGGGTGATGGTGATGGTGCCGGTGTATCCGGCGGCGAGGGGGTGGGTGGGGTTGGTGATGGTGAGTTGGTTGGTGTTGGTTGTGCCGTAGTCGGTGCCGGAGGTGGGTCCGGTCATGGCTTGGTCGTCCAGTAGCCATGGTTTGGAGATCCAGACGGGGGTGGTGGTGGTTTTGAAGGTGTCGGCGACGATCCACGAAGCGGTTGAGGAGACGACGATCAGGTCGGTGTTGTCTGCGGTGGTGGCGGTGATCTGGTTGTCGTCTACAACGGTGACGTCATAGCCGTTGGTTTCCCACCGGTTGATGACGGCCGTTTCGCCGCTGTTGAGTGCTGCCGGGTCGCCAACAACCAGGGTGATCGACGCCGGCGGATAGTTGTCGACTACCACACTGATCGTGTCGTCGGCGGACGCACCCAACGTGTCGGTGGCGATGGCGGTGATGGTGTCTTGTCCTTCCGGCCAGGTGGTGGTGTCCCAATCAACCGACCAGCCGTCGCTGCCGTCGCTGTCTACCCCCAGCGAGGTGCCGTTGACGAAGAACTCCACCTGAGCCACCCCGTCAGGATCATCAGCAGACACCCCGACCGTCACCACTGAAGACACCGAAGAACCATCAACAAGACCCGTGATCGAAACTGTTGGTGGGTTGTTGACCGGTGCGGGTTCGCAGCTGGTGGTGGCGTAGGTGGTGGTGGTGTCGAAGAGGGTCCAGGTGGTGGTGGTGAAGTCGGTGGGTTGGGTTTGGTAGATGGAGAAGGCGATGCGGCAGCCGGGGGTGGTGGTGTTGTCGGCTAGTTGGGTTCCTGGTTGGTAGATGAAGATGACTGGGGTGCCGTTTGTGGTGGTGGCGATGGTGGTGGCGTCTGGGCCGGGTTGTCCGTATTGGGTGGAGCGGGGGGTGGGGGTGATGGTGATGGTGCCGGTGTATCCGGCGGCGAGGGGGTGGGTGGGGTTGGTGATGGTGAGTTGGTTGGTGTTGGTTGTGCCGTAGTCGGTGCCGGAGGTGGGTCCGGTCATGGCTTGGTCGTCCAGTAGCCATGGTTTGGAGATCCAGACGGGGGTGGTGGTGGTTTTGAAGGTGTCGGCGACGATCCACGAAGCGGTTGAGGAGACGACGATCAGGTCGGTGTTGTCTGCGGTGGTGGCGGTGATCTGGTTGTCGTCTACAACGGTGACGTCATAGCCGTTGGTTTCCCACCGGTTGATGACGGCCGTTTCGCCGCTGTTGAGTGCTGCCGGGTCGCCAACAACCAGGGTGATCGACGCCGGCGGATAGTTGTCGACTACCACACTGATCGTGTCGTCGGCGGACGCACCCAACGTGTCGGTGGCGATGGCGGTGATGGTGTCTTGTCCTTCCGGCCAGGTGGTGGTGTCCCAATCAACCGACCAGCCGTCGCTGCCGTCGGTGTCTACCCCCAGCGAGGTGCCGTTGACGAAGAACTCCACCTGAGCCACCCCGTCAGGATCATCAGCAGACACCCCGACCGTCACCACTGAAGACACCGAAGAACCATCAACAAGACCCGTGATCGAAACTGTTGGTGGGTTGTTGACCGGTGCGGGTTCGCAGCTGGTGGTGGCGTAGGTGGTGGTGGTGTCGAAGAGGGTCCAGGTGGTGGTGGTGAAGTCGGTGGGTTGGGTTTGGTAGATGGAGAAGGCGATGCGGCAGCCGGGGGTGGTGGTGTTGTCGGCTAGTTGGGTTCCTGGTTGGTAGATGAAGATGACTGGGGTGCCGTTTGTGGTGGTGGCGATGGTGGTGGCGTCTGGGCCGGGTTGTCCGTATTGGGTGGAGCGGGGGGTGGGGGTGATGGTGATGGTGCCGGTGTATCCGGCGGCGAGGGGGTGGGTGGGGTTGGTGATGGTGAGTTGGTTGGTGTTGGTTGTGCCGTAGTCGGTGCCGGAGGTGGGTCCGGTCATGGCTTGGTCGTCCAGTAGCCATGGTTTGGAGATCCAGACGGGGGTGGTGGTGGTTTTGAAGGTGTCGGCGACGATCCACGAAGCGGTTGAGGAGACGACGATCAGGTCGGTGTTGTCTGCGGTGGTGGCGGTGATCTGGTTGTCGTCTACAACGGTGACGTCATAGCCGTTGGTTTCCCACCGGTTGATGACGGCCGTTTCGCCGCTGTTGAGTGCTGCCGGGTCGCCAACAACCAGGGTGATCGACGCCGGCGGATAGTTGTCGACTACCACACTGATCGTGTCGTCGGCGGACGCACCCAACGTGTCGGTGGCGATGGCGGTGATGGTGTCTTGTCCTTCCGGCCAGGTGGTTGTGTCCCAATCAACCGACCAGCCGTCGCTGCCGTCGGTGTCTACCCCCAGCGAGGTGCCGTTGACGAAGAACTCCACCTGAGCCACCCCGTCAGGATCATCAGCAGACACCCCGACCGTCACCACTGAAGACACCGAAGAACCATCAACAAGACCCGTGATCGAAACCAACGGCGGAGCGTTCACCGGGGTGTCGCCGCCGTAGAACGAATCGGAGGCCATGGCCTGGAGTGCGGCAAGGGCGGTGGCAGTCGAGTCGGCCGGCCACAAGCAGCCCGGCTGAGCGGGGTTGGTGCGAACGAAGTAGGAAATGGCGACGAATTGGTCCCAACCGGCGGTCTTGAACAGAGTCTGAGCGTCGGCGATCCATGCCGCCTTGGCTGTCCCTCCGTCCCCCGCCATCTCGGTGGACGCCCATTCAGCGAGGATCAGACCCTTGTCAGGATGTTGTGCGCCGAACTGTCGTAACGGCTTGATCATGTCTTCGAGCGACCGCCAGGCGACGGGCTCGAGTGGCCGGCAGCTCGCATAGTTGTAGGGATCGGCGCCGATGTAGTCGACGACGTCGTCACCCGGGTACCACAGGGGTGCGTACCTACGGTCAGACGGCCCGACTGCGAAGCTGTAGTCGGTCATGATCCACACAAACGAGACGTTGGTGACGCCCTGCGCGGCGAACTCGGCGACCACACGCCGCCAGGCGTCGATGAAGTCCTGATCCGTCCCGTTTGCCGTGTTCTCGACCACCTCCGGCTCGTGGTTGAAGGTGAACCACACCGGGACGCCGAGAGCGCCGATCTTCTGCACCCACGCCACCAGCTCGTCGTAGACCTGTGACCCGGGCTGGGCATCCGCGATGTCCCGCCAGGCCACGAACGAACCGTCGCTCCGTCTGGCCCGGACCGACAGCAGCATGCGTTGCCCGTTGGTCACCAATTCGTTGTGGAAGACGGTGGGAAACGGCGAGTCCCACAGCTCGAACACACGAACGAAATCGAGCGGGCGGCCGAGTTGCCCCTCGAGCTCGCTGAGACCGTCGATCCGCCCGTCGTCGTAGCCGCTCGGCGCGGCGCCGAACTCGATGGTCCCGGCGGCACGGGCGCGGGGAGTCGGCAACAGGGCGACGAGGACCATAACGACGAGCATCGCGCCCGCCGCGCTGAGAACCGGATTCCGCCTATGACCTGCGACGGCACGCGCCACGCTGCTGCCCCTTCTCTGCGACCCCGATAGCCACCCCCGATAGACGCGACCGGATTGGCCCGTACCCGACGCACCGAATCGTGAGTAGTAGCCGACATAGCTGCACTACGCAAGAGCCATGATCGGCGTTGGTCTAGGAGGTCGCTGATTAGTCGCGGTGAAGGCTCCCAGGGCCCCGAGAAATGGGTGTTGTCGAGCTTGCCATGAGCCTGAGCCCGGATTCTGCAACGGTCTCCTGGGACTGCGAGGGGGACGCTGGCCCGGGATGTCTGCTTCACGAGTTCTGTCCCAGGGCCTGCGATGTGACTTTCGGCCCGTCCCATCTCGGTTCCGATCCAATATCCTGGAGAGCGACGGTACGGCAAGTAGTGGAGGTTGACATGCTGAACCCCGGTACCAGGGTTCGGAGGATCACGAAGAAGGTTGGCCAGGCCGCCCCCGAGGGCAAGATCGTGGGCAAGAGCGGCCACGCCTACGAGGTCGAGTGGGACGACGGTCACACCACGATCACCGATCCGGTAAGTGTCGTCAAGGTCAAGAGCAAGTAGCTCCAAACGCTTCTAATCGTCGGGTGTCCGCCGACAGGAAGGCCACAGCAACCTCAATGGAGAAGCTGTGGCACACAGAGTTGGTACGCTCGATATTGGAGTGGTCCAGCAGGCCGAGCCGCCCTGGGCCAACTCCACAGAAGAGCACTTCGCCTCGCTCCTGGACAGCTACGGGATCGAGTGGATGCACGAACCGCACAGCTTTCCGATCGGCTTCGACGAGTACGGTCACCCCACCGAGTTCTTCACACCGGACTTCTATCTCCCGGAGACCGACGAGTACATCGAACTGACGGTCCTCAAGCAGGACCTGGTCACCAGGAAGAACCGCAAGCTGCGGCTTCTGGAGCGCTACCACCCCGAGGTCCATTGCCGGATCATCTACCGGCGTGACTATGAGAACCTTGCGCTCAAGTACGGCTGGCACGACGATGAGGAGTTTCCACAACTCGGGGTGCCGCCGCGGCAGCCGGGGCCGCCCCATGTCCAGATAGCCAGCTGAGTCGACGCTACGGCTTGCTCAGCGAGCCCTTCAGGTCGTTGCCATAGCCATGCCAGGCCGCCCAGTCATATTCGGCTCCGGCGTTCCACACCCAGTAGCTGCCCCCGGTATCGGTGTACCGGTAATCGTTTCCGTCGATGTGAGCCGTATCTATGGCGTTGGGTGACGCGCTATTCGCCACGACTCCGGTGTTCCCTGAGTTGGTGATCGTGTTCCCCGTGATCTCGGCGTTGTCTACATTCACCGTGTAGCCGATGACGACCACGCCGTTGTGATTGTCGGTGATCACGTTGTTGGTGACTGTGGCGTTCGGCCCGGTGATCTGAATCGCCCCGTTGTAGAACTTGCGGGCCCCATCCGTGTCTGTCGGCGCCTTGCTCCCGTTGCGGTTGAACACATTGGAGTCGATGGTGACGGCACCGCTCTGATCGTGGCTGAGCCCGGCCCAGTAGTTGTCTTCCACGACGTTGTCCTGATACGTGGTCCCATTCTTGCTCTGGTACGTCCAGAGCCCGTACCCGCTGTTGTGATGGACGAAATTGTTGCTGACCACGACGTCCTGGGCGTCGATGATCTTCACTCCGGCGTAGTAGTCACCGACGCTGGAGTCGTAGTTGTTGTAGGCCACCTCGTTGCCGTCGAGAAGTGCGCCCGAGCCCCCATTGACCACGATGCCCAGATCCTTGTTGTGGTGCACATTGCAGTTCGAGATCGTCGAGGACCCGACGATGGAGATGCCGGCGTTCGTGTTGTGATGCACCTCGCAATCACTGATCGTCCAGCCGGTCCCTTCTGCATCAACCGCACCCTTGTTGTGGGCAGTCAGATAGTTGCGAATCTCTATGTTGCTAACCGTCACATTGGTGGCGCTACCGGAGAAGGCGTAGATCATCGTGTTGAGACCGTCCATCACGGCACCGTCCTCACCGATGAATCTCTGCCCGGACTTCGGCACGACGGATTGGCGTAAATGTGTCCCGGCTTCGATCAGTATCTTCGCCCCCGCCGGCTGGGAGTCGGCGACTTCCTGGATCGACCACCCGACCGGAACCACTGCGTCGAATCCGGCAGGGACCGCGGGTGGGGTGTACCCCGGTTCGGGCTCGGGCGGCGCCGGGAGACTGAGTCCCCGGCTCAAGAAAGACGCCATCTCCCCTCTGGTGACCCGGCTGAACGGGCAGAAGTTCGTATTCGCCGGCGGGTTGCATCCCGACGTGATCCCCGACGCCGCGAGACGGTCGATGGCGGATTCAAAGATCGAGTTGTCGTCGTCGTTGAAGCGGTCGGGTGGCGCCGCCGGGAGATCGAGCGCCCGATCGAGGAAGGCCGCCATCTGGCCGCGGGTGACGTAGTCGCCGGGACAGAAACTGCTCGTGCCACAGCCTTTGGTGATCCCCGAGGCGGCCAGGGCGTTGATGTTGGCCTCGAAGACACTCCCATCGTCGTCCGTGAAGTAGTCCGTCGACGAGTTGGGAAGGCTCAGCGCACGCACCAGAAACGCCGCCATCTGGCCGCGGGTCACCGAGTCGTCGGGGCAGTAGAGGTCGTTGAGCGGTGGATTGCAGCCCTTCGTGATCTCGGCATATGACAGCTTCTCGATATTTGCTTTGTGCACGGATCCGCCGATGTCCCGGAAACCACCGACGGGGGCATCGCCACACCCGATCCGTTCGCCGCTCAGCGCCAGCGAATCGAAATCGAACGACAGGCTCGCCGGCGCCGTTTCGGTCCCGCCGTAGTAGGTGTCGAACCAGAAGCTCTTGACGTTGATGCCGGTGTCATTGGTCCCGCGGAACTTGAAGTTGTCCTGGTAGAAGGCGAGTTGCTCGTCCACCCATCCTTCGAGAAGCCCGTCGGCCTTGCCCGGGGTGTTCATGGCGACGTGACCCTCGACGCAATACCAGGCGCCGTGGCGCAGGGTTCCCGTCTGGGTGTCCCACAAATCGAGGTCGCCATTGTCGGCTGCCTGGTTGCGGTGGTAGACGTAGAAGCCGAGCTGGGTGTAGTCGTTGCCGCGGTCGTCGCTGGTGGGGGAGAAGAACATCCTGGCGGACCAGCCTGGTGAGGAGTCGGTCGGTTTGATGTTGTTCCGAGCCGATCCGGAGTACAGCCCTGCCGGGCCCGGCAGTTTGCCGCGGTCGGCTGTGGTGACACCGTCCGGGATGCGCAGGTAGTAGCGGTAATACAACTCGTCCGGCTCGGTGATGCCCTGGTCCTTGAACTGCCAGTGCAATACCGACCCGTAGTGGGAACCGGCCGGGATCGACACCTTGATTCCCTGGCCGTCGCTCCCGTCACCGATCGTTGTGATCCGGTTGCGGCCCCCGATGTCGGCGTCGAACCAGGTATCGGCCAGGGCGGAGGGGCTGCCCGCAAATGACTCATCCAGGTACACGGTCGCAGCGGCCCGCGCCGAAGTCGTGCCGGTCGACAGAGCGCCGAGCACGACGAGCAAAGAGATGAACAGGGTCAATAGTGTCTTGCGCATAGTCATTTGGATCAGAGCTATTTGGATCAGAGTTATTTGGATCCGAGAGCGTGTTTGATCGGCAGTATGGGGTGGGTCCTGTAGCTATCGGAAACAAAACCGCGATTTGGGCCCTTTGGTTTTCGGTTCTGCTGCCGATGATTCACGAGACACGCTGGATAGCAGCAGCTACCGTTCTTTGCTGCGGGCGGGACGGGCGATATTAGGCGTGTCTATTACCTGCCGAGGGGATCCGTGATCGGATTCAGCTCCCAGGAGACCAGACGACTCGGGAGAAGACAATGAACTTGAAGAGAATGGTGGCCCTGCTTGCCGCTGTCGTGCTTGCCCTGGCAGGCTGCAGCGGGAGCGAGGGTGACACGGAGACGACGACCGGGGACACGACTGCAACCTCGGCTGCGGAAACCACGACCAGCACCGCCGATGTCGCAAGCGGAGCGGTGAGCAATCTCGCGGATGTTCAGGGAGCAGTTGTTCGGATCGTTGCCGAGGGCAGCTTCGTCGATCCTCAGTACGGCCAGCAGTACAACTCTGCCGGTTCAGGCAGCGGCTTCTTCATCAGCCCCGATGGCATCGCGGTGACCAACAACCATGTGGTTACCGGTGCGGCATTTCTCCAGGTATACGTCGACGGTGAAGACCAGCCGCGCAACGCCAAGGTTCTTGGTGTCTCCGAATGCTCGGATCTCGCGGTGATCGATGTCGACGGCGGCGGGTACCCGTACCTCGATTGGTATGACGGTGACCTGAAGGTTGGCACCACGATCTACGCCGCCGGTTTCCCGCTCGGTGTCAAGGAGTACACCCTGCTTGATGGGATCATCTCGAAGGCGGAGGCGGATGGCGAGTCGGACTGGTCATCGGTCGACAGCGTCATCGAGCATTCTGCCGACACCCTGCCCGGCAACTCCGGCGGCCCAATCGTCACCGAGGACGGCCAGGTCCTGGCCATCAACTACGCCGGTGACAGCGTCGGCCAGTCGTATGGCATCGGTCGCGATGAGGCCCTCAAGGTGCTGCCTACGTTGATGGGGGGCGAGGATGTCACGTCGATCGGGATCAACGGGCTCGCCATCAACGACGGCTCGATCTCGGGGATCTGGGTCAGCTCGGTGGCCTCGGGAAGCCCGGCAGACCTGGGTGGGATCGAGGCCGGCGACGTCGTGACCCTTATCGAGGGTCTGATCCCGGCAACCGACGGCACGATGGCCGACTACTGCGATGTGCTCCGGTCTCATGATCTCACCGACCCGCTCGGTGTCGAGGTGTACCGGCCGTCCGACAGCGTCTTCATGGAGGGAACCCTCAACACCGGCAAGGTGCTCGAGGTCTCCGCCTCGTTTGAGTCGCAACTCGGCGGCGAGGTCGTTGACCCGGGGACAGACGTCACCGGGTACGACTCATATGTGACCCTGGCCGACGCTCAGGGCATCCTCACCGTCGATGTACCGCAGGCGTGGAGCGATGTCGATACCGAGAGCCTGTGGGGCGATGGCGAGACCGCCTACGGTGTCGGCATCTGGGCATCGACCGACTACACGGCGTGGAACACCGGTTGGGACGCACCAGGGATGTTCTTCGGCGCATCGGCGACGCTGGCGGCGTCTGAGTCGGTCAGCTCGCTCATCGATCAGCACGACTACAGCGACGAATGCGCGTACGACGCCAGGTACGACTACACAGACAACCTCTATACCGGCGTCTATGACGTGTGGACCAACTGTGGCGGGACCGACACGCTGTTCATCGACCTCGCCGCCGAAACGGCAGGGTCCGAGGCGCTGATGAATGTACAGGTCGTTGTCGTGACCGATGCCGACCTCGAGGCGCTCGACAATGTCCTCAACACCTTCGTTGTCGACGAGGTAGCGCTTGGCTCGTTCTCCGGCTCGATGAACGCCTCATCAAGCGGGTCGACCGATACGAGCAGCGAGATCGTCTCGTTCGAGACCCTTATGGACGGCGAATGTTTCAACCCATACGACAAGGCGTTTGAAGACACCACCTACACCGTGCAGGTGGAGTTGGTGGACTGTGACAGCCCGCACACGGCGGAGGTCTACGGCAACTACTTCTTCTCCCAGACGGAGTTTCCGGGCGATGACGAGGTCCAGTCGACGGCAGACGATCAGTGCTACAACCAGTTCGCCGATTATGTCGGCAACAGCTACGACGACTCATCTCTGGACTTCTGGTACTACTACCCGAACCAGAGCGGGTGGGACTCCGGTTTCGGGTGGACAATGTGTGCGTTGGTCGACTACGGCGGCGGTGATCTGGTAGGCAGCGCCTGGCAGTCTGGGTGGTAGTAAACATCCTTCCTGAACCCTGGATCGAGCGGGTGATCCGCAAGGCCCAGGACGAGGGGAAGCTGGACGTAACCGGGAGTGCGGGCCGGCCGATACCCGGCCTGGCCCGCCCCTACGACCCCGCCTGGTGGGCGCGCAAGTGGATGACCGCCGAGCGAGCCCGTGCGCTATCCACCGAGGTGGCTCGCTCGATCGAGCATGCTCTACCGCGTGTCCTCGCCAGAGAGACGCTCCCCGAGATCCGCCAGGGCCTCGAGACGCTGAACGCGAGCATCGAGCAGCACAATGGGTGTAACCCGGATCATTCACTGCCACTCCTCGACGTAGGACAACTCATCGCCAGGCGAGCAACACGCCGCCACGTCTGACCGGCCGGTCGATTCGAACCTCAGTGGACGTGTGGCAGCGACGGGGGGAGGGGCAAAACCAACGGCGACTACCGCTCGTCCTGCCCCGGTTCGTCCGGGCTACGCCCGGCCGATCCCTCCGAATCTTCAATCCACGGTTGCCTTCATCGCCTTCGCTTTGCCGACGTCGGCGACGCTGACGTCACCTCTCCAGGGAGAAGGAATTCATCCCCTCCGGGAGGATCGACCGGCCCGGAGGGCCAGGTCGAGGAGGGCTTTGCGAACGGGTCGAGATTCATGGCAAGAGCGCAACCCGGATCGCCCAGAAGGCTGATGAAATAGACCTCTTCACCACCCGGGACGCCCAAACCGTGAGAACGCCGCGACCCGGGATGGTCGCAGACGATAGCTATCCGTCGAGGGCTCGTTCCAGGAAGGCGGCCATCTGCTCTCTGGTCACGCGGTCCCGAGGGCAAAACAGGTCGTTGGCCGGTGGGTTGCAGCCCTTGGTGATGCCTGCGGTGGCGAGCTTGTTTATGGAATCGACGAAGACCGACCCGGCAACGTCCTTGAACTGGACGCCAGCATCCTGCTCGGACAGGGCGAGGGCTCGTACGAGGAACGCCGCCATCTGCTCTCTGGTCACGTAGTCGTTGGGGCAGAACTCGTCGTTTAAGGGCGGGTTGCAGCCCTTGGTGACCCCGGCCGTCGCCAGACGGTCGATCGAATCCTCGAACACGGAGCCGTCGTCATCGGTGAACAGGTTGCCATCGCCGTCGTCGGTGTAACCAAGGGCTCGCACCAGGAACGCCGCCATCTGACCCCTCGTCACGTAGTCGGTAGGGCAGAAACTCGTGTCGCCGCATCCCTTGGTTATCCCGGATTCGGCAAGCCACAGGATGTTGTCGAGAAAAACCGAGTCGGCGATGTCGTCGAAACCGATGAGCTGGATCTGGAAGCCGTCCGCTGTCTCCCCGAGCACCTTCAGCACTGCTCCCTGGGCGAGGAGGTCCTCTCCCTGATCGAGATCGAGCTGCAATTGCTCACCAACCGCAGTGACGTGATCGAGCGTATGCGGCGCCGGGGGATAGGTGTAGACCCGCGACGTCGCCCCTCCGAGCGGTTTTATGACGTCGTCGGCCGGGTCACGCCACCACTGCTCGATGTAGTGAGATGTGATCCCCTGGAAGCTGTCCGGGATGCGGTCGATATCGGAGCTGATCCGGGCGTCGAGGGTGACCAGCGAATACTGGTATCCGGTGGGGAGGATCACCATCTGGATTCCGTCGACCCCTACGGGGGCGATCGTCAGATCGACGACGCCGCCCGTGTAGAAGACGACATCCGATGGGTCTATCCACCCGGCGCGATACCGGTTGAAAGCCAGCGTCGAGTACGGGTACTCCACCCGCCGCCCGAGCAGGCTGGCCGGGTCGTTGCCGCTCATGTAGTCGATGGGATTATCGTATTCGTCGATGTAGGTGTTGCCCGATCCGTCGGTGAGCACCTCGCCGGAATAGGAGTGGGGGAAGCTGATCATGTGGCCGACCTCGTGGGCTGCCGTGGTGATATGCGGGTCGTATCCAAAGAACGACTTCACCGATTCCCCCTCGATCACCGCCCACCGGCCGTTGCCGGGAAACGTCGTGTCGGCCGGGTTGGCGCAGTTGTAGCAGTACGTGCCGGGCGTCCCCTGACCCTCGTTCGACGTGTTGTCGAGGATGCCGAGGGCCCCTTCGTCGCTCCACAACGGGTTGGCCTGTTCGCGCATAGCGTTCTCGCAGTCGCTCCACACCGACTGGGCGTCATCGAGGGTGAGGGTCTTCCGGGAGATGAACTGCGGCGTGTACAAACCACCCGATATCCCGTCGTAGAAGGGGACGACCTGGTTGTTGAGAACCTGGGTGGCGCTGGCCAGGTTGATCCCGGCAGTCGCACCGGGCCAGGTGCACACGTACACCCCTATCTGGTCGGTTCCCAGCGAGTAGCGTTTGGTGTCGTTGGGCCACACGATGATCTGCAGCTTGTCGCCGGAGTACTCGGTGAGCGCCGATAGTGAGATCGGTCCGCTGTCGTAGGCGGGGGCGACGACGTCGTCCTCGAGCGGGGCGGCCGTGTTGCCGGCGAACGAGTTTGGTCCGCTCGCGGCGCCGGCCGGCACACCCGCCAGCACTGGTGCCAGTGCGACGACGGCGATAGCGATAATCCTGCGCATATCCGGTAGAGACCTCCGATGGGGAACTCTATCGGGCATCGGCGTTTGTGCACCCGGACTTGACAAGATGCCTGAGCCTGAATCCACGGTTGCGGCTTGTCGGATCGGTCGATTGTTCCGCCAATACGGGTCATTTGACCGTCTTCACGCTTTCGGTGGACGAGCCAGTAGCGCGAGGCTCCGAGGTCATTGCCGAATCGAGCGATTCTTCCTCCCGAATCCGTGGATCCAGGCTATGGGAAGAACGGGCTCATGGTTGCCGCAGGTCGAGTCAGTTCCGCCACAACGAATACTCGAGGTTCATCCTGGGCGGGTTCGGGACGCTCTCGAGATTGCCCGTTCCACCGATCTGATAGCACGTGTATTCGAACATCCAGGGGTCGGCGGCGGAGCACTCGATACGGTTGGCCGTCGCGTTCTTCTCGAACGTGAGGTGGAACCCCGGTTCTACAAACTGGCGGACGGCAAGCGGATCGGAAGGGTCCACCAGCCCGTTGGCATACGCATCGGTGTAGTACTCCCCGGTGCCGAGGGCGTGATCGGCGTCAAACTCGAAGTCGGAGCGCCAACTCGCCATCAGCAGCGTGCGCTGGGTGGCGTCGTCGCTTCTCGGATCGCGGACCACAACTGAGTTGCAAGTCATGTTGACGCAAAAGGACATCGGGTTTCTGATGTCGAAGCCATGGTCGAACTGAACCATGCCCAGATTCAGCACCTGCGGGGTCTCGGCGCGGCTGTCCCAGGACTCGTAGTTGTTCGATTCGGCGCCGACGTTGATCCGTCGCCGCTGCAGATCGTCGACCTGACCGAGCAGCGTCGGCATCGAGTACCCGCAATCGGTTGGGGTCAACACCTCTCCTCCGGAGTCGCCGGTGGCCACCGCCGCTCCGTAGTTGGTCTTGAAGCCGACTCCGAATTTCTCATTCCCGCTCAGGTCGTAAACGAATACATAGAGCGTGTGGAACTGTGCGCACACCCGGCGACTCGACGACGTGCCGGAGTGGATGACAAAACGTACCCAGTTCTGGCCGGTGAGATCTTTGAAGATGAACTCTTTGAAACCGGCATCGGGCTCGCTCTGGGGCACGTTTGATGCGACGTATCCGTATGGCACAAGCGGTGTTCCCGGGATCAGCGCCGGGTTCGAGCCGTGGTCGTGACCGAAGTAGCACCAATACACCGGGTCGATCTGCGGGTGCCAGGTGTCGTACTGGGCGCCGTCGGGACCTGCGGTGGTGTAGAGATTGTGGACCCACGCCGGGCACGGAGTATTCGGCTCGGCGGGGCTGAATCCCTCAGGGGCTGGGGGAACGGGGGTCGGCGAGCTGTCGCTTTCGGCAAGCATGATCAGGTACATCTGGCGCCACTCGGTCGAGTATTCGACGCTGCCCAGGGACACCGGGCCCGCCGGGAAGCTCTTCTCGTACACCTGGTTGAGGCGACCGTCGATGACGACCGTGCCACCCACATCCCAGCCGGCGAGCCAGGACGGAGCGGGCGAGTCATCACGCCACGCCACGGCTACCCGGGCGGGGCGGTTCAAGGTGAAGTTCATCCAACCGTTGCGCGGGCCGAGGTTCTTGAACTCCCAATCGGTCGAGGGTGACAGAACGTCCCACCCCCCATACCTTCCCGGGCTGTCGACATACGTTTGGTAGTCGGGGTTGGGCTCGATATCGAGGCGCTTTCCCATTGCCCGTGGCCAGTACTTCATGTTCCTGACGTATACGGTGTCGACACCGTCCTCTTTCCGGATGACGTGGTAGCGGGCGACGAGGGCGCGATCCTGATCGGAAACCGTGAAACCGGCAGCGGCAGTGACCGGTAGATCGAGCGCACGCGTGAGGAAGGTGGCCATCTCGGCCCGGGTCAGCCCGGTGTTGGGGCAGAAGTTCGTGTTGTCGGGCGGGTTGCATCCCCTGGTGATTCCGGCGGTGGCCAGCTTGTTTATTTCCGCTTGGAACACCGAGCCGTCGTCATCGGCGAAGTCGATCGCGGGATCAGTTGCGATCAGATGGAGCGCGCGCACCAGAAACGCGGCCATTTGCCCACGGGTGACGGTGGCATCCGGGCAGAACTTGGTGTTGTCGGGCGGGTTGCATCCCCTCGTGATCCCGGCGGCGGCCAGCCGTTCGATGTCCGCCTCGAAGATCGAGTCGTTGTCGTCGGTGAAATCGGTGCTGCCGGAGGCGTTGAGGCCGAGACCACGCACCAAGAAGGCGGCCATCTCTCCCCGGGTGACTAACCGGTCGGGGCAATAGTCGGTCGCATAAGGCGGGTTGCATCCCGCGGTGATCCCGGCATTCGATACGGCCTCGATGGCGGCTTCGTGGACGCTGCCGTCGTCATCGTGGAACCCCTGACCCGCCCGGGCAGGCGGCGCCGCGTAGATGGCCAGAAACATCGCAAACGACAAAAGCGCGGCTGCGCCCCGGGACAGGTTCATATTGCATTCCCCTCGCTCGACTCCAGCTGTACCCCACGCAGCGAGGCCCTCAGCCCGGCGAGACCGTGGGTGCGAGTGTATGCAGCCCGGCGCGACTACTGGCAACGTTTTCTAAGGCTCAGTTTTCTAAGGCTCAGTTTTCTATGGCTCAGTTTCTATGGCTCAGTTTCGATGGCTCAGTTTCGATGGCTCAGTTTTCCATCGCTCAACCGTTCCAGCTCGCCGCCCGGCTTCGCAGCAGAACGATGATGGCAGCGGCGATGTCCTCGAGCGCAACCTGCCCGGTGTTCCACACGGCGTCGTAGAGGAGCGGGTTGTCGATATCGACCCGGAAGTGGCGTCTCAACAGCCGGGCTCTACCGGAGTCGTGCCGGTCAATCGCCGAGAGCGCCTCCTTCTCGTTGAGACCGTACAGCTGCATCATCCGCTCGATGCGATGCTCCTCGGCGGCGATCAAACGCACCGACACCGATGGTCCGAGACCCCTGGTGACCTCCGATCCTGCCCTGCCGACGATCACGGACCTGCCGACCTCGGCGATGGCACGGACGAGCCGGAACATGCGATCCATGACGATGTCTTGATGAGTAGTTGAGGCAATCAGCTGTCTGAAGAAATCTTCCGTTGACTTGCGGTATTCCTCCCCCAACAGCGATTCCACCGATACGCGTAGATCCGGATCGTCCGCCACCATCGCCACCAGCTTCTGATCGAAGACCTCCCACTCGCCGAACAGATCTTTGTCCGGCTGGTCGTCCAGTTCCTTCACGAGCAAGTTGGCCAGTGTGTGGCCGCCCGCGCCCGCCTGTCTCGAGATCGTGACAAAGGGGCGCAGCTGCGGTTGTTTCGACGCGGTGGAGACGTCATACATGTGGCCATGAAGGAACTTCTCAATCGGATTGGCGGGACTCATCTGGCGGCTCCTGTCTATCCGTCACTCGGCCTTTCTCGATCATACGCTCTATGCAAATCGTCCCGCCAGAGGAGACAGTCCCGGTCGGGCACATCCATCGGAGACACAACACTACCCGCATGTCAGGTCGCCATGGCAGAATTTACTAAGTATTCGCATATTCGCAATTTCCGGCTTTAGTGTGGTCGGAAACCGTCTATGGTCCTGGCTTCAAAAGATCCGGGGTCGTGGTGACCACGCCGCGGCGTATCGGTGAGCAGATGGCGGGATGACAAGGAAGGCAGACATGGCGAACCATGAGTCGTCGCAGACGCAGGGCTTGTACGACCCTGCGGCGGGACACGATGCCTGCGGCATCGGTTTCGTTGCGGACATCAAGGGTCGCAAGAGCCACAAGATCATCGAGCAGGGCTTGACGGTGTTGGCCAATCTCACCCACCGCGGTGCGGTCGGCGCCGACCCCCTGGCCGGTGACGGCACGGGGATGCTCCTGCAGATTCCGGACCGTTTCTTTCGTGAGGAGATGGCCGCTGCGGGGGTCGAGCTGCCACCCGCCGGTGAGTACGGGGTCGGGATGGTCTTCCTCCCCAGAGACCCGGTCGACAGGGTCATCGCGGAGAACATGGTTGTCGAGACGGTCGTCCGCGAAGGCCAGCTCGTCCTCGGTTGGCGAGACGTTCCTGTCGACTCCTCGTGTCTCGGCGAGAGCGTCAAGCCTATAGAGCCTGTCATCCGCCAGGTGTTCATCGGACGCGGCGATACGATCACCGATCCCGACCATTTCGAACGCAAGCTGTTTGTCATCCGCAAGCAGGCTCACATCCATGTCGGCCAGCGGGCTCCCCACCTCCTCGAGACAGGTGAGTTCTACGTCACGACCATGTCGGCTCGCACCATCACGTACAAGGGGATGATGCTCGCCGCCAACCTGTCCGTCTACTACAAGGATCTCAACGACGAGCGGATCGAGTCTGCGCTGGCGCTGATCCACCAGCGGTTCTCCACCAACACCGCACCCTCATGGCGGCTGGCACAGCCGTTCCGCTACCTGTGTCACAACGGCGAGATCAACACGGTCCAGGGCAACGTCAACTGGATGATGGCCCGGCGCCACAACATGTCGTCCGACATCATCGGTGATGACCTCGAGAAGCTGTGGCCGCTCATCGGCGACGGTTCCTCCGACTCCGCCACCTTCGACAACGCATTGGAGTTGCTGCTCGCCGGCGGCTACTCGCTCGGCCATTCCATGATGTTGATGATCCCCGAAGCGTGGGCGGACAACCCGCTCATGGACGAAGGCCGCAAGGCCTTCTACGAGTACCACGCCGCAGTGATGGAGCCTTGGGACGGTCCCGCCGCGGTCGCCTTTACCGACGGTAGGCAGATCGGCGCAACCCTCGACCGGAACGGGCTCCGTCCGTCGCGCTACTTCGTCACGGACGATGATCTGGTCGTACTCGCATCGGAGATGGGCACCCTCGCCATCCCCGAGGAGAAGATCGTCAAGAAGTGGCGTCTCCAACCGGGCAAGATGCTCCTGATCGACCTCGAGGAGGGTCGGATCATCGATGACGCCGAGCTGAAGGACTCCCTGTCGGGCGCCAAGCCGTATCGCAGATGGCTCGATGAGACGCAGATACACATCGCCGAGTTGCCGCCTGAGGTGGCCGCCATGGGGCCCGACGCCGGGACGTTGCGGCGGGCGCAGAAGGCGTTTGGCTACACCAGGGAGGACATCGAGTTCTTCATCAAGCCGATGGCAATGGAGGGTAAGGATCCTGTGGGCTCTATGGGGCGGGACATACCCCCGGCGGTGCTGTCAGATCGGCCGAAGATGCTCTACGACTACTTCAAGGAGCGGTTCGCCCAGGTGACCAACCCGCCGATCGACCCGATCCGCGAGGAAACCGTCATGTCGCTGGTGTCGCTGATCGGGCCCCGGCCCAACCTCCTCGATCTCAACACCGGTGGCACCCACAAGCGGCTCGAGGTGAGCCATCCCATCCTCAGCAACGTCGACCTCGAGCGCATCCGCCGAATCGAAAACCATGTCGAAGGGGCCTTTGCCACCAAGACCCTCGCCATTTGCTACCCGGTCGACGATGGTGCCTCCGGGATGCGGGGTGCCCTCCAGAGGTTGTGCGAGAAGGCGACCGAGACTGTACGTGCCGGGTACAACATCCTCATCCTGTCGGATCGGTGTCAGGCGGTCGACAAGGTCGCTATGCCTGCCCTGCTGGCCACCGCGGCGGTGCACCACCACCTGATCCGAGAGGGCTTGCGGACCGAAGTGGGTCTTGTTGTCGAGACCGGTGAGGTCCGCCAGGTGCACGACTTCTGTCTGCTCGGCGGTTTCGGCGCCGAAGCGATCAACCCGTACCTGGCATTCGACGTGATCGACTCGCTCGGCCCGGAGGCGCTAGGCAAGAGCATCGAGGATGCCCGCAACAGCTATATCAAAGCGGTCAACAAGGGCATGCTCAAGGTCATGTCGAAGATGGGAATCTCGACGTTCCAGTCGTACTGCGGGGCCCAGATCTTCGATGCCATTGGCCTCAACACCGCGTTCATCGACAAGTACTTCACCGGGACGCCGTCGCTCATCGAGGGCATAGGCCTCGACGAGATCGCGGCCGAGACGGTGCGCCGTCACGGCAGCGCCTTCGGGGAGAAGACCTTCCGGCGCAGGGAACTCGAGGTCGGGGGCGACCTGGCCTACCGGATCCGGGGCGAGCAGCACGTGTGGACCCCTGAGACGATTTCGACCATGCAACATGCGGTGCGGTCGGGTAACTACCAGATGTTCAAGAAGTACACGGCGACCGTCAACGACCAGACGACGAAGCTCAAGAACCTGCGCGGTCTGTTCGAGCTCGACTTCCTCGAGGAGCCGATTCCGCTCGATGAGGTCGAGCCGGCGTCGGAGATCGTCAAGCGGTTCGCCACCGGGGCTATGTCGTTCGGGTCGATCTCCTGGGAGGCGCATACCAACCTGGCGATCGCCATGAACCGGTTGGGAGCGAAGTCGAACACCGGTGAGGGTGGCGAGGAACCGAGCAGGTTTGTCTCGCTCGACAACGGTGACTCGATGCGTTCAGCGGTCAAGCAGGTCGCCTCGGGACGGTTCGGGGTGACCACCGAGTACCTGGTCAACGCCGACGACATCCAGATCAAGATGGCACAGGGGGCCAAGCCCGGTGAGGGCGGCCAGCTGCCCGGTCACAAGGTGAACGAGTGGATCGCCAAGGTGCGGCATTCGACACCCGGTGTTGGCCTCATTTCCCCGCCACCTCATCACGACATCTACTCGATCGAGGATCTCAAACAGCTCATCCTCGACCTCAAGAACGTCAACCCCTACGCCCGGATCAGCGTCAAGCTGGTGTCGGAGGTCGGGGTGGGGACAATCGCCGCCGGGGTTGCCAAGGCGTACGCCGATCACGTGTTGATCTCGGGCAACGACGGTGGCACGGGCGCCTCCCCGCTCACCTCTGTTATGCAGGCGGGATCGCACTGGGAACTCGGCCTCTCCGAGACACAACAGACGCTCGTCGCCAATCGCCTGCGTGGGCGGATTGCGGTGCAGACGGATGGTGGTATCCGCACCGGCCGCGACGTCGTGATCGCCGCGCTGCTCGGCGCCGACGAGGTCGGATTCGGGACGGGTGCCTTGATCGCATCGGGGTGCATCATGATGCGCAAGTGCCACCTGAACACCTGCCCCGTCGGCGTGGCGACCCAGGATCCCGAGCTGCGCAAGCTCTTCCCCGGCCAGCCAGAGCACGTGGTCAACTTCTTCACCTTCATCGCCGAGGAGGTCCGTGAGATCATGGCCCGGCTCGGGTTCCGCACATTTGCGGAGATGATCGGCCAGAGCGACCGCATCTCGATGAAGAAGGCAGTTGACCATTGGAAAGCCCGTGGTCTCGATTTCTCCCGGGTGCTGTACAAGCCGGAGGTGCCTGAGGGTGTCGCCATCAGCAACACCGAGAAGCAGTACCACAACCTCGAGATCGCCCTCGATAACAAGCTCATCGAGGCGGCGGCTCCTGCCCTCGATCATCAGGAGCGGGTACAGATCGAGATGCCGATCGTCAACACGAATCTGGCTGTGGGCGCAATGCTCTCCGGCGAAGTCGCCCGCAGGTACGGGCACGGCGGTCTTCCTGACGACACGATCCACGTGGCGCTGAAGGGCACTGCCGGGCAGAGCTTCGGGGCGTGGCTTGCCCACGGAGTGACTCTCCATTTGGAGGGCGACGCCAATGATTACGTGGGCAAGGGTCTCTCCGGAGGTCGCATCGTCATCGAGGCAGAGCCGGTAGGCCCGACCGTGCCGGTGGAGAACATCATCATCGGCAATACGGTTCTCTACGGGGCCATTTCCGGTGACTGCTACTTCAACGGTGGTGCCGGGGAGCGGTTTGCGGTCCGCAACTCGGGGGCGATAGCCGTCGTAGAGCGGGTGGGGGATCACGGGTGCGAGTACATGACGGGTGGGTGTGTCGTCGTCATCGGCAAAGCCGGGCGCAACTTCGGTGCCGGCATGTCGGGCGGTATCGCCTACGTCATCGACGATGCAGGCGATTTCGAGCAGCGGGTCAACCACGAGATGGTGACAATCTCTCGTATTGGCGATGACGACGGGATGCCACCCGGGGTGGGCGATGACCCGACCAGCGAGGAGCTGCTCGCCGATCCGCTCCGCTATGACGTGTGGAGACTGCGGACGCTGATTGCGCGGCATGCCCGGCTGACCAACAGCTCGCGGGCCGAGGAGATCCTGGGTGACTTCGACGCCTTCCTGGGGCGGTTCTACAAGGTCACACCGAACGAGTTCCGGCGGGCGCTCGGCGAGCGCATGGCCGCCGCCGCGGTAGGAGGTGCGTGATGGGCTCACCAACCGGTTTCCGCGAGATCGAGCGGCGTGACCGTAGCTACCTCCCCGTCGAGCAGCGAAAGCGGAGCTTCAGCGAATTCACCATCCCGCTCACCGACGAGTCCGTGGCCCAGCAAGGTGCCCGGTGCATGGACTGTGGCATCCCCTTCTGCCATTTCGGGTGTCCCGTCGACAACATCATCCCGGACTGGAACGACCTCGTGTATCGGGACGACTGGCGCGAGGCGATCGACGTGCTGCACTCGACGAACAACTTCCCCGAGTTCACCGGGCGGATCTGTCCGGCGCCGTGCGAGGAGGCTTGCACCCTCAACCTCGCCGATGCGCCGGTCACAATAAAGACGATCGAGTACTCGATAATCGAGAAGGCCTGGCAGAACAGGTGGATCGAGCCGCAGATCCCACCCCGCCGCTCGGACAAGAAGGTTGCTGTGGTTGGCTCGGGACCGTCTGGTCTTGCGGCGGCCCAGCAGCTCGCCAGAGCCGGTCACGAGGTGACGGTGTTCGAGAAGAACGCCAAGATCGGTGGCCTTCTCCGCTACGGGATCCCCGATTTCAAGCTCAGCAAGGATGTCATCGACCGCCGGCTGTCACAGATGCAGGCCGAGGGTGTTGAGTTCCGGGTCAACAGCCACGTTGGGGCGAACACCCCGATCGACCGGCTCGTGACCAACTACGACGCGATTGTGCTCGCCGCAGGATGCGAACGGCCTCGTGATCTCGAGGTCCCCGGCAGAGAGCTCGACGGCGTCCACTTCGCCATGGAGTTCCTCACCCAGCAGAACCGGCGTATCGGTAGGGAGTCCATCGGCAATGTTCCGCCGATCACCGCCGAGGGGAAGCACGTCATCGTCATCGGTGGCGGTGACACCGGTTCCGATTGCGTCGGGACCTCCACGCGCCAGGGAGCCGCATCGGTGACACAGCTCGAGCTGCTCCCGAAGCCACCCGAGGTTCCCGACAAGCTTCTCACATGGCCGGATTGGCCGCAGAAGCTGCGGACCTCGTCTTCACACGAAGAGGGTTGCGAACGCCTGTGGTCCGTGTCGACCAAGGCCTTGATCGGGACGGACGGCAAGGTAGCGCGACTGCTGGGCGTTGTGGTCGAGTGGGACCAGGTCGACGGCCGGTGGCAGATGAGTGAGGTTTCCGGGAGCGAATTCGAGCTCCAGGCGGACCTGGTGCTGCTGGCGATGGGGTTTGTCAGCCCGGTCCATGACGGTTTGGTCGAGCAGCTAGCCATCGCGACCGATCAGCGTGGCAATGTCGCTGCTGATACGGGTGACTTTGCGACCACCGTGTCAGGGGTCTTCGCAGCTGGCGACATGCGCCGAGGGCAGTCACTGGTTGTGTGGGCGATAAAGGAAGGACGCCAGTGCGCTCGTGCCGTCGACCAGTTTCTGATGGGGCACAGCGATTTGCCCCGCTGACGTCATCCCGCTGTCTGCAGCCGACTTGAATGGCGGCCCAGGCGAAGGAGCGATATGGGCAAACTGCTGTTCAGATTTTTCAGCCGAATCAACGTCGCGCTTTACAAGGTGACCGGCGGGCGGATGATGGGGGACCTGATAATCGTGAGACACAAGGGTGCTCGATCAGGCAAGGTCCGGGAGACCCCGCTGCGCGGGTTTCGCGATGGCAATGACTACATGATCGTGGCATCGGCGAACGGTAACCCGAAGAGCCCGGGCTGGTACTACAACCTGATGGCCAATCCGGAGACCGTGATCAACGACTCAGGGACCGAGGTCGCCGTGGTGGCTCGGGACGCCGGAACGCGCCGAGACGAGCTGTGGGCCAGGGTCGTTGCCGAAGCGCCCCGGTTCAAGGGGTACGAAACGAAAACGGAACGGGTGATCCCGATCGTGTTGCTCACGCCTCGGGGCTGATCAGAGGCTCGCTGCCAGCGCCGCTACCTGGTTCGAGGCGTTCCCGATCACCGGCTCGCCGTGCCCGAACACGACGGTGTCGTAGCTGAAGTCGGCCAGCTTCTTGATCGACTCGACGGCTATCACCATGTCTGCGGTGAATTGCGGATTGGCCCCCGCCGGCACGCCGTCGCCGCCGGTCATGGCATCGCCGGCGACCAGGAGACCGGAGCGCTCGTCGAGCACGGATATGTGCCCGGGGGTGTGCCCCGGTGTGTCGATGATGGTTAGGTCGAACACGGTGTCCCCGTCGCCTACCCCAACCAGCTCGCGGGGAGAGGAAATGCCGGCGATGTCGTTGGACCCGGCGTAGCCCGTGGCCGCGGCGGCGAGATCCATGACCGCGGGGAGGCTTCCCTGGTGGTCGGCGTGAAGGTGGGTGACGATGACGTTGCTCACGTCGTCCCATCGGAGGTCGAGGGTCGCGAGGCTGGCTTCGATGGCTCCTTCGCTGTCGGCAACGCCCGTGTCGACAATGGTGGCCTCGCCGCGCCGGGCCAACACGTATGCGGACACAAAACCGAGGTTGACGCGCTCCCAGGTCACTCCACCTGTAGTCGTGTTG
This sequence comes from uncultured bacterium, assembly GCA_963801165.1. Classification (GTDB taxonomy): domain Bacteria; phylum Actinomycetota; class Acidimicrobiia; order Spongiisociales; family UBA5794; genus JAAETI01. The sequence goes on from CAWDDT010000004.1 coordinate 786,955, forward strand.
CCGGAGATGGTGCTCGGACCGGTTGGTGCCGGCTGGTCGGGATTACCGGATGTCTGGGAGGTGCGTTCGGGGTCGCTACTGCTACAAGACATTGCAGTCACGGCGAAGATGGCGACCGCAAGACCTCCTTTCCCCAGGTCGAGCATGAACGTCCTGCGCGTCGATCGTCTGTCCACCATGCGGATCCTCCTCGCACCAAGAGTACCCGTCGGGTCCCGGCAGGGGGACGAATCGGCGAACCAGCTGCACGGGTTCCGAGCCCACCACAAGAAAGCGGAGGCTCAGTTATCGCCGGATCCGCCGACCGCGTGCGGCTGTGGCCGTGTCGGATGCTGCCCGCGCTTCGGCCGCGTGATGTGCGGCCGGGTCAGGGGCCCACCGGCTACGGTGATCGCGTTGCGGATGTCGACTGCAATAACGTCCTGGCGATTACCTTCTACCGACAGGTTGCGCCCCGACTCGGGATACGACGGGAAGAGGCTGATGGCGCCAAACGGATATTCGTAGCCCTTCACCTTGTATGCCGAGCCGACAGGTATCGCCGGAGCGCCGAACCTGCGCTCGGCTATGGCGTTTATGGCGCGGATGGCGGTGTTGCCCATGAGGAGGATCGACCTGACGTTGGGAAGTGCGTCGATCTCGGCTTCGAGAAGGTGCGAGCAGGCCTCAACGGTCTCTTGTTTCACACCAAAGCCGATCTTCGGGCACTTGACCGCGGTGGTGACGTAGACTCCGAGGCTGTTGATGTCGTCCAGCGATGAAACGTTGTAGCCCGCCGACCGGAAGGCGGCGATCGTGTCCTGGTGCGACACTGGTGGCGTGTCCGCTCGCGTCGGCGAGGGGGCAGCACGGACCATTACGACGCGTATGCGGTCGGGGTCGCCCGGAAGGTGCGCAGAGACGGGTCCGACATGACGTACGTCCGTGCACATCATGGCGCAACCGGGGAGATCACCATTCGGCATGTTCACCTCCGCTCGATGAGGCGACCACCTTCCTACCTTAGGTAATAGCATGCCTGGTGTTTCGAGTTTTGCCAAGGGGTAATACGGCAGAAATCGAGAAAACGCGCTCAACCGGATATCAAGTCCACTTGAGACCGCTGCGGGTCCGCCAATACTCCTCGGGATCCTCGGCCATCATCTTGTCGAGGCCGGAGAGGCGCGCCGGGTCGACATCGAGGGCCGCCAGATTGGACTCGAGCTGCTCGATGGTGGCCGCGCCGCTGAGTACCGTGTCCACCCATGGTTGCGCCAGGATGGCGGCCACCGCGATTGTGTCGGGGTTGTCGTGTGGGAACTCCGCACGGAGGGGGGCAGTCGTCTGCAGGTCTCGCTCAGTCAGCCGGCCGTTGGCGACGGACTCCTTGATGATCGTCCCCATTCCCTCGTCGTGGGCTTCGGCGAGGGCGTCGCCTGCTGAGGGCTCCAGGAGGTTCCACGTTGCCTGCACCGTGGCGAACAACGGCACGCCGTCTCTCTCGATCCTCATGGCCCTGCGGATCGCACCTGCCTGGTCGGGACCGCTCGTGCTCAGCCCGATGGTCAGCCCGTCGGCGCGCAGTTCGGCTAGGCGATCGAGGACCGCCTGGTCATCGAGTACCCCTGTGTCGAGCGTTGCCGAGTGGATCTGGTAGATGTTCAGGTGGCGACCGAGTCGGGATCGGGTCTCCTCGTACTGGGTATTGAGCATCGCCAGGCTGTGGTCCTTTATCTCGTGCACCGGGGCATCAACTCGCCAGTCCGCAACGTATTTGTAGCCCCATTTGGATGAGATCGTGATTGCCGGGTCGATGATCCTCGCCTCGTACAGCCAGCGGCCGAGAAACTCCTCACCGCCACCGTACGACCGGGCTGCGTCGAAGTGGCGCACACCCAGGTCGAACGCCGCGGTGAGCACATCGTGGGCGTGCTCTTCCAGGGCCCGTACCTCGGTGCGGCCGGTTAGGTCCCCGCGGTGGCCTAGATTGATGTAGCCGGGTCGGCCGAGCGCGGCAAGGCCCAACCCGATTCGGGTCACCTTGTGCGCAGTTGCGCCCAGCTGAACCTTCTCAATCATGGAACATCACTGGCTGTCGACGGCGATCTGGTTGGGCCCAGCCGACGCCCCGGTCCCGCTCGTCGGCGTGGTCCCGGTTGCGTTCGGCGGGACCAGGCCTCTCGGGCTGATTCGACTGCAAGCTACCATCTCAGCAACCTCGCCGGGAAGCTCGGTGATCTGTAGGGGGGTGCAAGTTATCCAGTTGTCGGCTAGTGAGGTCGTGTGAGAATCCTGATGGTGCACAACCGCTATCAGGTGGCTGGTGGCGAAGATGCGTCAACCGACGCCCATGTAGCGCTGTTGCGAGACAGCGGTCACGATGTGGTGGTCGTGACGGACACAAACGAGCGGATCGCCGAGCTGGGCATCGCGCGGACCGCTGCCCGGACGATCTGGTCGCCTGAGGCAAAACGGCGGGTGTCGGGCTCTCTCCGGGACGGCGGCTTCGATGTAATGCACGTCCAGAACCTTTTCCCGCTGTTCTCCCCGTCGATCTATTACGCGGCGAGTGAATGCGGAGTCCCGGTTGTCCAGTCGCTGCGCAACTTCAGGGCACTCTGCCCCGAGGGCATGCTCTACAGGGATGGCAGGGTTTGCACAGATTGCGTCGGCAAGCGTCTCGCCTGGCCCGGGGTGATACATGGCTGTTATCGAGGCAGCGTTCCCGGTACGGCGGTCGTGGCCATGATGGCGACCGGGCACGACGTTGTCGGGACCTGGCGCAAGCACGTCGCCCGCTACGTCACGCCATCGGCCCACACCCGGGACATCTACATCGAGGGCGGGTGGGCGCCGGAGAGCATCGACATCATCCCGAATCATGTATACCCGGATCCCGGGCCGGGTGACGGCGACCGTGGCTACGCCATCTATGCGGGTCGACTGGCACCACCCAAGGGTCTCGAGACCCTGATCGCAGCATGGGACGTAGGTGGCCTCGACATTCCACTCAAGATCGCAGGCGAGGGCCCGCTCAAGCACGTTGTCGTGCAGGCTGCGGCAACCAACCCGAACATCGAGTTCCTCGGGGAGGTCACGCCCGAAGAGACATCCGCTCTCGTCGGCGACGCGATGTTTTCCATCGTGCCGACGGTCGGCATTGAGACTTTCGGCCGGGTTGCCGCCGAGTCGCTCGCCAAAGGAACTCCTGTCATCGCGACCGCTCACGGTGGTCTGGCCGAGATCGTGGCCAACGGCGAGACCGGCATTCTGTTTCCGCCCGGCGATGTGTCGGCACTGGTTTCCGCTGTCAAGACGCTCGCCGCCGACCCGGAACGGCTGCGTGCGATGCGCACGGCCGCCCGCCAGGACTTCCTCCGGCGATATGCAGGCAGCCGGGTGTTGGCCAGGTGGGTAGATCTGTATCGCGAGGTCGGGGGCAAGCGATAGGCTCTCTGTTCGACACCCGGCTGAGGCGCCGGGTGGCTGCAACGACCGGGGAGAACCGCTTGCTGTTGCGCGAACTGGTGTCGGTCTCGAATCGTGTCGCGGCCGTGTCGGCGCGAACCGAGAAGATACGCATCCTGGGCGAGGCCGTAGCGTTGCTCGAGCCGGCCGAGCTTGCCATCGGGGTTGGCTATCTCGCCGGGGTCGTTCCGCAAGGCTCGTTCGGTGTTGGCTACGCGTCGTTGCGAAGCCTCCCTGAGCCGAGCACGGCCCCGTCCCTAACACTCGGGTTGGTCGACGCCTCGTTCACAAATATCGCCGCCTCCACCGGGCCCGGTTCCGCAACGAAACGCCGGCAAGAGATCGACCGGCTGTTTGCTCTTGCGACATCAGACGAGCAGGAGTTTCTCCTGGCCCTTCTCGTCGAGGGTCTCCGGCAAGGAGCCAACGAGAGCCTGATGATGGATGCCGTTGCCAGAGCGACCGGGATCCCGACCCGCATCGTGCGCCGGGCCGTCATGTTCTCCGGCGATCTGGGCGAGGTGGCGGTCGCCGCCAGGGAAAAGGGCAGGAACGCGGTGGAGGGGTTCGGGCTGCGGTTGTTCCGCCCGATACAGCCGATGCTGGCCAAGACCGCCGCCAGCGTCGCATCCGCCCTGGACAAGACGGGGAATGCTGCTGTAGACCGGAAGCTCGACGGTGCCCGCATCCAGGTCCATCTCTCGAGAGGAGAGACCAGGGTGTACACGAGGAACCTCAACGATGTCACCGACCGGGTCCCCGAGATTGTTGCCGCCGCCCGAGCGCTGCATGCCGGGTCCGCCGTCCTCGACGGTGAGGCGATTGCCCTGCGCACGGATGGGAGCCCCGCTCCGTTTCAGGTGACGATGGCACGCTTTGGCAGCGAGGCCGAGGCTCATCCGGTGTCGTTGACGCCGTTCTTTTTCGACGTGCTGCACCACGACGGTACCGATGTGCTCGACCTCGACCTGTCGGCCCGGCTGGAGCTCCTTGGTGACATCGTCCCCGACGAGTTTCGCGTCCCCCGGGTGGTCACCAGCGATCCCGACACGGCGCAGCGATTCTTCGATGAGACCATCGCCGCCGGGCATGAAGGCGTAATGGTCAAGTCGCTGGAGACACCGTACCAAGCGGGGCGACGGGGGAGCGGCTGGCTGAAGGTGAAGCCGGTGCGCACCCTCGATCTCGCGGTGCTCGCCGTGGAATGGGGGTCGGGGCGGCGCAAGGGATGGCTGAGCAACATCCACCTCGGTGCGAGGTCTGACGACGGTTTCGTCATGGTGGGCAAGACGTTCAAGGGCATGACAGACGCCATCCTCGAGTGGCAGACCAAGCGCTTCCTCGAGCTCGAGACCCGTCGTGACGGTCATGTTGTCTACGTCCGACCCGAGCAGGTGGTCGAGGTCGCCCTCGACGGAGTACAGCGCAGCAGCCGATATCCCGGGGGAGTGGCGCTGCGGTTCGCCCGGGTGCGCGGGTATCGCGAGGACAAGACACCTGATCAAACGGACACGATCGAGACGGTACAGGCAATGCTGACCTGAACCCGGCCTGCGGACCGGGGCATAGCCGGTACGCGGCGACGACGGGTTACGCTGTCACTTCCAGGCCGTTAGGGAAGCAATGAGACGTGTGATGATGGTCGTCATGGCCTTGTTGTCCGCATTGGTCGTCGCGCCGGCCGCCATTGCATCTGGCGGTACTTTCGGCGATGACGATGGCTCGGTCCATGAGGTGAATATCGAGGCGTTGTTTGCCGCCGGTATCACCAAGGGTTGCGGGCCGGGCCTCTACTGCCCCGACGATCCGGTCACCCGGGGACAGATGGCGGCGTTCCTCCATCGGTCGGGCGAGATCGACCTGCCGGTCACCGCCTCCCCTTCGTTCGTGGACGTCGACGGTCACCTGTTCGAGAATGACATTGTGTGGCTGGCCGAGCGGGGTATCACCAGGGGCTGCAATCCGCCTGCAAACGATCGCTTCTGCCCGGACGATCCGGTGACCCGGGGCCAGATGGCGGCATTCCTCGTGCGGGCGCTCCACCTGGGGGCTGCCACCGATCCGGATCCGTTCATTGACGACGACGGTTCGGTCTTTGCCGACGACATCGCCCGGCTGGCCGGCGCCGGCATCACCAAGGGCTGCAATCCGCCTGCAAACGATCGCTTCTGTCCGGACGATGTGGTGACCCGGGGCCAGATGGCGAGCTTTCTGGTGCGGGCGCTCGGCCTGGCGGTCCCGCCGACCGCCCGCCCACTAGTCCAGGCCGACGACATCACCTACCTGGGCGCATTCGCTCTGCCGAGCGGCACCTACGGCGCCTCTCGGTTCGGGTACGGAGGCGGCGCACTTTCGGTGCTCGACGGCACACTGTTCGTCGGGGGACACGCCTGGGACCCGGGCACCCTGGCCCAGGTGTCGATTCCGGCAACGCTGGGGAGCGGAGAGTGGTCGACATTGCCGGTGGCGACTGTGCTGCAGCCCTTCGCCGATGTCACCGACGGCGCTTTTGAATCGGGATGGACCTTGTATGGGACGATGCCGTGGAACGACCGGCTGATCGTTGCAGCCTCCATCTACTACGACGCCGCCGGCACCCAGACCACTTCGCACGGCGCGTCCAGTTTCGATCTATCCGATTCCGGGGACTTCACCGGGTTGGAAGCGATCGATGCCGTGGCGCCGCCGCGTTCCCAGGGCGGGTACATGACACCGATTCCGGTGGAATGGCAGTCGCTGCTGGGCGGTCCGGCGCTCACCGGGCAATGCTGCATCCCGATCATCTCGGCAACTTCGTCTGGCCCTGCCGCCACCGTTTTCGACCCCGACGACATCGGTGCCGACCCGTCCGGCACCACGCTTCTGTGGTACCCGCTCGAGCACGAGATCACCGACGGGACCTCACAGAACGACACGTTCAACCTGGCCACGTCGGTGGTGGGCGCGGCGTTCCCCCCGGGATCGCGCAGCGTGCTGTTCTTCGGCCGGCAGGGCACCGGCCCCTACTGCTACGGCATCGGCACCGATGACCCCGGCCTGCACGGCGAGCCTACCGGCGAGGGCACGATCTATTGCTATGACCCCGTCGACTCGAGCAAGGGCACCCACGCCTATCCGTACCGCCACCAGGTGTGGGCGTACGACGCCGCCGATCTGCTTGCGGTGATCGACGGGGACCTCGAGCCGTGGGAACCCCGCCCTTATGCGGTCTGGGAGTTGGAGGGTATCGCCGATGACGGCTCCGCCACCGCGGTCGGTGCCGGCTACGACCCGGCGACCGGCCGTCTCTACTTCACCGAGGCATACGGCGAGCAGCCGCAGGTCCACGTGTTCCAGATCGCACCATAGGAGTAGCCCGGGCCGGGCCGGTCGCTGCAGCAGGTGGGACGCGTCGAGCAGTTGTGGGGTTGGTTTTCGCTCGGGCCAGAGCAGTTCACAGAATCGTAAGCCGGTCTGGCCGGATCGCACCGGTAGCGTCCGGACCATGCCGCGCCGACTCGTCATCCTGCTGATCCTCTTGGTTGCGGCGTGCTCATCACCCGGAGCCATCGAGCCGACGAGTACGACCTCGCCTGCCGGCTCGCGGGTCGACAGCGACGGGAACCCGATTCCGCCCGCCCCTACCAATCTCGCAACCGGTCCGCTCTCCGCCGACGCCTCGCGGGCGCTCGATGCGGCATGGGCGGGCTTGGGGACCGCCATGGACCCGGCCGCCGTCGCCGCTCTGGGTGGCGTGGGAGATGTGCGTGTCGGTTGGCTGCTCAGCGACCTGCTCCGCTTCTTCACCGGCGACGAAGTCGGCGACGCGGCTCTGGCGGCGTTTGCGCAGCTAACCGGTACAGATGTCGTTGGGCTCGACCCGTCTCTTCAGTGGCGCACGGTCAGCGACTACCTGATCGCCTGGGACCTACCGGCACCACCCGGGTACGCCGGATACAAGGGAAGGCTATTCACTCTGGTCGAGCCGGGATGGCAGCCGTTCTTCGACGATTCCGATGCGGACATCGACTGGAGACTCATCAGCTGGGGCGGCGTGTTCATCGACGACCGTCCCCTCGATACGCTCGAAGGGTGTCCCGCCGGCTGTATCCCGGCGCTCGATGATCCTCCCATGGTCACCGGCGAGGCGGCAGGCTGGTACCCGGATGACGGGATCGTCTTCGGGGTCACCATCAACGGTGAGTCGCGTGCTTACCCGAAGAACATCATGGAAGTCCATGAGATGGTCAACGACACGATCGGGGGCCGGCGGATCGGCATGCCCTACTGCACGCTGTGTGGGTCCGCACAGGCGTTCTACACCGACATTGGCACCGGTGACCCGCTCGTGTTGCGGACCTCGGGGCTGCTGTCCCGATCCAACAAGGTGATGTACGACCTCGCCACCAGGTCGATGTTCGACACCTTTCTCGGTGTGGCCCTCTCGGGGCCGCTCCAGGGGATCCACCTGGACCAGACCTCGGTAGTCACAACGACGTGGGGACAGTGGCGCGCCGAGCACCCTGACAGCGCCATTGTCGCTGAGGATGGGGGAAGGGGCATTGCCTACGCCGCCGACCCGTTGCACGGCCGTGACGACGAAGGGCCCATCTTTCCGGTTGGCGACGTCGACTCCAGGCTCCCGGTACAGGAACAGGTCCTCGGTGTCATTGGGCCCGACGGCGCCGCCAATGCCTTCCCGGTCGAGCCGGCGCGGGCCCTGCTGGAGGCGGGCGGCATGGTGGCGATGAACGGTGTCGAACTGACGCTCGACGGCGGTGGTCTGCGAGCTCACGACTCATCTGGCAACGAGCTGCCAGCACACCAAGCGTTCTGGTTCGCCTGGAGCCAGTTCTGGCCCCAGACCGAGCTGTGGGAGGAATAGGCCCGACTGATCAGGAACCCTGGCCGTATTCGACGCCGTGGCTAGATCCGACTCGCAGCAGGACTCGGATGCCGCTTTCGCTGAGTGGATGGTGGTGCCGTTGCATCGTCACTGGCCACCTCTTCCCCCGTCGAGGAACGAGACGATCCGGGTGCGTAGCCCGGCGATGTCGAGGCCATAGCTCGCGTCGTGTTGGTGCCGGGTGCCGTAACGGCGAGTCTCGATCTTGGGCACACCGATCGACAGCAACCTGCTTGGCCGGGAGCTGAGTGCAGCCGATACTTCGGCTGCCGACGTCCCCACCAGGTACGGCTCAACAAGCACCACGTCTGTTCCGGTGGCGGCGGCCGCAAGTCCCAGCCGGTCGAATGGCCGCACCGTGTTGGCGTAGAGGAGAGTCACGTTGAGATCGGCCGTTGCCGCCGCCACCCGATCGAGCATCGGCCCTACGGCGATGACCGTGGCGCCGGGGGCCGAGCTCGTTCGGATTGTGACCAGGCCCTCGCCGACCCGATGTGGGGCGGAGTTGCTGTCCTCAGTCAGTCTGATGTAGACGCGGTCACCACCGGCGGCCGCCGACCGCAGCAGGCCTTCGGCTTCGTCGGGATGCCCCGGCACATGGATGGTCCAGCCGGGAAGGGTGCTCAGCAAGGAGACATCTCCGGGTGACTGGTGCGTCCGCCCCTCCACGGCCGCGTCGTATGACGCCCCGATCGACACCAGGATGGCGCTGAGATCCTGATGGCCGAAGTCGAGCTTGATCTGCTCGAACGGCCGCTCGATGAGGAACGGTGCGTAGCTGTGCGCGATCGGGCGTAGACCCGACAGGGCGAGGCCGGCGGTGACGCCGATCATGGCCTGCTCCCTGATCCCTACGTTGTGGACGCGCGGTGCGCCGGCAAAGCTGCTTGCGCCAATATCGGCGAGCACCAGCGTTGTTCTCGGATCACTCTCCAGGAGATCGATCGTCGTTGCGGTGAACTTGTCGCGCATCGACGGCATCACCGCCGCCTTTCGACGAGTGCGACCACGGCCAGTGGGCGGCCCGTATGCGGAGTGGCAAAACCGGCGGCGATCGCGTCATGGTCGCGTCCGTTTACCCTGGTCGTCGCCCAGTCCTCGACGGCGAAGCGCTCCTGAATCCCTCCTGGCCAACCCTGAGTAGCCGAGACGTTGTCGATCACGGCAACCGTCAGCGAGTCGAGACCGTAGCGGGCTGCGATGGCAATCGCCTCGTGGTTCGATCCCTCGTCGAGCTCTCCGTCTCCGATGAGAACCACCACCCGGGCGGGATTTGCCTGCGCCCGCAGACCAAGTGCCAGACCGACCCCGATCGGGAGCCCGTGACCGAGCGATCCCGAGCCGATCTCGACACCCGGAATGAGGGTCGCGTCCGGGTGGTGTCCGAGGATCGAGTCGTGGCCGGCGAAGCCGCGGAGCACCTCAGGGGAGATGAAGCCACGCGCCGCCAGCACGGCGTAGTACGCCATCGGCCCGTGGCCCTTCGACAGAAGAAAGCGATCGCGGGTTGGGTCGTCGACACGATCGGGCCCGACGTCGAGCACACGGTCGTACAGTGTCCAGATGACGTCGAGGGTCGACGTGGCCGCGACGCTGTGCTTCTCGTCTCCGGTCATCAGCGACATCAGCCGGGGGATGTCGTCGTATCCGAGCGATGTGATGGTCTGGGTCGATATCATAGCCGCAAGATACAATTTCAAGTTCACTTGAAGTCAAGTGCTATCTTGGTGTCGATGGACTACACAGATTTGCTCACGATCGGAGAAACCGCACGGCGGGCCGGTCTGGCGACGTCGGCACTGCGGTTCTACGAGGATGAAGGGCTCATAGAGTCGGAACGAACCTCGGGTAACCAGCGCAGGTACCGGCGCTCCGAGCTGCGCCGTATCGCAGTCATCCGCGCTGCCCAGACGTTCGGTCTGTCACTGGCCGAGATCAGGGAGGCTCTAGAGACGCTCCCCGACGGCCGCATCCCCACGCGAGCCGATTGGGAGCGCCTGTCCGCCTCCTGGCGGGGTCTGATTGACGACCGGATCGCAGCCCTCGAGCGACTCCGCGACGAGGTCAGCTCATGCATCGGGTGCGGCTGTCTGTCGCTGGAAACCTGTGCGCTCTACAACGATGGGGATCGGGCGGCCCGCTACGGAGCCGGCGCTCGCTACCTGTTCGGGGACGATCGCGGTAAGCGCTAGCGCGCATACGTCGCCAACTCGACGGCAGCTGGGGATTTCCCCGAGCCGACCCCAGGGGTCCTTCAGGGTCCAGGCAGGGTAATGCCCAATAGCTCCTCGACGCCGCTTCCCGCACTCTGCGGGGAAGAGACGGAAGCTCCCGGACGTGTCCGGGTCTGAAGAGGAGAGAATCATGAGAGAAATCGGGTTCACCGGACGTCTTGCCGGAGTGACGGCACGCCACCCCTGGCGAACCATGGCCGTGTGGGTGGCCGTTGTCGTCGCCGCGGTCTTTCTCGCCGGCAACATGGGCAGTGTGCTCACCCAGGACGGCGACCTGCTGGTAACAACCGAGTCGAAGACCGCGGACACTCTCATCAGCCAGCACTTCCCCAACGACGAGCCCCTGCAGGAGTACGTCATCTTCGAGAGCGAAACGTCGGTTGCCGGCGACGCCGCGTTCGATGCGGCGGTGGGTTCCCTGGTCGACGGCATCCGCACCAGCGAGAATGTCGCCTCTGCGGTGTCCTACCAGGACGGAGCCCCCGGTCTGTTGTCCGCAGACGGTTCGGCCGCGCTGATACTCACCACGATCGAGGGTGAAGGCGATGCGGACGCTCTGGTCCAACCGATGCTCGGCGTAGTCGACTCGGCCAATGCAGACGGCTATCGCGTCACCACGGCCGGCGAGGGCTCCATAAACAGAGAATTCGGAACGCTCGCCGAAGAAACGCTGCAAAAAGGCGAGCTGATCGGTCTTCCCGTGGCGCTGGTGATTCTCGTCGTTGTGTTCGGGGCGGCCGTCGCGGCCGGGATTCCACTGTTGGTGGCAGTGTTGGCGATCATGGTCTCGCTCGGGATGACTGTCATCGTGGGCCAGGCGTTCGAGCTATCGCTCTTCATCACCAACATGATCACCATGATCGGCCTCGCCGTCGGCATCGACTACTCGTTGTTCATCGTCCAGCGATTCCGGGAGGAACGGGCCGCCGGCAACCCGGTCATCGACTCGGTCATCAGGGCCGGGGACTCAGCGACCCGGGCTGTGTTCTTCTCCGGAATGACGGTGGTGATTGCGCTGCTCGGTCTGCTGATCATGCCCGACACTGTGATGCGCAGCCTCGGTATGGGCGCCATCCTCGTTGTGCTCGCCGCCATGGGCGCTGCGCTGACACTGCTTCCTGCGGTTCTCAGTCTGCTCGGTGACCGGGTCAACAAAGGCAAGATCCCCGGCTTGTCCGGCACGGCCTACCACGAGGGCGGGGGGCGCATCTGGCACAGAGTCACCCGGCTGGTCACCGCCCGGCCCGTGGTCAGCGCCGTCCTCGCCGCGGGCGTGCTACTGATCGCAGCTTCCCCGTATCTGGGGCTCAACACCGGACAGAACTTCATCGAGTCGCTGCCCGTCGACAGCCCCGGTCGCCACGCCTTCACCGTGCTCAACGAGGAGTTCGGGGCGGGTGTGCTCACGACGAGCATCGTGGTCGACGGCATCGCCGACGAACCCGCTGTGGCAGCACTCGTTGCCGACCTCGAGGGTGACCCGGCGTATGGTGATGTGACCGTGACTCCGAGCGGCGACGGGTCGGCGGTGTTGATCGACGCCGTCACCAAGCTCGACCCGTCGACCAATGCAGCCCGCGACGCCGTTGCCACGCTGCGAAACCAGACCATCCCGACGGCGTTCGGAGACGCCGCCAACGACGTCTACGTGACCGGTCAGGCCGCTTGGACCCTCGACTATGTCGGGATCATCAACAGCCGGACGCCGGTCATCTTCGGCTTCGTGCTCGGGCTTAGCTTCATCTTGTTGATGATCGTGTTCCGTTCGGTCGTTGTGCCGCTCAAGGCGATCGTGATGAACCTGCTGTCGGTCGGCGCCGCTTACGGGCTGCTGGTGGCCGTGTTCCAACACGGCTGGGGTGCCGGTGTCCTCGGGTTCCAGCAGACCGATGTCATCGAGGCGTGGATACCTCTGTTCTTGTTCACGGTGTTGTTCGGCCTGTCGATGGACTACCACATCTTCCTGCTCAGCCGGATCAAGGAGCATTACGACATCACCGGCAACAACGACGAGTCCGTGGCGTTTGGCCTGGGATCCACAGGAGCGATCATCACCGGTGCCGCCATCATCATGGTGGCTGTGTTCGGCGGGTTTGCCGCAGGCGACCTGGTGATGTTCCAGCAGATGGGCTTCGGGCTGGCGGTGGCGGTCATCCTCGATGCCACCATCGTGCGGTCGGTGCTCGTGCCGGCGACGATGAAGCTCCTCGGAGACCGCAACTGGTATCTCCCCGGGTGGCTCCATTGGCTGCCTGAGATCCATATCGAAGGAACTCGCGACGACGATGGCATCGTTGTTGATCTGACGGCGCGGGAGACGGTTCCCGAGATGGTGTGAACCGAGCTTGCCGAGCAGAGAGCCTCCTCCGACGAATCGGGGGAGGCTCTCCAAGTTTGCCGACCAACAGATACGATCGGTGGGGGAGACGTATGGCTGGCATCACTATCGATAGCGTGAAGGTGGTCCGGGGCTCGACGCTCGTCCTCGACGTCGAGCATCTCGAGATCGCCGATGGAGAGTTGCTCGTTCTCCTCGGCCCTTCCGGGGCGGGCAAATCGACACTGCTGCGAGCGATAGCGGGCTTGGAGCCGTTGAGCGGCGGGACGATCCGATTCGACGGCGTCGACATGGCCCGCGTCGACACGGCAGAGCGTGGCGTGGCCATGGTGTTTCAAAACGATGCGCTGTACCCATTCCTCGACGTACGAGGCAATGTCGGTTTTCCCCTCAATGTGCGGCGCGTGTCCAGAAACGAGGTGACAGCGCGCGTCGAGGCCGAGGCGCGCGTGCTCGAGATCGAGCATCTGCTGGCGAAAAAGCCCGGCGAGCTCAGCGCCGGGCACCAACAGCTCGTGCAGGCAGCGCGGGCGCTGGTGCGGGTGCCGAAGGTGTTCCTGATGGACGAGCCGCTGGCCCGGCTCGACGCACACATGCGGGTCCAGATGCGTCAGGAGCTTCGTCTGTTGCAGCGGGGGTACGGTGTGACAACGGTGTTTGTCACCAACAGCAACGACGAGGCGATGGTTCTGGCAGATCAGCTTGCGGTGATCGATCGAGGGACGATACGGCAGATCGGGGCGCCGCTCGAGCTGTACAGGGATCCGCACAGCCGCTTCGTCGGCGGATTTGTCGGCACGATGGGCTTCGTCCCGGCGAAAGTGGTCCGCGACGGCCGGGGGTTCTGGATTCGGTTTGGGGGCTTCGGGTTGCGCGCATGGGCGCCTGCGCTGGCTTCGGCGGTGACAGTTGACGTTGGGGTCCGGCCTGAGGATGTGATCCCGGACGCTGGTGGCGTATCGGTGAATGTTGGCCACGGCTGGTTCACGGGCGCAAATGGAGCGGCCCGTGTCGAGCTGGCGCCAGGGGAGTGGGTGGAGATGCGGACAGAAAATCCGCCCCCGGTCGCAGGATCGCGCATCGGTGTGCGGCTACGCCGTCTTCACTTGTTCGACCCGGCAACCGGGGGGTCGGTCGGTCGAATCGAAGACGGCGCAGCCTAGGAGCATGGTGCAGCCTCGAAGAACTAGCCTCGAAGAACTGTGGGCTACTTGTTGTGCTTCGGCTTGTCCCGCTTGATGATCCGCTCGGCCGACTTGCGCGCCTCGGTAACCGTGTCCTTCTGGGTCAGCTGGAAGCTCTTGGCCCCCGGGACTGCCTCTTCGCCACCCTTCATGTGCGCGGTGAGTTGCAGACGCACCTTGCCTTTGGCGGCGGCACCGGTGAACACGTTGTCGCCTTTGGTGTTCTTGATCTTGTAAACCGCCGCTTTGTCGTTGGCCGCCTCGGCTACGGTTGTCGCATTGAGGTTGCCTGCCATCTTGCCTGCCATGTCTGGCTCCTTGGGGATAGGGACCGCACCGCGCACTCGCGCTCCCCGCCAACCTAGACCCAACATCCCCAATACCCGCGGAAATCGGGTGCCCCCAACAGTTTTGTGCGTATCTCAGTCGTGCGTATCTCAGTACGCAGTTACGTACCCGTAAACGGCCGAGCAGGGAGGTACGGGCTCAACCGCCGAGGGCCCGATGCAGGAAGGCGGCCATCTGGCCGCGGGTCACCGCACTGTTCGGGCAGTACTTGTCGTTGGCGGGTGGGTTACAGCCCTTGGTCACGCCAGCGGTCGCCAGTTTCACGATGTTCGTCTCGAACACGTTGCCGCCGATGTCGGTGAAGTTGACGCCACCATCGACAGCCGTATAGCTGAAGGCACGCACCAGGAATGCTGCCATCTGGCCGCGGGTCACCGGATCGTTGGGGCAGTACTTGTCGTTGGCGGGTGGGTTGCAGCCCTTGGTGACCCCGGCAGTCGCCAACTTGTTGATGTCCGTCTCGAAAGTGCTCCCGGCGGTGTCGGTGAACCCGGCATCGGGTGCTGCCGTGTAGCCGAGCGCCCGGGATAGGAAAGCCGCCATCTGACCTCTCGTCACCACCTGGTTCGGGCAAAACAACGTGTTGTAGGGCGGGTTGCATCCTTTGGTGATCCCCTCACCGGCCAGCCACTCGATGTCATTGAGGAACACGCTGCCGTCGTCATCCGCAAACGTTCCGTCGAACGGCAGGATCTCGATCAGGGTAATCGCCGGCCCGTCCGCCGTGTTGGCGGTGATCCCGAAAGTACCTGGCTCGTTGTAGACATGCGTGGCCTGGTGTGCACCGGCGGACAGGAACAGCGTGTCCTGGGCAGATCCGTCGCCCCAGTCGACACTCACTATCGCGATGATCGGGACGTCGGTGAGCGTTATCGTCGCGCCGACGGTCTGGCCGACATCCGCGGTGGCCGGTGCGGTGATGGTCGCAGTCACAGCCGCAGCAGGTCCGGCGACCAGGGTGACGCTTGCTGCAATCAGCCCTATCGCGAGCGCAAGCCGAGTTCTCATGAGGCCCCCTTCGATTCCTTGCTACGCCTCCGTCTACCGCTGATTATCCCACTCGATTGGTTTAGGCGCTTCCCTGCCCCCGCTTGTCGAAATCGAGGACCACCATCGGGCTGTTGGCAACGTGTGTTGCCGTGGCGGGGATGTCGTGGCCGTCAGGCAGATGAACGGTGAGTGCGAAGCAGCTGCAGGGTCGTGGGGTCGAGCGTTACACGGTCGCGCTCTCGCCCCAATCGAGCGTGAGCACCTCGATGCCCGATTCGGCCAGAACGTTCTTGGCCATCGTGTAGATCCACTGCTTGCCCTGGTCCGAGAGGTAGAAGTCGTGGACGGGTACGACCTGTCGTGGACGCAAATCGCGGGCAAACTGCATGCTTCTGGTGGTCGAGCCCCACGGTGTGAGCATGCCGAGAGCCAGCACGGGTGCGCTCCGGGTTGGGGCGTAGCTGTCGCCGGGGTGCGTGATGGTCCCGGCGATCGTCCATGCCCGGTTCGGCGGGGCACCACCGGACGGGGTGGTCTCGTGGCGGACGTCCTCAACGGATGTCCCTTCGGGGACACCCGTGTCGACGGTTATCCCGGACTTCTCTAGCAGGGCGGCAACCGCCTCGTTGCCGTAGACGGCTACGTCCGTTCCACGGTCCAGCAGCCACTTCACGAAATCGGGGTTGACATGATCTCCGTGCTCGTGTGTCACCAGGATTCTCTGGACGTCCCCGATGGTGTCCAGATCGATCACGCTGTTGCGGAACGTATGGAAGCCGGGGTCGAATAGCGTCGTCCCGTCGTTGGTGGTGACGAGAAGACACGAATCGGTGAGACGTCTGATGGTGCTCATGAAGTCGACCCTAGTGCAACACCGGAGGAGACGAGCCGGTCACTTGTCCGGGACGAAGGTGGTGAGCACTGCGCTCACGATCGAGATGACGATCGCCCCGAGCAGCGCCGACCAGAAGTCCTTGATCGACAGTGCCTCGGTGAGCCCCGCAGTGAGCCCCAGCATCGCCGCGTTGATGACCAGCGTGAACAAGCCCAGGCTGAGGATGATCACCGGGAACGACAGCACCTTCAGGATCGGTTTGATGAACGTGTTGACCAGCCCGAAGATCAGGGCGACGATCAGAATGGTGAGGAACGCGCCGTCGAGCGTGATACCGCTGATCAGCTTGCTCGCAGCCCAGAGTGCGGCGGCGTTGATGAGTAGCTTGAGGATGAGTCGCATGGCATCAGCCTAGGAGGGTGGCGATCATTTTGCCGTGAAGGGTCGCTTTTTTCGATATCTCCTAGGTTGTCGGGTCAGGTATAGAGCTTGAACTGGAATTCTTCGGCGCCCGTCCAAGAAGATCCTCGAACTCGATGAGGGGGTGTCGGCTCCGTGTCTTGATAAGCTCAATCGTCCGGCTCTCGGACAGCACGCAGCGCAGGACATGGCATATGGAGATTCCTCCGGTCAGATACCCCGACGACTTCCTGTGGGGTGTGGCGACGTCTGCCTACCAGATCGAAGGCGCGGTGGCAGAAGGGGGGCGGGCGCCGAGCATCTGGGACACGTTCAGCCATGCCCCGGGGCGGACCCACAACGGCGAGACGGGAGACATTGCCGTCGATCACTATCACCGGGTTGCCGGTGACGTGGCCCTGATGGAGGAGATCGGGGTGAACGCCTACCGGTTCTCGATCTCGTGGCCGCGTTTGGTGCCGAACCTCGACGGCCCGGTCAACGCCGCCGCGGTGAGGTTCTACCGCGATCTTCTCGAGAAGCTGCACGGCGCGGGGATCACACCGGTGGCGACGCTGTACCACTGGGACCTTCCGCAGAGTCTGCAGGATCGGGGAGGATGGCTCAATCCCAAATCATCAGATTGGTTTGCCGGATACGCCGCCGCGGCCGTGGAGAATCTCGGTGATCTGGTTCCCCTGTGGCTGACCCTCAACGAGCCGTGGTGTGCGGCCTTCATGGGATACGGCTCCGGGGTACACGCGCCCGGCATCACCGACCCGGGCTCCAGCTATGTCGCAGCACACAACATGATGCTCGCCCATCACAAGGCGATCGGAGCCATGAGGGCGGCGTCACCCGGTCGCCGGATCAATGTCGGGATAGCGCTCAACCTCATTCCGACGTGGCCGGCCAGCGACGCCTCGGCCGACCGGGAAGTGGCCGATGCGGTGAACATGGTGCACAACTGGCAGTTCACCGATGCAGTGTTTCACGGCACCTACCCGGAGCTGATTCTCGAATATCACCGCAGGTTCGGCGTCGCCGATCGAATAGATGCGACCCCGATGGCGGATGTCCGGCAGGATATCGACTACCTGGGGATCAACTACTACAACGTGAACCGGTTCCGTTACGAAGCCGGGGCGCAGCCACCTGGCGAGTATCCGGGCGCCGATGGGGCCGTTCCGGTGATGCCCCCGGGGCATCTCACCGACATGGGCTGGGGTGTTGAGCCCACCGGGCTGCGATGGATGCTCGACCAGGTTGTCGCCAACTACCCGCATGTGCCGCTCTATATCTCCGAGAACGGCGCCGCCTATCCCGACGAAGTCACCGGCGACGGAGCGATCCAAGACCAATTGCGGATCGACTATCTCCAGAAGCATACGGCAGTCGTTGCCGGGGCAGTTGCGGCCGGGATCGACCTGCGGGGCTACTTTGTCTGGTCGCTGCTCGACAACTACGAGTGGGCTGAGGGATACCGAATGCGCTTCGGTTTGGTACGCGTTGATCGGGGCACTCAGGAACGGACCATCCGCTCCAGCGGCCACTGGTACCGCGATTTCATCAGCAAGGCCCGGTGAGCTTGCCACCCGATTGGGTGGCGTAGTCTGTCGTGATGTCGACACGTATTTGGGGCGCGCTGCTCCTCGCGTCTTTCGCCTGGGGTACCAACGGGGTCGCGACACGGGCGACTCTGAACACAGGTGTGCCGCCCGTGACGATCGTTGCCATCAGAGCGGTCCTCGCCTCGGCGGTGCTCTATGCCTTGTTGCGGATGCGGGGGAAGGGCTTTCCGAGACGTTGGGAGACGTGGTCGGGCGCCCTCGTGCAGGGCCTATTCCAGTTGTCGGCTCCCTTCATCCTGTTCAACTTCGCATACGACCACGCCTCGGCCGGGTTTGTCGGGCTTTTCGCCGCCTTGATCCCTCTTGGTACCGCGATTGTGGCGCACTTCATGCTGCAGGATGAGCCGATGCATGTGGGCAAGCTCGCCGGGCTGTCTCTCGCTTTTCTGGGGGTTGGGTTGCTGTTGCTCAGTGGCGACAGTGGTCTCGCCGACGGGGGTAACCCGCTGTTGGCGGCGGGGTTGTCGATTGGCGCGGTGACGGCCATCTCCTATGCCGGTGTGTACGCCAAACTCCATTCCCACGATTACGACCCGTTGGATATCACGTTCATGCAATTCTTCATCGGCATGTTCGTCGTCGGTGCCGCCATGCTGCTACTGGAAGGCCTTCCGGGTGCCATCTCGACGTGGGCGTGGCTGCTCATCATCTACATGACCGTCGTCGGCAGCGTCCTCCCGTTCCTCATTTTCTTCTGGCTGCTGCGTCGTGTCTCCGCGACGAAGGCTTCGCTCGTGGGATACATCATCCCAGTTGTGGCCCTGGTGGCGGGCATCGTCCTGCTCGACGAGAAGCTGCAGGTGGGGATCGGCGTGGGTGGCGTGTTGATCCTCGCCGGGGTCGTGCTCACCGACCGTGCCGAGCGGCGCAAGTTCCCGGCAGCTCCCGTTCCCTAGTCAGCTGTTCGTCCCGGCCGCATGCCGGGCCACCACTACGTCGAGCAGAGGCTCGACCCTGACGTTGTGGCGGGTGAGCGTCTCGCCGCAGGCCGCACAAGCGGGCACCATGTGGGTGACCTCGCCACACCCTTTGTGGATCGCCACGCGCTCTATGTCGGAGTGTTCCCACCGGTCGCCGAAACGCCAGATCGCCATCAGCACGTCGAAAAGATCGCGGCCCTTGTCGGTCAGCCTGTACTCGTGGCGTGGTGGATGATCTTGATAGGGGACGGTCGTGAGAACGTCGTGCCGGATCAGTTCGTTCAGCCGGTCTGTGAGCACGTTGCGAGATATCTGGAGATCAACCTGAAAGTCGTCGAAGCGGCGTACGCCAAAGAAGGCGTCACGCAATATGAGGAGAGTCCATCGGTCCCCGATGACATCGATCGTCTCGGCGACAACACAATCGAGATGGTCGAGCGATTTCCTTGCCGGCATGGTCTGAGCCTATCCGCATCGGTTGCGTAATACAACTCACTTCGAGTAGCGTTAGTTGCGTTACGCAACTAATTGGGGAAGCAATGGCAGAGAGGTTCATCCCACGCATCGCGTCGATTGTCAGCCGGGTGTTTCCCGCACTCGGTGCGCGCATCGCCTGGTATCTGTGGTTCCGCCCACGTGGCCGGGAGAGCAGACGCTACCCGGACGGTGCGGAGAAGTTCACGTTCGAGTTGTTTGGTCGCGTTGTGAACGGGTTTGCAGTTGGTTCCGGCGACCCGGTGATTCTGCTGCACGGCTGGGGCGGGGCGTCAACGGACATGGCCCCACTCGCCGTCGCGCTCGCCGGGGCGGGCTATCGGGCGGTGGCACCCGATCTCCCGGGGCATGGCGCCGACCGCAGGTCAGACACCGATGTGTTCCGAATGGCGGCGGCGGTGGATGCCGTCGTCGGAATGTTCGGCCCGCCTCGCGCCGTCGTTGCCCACTCCTTTGGGTCTCTCGTCACGTTCGTCGCGTTCCAGCACGGTGGCGCCGGGCGGGTGGTGCTGGTCGCACCGGCCCTGAAGGGGGAGTGGTTTGTCGATGTGTTCCGTGCCCGGCTCGGTCTCGGTGACAAGGCGTACCAGCGGTTCCGCAGGCGGTTTGTCGCCTTCGCCGGTCCACAGGTTATGGGTGCGATGCGCGGCAAGAGCGATGTGCGCGACGCTGAGATGCTGGTTCTTCACGATCCGGCCGACGGTCGCACCCCGTTCGGAGACGCAGCCGAGTTCGCCTCTGCGAGGCCGGGGACCAAACTGATCGAAGTCCCGGCGACCGGGCACGCGGGCATCCTGCGTAGCGAGGTCACCCACGAGGAGACCATCGCCTTTATCGCCTCAGGTCAGTGACCGAGACCAGCGATCCATTCCTGCTGCGTGCGAGGGGACGTGATCCTGACCCAGGTGAGATGACGATGCAGCGGGTCGTCGCGGGCCTCTTGGTATAGGTGCCGGTACCTGGCGTGCTGGGTCCACGACCAGAGGATGATGTTCTCTTCCGGGTCGGTTTTGATGAGGTTGCGCAATCGCTCCCGATTGCCGTTCCATAGCTCCCGGCGCAGCACCATCCGGCCCAGGGTGCGTCTGACCACCCGGGACATCACCACTCTGCGAGGCAGGTCGAGCCACACAACGGTGTCGGCGGCGGCGAACACGAGATCCTGGACGAGGGATCGGTAGTTGCCGTCGACCACCCACGAGTCCGCCTCGATGCGATCGGAGACGATCGCCCGCATGCGGTTTCGCTCGATCGGCGTCCAATTCTCCTGATGGTGAATGCTGTCGAGCTCGATGTGCTCGCAGCCGATACGTCTGGCGATCTCAGCGGCAAGGGTGGTCTTGCCCGACCCGCTGTTGCCGACGACTGCGATACGGCGGGGCAGCGGATTCATGCGCCCAAGGATGGCACAGGGGTGCGGTCAGTAGCGAGACTCGGGCTCGATCTGCAACGTCTCCTCCCAGAGCTGGAGCAGCGTTTCGAGGTCGCCTGTGACATCTTCGCCCGGGTGCTCCGGCTCGGGAAGGAGGTCGACGATGTCGAAGTCGAAGGCTGCTTCGCCGTCGTTGTCCCAGTCCGCTTGCAGCCGCTTGCTGGGATGGCTGTCGAGACTCAGCTGGGCGCGAATGCGGTTGAGCATCGCCGGTGCGTCCCGGCTCGCCCCCAACAGGGTGCGCCCGCTCGGCCTATGAACGACCCGGTACACGCCGGCGGGACGCGGCGTCTCCCTGTAGTGGCGCGCCAACTCCTTGCGATTCATGTCGGTCCCTTCCGCCTGATCGACTGCCCGGCAAGCCTAGGAATCGCCATGAGCCGGCGGTGACAGGGATACCCTCGCGGCCCGCAGAAACGACGTCGGTTCACGGTTTGGGGTCACCAGCGGGCGTGATGTTCCTCGGCCCACCCCGGAAGTGCGTCGAGAGTATGGGTGTCTCCCGCGTCGTCGACAACGGTTCCGGAGAAGGCGCCGAACATCTGATGGACCTCGGATCGGATCAGCAGCAGATTGGTTCTCGCCGTTCGTTCCAGAATGGGAGTGAAGGTGAGATCCACTAGCTCCGATCGTATGGTCCAGGGGCGAATGAAATCCGCATCGTCGTAGGCGAATTCGATGTCGGTGAGCTTGTGAATGCGCCCGTCCAGGATGAATGTGTTCTCGGTCGCGGCTGAGGTGTCTCCAAATCCGTATCCCATGTTGAGCCCGACCCGACGCCGGTCGCCGAGGAATCCCGATGCGCTCGCCCACACCCAGAACGAGCGGTACTCCCAGACACCGCGGCCCCAGTCGAGCGTTCCCGAACTCGTCGCGGGGTCGATGGCGACGATCCGGTCACCCACGCTGATGCTGCCGTGCACCGGCATGCAGTTGATCTTCCGGTTGTAGTAGAAGCGCTGCTCGCCGATCGGGGTGGCGATCACGGTGGACTCGCCCGCGCCATCGAACTCCAGATCAGCCTGCAGTCGTTTGCCCCCAAAATCCGCCCAGTCAACTGTAACGGCCCTGTGGTCGTCGACGACCTCGAAGGTGAGGGCGGCCCGTTTTCCCTTCCATGAGGTGGTGCCGGCATCGCTGTTGCGGGGGAGGGTGATGCCGCGGCCGAGAGGGATCGTGATCGTGCCCTCGACGTAGGTCGCCGTGGCGAAGTCGACCATGTAGGCAAATGCCTGCCCGGCGTACCCGAGGTCGGCGAGGGTGGCCGAGAAGTAGCCGCCGGGGTAGGTGACTCCGTAGTAGTCCCAGCGCTTGATCCGGTAGCGCTGCCAGGGTCGGGCAAACCGGTAGAAACGGGCTCGCTCCAGGTTGCAGTCGAGCAGCGGCCGGCGTGCCCACCCACGCTGCAGCAGGGCACCGTCGTGGTCGAGCAGTGAAGATGTCTCGACGATTTCGTGCTCGCTCATGGGGTCTCCTGATGCTCCCTGTTGGTCCCGATCACGGTAGCGGGCGGGTGGGCCGTCACATCTGGACAGATCGAACATATGTTCGATACAATGGTCGGCATGGCTGAAGTTGCCGCCATCCTCCACGCCGATCTCGACGCCTTTTACGCATCGGTGGAGCAGTTGCTCGACCCGTCGCTGCGCGGCAAGCCGATCGCTGTTGGTGGGGGCGTCGTGCTGGCGGCGTCGTACGAGGCGAAGGCTTTCGGGGTGCGGGGTGGAATGCCGGGGAGGCTGGCGCGCGAGCTATGTCCCCATCTGCGGTTTGTCGGTGGCAACTTCACCCGCTACCAGGATTACGGCGACCGCGCCATCGACATCGTTCGCGATTTCACACCGCTCATAGAGCGGATCTCGATCGACGAGGCGTTTGCCGACGTGTCGGGCTCGATCCATCTATTCGGGTCTCCCGCAAAGATCGCTGCAACGATAAGGGCGCGGGTCCGCGATGAGGTCGGGCTGCCGATCTCGGTGGGGGTGGCCCGCACCAAGCATCTCGCCAAGATCGGATCGCAGGTGGCAAAGCCCGACGGCATGGTCGTCATCGATCCTGCCACTGAGCTGGAGTTCCTCCACGACCTGCCGGTTGAGCTGATGTGGGGTGTCGGGCCGGTCACGAAGGCACGCCTGGCCGAGGCGGGTGTGCACACAATCGGCGAGCTGGCGGCGACGCCGGGTCGCTCGTTGGAGCGGCTCCTCGGTCACACGGTCGGGGGCCGGCTCGGGGCGCTCGCGTGGAACCACGATCCGCGAGACGTCGTCACCAACCACCGGGCCGGGTCGGTGAGCGCTCAGTCCGCGCTTGGCAAGAAGCCGGCAACCGGGGAAGTGATCGGACCTACCCTGCGCCACCTGGCGGACAGGGTCGCCGGACGGTTGCGCAAGAAGAACCTGGCGGGCCGGACGATCACCGCCCGGGTCCGGTTTGCCGATCTCCATGCGGTGACCAGATCGGTCACCTTGCCCTCACCCATCTCTGCGACCGTGATCCTCGCCGAGGTTGCCGAGGACCTGGTGGCGACCGCGTTGCATGATCACCCGGACGAGGCGACGATCAGCCTGCTGGCCATCGGCGTGTCGCATCTCGCGGATGATGCGGCTCTCCAGCTCGAGCTTCCTTTCGAGCTCGAGGGGGAAGAGCGCCGGCCGGGTACAGCCAAGGGCGCCGCGCGCTGGGTGCTCGACAGGTCGGTTGATCGGGTGCGGGAGAAGTACGGTCGAGAGCTGGTCGGGTACGGCTCGGTGGCGCTCGGTCAGCAACGGTCTGTGCCCGATGCCTTTCGCGAGCTTGCGGAGAAGGATCTCTAAGCCGTCCCGGGTAACAGCCGATACCTGTTTAACCTCCCAGCAACCGGGGGGACGTTTTTTTGAGTGGTGAAAGGAGGTCCCGGTGACGCGTTGGCAAGCCTTGCGACGCCATTGGCCGGCCACACTGGCGATCTTTCTGGCCGCGGCCCTCGTGGCGAGTGTCGCCCTGCTGGCGCCGGGCGAGCGCGGGGTTGCCTCCTCGGGCATCATGCTCGGTGCTACTCCCGAAGCGATCGACGGGCTGCGTCAGGACGGTGTGGCCGAGATCGAGAACCAGCTGGGTCGGAAGCTCGACCTGGTGCGTGTCTTCGAGAGCTGGGAATCGACATTCCCCAGCGCGTTCCACACCCAGATGGTCGATCAGGGCCGGTTGATGGTCGTATCGGTCAGGCCCAAGCGCGCAGACGGGTCGAAGATCCAATGGCGGGACATCGCCGATGCCGCTCCCGGCAGCCAGCTGTACAACGAGATGGTGGCGTGGGCGCAGAAGCTGCGAGACCTCAACGTCCCCGTCTGGTTTGCGTTACACCACGAACCCGAGGCGGCGGGCAGCTCCGGATACGGTGATGCTGCCGATTTCATCGCCGCCTGGCGTGCGTTTGTCGACATTATCCGGGCGCAGGGTGCCGACAACGTCCGGTTCGCCTGGATCATGACCGCATGGTCATTCGAGACAGCGGAGTCGGATGCCCGGTATGCCGGCAAATGGTATCCAGGCGATGCGTATGTGGATCTGATCGGATCGGACGCTTACAACTTCGACAAGTGCCGCAGCAGTTCCACCGACTACTGGCGCCCGCTCGAGGAGATTGTCGAGCCGCAGCGTGTGTTCGGTCTCGCCCATCCCGGCAAGGACCTGTTCCTCGCCGAGGTGGCGTCGACCGAGGACCCTTCGGCCTGGGGTGGCGCCAAGGCGGCCTGGGTCACCGCAGCCAGGGCGCTGTTCCAGAAGCCCGGTTGGGAGCAGTTCGTCGCCATCTCCTTCTTTGACGTCTTGGATCCCGGCTACCCCAATTGTGATTGGCCGATCGATTCCAGCCCGGAGGCTCTGGCCGCTCTCGTCGATCTCGGCGCCGACCCGTTCTACGGCGGAGGCGGCGGTGGAGGTCCGACGTCGACGACCCTGCCGACGCCGACGACCCAGCCGACCCCGACAACCCAGCCGCCCCCGGGAGGGGAGACTGGGACTTTTGTCGATGTGCCTTCGACTAATCCGTTCTTCACGCAGATTGAATGGCTGGCCGGCGAGGGGATCACCGCCGGCTGCAACCCGCCTGGCAATGATCGTTTTTGCCCGGGCGAGGCTGTGACTCGGGGTCAGATGGCGGCGTTTTTGGTGCGGGCGTTGGGGTATTCGGATGATGGTGGTGGTGACTGGTTTGTCGATGATGACGGGTCGGTGTTCGAGGGGTCGATCGACAGGCTGGCGAGGGCGGGGGTGACCGCCGGCTGTAACCCGCCTGGCAATGATCGTTTTTGTCCGGGCGAGGCTGTGACTCGGGGTCAGATGGCGGCGTTTTTGGTGCGGGCGTTGGGGTATTCGGATGATGGTGGTGGTGACTGGTTTGTCGATGATGACGGGTCGGTGTTCGAGGGGTCGATCGACAGGCTGGCGACCGC
Organism: uncultured bacterium; assembly: GCA_963801165.1. Taxonomy (GTDB): domain Bacteria; phylum Actinomycetota; class Acidimicrobiia; order Spongiisociales; family UBA5794; genus JAAETI01. The sequence goes on from CAWDDT010000004.1 coordinate 812,526, forward strand.
GGGGGTGACCGCCGGCTGCAATCCGCCGACGAATGACCGTTTCTGCCCCGATCAAGCTGTGACTCGTGGTCAGATGGCCGCCTTCTTATACCGGGCCCTCAGCTGAGGCGGAATCATTTGGCGGATCCCCCAGGCCTGCGGCCGGGTTTCGGCGCCGCGGAAACTCAAACCTCGGCGAGTTGAGGAGGGAAGCCGCCACGGGCAACCGGGCCCCAGTCGTCGATGGTGATCCGTATCAGCGACTTGCCCTGTTTCACCATGGCTTCCCGGTACTCGTCCCAGTCGGGATGCTCGCCCGCGATGCTCCGGTAGTACTCCACGAGCGGCTCGACGGCCTCGGGCACGTCGAGTACGTCGGCCGTGCCGTAGATCTGTACCCACTCGTCGCCGAAGTCGTCCGACAGGACACACACCGAGACTCTTGGGTTGCGCCGGATGTTGCGTACCTTGGCTCGTTGCGGGTAGCTCGAGATGACCAGCCGCCCTGCGTCGTCAACGCCCATGGTGTTGGGTGACATCTGGGTGCGACCATCGCGGCGAGACGTCATCAGAATGGCCCGGTGTCGCGGCCGGACGAACTCGAGTAGGCCTTTCCGGTCGACTTTCGTGTTGGTAGCGATCTTCCGTGTCATAGGCGCAGCATATCGACTACCGGGCGGTGGCCCGGCGTGGCAGTGCCCCGACCAGGGTGGCCCCGAGTGCTGCGGCGGATGGAATGAGCCAACGAACGTGGGCCGTCGTGGTGGCGAGACCCTGGACGGCGACCGCCGCGGTTGTCCCGACGGTGAGAACCAACCCGAGGATGACGGCGATCGTGGCCGGAGCCGGCCGGGTGTTGATCCGCCACTCGAATCTGGCGAAGAGGGCGATCAGACCCAGCGTGACACTCGCCAGGACAGCGAGCCATAGCGGCCGGCTCAGCCACCACACGGCAGTTCCCGGCTCGACCGAGAATGCGGTCCCGCCGAACAACGACAGACCGGCGGCCCCTACCAGGGCCATTGCGGTGAGGTGCCACAGGTAGACGGTCATGATGATTCCCGACAGCGACACCACCGCATGCCACCCGCGGAAGCTGTCCGTGAAACGCCGGACCAGACCCTGGGTTCCCCAGATGACGCCGAGTTGCATGCCGCCGAGCAGAGCGATAGCGAAGGTGGGTGGGGTCACGTTGGTGAGCGCCGAACCGGGGATCCCGAGCATGGCAACCGGGTAGACGCCGATGGCAGTGAGCAGGATGAGGGTGCCAAGCGAAGCACCGGCGACTATCCATCCGGTGCGAGCAGCGATGCCTCTCCGGTCGAGGTCCGACCACAGATACCCGACCTGGTGGATGCCCGCCCAGGCAAAGAGGAAGTTGACCCATCCGATCAGGGGAATCCCGAACCCGAGTCTGAGAATGTCAACGAAGATGGCGGCGCCAAAGAGAGCGACGATGGAGACTGCTCCCCGTTGCTGCCACCAACGGTAGGTGAACGGAGCCAGGGCAACGAGCACCAGGTAGACGGCCATGAACCACAACGGCACTGTGGCAGCCATCGCACCCGCCCACACGATGTCGTGAGGGATGAGGCCCCGGATGGCAACAATCAGCGCCACCCAAACGGCGAGCAGCGGGAGCACCGGGGTGAACAGCCGCCGCATCCTGGCGGCGATCCACTCGTGCCGGGGCTCCTCGCCCAGGGCCACTCGTCGCAGCGCCCGGGCGTTGGCGTATCCGCCGGCGAGAAAGAACACCGGCATGACCTGCACCAGCCACGTCAGCCAGCCGGCGCCCGGAACCCATTCGAGTGAGTTCATGAGCTGGACGTCGCCGGAGGGGGTCAGCCAGATCGATGCGGCCAGCCAGTGGCCGAATACGACGACGAGGATGGCGAGTGCTCGCCAGAAGTCGACGATGCGGTTGCGGTCGGCCGGCGTGGCTGCGGCGATTTTGCTGGTGTAGGTTGTGTACTTCTTCATGAGGGCACCGTATTGGTGCCCGGTGTCGCGCACATGGGGGCGATACCCCCAGCGTCTATCTGGGGGTGGGGATTGATAGCCGAGGTTCCGGCAACCATCGACGCAATTGATGCGCGCTGGGTCTCCCTGGTGGTGGGCAGCGCCGATGTGTCTGAGATCACAACGAATCGGATCGGCGAGGGCTTCGGGCTGGCAGCGGAGACTCATCGGGTCGATATCGTCGACGCCGACATGCCGCCACTGGCGGTGAAACTGTGTGACGCGGCTACGGCCGATGCAGAGGTGCACGTCTACCGGCACGTATTGAGCCGGACCAACATGTCTCGCCCCGTGCTCGTCGAGGCGGCAACTGAGGGGGAGCGCGGCGTTGTTGTGTACGAGTACATCGCCGGGGCAACCCAGGGCGACATCCTGGCCGGCTGTTCCGACGCAACCCTCGCGCGGATCATCGATGGACTGGCCGAACTCCACGCTGCGTGGTGGTGCCGGGCCGGTGACGCGGGCGTGCCCGCCGCCGGGGAGCGAATGCGCCGGGAGCTAACCGACGCTCATATAGACGCATGTCTCGAACGTCTCGGCGGCGCACTCGAGCCCGATGCTGTGGCACTGATCCGATCGATGCCCGGTCGTGTCGACGACGTCATCGATGAGCTCGTGAGCCACCCGCTGACCGTTGTTCACGCCGATGCTCATCTCGACAACGTGCTCATTCGGGGAGATGGGAGCCCGGTCATCCTCGACTGGTCCACCGCCCGGGTTGCTCCGGCTGCACTCGACCTGGCTCGTATCCAGATCGAATGCATGATGCCGGAGCAGCGCCGCAGGCTTCGGTCCCGGATGGCTCAGCGCCACCATCGGGCATTGACCGACCGCGGCATCGGCGACTACAGCATCGAGGAGCTCGAACGCGCCGTCGACCTCGCCCACCTGGCTTTCATCCCGGGTCTCGTCAGGTGGGGAGCCAGGGAGCGGCGGAAGGACCACCCGGCACACGCCGATCTGTTGTTGCGCGCCGGGCTGATCGCAACCACCGATGCCCTCCTCGGCAGGTAGGCGAGGTACAGCTGCTACTGGGGCTTCGTGTACCGGTGCACGGCCAGGGGAGCGAACACGGCGATGATCACAAGGATCCAGATGATCGTGTACACCACCGGGTTTTGCAGAGGCCACGCGGTTGGCGTAGGCGTCCCGGCCGGGATGTTGCCAAATAGCTCACGGGCGGCCTGGGTGACGGCAGACACCGGGTTCCACTCGGCGAAGTGTCGCAGCGCACCGGGCAGGGTCTCCGATGGCACGAAGGTGTTGGCAATGAACGTCAGCGGGAAGATCACCATGAACGAGGCGTTGTTGACGACCTCGACGCTCGGGACGATCAGGCCCACGAAGGCCATGATCCACGAGAACGCATAGGCGAAAGCCAGCAACAGGAGGAACCCGAGGGCGGCTTTGAACAAGCCGTTGTGCAGCCGCCACCCGACGAGAAGACCTGTGAGGGCCATGATCAGCAGCGAGAGCACGTTGTAGATGACATCGCTCGCCGTCCGGCCCAGCAGCACCGCGGATCGGGACATCGGCAGAGAACGGAATCGGTTGATGATGCCCTTCTGCATGTCGTCGGCGAGCCCTGCGCCGGTGAATGTGGCCCCGAACACAACGGTCTGAGCGAAGATCCCGCCGATGAGGAACTCCCGATAGGCGCCGCCCTGGATCTGGACGGCGTTGCCGAAGACGTAGGCAAACAAGAGCACGAACATGATCGGGGACAACAGAACGAAGACGAGCACCTCAGGGACCCGCTTGATCTTGATCACGTTGCGCTTGGCGACGGTGTGTGCGTCGAGGAAGGCGTTTACCAGGCTCGTCATGCTTTGACCTCCTCAGCGTTGGTTTCCGGTGCGGCAACGTGCCCGGTGAGCGTCAGGAACACGTCGTCGAGGGTGGGCCGCCGCAGCCCGACATCGCTGACATCGATACCGGCGTCGTCGATCTTGCCCACGGCCTTGGTGAACTCGGATGCTCCCCCGGAGATCGGTGCCACGATCGTCCTGGTCCGCTCGTTGACCTGGACGTCGCTGATGGCGAAGCTGCCCAGGAGGTCGGCCGTCCGGGTCAGATCGACCTGGTGGGTGACCGTCACCTCGATCCGCTCCCCACCGACCTGGTCCTTGAGCTGGTCCGAGGTTCCGTGTGCGATCGCCCGCCCATGGTCGATGACCAGGATGTCGTCGGCGAGTCGATCGGCTTCCTCGAGGTACTGGGTGGTCAGCAGCAGCGTGGTCCCCTTGCCGACGAGATCTTCGATGACGTTCCACATCTCGGTCCGGCCGTTGGGGTCGAGACCTGTGGTGGGCTCGTCGAGGAACAGCACCATCGGCTCGGCGACGATGGCGCCGGCGAGGTCCAGCCTGCGTCGCATTCCACCGGAATACGTCTTGACCGGGCGATCGGCGGCATCGGTGAGGTCGAATCGGTCTAGTAGTTCCCTGGCGCGTTTGCGCGAAGGGTCACGACCGAGGTGATACAGCCGACCAATCATGTCCAGGTTCTCGAATCCCGTGAGGTTCTCGTCGACGGCGGCGTATTGGCCGGAGAGCCCGATCACTTTGCGTACTTCATCGGCATGTGCGACCACGTCCTTGCCGGCAACGGTCGCCCGTCCGGCATCGGGATGGATCAACGTGGCCAAAATAGAGACCGCGGTGGTCTTCCCCGCGCCGTTGGGACCGAGCAGCCCGAGAATGGTGCCCTCGGGGACACTGAGATCCAGCCCGTCGAGGGCCTTCACTTCCTTGTAGTACTTCGCCAGTCCGGCTGCCTCGATGATGCCGTCCATGGTGTCCTCCCTCTTTCAGGAGCCGCAACACTACCGATGGGGTGTGACACGTTTTGACGGGCGGTTACCGGGCAAGTACTTCGTTCACACCCGGGAGCGGCGTGTGCAACAACTCCCGCGCCCGGGAGATGTCGAGCGAGCAGTCGCGGGGCGCGGGCGGTCGGTCGGCACGGGCATTGCAAAAACCGGTCCGCGGTCGACTCCATGGAAACGAAGGAGCGCTACCCCGAACTGATACCGGGACATCTTCTCGGCACCTGCCACGTGGAGCATCCCTGTGTAGTCGCTGCTAGCCAGCTCGACCAGGGCATTGGCGAGGCTCTCCACCCAGATCGGGCAGCGCATCTCGTCGGACCACAGCCTCACGATCTCTCGCCGGTCGAGGGCGTCGATCATCCACTGGGCCGCCCGGGCGACGGTGGGACGCCACCCGTAGATGAGCGAGGTCCGCACTATGACGGCATGCGCTCCCGAATCCACTACGGCTTGTTCGGCGGCGGCCTTGCTCCGCCCGTATTCATTGAGCGGGCGGATCGGATCTTCCTCCCGGTAGTTGCCGCGCCGTCCGTCGAACACGACGTCGGTAGAGATGTGGACCAGACGGGCTCCGACCCCGGCTGCGGCTTTCGCCACGTTGGCGGTCCCGGCGACGTTGACTCCCTCGAAGTCCGTGCCAAGCCCCGGGTTGACCGCGGCGGTGTGGACGATGACGGCGGGTTGGTCCGCGGTGACGAGGGCGGTGACGGCGTCGGCGTCGCGTACGTCCAGCTGCCGCCAGGCGACGCCGTCGAGGTCACCCGGTTTGTGCCCGTAGCTGGCGGTCACGTCCCAGTCTTTGCGCGCCAGTTCGGCCACCCAGCGTCCGAGATACCCACTCCCCCCGGTGATCAACATCCGCATTCCAGCCATGGCCGGGATGCTAGAGGCTCTGCGCCTCAGCTCCGCTGAGGTTGAACCAAGAGTGATCCCCCCATTTCGGGGGGATCGGGCGGCCTCCCGGGCCGTGCGAGGGGGGAAGGACGGGCGGCGCTCGCTGTTGGTTGTGTCCCCGTCCTGGTCCAGTCCCTCCCTGTGGTCGGGTCTGGCCCCGCCCTCCCGCAAGGGGAGGGCTGCTACTGGCGTGACCGCCGATCGGGTGTACCAGCGGCGATTGCGGAGACCAGTAGTGATCCCCCCATTTCGGGGGGATCGGACGGCCTCCCGGGCCGTCCGAGGGGGGAAGGACGGGCGGCGCTCGCTGTTGGTTGTGTCCCCGTCCCGGACCAGTTCCTCCCTGTGGTCGGGTCTGGCCCCGCCCTCCCGCAAGGGGAGGGCTGCTACTGGCGTGACCGCCGATCGGGTGTACCAGCGGCGATTGGGGGAGACCAAGCAGTGATCCCCCCATTTCGGGGGGATCGGGCGGCCTTTTGGGCCGTCCGAGGGGGGAAGGACGAGCGGCGCTCGCCGTTGGTTGTGTCCCCTCCCTCGGTCAGCTACTCGCCTGCGGCGGCGCTGCCCTCGACCCTCCCGCAAGGGGAGGGTCACTACCGCGCCACCGCTCGGAAACAACAGCGATCCCCCATTTTGGGGGGATCGGATAGCCCTCTGGTCTTAGCTTGATCCACGGATTGGGGAGCAGGAATCGCTCGATTCGGCAATAAGGCTCGGAGCCTCGCGCTACGGGCTGGCTCCGACCTAGCTCCCGAAGAGGTTGGCCTTGATCTCTTTGCAGGTGGGGCAAACCGGGTAGCGGTCCGGGTCGCGATTGGGGATCCACACCTTTCCGCACAGCGCCATGACGGGGACACCCTCGACGTTTGCCCGGACGATGTCGGCTTTGCGAACGTAATGAGCGAACCGGTCGTGGTCGCCGTCGTCGGTATCGATGATGATCTCTTCCTCGGTGATCACCGCCGGTTTGAGCTCGACCTGGCTGTTGGCATGAGGGCTGCGCATAGGCCCAGTATCGCGGAAGCGGGGGCGAAGCGGATCTCCCCCCCACTTCTGGCCCCTTCGTTGCTACGGCGTCGGGGTCGACGGCTACTAGAAGGAACGATCGCTCGTGTGATACGCCGGGTCGCCTACCTGTGGGGTAGCCACATCGTCCCGAAGCACGTTGTAGTCGATGGGAACCCGGATCGAGAAGCATGCACCGCCGAGCCGTTCGGAGCGGCGATAGTACGTCTCGCCCCCATGCGAGCGCGCCACACCTCGCGCCACGGCGAGCCCAATACCGGAGCCGGGGATCGGGCCCTGCCGCTGCGCGGCCCGCTCGAACCGCTCCCAGATGACGAGTTGATAGACCTCGGGTACGCCGGAGCCGTTGTCGTGTACCTCGATCACCGTGGCGTCGGCGTCGTTGTAGGCGACGAGCTCGACGTGCCCGGACCCGTAGTGGGCTGCGTTGGCGAGGAAGTTGCCGATCACCTGCACGATCCTGGCAGGATCGGCCGTGAGCGTAACGCCGTCGGCGATGTCGACCTCGATGTGTTGCGTGTCTGCTTCCGGGACGAGGGCGATTGCGGTGGCGACGATCTCGTGCGTCGATAGGTTCTCTCTGGTGACATCGACCCGGTCCATCTGGCGGCGGGCGACGGCGACGAGATCGCCGACGACTCTGGCCAGCACATGAGATTGTGCCCGCATCAGGTCGATCATCTCGAGCTTCTCGTCCTCCGTGAAGGCCTCCCAGTCCCGAGTAGATCGAGAAAGCCGACGATGGAGGTGAGCGGGGTGCGCAGCTCGTGGCTGACGGTGGCGATGACACCTTGCTGTTCGTTCATCACCCGGCGGCGCTGCTGGGCGACGATGGCGAGTTGGCGGAGCAGCACCACGATCATCGCAGCTAGAGCCCCCAATCCGATGGCCACACTCATCGGGTCGGTGTCCCATCGACTGACGACGTGGGCCACGATCGCCGCGGCGAGAAGCGCGACGACCGTGTAGGGAACGAGCGCCCGCTGCCAGCGTCCGGGCTCCAGGGCGACCCGCGGTGCATCCTGCACCGGGGGCATGACCAGAGGGGCGAGAGCAAACGCCGCCATACCGGCGAAAAATAAGAAGTCCGCAGGATGGCCGACTGTGTAGGGCGTGTCGCTGACGGCCATGGTGAGGTTGCCGCCCAATGTGGCCGCGACCCCGAGCACCAGCCAAACGATCTGCCAGTCGATGCCTTGCTGGCTGCGGCGAACCGCGACATAGCCTGCCATGGCCATCACCGCGGCATCGCCGATGGCGTGATACAGCTCCCCGCTGGTCGCAACCCCGGTGCCGGAGAGGAGCCAGAACGTCCCGGTGGCGACGACAATGCCGAGGCCAAGCGCATCCAGCAGCGCAATTGTTCTGTCATAGGGCCCGGATCGGGGGTGTGGGATCCAGAGGATGGCGAGGGCTCCGAACCCGTACGTCAGCGCAACGAAAACTGCCTCGAGGGTATCCGCACCGAGATAGTCGAGCACATAGATCGGCACCATCTGGGCCAGCGCGACGCCGACCAGTTTCCACGCCAGACCTTCCCGTCCCTCGCGCACGAGGCCCAACCGGTAGGCGGCCAGGGCACCAAGGGCGGGTAGGACAGAAGCGCAACAGAGCACAACGACGATGGGCCAGCCCGTCTGGCCTGGGAAGCCGACGCCCCCCGCGCCGAGTGCCGCAACGAGCAGCACCGCGGCCATCCGCGGATTCACCTTCATTATGAAGCAACATTGTACAGGTTTCCGTCGGGGTGTCGACATGTGTTTTGTCGGCTCACAACCGGCTTAGGCTGGCTTGGATGCGGTTTGTGCGGCGATACAGGGCGTGTGGGCGATGAGTCGGACCCGGACCAGCCTGGAGACGACCTTTGCCGCTCTCGGGGTGCGCAACTTCCGGCTCTACTTCACCGGACAGATCGTTTCGGTGTCGGGGGCGTGGATGCAGCGGGTTGCCCAGGCGTGGCTGGTGCTCGATCTCACTGGAAGCGGCACCGCAGTGGGCGGGCTGACGGCGCTGCAGTTTCTCCCGCTGCTGCTGGCAGCACCGTTTGGCGGCGTGGTTGCCGATCGGGTGGACAAGCGACGTCTGTTGTTCCTCACCCAGTCGTTGGCGGGACTGACCGCCGCGACGCTCGGGTTCCTGGTGTTCACCGACCGTGTCGAGCTATGGATGGTGTACGTCCTCGCGTTCATCCTCGGAATCGTCGGCGCCTTTGACAATCCGGCGCGGCAGTCGTTCGTGATGGAGATGGTGGGCCGGGAACGGCTCGTCAACGCGGTGTCGCTCAACTCGGTGATGATCAACGCCGCTCGAGTCATCGGTCCGGCAATTGGCGGCGTGCTGATCGTGACGGTCGGCATCGCCATGTGTTTCTTCTTCAACTCAATCTCCTACCTGGCTCTGTTGATCGCGCTGGCGTTGATGCGCCCCCAGGAGTTGGAGCGGTCGACGCCGTTGCAGCGGCGGCGCGGCCAGCTGTCGGATGGTCTTCACTACGCCGCCGCCGAGCCGTTGCTACGGACGCTTCTGGTGGTTACGGCGATCATGGGGATCTTCGCCTACGAGTTCGAGGTCTCGCTGCCGCTTCTGGCGAGGTTCACCTTCAACGGTGACGCGGATACCTTTGGCTTGATGTTCACCGCCATGGGGATCGGGGCCGTGGTCGGTGGGCTCCATACCGCGTCCAGGCAGGATCTGCGCCCGGTGTCGGCGGCCAGGATCGCACTGGTATTCGGACTTGCGATCGGGGCTACCTCGGTTGCCCCCAACCTCGTTGTTTCGATGCTGACGCTGACCGTGGTCGGTGGCGCCGGCACCAGCTTCCTGGCAGTCAGTAACTCGATGCTCCAGGTTCACGCCCGGCCCGAAATGCGTGGTCGGATCATGGCGCTGCGGGCGGTGGCGTTTCTGGGGGCCCGGCCCATCGGGGCCCCGCTGATCGGATGGATCGGCGAGCACGTTGGCCCCCGATACGGCATCGCGACGGGTGCGGTGGCTCTTCTGCTCGTGGCCGCCTGGGGCTACCCGAGGCTGCTGCGGCTGGCCGGGAACGAGAGAGCAGCGGCCGGGGGGCTTGGGGAGTCGTAGCCACCCCGGCCGTGCAGTTGCTCAGACCTATGTGGGTGCATCTCCGCTGAGACGGTTCTTTATCGCATCGAACTCCTCGGTGCTGATCTCACCGTGGGCGAGGCGGAGAGCCGCCTCCTCCAGGGGCGTCCTGGCAACCGTGGCCGTGCTCAAGTCCCGCTGGATGCGTTCGAACTCGACGCGTTCGATGTCGCCCGATGCGTAGCGGGCGGCTGCCCGGCGTAGCGGGTCGGCGTCGGCGCCACCCATGCGGGGTCGGCGAAACGACAAGAACAGCGCCACCAGCAGGCCGGCGAGGAGCGCCAGCATCAGCATGGGGAACAGCCAGTCGAGAAGGTCCCGCTCGTGTCCGTATGGGAACTGGTGCATGTCTTCCTTTCGGTCTCATGGCTATCAAACCACCGCCGTATGAAAGACAGGTGAAACCGTTCTTGGAGTCTGCTGGGTGTCGGGTATCGTCATGCCGGTGAGGGAGAGCGAGCACATGAACAGCGAGGAGACCGAGCGCTGGTCGCCGGGGCGGGGCGTGTGGTTGACGGCCGGGGCAATCGTGGCGATCGAGCTGTTGCTGTCCGCTCGCTACGGGTTCCACCGTGATGAGCTGTATTTCATCATGGCGGGACGCAGGCTCGACTGGGGATTCGTCGATCAGCCTCCCTTGACGCCGCTGCTCGCCCGGCTGGCGGACACCGTCGGCGGCGTTTCGCCCGTGGCGCTTCGTGTGTTGCCGGCATTGGCGATTGGGGCAGTAGTGGTGTTTGCCGCGCTGACGGCGCGGCGATTCGGCGCCGGTTCCCGGGGTCAGCTGTTCGCCGGCATGAGCGCCGGTGGGGCGGGCTACGCCCTGGCGGTGGGTCATCTCCTGAGCACGGCAACGTTCGACTATCTGTTGTCGGCGGTGGCGCTGTGGCTGCTGGTGGGTCTGCTCGACGGCGACGATCCGAGGCGGTGGGTATTGCTCGGGGCCGTGGTCGGGATCGGCCTGGAGAACAAGAACCTGATCGGCGTGCTTGCGGCAGTGGTCCTGCTGGCGCTGCTGGCCACCCCGCAGCGTCGGGTCCTCGTCTCCGTTTGGCCGTGGGTGGGTGCGGGCGTGGCGTTTCTCATCGCACTGCCGACCCTGTTGTGGCAGACCGCTCACGACTTTCCGCAACTCGAGATGGCCCGGGCGTTGTCAGACCGGAGTGACGGTCCGGTGGCGTTTGTGCTCGAGCAGATCGGGCTGCTCTCGATCGTGCTGGTCGTGCCCGTGGTCTTCGGGTGGTGGCGTCTCCTGCGTTCGCCGGACATGAGGCAATGGCGGGCGATCGCGATCGCGTTTGGGCTCATCTTCGTGTTCTACCTGATCACCGGTGGCAAGTCGTACTACGTGGCCGGGATGTACCCGGTGCTGCTCGCTGCCGGGGGAAGGTGGTTCGACGATCTGCGCGACGGTCGCAGGGAGCAAATGTTCAGCTCTGCCCGGATCGCCATCGTGGTTGGTGCGTTCATCGCCTTGCCGCTCGTCCCGGCGTCATGGGTGTCCCACGTCGACCTGACGGGAGAGCTGGGCGAGACGGTTGGCTGGCCGCAACTGATCGATCAGGTATCGGCGGTATACCAGTCGATCCCCGAAAACCAGCGTTCGGCCACCGCAATCTTCACGGGCTCGTACGGTGAGGCCGGCGCAGTCGACGTGCTCGGTGCCGATGCGGGGCTGCCGTCGGCGAGCAGCGGCCACAACAGCTACTGGCTGTGGGGACCGCCGGAGACGCATGGCCCAATCATCGGTGTCGGTTATGTCGAGACGACGTTACGCAGCATCTGTCCAGACCTGCAGCGGGTCGGAACCATCACCAATCCGTACGGTGTCGAGAACGAAGAGGCCGGTCTGCCGCTGCTTCTCTGTCTCGATCCCGATCGGCAGCTCGCCGACATCTGGCCCGACGTCCGGCACTACAACTAGGACGGCGTTGACCAGGACGGCGTTGACTAGGACGGCGTTGTGCCAGGAGCGGAGCTACTCCGCTTGCTTTTCGTCGGCGTGTTCCGGGTGATCCGGCGGTCTGAGGGGCAGCGTGATCGTGAAGGTGGTTCCGGCCCCGACGGTCGAGTCGACAGTGATCCCCCCGCCGTGGGCGGCGACCGCGTCGTAGCAGATGGCCAGACCCTGACCCGAGCCACGGCCCACGGGCTTGGTGGTGAAGAATCGCTCGAACATGCGCTCCTGGACCTCCGGGGTCATGCCGGTGCCGGTGTCGGAGATCTGGATCACGACCTCGACTTCTCCGGACCATGTCCGGATACCGATGACCCCTTTGTCGTCGCCGGCGTCGGCGATGGCGTCGGCGGCGTTGATGATCATGTTGATCAGAACCTGTTTGATCTGCCCTTCATCGCAATGTGGCTCCGGCAGAACTTCGGCCAGTTCGAGCTCGATGGAAGCGTGGTACTTCCACTCGTTGCGGCTGATGTCGACGGTGGTGGCGATCAGCTTGTTGATGTCGGTAGGACCGATGTCGCCGGGATGGGCGAAGGCCTTCATCGCCCTGACGATGTGGGCGATCTGATCGGGGCCCTCGCGGGATTGGCGTACCGCGTCGGGGATGTCCTCGAGCAGGAAGTCGAGGTCGGCCTCCTTCCTGATGAGGGCGACGGCTTCCGGGTCGTGGACTTCCGCCAGCTCGCTGAGGGCGCGCACCGCGCCGAGGAGGTTGCCGAACGAGTGGTCCAGAAACGCGGTGTAGTCAGTGACGTACTGAACCGGGGTGTTTATCTCGTGGGCGACCCCAGCCGATAGCTGACCGATTGTCTCGAGCCTTCGAGCCGACGCCAGTGACCGCTCCAGCTCGACAACGTCGTTGATGTCCCGGGTGGTAGAGAGAACTCCGACGACCTCATCACCGTGGCGGAGCGGGATGACGGTTCGAAGCACCTCCGTGGGTCTGCGGTCGAGCTCGGGGCGTTGGTGTGCTCTGGCCAGTCGGCGGAACTGATGGGGCCTTAAGCGTGAGCTCAGGGGTTGGGCTCGGGATGCTCCGGAGCTCGTGTGCTCAGCGACACTCTCCAACCCAGTAGACCTCGCCGTCCTGGATGACCCATGCGGCCTTGCTGTCGAAGGATTGGCCTTGGAAGGTGAAGGAGACGGGCGCCTCGTAATACTGGTCGACCGCAAAGGTGGAGTCGCCTGCGGTGAGCGATCGTGACGACGGCCCTGTGATGTTCCCGGTCAGTTTGTAGTCGCTGATGGCGAGGATCTCGCTGTTTACCCAGCTGCGGCACAGATCGGCGCCAAGGGTGTCCCGGATCTCGGGGAGGAGCCGGTCGAACAGGAAACCGCCGTCACCCGACTCGGTGGCGGCGACGTAGTCGGTGACGAACTGCTCGATCGACGGCGGAGGCTCGGTGGTTGTGGTCGTGGTTGTCGTTGTGGTTGCGGTGCTTGACGTGGTGTTGGTTGTCGTTGGCGCGTTCGTGGTGGTTGTTGTACTCGTCGCTGTCGTGGGTGTGGTCGTCGTGGGTGCGGCGGTCGTGGATGTCGTCGTCGCCCCGGCTTCCGGCTCGGGTGTCGACGATCCGCCCCTGGACAGGAAACCGACGATCATCAGGAGCAGCCCGACACCGGCCATGGCAAAGCCGATGGTGCGCCGGCTCATTGGCAGGGCCCCGGTTGATGCTTGGCGTCGAACTCGGCCCGATCCCGCAGTGACGTGGTGATGGCGGATTGGGCCATACGACCGAGCCGGTTTACCTCATTCTGCATCCGGTGCCGGTTGAGATCCGAGTCGAGGATGAACGACCTGTCGCGCGGCTTTCCCTTCCTGCGCAGCTTGCCGACTGTGTACTGCCAGATCTTCTCGCACTGCCATTCGCCGTTGACGCAGCGGTAGTTGAGGTACGGCGTAGCCGTGATGGTCTGCTCGAACAGGGTGAGGTGCACGTCGTAGATCTGATTTGCCTCCAGCCACTTCCCGACCGTCTCGGCCACGAACTTGCCGAGCTTGGCGGCTTCCTTGACCACGGCAACGATGGCATCGGGCGCCGAGGTGGGAATCGAGATATCGGTTAGGCCCGAGGCCATGGCACCCTCGGCGGTGCCCTGGACGAGACCGGCCGTTCCCATAACGTAATTACCGGCGCTGAGGCCACCAAGTGCGGTCGTGACCGAGCCGGCGGCTGATGTGGCGCCGAGCGCCTTGCCGAGTATGTCGAGGGCGGTGACCGCTTCCCCGAGGCCGACCGTCATTGCCCGGGCCTCGCCGACCTTGCGCTCGGAGCCGGCATGGACGGTGACGATGACGCTGAAGTCGACGATGGGCGTGATCTTCTCTGGCTTACCGACCTGGGAGTATGTGGTGCCTTCCTTGCACCCCGTCTTGATCGGCTGCTGCGGCGGTGGAGGTGCGGAGACCCCTGGCCCGGGTGGTCCGCTCGGACCTGACGTGCCCGGCTGTCCGGGTTGGGCCGGTGGGATGGGAGCCGCTCCCTCGCCGAGACATCTGGCCAGCGCCTCCTCGGCTTTGCGGACCTCCTCCTCGGCTTCCTGGAACCGCTCATGCCACTCCTTGACCCGGGCCTCGTCCTCGCTGAGCGCTTGCTTGGCGATGGCGATTCTCTCTTCGAGGTAATGAGTCTCGGCGTTCATCTCGGCTTCGGAGATGCGCTTGCCCTCGTGGGCGTAGTAGGTCGTCTTGCCCTCGGTTGTCGATCCCCGTTGCTTCGACTTGCGATAGGACTCGAGATCGGCCTCGAGTTCCTTGATCTCGGCCTCGTCGGCTTCCATGTCGTCGAGCGCGTGTTGCAGTGTCTCGTTGATCTCACCGAGCCGGTGCTGGGCGTTGGCGAGCTCTTCTCGCTCCCGGTCGCAGTTGTGCTCCTTGCCGCCGAGGGCAATCACGAGACCGCCGATGAGGATGAGGGCTCCGCCGCCGATGAGGATGCCAGGCCAGGGGAACCCGCCACCAGTGTCGGTTGCCGGAGCGGTGGTCGTGGTGGTTGGAGCTGCGGTCGTTTCCTGCGGAGCCTCAGTAGTGGTGGTGGTAGTTGTCGTGGTAGTGGTGGTGGTGTTGTTGTTGTGGTTGTTGTTGTGGTGGTCGTCGCCGCGACGGGCGTGAGCACGGTGGAGTCGCACACGGGTTGGTTCTGGTCGACGACATAGGTCCCGTTGTCGCCGATGCCGGTGACGTCGATGGGGGTGATCGCGGCGTTGCTGACGGTGGCGCCGTTGATCTGATGGGGTCCGTATGAGAAGAGTGGTGCCTCGGCGAATGCCAGACCGTCTGGTCCAACCACTCCCATCCCCACCTGCTCCCCGGATGCGCCGGTGAGATCGAATGCGAAATCGTCTCCGGCATACTCGGGGGGAAGGACGACCCCCACGATCATCTTCGACGGGGCGTCACCGATGGGATCGTCGGGGAAGTGGATGATGCCGATGCAGGAGTCGTCGGGGACGAGGTCGGGGACGCGAATGTCCTGTGCGGCCGCTCGATCGATTCCCGATGTGGTTGTCAGGACGGCGACAAGCACGAGCGCAAACGCGGTGATTCTCCTGCAAACCCCTCTCACAATGGTCAGAACCCTATCGAAAGGTCCTCGATCGCGGGGTGGAGCCGTGGTTGCTGGCCCAAAGCCGGTCAGCGGTTGTTCCACCACGCTGACGACTTTTTTCGCGTATTTGGCGAATTCGGCGCGTATCTTCTAGTGAAGAGGGAAGGAGATACTTCTGCGACAAAGGGAGTACGTCGACTTCGACCTGGAGATCGAGGATCTCGGGGACGAGCATTTCCGTGCCCGGGTCCTCGACTCGCCGACCGGGCAGGCGAGCATCGAGTTCGAGCTGCCCTTCTCTCCGCTCGAGCTGGAGAATTTCTTGCTCAAGATCGGCCGGCCTCGCACCGGGGTGCGTCGCATCGAATCGCCTGAGAATGCGGCGGCCCGGGAGTTCGGCACCCGTCTTTACGACGCGGTATTCGCCGGCGATGTCGGGACCCAGTGGATGCGGAGCATCGATGCCACCGAGCGCGAGCAATGTGGTCTGCGGTTGCGATTGCGCCTATCCGAGGCGCCTCAGCTCGCTGATCTTCCGTGGGAGTATCTGTACTCGCCGGCGACTGACGATTTCGTGGTGCTGTCGTCGTGGACGCCGGTGGTGCGGTACATATCTCTCGAAAGAGGCGCCTCGCCGCTCACGGTCACCCCGCCGCTGAAGATGTTGGCGATGGTGTCGAGTCCTTCGGACTACCCGCCGCTCGATGTCGAGGCCGAATGGGCTCGGCTCGACGAAGGGCTCGAGGACCTGGTCGGGCGGGGCGTGGTGCAGATCGAGCGGATGGAGCGGGCCACGTTGCGGGAGCTGCAGCGGGCACTCGTTCGCGACGACTTCCATCTGTTCCACTTCATTGGTCACGGCGGCTTCGATGACTCGGCCAACGACGGGGTCTTGCTGCTCGAGACCGATGAGGGTCGGGGTCGGGAGGTTTCCGGTCATCAGCTCGGCACGATCCTCGACGACGCCAGGACCATCAGGGTCGCGGTGCTCAACGCCTGTGAGGGGGCGCGCACGTCTGAGACCGATCCGTTTGCCGGGGTGGCGCAGAGTCTGGTGGCTCGGGGCATCCCCGCGGTGGTTGCCATGCAGTTCGAGATCACCGATCGGGCGGCGATCGTCTTCGCCCACGAGTTCTACACCGCTATCGCCGGCGGGCTTCCGGTGGAAGGCGCGGTCGGGGAGGCACGCCGGGCGATCTTTGGATCGAAGAACGACGTCGAGTGGGGCACCGCCGTGCTGTACATGAGGGCCGAGGACGGGCGTCTCTTCGATCTCCGCCAACTATCCGAATCGACCCTCGAGATGGAGCGGGACACCGTCTTGATGGAGCAAACGGCGCCCGGAGAGCCTGTCGATGAAACGGTGGAGAGCTCTGGAGAGGCCCCGGGCACGGAAAAGGAGACCGCCACATCGGCACCTGAGCCGGAGACGTCTCGGGAAACAGCCACCGTGGACGAGAACGCTGTTGCACCTACGCCGAAGGTGGCGGCGTCTGATGAAGCCGTGACCGCGGAGACCGGGGTCATCGCTTCTGAACCGGTGCCCGAACCCGGGCCGGAGCCGGGTTTCTTCGAGCGCTACTCCCGTGCGCTTGGTGCGGGTGTGGTCGCGATCTTCGTTATCGCCATGGTCGTAGTGCTGTTGCACAATGGCGATGGTGAGGGCACGACAACGACTGCGGGGGACGAATTCCAGATCGTCGACAGCTCTGAGGTGACAATGGTGCCAACACCCGGTGTGACCGTTGATGGCTTCCTCGGGGATTGGGAGTCGTTGACCGTCGGGTATCGGCTCAGCCACCCGGTACGCGACAATCTCACCGAGGACCGCCTTGGTTCCGACTCGGTGGGCACCCTGGTGGTTGCCTACGACGATGCGGCCATGTATGTGGCAGTGGACGTCGAAGACGACATCTATGCCCAGGCGAACACCGGCAACCAGATATGGCGGGGCGACGCCCTCGACATAAACCTATATGTCGGGCCGGGCCCGGCGCCCGGGCACCCCGATGCGGATACCTTCCAGCTCACCATGACCCCGCTTGCCGGGTCGACGGGGCAGCCGGCTGCTGTGCTCTTCGTCGGTGATGGCAAGCAGTTCGCCGACAACGACACTGACATTCCGGTCGACGTGCGGGGAGCCGTCGACACCGACGGTAACTGGCGTCTGGAAGCGCGCATTCCCTGGAGCCTGTTCGGCCTCAACGACAAGCCGGACGAGCTCGATGCCGCCCTGTTCGCCCTGTTTGACAACGACGGTGAATCCGCGGCCGGCAAACCTCTCCAGGCCGGGATCCTCGCCAACCTCGATGGAGTCTTCTTCCAGCAACCGACAACCTGGGGCGTACTGACCTGGGAGTAACTGAGCTCACGGACGCGTTTGGCCGGGGCAGCACAACACAACAGGCCCCCAGGGGGGACGAGGGGCCTGTTGCGAAAACGGGTGACGTGGTGTTGAACTTCACCCGCAAGCACGAATTCTAGACCTGGAAGCGGTGTTGCCGTCGTGCAGGTCCCGGGCTCGTGATGTTGCGCGGATTCCATTGCCATCGCCGGTTCAAGCCCTCGTCGGGCGCTGCCGATACCTGATAGCGCCCGGGCCGAGCTAGAAGGGGCAGATGGTGCTGCGATCGAGAAGACTGCTGGCGGCCGTGGTGGCCGCCACTGCGATGGTCGCCGTCGCCCCTGCCGCCTCCGGCGCCAGCACTCCTCAGCCCGTGCTACAAGGCGACGACTGGTCCGCCCCGGTCAGCAACGTCTCCCAAGGCTTCAGCACGATTCAGGGTCTCTTCGACGACGACCCGACCGGGCTCATCCCCAAAACGCCGTTCGTGCAGCGCTACTCGCTCGACCAGGATCACTGGGAGGTGTGGCTGTGCGGCAGCGTCTCGTCCACCCTGCCGCAGGCAATCGCGGCGCTCGAAGCCGCCACCGTCGACTACTACGACTCGCTCTCGGGTGGGGTATACGAGCCGGTGTTCACTGCAGGTGGCACGATCCCGACCGACTCGAGCTGTATCAACGGGTTCTTGAACGGCACCTATACGCCTGTTGGAAGTCCGGAGGGTCTGTTCGTCATCGACTCGGTTACAGGCGGTGGGTTCGCATCGCCGGGCATCATCTGTATCTCGAGCGACCCCGACTGTTCTTGGATCGGCTCCACCTTCCCGGACAACCAGCGCTATGCAGTGGTGGGAGAGAGCTCGCTGCTCAACTACCCGTCGGTGACTGCCCACGAGCTGGGCCACACGCTGCAATGGCCACATTCGAACTCGGGGACCGGCGACGAGTACGACAACCCGCTCGACCTGATGAGCGGCAACAGCACCACCGGTGGCTGGACGGAGCCTGATCCGTACGCAACGTTGTCGTACAACCGGTTCCAGTCGGGGTGGGTGGCGACCGACGATGTCGTGATCGCCGACGGCAGCTACCAGGCGGCGACGCTCCAGCCGCACAACGTCGCCGGGACGCAGTTGTTTGCGATCAAGACCGCCCAACCGGGCCGCTTCTATGTCCTCGGGGCGCGCACCACCTCGACCTACGACCCGATCCCGTCGGCGTGGCAAGGGGTCGAGGTGTACGAGGTGGACTACTACTGCGACGACGGCGCCTTCGGAGGCGGGATCTGCCCGGGTATCTACCGGGACCAGACCCAGCAGCCGCCCAGTCCCAATGGGGTCGGCCACGTGCTCCAGGCAGGGGAAAGCATCGAGATCGAGGGTGTCACCGTCACCGTCACCGGGGCGACTCCTACCGGATACACCATCACCGCCGACCCCGACCCCGATACCGACACTGCCCCGTCCGCACCCGGGATTCCCAGCGTCGCCGTGGGCGACGAGCAGGCGACGCTCAGCTGGACCGCGGCCGGCGACGGCGGCTCCCCGATCCTCAACTACGACGTCGAGGTGGAGAACCGCGACGTCGGCGGCAGCACCGTCACCGATGTCGGGGTGACGTTGTCGAAGACGATGACCGGGCTCGACAACGGCATTACCTATCGGGCGCGAGTGCGGGCGACCAACGCCATCGGGGACGGGCCCTGGTCGGCATGGTCACAGGACTTCACGGTTGGCACCGTACCGACCGCACCCGGCATCCCGACGGCGACAGCAGGTCCCGCCTCGATCAGCGCCGTCTGGACGGCACCCGGGGATAACGGGGGAGCGGCGATCAGCAACTACCGGCTCGAGGTCAACGACATGGTTGCCTCCACCAACAGCTACCTCGACGTCGGCACCACGTTGTCGAAGAACATCACGGGGTTGGTCAACGGAGACACCTATCGCATCCGGGTGCGTGCCGAGAACAGCTTCGGGCCCGGCGTGTGGTCGGGCTGGTCTTCCAACGTCACCCCGATCTCGACCCCGAGCGCTCCGCTCAACCCGGCGATCACCGTCACCGCTGTTGGGGAGGCGACCGCGGTTTGGTCACCACCGGCCGACGATGGTGGGCGGCCGCTCACCGGCTACCAGGTGAGTCTGGAGAACGCCACCGGCGGCGGCGCCGTCACCTACGACCCGGGCACAGCCACGAGCTACGGGCTCGTCGGGCTCAACTCGACCGATACGTACCGCTATCGGGTGCGCGCCGGAAACAGCGAGGGTTGGGGCGCCTGGTCGGCGTGGTCGCCGGACTTCATTCCCGGTACCGTCCCGTCCGCCCCTGGAGTGCCTGCGGTCACCGCCGGGGATGGACAGCTCACTGCCGCTTGGACGGCCGCGACCGGTATCGGCGCCGCGGTCGACAACTACGCATTGGAGCTCGACGGCGGGTCGGCCACGGTGACCGTCGGCACCGTTCTGAGCCACACCTTTACCGCGCTCAGCAACGGCGATGATTACCGGGTGCGGGTGCGGGCCCACAACGACTCGGGTTGGGGCCCGTGGTCGGCCTGGTCGGCGACGGTGACGCCGCACGTCCTGAACCCGTTTGTGGACGATGACGGCTCGATCTTCGAACCGGAGATCGAATGGCTGGCGGAGGAAGGGATCACCAAAGGCTGCAACCCACCGGTCAACAACATGTTCTGTCCCGATGATTCGGTGACCCGGGGCCAGATGGCGGCGTTCCTCGTGAGGGCACTTGGACTCACCGTTCAGCTCGACGACCCGTTCACCGACGACGACGGCTCGATCTTCGAGGCGGACATCGAGAGGCTGGCCGCAGCCGGTATTACCAGGGGCTGCAACCCGCCACTCAACAACCACTTCTGTCCTGACGATTCGGTGACCCGGGGTCAGATGGCGGCGTTCCTGGTTCGCGCCCTCGGCTACACCGACGCCGGTCTCGGTGACCTGTTCATCGACGATGACGGCTCGATCTTCGAGACCGACATTGATCGTCTCGCCACGGCCGGTGTCACCAAAGGCTGCAACCCACCGGCGAACGACATGTTCTGTCCCAGCGATGTGGTGACCCGGGGCCAGATGGCTGCCTTCCTGCACCGGGCTCTGGGGTAGTGGCGCCAACGCGCACCATCTCCGTCGCGACGCCCGCACGGGTCGTTGACCGCGCCGTGAAGCCAGGGGAGGGGGCGGAAGAGACGTCACAATGGGTTTCGTCGACGGATCGTGCACTGCGCTGTGCGGGCATTCCGGTCCGCGGCGCCCGGTGAGGACGCTCGACCATACGATCACGGTGCTCGAGGCGGGGTGAGGACCGCCAGGCACAATGGGGTCGCGGTGTGGACCTCGACCATGCGATCACGGTGCTCGAGCAGTGTGGGTACGATCGTATGCAAGAGGAGCGATCTATCGGGTCGATCATCTGAGGTCGATCTACCGGTTGGCTATGGCAGTTCGGATGCCCGGTGGAGCAATGGCGGCCATCTCGGCCGGGTGATCGGTTGATCGGGGCAGTACTGGTCGTTGGCGGGTGGGTTGCAGCCCACCGAAACCCCGAGCGCCGCCAAGCATCCCGATCTCGTTCTCGAACAGGTGCCCGACGGCATCGGTGAACGGCTTCGGGCTGGCCGAATCGAGTCCGAGAGCACGAACCAGCGCCGCCGCAACCTCGCCCCGCGTGATTACGGCATCGGGGCACACGAGGTTGTTGAGAGGCGGATTGCAGCCGCGGAAGACGTCGGCCGCCTTCGCCCGATTCAGCGCCGCCTCGTGCACAATCCCGTCATCGTCGCTGAAGAAGTCCTCAGTCGTCGGGGCGAAATCGAGCCACCGGTCCAGGAACGTTGCCGTCTCGGCCCGTGTCAAAGGGACGTTGGGGCAGAACTGCGTATTGAGTGGCGGGTTGCACCCGACGGTTATGCCCTGGTTGTGCAGCCACTGGATGTCGTCGAGGAAGATGCTGGTCACCGTATCTTCGAACGGCGGCAGATCCTGCGGGGTGACCGCGGCCGACGTGGCTGCCGGCCCGGTTCCTATGGCGTTTACGGCGCTCACCCGGAACAGGTAGTCCGTCCCGTTGCTGAGCCCGGTAGCGGTCACCGAGGTCTCGGTCGACACACCGTCATCGAAGGTATGCCACGTCGCCCCGCCGTCGGAGGAGTACTCGACCAGGTAGTCGGTGATCGGCGATCCGCCGGAGTCGGGGGCATCCCACGTCACGACAGCCAGTCCATTGCCACCTGTGCCGGCGACGTTCGAGGGCGCCTCGGGCGCTGTCGCCATCGGCGTCAGCGGGTCGGACTGTGCCGAGTACGGCCCGGCCCCAACCGAGTTCACCGCCGCTACCTGGAACACGTAGGCGACGCCGTTGGTGAGACCGGTGACGGTCGCCGACGTGTCGGCTCGATACCCCGTCATCGAATGTATGCCACGTTGCTCCGCTGTCGTCGGAGTATTGGATGACGTAGTCGGTGATGGGGAACGAGCCGGCGTCGGGTGCGACCCAGCTGATGTCGACCTTCATGTTGCCTGCGGTGCCGGTCACCCCGGTGGTGATGGCCGGATCGGTCTGCACATTGATCGTCAGCGGAGCGCTGGAAGAACCGCCGGTGCTCTGGGCGGTCACGTTGAGGGTCCGGCTGGACGGTGATTCCGCGTCCGTGTTCATGTAGGTGATCTTGCGGGCAACTGCCTGAGCCACCGCATCGTTCGCCTTGTTGCCAAACACCTGGACGTTGTCGATGTAGAGCGAGGCGCCTGCGGCCTGGCCGCCTGACGCATCGAATGTGCCGGACACGAACACGAATCGGTAGGTGCCGGAAGCCGGGATCACGGTCGGGTTGGTGGCCCACTGCAGTGTTCCCGCCGCCGGTGGCATCGAGCAGCTCGGTCTGGTTGCACGATTCGTCGATGATGTAGCCGAAGACGTGATAGTCGTCCTCACCGGCGTAAGCTCGCCAGTCGAAGTAGATGGTGTCGCCACTGGCTGCTTCGAACGGGCCGGAGTAGACCGCGGGGCCATGCACAACGTCATAGCCTTGCAGTGTAATACATGTCGTCGGAGACGAGTTGGAGGGCGTAGGTTCCTTCGGAGACCACATCCGTGACAACAGGGGTGGTGAGAGAACCCAGGATGATCGGGACGTTGTTGTCCTCGTTGGGCACCGGACCCGGGTAGGTGCTGGTGTCGACGGTTGAGGCAGGCGGCGATCGTCGTCGATCCCAGGTCGATCTGATCGGTCGATAGCGGTCCATCCGGTGAGGTCACCAGTCTCGAAACCGGCGTTCTGGAAGTCGCTGGTGAAGTTGACCCGTAGCGTCGTGCCGTCGGCGCCGTTGAGAATGCCGTCGATCGAGCCGACGATGTCTGCCGTCGCGCCGTTGCCGAGGTAGACCGAGCTCGCCGACGACCGAGACGACGCCGTCAGCGGTGTCGGCAACTCCGTCCTCCTGGAGACCCAACGTCTCGCCGGACGTTGCTCCATCGATCGAGAACTCCAGGTACTGGCCGCCATACGACACCCCGTCGGCGATCGTCAGCGAGGACCCGACGAGCGTTGCAGCCGTCACCTTCGACATATGTGGCATCGACCGTTCCGCCGATGGTCGGCGTGCCCGAGCGGTGATGGCGCCGGCTGGTGCGACACCCACTATTGCCGTGAGCAATGCCGCAGCGAGTGCGACGGCTGCGAGCCGATGAGTTCGTGTGTGGACGTGATCGACAGATCGCTCGTCCGACAATGTGATTGGTCACAAGTACACCACCTTCTAGAGCGGATGCCCTGTTTCCTCAGAGACGGAAGCTCTTCAGGGCATTTCCATGGTAATCTCGACCAGATCGACCCCCGGCTTGAGGCTTCCGCGGCGGGTCGTCCCGGACGAAACCGCTCGATCTCCATGCGTTTCTGACGGTGGCTCGGCCTCTTCTCTCGCATCCGGAACCCCGCCCCGCGTGATATCATCTTGATATAGGTTTATGGAGGTGTATTCATGCTTTCCGAGTCCACAGGACGTTCTGGTGCCGGCATTCCCTGGCTGATCGCGGACGTCGTCCTCTTCCTGGTGGATGTCGCCTTGTATGTCTTTGGCGGGATCTGGGGCAATTTGCTAATGATCATCCTGGCGGTGGTGCTATCGCTGCTTGTGGTCATCCTCTCCGTCAGTTTCTTCGTGGTGCAACCCAATCAGTCGGCGGTCTTGACGTTGTTTGGTGACTACAAGGGGAGCGACCGGATCCCGGGCCTCCGTATCGCCAATCCGTTGTACTTGAAGAAGAAGGTCTCGCTGCGGGTGCGCAATTTCACCACGCAGACTTCGAAGGTCAACGATGCGAACGGCAACCCGATCGAGATTGCGGCTGTGGTGGTGTGGCGGGTCACCGACACCGCTCGGGCGACGTTCGGCGTTGACGACTTCATCAGCTACGTCCATACGCAGTCGGAGTCGGCGGTGCGGCAGCTGGCCCGTTCCTACCCGTACGACAACTTTGACGATACGGATGTGACCACGCTCATTCACAACACGAGTGAGGTGAATGACAACCTGATGGTCGAGCTGCAAGAACGCGCAGATGCGGCCGGCGTTGAGGTGCTCGAGACCCGCCTCACCGACCTGGCCTATGCCCCCGAGATCGCCGAGGCGATGCTGCGCAGACAGCAAGCGTCGGCCATCGTGGCGGCCCGAGCAAAGATCGTCGAAGGCGCGGTGTTGATGGTGCGCGAGGCGATCGCGGCACTCGAGGAGGGCACCGACGAGCACGATCGGATCCCGCTTGACAACGAGCGCAAAGCTACCTTCGCTTCCAATCTGATGACTGTCATAGCCAGCGACCAGCCGACGAGCCCGGTGGTCAACGTCGGCACCTTGAGCAGATAGCGGTCGGGCGGGGTAGGGAGACGATGGCACGGCAGCGCAAGCAGTACCTGCTGCGGATCCCGCAGGAGCTATACGACATCTACGAGGCGTGGGCCGCCGACGAGTTCCGCTCGGTCAATGCCCAGTTCGAAGCGGTCCTCAGGGACGGCGCCCGCCGGGCCGGGCGTCTCCGGCGCAGACCAGGTCCTGACAGTACGCCGGAACGCGGCGATACCGGCGATGTGGGCTGAGCCCGGGTCGCGGCTCAGCGAGCGGGGTGGTGGTCGGTAGTTGGTGCTAGCCGTCGAGCGAGGAGCGGACTTCTACCGTTTCCCAGTCGAAGGTGTGCTCGTTCCACATCATGCCCGGCTCGACGTTGAGGACGTTGCCTGCCCGATCCGTGGCGACGCCGGCCCATAGGGTGCGGATGGTGAAGAGGTGCAGGGCGCGGGTTTCGTACGCGAACGTGTACACGGGGTTCTCGAGAGACCCGGGGCAGGCGGCGGTGTCGGCGCAGCTGCTCGTGTAGTCCCATTCCCCGTCGCCGTCGATGTCGATCTGGATGCCGCTGAGCCAGATCTGGACGTTGAGCAGGTAGTCGGCGCCGGCGGTGTCGATGGTCAGTGCGAATCCGCCGTCGGTGGGGTCGCTGCCGTCGGCGACGTCGTACCAGACGCTGTTCTCGAGCCCGACCAGAGTGCGGGACTGGGGGAAGGTGGCCCGGACCGGTTCGGGCACGTATTCGTCACCGTGGAGGTGGTCCCGCACGTCGTTCTGGTTGACCACGACCAGGCAGTAGTGACCCAGCCGGTAACTCACGTCGTAGTCGCTGCGTCACTGCGGTGACGTGGCGAAATACGTCCTGCGACGCATACTGGGCGAAGATGGCGAGCTGGTCGCCGTCCGAGCAATCACCAACCGCCACGAGCGCACCCTGGTAGCAGGACCTTGTTGTAAACAGGTCAACATCGCCAAACGTGGAGGCGTCGCCGCCGTGGGCTACGACGTCTTTGACCAGGGGTGTCCGGTAGTAGTCCTCGTTGTATGCGACGATCGTCCCGGTGTCGTCGGCGATGACTGCCTCATCCCACCATTCATGTGGGTACTGGCAGTTGATAACGCCGGTCTCCCGCAGGTAGGCGTTGTGGTCCTCGAGCCACAGATCGCCGGACACAAAGGCATGCTCGACCGTGACGTTGTGGTCGATGTCCGTCGCCGTCGCCTCTGGCGACGGCAGGGCTCGGCAGCGAAGCAACGAGCAGGATCGCAACGAACACTCCGATTCGTTTCATAGCTGCCGTCCCGTCCAATCGACAGGCACCATCGAGGCAATGTCCTCGTCAGTGGCCGGTCGAGTCGGCACCAGATCGGCGATCCGCCATCGTCCGTCGTCGTCTCGGTGGTAGGTGAACGTAGTCAGCTCGGGGTCCCACCCCAGGTATTCGCGAACGACCACGTCGTCGGCATCTCTGATCAGCTGGATGTCGCGATCTTCGACGTACACGACTGTTGCGGTGTCGCCCGAGACGCTCGAGCACTTCGATGCCGAGGGTGCGGATGCCGGCGTCGGCGTAATGCCAGCCGGGGTTGGCGGCGAGCTCCTCGAAGCCGGCGACGATGGCTGTCCCAGTAGGGGTAGTCGGGCTCATACATCAGGCCGGCCATCTCTTCGGCGGTGCCGGTGGGGTGACCCTCGAGATAGTTGAACAGGTCGAACAGTTCGATGGCGACGTGGTAGAGGTCGTCGCCCGTCGGGTCGAAGTCGTCGACCGAATCCCGGTTCATGTTCGACACCACTACCTCGGGGCGAGCGAGGGGGTCGGCGGTTTTGTGGTTGTGGTTGTGGTCGCCGGGGGCTGGGTCGTACTCGTCGTGGTGGTAGTGGTGGTTGTGGTGGTCGTCGACGTGGCGGTGGTCGTGGTGGACGACGGTGCGGTAGTTGTGGTCGTCGTCTCTGAGCCGGTGCCCGAGCACGAAACCAGGATGACCCCCGCCACCGCGAGGGCCCCGAGCCGGCGGATCTCCCCCATGTGCTTTCCCACCATGTGCCGCATTATGCCAGCATCTCGATTATTTCCCCAAAACAACGCTGTTTAACATATAGCAAA
The DNA here is from genome assembly GCA_963801165.1 of uncultured bacterium. Lineage (GTDB taxonomy): Bacteria > Actinomycetota > Acidimicrobiia > Spongiisociales > UBA5794 > JAAETI01. Next base: position 839,201 of record CAWDDT010000004.1, read on the forward strand.
GGTCGTGTGCAGCGTCTAGAGCAAGTTTGCACGATCGATGCCGGTCGAGGGGATCGCCTCCTTCTTCCCACCATGTGCCCGCATCATGGCAGCGTCCCCGGTCGCCCCAGGAATCTCGCGCCTCGTTCCTAGCCCGTCTTGTGTCGGAACGCCCAGCCCCTAGCCAGGCCGGGCCGCCTTCGTCACAGGGTCGCCACTGGCGCCCCGTGTGGCCATCATCGCGGCGGGTGCGACGGCTACCTGCTCAGGGCGACGGAACCTCCCCCAGCGGTGAGAACAGTGCGGTGATGCTGGGGCCGTCTGCGACGGTTCCGTATGCGGTGGTAGCACCGCCGCACAGGGTGAGCGTGTGGCTTCCCGCGGTCACGGCGGCTGCACCGGTCAGCGAAGCCGACTGGCGGAGCCCGTTGATGTTGGCGGTTGCGTAGGCGTAGGCGACCGAGGCGGTATTGGCGGGGATCGCATTGCATGTGGTGTTGTCGAGTTGGATCCACCACAGGGTCTGGCTGTCGTCGTCGTTGTCGCGTACCGATGCGGATGCATTGATGAGTAGGTAGCCGTCCCAGGGGGTGGTGATGGTCAGCTCGGCCGTGGCAGTGCCCGTGTCGATGAGAGTGTGGGCGACGTCGTCGACTCCGGTTGCCCAGATCATGTTCTCGTAGTAGCCGGGGCCCTTCCCGTTCAGCCGCAGCGAATCGCCGGCGTTGACGGCACCGCTGTCGGCGAGGCGGTGCATGAACGCCGCCATCTGTTCCCGGGTGACGTTGTCGGTGGGGCAGTAGCGGTCGTTGGCGGGCGGGTTGCAGCCGAGTGTGATCTCGTTGCTGGCCATCCATTCGATGTCGTCCTCGAAGATCGAGGTGTCGTCATCGACAAAGGTGCCGGCGGCGTAGACGGCGATCGGCGCCATGACGACGAGGACGAGTGTGCTCGCTACGAGCAGGCGCAGGTATCGGTGGCGATTGGACACGGGGTCTCCCTCCCTAGCGGTGTGTTTACCAAACCTACCGACGCATCGTGCGGCACGGGTTTCCCCACATCGCAGTTGTTCCCACCGCGGGGAATGACGCGTCCGCCGGATTTGGAGTCGGGACCGTGCAACCCCGGACCCAGACGTCCGAGCCGTGGAGTACGGTTGGGGCCAAGGTGCCAAGGAGGGATGTCATGCCGTTGTTCATGATCGAGCGCGAGTACGCGGAGCAGCTGAATCCAACACCGGAGATCGCGCGTTTCCTGGAGGAAGTCAACGTCGACGCAGGGGTCCGGTGGTTGTACTCGTTCCTGTCCTCCGATCGGCGTAAGACCTACTGCGTTTACGAGGCACCCAACCCCGAGGCGTTGCGGGAGGCGGCCCGGCAGGCTGGCATCCCGGCCGACGCCATTGTCGAGCTGACCGGAAAGGTCATGCCGAGCGGTGTGGTCGCCGCCATTGAGTCAGGTGGGTAGCAGACCGCGTTGGGCACCCAGACGGGCTGCCTCGGTGCGGTTCTTGGCTCCCGTCTTGATGAGGATGTTGCGCACGTGGTTGGCGGCGGTGTTGACGCTGATGAACAACCGCTCGCTGATGTCGCGGTTGGAGCACCCGGCGGCGATCAGTTCGAGGACCTCCAACTCGCGAGCGGTCAACACCGAGTCGGATGGCCGCTTGGTCGGGCGGGCCAGACGTTGGATTCGCCGGCTTCCCATCAGCCGGGCCAGGTCGTACGCTTCCTGGGCCATCGCCTCGGCTCGGTCCGGGTCCCGGTTTCGCAGATACCGGGCGTAGCGGGCAAGAGATTCTGTTCGGTGGTGAGTGGCGCCTGTGCTTGCATCCATCTCCAATGCCGTCTCGAAGTGATCGGCCGCGTCCCGGCCTGCGACCTCGGCGAGCATGCCCAGATAGCGGTCGGCGCTGCCGAACACGTTCACGAAGAAGCCCGAGATCAAGTTGGTCCCGCTCCGCGGGGAGAGGACCTTGTAGAGGCGCTCGGCGTGAGTGCGGTGTTTGAGCAGGCAGACGGCCTCGGTGAGATACACGGCCTGGGCCCCCTCGTACTTGTCGGCGATCTCGTCAACGTTGGGTGTGCTCATGATCTCGTCGAGCAGCGTCGCGGTCGAGCGGCGCATGTCGAGCTCGGTGTAGAGCGCCAGCAGACCGGGTTTCCACCGACCCACCTCCGTGTCGAGGTCACCGGTCACGAGCGGGCGGATATCTTCCAGCCCCGTCTCGCGTTTGATGTGGAACGACGCCGACCCGTGCAGCCCGTCGATCCGGTCGGGGCCGGTGAAGGCGTCCTTGTACTGGAGGACCCTGTCGACGATCCCTAGCGCCTCGTCGTACTGGCCGCGTTGGAGCGATAGCGAGGACATGGCGAAGGCAAGCCCGGTGTGGTGGAACGGCTGGCCGGTTCGTTCTGCGATCGTCTCGAGGTCGGTAAGAGCCTCCTGCCAGATGCGACGCTCGCCGAGCGCATAGCCGGTTGATGCCCGCACGAAGGTCGCCTGGGCAAAGAGGTCTAGATCGTCGACCTGCCGCGCGAGCGACGAGGCTTCGACGAAACTGTCGAGATCGGTCTTCAGCACCTGCGGCGACGCATATCCGGGTGAGATGAGTGCAACCGCCAGCAGCGCGGGATCGCCGATTTCCCGGGCCGAAACCACGGCGGCGTCACCGACCTGCCGGGCCACCTCCGGCAAACCGGCGTAACCGTAGGCACGGGCAAGCTGGGCCGACAGCTCCGTTCGCAGCGGAGCGGTCAGCTCCCCGCTCTTGAGCGCCCCCTTCAGCCGGGCGATCGCCTCATGGCCGAGACGCCCGGGACGCCAGGTCGCCTCGGCCAGCCCGATGGCGGCCCTGGCTCGACGTTCCGGGTCCTTGGAACCGCACGCCACGCGATAGATTTCGAGCGCTTGTTCGAAACGGCTCGCCAGCAACAGGTTGTGTCCGGCGCGTAGCAGGAGTATCTCGCGGGTCGCGGTGTCTTCGGCTAAGGCGGCGGCGTTCTCGAACTGATCGGCCGCGTCCTCGAATGCAAACGTCCGCTCGCTGAAGTCACCCGCCCGTGATCCGAACTCCACGGCGTCGTCGCGGCGCGACCCTGCCCGGGCGAGGTGCTGGCTGATCCGTGCGGCACAGGCAGGGTCGTCACCCCGCTCAGCGATGAGCAGGTCGGCGATACGTCCGTGGAGTGCGGTGACGTCCGAGGGTGCCATGTCCTCCTGGAGGGTGTGGCGGGTGAGATCGTGAACGAAGTCATACATGCCGGATTGGTGAACCATCAGACCGTGCGCCACCGCCTCGTCCAGACCGTGGTGGATGCGATCGATGTCGACACTGAGGATGGCCGCCAACGCACCGGGATCGATCTCGGGGGCGGAAACCGCGGCGGCACGGACCACGGAGCGTGAGTCAGGCGAGAGGGTCAGCACGCGTGCCCGCACGGCATCGCTGAGCGACGGTGGCGTCCGCGGTGCCGACGCCTTTGAGCCGTCTCCGCCCACAGTGGCCCAGACCTCGGACACGTAGTAGGGGTTGCCAGCGGTCCAATGGCGCAGCAGCCGGGCGGTGCGCGCTGATGCTTCGCCCGGTGCGGCCCGGGTAGCCAGGAACTGCTCGATCTCGGTTTCGTCGAGCCCGCTGAGATCGAGCCGGGTGACGGAGGGTAGCCGGTGGGCGGTCGCCAGCACACGGGCGAGGAGAGGGGTCCTTTCGGGGAGCGTGGTCCGGAAGGTCATCAACAGGAGCAGCCGGGCCTGGTCGATCGAGCGCATGATGTGCGAGGCCAGGTTGCAGGTGGGCTCGGTGGCATTGTGAACGTCGTCGAGGACCAGAACCGTGGGCTGGTCGGCAGCGAGAGCACGCAGGGCCGTCACGACGGCGGCGAACAGCTCGTGGCGTTTGGCGGCTTCGGTCCCCGGCAGCACCGGGTCCCCCGCCGGGGAGAGGGCGGCAGTGATCGAGGTCAGGGCTTCAGCGAGGCCGGGGACGGTCCGGGTGTCGGCGATGGTGGCGATCTGATCGAAGATCTGGACGAACGGCTCGAAGGGACGTGCCTGGCCGGTGTGGCGGACTCCGTGGGCGACCACCGCTCCGTTGCCGTGGGCGGCCGACGCTACCTCGGCCGCCAGCCGACTCTTGCCGATACCGGGCGGTCCGCCGATCAGCACGACCTGGCGACGACCGGCCACGGCCCGGTCCCAGGCCTCGTCCAGCACTTTCTTCTCGGCATGACGACCCGCAAACCCCCCGAGATGGGAGGTGTCGAGCCACACCGGGAGCGGTGTGTCGGGTGCTCTCCCCATAGCTGGAACATACACCGCACTGCCGTTCCAGCCATGACCACTAATGACTATTCGGGGCCTAATGGTCAATTCAGGTCATGACGCCGCGGGGTGGTCTCGATACGTTGCCTGGGCCGGGAACGGCCCGGCACAGCAAAGGGGGGAGCGACACCCGGCAACGCTCCGGTGATCGTATCCCGCCGTTCCCACAACGTGGGAGAAAGGAAGGCACGATGAGAAATCCAATTCGCAGACGGGGACGTCTGCTCGTGTTGGCCGTCGCCCTGCTGATGTTGGTGCCGGCGGCTGCGTCGGCGACGCAGCCGTGCGGAGACCCCACGGCAACGCTGCTGGCCTCGGGGCTCGCCGGCTCGACCGGATCGGGAAGCACGATCGGCCCCGACGGGGCGCTGTACGTGACCGAGGGCGCCGCCGGGAGGATCTCCAGGATCGATCGGGAGACGGGGCAGGTGACCACCTTTGCCGATGGTCTGCCGGCCGCGATACCCGCTGTGGGGCTCGGAGGGCCAATGGACGTGGCCTTCATCGGCGATACGGCGTATGCCCTTGTGACGCTGGTCGGGCCCGACGTGGGCGGATCCGACGTGTCCGGCATCTACCGGATCGACGGGCGTAGCAGCTTCACCGTGATCGCCGACATCGGATCGTGGTCGATAGCCAATCCACCGGAGACCGAGTTCTTCGTCCCGTCGGGTCTCCAGTATGCGTTCGAGCCGTACCAAGGCGATTTCCTGGTGACCGACGGTCACCACAACCGGGTGCTGCGGGTAGCGCTCAACGGGGACGTCAGTGAGGTCGTGGCACTCGACGACGTGGTGCCCACCGGTCTCGACATCAGGGGTAGCCAGGTGTATCTGGCACTTGCCGGTCCCAACCCGCACCTGCCCGAGGATGGTCGGGTTGTACGGTTCAACGTACACAACCCCAAGGTCAAGCCGGTGGCCTCGGGAGCGAGGCTCCTGGTAGATGTGGAGTTCGGACAGGGCAACAGCATGTACGGTCTCTCGCAGGGCCACTTCACCCCGGGCAACCCGGACGGGTCGCCCGCCGACCCGGATAGCGGTGCGTTGATGCGGGCCGATCATCACGGCCAGTTCGTTCCCGTCTTCGAGGGGCTCGATCGCCCCACGTCGGTCGAGATCGTGGGCCATACCGCCTACGTGACGACGCTGGGGGGCGAGGTCTGGGAGATCGACAACATCTAGCTCCGTTGGGGAAGGGTACGGGCAACGGGTGTCCCGCCGTAGTGATGGGCGGGGCACCCGTCGCTGTGTACCTGGTCCCGGCAGGCACGTCGACCTCTCCGGGGACGGGTAGGAAAACGTTTTTCAGTTGTCGAGCTTCCTATACACCGGTCTCGTGGGTGACCGCCGGCCGGGCGGTGACGCCCCGGGGACTCGAATGCCCTCGCCGCGGCCGAGGCTATGACCGGCGGATCAGCCCGGGGAGACGAAGCTCCCGTCCTCAGCTGCATCCGTGCTGTCACGGAACTGGCGTGCCCTCGCTGACCGGTTCGAGCACGAAGACCGGAATCTGGCGGTCGGTTTTGCGCTGGTAGTCGGCGTAGTCGGGGTAGGCATCAACGGCCCGGGTCCACCAGACGGCTTTCTCGTCTCCGAACACCTCACGAGCCCGGTACTGACCGGTCGCCGTGCCATCTTGCAGCTCGATCAGCGGTTCGGCGACCAGGCAGGCGTACCACTGCGGGTTGGTCGGTGCGCCACCTTTGGAGGCGACAGCGGCGTACCGCCCCTCGTGTTCGACCCGCATTACCGGCGTCTTGCGCACCTTCCCGGTTTTGACGCCCCGATAGGTCATCAGCACGGTGGGCATGCCCCTGATCGTGACGCCGTCGGTGGTGCCGGTACCCACGATCTGCTCGACGTGGTCCCGTACCCATCCCGACGGGCTCGGTTCGTAATCGATAGTGTCGCTCATCTCCCGATCAACGGCTCCGGATGCGTGGAAATTCCGCGCTCGCCGGTGGCGTCGGGGGAGCGACCGTTCCCCTACAGCGTCGCTGCATAGGCGGCTTCTACCGCAAATGCCTCGGCCTCGATGGGGTTGGTGGCGTAGTCGAAGCCGGATTGGACGAAGCCCATGCCGTAGGCGCACGCAAAGGCATCCTCGAACCGGAAGCGCCGGTACTGGTCGACGTGGGTGGTCTCGTGCACCATCAGTGCCTTGTCGTCGTCGACGGTGGGGTCCCATGCGTCGCGCACGTAGATGTCGTAGCTGAGGGTGTAGCCGGCGAACTCAGGCCCCATGAAGGTCATCGCCAGGGTGCCGTCGCTGAAGTGGTTGCCGGACAGGGCGGCGTTCTCCATGAACCCGACCTTGGTGAGGTCGACGTTGGGGAAGATCGGCTGGATCTCCGTCTGGAAATCGGGAGGCAGCGACTGGAACGGCTTGCCCAGATTGAACAGGATGTTGTCGGCTTCGGCCAGGTTGTGGATGAGGATCCCACCGAGGCAGCCGCCCAACATGGCGAGCGCTTCGAGCAGTCCCATGGCGAGGTCGCCGAGCCAATCGAGAGCCCGGTCGATGGCTTCCAGCGCCCATTCGTATGCTGCTGCCGCCCTCTCCTCGACCCATTCGACCACGTCGGCGGCCGCTTCCATAGCCCAGTCGGCGGCGGCGGTGAGGTCTTCCCAGACAGCCTCGGCGGTGTCTTCGAGCCATTCCCATGCCGCTTCGGCACCATCTTCGATGGCTTCCCAGGCGTCTTCGGCTGCGGCGGAGATCGCCTCCCAGGCTTCTTCAGCGGCATCGGCAATGGCGTTGACGGCTGCATCGACCAGGTCGGTGGCGCCGTCCCAGGCTTCCTCGGCGAGTTCGGCAAACGCATCGAAGACGTCACCGGCGGCGTCGACGGCGTCTTCGGCAAGGTCACCGAGCGCGTCGACGGCGTCCTGTGCGAAATCGGCGACCGCTTCGACCACATCTTCGACGGTGTCGATAACCGCGTCGACGACATCGCCGACCGCATCGATGACGTCTTCTGCCACGTCGCCTATTGCATCGACAACGTCTTCGATGACGTCACCGGCCGCGTCGACCACGTCCTCGACTACGTCGCCTACGGCGTCGGCCGCGTCACCGACGGCGTCGACTATGTCCCCAAGAAGGCCCATGATGAGTACCGGCTAGCCGCGGGCGGCGATGTCGGCGAGCAGGATCTCCATCGCCTCTTCGGTGGTGAATCCGGCCGTCTCCAGGGTCTGCTTCTTGAGGGCGAGCATCTCGGCACGGCGAGCCAGGATCACCTTGACGTCGTTGGAACCGGCGATGTGGTCGAGGCCGGCCCGGGCCACGTCGACCTTGAGGTCGAAGCGGTCGAGCACCGAGCCCCGGGCAGCTCCCGTTGCGATCTCGGATGCTTCCCGCACGATGGCGTTCTCGAGGGACGCCTGGCTGGCGGACGCGGCGGCGGCCTTGATGGTTGCCTGCACGTCGTCGGGCAGCTTCTGGTTGGCCTTGAGACCCAACCGGTCCTTCATCACTTTGGTGACGGACTTGTCGATGTCCGTCTCGAGCTTCTCCACCCGCAACGTCGGTGCGGTGACGGTTCGCGTCGGCAAAGTGGTTCTCGCTGGCATGTGCCCTCCTCTGGGTCTGGTCTGTCGGGTACTAGAGGCGGGAGAGGAGGGTTTGATACGTCGCGAGGTCGAGTGCTTGCCGCAGGAGGGAGGCGGCGTCGCGGGACGTCTGGCCCTGTCAGTCCACCAGATCGGCTGGATCGAAGCTGACCTCGGCCGGTCCGATGTCGAGGGTGACGGTGGTGCCCGGCCCGTGCCGGCCCTGTTCGACCAGGATTCCGTCGACCAGCTTGTAGACGATGACCTCCGGTCCGTCGGGGTCGATGATCCAGTAGCGCTCGAGCCCGGCCGCGGCGTATTTGGCGGCCTTGCGGATGATGTCCCGGGCAGGGTCCGAGGAGAGCACCTCGACGGCCAGATACGGTGTTGCGGTGTAGCGCACATCCTCGCCGCGGTCATCGAAGACCATCACATCCGGCCCAAACTCGTCCGGGCCGGGCTTCCAACCCCAGCCCTCCCGTACACGGGTTGGCATCGATACGGCGCTCTTGAGGATGACCGCAAGGTTGAACGAGACATCCTGATGACGACCACCGGGGAACGGACTCATAACGAGCTCTCCGTCGATGTACTCGCCTCGGACGTCGGGTCCGAGTGCTTCGTATTCGTTCCAGGACATGGGGATGCGGTCCCCGGGTTGCATGGTCTTGGTAGCCATGTCATACACAGTAACCCTCCTTCGCCCTCCGCGGTGGTGCGCCTTCAGCACCATCTCATGCGGGTGTGACACGATCCGGCCGGTGCTTGGCTGCGTGGTCGAGACTCGCGGCTGTCGCGGGTGAATCGCGCCGGGGGACGCGTATGGCTATGCCACGAGCTCTACCGGATCGAAGCTGACCTCCGTTGGTCCGATGTCGAGGGTGACGGTGGTGCCCGGGCCGTGGCGGCCTTGTTCGACGAGGACGCCGTCAGTGAGCCGGTACACGATGACCTCGGGTCCGTCGGGGTCGATGATCCAGTAGCGCTCGAGACCTGCGGCGGCGTATTTGGCGGCTTTGCGGATGATGTCCCGGGCAGGGTCTGAGGAGAGCACCTCGATGGCCAGATAGGGAAGCGCGGTGAGGCGCTTTCGCTCGTCGGACACGCCGAATACCGTTACGTCCGGGATGAATTCGTCGTTGTCCGGCTTCCAAGCCCAATTCTCCACTACCTCGGCGTGCTCCGGCAATGCGACTTCGATGAGTTTGTGGATGCGATAGGCGATCCGTTGGTGGTCTAGCGTCGGCGACGGGCTCATAACGAGTGCGCCGTCGATGTACTCGCCGCGGACGTCGGGCCCGAGTGCTTCGTATTCGTCCCAGGACATGGGGATGCGGTCCCCGGGTTGCATGGTCTTGGTAGCCATGTCATACACAGTAACCCTCCTTCGCCCTCCGTGGTGGTGCGCCTTCAGCACCATCTCATGCGGGTGTGACACGATCCGGCCGGTGCTTGTCTGCTGCTCGAGACTCGCGGCTGTCGCGGGTCAGAACTCGCCGCCGGGGTGACCGCTGTATCGGCTATGCCACGAGCTCTGCTGGATCGAAGCTGACCTCTGCCGGTCCGATGTCGAGGGTGACGGTGGTCCCCGGGCCGTGCCGGCCTTGCTCGACGAGGACGCCGTCATGAGCCGGTACACGATGACCTCCGGTCCGTCGGGGTCGATGATCCAGTAGCGCTCGAGACCGGCCGCGGCATACTTCGCAGCCTTGCGGATGATGTCCCGGGCAGGATCCGAGGACAGGACTTCGACGACCAGGCACGGTGTTCCGGTGTAGCGCGTCTCCTCGGGAGTTATGTCGTGAACCACCACGTCGGGGACGAACTCGTCCTTCCCTGGCTTCCACGCCCAATTCTCCACAACAACAATCTCTCTAGGGAGGTTCGCTTCGATGAGATTGGCAAGTCGACGCGCCAGCTGTTGGTGGCGGTGCGTCGGCGACGGGCTCATAACGAGTTCCCCGTCGATGTACTCGCCGCGCACGTCGGGCCCGAGTGCCTCGTATTCGTCCCAGGACATGGGGATGCGGTCCCCGGGTTGCATGGTCTTAGTAGCCATGTCATACACGATATACCTCCCTCGCCCTCCACGGTGGTACGCCTTCTGTATCGTCTCAAGCGGGTGTGACAATTTCGGGCGTACCCCTCGCAGTGTGACGGTTGGTGCCACAATGTGCGTCGGTGGTGCCGTCGATACGGGGGACCGATGCCGATACAGCTTCATGTAGCTCCGCATCCAGACGCGCTCGTCGATTTGCTCATCGACCGGCTTGCCGTCCCTCCCGAGGATCCGTTTGCGCCGGAGCTGATTGCGGTTCCGACCCGGGGTATCGAGCGGTGGCTGACGCAGCGGATCGCGCTCGGGTTCGCTGAGCGCGGGATTGGTGACGGGGTGGTCGCCAATGTCGAGTTTCCGTCGCCACGCCATCTGGTGCAACAGGTGCTTGCTGTTGTTCCCGACCTCGCCGCCTCTGCCGATGCCTGGCAGACGGCCAACCTCACCTCTCACGTGCTCACCGCCATCGACCGGCATGTCGACGAGGCGTGGCTGCGGCTCATCCAGCGATACATCGACGGCCCCACCGGGCCCAACCGGCTCGGCGCCGCTACCAAGATCGCCCGGCTGTTCTCGACATACGCCAGGCGCCGTCCCGAGATGATCCGCTCCTGGGCAGATGGCCAAGACGTCGGGCCTGCCGGTGAGCCGATCGACGCCGGGTACGCATGGCAGCCGACCCTGTGGCGGGCGGTGCGAGACGAGATCGGCATTCCGCCGCTCGCCAGTTTGCTGCCGGAAGGGCTCGACCCCATCCGCGACGGATCGATCGACCTCGACCTGCCCGACCGGCTCGCCGTGTACGGGCTCACCGCCACCGATCCGCTCGACCTCCAGGTGCTCCGGGCACTCGGCGAGCAGCGGGATGTGGCCCTGTATGCGCTGCACCCCTCGCCGGGGCTGTGGCAGACGCTCGCGGCGGGCGGGCTGACGGTCATTTCCCGCGACGACGACCCCACCGCAGCCGCCCCGGTGCATCCGCTGCTCGGCTCATGGGGCAGAGACAGCCGTGAGCTACAGACGGTGCTGAGCGATGCCGGGCTCGCATCCTCCCTGTCTAGCTCTGGGGATGAACAGCCGTTTGATGCCCTCCCCGGCGAGCCCCTTCGGGGCCGCCGACCCTCCCAAAGGGAGGGTGAATCTCCCTCTCCCTCTGGGAGAGGTCCCGAGCGAAGCGAAGGGGGTGAGGGCCTTGTGGTGCCGTCCGATATTCCCTCTCCCTCTGGGAGAGGTCCCGAGCGAAGCGATGCCGGTGAGGGCGTTGTACTGCCGGCCGGTCCGGGGATTCCCTCTCCCTTTGGGAGAGGTCCCGAGCGAAGCGAAGGGGGTGAGGGCCTTGTGGTGCCGTCCGATATTCCCTCTCCCTCTGGGAGAGGTGGCGAGCGAAGCGATGCCGGTGAGGGCCTTCGACTGCTCGCCCGGATCCAGGCCGACATCGAGAACAACCGCCCGGCAGAGCCCCAACCCGACCTGGCCGAAGCCGTCACCGCCGGCTCGGATCGCAGCGTGCAGATCCACGTCACCTACGGGCCGCGTCGTCAGGTGGAGGTCACCCGCGACGTCATCCTGCACCTTCTCGCCGACGATCCGACCCTCGAGCCGCGTGACATCGTCGTCATGACCCCCGACCTCGGCACCTTCGCCCCGTTGCTCGAAGCGGCCTTCCCCACAGGCGACCGCGACGACACCGATGGCATGCCCGACCTGCGGCTCCGCATCGCCGACCGTTCCCCGGCGGCGGTCAACCCGCTGGTGCGGTTCGCTGCCAGCGTGCTCGAGCTCGCCGACTCCCGCATGGAGGCCAACACCATCCGGCAACTGGTCACCCGCCCGGTGGTGCAGCAACGCTTCGGGTTCGACGTCGACACGGCGGCGGCCATCACCGGCATCATCAACGACAGCAACATCAGCTGGGGCCTCGACTCCGACCACCGGGAGCAATGGGGCGCCGGGCACTTGCCCGACCGCACCTGGAGCCGCGGCCTCGACCGGGCGTTGACCGGCGTCTTTTACAGCGACGACCCGGTGCGGGTGATCGACCGCACCGTGCCCCTCGACGGCGTCGAGGGGCAGGACGCCACTCCGGTGGGGCTGCTGGCCGCCCTCATCGACCGCATCGGTGCCATCCGGGACCTGCTCGCCAACGCGATGCCGATGTCGCAATGGGCGCAGGCGATCGCCGACAGCGTCCGGCTGCTGGCCAAACCCGGCTGGGACGACGAATGGCAGATTGGCCAGCTGGAGCGGCTGCTCGGCGAGACCTTCCCCGAGACCACACGGGACCCAACGCTCACCCTCGCCGAAGCCCGCCGGGCGATCGCCGGTTGGACCGAGACCCGGCCCAGCCCGCTGCACTTCCGCACCGGCGACGTCACCGTGTGCACGCTGGTGCCGATGCGCTCGGTGCCGTACCGGGTGGTGTGCCTGCTCGGCATGGACGACGAGCGCTTCCCCCGCTCCAGCCGCACCGACGGCGACGACCTGCTGGTGGGCGACGAGCGGGTTGGCGATTTCGACCGCAGCTCGGAGGATCGCCAGCTGCTGCTCGATGCGTTGATGGCGGCAAGCGACCACCTCGTCGTCACCTACTCGGGAAGGGACGAGCTCACCAACAGCGAGCTGCCCCCTGCGGTGCCCATCGCCGAGCTACGCGACACCCTCGACGACATGGTCGGACCCGACGGGCTCGCCGCCATCGTCACCCAACATCCGCTCCAGTCTTTCAGCACCGCCAACTTCACCCCCGGCGCCCTCGGTGTGCCAGGGCCGTTTGGTTTCGACGCCGCCGCCTTCGCCGGAGCCGGGGCGATCGCCACCGGCTCGACGACACCGCTTGTCGAGGCGGGCTGGCCCGACCCCGAGCCGATCGAGACTCTCGACCTCGGCGACCTGATCAAGTTTCTGCAACACCCGGCGCAACGTTTCCTGCAAACCCGGGTGGGCTATGTGGTGCCAAGGGCAGGTGAGGAGCCCGACGACACGCTGCCCGCCGACCTCGACGCACTCAGCAAGTGGAAGGTGAAAGAGCAGGTGCTGGACGGCCTGGTCGACGGGTACGCGCTCGATGCCCTTCAGCTGCGGCAACGGGTCGGCGACACGCTGCCGCCGGGGGCGCTCGGCGACGATGATCTTGCCGATGCCGTCGCCGCAGCGAGCGCACTGTGGGAAGGAGCTCAGGAACGTTCCTACCACCGGCAACAGATGCGCACATACCTGGGGAGTCTCCCGATCGGCGGGGTGACGGTGGCGGGCAGCGTCCTGGGCGATCCGGGCGAGGCACACCTGGCCCGGGTTACGGCATCCACCATCAAGGGCAAGCACCGGCTGCAGGCTTTCGTCGAGCTCGTGTTCCTGAGCGCGCTGGAGCCCGAGGTTGCGTGGGAGTCGTTCCTGCTGGGGAGACGGGGCTCGGGGCACCTCGCGGTGACGATCGGCCCGGTGGGCGGCGATCCCGACCAGCGCCGGCGGCGGTCTCTTGAGTTGCTGGCTGAGCTGGTTGCGCTGCATGCCGAAGGTATGCGGGAGCCGCTGCCGCTCCCGTGTCAGACCGCCTATGCCTGGCAGCGCAACGTCGGCTCCGATCGGGGCAAGGCTTTTGGTGAGGCGATGAAGGTCTGGGAGTCCGACCGATACGACCCGGAGGCGCAGGACCCGGCCTACCAGACGTTATTCGGGGGTGTTCTGTCGTTACGGGATTTGCTCGCCACCGACTTCGAGGACTACTGCGCCAGGCTCTGGGGCCCGATCTTTCCTTTGATGCGGGAGCAGAGCATATGACCGCCTTCTCCGAATTCGACCCCCGTGAGCCACTAAGCGAAGGCCGCACCGTCATCGAAGCCAGCGCCGGCACCGGCAAGACCTTCGCCATCTCCGCCCTGGTAACCCGCCTCATCGCAGAGGAAGGCCTCCCCCTAGAAGAGATCCTGGTAGTCACCTTCACCAGAGCCGCCACCGCCGAACTACGAGCAAGGGTCCGCGACCGAATCCTGCTGACGCTCCGTGCGCTAGAAGCGGCGGGCGCCGCTCGCTTCCTCGCCCTCGACCGGGCTGAGCCCGGTCGATCCCCCCGAAATGGGGGGATTACTGCTGGTTCCGAAGCCGGTGGCCCCGCTATTTCCTCTCCCTTTGGGAGAGGTGGCGAGCGAAGCGGAGCTGGTGTGCCCGGTTCTTTCCCTCTACCTGGGTGAGGCTGGGACTGGTGGGACGCTGACCGGGCTGTGCCCGGTTCTTTTCCTCTCCCTTTGGGGAGGTGCCTGCGTGGGAGCTGAAGGGTGTGCCCGGTTCTTTCCCTCTCCCTTCGGGTGAGGTGCCTGAGGGGAGTGAGCTGGTGTGCCGGTTCTTTCCCTCTCCCTTTGGGTGGGGCTGCGCTGGCCGGGAGCTGAGGGTGAGCCCGGTTCTTTCCCCTCGCCTTCGGGTGAGGTGACCTGGTGGGTAGTCCGAAGCCGGTGGCTCAGCAGTAACCCTCCCCTTGCGGGAGGGTCGAGGGAACGCCAGCGACCGAGGGGAGGGGAGGGCGAACCACGCTGGAACGTCGTCCGAGACCCAAACTCCGAACCAGTCAGACGAACATGTCGCAGTCCTCCTCCAGGCCGACCCGGCCACCCGCGACCTGTACGCCACCCGCCTCCGCCAGGCGCTGACGCATTTCGACCGTGCCCAGATCTTCACCATCCACGGGTTCGCCCAGCGGCTGCTCGGCCAGCTCGGGTTGCGGGCCCGCCTCTCACCCGACCTGGAGCCGGGGGAGCCCGACGAGTTGCTGTTGACCCAGACCGCAAGCGACCTGATCGTCGGCCGCTACGCAGACAACGCCGCCGAGCAGCCCCCCAAGTTCAGCGACGTGGTTGGTGTTGCCCGTGCCGTCATCGGCACGCCGGACGCCCGCATCGTCCCCGACCCGGACGACGTCGACGGTGCGGCGAGGGCCCGGGTGGAGCTGGCACACGCCATGCGCACCGAGGTGCACCGCCGGATGCAGGCGCAGGGCCAGGTGACCTACGACGATGGGCTGCTCGAGGTACGGGACACCCTCGGTGACCCGGAGGTGGGTGCCGCCGCCCGTGAGGTGTTGATGCGCCGCTATGCGGTGGCGCTTGTGGACGAGTCGCAGGACACCGACCCCATCCAGTGGCAGGTGATCCGGGCGATCTTCGACGAGTCCCGGCTGGTGGTGATCGGCGACCCGAAGCAGTCGATATACAGCTTCCGTGGCGCCGACATCGAGTCATACCTGGCCGCCCTCGACGGCGCCGACTCGCTGCGGACGTTGCGGACCAACTGGCGCAGCGACGGCGGGCTGCTGGTCGGCCTCGATGCGTTGTTCGATGAGGCCAGCTTCGGCGACGACCGGATTCGCTATCTCCCGGTGCAGCCGGCCCCGGGCCACGAGCACGCCCGCATCACCGGCATCGCGGCACCGCTGTCGATCCGTCGCTTCGGCACCGGCATCCCCATCAACAAAGCGAGGAAGGGCGTCTTCTACATCAACGACGCCCGCCAGATGGTGGCCGCCGATGTCGCCGCCGAAATCGTCCGTCTGCTCACCTCGGGAGTGACCATCACCGGCCCCGACGGGCCGCGGCCGCTGCGTCCCGACGACATTGCGGTGCTGTGCCGCACCCGTCGCCAGGTGGACATGGTGCGTGGCGAGCTGACCCGTCGTGCGGTGCCGTCGGTGGCGGCCCGCACCGGGGGAGTGCTCGCCTCGGCCGCCGCCGAGGAGTGGCGGCGATTCCTGCACGGCGTCGAAGCCGCCGAGCGGATGGACCGGGTCAAGCTGGCGGCCAGCTCGCTGCTCGTCGGGTACACGCCGCAGCAGATCGCCGCCCTCAGCGACGAGGAGGCGCTGGAGCTGCAACGCCGGATGCAGCAGTGGCGGGAGCTTCTATACAACGACGGGATCCCGGCGCTGGTGGCAGCCGTCGACCGGTTCTGCGGGCTGTCGGCACGGGTGCTGACGGTGCCGGACGGGGAGCGGATCATGACCGACCTCACCCACATTGCCGAGGAGTTGCATGCGGTGTGGCGGCGGCGCCGGATCGGCTCGCTGGTGGGGTGGCTGGAGACGGCGATGGCCGAGGCGGCCCAGCGGGAGCTGACCGGCGCCGAGGAGGCCGAGTCCCGGCAGCGTCGTCTCGAGACCGACGCCGATGCGGTGCAGGTGCAGACCGTCCACGCCGCCAAGGGTTTGCAGTGGCCGGTGGTGATGGTGCCGTACGGGTGGGATGCCCCGGCCCGGCGTTATCCCATCCCGGTGTTCCACTCCGACGAGCCGACCGCCGTGGGTGACGCCAGGGAGCGACTCATCGACGTCGGAGGCAATGGCGCCCCCGGCTTCGCCGACCATGTGCACCGGGCATCGGCCGAGGATGCCGGTGAGGAGGCCAGGCTGTTGTATGTGGCGTTGACCAGGGCCGAGCATCACCTGGTGGCGTGGTGGGTGGAGAACACCGACAACACGCCGAACTCGAAGCTGGACGAGCTGCTCACCGGCGACGACCGCACCCTCGACGGACTGGTCGAGATCGCAGGCGGCAACATCGGGGTGGTGATGGTGAACGATCGCCCATCCACTACCCGGTACCGCCCGGCGGCGCCACAGCCGCAGCGTCTGGAGCGGGCCCGGCTCGATCGCCGCCTCGACTACGACTGGCGGCGGGCCTCGTTCTCATCGTTGTCGCCGGAGCACCCCATCGGGGCCGCCACCGACACCGCCGAGCCCACCAAGGCGGACGAGTCCGACTTCGCCGTCGAACCGGAGGAGGAGCCCGTCGCCGGGGAGTCGTCGTTGCCGATGGCGGAGCTGCCCCGCGGCGCCCGCTTCGGCACGCTGGTGCACCACATCTTCGAGCAGGTGCCGTTCGACGCCCCGGACCTGGAAGCGGCGATCCGGGAAACGGCGGAGGAGGCGTTGCGGCTGGCCGCCTGGGACATCGACCTCGACACGCTCACCGCGGCGGTGCTGGCGGCGATGGAGACCCCGCTCGGCCCCGATCCGGCGTCACCCCGGTTGCGGGACCTCGATGCCGCACCGGGTATTCGACGAGCTGACCTTCGAGCTGCCGGTCCGCACCGACCGGGGCACGGTGTCGCTGCGGGACATCGGCGATGTGATGCTCGAGCACCTCGACCCCGCCGACCCGTTCCGCCGCTACGCCGAGACCCTGCACACCATGCCGCAGACCCGGTTCCGCGGGTTCCTCACCGGCGCCATCGACCTGACCGCAGTGATGCCCGGCGAGCGCTACGTGGTGATGGACTACAAGACCAACGCCCTCCCGACGCGAAGCGACGCCCCGGCCGCACCCGACTACGGCCCGCACCAGCTGACCACAGCGATGATCGACGGCAACTACGTGCTCCAGGCCACCCTCTATCAGGTGGCCCTGCACCGCTACCTCCAGTGGCGTCTCGCCGGCTACGACCCGGCCCGCCACCTGGGAGGCGCCATGTATCTGTTCGTCCGCGGCATGGCCGGCCGGGATGCCCCGGTGGTTGACGGCGAACGCTGCGGCGTAGCCCGCTGGACCCCACCCCCGGAGATGATTGTTGCCCTCAGCCGCCTGTTCGCAGGAGACGCCCAATGACGCCCCGCATCGCCCTGGCAACAGAACGCCCCTGGCTGGTGGTAGCGGCAGACGGCCTGCTGGCGACGTTCAACGACGCCGGTGTCCTCAACCCGCTGGACGTCAAGGCCGCCCAAACCATCGCCCGCCTCCTCGGCGAAACCGACGACCGCGTGCTCCTGGCCGCAGCGCTGGCCGTCCGCGGCACCAGATACGGCCACGTATGCATCCGCCTCGACACAGTCAGAGACGCGGTAGCAGTAGACGGCCAGGACCCCGAAGAAATCGAGCACCTGCCCTGGCCCGAAACAGAGCCCTGGGCGGAGGCAGTACAAGCAAGCCCCCTGGTAACCAACACCGACCCCCCACTGGTCTACGAGCAAGGCCGCCTATACCTAGCCCGCTACCACCACTACGAACAACAGGTAGCCAACCTCCTCCTATCCCGCCTTTCGCCGGTTCTTCCCTCTCCCTTTGGGAGAGGTGCCGAGCGAAGCGAAGGCGGTGAGGGCCTTAGTGAGCAGAAGCCGGGATTGGTGATGCGGCACAGAGGGATGCCCGCCCAGCAACCCTCCCCTTGCGGGAGGGTCGAGGGAGCGTCAGCGAGCGAGGGGAGGGGAGGCCGGACGGCGGTGGGGTGGTTGGTACCGGTGATGGCGGAGCAGCAACCATCCCCTTGCGGGAGGGTCGAGGGACCGTCAGCGAGCGAGGGGAGGGGAGGCCGGACGGCGGTGAAGTGGTTGGTACGGGTGACGGCGGAGCAGTAACCCTCCCCTTGCGGGAGGGTCGAGGGAGCGTCAGCGAGCGAGGGGAGGGGAGGCCGGACGGCGGTGATGGCCCTTCCCCCCTCGACCGGGCTGCGCCCGGCCCCGGTTCCGGAGCGGAGGGGGAAACAGCTGGTGGCCCCACTATTTCCTCTCCCTTTGGGAGAGGTGGCGAGCGCAGCGAAGCCGGTGAGGGCATCCCGTCTGAAGCGAGCGGCGCTCAACCAGACGAAGCCGGTGGCCCCGCTATTTCCTCTCCCTCTGGGAGAGGTGGCGAGCGAAGCGAAGGCGGTGAGGGCCTTGTGCAAGCAATCCCCCCGAGTTCCCACTCCGTTCTCGCCCGTCTCCTCGGCGCAGACACCCGCCAACACCAGGCCGCAATGTTGGCGCTCACCAGCCGTGTGACGGTAATCGCCGGAGGCCCCGGCACCGGCAAGACCCACACCATCGCCGCGCTCCTCGCCGCGTTGGCGGCGGGCGACGAGTTCCCCACAGTCGCGGTAGCCGCCCCCACCGGCAAAGCCGCAGCCCGCCTCGGCGAAGCGCTGGACGCAATGGCTCACGAAGTAGCCGACGACCGCATCGCAACCCGCCTGGCAACCGTCGTGCCGAGCACCATCCACCGCCTCCTCGGCTGGACCTGGGACCGGGCCCGTTTCGCCCACAATGAGCGAAATCGTCTCCCTCACGACCTGGTGATAGTCGATGAGATGTCGATGGTCTCGCTCCCGATGGCCGCCAAGCTCCTGGCGGCGGTGCGTGACGATGCGACGGTGGTGCTGTTAGGCGACCCCGACCAGCTGGAGTCGATCGAGGCCGGCACCGTACTGGCTGACATAGTCAGCGCCGGCCAGCGAGCAAGGAATACCCATCGCCAACCACGTGGTGGTGCTCGACCGAGTCCACCGTTTCGAGGAAGACAGCGCCATAGCCGACTTCGCCGCAGCGGTCCGCGATGGCAACGCCGATGAAGCGATCGAGCTGTTGCGGGCCGGCAGCGATCATGTCACCTGGGCCGGGGATCGCCAGTCCAGAGTCTTCGACGAGATCTGGTCCCGCCTCATAGACCAACGCATCCGCCTGGTAGAGCTGGCCGGCGACGGCGACGGCCCTGGAGCCCTGGCAGCGCTGAACGAGCTTGCCGTGTTGTGTGCCCGCCGCAATGGCCCGCAAGGCGTGTCGGGTTGGGGCCGCGAGATCGAACGTGCCCTGGATGAGCGATTCACCGGTTTGCGCTGGGGGAGCGACTGGTACCCGGGCCGCCCGGTGATGATCACCAAGAACGATTACAGCCAGGACCTGTGGAACGGCGACATCGGCGTGTGCGTGGAGACGCCGGACGGCATGCGGGTGCTGTTCGACCGCGCCGGCGGCCGGGAGCTACTACCCAGCCACCTGGGCGAGCACACCACGGTGCACGCCATGACGATCCACAAGAGCCAGGGCTCCCAATTCGACGAGGTAGCGGTGGTCCTCCCCAGCGAGTCGTCCCGCCTGCTGACCCGGGAGCTGCTGTACACAGCGGTGACCAGGGCGAGAACCCGGGTCAACATCATCGGCAGCGAAGACGTGGTCCGGGCGGCTGTGGAGCGCTCGGTGCAACGGGCATCAGGACTCGGTGCGCGGCTAGCCAAAGTCGCCACGGAACGCTGATAGCTCGCGAACCGCGGCTCGCTCGACGAATGACGGGAGCACCGGCGTTTGATCCGTGGCCCGCTCAGGTGAGGAGCTGTGCCGGGTCGAGGGTGACTTCGGCCGGGCCTGCGTCGAGTGTGACCTCGGACCCCGGGCGGTGGATTGCCTGCTCGACAAACATTGAGTCGGCCAGGCCGTACACGGTGATCTCGGGTCCTCGAGGGTCGATGATCCAGTAGCGCTCGAGGCCGGCGGCTGACCCTGGGTGTTCTGGACATGCCCTCCCCGGCCAGCCCTGCGGGCGGCCGACCCTCCCAAAGGGAGGGTGAACCATTGAGAGAAGCGGATGCGCCGGAGGTTCCTCTCCCTTGGGAGAGGTCCCGAGCGAAGCGAAGGGGGTGAGGGCCTCAGTAGACGATCCCGATGAGCCGGCCTTGCATCCCGCACTTATCACTATGAAACATACCAACAAGGTATGTTCTGTTATAGTAAGTGCATGATCTTGAGTTTGCTGGCGCACGGGAACCGGGTGTTGCGGCCCCAGGATGCCGCCGGGCTGTACGCCGAGCCCAGCAAGGAGTTTGCCCGGCTGGCCGATGCGGGCGTGCTGCTGCGGCTCTCTCATGGCTATTACGCGGTAGTGCCGGAGGAGCGGCGATCGGCGGCCTGGCGTCCCACGGTCGAAGGCGTTGCTCTCGGCGTGGCAATTGCCGACTACTCGACAGACGCGGTGGCGTTGATGGGCGTGTCGGCCGCTCGAGTCCTGGGATGGGTGCCCCGCGCCATGGCTGGTGCCGTGGTGGGCGTGCCCAAACAGCGTCCGGCTCGACAAACCCCGGTTGGCCCGATCACCTTTGTGATGCGCGATGTGGGGAGGCTCGAGGTCCAGGTCGTAGAAACAGATCTGGTCCGGGGGTTCGCCACGACTGCCGAGCAGACCGCACTGGATATCGCCCACCGGCCGGGTCGCGGCGGGGTTGGTCCGGCAATGGCGGTTGAGACTCTGACCGTCCTCGCCGAGCACCTCGACTGGGATGTAGTTGCCGACCTCACCACACGCCAGCGGAAGCACTCGGCAGCAGCCCGGCTGGCATGGATCGCATCGGCGGTCGTCGATCCGCCTTCTTTGCCGCGGCCCCGCAAGCCCGTTTCGTCGCTCGGGTTGCGTCCGAGGGGCACCAGGCCGGCCGCTGATTTCGGGGTCGTCGAATGATCACCCCGGACGAGGTGGCCGGCCAAGCCGGACGATGGGGTGTGGCGCCGAGCCAGATCGAGAAAGATCACATGATCTCGCATCTGCTCGCCGCCATTGCAGAGACGGGCTTCCCTTGCCGGTTCTACGGCGGGACGGCGCTGAATCGGAGCCACGTCGCCGGCGGCCGTCTCTCTGAGGACATCGACCTGATGGTGGATGACATCTCTGTCGATGTTGGTGCGGTGCTCCGTCGTCCGCTGCTTCGCCATGTGGGCGACACGACCTGGGAGCTGAGGTCTCGTCGCACCTGGATGCGGACATACGACGTGACGGCGCTGGGCACCTCGGTCCAGCTGCAACTGGTGCGGTTCGATCGGGACGATCGGCGTTGGGGCTGGGAACAGCGGCCCGTCGAACTCCGCTACTCGTGTCTTCCGGATCATGTTGTCATGAATCTGCCGGTACGCGACGGATTCGTCGCGATGAAGTTGAACGCCTACACGGAAAGGTGGGCGCCACGCGATCTGATGGACCTTGCCAATCTGGCCGGTCGGGGTGCGATCACCGCCCGGGCGGTGGCGCGCTATCGCCACGCCACCGGAAGAGGTGTGTCGCTGGATGACTTCGCTTCCGTCCGCAGGCCGACACGTGCCGAGTGGAACACGGAGCTGGGACATCAGATGGCCGAACCGGGGGAACCGGAGGAAGCGGTGCAGATCGTCCACGACGCGTTGGCGTCGGCAGCTCGATCTGCGTGACAATCCGGTCGCAACAGACCGCATCGTTGGCGAACGGGCTCCTACAGCTCCAGTACCAGCCGTAGCCCGGCAGCGACCTCGGACATGGTCTCGGCGCCAAGGACAGAGACCTTCTGTGCGAGGGTGCGTCTGTCGAGGGTGATGATCTGCGACACGTTGACGACTGAGTCTTTCGGGAGCCGGGACGCTCGCTTGGAGAGCGCTACGTTGCCCGGTGCCGCGGCCAGACGTTGGTTCGACGTGATCACGGCGGCAACGATCGTGTTGATGCGGCTGGCGTTGAACGAGTCGGCTTGTACCACGAGGACCGGTCGGCGTTTTGCCGGGGTCGAGCCGGTGGGATCTCCGAGATCTGCCCAGTAGATCTCTCCGCGCCTGATCACCAGTCGTCCCCGGCAACGGCGAGTCTCTGCGCTGCGGCCAGGTCCCGGTCGAGGGAGGAATCCGTTGCTTCGTATACCTCATCGAGGGCTGCGGTGACGTGAGACGGGGCGTGATCCTCGACGTATTTTGAGAGGGCGCGGGCGTACAGCTGGCTTCGGGGAATCCCGAGCCGCTGCGCCAGGTCGTCGGCACGCCGGAACAGATCATCGGGCAGCGAGATGGCGGTCTTCACGGAATCAAGTATAACTCTGGTCATACCAGCCAAGGTAACCGATGCGAGTGACACAATCCGGGCGGCAGCTAACAGAGCAGTTCGGCGGGTCGACAGGTCACCTCAGCCGGCCCGACGTCGAGGGTCGCCGATGCACCCGGCCGGTGCCGGTACCGTTCTACTAGGACGCCGTCGACCAGCCTGTAGATGATGATCGCGGGTCCGTCGGGGTCGATGATCCAGTAGCGCTCGAGCCCGGCGGCTGCGTACCTGGCGGCCTTGCGGATGATGTCCCGAGCAGGATCCGACGACAGGATCTCGACGACCAGGTGAGGTACGGCGGTGTAGCGGATCTCATGTCCGTTGTCGTCGAAGACAATGGGATGGGCCCAAGAGCCGTCGAGGCCGCTTGCAGCCGTCAGGCCGTCGATCTGCGCTACGGTCAGCGCCCATGTTGTCGGAGACTCGTCTCCCGTGAGATCGCCACGGCCCCGGATCCGCGTACCAGTCCGCTCGAGTCCTTACTCGGGTCGGAGTTGCCACGGCTCGTGCTCGTGTGTAAGCCAGACCCGGACGGGATCGAGGGCGCGCACCAGCCGTTGGCCGTCGGTGCTCGGCTCGTCGAGCTCCCCGAACCACACTGCGACATCACCACCGACGACGACCGGGCGCCCACCAGTGTCGACGACGACGATCTGCGTGCCGCGTGTGTGGCCCGGTGCTGGGACGAGGCGGACCCCGGGGAGCAGCTCGAGTTCGCCGTCGACCGGGATGTACTGCACGCCGCGCGCATCGACCCATTCACGGATGGTGTACCCCTCCTCGCTGTGCGCGTCGTCGAGCTCCCTACGCTGGACGTAGATCGGCTTGCCGGTGAAGAGGTGGTTGCCGCCGCAATGGTCGAAGTGAAGGTGCGTGTTGACAACGAGGTCGACGCTGCCGAGATCGAAGTCCTGCTGGCTCAGCGGACGGATACGGGGATCAAGGTCGGCCACAGCCGGGTGCAGTTCCGTGAGGCCGGTGTCGACGAGCACGCGAGCGTCGGGATGATCGATGATGTGCACGTAGATGGGTAGCCGCTCGCTCTCTGCCAGCAGGTCGCCGACGAAGATCGGTGTGACGGTGATCGAGGCGGGAGCGTTCATGGTGTCTCGGCCACCGCATTCGCAACGTGACGCACGATGGCCTCGTTTGCGTGTTCGTGGCTGGAGTGTGGGTTAGTGGTCATCGGAGGATGGGAGCCTCTGCGTTTCGGGTCAGTTGAGTAGCTCTGCGGGGTGGAAGCTGACCTGTGTCGGTCCGACGTCGAGTGTCACTGACGTGCCCGGGCCGTGACGCCCCTTCTCGACGAGGACGCCGTTGGTGAGCTGGTATACGATGACCTCGGGTCCGTCGGGGTCGATGATCCAGTAGCGCTGGAGCCCGGCGGCTGCGTATTTGGCGGCTTGCGGATGATGTCCCGCGCCGGGTCAGATGACAGGATCTCGACCACGAGGTGTGGTGTCCCCGAATGGCGGGTCTGCTCGGGGGAGTCGTCGTGGACCGTCACATCGGGTACGAACTCGTCGTTGCCGGGTTTCCATCCCCAGCCCTCGACGACACGTGCCGGAGCGGTTAATGCCGTCTTCAGAATGATGGCGAGATTGAGCGATATGTCCTGGTGTCGATGGGTAGGTGACGGGCTCATGACGAGACTCCCGTCGATGTATTCGCCACGCACATTGGGGCTGAGTGCTGCGTATTCGTCCCAGGACATGGGGATACGGTCGCCGGGCTGCATGGTCTCGGTAGCCATGTCATACACAATAGACCTCCCTCGTCCCCCGCGGCGGGGCCTCTCGAGCATCATCCCTGCCAAGGGAAACTGCGCTCGGTGGCCCCTCCACGGCGGAGCCTCGCGATGATGATGACGCAGGGCTGTGATACGCCGCGTGGCCTATAGACCGGGGGTCGTCTTTCCTCTCCCTTTGGGAGAGGACGCGAGCGAAGCGAAGCAGGTGAGGGCATCAGCACTGGCCACCAGGAGGAGAATGACCCGGACAAAAGAGGCCGACAACCCGGCAGGGAGGAGCCGGCCATCGCCCCGGCGAGTCTCCCCGGCGTAGGGGCCCGGACCGGAAATGGCTGCCAGGCCCTCTTGCGTCGGCCATGATGCCGGCAACTTCGGGGATGGAGAGGGAGAGATGGGCCAGCAAGCAGGCACGATCGTTTGGCGACGCCGCGACGACGATGCGACGCACCAACAGAGGATGCAGCGCTTCTGGATGTTCTATGCGGCGCCGGTGGCGCTGCTCATCGTAATTGTGGCCGTCCTGGCCGACGTTGGCGTCGCCGCCGGATTGCTGATTCTGCTCGGCGCGATCGGGGCGCTGCTGTTCGTGTGGATCTGGCTGGATGGGCGCAACAAGCGTGTCAACCCGACGGTAACCCTCGAAGCGGGGGAGCTCTGCTGGGCCGAGCGCCGGGTTCCGGTGGATCAGGTCAGCCGGTTCAGCACCTACAAGGACTCGGCCTCCATGGAAGTGGGTGGGAGCAGCGTGGGATCCTCGGTGACCGCTTCGACAGCTCTCGGTGTCGCTCTCTTTCTGCTGGTTGATGGGAGCGAGGTCAAGTTCACCTGGGCTTCTCTCGACGACCAGCAACTGGACGAGTTGCGCACGGCGCTCGAAGAGGTGCTCCCCGGTCGTTGGCGGCCACTCGACACGTTGCGTCAATCCGACTGAGGGCTTCGCCCGCTCGGTAGGTGGCGCTCGTCGAAGGTGGCGATGTCGACGACGTCGAGGTGTGCCGCCAGTGTCACCAGGCGAGGACGGTCGCATGAACGCGACTTTGGGACATTGCCCGTACGGAGTGGACGGGGTGTCCAACTTGTCGTTCGGTGAAGAGTCGTGATCCCACATGTAGCGGAGGCGAACGGATCTATGCGAGTTCGCTAATGACCGTTATGCCGGGCGCGCCCAGGAATACCCGGTCATGGGTCACGAGGGGGAGATCCAATACCACGGCAGTTGCCGCGATCCACAAATCGGCCATGTGCGTCTTGCCGGCGAGAGCGTGGCCGTCCGTCCGAGCGTCGGCACGTAATGTGGCCCAGCTATGAGCAAGCTGATCGTACGGCGGGATCTGAGCCGCCTTTGCGATTTGCCTCTCCATCGCGTTGACACGATCCGGACTCCAAGAAGCAAGAAGTGCCCCGAACCTCATCTCCGCAACTGTTTGAAAGGAAACGACCAATCTTCGACCTGATAGGTGCTTGTCGTACTGGCGGGCAAGGGCATGGTTTGATAGCACGGCCGAGAAGACGTTGGTGTCTACCACGACGGCGGGTGCTTTCATTCGAAACCGAGCGCCTTGCGGAATGTGGTTCCTTCCTCCTCGGTGAGATCGTCTATGGCGAGATCGGCGATCGACCCGATCGGTACTGTTGCGTTCAAGGCCCGGTCCGGGTCGAAAGCCCAGAAGGACTCGTCCCCGGGTGCTGTCTGCGTCTCTACGTGTTCAACGGCAAGGCCGGTGATCCTGCCGCCGCTGTCACGCTCGATCTCGCCGCTGAGCGCGACCGTGCTTCGCACGAGATGATCGAGCCGGGTGGCGATGGCGCTCCCGGGTTCGACGTGGCAGTTGATGGCGTGGCCCGTGTTGTCTTCGAGCGTGTACGTGCCGGTCTTGGCATTCAGCGCGTAGAGCTCACCCTCGATCGTGCCCCGCTCAGGAAGCACGGTCGGCTGGGGCAAAAGTGGCGGAACGGCCACGGCGGATGGGCGCAACGATGTTGTCTTCCTCTGGCCATGATGCTCTAGCGTCCACTCGAGGCTGTCGTATCGTGCGGTCGCGTCGACGATGGAGCGCAGCTCGTCCCTGATCGGCTCGGTGTAGGACTCCGGGAGTGGTTGTCCCAGAGCAATCGCTTCCAGGGCCTCGGAGATCAGCTCGAGTGCCTGGAGTCCGCTATCAGATTCCACCTCGCCGGGTAGATCTAATTCCGGAGCCCACGCCGGAGCTTCGATCTCCAATACGGCGCTACCGGGGTGGATGCCGACCGCAACCAGGTCGGTGACGCGGTCGAGGTAGCTGGGCGGCCGTCCCGGCCCACCCTTCCCTGCGACGGCCCTGCCGAGCTTGCGCACCAGCTCTTGAGCATGGCCGGCGACCTTCGCCAGATCATCAAGGGGGATGGCGCCGTCGACTCCGCCGCTGAGACGAAGCTCAACACGAGCCCGCGGTTCCATGTGGTTGGCGATGGCCGGTCCTTTCTGCGCTCTGCTGAGAATACCCATGATGACATTGTCAGCGTCGCCGGTGACAGATTCGCAGCGTGCCCACAATCTCGGCCTGATTCGATTCCGCCCTGTATTCGTCATTGCCTTGCGAGCGCCTTCCGGGAGGCTCACGACGAGAGCGTGTTGCCCCCGAGTCGACACTCACTGACCTTCGGCCGCCGCTGACCGGCGCTGGCCTACGCGGATTTCTGCAGTTCGGCACTGTCAATTACCGTCGGGATCTACCGGACGTAGGAGGGACTGATGCGCTCACGAGGCCTGGTGGTGGTGTTCACCGTGACAGCTGCCTTGATGGCGGTGCCTGCCGGTGCTCATGCAGATCTCACCTTCAACGGCACCATCGAGGGCCGGGTGACCCTGTGGGGGTCGGGTGAGCCGGTCGAGGGGGCCGAAGTGCGTGGCGTGTATGAACACGGTGCGGTGGACACGACCACCGACGCCGACGGCTACTACCGGCTCGAGACCCTGGAATCCGGCACATACAACGTCACCTTCCGCATCGGGTCCAGCGATCCGTTCTGGTATTACCCGGGCACCTACGAGTGGTCCGAGGCGACGGACCTGACGATCATCAACGACGAGGTGTACACCGGGATCGACGGCATGGTGCAGGAGGTAGGCACCATGATCGGCAGGGTCACCGACGACACTACCGGTGATCCGGTTGCCGGGATGTGTGCCGATGTCTACGACACTGCGAAAACCGTCGTGGGTACGGCTGTCTCCAATGCCGACGGATGGTTGCTGTACCCGGGGATAACGGTTGGTACGAGCGACCAGTGGTTGGCGAGCGCAGCCCGCCTGTACGACTGCAGCGACCTCGGGTACATCGACGAGTGGTATCGCAACGTCCCCCCTCAGCTCTCCGGTGGCCACAATGTCGTCGAGTACCTGAGCGAGCAGGGGCGCTTTGACGCTGCGGTGGGTGCGCCGGCTGCGATAGGGGGAACCGTGACCGACGCAGGCGACACACCTCTGGCGGGCATCTGTGTCTCCCTCAACTATTCCAACAGCGTCCTGGCGACGACGACGTCTGACGACGCCGGCTACTACGAATTCCTCGGCCTGACCGCTGGAGATCACTACAGCCTCGACCTCGAAGACTGCGGTTCCCCGATGGTGTACATGACGTTGGATCGTGTACCGGTGGCTGCGATCAGCGGCGCCACGAGCTACTACAACCACGTGTTGGAACCAACCGCTTCGATCAACGGCACGGTCACCGATGCATCGACCGGACTTCCGCTCGAAGGTATCTGCGTGCTCGCCACCGCCGACCTCCATGCAGGTGCGCAGTTCGGGACGACGTCTACCGATGCCTCCGGCTTCTACTCCCTGGCGGTGCCGGCTGTCGTCGAACACCAGTATGTGCATGCCTATTGGTGTGGGGGCTCACCGGCGCTATATGCAAATCTCTGGTGGGACGATGTCACCACATATGAAGAGGCGACCGATCTCCAAGTTGGTGATGGCGAGCACCGCACCGGTGTCGACTTTGCACTACCGGACAAGGCGACGACGGAGAACTGGCTGACGGTATCTGTGGATGACCTGCTGGGTCGTTCGCTGGAGGACGTGTGCGTTGCGGTCTCCGGCGACGCCGCGGCGGAGGGGAAGACCGGAACGGACGGCACGGTGGTGCTGGCGCTGGCTGGCGGCGACTACACGGTGACGGCAGGTGTCGCCGGGACGGGTTGTGTCGCCGGGTATGAGGAGGCGAACGGAGTCGGTCTCGGTCGCCGGGCCTACGAGCGTATCGATCACGCTGGCGCTACCGGTGGAGTTCACCGACACACAGGACAGCGTGTTCGCCGCCGACATCGACTGGCTTGCCGGCGCCGGGGTCACCAAGGGGTGCAATCCGCCGCTCAACACCGAGTTCTGCGCCGACCAGGTGGTGACGAGGGGTCAGATGGCGGCGTTCCTGGCCCGGGCGCTCAGCCTGACCGACCGGCTGGATGACCCGTTCATAGATGACGATGGTTCGGTGTTCGAGGCGGACATCGAGAAGCTGGCCGCCGCCGGGATCACGAGGGGCTGCAACCCGCCGGTGAACGACATGTTCTGCCCCGATGAGGCGGTGACGAGGGGTCAGATGGCGGCGTTCCTGGTGCGTGCCCTCGGCTACACCGAAGCCGGTGACGGCGACCTGTTCATAGACGACGACGGCTCGGTGTTCGAGGATGCAATCGATCGTCTTGCCACTGCTGGTGTCACTAGGGGCTGTAACCCGCCGGTGAACGACATGTTCTGCCCGAACGATGTGGTGACCAGGGGCCAGATGGCGGCGTTCCTGCACCGGGCGTTGGGGTGAGCGTCACCCGGCATGTCTGTTGGCTCAGGCGGGCTCGATGATCTCGGACTCGGCCGGTATCCCGGCGGTGACGACGTGGCCGTCTGCCACTCGCCGGTAGCTGCGGAACGTGATCGGGATGCCGTGGGCGGTTTCCCACCGGGTTGAGTCGGTCACCTGGAGATGGACGTGTGGCTGGGTGCTGTTCCCCGAGTTGCCGCACTCTGCGACCTGTTCGCCCACTGTTACCTCGTCACCGGGCTGCACCCGCACCGTGCCCCGGTACAGGTGAACCAGCCAGACGTATGGGCCGTCGGGTCCGAGGGCGATGGCGACACAGTTGCCCGCGATTGCAGGCAGGCCCCGGCGCATCCGTCGTGGCTGTCCGAATGCGTAGGGGATGAGGGCGAGTTGGGATCTGCGGGCTACATGGTCGGGCTCTCCGTCGTGGATGGCTGCGACCGTCCCTGAGGAGGCGCCAGGATGGCCTTGCCGAAGGCCACGAACGTTTCGGGTTGCTCGGTGGCAAGCAGGCTGCGCCATCCCCGCGGTGCCGACCGGCCGTGGTCGTCGACGGCGATGAAGTCGATGGCGTAGGTGACCCCGAAGCGATGGGTGCCGTGGCTGGGTATCCGCCGCGCAGGACTGTTGCGGGCCAGCCACCGACCCCGGAACGGCAGATCGAGCAAGACTTCCCCGTCGGTCACGGCACCTCCTTCCAAAACCGACCGCTCGCAGTGGGGCTCATGACCAACGCCCATCGGCGTATTCGCCGCGGTCGCCGGGTTGCATGGTCTCGGTTGCCATGTCATACACGATAAGCCTCCTTGCCGTCGTGTGGAGTGGCCTCACCTACCGGAGCGCCCCAGTTGTCGATCCGGCTCGGTCAGTCGAGGAGATCTGCCGGATCGAAGGTGACTTGGGCAGGGCCGATGTCGAGGGTCGCCTCGGTGCCCGGACCGTGTCTGCCTTGTTCGACGAGGATTCCGCCGACGAGCTTGTAGACGATGATCTCGGGTCCGTCGGGGTCGATGATCCAGTAGCGCTCCAGCCCGGCATCAGCGTATTTGGCGGCTTTGCGGATGATGTCCCGAGCCGGGTCCGAGGACAGGATCTCGACGACGAGGTGTGGTGTCCCCGCATAGCGGGTCTGTTCAGCGGTGTCGTCGTGGACCGTCACATCGGGTACGAACTCGTCGTTGCCGGGTTTCCATCCCCAGCCCTCGACGACACGTGCCGGAGCGGCCAGTGCCGTCTTCAGGATGATGGCGAGATTGAGCGAGATGTCCTGGTGCCGATGGGTCGGTGAGGGACTCATGACGAGATTTCCGTCGATGTACTCGCCGCGGACGTCGGGGCCGAGCGCTTCGTACTCGTCCCAGGACATGGGGATGCGGTCCCCGGGCTGCATGGTCTCTGTTGCCATGTCATGCACGATATACCTCCTTGCCGTCCGGTGCGGTGGCCTCACGGGACCACGATCGCGATAAGGGTGTGACAGGTTCGGGCGCTCGAGTCCGGCGGGCCAAGATGCTGCCGCCGGGTCCGCATCGGCGGAGCGCTGGGCGTCGTTGGCTGCCCGGGCAGAGTCGAGCACGGATCAGGTGGCGGTAGGGACGCTGCTCGACGAGTTCGCTTCCCGATCCAAGATTTGGCGACGTCTTGTCGACGAATCGCAACGACGTGAGATCGAATCGATTCTGGATCGCACCACTACCGAGATCGATCAGGTACTAGTAGTAGGAGAACACGATGGATGATTTCGGCAAGCTTGCGGGACGGGAGAGTGAAGCAAGGCTCATCGCCCGTCGCCAGTGGTTCTGGCTGCACCTGGCGGTCTATCTCACTGTGCAGGTGTTTCTGATCATCGTGTGGATCGCTCGGTTCGACTACATACCCCTGGTTCATCTTCCCGCTGTTCGGCTGGGGGACTCTGGTGGCGGCACATGCCGTGTTCGCCTTCGTGGTGCGGACCCGGAGCAGATCATGCTCGAACGTGAGGGCCAGGAGCGGGAGCTGAGGTGGATGAATTGGCTGCTCCGTGCCCACACGGACGGCCGCGCCTACACCACACTGGCGTATCTGCTTGTTTCCCTGCCGCTTGGGATCGTCGGGTTCGTGGTTGTGGTGACCGGTCTGTCGTTGGGGATCGGCCTGCTGGTCACGGTGGCAGGGATCCCGGTGCTGGTGGCGACAATGCTGTTCGCACTGGCATTTGCTTCACTGAGCCGGCGGCTCGCCTGGTCGCTGCTCGATGCGCCGATGCCTAACCTGGCCGAGCGGAGGCCGGGGTCCGAAGGTGTGTTCTGGCGGCGGCTGCTGGATCTAGGTAGCCGGCCCCGCACCGTGGCGTGCGATTGGGTTCGCCATCCTCGCCCTGCCGCTCGGTGTCGTTGGGTTTGCGATTGCGGCGAGCATTCTCTGGGTGATAGTGGCGCCGTTCGTCTATTTGCTTCTCGTGTCGGTCGGCGTGTCGATCGAGTTCGCTTCGTGGACTGTCGACACCGCCGTCGAGGCGATGCTCTTTGTTCCGATGAGCGTCCTGTTCATACTGGTTGGTCCTCGACTGCATTCTTGGCTTTGGAACTGTCATGGGCCGAGTGGTGACTGCCTTGATCGGTGTGATCGAGCCCGCCGAGATCAAGCAAGGAGTAGTCGACGTTCTTGCCCGCAGCGGCGAGGCGGACGGCTTCGCCATCTACGACGGCCTTCGCATGCGTTTCGGGCGTGGACCTTTCGTCTCACCGCTCAACGTTGAGGCGACGCTGCTAGCCTAGAAGGCGCCGGCAGGATCGAGCGTATCGCCAACGGGGGCCTCACTTCTTACCGTCTCGCCTCGCCGATCTGCGACCTGGTTGATTGGCAGGGGATCGGCACTGACGTAATCATGTCCGCTGTTTGCGGAGGGCCGGCACTACCCGCTGGCTCAGACCGACACCAGTTGTAGTGGCAGGATCCGGGCCATGTCGGCGAAGTCCCGGTCGGCGGCGAGCAGCTCGGCTCCGGTGCGGATAGCGATGTTGGCGATCATGCAGTCGATGAGGCCTCGGGGCGTGACACCCCCGGTGCGGCAGGCTCGGTACACCTTGGCGGCGCCGACGAAGTCGGCAACGGGGTCGGCGCCGAGCCACTGGAACGACTTGAGCAGTCGCTCGAGCTCGGAATGCCGGGTGTCGTCTTTCGCGCCGGCGAGGACCTCCATCAGGACGGGTTCAGTGACGGCGAGGGCGGTACCGCCCGCGGTGATGAGCGATGTCATCGCCCGATCTGTGGCCGAGCCGGTGGCACGGTCGTATTCCACCCACGCTGACGTGTCGGCGAGTATCACGGGCGTTGATCATCAGGGATGGTGCCGATGGCGTGGGCTCCCCGCATGTCGAGAGCCTCTGCGATCGTCATCGGTTTCCCGGCGAGGTGACGCAGCGCAAGATCCACGGCTTCACGCTTGGTGTGGACCCCGTAGCGTCTCATGATCGCCGCGACGAGTTCTTCGTCGAGGTCGATATTGGTTCGTGCCATGGAGCCACCATACACCATATATACACCTTACACACCTAGTTGGTTGCGACGGTTTGGCGACCCTGGTGATCTTGGCATCGGCTTCGTCGGGGGTGCGGCTTAGTCGAGCAAATCTGCGGGATCGAAGGTGACTTCGGTCGGCCGACGTCGAGCGTCGCCTTGGTGCCGGGGCCGTGTCTGCCTTGTTCGACGAGGATGCCGCCGGCGAGC
Organism: uncultured bacterium; assembly: GCA_963801165.1. Lineage (GTDB taxonomy): Bacteria > Actinomycetota > Acidimicrobiia > Spongiisociales > UBA5794 > JAAETI01. The sequence continues at coordinate 871,930 of CAWDDT010000004.1, forward strand.
TTGTAGACGATGATCTCGGGGCCGTCGGGATCGATGATCCAGTAGCGCTCCACCCCGGCCGCCGCATACTTGGTCGGCTTTGCGGATGATGTCGCGGGCCGGATCCGAGGAGAGGATCTCGACAACGAGATGTGGTGCCGGGCCGTTAGCCGCTTCTGCTCCTCGGAAGCGGCGAGACACCATTACGTCGGGTATGAACTCGTCGTTTCCGGGCTTCCATGCCCAGTTCTCCACCACCTCGGCGTCGCCGGGCAGCACCGCCTCGATCAGGATGATGGCAAGCCGCCTGGCGAGATCCTCTGGTGGTCGAGCGTCGGCGATGGGCTCATGACGAGGCTTCCCGTCGATGTACTCCCCACGGACGTCGGGGCCGAGCGCTTCGTATTCGTCCCAGGACATCGGGATCCGGTCGCCGGGCTGCATGGTCTCTGTTGCCATGTCATGCACGATATACCTCCTTGCCGTCCGGTGCGGTGGCCTCACGAACCACGATCGCAGACGGGTGTGACACGACTTGGTCGAAGCTGGGGGATCCGCCGATCATGCCTGCGCCAGTCGTAACGGCAGGATCCGGGCCATGTCAGCGGAGATCTGGTCGGCAGCGACGAGTTCGGCTCCGGTGCGTATAGCGATGCTGGCGACCACGCAGTCGATCAGATCCGGGGGTGTGCGGCTCTCGAACGGCAGCGATATCCGCGCTGGTTGCCCAGATGGGTCAGCGCTGCCGACGTCGGGTTGCCCGCACCATTCTCGATGCGGCTTGTCCGGCGAGTGTGACAGGTCGCCGGGTTCAGGCGACACCGGGCCGTTCCGCCCGCTCGGCGCTGCCATCTTCGACGTACGTGCGCAGCGCAGCGTTCATCAGCTCGTAGCCTTCCTGGATCGAGTCGAGGTGGGCGAAACGGACCGCCAGCCCGGTGAACTCCTCGCTGTGGATGAGCCGGGTTCCGCCGTCGACGGGTTCGAGCACGAACCGGTGCTCACCACGGAAGACACCCGTGATGCCGCCGCCCCAGGTGAGCTCCCGGCCGGGCTCGACACGAATGACCCGGGGCTTGATCGTCAGGCTGTCACCGTTTGGCTTGCTGATGTCGACGACGAGCTTCCGCCCCGGGATCAGCTCACCGGCGACCCGCTCGTGATACGGGTTCCAGGCGGGATAGCCGGCTACGTCGCTGAGGACGCTCCAGACGGTGGCAGTATCGGCGGCGATTGTTGTCTCGGTGTGGATGGCGAGTTTCATCGGGCACCTCCGGTGTGGGCTCGGCGCAGACGGCGCCGGGTGAGAAACGATGCTGGATACACGATGGCTGCGAGCACTGCCGCCGGTTCTAGGACCAGCAGGACCATTCCCAGCAGCATCGCCGTCACGCTGCCGAGACCGTCCTGGAAGCAACCGAGCGGCTTGGGCGGGTTCGTGGCGGGGGTTAGGAAGGCCCGACTGTCTCGGTCGGTGGGACGCTTGCTTTACGGTCGTTCGACGAGCCGGGCCGGGAAGTACAGCGGCTTCGGACGGTAGGAGCAGGAGGGTTGGCATCGGGGCTGCAGACCAGTCTTGACGTTCCCACTCACCGATGATCTCGCCCGAGCCGGACAAGGTTCCTCGAACACGCTGTATTCGGGCCACTCACCGGTGTCGAGATGAAGACCCGGGTGAAGGTGAACCACAGCGTGTCTCCGTTGAGCATGAACTCGGTTCCGTACTCGGTGGTGTCTTCGAGGATCTCGACGGTTCCCGTCTCGGCGCCGATGAACGGATGGTGAAGCCCTTTGTTCGACGCCCTGGAGTTGGTCCAATACATGTCCCAGGTACCGGCGAGCGGTCCAGCTGCCGCCTCTGTTCCGTCGGGGTCCTTCGGGTTGTAGAGGACGGCAAAGGCGATCGTGACGATGATGAGCAGCCCGATAGAGCGATCATCCAGGTCGAGAGAGGCCGCTTCTTTTTGGCTTCGACCGAGCGAACGTCGAAGTCGGTCGAGGTCCGAGATCAGGTCCCGGGCGTGACCGTCGAGAGCTTCCGCCTCCTTGTCTGGCCGCCCGCCGGGTTCCTCGTCCGCCACCTGCCGCTCCGAAGTTGCCGCATACCCATGCGTCACGCGACTGGTTGTCTGGTGGCAAAGCCCGGGCGGCGCGTCGAACGGACCGAGGTCGGAATGCGGGCCAGGATTGTTGCGGCGATTCTCGACAACCGCAGTCTTGCCGCCGAGCCCCGGCTCACCCTCGTGCAGTCGTTGGCATGACACCCAGCTGTGCAATGATGCTGCTGTTGAGGAGGACACTTGGCTTCGGTTTGCGGGATGGGGTACGAAGGGCGGTCTGTCGATGATCTGATCGACACTGACGTCGACGCGGGCATAACTGTGCTCGTTGATGTCCGGTTGAACGCCATCAGTCGAAAGCCTGGGTTTCCAAGAAAGGCTTGGCGAGCCGGCTCAGTCGAGGCGGGTATTCGCTACGAACACATACCGGCTCTCGGGACCCGAAGGACAATCGACAGGGCTTCCGCGACGGCGATGCAGCGGCGCATCGCCGGTACAACGAGATACTGAGCAATGGTTCCAGTTCCGAGTGGATCGGGTCATCGCTCTTGCGTCCAGCGAATCAGTTGCGCTGCTTTGCTTCGAGCGCGATGCGGGCCAATGCCATCGTTCCGCAGTCATGAAGGAGATGGGTCGGCGGCAGCCATCCCTAACATGCGAGAGCTCTCAGCCGCGACCTTCGGAGGCCAGAACACGCCAAGCAGCACGAACTGTGTCGGGAATCTGCGCAGGTTGCCGACGAAGAACGAGACTTCCCTGGATTTGTCGAAGATCTCCCCGAGCCATTTCGTGCGGATCGCCTCGCCAGGGTCGGCGTACTCGTGACGCCATTTGCGCCAAGCCTGATTGATCTCCCAGTCGATGATCTTCAGCCGGCGAGGTTCCTTCTCGTCCTGGTACTGGACTAGGTAGTAGAAATCGACCGGCATGGGCTCGAGCGGAGTTGCCGGGTCGCCGATGTCGAAGAGGCTGCCCTGGCTCATCTGTTGCAACGCCTTGCGGGAGAGTTCGTCGATTTCCTTCTGTGGTTTCCTGGTGATCTCCAGGTCGAGTACCCGCCCCGGGTCGACAACGGCGAGCGAAAGACCCGATGCATTCTGTTCTGCCAGAACCTCATGCATCGTTTCGAATCGACGGAGCGGATCAACCACGGCTCGTCTACTCGCCCAACTGTGCTTGGTGTCGAGATTCCCGACGACCTTGATCGATTCGAGATCCGGCTTGAGTGATTCAGGGCGTTGGTCGGTTGGTTTGCGCTGTGTCCGAAGCTCGATTTCGTCCCACTTGTGCACCCACGTCCGTTCGCCGGTAGTCCTTCCCCGAAAGGGATAGAGCCGGACCCAGGACGGAGACATCACCGAGTCCGTTCTGATCCCAGCGACGCAGACGGTTTCACCGTGCTTCTGGGATATGGCCGGGTAGGCCACAACGCTGACGGCAAGTCGGATTGTCTCCCACATGTTTTCAGTATGCCGGAGAGGTATGACAGGAACTCGGCTTACAGAGTGCGACATGGGCCGGAGGGGGCTTGTCACGACGGTTGCTGCGCTGACAGCGCTGCTTGTGGGCGTGCTCGCCGTTGTCGTCATTGCACCGGCGGCCGACGCACACCCAGGTGGGACCGACGGCAACGGATGTCACACGTGCCGAACCAATTGCACGGAGAAGTGGGGCGGTGGAACGCTCGGTGTAAAGGGCGTCCGGGCCTCGAGATTGACTTGGGCCGAGCGTGACGCCAGCGACCGGTGGCGCTTCTCAGGCTCTCGTGGACGATGATCTTGCGGGTCGAAGGTCAGCGCCGTGCTCGCCGGGAGGCCCTTCCATGACATCCGCCGTCTGGCGTAGCGACCTAGGCGACCTTGGGGGAATACGAAGCGAACTCATCGCGGGAGCGGTCGAACCCGGTCGCCCGAAAGTTCGAGCCGACCCTCTTGGACTGCCCACGAGAGTGTTTTCTCTAGTCGCTCTCGGTTTGCTGCTGACAGCCGACCGATCCCGAACACTGCTTTGACGTGCTCGATGAGTTCCTCGACAGCAATCGAGCCGCCACGCTTCGCATAGTCAACCATGGCGTTGCTGATCTCCTCTGGAGCTACCTCATCGAGGGATCTGTCGGTTGAGTTCTCATCCCGTCGATATTGACCCCATGACTCGGGATCGAGCCGGTCCGGCCAGACAAACGTGCCAAGGGATCCACGCCGGATCTTCTGCCGCGGTACGAGCCGCATCAACGACCTAAGTCGCTCACTACGTACCCGCTTCAGGTCGAAGCAACGCGCTGCCGTCTTGCACAGTCGCTCGATCTCAACTGGTCCCTCGGCATCGATGATCTCTTCGATGGTTGCGATAACCACGGTGCGGTTCCGGCCGATGTCGATGTTGTCGAGGGTTTCGCGAGGGCCGCGAAATACCTCCGGGAACGGCGTGAATCGGAGGTCGTGCGCCGAATTCGGTGGTGTATCGGGCACATCGTGCGGTGGCGGCGCGTCCTGAGTTGAGGGCGTGGTGGTACCTCCCAACGGAGCGGGGACATCTCGTTCAGGGTTCTCCTCCGTGTGATGGGTCGGCGTTTCGGTGATCGGCAGTGGTTCTGTCTCCGGCGGCGATGGCGCAGGTGGGGGATCAGTGTTCACGAGATTCACGAGTTCGCTAACGATCCGGTCGCGTTCGTCGAGCCAGCTTGGGAGCCAAACCCGCAGAACTGCCTGCCAACGGCGCACCTTGTCCAGAATCGTGATCGGGAGAATCTCTCGTTCGTAGGTTGATTTGGCTTCGGCCCAGGTCGGTCCGTCGAGCAGGACGGCGACACGCCATCCGTCCTCGCCAGCTCGGCCAAGCGCCAGGTCAACCTTGAATCGAGATGATCCCAATCCGTTCACCGACCCGAATGCCTTCGGCTCTGAGCGCCTCTGAGATGTCGGCGAGGTGGTAGTCGATCGACGTTGACGCGTGCGATTTGAGCTCGCCGCTGTGTTCAACGCCGTCTCGGGCGATTTCAAGGAATTGGCGGAGTAGCCGTATGCCGAGCGACGATGTTTCGCGAACGACGAGATCCTCGGGGTCGAATGAGCAGAAGACCACCATCTCTTTGCGGGCGCGACTGACGGCAACGTTCAGTCGACGTTCACCGCCCCTGCGATTCAAAGGCCCGAATTGCAGGGGCACCCTGCGAGCAGCAGCTGAGGCATCGGCGGGATCATGTTCCTTCGCTGAGAAGGCGACGGAGAAGAGCACAACGTCGGCCTCGTCGCCCTGAACAGTTTCGAGATTGCGGATCTTGAGCTGTGGCTCGATGGAGTTCGTGTCTGCCGACTGCCGACGCTCATCGAGCAGCAATCCCACATCCGGTCCTCCTCGCTGCTCGAGCATGTCGTGTACGAGGCGCATCTGTGGGGCGTTGAACGTGACGATGCAGATGCTCTCATCGTGTGTGCGAGGATTCGCAAGGCGGTCAAGGACTTCTGTGACGATGGCATCAGCCTCCGCCGGGTTCGTATTGAGATACTCCTTGCCCGGCGCGGGCCGAGAGGTGCGACGGAGATACTGGCCCTGTATCCGTCTAAACCCGATAGCTGCACCTTCACGATGCGGCGATGGGAAAGTGATCAGGCTCGATTCGTAGAAGGCTCGGTTGCTGAATGCGATGAGCGATTCGTCGCGGCTTCGGTAGTGCCGAGAGAGCGTCAACTCGGCGAGATTGGACTCGTTGCACTCATCGAGGATGCTCTCCATGTCTTCTGCGACGTAGAACTCCTCATCCTCAGCTTCCGAGTCGTCATCGAATGTCGGGGCCGTCGCCCCACCGAATTGGGACGGAGGCATCTGCTTGGTGTCGCCTGACGATGACTGCAGCCTTCCCGCGCCCAATACGCCGATGGCTTGAGCGACTTTCATCTCGGACGCCTCGTCGAAGACGACAAGGTCAAAGGTCATAGATCCCGGGGGAAGGTAGGTGGCGACAGAGTCGGGACTCATGAGAAAACACGGGTGTGAGCTCGACGAGGCGATCCCCATACTTCGACACGAGACCGCGCATCGGCAACCGACGCCGTCTCTTGGTCAGTTCTCGCTCGAGCTCACCGTATTCGCCGATGCGCTCGCCAGGGCGGAAAGACCGGTGTTCGACGAGTTCGCCGGGATGAGGGTCCGGATCATTTGCCGACGGGCTGAGGCGAGGGCGCCGAAGTCCTTGACCGTGTCGTCCTGCTCGAGTCCGTCGAACCGGTCGATCGCCGGTGCCGACTTCGAGCCGCTTCCCGGAGGCGACGTCAGGAGCCCCACGTTGGGCTGCGTCCGGCGCATCCGAGAGCGAGACGCGCCCGGCCAAGACGTCGTCAACCAATTGGCCGAGTCCTGCCTTTCGGACCGGCTCGAGCGTAGATGAAAGCCTTGCCCACCTCTGAAGTTCGAGAAAGCGGTCGTCTGCGGAATCGGCCACGAGCTCGCGAAAGATCGCCTCCTGCCACGCAGCCGCGAGGCTTCGATTGCCGGCCCAACGCAAGACCCCTTGGTTGCTTCATTCCACAAGGTTCGCTAAAGCGGCCGAAGCATTACTCGCCCGACGAATTGACGCCCTCGTCAGCTGATCGGGCGATCCCCGTGCGACAGAGTGTCGACATAACGCGGAGAGCGGTGACAAGGCAGCAGGTGGAGCCGCTGAAGGGTATC